>JACCES010000009.1 GCA_013416455.1 Alcaligenaceae bacterium | reverse complement strand
GGATCGTGAAACGCCTTCGCGCCGATGATAGTGGACGTACGTCTGTGAAAGTAGGTCATCGTCAGGCACTTATCCCTCAGAACCCCATCAGCCAACTCGCTGGTGGGGTTTTGCTATTGGCGCGGCCCCCAGGCGCCTCGGTATCGTTGCGAAGAAACCCGGCCGGCAAGCCGGGCATGTTTCATTCGCAGATTTTCCGGATGGATCCGATGTTCTCTTCGAGATCATAGCCTTGAGAAGCAAGCCAGCTCTTGTCGTAATACGTGTCCAGGTAGCGATCGCCTGAATCGCAGGCCAGGAACACGATCGAGCCCGACTCGCCGGCGGCCAGCATTTCACGAGCCAGAACGAGGGCGCCAAAAAAATCCGTACCGGTGGACGCCCCGTAAGACTTGCCTATCAGGCTCGCGAGGCAATGCATGGCGGCGTAGGAGTCGGCCGTGCTTACGCGGAGCATGCGGTCGATGACGTCCGGAATGAAGGATGGCTCCACGCGGGGACGGCCAATGCCTTCGATGCCCGATGACCCCGCGGCCGTAAGCGTCAGGTCGCGGGTGCGATGAAAATCCAGGAATACGGAGTTTTCGGGATCCACTACGCATAATTGGGTGTCGTATCCGTTGTATCTGATGTAACGGCCAATGGTTGCCGAGGTGCCCCCGGTGCCGGCGCCGGTAACGATCCAGCGCGGTATGGGGTGGGGCTCGTCCTGCAATTGCTCGAAGATCGACTGCGCGATGTTGTTGTTGCCGCGCCAGTCGGTCGCCCGCTCGGCGTAGGTGAATTGGTCCATGTAATGGCCGTTGGTTTCCCGGGCCAGTCTGGCGGCTTCTTCGTAGACCTGGTCGGAGCGTTCCACGAAATGGCAACGGCCGCCATGGAACTTGATCAGATCCACTTTTGCGGCGGACGTACCATGCGGCATGACGGCAACGAAGGGCAGGCCCAGCATTTTTGCGAAATAGGCTTCCGAGACGGCGGTGCTGCCCGAGGAGGCTTCGATGATGGTCGTGCCGGCACGCACCCAGCCGTTGCACAGCGCATACAGGAACAGGGAGCGCGCGAGCCTGTGTTTGAGGCTGCCGGTGGGGTGGGTGGATTCGTCCTTGATGTACAGGGATATTCCAGGGAAGGCGGGCAGCTCCAGCGGAATGAGGTGCGTATCCGCCGAGCGGCGGAAGTCGCGTTCGATTTGCCGGATGGCGGTTGCCGTCCATGAATCTGGCTTGTTCATGTGTTCATTCTCCTTTATCGGCCAGTTTCAGGACTGCGTCGATTTCGATTTGAGATGATTTCGGCAACGCCGTTACTTGTACCGTGCTGCGGGCGGGATAGGGTTTGTTGAGCATCGAAGCCATGGCCTCGTTGACGGATTCGAGCTTCGAAAGGTCCGTCATGAATACCGTGAGCTTCGCCAGGTCGGCAAGCGTGCATCCCGCCTCGCGGGCGATCGCTTCGATATTATGCAGCACCAGGCGGGTCTGAGCTCCGATGCCGTCGGGCACGGGGCTCCCGTCATGGGATGAAGGCAACTGGCCTGACACGTACAGAAAGTCGCCGGCGATGATTCCTTGCGAATACGGCCCGACGGCCGGCGCCGCGGATTGTGAAGATAGGGCTTCGAGCTTGTTCATGCTTCGGTCTGCTTCCGTGTTGAAATCATCGCAGTGTCCCATCAGGCTCCGGAAGGCTCCAGCGGGATATACTGAAAGCTGATTTTGTGAAATACAAAAACGGCTTATGCGCTACGATCTCACCGATCTTCGGCTGTTCGTCGCCGTTGCGGATGCCGGCAACATTTCCCGGGGCGCGGCCGCATGCTTTCTTTCGCCGTCGTCCGCAAGCCTGCGCCTCAAGAGCCTGGAAGACGCCCTGCAAGTGCAGCTGCTGCAACGTCTGCCACGCGGGGTGGCGCTGACGAGGCCCGGCCAGGTCTTGCTGGAACACAGCAGGCGGTGCATGGCGGAGCTCGAGCAGATGCACGCCAACATCGCGCCATACGCGGCCGGGGTGAAAGGGCAGGTCACGATATTCGCCAACAGCACGGCTTTGGCCTCTTATCTTCCGTCCGACCTGACGGCGTTCCTGCAAACAAGGCCGACCGTGCGCGTGAACCTGGAAGGGCGGTTGAGCCACGACATCGTGGCGGCGGTGGCCGACGGGCGGGCGGATATCGGTGTCGTGACATGGGACGGCGAGCACCCTGATCTCGAGTTCCGGGCCTATCACGAGGATGAGCTCGTGGTGCTGGTTCCCGAACCATCCAAGCTGCTGGCCGGGAAGGCTGCGCGTTTCACCGACTGCCTCGAATATCCGTTCGTCTCGCTTCAAAGCGGCTCCGCGATTCATACCTTCCTGCAGAACAAGGCGGCAGTGCTCGGCCGGCATGTCGATGTGCGCATTCAGGTCACGTCCTTTACCGAGGTCATTGCGATGGTGGCCGCCGGGGTGGGCATTGCCATCCTGCCACGTTCGGTGGCAAGCCATTCCACCGAGACGCGAGTGCGTACCCTCAAGCTGGAGGAAGAGTGGGCTCACCGGGTCCTGCGGGTCTGCTGGCATACCGGCCATGCCGTGTCGGAACACGTGGCGGCTTTGGTGGAACGCCTTTGCGGCCAGGCAAGCGCCTGAGCCCGCGCCGGCGGGCGGAATACCCGCCGTTTTGTATTTCACAAAAGCTCTCTTTGCATCATCTCGTTTGTCGCACAAGCCGGCTGATCAGAGAATTTCCTTTCATTCACGGGCAACCGCGAGGTTGCAAGAAGGAGATTTTCTGTATGGACCATTGGAGTCGTGTCGAACGCGCGCTGTCGGATGAGCCCTTGTCCGAACCCCTCGTGGCTTTATGGCGTCACTTCCCCGAAGACGACCAGACGCCCCAACGACTGGTCGCCAGGACATTGGACTGGCAGAACCGCTGGAACTTCGATGTGGTGAAGTTCATGCCGTCGGGCACATATGGTGTGGAGGATTGGGGGGCCATAAGCGCCTATCGCGACTCGCCCATCGGGACGCGGGAAGTTGTCCGTACGGGAATCCGGCATCTGGAGGACTGGGGGAAGCTCAAGGCGCTCGACACGAGGTCGGGGACACTGGGCTGGCAGAACCAGGCGCTGGGAGCCGTCGCCAAGGAACTCCAGGGCCGTGTGCCGATTCTGCAGACGGTATTCAGCCCTTTGACCACCGCCCGAAAACTGGCCGGTGACCGTATCTTTGCGGATATCCGGAACGCCCCCGGCCTGATGGAGGAAGCATTGATGATCATCACGGACGTGACGATACGATTCTGCCAGGATGCCATTGACCGCGGGGCCGGTGGCATCTTCTTTGCGACGCAACTGGCATCCCATCGGTTGCTGACCCTGGGCGAACATGAACGCTTCGGCCGTGCCTACGATCTGGCGGTGCTGGAATCGATACAAGAGAAAAGCCGTTTCAACATGCTTCATGTGCACGGCCTCGACACTATGTTCGAGCAAGTGTGTTCATACCCTGTCCATGCGATCAACTGGCACGACCGCCTCACCGCGCCCACGCTTGCGCAAGCCCGCCGAATGTTTTCCGGGCTGCTCGCGGGAGGCCTGAACGAATGTGAAACCATGGTGAACGGAAATCTCGATGCGATAGACGGGGAAGTGCGCTGTGCCATCGATCAATGCCCCGATGGAAGGCTGATGATCGCTCCCGGATGCGTGCTGCCAACGGCCACGGCAGACACCAGTATCGAAGCGGTTCTTCGTGCGGCAGGGCGCCTTTGGCCATGAACTAGGGCCCGGCCCCCCCGGCGAGCATTCGCAACGCAGCCAGGCGCGCGTTTGCGTACTCATGCGAGTCCCCTTTTAGTGTCAACAGGACCTAAAGCGCAAGCCCTCGTCACATCGCTTATGCGCGACGATTTCAAGCAGGCATTTTCCGATGCGGCGCCGAAGACGCCTTCGGATCATAACGGGGCAGCTTCCGCCGACAGGCTGAAGCGCTTCGATCAATCACCAACAGGAGACAATGATGAACACAAAACGGATCGCCCGTTCTCTCGCGGCTTTGCTGGCTTGCGGGTTTTTCGCTTCAGCGCCCTCGCTTGCCGAGGAGTGGCCGGCCAAGCCCATACAGGTCATCGTGCCCGCCCCCGGAGGCGGGGGAACCGGGGACGCGATAGCGCGTCTCGTGAGCGAGCGGCTGGCGCAACGTCTGAACGCCAACATCGTGATCGAGAATCGGGGCGGCGCAAACGGAAATATCGGGGCGGCGGCTGCGGCGCGGTCGGCGCCGGACGGATATCGACTGCTGTTTTCCTGGGCCGGCACGCTCGCGGTCAATCCGGCCATGCACAAGAATCCCGGGTTCGACCCGGTGGAGAGTTTCGAACCCATCGGGCTGGTGGCGGATGTGCCGAACATCCTGGTGGTGAACAATGAGCTGCCCGTCAAGGATTTCGGCGGCTTCATCGATTATGCCAAAAGCAATCCGGACAAGCTCAATTTCGCCTCGTCCGGTAACGGCAGTTCAATGCATCTTGCCGGTGCGCTGTTCATGCAGGAAACAGGCACCCGGCTCGTGCATGTCCCCTACACCGCGCCGGGGCAGGCCACCACGAACCTGATCGCGGGCGATATACAAGCCATGTTCCAGCTGGTGCCCGGCATTGCGGGGCATGTGCGCGGCGGGATGGTTCGTCCACTCGCGATCATGTCGCCGGTGCGTTCGTCGGCGCTGCCGGACGTACCGACGACAGCCGAGCTCGGATATCCCCGGCTGGTTTCCTCCACCTGGTTCGCGCTTCTGGCGCCAAAGGGCATTTCCCCGGAAATAGCGGACCGCATCAATACCGCGCTCAATGAAGTGCTGTCGACGCCCGAAATGCACAAGCAGCTGTCGGCCCTGGGCGCCGTGCCGTCGGGGGGCAGCAGGCAGGCCCTGGCCGAGCATCTGTCGACCGAGCTGACCAAGTGGGGGCAATTGGTCAAGAGCTTGAACATCGAGGCAGAGTGAACCTGTGCCGTTGGGCGGTGCTGAATCGGCTAAAATGCATGGTTACGGGAGGCGCGCGCCCATGCGCAGGCCTCATTCACGCCCTACGGTGCCCAAGGCTCCCCGAATAGTGGCAAAGGGGTCCCGCCCCACGGGCGGGATTCCTTCATGATATTTCCCGGAGACCCCCTCTATGTCGCAAGCTTTTCCGCAGCCAGAGCCAGAAACCGGCCTTACGCTACGCAAGCTCACACATCTTATTTACGCGCTGTTCGCATTGGGCCTCGTCAGTGCGGGGTTCTTCGGCGTCGCAACGATCGCCGCCATCGTCCTGGCTTATCTGAAGCGCCCCGAAGCGGCGGGCACCGTTTACGCCACCCATTTCGACTGGGTGCTCAAGACCTTCTGGTGGGGGCTGTTGTGGTTCGCGCTCAGTGCGCTGGCCACGTTGATCTTCATCGGCTGGCTGACCGGGCTCATCGCCCTTGTATGGGTCGTTTACCGCATTGCGAAGGGGTGGCTGGCCCTGTTCTCCGGAAATTCTCCCAGCAACGATCTGTGATTGCCAGCTACTAGGGAAGCTCTGAACTAGTCACCGCACGGCCGCGCTTTGGCAAGACTGCGGTATCGACCAAGAAAAAACGCTGACTCGATGTTCAGCGTTTTTTCTTCTGGGCGCCTGGGAGCGCCCCCGGCGGGCTGCGCCGTGGCGATTACTTCAGGTGAGCGCTCACCAGCTTGGTCAGTTCGAACATGGAAACCTGATCCTTGCCGAACAGGGGGCGCAGCTTGTCATCGGCGTTGATGTTGCGGCGGTTTGCGGGATCCTGCAGGTCGTGCTTCTTGATGTAGTCCCAGATCTTCTTGGTAACTTCTGTGCGGGGCACAGGTTCGGCACCGATCACGGCCGCCAGCGTGGCGCTCGGGGTAAGGGGCTTCATGAATGCAGCGTTGGGCTTGCGGGCGGTTTTTTGCGAAGTGGCCATAAAACTGGGCTCCTGACTGTATTTGTTGATCGAATTGTACGGGGTGCAGCATAACGTGAGAGAAACGCCAGCACCAGCGTCTCGTGCGGCATTCGACACGAGGCGTTGATCGTGGACCATTGGATAGGCGTGCCACTGCGCTATGTTAATGTACCGCTTTGCCTCCTACATCAGATTGTGCAGGGATTTCGCAAGAATGTCGTATCAACATGTAGTTCATGCAATCAGCATGTTCCACAACGAGCTCGTGGCCATTCGTCGTGACATCCATGCCAATCCGGAACTCGGCTTCCGGGAAACGCGCACCTCCACCCTGGTGGCGGGCATGCTGCGTTCCCTGGGCTACGAGGTGCATACCGGTATCGGGCGCACCGGCGTTGTAGGTGTGCTACAGGGCCGGGCCTGCGACAGCGGCCTTTCCATCGGCCTGCGGGCCGACATGGATGCCCTCCCCATCCACGAAACCATCGACCGCGGGCACCGTTCCACGCGTGCCGGGGTCATGCATGCTTGCGGCCATGACGGCCATATGGCGGTTCTGCTGGGCGCCGCCCGCTATCTGGCGGAAACGCGCAATTTCAACGGGCGCGTGGTGCTGATTTTTCAGCCCGCCGAAGAAGGGCTGGGCGGCGCGCAGGCCATGCTGGAAGACGGCCTGTTCGAGCGCTTTCACTGTGATGCGATCTATGCGCTGCACAATTGGCCGGCGCTGCCGCCAGGGGTGATCGGCGTCAACCCGGGTCCCATGATGGCCGCCGCCGACCAGTTCGAAGTCACGATCCACGGCAAGGGCGGGCATGGCGCGCATCCCTACCAGACGAATGATCCGGTGGTGATCGCGGCCCAGCTCATCACGGCGCTGCAGACCATCGTGTCCAGGAATGTGCCGGCGCCGGATGCGGCGGTGCTGACGATTGCCGCCGTGCATGCGGGGCAGCTGGATGCCATGAACGTGATTCCCCACGATGCGCGCATGGTGGGCACCGTGCGGACCTTCAGCCCGGTGGTGCAGGAACAGATCATCACGCGCATGCGGGGCGTGGTGGCGGGCATCGCGTCCGCTTTCGACGCCCGCATCGAGCTGGACTACCGGCGCCTGTTTCCCGCCACCATCAATACGCCGCACCATGCCGGGCTGGTCGTCGATGTGGCGACCGAGCTGTTCGGCCCGGAACGCGTGGTGCCCGATCTGGTGCCTTCCATGGGTTCCGAGGATTTCGCTTTCATGCTGCAGCAGCGCCCCGGCGCCTATTTCCGGCTTGGGCAGGGCGGCGCCGACAAGGGCTGCGTCCTGCACAATGCCGCTTACGATTTCAATGATGCCGTCATCCCGGAAGGCAGCGCGATGTTCGTGCGCCTCGTCGAGCGCGGCATGCCGCTCGCAAGCGGCAAAAACCATGAGTAGACCTTTATGTCCAACCCCCCCCCCCAGACCCTTACCCTCATCCGGCCCGACGACTGGCATCTGCATTTGCGCGACGGCGCAACCCTCGGCGCGGTCGTGAAGGACACCGCCCGCCAGTTCCAGCGGGCGATCGTCATGCCCAACCTGCGTCCGCCCGTCACCACGACCGAGCAGGCGCTGGAATACCGGGAACGCATACTGGATGCCGTGGGCGCAGCGGGCCTGCCGGGCGATGCCTTTACGCCGTTGATGACGCTTTATCTGACTGACAATACCGCGGCCGATGAAATCCGGATGGCGCATGGTACGGGCGTGATCCACGCGGTGAAGCTGTACCCGGCGGGCGCCACGACGAATTCGGATGCCGGCGTTACGGATCTGCTGGGGCGTTGCACGGGTGCGCTAGAAGCCCTACAGGAAGTCGGCATGCCGCTGCTCGTGCATGGCGAGGTCACGGACCCGGAAGTCGATCTTTTCGATCGCGAGGCGGTGTTCATCGAACGCGTCATGATTCCGCTGCGCGCGCAATTCCCCGAACTGAAAGTCGTGTTCGAGCACCTGACCACCAAGGAAGGGGTCGATTACGTAAGCGAAGCCGAAGGGCCCATCGCGGCCACCATCACCGCGCACCATCTGCTCTACAACCGCAGTGCGATCTTCCAGGGCGGCCTGCGCCCGCACTGGTATTGCCTGCCCGTGCTCAAGCGGGAACGCCACCGTCTGGCGCTGCTGGATGCCGCGACCGGCGGTTCGCCACGCTTCTTTCTGGGCACGGACAGCGCGCCGCATGCGCGCGGGCTCAAGGAGCATGCCTGTGGGTGCGCGGGCTGTTATACCGCTCTGCATGCCATGGAGCTGTATGCGACGGCCTTCGATCAGGCCGGGCGGCTGGACAGGCTGGAAGCCTTCGCCAGTGTGAACGGCCCGGCCTTCTATGGCTTGCCGGTCAATACCGGGACGTTGACGCTCAAGCGCGAACCCTTCCGCATTCCCGACGTGCTGCCCATGGGCACCGACAGCCTGGTGCCGCTGGCCGCCGGCGAAACGCTGGCATGGAGCGTGCAGCAGTCGTGAGCGCGGGCGAGGCGGTTCTTCAGCCGCCCCGCTTGGCTTCCAGTGTTTCCCAGCGATCGAAGAGTTCGCCGAGCTTTGCTTCGAGCGCCGCCAGTTCGTCATTGATCGCGGCCATCCGCCCGGGGTTTTCCTGATACAGCGCGGGATCGGAGAGCTCGGCGGTCAGCGCTTCCTGCTGGGCCTCGACTTCGGCGATGGAGTCGGGCAGCGCTTCGAGTTCGCGAACTTCCCAGTTGGTCAGGCGGCTGCTGCCGCGCCCGCTGCGCTGCGGGGCGGCGGCCGGCTTGTCTGAGCCTTCGTCCGCGGTGGGGGCCGGCCTGGCGGCCGCGGTGGCCGCCGCCGGGGTTTCGCTGGCGCGCTGCGCCAGCCAGTCTTCGTAGCCTCCCACGTACTCGCGCCAGACGCCGTCGCCTTCGGCCACCAGAGTCTGGGTGACGACATTGTCCAGGAAGGCCCGGTCGTGGCTGACCAGCAGGACGGTTCCGCTGTAGTCCTGCAGCAGTTCTTCCAGCAGTTCCAGGGTTTCGATGTCCAGATCGTTGGTGGGTTCGTCGAGCACCAGCACATTGGTGGGCCGGGCGAACATCCGCGCCAGCGCCAGGCGGGCCCGTTCGCCGCCCGACAGGCTGGAAACCGGAGACTGCGCCCGTGCGGGGGGGAACAGGAAGTCTTCGAGGTAGCTCATGACGTGCTTGCGCTGGTCGCCGATTTCCACCCATTCACTGCCGGGGTTGATGGTGTCGGCCAGCGTGGCGTTCTCGTCGAGCTTGGCGCGCATCTGATCGAAATAGCCGATGGTCAACTGGGTACCCAGGCGCACCGAGCCGCTGGTGGGTTGCAGTTCGCCCAGTATGATGCGCAGCAGCGTAGTTTTGCCGGCGCCGTTCGGCCCGATCAGCCCGATGCGGTCGCGGCGCATGATGGTGGTGGAAAGATCACGCACGATCACCCGTTCGCCATAGCGGTGGCCGACGTTCTGGAGTTCGGCCACCAGCTTGCCGGAGCGCGCGCCCTCGGCGACCGCCATGCGCACATTACCGGCGCGTTCGCGCCGTTCCGCACGTTCACGGCGCAGTTGTTCGAGGCGCCGCACCCGCCCTTCATCGCGGGTGCGACGGGCTTGCACGCCCTTGCGTATCCAAACCTCTTCTTGTGCCAGGAATTTGTCGAAGCGTGCCTGCTGCTGCATTTCGGCTTCCAGCATTTCGGCCTTGCGCGTCTGCCATTGCGAGAAATTGCCGGGAAAGCTGTAGAGCTGGCCCCTGTCGAGTTCCACGATGCGGGTGGCCGCTTCGTCGAGGAAGCGCCGGTCGTGCGTGATCACCACGACCGTGCAGCGCGATTCCACCAGCATGTTCTGCAGCCACAGAATGCCGTCGAAATCCAGGTGGTTGGTGGGTTCGTCCAGCAGCAGAAGGTCGGGCTTGTCGGCAAGGGCGCGTGCCAACGCGACCCGTTTGCGGGTGCCCCCGGAAAGGCCGGCGATGGGCGCGTCGGGCTGCAGGCCCAACTGGTCGATCAGGGCGCCGGCCACGGCGGGACGCTGCCAGTCTTCCCGTTCGATGTAATCGCCACAGAGCGTTTCCAGGACGGTGGAGGATGCATCGAGCTCAGGCTCTTGTTCCACCGTGGCGACCGTCAGCCCGCTCATGCGCATGACTTCGCCATCGTCGGGCTCGATGCGGCCGTCGAGTATCTTCAGCAGGGAAGACTTGCCGGCGCCGTTGCGCCCGATGAGGCCGATACGGTCGCCTTGTTGAATGGTGAAGTCGGCGCCGTCCAGCAAGGGGTGATGCCCGAAGGCCAGCTGGACGCCGGTGAGGGTGATGAGGGATACAGCCATTGTGCGAAAGATCAGTAGCCAGCGAAGGAACTCTATTGTCGCAGGTTACAATGGCCCGGTGGGGCGGGTCGGGCAATCGCGGTGCGCAAGCATCGAGGAAGGTCCGGACTCCGCAGGGCAGGGTAGCGGCTAACGGCCGTCCGGCGTCGCGGCGCGCAAGCGCCGTCAAGCCGAGGAACAGGGCCACAGAGACGAGTCTGCGGCGAGGGCCTTTCGGGGCACCGGTACGGCCATCTCCGTACCGCGTGGCGATCCGTCGCCATGGCGCCGCAGGGTGAAACGCGGCAACCTCTACCCGGAGCAACATCAAATAGGCATGCGCAGGCGCTTCGGCGCCGAAAGGGCGGCCCGTCCGAGCATGCGGGTAGATGGCACGAGCGCGGCAGCAATGACGCGCCCAGATGAATGATTGCCCGCCGGGCTTCCGGCGTACAGAATCCGGCCTACAGATCCGCCTCACTCCTTCCATCCTGTTTCAGGTTTCCCGGCGCAATCTTAAGAACTATTTTTACTTATCGCGCCAATTCCTTGATTTTCATATGGTTTTATGGCGCCGATCTCTTTCGGTCGGCGCTAAGTGCTTGTTGTTATTGAAAAAAATAGCTACCGAGGCTTGACCGGGCCGGCGGCTTACCGTAGAGTGGGAAAAAGTAGGATAATGTGTATGGAAGTGGGGAATTCATCTTGTTTCAGGGCAGCAGCGCTCTCTCGTTGGATGCAAAGGGTCGGCTTACAGTACCGACCCGGCATCGCGACGCGCTCGCGGCCCAGTGCGATGGCCAGCTCACCCTGACGCGCCACCCTGATGGCTGCCTGCTGGTCTATCCCCGGCCGACATGGGAAATCAAGCGTGAAGAGATAGCCCGCCTGCCCGCGGGTGCGCGTGTACTGCAGCGGCTCATGCTGGGCAATGCCCAGGACGTCGACATCGACGGGGCGGGGCGCATTCTGGTCGCGCCCGAACTGCGCAGCGCCGCGGGGCTCAGCAAAGAAGTCATGCTGCTGGGCATGGGCGGCCACTTCGAGCTTTGGGATGCCGCCACCCTGCAGCGCCGCGAAGCCGAGGACCTGGCCAAGGGCATGACGGACATACTGGATCAATTTTCTTTTTGAGCGGCCTATGGAATTCGCGCATCGTTCCGTGCTGTTGGAGCCCGCAGTCGACGCATTGCTGAACGCTTCGTTCGGCAAGCGCCGCGGGTCCCGGCCGGATACGGACAGCGCGCCGCCGCTCGATGGTGTTTATGTCGACGGCACCTTCGGCCGGGGCGGACACAGCCGCCGCCTGCTCGAACGTCTGGGGCCCGCCGCCAGGCTGGTGGTGTTCGACAAGGATCCTCAGGCGATCGAGGTGGCGCATGCCCTGCGGGAGCAGGATCCCCGGGTCCTGGTCGTACATGGCGGCTTCGGCGACATGCCCGGGCACTTGCAGGGGCTGGGCGTGGAACAGGTGAACGGCGTGCTCCTGGACCTGGGCGTGTCGTCCCCGCAGATCGATGATGCGTCGCGCGGCTTTTCCTTCATGAGGGAAGGGCCGCTCGACATGCGTATGGACACGAGCCGCGGGCCGACGGCCGCGGAATGGCTGGCCCGGGCCAGTCTTGAAGAGATCAAGGAGGTCGTAGCAAATTATGGCGAAGAACGGTTTGCTTTCCAGATTGCAAAGGCGATTGTTGCTGGCCGCGAATCAAGGCCGCTGTGCACCACGCTCGACCTCGCCGAGCTCGTCGCCGGCGCCGTCCGCACTCGCGAGAAAGGCCAGCATCCGGCCACACGCAGCTTTCAGGCTATACGGATTCACATCAATCAGGAACTCCAGGAACTCGCTCGCGCCCTCGCGGCAGTTCTGAAGGTGCTGGCGCCGGGAGGCAGGCTTGCCATCATCAGTTTCCATTCGCTGGAAGACAGGATGGTGAAGCAATGCATTGCCGCGGCGTCGCGGCCGGCCGCCGCGCTGGCGCGCCTGCCGATTCCGGAAAGCCGGATGCCGCCGCCGGTGCTGCACTCGCTCGGCAAGTTCGTGCCGACCGCGGAAGAGGCGAGCGACAATGTCCGTGCGCGTTCGGCCATCATGCGGGTGGCCGAACGGACTTCCGCGCCTTTGCCCCCTGATCAGGGGGCATCCTTCATCAAGGCCATGCGCCTGGTGCCGCTGGATGCGCGCGCCAACGGCAGGAGGCCGCACTGATGGGGCGCTTCTGCATTTTCCTGGCCGCGGTGCTCATGGTTTCGGCGATTTCGCTGGTGACCGCGCGCCATCAGTCGCGGCAGCTGTTCGTGGCGCTCGAACGCCTCGAAGACCGCAGCCGCGAGCTGGATATCGATTGGCGGAGGCTGCAGCTGGAACGCGCCGAGCTGGCCCGCAACGCCCGCATCGACCATATCGCCCGGACGGATCTGGGCATGGTGACGGCGACCCCGGACCGGACCATCTATCTGGGCAGCCCGGGGCTGCCGGGGGCGCGGCCATGAAGCGCATTCCATTCTTCAACAGCCCCGTTCTCGACCGGCAGATGCCCATGTGGCGGGGCAAGCTGGTCTTTCTGCTGCTGATGGGCGGCTTTCTCGCCCTGGCCGCCAAGGCGCTCTACCTGCAGGGTCTGGATGACGAATTCCTGCAGGCCCAGGGCGAACGGCGCTATGAGCGCACGCTGGTCCTGCCGGCGACGCGAGGCAAGATCTTCGACCGCAGCGGTTCCGTCGTGCTGGCCGCCAGTGTGCCGGCGCGCGCCATCTGGGCGATTCCCGGCGATACCCGCGCCGCGACGGACGAGCAGATGGCTGCTTTGGCGAAGCTGCTCGAAATGAATGTGCCCGACATCCAGGCCAGGGTGGCGGATACCAAGAGGACTTTCGTCTACATCAAGCGCCAGGTGTCCCTGGACACCGCCGACAAGATCCGCAGGCTCAATGTGCCCGGGTTCCACCAGCAGGGCGAAATGCGGCGCTTCTATCCGGAAGCCAGTCTCATGGCCCATGTGCTGGGCTTCACCAATATAGAGGATGAGGGCATTGAAGGCGTGGAGCTCGCCTTCAATGAGGCGCTTTCCGGCAATGCCGGTTCTCGGCGCGTCATCAAGGACAGGCTGGGGCGGGTCATCGAGGACGTGCAGGCCGTCGTGCCGCCCGTCGACGGCCGGGATCTCCATATTTCCATCGATGCCGGGCTGCAGTACGACACCTATACGGCATTGAAGCAAGCCATGGAGGAAAACAAGGCGAGCGCGGCATCCGGCATCGTGCTGGACGTCGCATCCGGCGAAATCCTGGCATTGGTCAACCTGCCTTCCTACGATCCCAATGAGCGCGGCGACCGCAGGGGAGGCGCCTTGCGCAATCGCGCGCTGGTCGATACCTTCGAGCCCGGCTCCACCATGAAGCCCTTCACGGCCGCCCTGGCCCTGGACAGCCGGAAGATCACCGCCAAGACCCTCTTCGATACCGGCAATGGCCGCTATCGCTTCCAGGGGGCGACCATTTCCGACGTGAGCCGCAACGGCCAGATCACGGTCTCCGACGTTCTGCGGCGCTCCAGCAATATCGGCATGGCCATGATTTCCGAGCGACTGACCGCCAAGGACATGTGGACGACCTTCAGCGAGCTGGGCTTCGGCCGCGCGCCCGAAACGAACTTCCCCGGGGTGGCGACGGGCCGGCTGCGGCCATGGGAGCGCTGGCGGCCCATCGAGCAGGCGACCATGGCCTATGGCTATGGCCTGTCCGTGTCCCTGCTGCAGCTGGCGCAGGCCTATACGGCATTCGCGCGCGATGGCGACATGGTCTCGCTGTCATTGCTCAAGCGCGACGGGGCGGCGACCAGCAAGCAGGTCTACAGCCCCGAGGTGGCGCGGCAGGTCCGGGCCATGCTCGAGGCCGCGGCCGGTCCGGACGGCGCCAAGCTCGCGCAGGTGCAGGGCTATCGCGTCGCCGGCAAGAGTGGCACGGCGCGCAAGATCGTCAACGGCAAATACAGTACGAAGGACTACCGCAGTTCGTTCGTGGGCTTCGCGCCGGCTTCCAACCCGCGCATCGTGGTGGCCGTGAGCATAGACGAGCCCAGGGCCGGTGCCTATTACGGCGGACGGGTGGCGGCGCCGGTGTTCGCCGAAGTGGTGGCCAGCGGGCTGCGCCGCCTGGGCGTGCAGCCCGATGCGCCCATAGAATCAATGGTGGCGATCGGCCCCAACGGAGAAACGGCACGATGAGGGCACAGGATATCGTCGAGTGGCTGCAAGGCCATGTTGAGGGCAAAGCGCAATTGCGGCTCGATTCCCGGCAGCTGCGGCAGGGCGATGTGTTCTTCGCCTGCCCGGGCATGGCGGGGGATGGCCGGCAGTACATCGGCGATGCGGTGGCGGCCGGCGCGGCCGCGCTGGTGGTGCAGGCGCCCGCTCCCGATGGCCTGGCCGGGTCCGGTGTGCCCGTGCTCGAAGTGGCCGGGCTGGTTTCCAGCCTGGGCGAGACCGCTCACATCTGGTACGGCCGGCCTTCCCATGCGCTGTCGGTCGTGGCCGTCACGGGAACCAACGGCAAGACGACAACGGTGCAGTGGATCGCCGAAGCCCTCAATGCCGGCGGGGTGCCCTGCGGCGCCATCGGCACGCTGGGCGTGACGCTGCCGGACGGTACCAATCTGGGCGGCGAACTGACCACGCCCGATGTGCTGTCCATGCATGGGCAGCTGGCGATCATGCGGGATGCCGGCGCCACGGTGGTGGCCATCGAGGCATCGTCGATCGGCGTCGCCCAGGGCAGGCTGGATTCCGTCCGCATCGATATCGCCGCCTTCACCAACCTGACGCACGATCATCTCGATTATCACGGCACCTTCGAGGCCTACCGGGATTCCAAGTTCGCGCTGTTCGACTGGCCGGAGCTGCGGGCCTCGGTGATCAATGCCGATGACCCGGCAGGCACCGACCTGCTGGCCCGGCTGGAGGGGCGCCGTACCGTATCGTATTCGCTGGAAGCCGGCAGCGGCGCCGATCTCATCGCACTGGACGTGCATGCCGGCACCTACGGCCTGGTTTTCAATATTTCCCGCAGCGCGGGCAGCGTGCAGATGCTCACCCGCTTCATCGGCCTGCACAATGTATCCAATCAGCTACTGGTGGCCGGTGTGCTGCAGGAGCTGGGCTGGTCCCTGTCGCGTACGGCCCGCGTGCTGGCGGGCCTGCGGCCGGTCGAGGGGCGGCTGCAGATCATCGAACCCTTTGAGGGGGCCAGTCCCGGCACTCCGATGGTGGTGGTCGACTACGCTCATACGCCGGATGCGCTGGAGCGCGCCCTGGAGGCGCTGCGCAGCGTGGCGGCCGCGCGCGGGGGCCGGGTGGCGTGCGTGTTCGGCTGCGGCGGCAACCGCGATCACGGCAAGCGCAGCATCATGGGCGGGCTTGCCGGCCGGCTGGCCGATACGGTCGTGATCACCAGCGACAATCCGCGTGACGAAGACCCCATGGACATCGCCGCCGAGATCGCCTCGGGCATGGAGCGGGCGGCGCCGATAGAGCTGGACCGCGCCGTGGCGATCCTCGGCGCCATCTGGCGCGCCCAGCCGGCCGATGTGGTGCTGCTGGCCGGCAAGGGGCATGAAACCTGGCAGGAAGCCGGCGGCAAGCGCAGCGTCTTCGATGACCGCGAATGGGCCCGCTTCGCGCTGTCATGGCGTGGACAACCCGAGATCGCCACGGACAGCCGGGTGATCGAAGCGGGCCAGATATTCCTCGCGCTCGGCGGCGAGCGCTTCGACGGACATGATTACATCGCCCAGGCCGCCGAGCGCGGGTCGGTGGCGGCCATTGCCGAGCGGCGCATTCCGGATTCCCCCATCCCCCTGTTCGTGCTGGGCGATACGCGCCAGGCACTCATCCGTATTGCCACCGCCTGGCGGGGGCTGTTCGATCTTCCGCTCATCGCGGTGACGGGCAGCAACGGCAAGACCACGACCAAGGAAATGATCGCCTCCGTGCTGCGCGACTGGGTGGGGGCCGAATCCATGGTCGCCACCCGGGGCAATCTGAACAATGATGTCGGCCTGCCATTGAGTCTGCTGCGCCTGTCGGATGCGCACAAGGCTTCGGTCTTCGAGCTGGGCATGAATCATCCGGGCGAGATTTCCCGGCTGGCCGCCATCGCGCGGCCCACCATCGCCCTGGTCAACAACGCGCAGCGGGAGCACCAGGAATTCATGCTGACCGTCGAGGCGGTTGCCCGCGAGAACGGCTCGGTGCTCCGGGTGCCGGGCAGCGCCGGCGTCGCCGTTTACCCGGGCGACGATCCCTACACGGAGCTGTGGCGCGAAATGGCGGGCGACGCGGACAGCCTGTGCTTCGGTTTCGAATCGGATTTTCCCGTTCATGCCGATGAAATCCGCGCCGAATCCACGCATACCCGTTTCCGCCTGCATACTCCGCAGGGCAGCGCTTTACTGACCCTGCACGCGGCCGGCGTGCACAATCTGCGCAATGCCCTGGCCGCGGCCGCGTGCTCGGTGGCGGCGGGCGTGCCGCTGACCGCCATCGCAAGCGGGCTGGAGGCCTTCAACCCTGTGGCGGGGCGCATGCGGCCCCATACCCTGCCGCACGGCCACCAGCTCATCGACGACAGCTACAATGCCAATCCCGATTCCGTGCGGGCCGCCATCGACGTACTGGCCGCTCTGCCCGGCCGCCGCACACTGGTGCTGGGCACCATGGGCGAAATCGGCGAAAACAGCCCGGCGGCGCATGCCGAGGTCGGCGCCTATGCGAGCGAACGGGGCATCGACATGCTTTTCACTTTCGGCGCGGACGCGGTTCATGCCGCGACCGCGTTCGGCGGGGCCGCGCGGTCCTTCGACGATATGCCCGGTCTGATCGCGGCGCTGGTCGACGAGCCGCCCGGCCATATTCTGGTCAAAGGTTCACGCAGTACCCGCATGGAACGAGTCATAGAAGGAATCGCCCCCGCGCTGGCGGGGCAGGCAGGAGGCCATCATGCTGCTTGAGCTGGCGCGCTGGCTGTCGGATGAGCATGTCAGGGCCTTCGGGGTCTTTGAATACATTACGCTGCGGGCCGTGCTGGCCTGCGGGACGGCGCTGCTGATCGGCCTGTTTGCCGGCCCCTGGGTGATCAGGCGGCTTACCGAACTGAAGATCGGCCAGGCGGTGCGCAGCTATGGTCCCCAGACCCACCTGCAGAAGACCGGCACGCCGACCATGGGCGGGGCGCTGATCCTGATCTCCATCGGTGTAGCGACACTGCTGTGGTCCGACTGGACCAATCGTTTCGTGTGGGTGGTGCTGCTGGTGACTTTCGGTTTCGGCTGGATAGGCTGGGCCGACGACTACAAGAAGGTCGTCAACCGCGATCCGGAAGGCATGTCATCGCGCCGGAAGTTCTGCTATCAGGCCATCATCGGCCTGATAGCGTCGATCTACCTGACGTTCGCCGTGGCCGCGCCCGACAGCACGGAGCTCTGGCCGCTGTTCCGCGACTGGGTGCTGAGCGGCTTCACCATGCCCCTGCCCACGCGGGCGGACCTGATCGTGCCGTTCTTCAAGTCGGTGAGCTATCCGCTGGGCGTATTCGGCTTCGCCACCCTGACCTGGCTGGTCATCGTCGGTTCCAGCAACGCGGTCAACCTGACGGATGGCCTGGACGGCCTGGCCATCATGCCCACCGTCATGGTGGGCAGCGCCCTGGGCATCTTTGCCTACGTGGTGGGGCGGGTCGACTATTCCAAGTACCTGCTTTTTCCGTACATTCCCGGCGCCGCCGAACTGATGGTGCTGTGCGCGGCCATCGCCGGGGCGGGCCTGGCCTTTCTCTGGTTCAACGCCTATCCCGCCCAGGTTTTCATGGGCGATGTCGGCGCGCTGGCGCTGGGCGGCGCGCTGGGGACGATCGCCGTGATCGTGCGCCAGGAAATCGTGCTGTTCATCATGGGCGGCGTCTTCGTGGTGGAAACGCTTTCTGTGATGCTGCAGGTCGCCTGGTTCAAATATACGAAGAAGCGGTACGGAGAAGGGCGGCGCATTTTCCGCATGGCTCCGCTGCATCACCATTTCGAAGTGACGGGCTGGAAAGAGACCCAGGTCGTCGTGCGTTTCTGGATCATCACCATGATGCTGGTGCTGGTGGGTCTGGCCACACTGAAATTACGATGAAAAGCGCAGAGTTCCCTTCCTTGCGGCAAACCGGCCTGACCCTGGTGCTGGGTCTGGGGGAAACCGGCCTGGCCGCCGCCCGCTGGTGTCTGCGCCATGGCGTGCCCCTGCGCCTGGCCGACACGCGCGCGGCGCCCGCCGGTGTCGAGGCCTTGCGCGCAGAGGTGCCGGAAGGGCTGGACCTGCGCCTGGGGGAAGCCGCACTCGATCATCTGGTGCTGGATGGCGTATCACGCATCGTTCTCAGCCCGGGCCTGCCGCCCCATGAAGCGCCGCTGGCGGGTTTCCTGGCGCAAGCGCGCGGTCGCGGCATTGCAATCATCGGCGAGATCGAACTGTTCGTGCTGGCGCTCGGCGATCTGGCCGGGCAGGGATACCGGCCCAGGGTGCTCGCCGTCACCGGCACCAATGGCAAGACCACCGTGACGGCCATGGCGCGGCGCCTGCTCGAAGCGGCGGGGCATACCGCCGTGGCGGCCGGGAACATCAGTCCGCCGGCGCTCACGGCCCTGATGGACGCACTCGATCGCGATGCCTTGCCCGATGTGTGGGTGCTGGAGCTTTCCAGCTTCCAGCTCGAAACCACGTTCAGCCTGGCGGCCGATGCGGCCGTGGTGCTCAACCTGAGCCAGGACCATCTGGACTGGCATGGTTCCATGCAGGCCTATGCCGATGCCAAGGCGCGGGTGTTCGGGAATGCCGGTGTCGCGATCGTGAATCGCGGCGATCCGCTGGTCATGCGGATGGTCGAAGACATTGCCGATCCACGGGTGCGCAGCTTCGGCGCGGATCTGCCCGAATATGAAGGCGATCTGGGCCTGGACGACAGCCAGGGCATTGAATGGCTGGCCGCCGTGCCCCTGCGGGAACCCGACCCCGCCGCATCCACGGGACGCCGCAAGGGCAATGTGGCGGCAAAGCGGCCGGCGGGCCCGGCGCAGCGCCTCATGCCCGCCGAGGTGCTGCGTTTGCGCGGCCGCCACAATGCGCTCAACGCCCTGGCGGCCATGGCGCTCGTCCAGGCGGTGGGCGGCGGCTGGGCCGCCATGCTGCACGCACTGCGCGAATATGCCGGCGAGCCGCACCGCTGCGAGTTCGTGCGCAATATCGGCGGCGTGGACTTCGTGGACGACAGCAAGGGCACGAACGTCGGGGCGACGGTCGCGGCGCTGGAAGGTATGGGCCGGCCGGTGGTTCTGATCGCCGGCGGGCTGGGCAAGGGGCAGGACTTCGCCCCCCTTGCCGCCGCCGTGCGGCGCCACGCCAGGGCCGTGGTGCTGATCGGCCAGGATGCCGCGCTGATCCAGGCCGCGCTGGACCCGGCCATCGAGCAGCGCAGCGCGGCGTCGATGGAAGAAGCCGTGCGCATGGGCATGTCGGCCGCCGTGGAAGGCGACATCGTGCTGCTGTCGCCGGCCTGCGCCAGCATGGACATGTTTCTCAACTACGTGCAGCGCGGGCGGCGCTTTGTCGAGGCCGTCAATGAACTGGCGCTCGACCGGGGGGAGGTGGCATGAGCCTGCTTTCCGAATTCGGCACCGGGGTGAATGCCGTGCGGCCGGGCCGCACCCGCATGCCCCTGTTCGATGCGCCGCTCATCGTGGTGTGCACCACCCTCGTGCTGTTCGGCCTGCTGATGGTGTATTCGGCCTCGATCGCCCTGGCCGATGGCCCCCGCTATGCCAACTACGGCCAATATTATTTCGTCCTGCGCCACAGTGTCTTCATCGTCATAGGCGTGACGAGCGCCCTCATTGTGCTGACCGTGCCCATGCGCGTCTGGGAACACCTGGCCGTACCGCTCTTCCTGTTCTGCGTGCTGCTGCTGATCGTCGTGCTCATTCCGGGGGTGGGCAGAGAGGTCAATGGCGCGCGGCGCTGGTTGCCGCTGGGCATCGTCAATTTCCAGCCCTCGGAACTGATGAAGGTGGCCGTGGTGCTCTTCGCCGCCGACTATACGGTGCGCAAGCAGGAACACATGCAGAACTTTCTGCGCGGCTTCCTGCCCATGACCTGCGCGCTGGCGGTGGTCGGCATGCTGCTGCTGCTGGAGCCGGATCTCGGCGCCTTCATGGTAATCGTGGCGATTGCCGTGGGCCTGCTGTTCATCGGCGGCATCAACGGCAGACTGTTCTCCGTTCTGCTGGGCAGCATGGTGCTCAGCTTCCTGGCGCTGATCTGGCTGTCGCCGTGGCGGCGCGAGCGCCTGTTCGTCTATCTTGATCCCTGGAATCCCGAAAACACCTATGGCAGCGCCTATCAGCTTTCGCATTCGCTGATCGCGCTGGGCCGCGGCGAATGGTTCGGCGTCGGCCTCGGGGCCAGCGTCGAAAAGCTGCATTATCTGCCGGAAGCGCACACGGACTTCATCGTCGCCGTCATCGGCGAGGAGCTCGGCTTCGTGGGCGTGGCCGGCCTGATCGCCATGTTCGCCTTCCTGGTATGGCGCGGCTTCGAGATCGGGCGCCAGGCCATCGCCATGGACCGGACCTTCAGCGGACTGGTGGCCCAGGGCGTGGCGTTGTGGTTCGGCGTCCAGTCCTTCATCAATATCGGCGTATGCATCGGGCTGCTTCCCACCAAGGGGCTGACCCTGCCCATGGTGAGCTACGGCGGGACCGGCATCGTCATGAATATTGTCGCGGTGGCGCTGATGCTGCGCGTCGATTACGAGAACCGCAACATGATGAGGGGGAAGCGGACATGAATGCGCGCACCCTCGTGATCATGGCGGGCGGCACGGGCGGGCACATCATGCCCGGCCTGGCCGTGGCGCACGAAATGAAAGCGCGGGGCTGGCGGGTGCTGTGGATGGGCAATCCGGAACGGATGGAAGGCCGTCTGGTGCCCGGGCAGGGTTTCGAACTGCTGCCGCTGGCATTCTCGGGGCTGCGGGGCAAGGGGCCGGGCGCATTGGCGAAGCTGCCTTTCACGCTCACCCGCGCCTGCCTGCAGGCCCGCCGCGCGCTGCGCCGGGCGCAGGCCGACGTCGTCCTGGGCATGGGCGGCTACGTGGCTTTTCCGGGCGGTCTGATGGCGCGCGCCGCCGGCATTCCGCTGGTGGTGCACGAGCAGAACGCGGTGGCGGGAACGGCGAACCGCTGGCTGGCGCGCCTGGCGCGCAAGGTGCTGGCCGGCTTCCCGGGTGCCCTGCACGCCGCGGTGGTGGTGGGCAACCCCGTGCGCAAGGCCTTCATGGACGTGGCGCCCGCGGCGCAGCGCTACGCCGGCCGGCAGGGACCATTGCGGCTGCTGGTGGTGGGTGGAAGCCTGGGCGCCGCCGTCCTGAACGAAGTCGTGCCCCAGGCGCTCGCCCTGCTCGGCGAGGACGAGCGGCCCATCGTCATGCATCAGGCGGGCGCGCAACATATCGAAATCCTTGAGAACCGTTACCGCGACGCGGGCGTACGGGCGCAGTGCCAGCCCTTCATCGAGGACATGGCCGACGCCTATGCCCAGGCCGACATCGTGGTGTGCCGCGCCGGCGCCATGACGGTGGCCGAGATCGCCGCCGCGGGCGTGGCCGCGCTGTTCGTCCCCCTGCCGCATGCCATCGACGACCATCAGACGGCCAATGCGCGCTATCTGGCCGACTGCAAAGGCGCCTGGCTGACAAGGCAGCCCGAATTCACCGCCGACTGGCTGGCCGGCTGGCTGCGCGGGCTGGATCGGACCGTGCTGGCGGAAGTGGCCGGGCACGCCCACGAGCACGCCTGCCTGTCAGCCACGCAGCTGATCGCCGATGCATGCGAACAAGTGGCACGGAGGCCGGCATGAAGCATCGCATACAAAGCATCCATTTCGTGGGCATCGGCGGCTCGGGCATGAGCGGTATCGCCGAGGTGCTCCTGAACCTGGGCTATGCGATCAGCGGCTCCGATCTGCAGGCCTCGGCGGTGACGCGGCGGCTGCAAAACCTGGGCGCGCGCATATTCATCGGCCACAGCGCCGACAACGTGAAGGGTGTGGGCGCGATCGTGGTGTCCTCGGCGGTGACCGCCGACAACCCGGAAGTCCTGGCGGCGCGCGCGGTGCGCATCCCGGTAGTGCCCCGGGCGCTGATGCTCGCCGAACTCATGCGCCTGAAGCGCGGCATCGCGGTGGCGGGCACGCACGGCAAGACCACCACCACCAGCCTGGTCGCCAGCATCCTGGCGGCCGGAGACCTGGACCCCACCTTCGTGATCGGCGGGCGCCTCAATTCGGCGGGCGCCAATGCGCGCCTGGGGCAGGGCGAGTTCATCGTCGTGGAAGCCGACGAATCGGATGCTTCATTCCTGAACCTGCTGCCCGTGATGGCCATCATCACCAATATCGACGTCGATCACATGGATACCTACGGCCACGATGTGGCCAGGCTCAAGAGCGCCTTCGTCGAGTTCACGCAGCGGCTGCCCTTCTACGGGTCGGCCATCCTGTGCGGCGATGATGCGAATGTGCGGGAGATCATCCCCTTCGTCTCTCGGCCGGTCACGACCTACGGTATCGATACCGAGGCCCAGGTCATGGCGCGCAATCTGCGCGCGCAAGGCACGATCATGCATTTCGACGTCGAGCGCCACGGCGCGACCGGCGCCTTGCCGCCGCTTTCGGTGAAGCTCAATCTGCCGGGCCGGCACAATGTGCTCAATGCGCTGGCGGCCATTGCCGTCGCCACCGAGCTGGGGGTGTCCGACGACAGGATCGCGGCCGCGCTCGAAACATTCAAGGGCGTGGGCCGCCGCTTCAGCATGGTGGGCGATTTCAGCGTACCGGCGCATCACGGCGGCGGCAGGTATACCGTTGTCGATGACTACGGACATCATCCCAATGAAATGGCGGCGACGCTGTCGGCGGCCCGCGGAGCCTGGCCGCGGCGGCGCATCGTCCTGGCCTTCCAGCCGCATCGCTATACGCGCACCCGCGATTGCTTCGAAGACTTCGTGCGGGTCATCGGGGGCGCCGACGCCGTGCTGCTGACCGAGGTGTATGCCGCCGGCGAGCAGCCGCTGGTGGCGGCGGACGGCCGCGCGCTGGCCCGGGCGCTGCGGGTGGCCGGCCGCGTCGAGCCGGTCTTCGTCGAAGACGTTGCCGAGCTGCCGCAGGCCATACGTGATTTCGTCAGGGATGGCGACGTCGTTCTGATCATGGGCGCGGGCTCCATCAGCAGGGTGCCGGGCCAGTTGGGAGAATTGGAATGAGCACAGACTTCGGCCGTGTAGGCGTTCTTTACGGCGGGCATTCGGCGGAGCGCGAAGTGTCGCTGATGTCGGGTCAGGGTGTGTACGATGCGCTGAGTGGGGCCGGCATCGACGCCCATTTGTTCGATACCGGCCGCCAGACGCTGGTGGATCTCGTCAATGCCGGTTTCGACCGCGTGTTCATAGCGCTGCATGGCCGCTATGGCGAGGACGGCACCATCCAGGGCGCCCTGGAAATGATGGGCCTGCCCTATACCGGCAGCGGCCCGATGGCTTCGAGCCTGTCCATGGACAAGATCATGACCAAGCGCGTGTGGCTGCAGCATGGCCTGCCCACGCCGGGCTTCGTGGTGCTGACCGATGGCGCCGATCTGTCCAGCGTGGGCGCGCTGGGCTGGCCGCTGATGATCAAGCCGCCTCACGAGGGCTCCACGCTGGGCATCACCCGGGTGGACGGGGCCGTCGCCCTGAAGGGCGCCTACGAGCTGGCCGCCGGTTTCGACGAAGAGGTGCTCGCGGAACAGTTCATACGCGGGCGCGAAATCACCGTGCCGGTGCTAGGCAAGGGCGCCGCCGCGCGGGCCCTGCCCATCGTCGAGATCATCGCGCCCGGGGGCAACTACGATTACGAGCACAAATACATTTCGGACGATACCCGGTACATCTGCCCGGCGGAACTGGATGCCGGCCTCACCGGGCGCATCCAGCGGCTTGCAGAGCAGGCCTACCGGACCCTGGGCTGCGAAGGCTGGGGGCGGGCCGATTTCATGCTCGATGAAGAAGGCCGGCCCTGGCTGCTCGAAATGAACACCTCGCCCGGCATGACCAGCCATTCGCTGGTGCCCATGAGCGCGCGGGCCGCCGGAATGAGCTATGCCGAACTGTGCATCGCCATTCTGTCCACGGCCAGCTGCAAAGTGCGCCAGCACGCGCGCAACTGAAGGAGACCCACGTGTTCCAGGATGCCCGGCTCATCAACTTCATCGCGAACTCGCTGGCGCTGCTGGCGGTGACCGCTTTGTTGCTGGGTGCCGTGTACTGGATCGCCCAGCGCCCCTATTTCGCCATTTCGTCGCTCTATCTCGCCCACGACGAAGAGGGGGCGGATCTGCGCTTCGTCACCGCTTCCAGCCTGAACCAGGCCGTGGCGGACAAGCTGCGCGGCAACTTCTTCTTCATCGACCTGGATGCGGCGCGCCAACTGATCGAGACCGCGCCCTGGGTGCGCCGGGCCCGCGTCCAGCGCGTCTGGCCGAATGCGCTGGCGGTCCATGTAGAAGAGCATCAGCCGCTTGCGCTCTGGAACGAGAACGAAATGATCAATACCTGGGGCGAAGCGTTTGCCGCCTACGCCGGCGATCTTCCGGACGGCGTGGTGCTCCCCCAGCTGAAGGGCCCCGACGATTCCGAGCGGCTGGTCGTGCAACGCTACGCGGAAGTGGCGCGCTGGTTCGCGCCCTTGAGTCTGCGGGTCAACGAATTGGCCCTGAGCCCGCGCTATGCCTGGGAAGTGACCCTGTCCGACGGCATGCGCCTGACGCTCGGCCGGGACCCCGCCGCCGATATCGCCGACCCGCACGGCCGTTCGGGCGCCCTGCCGTTTGCCGCCCGCATCGAACGTTTTGTGGAAGCATGGCCGCGCCTGGCACAGGTCGTGCCCGGCCGGAACATTGCCC
This sequence comes from Alcaligenaceae bacterium, assembly GCA_013416455.1. Taxonomy (GTDB): domain Bacteria; phylum Pseudomonadota; class Gammaproteobacteria; order Burkholderiales; family Burkholderiaceae_B; genus Yanghanlia. The sequence goes on along the minus strand of JACCES010000009.1, from coordinate 192,034 downwards.
ACGCCGATCTGCGTTATCCGAATGGTTTCGCCATTACGCTGGCGCCCGTTACCCCTACTCCAAGCAAATAGAACTATGACCCGTGACATCAAGGACCTGATCGTTGCACTCGACATCGGCACCAGCAAGGTGGTGGCGGTCGTGGCCGAGATATTGCCCGAAGGACGCTTCGAGGTTCTGGGCCTGGGTCAGCACGAATCCCGCGGCATGCGCAAGGGCGTGGTGGTGAACATCGAATCCACCGTCAACTCCATCCAGCGCGCGCTCGAAGAGGCGGAGCTGATGGCCGACTGCAAGATCCGGGAGGTCTACACCGGCATTGCGGGCAGCCACATCACCAGCTTCAACTCCAGCGGCATGGTGGCGGTGAAAGACAAGGAAGTGACCGCGACGGACGTGGCCAGGGTGATCGAAACGGCCAAGGCGGTGAACATTCCCACCGACCAGCAGGTGCTGCATGTGCTGACCCAGGAATTCATCGTGGACTCCCAGGAAGACATCCGCGAGCCGATCGGCATGAGCGGGCTGCGCCTGGAAGTCCGGGTGCATATCGTCACCGGCGCCGTCAGCGCGGCGCAGAACATCGTCAAGTGCGTGCGCCGCTGCGGGCTGGAAGTGCAGGACCTGATCCTGCAGCCGCTGGCCTCCAGCATGGCCTGCCTCACTTCCGACGAAAAAGAGCTTGGCGTGGTGCTGGTCGATATCGGCGGCGGCACCACCGATGTGGCCATCTATACCAATGGCGCGATCCGCCATACCGCCGTCGTGCCCATCGCCGGCGACCAGATCACCAGCGACATCGCCGCCATGCTGCGCACGCCGACGCCCGATGCGGAGGAAATCAAGCTGCGCTACGGCATTGCCAAACAGGTGCTGGTCAACCCTGACGAGCAGATCGAAGTCCCCGGCCTGGGAGACCGGCCCAACCGCCAGGTCAAGCGCCAGGCGCTGGGCGCCGTCATCGAGCCGCGCGTCGAGGAACTGTTCGGATTCGTGCAGCAGATCATCCGCGAATCCGGCTACGAAGACCTGCTGGCGTCGGGCGTCGTGCTGACCGGCGGGACGTCGCTGCTGCCCGGCATCGTCGAGCTCGCCGAGGACGCTTTTCTGAAACCCGTGCGTGTCGGCATTCCCGCCTATGAGGGAAGCCTTGCCGATGTCATGCACAACCCGAGATTTTCCACCGTGATGGGCTTGCTGCAGGAAGCCCGTCTGCAACGCGCGCGCGGCCGCAAGGTCGCCCAGCAGAAAGGCAGCTTTGCGACGCTGCTGGCGCGCATGAAGGAGTGGTTCATGAATTAGGGCCTAAGCCCTATGGACGAGTCGGCGCAACTCGTCCGCGGACGAGTTTCAAATCAGGTGCGAGCCCCTCGCTGGCATTTCTTTTGAAACCAATCCGCCTTAATGGCAGTACTGGGGAACTGAACTTTGATCCAATGGATATATGTAAGGGAGTCTAATCATGATGAACTTTGAAATGCTCGATACCAGTGCGAACGGGACCGTCATCAAGGTCGTGGGCGTAGGTGGAGCCGGCGGCAATGCCGTCGGCCATATGATCCACTCTGGCGTCCAGGGCGTGGAATTCATTTGCTGCAACACCGATTCGCAGGCACTGGCGGCATCGGAAGCCCACGTGCAGATCCGCCTGGGCCGCACCGGCCTCGGCGCCGGCGCCAAGCCGGAACAGGGCCGCGCGGCGGCCGAGACGGCGCGTGAAGAGATCCGTGCGGCGCTCAATGGCGCCCATATGGTCTTCATTACCGCCGGCATGGGGGGCGGAACCGGCACGGGCGCCAGCCCCGTGGTGGCGGAAGTGGCCAAGGAACTGGGTATTCTGACGGTGGGCGTCGTCACCAAGCCGTTTTCCTTCGAAGGCACCAAGCGCATGCGCATGGCGGAAGAGGGCATTGCCGATCTGTCCAGGCATGTGCATTCGCTGATCGTGGTGCTCAACGAGAACCTCTACGATCTGCTCGACGACGACGCCACGCAGGAAGACTGCTTCAAGTCGGCGGACGACGTGCTGCACAACGCTTGCGCCGGCATTGCGGAAATCATCAATGTCGAAGGCAATGTCAACGTTGACTTCGAAGACGTCAAGACCATCATGGGCGAGCAGGGCCAGGCCATGATGGGGACTTCGGTGGCATCGGGCGCCGACCGCGCCCGGGTGGCCGCGGAGCGGGCCATTGCGTGCCCGCTGCTGGAAGGCGTGGATCTGCACGGCGCCCGCGGCATGCTGGTGAACATCACCGCCAGCCGCTCGCTCAAGATGCGCGAGACCCGCGAGATCATGGAAACCATCCGCGGCTATGCCGCCGAGGACGCCACGGTGATCTTCGGTACCGCCTATGACGATTCCATGGACGACAACCTGCGCGTCACCGTGGTCGCAACCGGCCTGGGCCGCCAGAACTCACGGCCGCAGCTGGTGCAGAACAATGCGGAAGTGCTGCGCACCGGCACCGATGACCGCCCCTTGAACATGCAGGACCTGGATGTGCCTTCGGTCTTCCGCAACCCGCGCAGCCAGGCCTCGGCACAGGTCCGCGCGCTGGAGACCGCCGGCATGGATCACTACGATATTCCGGCTTTCCTGCGCAAGCAGGCCGACTGAGCCGTCTTTTCTGTTCTGCATGACCGGCGGCGCGGCGCTTCTGCCGCCGGACTCCCCCAACGGCGCGCTTTCTCAGTCCCCGGGAAGCGCGCCATGGCCCCGCCTGCACGGTTGCGAAATGTAACGATGTCGTGTCGCTTCGTATCTTGCGGTGTGCGTGCTTTATGACGGGCGGATAGAAGTCCGCAGAGGGGCTGCAGTTGTTTGAAACACAAGAAAATTAGTGGTATACCCGGACACCGGTTACAATACCGTGTCGAAACAAGAGAACAAAGAGCGCTTGCGCGACCCGTCCCACATGCTACGTCAACGCACCATACAGAAAACGATATCCACCAAAGGCGTCGGCCTTCATTCCGGCCGCCGCGTCGAGATCACGCTCCGGCCGGCCGCGCCGAACACCGGGATCGTTTTCCATCGCGTCGACCTTCCCGAAGTCGTCGATCTTCCCGCCAGGGCGGACCAGGTCGGCAACACACGCCTGGCCTCGGTGCTTCAGCAGGGCAATGTCCGCGTATCCACGGTCGAGCACCTGATGTCCGCGCTGGCCGGGCTGGGCATCGACAATCTGCATGTCGACCTCACGGCCGAAGAAGTCCCCATCATGGACGGCAGCGCCGGCACCTTCGTTTATCTGCTGCGCACCGCCGGCCTTCAGGAACAGGCCGCGCCCAAGAAATTCCTGCGCGTGCTCAAGCCCGTGGAAGTCCGCGAAGGCGAAGGCAAGGACGCCAAGTGGGCGCGCCTCGAACCCTACAACGGCTTCGCCCTGTCGTTCTCCATTGATTTCCAGCATCCCGCCATCGATTCGACGGCCAATTTCGCCAAGGTCGATTTCGAACACGATTCCTACGTGAAGACCATCGCGCGCGCGCGCACGTTCGGCTTCGCCAGCGAGGTCGAAGCCTTGCGCGCGGCCGGCCTGGCGCGCGGCGGCAGCCTGGACAATGCCATCGTGATGGACGAATACCGTGTCCTCAATTCCGATGGCCTGCGCTTCGACGATGAATTCGTCAAGCACAAGATTCTCGACGCCATCGGCGACCTGTATCTCATCGGTCATCCGCTGGTGGCGCATTACGTGGCCTGCAAGTCGGGCCATGGCCTGAACAACCAGCTCGCCCGTGCGCTGCTTGCCCAGCAGGACGCATGGGAAATCGTCAGCTACGAATCCCGGGAAGCGGCTCCCAAGGCCTTCGACTACGAATGGAAGTTCGCCTGACCGGCCGCCGCCGGGGCATCAGCCCCGCCCGTGGCGGCCGTGCCGTGCGCGGGCGCATCGCCCGTGGCAAAGGCGGGCCGATGCCGTACCCGGGGTTTTCTAGCGCTTGACAGCTCCGTGGTGAACCAGCAACCGCCCGATGGCGTCAGCCAGCGGGCCGGGGGCGACGCTTTGCCGTAATTCATGGAAGCAATCCAGGGCGGGCCCGTCGAGCGGCTGTACTTCCCGGGGTGGAGCTTCCGGCGCATAGGCGGCCAGCCTGGCTTGAACACGGATCTCGATCTGGGTAAGGTTCCAGCCACTGGCGTTCAGTGCCCGCAGCAGGGTGGGCATGAGCTGGCGCAGGCGGGTGGCGTGGGCGGCCGCGGGAACCGCGAGCGTGATGCATTGTCTGTCTATGCTGGCGACATGGCAACTGTTTGCCAGAGCGGGCGGCAGCGCCTTGCGGACGGCCTGTTCCGCCTGCATGAGGTTCTGGGCCATGGCCAGCACGCTTGCGCCTGTTTCGTCCAGTACGAGCCACTTCAACGCCAGAGCCGCGGGGTGGTTTCCCTGGCCCGATCGTTTGCCGCGTGCCCGCGGGGCGCGTGTATTGAATGTATTCAAACCGGAAAAAACCAGATATGGGTAGCACTTCGTCTCATTCTACCGCCAAAGCCCTCCGGCTGGCCCTCATCTCCGTGGCCGCGGGAACCGCGATGGCGGTCTCGGCCGTTGCCGGCGCATGGATGCAGTCGCAGCTGGATTCCGCGCCGTCCGGCGCCAACGGTCATGGGCTGGCGGAGCAGGCGCGCCACGATGCCGGCTATATTCGTGAGAACGTCGGCCTGCTGGCCGCCAAGGTGGGCGACCTGCAGGCCAGGCTGATCGCCATGGAAAGCCTGAGCCAGCGGGTCGCCGAAGCCGCCGGCGTGTCCTACACCGACCCCGAGATCCATGCCGGGCTCGAACAGTCGGCGATCGACACGGACGCTTATGCCGACCCTCTTCTGCTGCAATCCTGGACCGCGGAATCGCTGGGGCGTGAACTCGATGGCCTGGAGCGCGAGCTTGCCTCCGGCCGCGAGCGGCTGCATCTGCTGGATGCCGTCCTCACCCGGCGGACCGGCCTGAAGGAAAGCCTGCCCTCGCTCCAGCCCGTCGATCATCCCTACCTGTCTTCTTCATACGGATGGCGCCGTCACCCCATCACGGGCCGCCACACCATGCACGAAGGGCTGGATTTCGCCGCGCCGCGCGGCACACCCATTTTCGCCGCCTCGGCGGGCGTCGTGACCGAGGCGCGCTACGTCACCGGCTACGGGAAGATGGTCGAAATCAATCACGGCAACGGGCTGGTGACCCGCTATGCGCATGCCTCGTCCATATCGGTGAAGCTGGGCGAACTGGTGAGCAAGGGCCAGCAGATCGGCCGGGTCGGGTCGACCGGGCGCGCCACCGGCGCGCATTTGCATTTTGAAGTCCGGGTTGCCGGCCATCCGCTGGACCCCACGCTGTTTCTGGCCGAGGCGCAGCCGCCCGCCGATGAATTGGCCGATGCGTCGGACGCCGGCTCCGGCAAGGCGGACGCGGGGGGGCCGGCCACGGCTGTCGCGGCCACACCCGCTACCGCTCCGGTTGTCCGCTAAAGACAAGAGCTGCGTTAAACTGTACCGTTTTCTGCGGACTTTTTCCGTCAACCAAATTCATATGCCCCGCCATTTTCATTGCCGCGGGCGAGCGACGACACAAGAATGGTATCCCTGCTAAAAACGCTTTTCGGTACTCGTAACGATCGCATACTCAAGCAGTATCGTCGTCAGGTCACGCAAATCAACGCACTGGAGCCGCAGCTGGCGGCACTGAGCGATGAGCAGCTTCAGGCCAGGACGGTCGAGTTCCGCCAGAAGCTGGAGCAGGGCGCCAAGCTGGATTCCCTGCTGCCGGAAGCCTTCGCGGTCGTTCGCGAGGCCAGCAAGCGTGTCTTCGGCATGCGCCACTTCGATGTGCAGATGATAGGTGGCATCGCCCTGCACAACGGCCAGATCGCTGAAATGCGCACCGGCGAAGGCAAGACGCTCACCGCGACGCTCGCCGTCTACCTGAATGCGCTGCCCGGCAATGGCGTGCACGTGGTGACCGTCAACGATTATCTGGCGCGCCGCGACGCCGAATGGATGGGCCGCCTCTACAACTTCCTGGGCATGTCGGTCGGCGTGGTGGTGCCGCAGCAGGACAACGAAGAGAAGATCAGCGCCTATCGCGCCGACATCACCTACGGCACGAACAATGAATTCGGCTTCGACTACCTGCGCGACAACATGGAATACCGCGCAGAAGACCGCCGCCAGCGGCCGCTGATCTACGCCATCGTCGACGAGGTCGATTCCATCCTCATCGACGAGGCGCGCACGCCGCTGATCATTTCCGGCCAGGCCGAAGACAACACCGCGCTCTATCAGCGGATGAACGGCATCGCGCCCCTGCTGGAACGCATGGCGAGCGAGCCCAAGCCCCAGGAACCCGAGCCCGAAGGCGATTTCTGGGTAGACGAGAAAGGGCAGCAGATCCATATTTCCGAAGCCGGCCATGTAAAGGCCGAGCAGCTGCTCGCCCAGCATGGGCTGCTGCCCGAGGGAGAGTCGCTTTACGATCCGCGCAATATCACGCTGGTGCATCACCTGATGGTGGCCCTGCGTGCCCACAATCTGTTCTTCCGCGATCAGCAGTACGTGGTGCAGAACGGCGAAGTGGTCATCGTCGACGAATTCACCGGCCGCCTGATGGTGGGCCGGCGCTGGTCCGACGGCCTGCATCAGGCGGTCGAGGCCAAGGAAGGGGTGCAGATCCAGCACGAGAACCAGACACTGGCATCGATCACCTTCCAGAACTATTTCCGCATGTACGAGAAGCTGGCGGGGATGACCGGCACGGCCGACACCGAAGCCTATGAGTTCCAGCAGATCTACAGCCTGGAAACCGTGCTGATACCGACCAACCGGCCCATGATCCGGGTCGACCAGAACGACCAGGTCTACAAGACCGACGACGAAAAGTACAACGCCATCCTGGCCGACATCCGTGATTGCCATGAGCGCGGCCAGCCGGTACTGGTGGGCACTACCAGCATCGAGAACTCCGAGCGGCTTTCGGCGCTGCTCAAGCACGGCAACCTGCCCCACGAGGTGCTGAATGCCAAACAGCACGCGCGCGAGGCCGAGATCGTGGCCGAAGCCGGGAAGCCGGGCCACATCACCATTGCGACCAACATGGCCGGCCGGGGCACGGACATCGTGCTGGGCGGCAGTGTCGAGAAAATGATCGCGCTGGTGCAGCAGGACGCGTCGATTTCCGAAGAAGAAAAGAAGGGGCGCATCGAACGCATCCGCGCTGAATGGGCGCCGGCCAACGACATCGTGAAGAAGGCGGGCGGGCTGCGCATCATCGGCACCGAGCGCCACGAATCCCGGCGCATCGACAATCAGCTGCGCGGCCGTGCCGGCCGCCAGGGCGACCCGGGCTCGTCGCGTTTCTACCTGTCGCTCGAAGATCCGCTGATGCGCATCTTCGCCGGCGACCGCGTGCGCGCCATCATGGAACGCCTGCGCCTGCCCGAAGGCGAGCCCATCGAGGCGCGGATGGTGTCCCGTTCGATCGAATCCGCCCAGCGCAAGGTCGAAGCCCGCAACTTCGATATCCGCAAGCAGCTGCTCGAATACGACGATGTCTCCAATGACCAGCGCAAGGTGCTTTATGCCCAGCGCAACGATGTGCTGGAAGCGACCGATGTCGGCGATACCGTGGCCGGCCTCATCCATGCCGCGCTTTCGGAACAGTTCCGCAGCCATATTCCCGAAGGTTCTGTCGAGGAACAGTGGGACGTGCCCGGCCTGCAGGCGGCCCTGGAATCCGACTGGGCCGTGGCCCTGCCCCTGACCGAAATCCTCGAAAAAGAGCCCGAGCTCACCGACGACGACCTGCTCGAACGCGTGCTGGCCGAGGCCATGCGGCTTTATCAGGCCAAGGTGGATCTCGTCAGCCGCGAAGCCTGGGCGCCCTTCGAGCGTTCAGTCCTGCTGCAGTCCATCGATACCAACTGGCGCAGCCATCTGCAGGCCCTCGATCATCTGCGCCAGGGCATCCATCTGCGCGGCTACGCACAGCGCGATCCCAAGCAGGAATACAAGCGCGAAGCCTTCGTGCTGTTCTCCGGCATGCTCGATCGTGTACGCAATGATGTGGTGCGTGTCCTGATGACCGTCCGGGTGCAGACGCCGGAACAGGTCGAGCAGCCCGCCGAGCAGGAACAGCCCGTGAACGTGCGCTACCATCATTCCGATTATGACGCCGCGCTCAGCGGGGAAGACCCGGGCCTGGATCAGCCGCCCGCGGCGGCGGCCGGGCAGGGCGCGGCGGTGCCCAAGGTCGGCCGCAACGACCCCTGCCCTTGCGGCAGCGGCAAGAAGTACAAGCATTGCCACGGCCGGCTGGCCTGAATCCCGCCTCGCCGCACGGTTTCAACGGCGCCCTCGTGGCGCCGTTGCCGTTCCGGCCCCCGCGGTTCACAACAGAAAGAGCGTGGCCAGGCTCAGGAACAGGAAGAATCCCAGGGAATCGGTTGCAAAGGTCAGCAGCACGGACGAGCCCACAGCCGGATCCTTGCCGAAGCGCACGCGCAGCATGGGGATGAGCACCCCCAGCACGGCGCCGATGAGCATGTTGCCGATGATGGCCGCCATCATGACCAGCGCCACGGGAAGCGACCCGGAGAATATCCAGGCGAAAACGGCCGCCACCAGGCTGCCACAGGTGCCCACCAGGAAGGTGACCTGGATTTCGCGGCGAACCAGCTGCCAGATGTTGGCGCCGGTGACGCGGCCCACCGCCATGGCGCGTATCACCATGGTCATGGTCTGGTTGCCCGAATTGCCGCCGATACCGGCGACGATGGACATCAGGAAGGCCAGAATCACGATCTCGCTGACCGTGTGTTCGAAGCGCGACGCAACCAGCGACGCGGTGGCGGCCGTCAGGAGATTCACCAGCAGCCAGGGGGCGCGGTTGCGCAGCGCGGCGCGCACCGGTGCGAAGATGTCTTCTTCCTGCAGGCCGGCCCGCGACAGTTCCTGTTCCTGCGAGTCTTCCTGGATAACGTCCACGACTTCGGCGATGGTGACGCGGCCGATGAGCCGGCCCTGGTCGTCGGTCACCGGCGCCGATACCAGGTCGTAGCGTTCGAAGGCGCCCGCGGCATCGGCGTCCGAATCGAGCGGGTTGAGGGACAGGTGCTCGGTGAGCATGGCGTCGGACACCAGCGTTTCCGGTTCCTTGACCAGCAGTATGCTGACCGGCAGAGTGCCCTGCAGCCTGTCCTGCCGATCGACGACGAAGATCTGGTCGGTATGGTCGGGAAGCTCCTGCAGCCGGCGCAGATAGCGCAGCACGACTTCCAGGGTCACGTCCTCGCGCACGCGCACCATTTCGAAGTCCATGATGGCGCCGACCGTGCCTTCGGGGTAGCCCATGGCTTCGAGCAGCTGGGCGCGTTCCTGTTCGGTCAGCCCCTTCTGGACTTCCGCCACGACGTCGGGCGGCAGATCGGGAGCCAGATCCGCGATCTCGTCGGCGTCCATGAGCTCGGCCGCGGCCACGAGGTCCTCGTGGTCCATGGACTCGATCAGGGATTCCCGCGCCCAGTCCTCGACTTCGAGCAGCACGTCGGCGTCGTGTTCGGCGCTGACGAGCTGCCAGACGGCCTGGCGTTCGTGGACCGGCAGCGATTCCAGGATGAAGGCGATATCGGCCGGATGCAGATCGTTGATGATCGACCTGATCTCGTTTTCGTGCTGACGGTGCAGCAGGCCTTCAAGCAGGTTGGACCGGTCTTCGTCCTCGTACTGCCTGCGGGCGAGCGCTTCCACCACTTCCTGGCGCTTCAGGATGTTCTGCAGCTGCTGCAGCGCCTGCTGGGCATCTTCAGGATCCAGCCGGCGGGGAATGACCACCGGTTGACCGAACTCGACTTCTTTTTCCGACATGGACTCGCTCTGGCGTCAGACGGGAGGCAGGGGACGGCTGCGGCGGTTTTCGTCGGTTGCCACATAGGTGAGAGTGGCTTCCGTCACCTTGATGACGTCGGCCTCCATGCGCCGGCGTTCGGCATAGACTTCCACAGCCACGGTTATGGAGGTGCGCCCCACCTTGACGATGCCGGCATAGAAGCTCAGGAGGTCTCCGACGAAGACGGGTTCCTTGAACTGGAAGGCGTTGACGGCAACGGTGGCCACGCGCCCGCCCGCCCGGCGTGTGGCGGGCACGGCGCCGGCGATGTCGACCTGCGCCATGATCCAGCCGCCGAATACGTCGCCATGCAGGTTGGCATCCTTTGGCATGGGTATGACGCGCAGGACGGGTTGGCGTTCGGAAGGGGGAAGGCGGCAGTTCTCGGTGCTCACGTTGCTGCTCCACATAGGGTGAGGCCGGAGGGCGGCCACTGTATCGATGCGCGCTTCATGACCTTGCCGGCATTACGGCCGGCAAGGTTGGCATGAGCAGTGCCCCAGCATTTTAACGATTTGTGCGGTTCCTGCCGTGAAACTCGCGTGACCACGCCCCCGGGCGCGGAATCAGCCGGTTCCGGGCGGGCGGGTGGCGGGGATTCAGCACGTGGGGCCGGCGAGCCACCGCCGGGCCAGTTCGACCCAGTAAGTGCCTCCCAACGGGATGAGATCGTCGTTGAAATCGTAAGAACCGTTATGCAGCATGCAGGGCCCCGCGCCGTGGCCGCTCGCGCGGTGATCGCCATGGCCGTTGCCTATCCAGACGTAGCAGCCCGGCCTGTGCTGCAGCATGAAGGCGAAATCCTCGGCGCCCATGGAGGGCGTGATGTTGCGCACGACCTGATCGGCCCCCACGATGCTTTCCATGACACGGGCGCAGAATTCGGTTTCCGCCGGCGTATTGATGGTGGGAGGATACTTGCGCTGGAAATCGAGCACCGCCTTGCATTCGAGCGCGGCGGCAGTCTGCTCGCAGACCGCCTTCATGCGCGTTTCTATGAGTTCGAGCGTGGTTTCCGAAAAAGTGCGCGCGGTGCCGCGGACGAGGGCATCGGTGGGAATGACGTTGTCCGCCGAGCCGGCGTGGATCTGCGTCACGCTGATGACGGCCGGATCGAGCGGGTCGCGATTGCGGCTGATGATGGTCTGCAGGTTCTGCACGATCTGCGTCGCCGCGATGATCGGGTCGGCGCCCAGGTTGGGCATGCCGCCGTGCGCGCCCTTGCCTTCGATGTGTATGCTGAAAGTGTTGCTGGAAGCCATCATGGGGCCGGCGGTGAGCCCGAAGCTGCCCACCGGCATGCCCGGCCAGTTGTGCATGCCGAAAACGGCGTCCATGGGAAAGCGTTCGAACAGGCCGTCGTCGATCATGGCCTTGGCGCCCCCGTGGCCTTCTTCGGCGGGCTGGAAGATGACGTGGACGGTGCCTTCGAAGTCGCGGCTGGCGGCCAGGCATTTTGCGGCGGCCAGCAGCATGGCCGTATGGCCGTCGTGTCCGCAGGCATGCATCTTCCCTTCGTGGCGGCTGGCGTGCCCGAAGGTGTTGAGTTCCTGCATGGGCAGGGCATCCATGTCGGCGCGCAGGCCGATGGCGCGGCCGTTGTCGACACGGCCCCTGATGGTGCCCACCACGCCTGTGACGCCCAGCCCCCGCTGTACCGGTATGCCCCAGGATTCGAGCAGGCCGGCCACCAGGCCGGCGGTGCGGACTTCTTCATACGCCAGTTCGGGATGCTGATGGATGTCCCGGCGGATTCCGGCGATTTCGTCCCGCCAGCCTACGATGGGTTCGGCCAGTTTCATGATGGGTTCCGCTCCTTTGTGCGTATGGGGTGGTCGGGCCCGGCGGGATCGCGCCGGCTTCCCCGGCAAGCAGCCGATGCCGGCGCCCGGATGCCGGGACGGCGCGTTCAAAGCCGTGATCAGCGCTGCTTCATGTGGGGCTGGATCATGGCGTCGAGCGCGGGGGCCGTGAACTCGTTGCCTGCATAGATGTAGCCATTGATGGGCCACGGGTCGGCATGGAAGATGTCTTCGCAGATGCCGCCGGCTTCGCGTACCAGCACGGTGCCCGCGGCGACATCCCAAGGGGCGAGACCCATTTCCCAGTAGCCATCGTAGCGGCCGCAAGCCACCCATGCAAGATCCAGGGCGGCGGCGCCCAGACGCCTGACTCCGCGGGTATGCTGGATGGCCTGGTGCAGGGTCGGCATGTATTCGTCGGCAAAGGAAAAATCGCGGAAGGGCAGCCCGGTGCCCAGCACGGAGTCGGCGAGGCTGCGGGCGCGGGAGCACTGGATGCGGCGGCCGTTCAGCCAGGCGCCGACTTCGTGCAGGCCGGTGAACAGTTCTTCGCGGTTGGGGTCGTACACGACCCCGATCACCGGGGTGTCCTTTTCCAGCGGCTCGTCGCCGTTCACTTTCGCGCCCGCGTGGGCGATCAGCCCGATGGACACCGCGTATTGCGGAATGCCGTGAAGGAAGTTGGTGGTGCCGTCCAGCGGGTCGATGTACCAGGTGGCGATGTCGGAGGCCTTGCCGCCGCTTTCTTCGGCGACGATGCCCAGCAGGGGGGTGCGTTCCAGCAGGATGCCGATGATGGCCTGTTCGGCTTCCCGGTCGGCCTGCGACACCAGGTCGTTGCGCATCTTGGTGTCGATCACCAGGTCGGCCCGATTGTGGGCGTGCGACTGTAAAATCGCCGCAGCCGCATGGGCAGCCGTTACCGCGGCATCCAGGCAATCACTCAAGGGAAGGCGTAAAGATTGCATGACATGTTCCTGGTTCATCGGACCCTCTATGGTAGCTGCGTCTCATTGTACGTGACGAGCATGACGGCTATCCTACGCGCGGCGCATGTTCGCGGGCTTCGGGGCGAACGGGGCCGCACATGAGGTTCCAGCGCGAACCCCTGCGGCCGGCCAGCCTGGTCTTCAACGAACAAGGCGTGCCCGCCAGCACGCTGTATGGCGATGTCTATCATGCCCGCGCGGGGGCCCTCGATCAGGCCCGCCATGTTTTCATCGGGGGCAACGGGCTGCCGGGTCGTTGGAGCGGCCGCGATACCTTCACTGTGTGCGAGACGGGATTCGGCCTGGGCCACAACTTCCTGGCCTTGTGGCAGGCCTGGCGTGACGCTCCGGGGCGTCCCCGGCATCTGCATTTCCTGTCCTTCGAGGCTCATCCGTTTTCGGCGGGGGATCTGGCGGCCGCCCTGGCGGGCCATGCGGGCGAACTGCGCGGGATGGCCGATGCGCTCGTGAGGGCCTGGCCGCCGCTGCTCCCCGGCCTGCACCGCCTGGAATTCGAAGAGGGGCGCCTGACCCTGACGCTTGCCTTCGGCTCGGTGGAATATCTGGCGCGCCAGGCCGAGGCCGGCGTGGACGCCTTCTTTCTGGACGGCTTCGCGCCACGGCTCAATCCGGCAATGTGGTCGCGTGAGCTGTTCGGCCAGTTGGTGCGCATCGCCAATGCCGGGGCGACGGCGGCCAGCTGGTGCTGCGCCGGGCAGGTGCGGCGCGATCTCGCCGCCGCCGGCTTCCTGGTGTCGCGCGCGCCCGGCTTCGGCGGCAAGCGCCAGATGTCGCGCGCGGTGCTCAGGCCGGGGCTGGGGCGCATGGCGGCCCCGCCCCGGCGCGATGCGGTGATCGTCGTGGGCGGCGGCCTGGCGGGCGCCGGCATGGCCCACTCCCTGGCGCTGCGGGGGCATGCCGTCACGGTGCTGGACCCGGCTTTCGCCCGGGGGCCGGCGGGCGGCCACGAAGGCCATCGCTGCGCCGCCATGACGCCGGCGCTCAGCCGGGACGACAACCCGATGTCCCGCCTGAGCCGCGCGGGCATACTGCTGGCCGGCTTGCGCTGGAAGGGGCTGCCCGGCGTGCATGAAGCTTGCGGTTCGCTGGTCCGCGTGGCCGCCGCCGAGGCCGGACCCTGGCAAAGCGCCCTGGAGGCATTGCGCCTTCCGCCGGAGTGGGCAAGCTGGTGTCCCGCCGCTGAGACCGCTGCGCGCACCGGGTGGCCGCTTTCCACCGGCGGGGTGTGGCTGGGCGCCGGGGCGCTGCTGCGGCCGGCCCGCCTCGTGGCGGCCCTGCTGGCACACGATGGCATCACCGTATGCGCTCGCCGGGTAGGGCGGCTGAATGAGCGGGGCGGCATCTGGCGGGCACTGAGCGACGAGGGGGCCGTGCTTGCCGAGGCGCCGCGGGCGGTGATTGCCGCCGCGGCCGATGCGCCGGCCCTGCTGGCGGCCGCCATGCCGGACGCCGGTTTTCCGAAACTGGCGCGCATGCAGCGCATGGGGGGGCAGGTGGCCCATTTTCGCGCCGCGGCACTCGGGCGCGGCACCCGGTCGATCGTGGCCGGGGCGGGATACTGGCTGCCGCAGGACGAAGGGGTGCACGTGGGCGGCAGCACCTACGTGTTCGATCCCGGGCTGGCCGCGGGCCGGCCTTCGGATGCGGGGTTTCGCGAGGTGGCCTTGAAGGTTGCTGGGCTGCTGGAAACCGGCCCCGAAGCGCTGATGTCGGCAAGGGCGGCGCCGGACGACGGCTGGGCGGGCTGGCGGGCCGCGGTGAGCGATCATCTGCCGGTGATCGGCCCCGCCGATGCCAGGCGGTCTCTGTGGCTGGCGTGCGCTTATGGTTCGCGCGGCCTGAGCTGGATGACGCTGGCCGGGGAAATCATGGCCGCCACGCTGGGCGCCGAACCGCTGCCGCTGGAGCGTGAATTGCTGAAGGCGGTGAGGCCGCGTTAGGGCCTGGAGACGGGCGAAAAAGACTGGCGGGAACTTCGCCAAACCGGCAAACTCCAAGACAGAATGTAGCAGGATTTTATTTTATAGCCCAAATCCGTCAGAATAATGGCTTTTGAATGCTTATTGGGCCATGGCCCGAGGATTGCGCTGTGCCGCACGACTCTGATCAAGTTCACGTTACCCCTCTGACCCATCTTGAATTCATTCACGCAAGCGCCGTCCGGGCCGACTTCGCCGTCCCGGAAGCCGGGCTTGCGCTGCAAATCGAGGCGCACGCCCCGGGCGTGTACCGCATCCGATGTGCTCCGCCCGATGTGCTGGCCGCCCGTGAGGAAAAACCTACCATGCGGCAGAAGGCGCATGTCGAAATGCTGCTGGCTCGCGATGAGGCGGTGGGTGAAATGGCGACCAGTTCCTTGATGGATGCCGCCGGCGCATGGAGGATGGAGCAGGGCGAGATTGCCCTCGAGATATCTTCCGCGCCGTTGCGGTTCGCCCTGTACCGGGGTGACCGCTGTCTGCTGCGCAGTGTCCCCGAAGACGCGCTGAAGCAGGGCGAGCACAATGGCGAGGCCGTGTGGCGGCTGGCCACGGGGCTGGAACCCGAGGAATACCTGCACGGCCTCGGCGAGACGGCCGGCGATCCGGACCGCCGCGGATGCGTACTGGTGTCGGACGATCCCGCGGCCAGGGCGGCGTCCCTGCTGTGGAGCACCGAGGGCTGGGGCCTGTATGTCAATACGCTCGGCCGTGTCGAGTACGATCTGGCCGGCACTGTGCCCGATGCCTGCCGCTACGCCGTGCACGACAAGGTGCTGGACGTCTTTCTCTTTGCGGGCGAACCATCCGAGATCATCAACCAGTTCACGGCGCTCACCGGCCGGGCCGGCCAGCCGGGGCTGTGGCCGATGGGGGTCTGGCTGGAACAGGCGCCCGGCATGTCGCTGGACGAAACGCTGGCCATCGTGGAGACGTTCCGCGCCAACGACTGGAGCGTCGACACATTGCAGATGGCGGCTCCCATGCCTTATGGCTTTCAGAGCGACAAGCCGGTTTTCGAATGGAATGCGGCGCGCTGCGGCGATGCGCGTGAATTCCATGCGCGGCTGCAGAAGGCCAATGTGCAGCTGGCCGCGCCCACCTTGCCGGCGGTGCTTCAGGGCACGCAGCTTTTCGAGGAATGGGAAGACCGTGGCTGGCTGCTGATCCGCGACGAAGACGGTTCCGCCTGCGTGTTCGCCGGCAATGAATCCAGCGGTGCCCAGCCCTATGGCCTGCTCGATCTCACCAACAAGGACGTCTACAAACTGTGGGTGGAGCGCCAGCGCCAGGCTGTCGATGAAGGGCTGGGCGCGCCCGTTTGCAGCGTGCAGGCAGACATCCCCGACGACGTGACCGCAAGGGGAGGCGAGTGCGGTGCCGTGCTGCGCACGGCATATCCGCTGCTGGCGCGCCGCGCACTGTTCGATGCCGTGGCCGGCCATCGCACCCCGCAGGAAGGCGTGGTCGTCAGCACGGACCTGCATCCGGCGGTTCAGCGCAGCGCCTGGCAGGAAGGGCCGCGCTGCGAGAACACCTGGGCCGGCATGGAACACAGCCTGCGTGCGGCGCTGTCAGTGGGCGACAGCGGCATTCCGGTGCAGACCCACCGGCTTGGCTCGGCTCAAAACCCCCTGGATGCAATGACGCCGGAACTGTACTTGCGCTGGCTGGCCGCCTGCGTGTTCTCGGCGAATTTTTCCTTCCAGGGCACGCCCGGCCTGCTGCCGTCGGCCTTCGATGCATCCACGCAGGCGCTAGTGCGTCATTGGCTGCAATGGCGCTACCGTCTCATTCCATACGTGCTGGGCATCATCGAGGATGCGGTACGCACCGGCCTGCCGGTCCAGCGTTCCATGGCGCTCAGCTTCCCGGCCGATGCCGTGGCGCAGGCCTGGGACACCCAGTATCTGTTCGGGCCGGCATTGCTGGTGGCGCCCGTCCTCGAACCGGGTGGCGCTTCGCGCGTCTACCTTCCGGAAGGGCAGGCATGGTGGGATCTGAACACCGGCTGGCGCTACGAAGGCGGCACGATACTCGAGGTCGATTCCGGGCTGGATACCATGCCGGTATTCGGGCGCGAAGGCCACATGCTCTGCCTGGGGCCGGGCGGCCTGCATACCGCCGACTTCAACTCGGCGCGCCTGCTCGACGAAGTCTGGATGTTCGGCATGCCCGAGCACAGCCCGGTCGTCATGCGCAACAAGATCCGGGTAATGCAGATGCAGGGCTCCAGCTACATCAAGGGCCTCGAAGGCCTGCGCATCCTGCCGTCCGAAGGCCTCGAGGTCAAGCGGCGTGGGGCCGAGGTGCGTATTTCCCGGGCGCGCTGAACATAGGCCGCGGCCGCCCCCGGGCGGCCGCCGGTTCGGTTACCGGAACACCCTGACCGCCTCGACCAACTGGCCGGCCTGCCAATCCAGATCCGCTGACGCGGCGGCACTGCGCTTCACCAGCGAGGCATTCTGCTGCGTCAGGTGATCCATGTGCGTCACGACCTGCCCGATCTGGCCGATACCTTCGCTCTGTTCGCGCGTGGCGGTGCTGATTTCGGCGATCAGGCTCGACACCTGCTGGGCCTGCGCAACGATGCGGTCGATGACCTGCCCTGCTTCATCGACCATCCGCGATCCCGCCTCGATTTTTGTGGCGCTTGCCTCGATCAGGGTCTTGATTTCCTGGGCCGAGGCCGCGCTGCGCTGGGCAAGTGCGCGCACTTCGCTCGCGACCACGGCAAACCCCCGGCCCTGCGCACCCGCGCGCGCCGCCTCGACCGCCGCATTGAGAGCCAGAAAATTGGTCTGGAAGGCAATTTCGTCGATGATGCCGATGATGTCCATGATGCGCCGGGAGTCCGTGGAAATGTCCTGCATGGTGGCTACGATCTGCGCCATGGCTTCGCCTCCCCGCTCCGCAGCCCGGGAGGCTGCGCCCGACAATACATTGGCCTGTTCCGCGGTTTCCGCGTTGTTCTGGACCGTGGCGATCATTTCCTCCATGGCGGACGCCGTCGACTCGATACTGGCCGATGCCTGCTCGGTGCGGACATCGAGATCCTGATTGCCTCTGGCGATGCTGTTGACGGCTGTCCTTACCGCCACCGCCTGCTCGCTCACGTCATCGACCAGCCAGCGGAACATCAGGCCCAGTTGGCTGATGGTTCGCATGGTCATGCCGATTTCATCGACGCGGTCCAAGTTCATGACATTCCGGTTGTTCCCCGTAGCCACATCCAGGGCTCTACGCCTGAGCAGTTCGAGCGGTCTCGCCAGCTGCCTTTCGAGCGCCAGACACAGGATCGCCGACAGCGCGCTTGCCAGCGATGCGGTGGCCGCCGTCTGTGCCGGATCACCGCCGAACAGGAAGAGGCCGGCCATCAGCGCCAGCCACAGCAGCCCGACATTCAGGCGGATGCGCCCGCGCACCGACAGCACTTTGAACATATCCAGCAATATGCCCGGGCCGGTGCGCAACAGCACGCCTTTGTAGAGTCTGCGGCCGGAGGCTTGCCGCCGGGACATGGCCAGGTACAGCGGTTCGAACTGCTCGATTTCCCGCCGGCTCGGCTTGGTTCGCACGGACATGTAACCTTCGTTCACACCGTCTCTGATGATCGGGACCGCATTGGCCCTTACCCAGTAGTGGTCCCCATTGCTCCGGCGGTTCTTCACCAGGGCCGTCCAAGGTTCCCCTTGCTTCAGGGTCGTCCACATGTCGGCAAACGCTTCCCGGGGCATGTCCGGATGCCGGACGATGTTGTGCGGCTGACCCAGGAGGTCCTGAGGGCTGAATCCGCTGACCTCGTTGAACGCCTCGTTGGCGTAGGTGATGTAGCCTTCATGATCAGTCGTGGACATCAATGTCGCGTCGTCTGCGAAGTCGTGCTCTTGCTGCGTAACCGGCCTGTTGTCTCTCATCTGGCCCTCATGTCTGTGTCGGTGCTGGGAACCGCCTCCAATGGTTCGGGCCCGCCGAACAGGTAGCCTTGGAAGGCGGCGCAGTGATTGGCCCGCAGGAAGTCGGCCTGCTCCATGGTTTCCACGCCTTCGGCCACCACATCCAGTTCCAGGAACCGGGCCAGCTCCAGGATGGTTCTTACGATGGCGGCATCATCGGGGTCGGTCAGTATGTTGCGGACGAACGACCGGTCTATCTTTAGCCGGGCCAGGGGCAGGCGTTTCAGGTAGCTCAACGACGAATAGCCTGTGCCGAAGTCGTCCAATGAAAAGCGGACTCCCTCATGCCTCAGACGGTTCATTTTGTCGATGAGCTGTTCGACGTCGCTATGGAATGTGCTCTCGGTCAGCTCCAGGTACAGCCGCTGCGGGTTGGCGCCAGATACCGCAAGCGCCTGCCGTACCTCGGCGACGAAGTCCGGATCCAGGAACTGTTTCGCGCTGACGTTTATGGCCAGGGTCAGATGCGCGGTTGCCTGGTCCCGGCCCCACGCTTCCAGCTGGCGACAGGCGGTTCGAAGCACCCACTTTCCCACTGGCAGGATCAGGCCGGACTGTTCGAGCTGTCCAATGAAGCCGGCGGGTGAGACCCGCCCCCTTTCAGGATGTTCCCAGCGCAGCAGAGCTTCGTAGCCTGCGGGTATCCCCGCGGCGTTGACCACCGGTTGATAGAAGAGCCGGAATTCCTGCCGAATGACGGCGTACCGCAGGTCGGCCATCAGCTTGGCATGTTCCTCGACTGCGGACTGAAGGGATGCATCGAACAGGCAGATCTGGTTGCGCCCCCGGGCCTTTGCCTGGTAGAGCGCCATGTCCGCCTGCTTCAGCACGTCCTGCTGCCGTGTCTTATCGTTGAACAGCGTGACGCCTATGCTGACGGTCGAGTGCATGTGCCTGCCATCGGCAACGAAACCCGCCGCCATCGCATTTCGTATCTTTTCCGAGATGGCCATTGTCTTGATCAGGGCGGAATCCAGGTCGGCGTCCAGCGATTCCAGCAGCACGACGAACTCGTCGCCACCGAGCCGGGCGACCGTATCCGATTCCCGCACATTGCGGCGCAGCCGATCCGCGGCCTGGCACAGCAACTTGTCTCCCAGGTTGTGCCCCAGCGTATCGTTGATCTCTTTGAAATGGTCGAAATCCAGCAGCACCAGGGCGCATGCATGGCCCTGCGACCGCGTGGCCAGGCTCGCATGGCGGATCCGGTCCGTGAGCAGGCGCCGGTTCGGCAGGTTGGTCAGAGGATCATAAAAGGCCATTTTCCTTGCCAACTGCTCCGCGAGCTTGCGCTGCGTAATGTCGGCCCGGATACTGACGTACCGTACCGGCTTTCCATCGTCGCCCAGGAAGGGGACGATGGTCGTGGCGACCCAGTACAGCCTGCCGTCCTTGGACTGGTTGCAGATTTCCCCCTGCCACACCCGCCCCGACGAGATGGTTCTCCAGAGATTGTCAAAGAACGCCTTGGGGTGATGGCCGGAATTGATGACCCGGTGCGTGGCGCCCAGCAGCTCCTGGCGAGAGTACTTGGATATCTGGCAGAACTTCTCGTTCACCTTGATGATCACGCCGCGCCTATCGGTGATCGCAACTATGGCGTGCGCATCCAGAGCCGCCCGCAGCTCGCCCAACTCCTTCAGCGCCTCGTCCAACTGGCGTTTCAAGGGATTTGCGCGCCGGGGTATCCATGAACACAGCCGGTGTTCTCTTATTGCAGCCATGCGAATTTCGTCCCGGCGTCCCGCGGCGCTCTGGCCAAATGCCATGCATGCACCACAACATCCGGCCTTCCTCCTTATCGGCCAGATGTTACGTAACAAGTTTTTTCTTCTTTGTATCTGAAGTTACAGAGCGACCGAATCATGAATTTGTAGTCTTCATACTATCGAGTTGATAAGGTCGATGTAAGAACAATATGCACGGGACATCGCTGGCGCGCAACACCTGGTATATGAGCGATGACTGCGCTGCCGTATGGAGACGGGCGGAGCATTTGGCGCAACGCCTTCTGGTTCGCAAAGGTACGGCCATCTACCGGCAAGGGGAACAAGTCCAGCAGGTGTATTTCGTGCTCGATGGGGAGGTGGAGCTGTCCGCTTTGTTTCCCGACGGCGAGACTGCGATATTCGATCTGCTGGGCCGCAACGGCCTGTTTGGCGAAGGGCCGGCGCTGACTGGCGAGCCTTGCCACGGTACGGCCACGGCGACACAGGATTCGGCGCTGCTGTCGTTCAATATCAGACGACTCCAGGTGGCGCTGCCCCATCACCCCGAACTGGCCTGGGTTTTCCTGCGGGTGCTCGCCATGCGGCATTACACCTGTGCGCAGCGCCTGTTGCACGTGTTTCGCGGAGAGCCCTGGATACGCGTGGGCGAACTTCTGAACCGCCTGATGCAACTGCACGGTCGGCCTATCGCCATGCCCGCCAGGGGCATGCTGCTGGCCATTTCCCTGACACATGCGGAGATCGCCCGAATGACGGGCCTGAGCCGTGTCAGTGTCACGCGCGTCCTGAAGCAGATGCGCGCGCAGAAAGTGATCGCAGTCATTGAGCGCCGCATCATCATCCTGGCGCCGAACCGGCTGGTCTTTGACCAGTGAGGCGGGACTGTCTGTGTTCAACAGGTTTTTGATTGACAGTACTGTGCGGTATAGGCCATAATAGAAAACTTGACTCCGTATGGATATGGGTCGTTAGCTCAGTCGGTAGAGCAGCGGACTTTTAATCCGTTGGTCGCGCGTTCGAGTCGCGCACGACCCACCAGAAAATCCTAATGGAATCAAGAAATTAGCCGCTCCCTGACCGGAGCGGTTTTTTCATGTGCGCTCAGCATGGGCGTACTCCTGCGGGTGCAAGTCCCGCCCTGAGTTGATCACAGCGAATGAAGTGAAGCACAACTGCGCGAGGGCGATCGCCAGCGCCCCGGGGCGGGCAAGAAGGGCGCTATTTGGTAACAGAGCTGGCTTTTAAGTGTTCCAGCCCCCATAGTGGCTGCGGGGATATCTTTCCCTTCTAAAACTTAGGACTTACATTGAAAACAGAAATCGGTATTGTGAAGTGGTTCAACAACGACAAAGGCTTCGGCTTTATCATGCCTGAGTCGGGCGGCAAGGACCTCTTCGCGCACTACAGCGAAATTCAAGGCTCTGGTCATAAAAGCCTCGAAGAAAACCAGCGAGTTTCGTTCGTAGCAACGCAGGGGCAAAAAGGCCCTCAAGCGTCGAACATTCAAATAATTTGATCGCTTCGCCCGCCTGAGCTGGTGGGCAGATAGAGTGGTCAGATGAGGCCGAGCCCTTTGAAACATTGGGTTCGGCCTTTTTGATGCCGGTCGCCCGTCGGCCGGGCAGGTTGTATTTCTGATGGCAGACGGGTGTGTGCCCTACGGCACGCCTCGATGGTAGCGTCAGGGGCAGAGGCGAGGCACCTCGCTTGCTTGTCTTTCCGCAGGCTGCGACGTTCTGACGCGCCTTTCACGTGGAGCAAGCATGGCTATCAAAACCCTACAGGATCTGTTCATTCACGAACTGTCCGATATCTATAGTGCCGAAAAGCAGATGAGCAAGGCGCTGCCGCGCCTGGCCCGGGCTGCGGAAAACCCGGATCTGGAAGCTGCCTTCGCAGCGCATCTGGAAGAGACTCAGGGTCAGATAGAAAGAATCGACAAGGTGGTCGATCTTCTGGATATCAAGCTCAAGCGCATCAAGTGCGCCGCCATGGAGGGGCTTGTCGAAGAAGGTAAGGAAGTGATCGAAGCGGTGGCCAAGGGGCCGGTGCGGGACGCGGCCTTGATCGGGGGGGCGCAGAAGGTGGAACACTACGAAATCGCCAGCTATGGAACCTTGTGCGAGCTTGGCAAGCAGTTGGGCTATTCCGACGCCGTCAAACTGCTGAAGGAAACGCTGGCTGAAGAAAAGGCCACCGACGAAAAGCTCACAATGCTGGCCGAAAGCGGTGCCAACGCCAAGGCCGCCGAAGCCTGAACGAAGCGGACAAGAGGCGTGGGATGTGATTTCCCCCGCCTCTCCGGGTTCAAATCCTGGTGACCGAGATTAAGGACTCGTCGGTGGGGTGGGGGTCGAGTCGGGCCCCCAGCTCATCGGCCTGCGCACTGAATTCCAAAAGCCAGTCCTCGCCGATGGTGCGCTCTATGTCCCTGACTTTCACTGTAATCGAGGGCTTGCGGCCCAGAGCGCTTTTAAGGTCGACATACAATTTGGTGCCCATATTTGGCCTCCTGGTCGCCAGCCGGGGAAGATCCCGTACGGCCGGCTGTCATTGGCTGTCACCTGATCAGGGTACGCGGTAAACCCCTATTTCCCTAGCGCTGAATTGCAAGCGGTGAAGACGGTACGGCCCTATTTGCCCGATTGCCTCCGTCTTTCGATACGCCACGGCGTGTCGTCTTCCGGCTTCAGGATTCCACCGGCGGCCGCTCGAACGCGTATGATATGCATAGCTATACTCAATTGAAGGGATCTGAAGAATAGCCGGGCGCGTTACTTGCCGGCGAAGATTGTCTCCTCGGCCATTGATGGCCAGTTGGGCCCGCCAGAATCCAGTGATTCGGCGGGTCTTTTTTTACCCCGGTTTCCATGTGGGCGTAACATTTTCATACTATGCTCGTCCCATGCAGATCGTTCAATACGCCAACTTCTCCTCGCTGCTCGACACGCTGGTCAGCCTGACCACCGCCTTCCTGTTGGGCGGCGCCATTGGCCTGGAGCGCCAGATCCGCCAGCGCACGGCCGGGCTGCGCACGAATGTGCTGGTCTGCGTCGGCGCGGCTTTGTTCGTGGACGTCGCGGTGCGCTATTACGAACTGCATGGTGGCGGCACCAGCCCGCTGCATGTGATCGCCTACGTCGTTTCGGGCGTGGGGTTCCTGGGCGCGGGTGTGATCATGCGCGAGGAAGGCAATGTCCGCGGCATCAATACCGCCGCGACCCTGTGGGGTTCCGCGGCCGTGGGCAGCGCCGCGGGCGCGGACCTGTTCTTCGAGGCGGTGCTGGGCGCGCTGTTCGTGCTTGCCGCCAACACGCTGCTGCGGCCCGTGGTCGACCGCATCAATCGCGAGCCCATCGATGTCACGATGGTCGAGGCAACCTATTCGATTTCCCTGGTCGCCGACATGGCGCATCGTGATCAGGCCCGCGCCAGCCTGGAAGAAGTCTTCAGCGCCGGCAAGCTGCCGCTGCGGGATATCGAAATCGAAACGCTCGCTTCCGGCGAGGTCCAGATCGAGGCGGCCCTTTTGCCCATGTCGGTGGACGGTGATGAGCTGGATGCCCTGCTGGAGCGTTTGCGTTCGCTGCCTCATGTGCGCCAGGTTTTCTGGAGCGCGAGCACGGTCGAATGAGCGCGGCGGCGATGCAGCGCAGCGGCGGGCCCGCAAGGCAGCGGCGGGCGGTGGCGGTTCAGTCGTCCGCCAGGCGGATCAGGCGCTTGCCCAGGTTCCTGCCTTCGTAAAGATCGGCGATGGAGCCGGGCGCGGCTTCCAGGCCGTCCAGGATTTCTTCCCGGTAGCGCAATTCGCCGCTGCGCACCAAGGGGGCGAGATGGGCGATGGCCTCTTCATACCGGTCTTCGTAGTCGAATGCCAGAAAGCCGGCCATGCGGGCGCGTTTGGTCAGCAGATGGCGTTCCACGCGCGGGCCCTGGGGCCAAGGGTCCCAGTTCGATACCGAGGCCGTCCCGCAAATCACGATGCGGGCGCGTCGGTTGATCTGGGGCAGGACGGTATCGCTGATGTGGCCGGATGTGTTGTCGAAATAGACATCGACCCCGCCGGGGCAGGCCTGCCGCAGCGCGGCGTCGAGTTCCGGCTGGCGGTAATCGATCGCGGCATCGAAGTTGAACAGATCGAGGCATAGCCGGCGCTTGGTTTCACCGCCGGTGATGCCTACCGTCCGGCAGCCGAGCTTGCGCGCCAATTGCCCCACGATCGACCCTACCGCGCCGGCGGCGGTGGACACAACGACGGTTTCCCCCGCGCGGGGTTCCCCCAGTTCTTTCAGGCCGAAATAGGCTGTGATCCCGTTCAGGCCCAGCACGCCCAGCGACAATGAGAGGGGCAGGTCGGCTTCCAGGATCCTGCGGCGTATGGTCCTGCCGTCCGTCAAAGCGTATTCCTGCCATCCGAGCACGCCCATCACCAGAGTCCCTTCGGGATAGCCGGGATGGCGGGACCGCAGCACGCGTCCCGCCGAGAAGGCGCGCATGACTTCGCCCACTTCAACAGGTCTGGAATAGTTGGCGGCCGCGTTCACCCATCCGCGCATGGCCGGCTCCACCGACAAAAACAGGTTTTTGACGAGAAACTGGCCGTCCTGCAATTCGGGAACCGTCGATGTGCGGATCTCGAAATGTCCAGCTTGCGGAATGCCGCTGGGACGCGAGCTGAGAACGACCTGGCGATTCGAGAGAGTGGGCACTCGTGCTCCTGAAATGAAAGAGGCGCGAGCGGCCTCGTATTGATTCCATACCGAAGCGTAACGCCGGACCGGCGGGTCTGCCTATCTTTTCTTCCGGCGCCACGGGCAGCGTACCGCCCAGGCGTCGGGCCCTAGCGTTTGACGGCCTCGATCTGGATCATGATGCGGACTTCGTCCGGAATGCCGGGCAGGCCGTAGTTCATACCGAAATCGCTGCGCATGAGGGTGGCCGTGAAGTCTCCGCCACAGACTTCCGTCTTGGCGTGGCGGCTGTCGTAGCAGTTGAAGCGTTCGGCGGTCAGGGTGACGGGCCGGGTCTGGCCCAGCAGGGTGAGGGTCCCGTCGACGGATTTCACCTTGTCGCCTTCGAAGCTGAAGCTGCCGCTTTTGAATACGGCGGCCGGGAAGGCGTCGACGTGCAGGAAGTCGGCATTCTTCAGGTGGTCGTTATAGGGGTCGACGCCGGTGCTTACCGAACCGGGGAGCACGGTGATCTCGGCGCTGCCCTTCTGTGCCTGGCGGTCGAGCATGATGCTGCCTTCCACGGTATCGAAGCGGCCCCGGTTGGTCGATGTCCCCGAGTGCAGCACGTCGAAATGCACGAATGTATGGGTGGGTTCGACGTCGTAATGAACTTCCTGGGCGTTCGCGATGTGGGCGGCGGCCAGCAATGCGGAGGCGAGCAATAGTTTCTTCATGGTCTGATCCCTTGGGCTGTGGTGCAGGACGAAAGAGCGGGGAACCGCCAGGCGGCAGGCGTACCCGATCGTGTCCCGAAGCTTCCAGTCTAGTGGACCCCCGCGATTCTTCCAGCCGCAATGCCGGGGGGCGTGACTTATATCAACCAGGGGGGCCGCGCATGTGTTGCGGTGGGTTTCAGGCAGGCTGGCGTCATTCCACTGCCGCACTCCGGCGCGCGCGCCGCCTCTTGCCAGGGAGGGCCCGCTCACGCTGAATGGCGCCTTGCATGATCCCGCTTCAGAACATCGGCCCGCCCTGCGCGGCGCGGCGGCGTTCCCATTGCCGCAGGGCGCCCGCCAGCCCGCCCCATGTGCGCAGGCCCTGGCGCCGGGCTTCGTGCAGCAGTACCAGCGCGATCTCGGCGGTGAGCAGGGCATCGCCGGCGGCGGTGTGCCGCGCGGGGGTCGCCAGCCCGAAGATGCCCGCCCAGTGGTCCAGGCCGGCGTCCCTCCTGTCGTGTTCCGGAAACAGCATGGGCGCAAGCGCGGCCACGTCGAACAAGGGGTGGCTGAAGCCGCCGCCCAGGTGCCGGCGCAGGGCGCGGTCCAGCATGCGGCGGTCGAATTCGGCATGGAAGGCCAGCCAGATGCGGCCGCCGCCGTAGGCCAGCAGTTCCGCCAGGGCGGCCGCGGGGTCCGCGCCGCGCCGCAGGTCCTCCTGCGACAGGCCGTGCATCAGCTGGCTGTCCGGCTTGAGCCGCGCGTCCACGCGCAGGACGCGGTCGAGATGGCCGGCCAGCGGAATGGCTCCGCCTTCGATGCGCACCGCGCCGAGCGACAGCACGGCGTCGCGGCCGACGTCCAGGCCGCTGGTTTCCAGGTCGAAGACGACGAGGGGGTGTTCGAGGATGTCCTGGTTTCCGGGGATGACGGGCGGTGGGGCCGGCGCGCCGGCGGCGCTGGCCGGCCCGTTTCCGCATCGTGCAGGCCGGGTCGTTCCCGTGGCGTCCGCGCTTTCCGGCTTGCGATCGCCGGTGCCGGGGCGCCGGCTTGCGGGCGGGCGGTGCAGCAGGGCGGCCAGACGTTTGATCAGCGCGGCGGGCATGGGCGGCCTCACAGCCGGTAGCGATGGGCGATGAGGTGCTGCAGGCGCCGGGCATGGCGCAGCGCCTCGCGCAGGATGCGGCGGTCGAGGGCGCCCAGCGACGCGGGCGGCAACTGGTTGCCGAGGGGGCCGCCTTCGCGGAGCTGGCGCTGGTGCAGGCGCATGCGCAGCAATTGCAGGTAATGAAAGGCTTCGGAGCAGGAACGGGCCTCATCCTGGCCGAGCACGCCGTATTCCGCCAGCTGACGGTAGCGTTCGGTGGTGGAAGGCAGGCTGATGCCGTGCGCCAGCGCCAGCAGCCGGGCGCCGTCCACCAGCGGCGCGAGCGCCTCGGTCTTGAGATCGAGGGTTTCACGGTTTCCCCATTCGGCGCCCAGCAGCTCGCGCAGGCCGCCCCCGGGCGGGCGGTGGGACAGTGCGGTTTGCGCCATCAGCCGCTGGAAGGCGGGATCGTCGGCGACCATGGCGAGCACCCGCCGCAGCAGGCCGGCCAGCCCATCGGCGTCGCCCCACAGGACGCGCGCGTCGAAGAAGATGGTCGCCTTCAGCAGGTTGCCGGGGTCGGGGTCGCGCAGGATGGCCGCGTATCGCCGCTGCCATTCGTCGAGCGAGAGGCAGAGCTCAGGGTTGCCCGCCATGATGTTCCCCCGGCACAGCACCAGGCCGCAGCGGTCCAGCGCCTGGTTGATGTCGGCGGCCACGGGAAGCAGGAGGGCGCGCTTGCGTTCGGCGTCGGCGGGGCCGTCCGCTTCGAAGATGAGGCCGTTGTCCTGGTCCGTGAACAGGGTCTGCTCGCCGCGCGCCTCGCTGCCGAAGGACAGCCAGCTGAAGCGCGCGGGCGGGTGGCCGCGGGCCTGCAGCACCAGCTCGATGGCGCGGTGGGTGGTGTGGTCGTTCAACTGGGTGATGACGCGCATGAGCTGGGCGGCGTCGGCGCCGTGCGCCATCATGCCCGACACCACGCGCACGACCTGTTCCCGCCACCCCGCCAGGGCCTCGATGCTGTCCGCATGCCGCAGGCCGCGGGCGACCTGCACCAGGCTCAGGCGCTGCAGGGCGAAGAGGTCGCGTTCCGAGATCACGCCTTCCAGCCGGCCGTCGTTCACAATGCACATGTGGCCGACGCGGTGCTGCGTCATGAGCAGGGCGGCGTCGAACGCCCGGGCGGAAGGCGGCAGGTGCAGCGGATCGCGGGTCATGACCTCGTGGATGGGGCGGGCGAGGTCGATGTGCTCGGCCGCGACTTCGCGGCGCAGGTCGCGCATGGTGAAGATGCCCGTCAGCCGGCCTTCGTCGACGATGGCGACGCTGCCCACCTGCTTGTCGTGCATATGCCGTACGGCCTGCCGCAGGGGCGTGCGCGGTCCGCAGGTGACCGGGTCGCGGCTGATGAAGCCGGCCAGTTCCATGTCGAAGGCGGCGGGCTCACCGACGTCGTCGCTTGCATGCGCCCGGGCCTGCCGGTGCAGCCGGCCCAGCAGACTGCTGACGCCGCGCAGCGCGAAGGCGCGCAGGGGCTCGGACTGCTGCAGCAGGCGCGCGAAATCGGCCGCATCCACTTCCAGGCAGAAGGTGTCGCGCTCGGCGCGGTACTCGCTGCGGGTCGGGCGCTCGCCCACCAGCGCGGCTATCGGAAAGCCATCCCCGGGCCCCAGGACCAGCGGCGGTTCGCTGGCCGCCGAGCCGTCGCCGTTGCCCGGCCGCCGGCCGATGACGGCGCCCTGGCGTATCAGGTACCAATGCGCGGCAACGCCCTCGGCGGGCCGGGTGACGACTGCGCCGGCGGGAAAGAAGCGCAGCCGGGCATGCTCGACCAGGTGCAGCAGATGGGTCGGTTCCATCTGGTCGAAGGGGGGAAACTGGTTCAGAAAATGCAGGATGCCCTGCGTGTTCTGGGCGACGGCGGCGCGCCCGGCTTCCTTCAAGGTTTCGCTCATCCTCGCTCCGTGAGGGCGGTTCCGGGGCGCGGCCGACCCGATCCGATTGGGCTATTATTCCCTGAAATCCCCGCAACCGCCTCGAACCGCAGCTATGTCGGACACAATCATGATGCCGGGATGGGTCGTCCTGGCTTCGCTTGCCTATGCGGCGCTGCTGTTCGGCGTGGCATGGCTGGGCGACCGCTACGCACTGTACCAGCGGCGCCTGTGGCTGCGTTCCGCGGTCTACAGCCTGGCCCTGGCCGTGTACTGTTCGTCGTGGACATTCTATGGCGCGGTGGGTTCCGCCGTGCGCTACGGCATCGGCTATCTGCCCATCTATCTGGGGCCTCTGCTTCTGCTCGTGTTCGGCTGGCGCATACTCGAACGCCTGGCACTGATCGCGCGTTCGCAGAACACGGTGTCCATTGCCGACTTCATCGGCGCGCGTTATGGCCGGTCGCAGCGCCTGGCGGCGCTCGTTGCCTTCATTACGCTGGTGGCCGCCGTGCCCTATCTGGCGCTGCAGTACAAGGCGGTGGCCGTCAGTCTCGAAGTGCTGGGGAATACCGGCGCCGCGCGTTCGGCTTTCGGGGACCCCGCACTGTACGTGGCCCTGCTGATGGCGCTGTTCTCCATTCTTTTCGGAACGCGCCAGATCGATGCGACGGAACACCGCCCGGGGCTGATGCTGGCGGTGTCGTTCGAGTCGCTGGTGAAACTGCTGGCGCTGGTCATGGTGGGCATCTTCGCCATGAACTGGTTCTCCGGCAGCGGGCTGCGGCTGGTGGACGCCACCCGGGCCCTGCTGGAGAACCGGCCGGCGGACGGCTTCCTGATCCAGACCTTGCTGGCCTTCACCGCCATCGTGTGCCTGCCGCGCCAGTTCCACGTGGCGGTGGTCGAGTGCGGCGATATCGCCGACATCCGCCGCGCGCGCTGGATGTTCGGTCTCTATCTCGTCATTGTGAGTCTGATGGTGCTGCCCATCGCCACCGCGGGCATGGCGGTGCTGGGCAGTTCCGGCGTCGTCCCGCCGGACATCTTCGTGCTGGCGCTGCCCCTGTCGCAGAACCAGACCGGCCTCGCGCTGATCGCCTATATCGGGGGGTTCTCGGCCGCCACCGGCATGGTGATCGTCGCCAGCGTCGCGCTGTCCACCATGCTCAGCAACGACCTGGTGATGCCCGTGCTGCTGCGGCGGGGATGGGTGCAAAGGCGGCAGGGGGATATCGCCGGGCTGGTGCTCTGGATCAGACGTATATCCATCGTAGCTACTGCGGGAATCGCCTACGGCTATTACCGGGCGAGCGGTTCCGATACGACGCTGGCGTCCTACGGCCTGATCACGTTCGCGGCGGTCGCCCAGCTCGCGCCCGCCTTGCTGGGCGGGCTGTATTGGCGCGGCGCCAGCCGCCGGGGAGTCGAGGCCGGGCTGCTGGTGGGTTTCGCCTTCTGGCTCTACACCCTGCTGCTGCCCGGCCTGGCCGACGCCGGCTGGCTGGGCCGCGCCTGGCTGGACGCCGGCCCCTTCGGCGTGGAATGGCTGCGCCCGCGCCGGCTCTTTGCGCTGGGCGACATGGATCTGCTCACCCATGGCACCGTATGGTCGCTGCTGTTCAATATCGCCACGATGCTGCTGGTATCGCGGCGCTGGCGTCCCACGCTCAGCGAAAGCCTGCATGCCGAGCCCTTCCTCAACCCTTACATGGAGCAGCAGCGGCGGCGCGGCCCGGTGGCGGGGCAGGGCGAGCTGGGCGTGCGGGATCTTCAGGCGCTGGCAGCCCGCTTCATCGGCGAAAAGGCGGTGCATCAGGCCTTCCAGGATCATGCCAGGCAATCGAACCAGGCGCTGACGCCGGCGCTGCAAGCGGATCCGGGCTGGCTGCGTTTCACCGAGCTGCTGCTGGCGGCGGCGATCGGGGCGGCGTCGGCGCGGCTGGTCATGACCAGCGCGCTGCAGGGCTCGGGCATGGCCTTGTCCACGGTGATGGCCGTGCTGGATGAGGCCAGCCAGGACTTGCGCTTCAATCGCGACATCCTCTGGACCACGCTCGAGAACCTCGATCAGGGCGTCAGCGTGGTCGATGAGCACATGCGGCTGGTGGCATGGAACCGCCGCTATCAGGAGCTTTTCGGCTATCCGCCGGGCATGCTGGCCGTGGGGCGTCCGGTGGCCGACCTGATCCGTTTCAACGTCGAGGCCGGGCGCATCGGCGGCCAGGCGCGCACTGAGGTCGAGGCGGAAATCCGGAAGCGGATCGGCTTCATGCGCCGGGGCACTTCCTACGTCTACCAGCGCCGGCTCGATGCGGACCGGGTGTTCGAGCTGCGGGGGCAGCCGCTGCCCAGCGGGGGCTACGTCACCAGCTACAGCGATGTCACCGAGTACAAGCGGGTCGAGCGCGAACTGCGCGAGATCAACGAAAACCTGGAGCAGCGCGTGCATGAGCGCACGCGGGAAGCGGAGCAGGCGCAGCGTTCGCGCACCCAGTTCCTGACCGCGGTGAGCCACGATGTGCTGCAGCCCATCAATGCGGCCCGCCTGTTCGCTTCGGCCCTGCGCGATGAGGACGACCCCGGGGGGCAGCGGTTGCTGGCCGAACGCGTGAACACGTCGCTGAGGGCGGCGGAGGAATTGCTGGACGGCTTGCTGGACATCTCCCGCCTGGACGCCGGCATGCTGACGCCGGAGATCTCCGAGTTCGATGCCGCAGTGCTCCTGCGGCAGCTGGCCGAGCAATATGCGGATATGGCGGCGCGCCGGGGCCTGCGCCTGCGGGTGCACGCCCCGCCCGTGCAGGTGCGCAGCAGCCGGCGCCTGCTGCGCCGCGTGCTGCAGAATTTCCTGGCGAATGCCTTGCGCTATACCCGCGGCGGCGGCATCGTGCTGGGCGCGCGTGTCCGGGGCGATGACATCGAGCTGCAGGTGTGGGATACCGGCCCCGGCATTCCCGAACAGCATCTGCGCCAGATCTATGACGAATTCCACCGCTACGAGCAGCCCTTCGACTGGGACGGGCGCGGCCTGGGCCTGGGCCTGTCGATCTGCCAGCGCATTGCCCTGCTGCTGGGCCACACCCTGGATGCCCGCTCGCAGGTGGGCGCGGGCAGCATGTTCTCGATCCGGGTCCCCGGGCGGCGGGGCGAGGCGGCGGCACCGCCGGCGCCGGGACCCGAACGCCGGCCCGGCGCCTCCCTGGAGGGGCTGCGGGTGCTGTGCCTGGACAACGACGTCGATATTCTGGACGGCATGCAGGCGCTGCTGGAGCGCTGGGGCGCGGTGGCGATCCGGGCTTCGACGCTGGACGAGGCGCTGACGAAGCTCGGCGCGCAGCCTGACGTCCTGCTGGTGGACTACCATCTGCACGACCGCAAGGACGGCCTCGATTGCCTGGACGAACTGCGCGCGGCCGCGCCTCGGCTCGAAGGGGCGCTCCTGACCGCCGACGGCAGCGAGAGCCTGAAGCGGCGGGCGCGCGGGCGTGGCTATCCGCTGCTTACCAAGCCGGTGCGTCCGGCATCCTTGCGTGCTTTCCTGGCGGGCTGCCTGCGCTCGAAAATTAACCGGGACATCGGGGAAGCCCAGCAGGGCGCCGGCCGGGCATGAAGCCGCCGGGTGGTGTGCGGGGGCCGGCTCGGGCGGCCGGGGGCGGGAGCCTCGCGATGAGTGTGGGGGGGCATGCGCAGCCCAGTCAGGCATCGCCCCGGCGCGGCTGCCCCGCATTGAGCCCGAGCCGGTTGGCGGTCTGGACGGCCTGGGTGCGATTGGTGGCGCGCAGTTTGCGCAGGATGGCGGTCATATGGGCTTTGACGGTGGCTTCGGATACCCCCAGTTCATGGGCGATCTGCTTGTTCAGCTGGCCGGCGCCCACCATGTGCAGGATGCGGAATTGCTGCGGCGTGAGCTCGCGCAGGCGCGCCGCGGCCTGCCTTTCTTCCGTGCCGGCGCCGGTTTCCGGCAGGGCCGTGTCGGGCAGCCAGGTGTCGCCGTCCAGCACGCACCGCAGCGCTTCGGCCAGGGTGGCGGCATCGGCGGATTTCGGAATGTAGCCCATGGCGCCATGATCGAGCGCGCGCCGCATGAGCATGGGGTCTTCATGAGCGGACACGATGACGATGGGCAGCTGGGGGCAGTGGGCCTGCAGATGCACCAGGGCGCTGAAGCCGCTGGCGCCCGGCATGTCGAGATCGAGCAGCAGCAGGTCGGCGTCGGGGTGCCGCTCGATCAGTTCATGGAGCAGGCCGAGGGTGGCGGCCTCGTGGATGAGGGTATCGGGAAAGGCGCGAGCGAGCACCCCTCGCAAGGCTTCGCGAAATAAGGGGTGGTCGTCCGCAATCAGGAGTTCCTTCATTCACCTATCATGCCACACACCTTTCCTGAACCAAAGCGTCCACGACGGAAGGATCGGCCAGCGTGCTGATGTCGCCCAGCTGGCCGATGTCGTTCTCGGCTATCTTGCGCAGAATGCGGCGCATGATCTTGCCCGAACGGGTCTTGGGCAGGCTGGGCGCCCATTGCAGATGGTCCGGTGTGGCGATGGGGCCGATCTCCTTGCGCAGGTGGCTGGTGAGCTCCTGGCGCAGGGACTCGGAGCCTTCTTCCCCGGCGACCAGGGTGACGTAGACGTAGATTCCCTGGCCCTTGAGGTCATGGTTGAAGCCCACCGCCGCGGCTTCCGCGACTTTCGGGTGTGCGACGAGCGCGCTTTCCAGTTCGGCGGTGCCGATCCGGTGTCCGCTGACGTTCACCACGTCGTCCACCCGGCCGGTGATCCAGTAGTCGCCATCCTCGTCCCGGCGCGCGCCGTCCCCGGTGAAGTAGCAGCCGGGATAGGTCTTGAAATAGGTGTCGATGAAACGCTGGTGGTCGCCGTATACCGTGCGGGCCTGGCCGGGCCAGGAGTTGGCGAGCACCAGATTGCCTTCGCCTGCGCCTTCGATCATCGAGCCGTCCGCATTGACGAGGGCCGGGCGGATGCCGAAGAACGGCGTGCAGGCGGCGCCGGGCTTCTGATTCCTGGCGCCGGGGAAGGGGGCCAGGATGAAGCCGCCCGTTTCGGTCTGCCACCAGGTGTCGACGACGGGGCAGCGGCCTTCGCCCACGATGTCGTGATACCAGCGCCAGGCTTCCGGGTTGATGGGCTCTCCCACCGAACCCAGCAGCCGCAGCGACTGGCGCGAGCAGCGCCGGACGGGTTCGGTGCCTTCCCGCATCAGCGCGCGGATGGCCGTCGGCGCTGTGTAGAAGATGGTCACTTGATGCTTGTCGACCACCTGCCAGAAGCGTGAAGCGTCCGGATAGCTGGGCACGCCTTCGAAAACGAGGGTGGTCGCCCCGTTGGACAAGGGGCCATAGACGATGTAGCTGTGGCCGGTGATCCAGCCCACATCCGCGGTGCACCAGAAGACGTCGTCTTCGCGCAGGTCGAAGATGGATTCGTGCGTGTAGCTGGCATACACCAGGTAGCCGCCTGAAGTATGCACCACGCCCTTGGGCTTGCCCGTGCTGCCCGAGGTGTACAGGATGAAGAGCGGGTCTTCCGCGTTCATGCGCTCGGGCTCGCACTGCGCCGGCTGGCCGGCGACCAGCTCGTGATACCAGTGGTCGCGGCCCGCCCGCATGGGGACAGAGGCGCCGGTATGGGCGAGCACGATGACGGCTTCGACCGAACCGGTGCCCGGGCGCTCCAGCGCTGCATCCACGTTTGCCTTGAGCGGAATGGGCCGGCCGGAGCGGCGCCCTTCGTCCGCCGTGATGACGGCCCTGGCGCCGCAATCCTGCACGCGGTCGGCGATGGAGGCGGGGGCGAAGCCGCCGAACACCACGTTGTGCACCGCGCCGATACGGGCGCAGGCCAGCAGGGCGACGACCGCTTCGACCGCCATGGGCAGATAGATGGTGACGCGGTCGCCCTTGCCGATGCCCAGGCCGCGCAGGGCGTTGGCCAGTTTGCAGACCTGCGCGTGCAGCTCGCGGTAGCTGATTGTCCGGGACGGGATGCCGGGATCGTCGGATTCCCAGATCAGCGCGGCCTTGTCGCCGCGGGCGGCCAGGTGGCGGTCCAGGCAGTTGACGCTGACGTTCAGTTCGCCGTCCGCGTACCAGCGGATGCGGAAGTCGTCGGCATCGAAGCTGACGTCCCGCACCTGGGCGGGCTCGCGATACCAGTCGATGCGGCGCGCCACGCCGGCCCAGAAAGCGTCCGGGTCTTCGAGCGATTCCGCATAGCGGCGCTCGTATTGCGCCTGGGTGATGGTCAGCGGGCCCTTGAAGCCTTCGGGAACGGGGTACAGTCGATGGGTTTCACTCATGTTCAACTCTCGTGTTTTCTCGCTCGGCCTCGCCGTGAACGGCGAGGCCTGCATTCTGGCGGGTGCTCAGTGGGCGACGGCGGTGGTAGCGCCGATGCCGGTCTGGCTGCGGATGGTCAGGGCGTCGAATGCGGCGGCCTCCTTGCTGGCGCGCGCGCTGCGGTCCAGCAGGGAAAACAGCCAGATCGAGGCGAAGGCCAGGGGCACCGAAAGAATGCCCGGGTTGGGGAAGGGCGTGACCGGTTCGGCGAAGCCCAGCACATCGACCCATACCGTCTGGCTCAGCACCACCCAGAGGGTGGCGGTGGCCAGGCCGATGAAGCCGCCGATGGTCGCGCCGCGCGTGGTGCAGCCGCGCCAGGAAATCGACAGCACCAGCACCGGGAAGTTGGAGCTTGCCGCGATGGCGAAGGCCAGGCCGACCATGAAGGCTACGTTCTGGTTCTCGAAGATGATGCCCAGAATGATGGCCAGCACGCCCAGCGCGATGGTCGAAATCCGGGAAATGCGCATCTGGTCGCGTTCCGTGGCGCGGCCGCGGGCGATGACATTGGCGTAGAGGTCGTGCGAGATGGCGGCGGCGCCGGCCAGCGCCAGCCCCGCCACCACCGCGACGATGGTCGCGAAGGTCACGGCGGCCAGGAAGCCCAGCAGCAGGCTGCCGCCGACCGCATTGGCCAGGTGCACCGCAACCATGTTGGTGCCGCCGATCAGGCCGGTCATCAGGTCGAAGCCGCCGTCGGGGCCGGTGGTGAAGTATTCGGGATGGCGCACCAGCAGGGCGACGGCGCCGAAGCCGATGATGAAGGTGAGCAGGTAGAAGTAGCCGATGAAGGAGCTGGCGTAGATCACCGACTTGCGGGCTTCCTTGGCGTTGGAAACGGTGAAGAAGCGCATCAGGATATGCGGCAGGCCGGCCGTGCCGAAAGCCAGCGCAATGCCCAGGGACAGCGCATTGAGCGGGTTGCTGCTGACCTGGGCGCCGGGCGCCAGCAGTTCGGCGCCGGACGGATGGATGTTGACCGCCTCGGCCAGCAGGACGTCGGGGTTGTAGCGGAACATGGCCAGCACCAGCACGCTCATCAGGGTGGCGCCGAACAGCATCAGCACGGCCTTGATGATCTGTACCCAGGTGGTCGCCGTCATGCCGCCGAACGCCACGTAGATCATCATCAGGGAACCGACGATGAGCACGGCCAGGTTGTAGTCCAGGCCGAACAGCAGCACGATGAGCTTGCCGGCGCCGACCATCTGCGCGATGAGATAGAGGGCGATGATCAGCAGCGAGGCGCTGGCGGCCAGCACCCGCATCGGTGTCTGCGACAGGCGGTAGGATGTCACGTCGGCAAAGTTGTAGCGGCCCAGGTTGCGCAGGCGCTCGGCGATCAGGAACATCACCACCGGCCAGCCGAACAGGAAGCCGATGGCGTAGATCATGCCGTCGAAACCACTGACGTAAACCATGCCGGCAATGCCCAGGAAGGAGGCCGCCGACAGGTAGTCGCCGGCGATCGCCAGCCCGTTCTGGAAGCCGGACAGGCCGCCGCCGGCGGTGTAGAAGTCCGACGTGGTGCGGGTGCGGCCCGCGGCCCACCATGTCACGCCCATGGTGGCGGCGATGAACACCAGGAACATGACGATGGCCGAGGCGTTGGCCTGCCCGGGCGCCGCCGCGTGGGCCACCCCGGTCGAAGACAGAAACAGCAGGCAGGCCGCGAAGTGGATGGCAAGCCGAAGGCGCGGCGTGGGGGTATTTTTTCTCTCCGTATTTCTCATGTCACGTCCTTCACGATGGCTTCGATCAGCGGGTCGAACACCCGGTTGGAAATATAGACATAGGCGGCGATCAGCACGACGGCGCTCAGCGCCACCAGCACGCCGGTGAATACGCCTATGCTCATGGTCATGCCGGCCAGGGGCCGGGAAAAGAGACCGGGGTCGTAGGCCAGGGTGAGGATGAAGCCGGCATAGATGACGGCCGTGATCACGAAGAACAGCAAGCTCGTGCGGTTGCGGCGCTTCAGCAGTTCCTGGTATTTGGGGTGCCGATGGACGTTCGACAGGATGTCGTCCGGGGTATTCATGAATGAGTCTCCACCTTCTCTCTTTGTCTCGTTCCCGTTCGCGGCGTCGCGGTGCGCCGTTCGCCGCGAGGTCGGGGCAGTGGCCGCGGGCGGGCGACCATGGCGGAAACTGTACGCGCTGAACGTCTTGCGGCACAGAGAGACTTTAGTCGTAGGGGAGTGCCCGGATATGACGCGGCCAAGGCCTGTTTCGCGCGCGCGGCGCCCGGGCTGAGCACGCTACGTGCTGCTTTGCGGCTTCCCTGATTTTTGCGGAGTCGCCATGTCGCATCGCATCGTCATCGTCGGGGGCGGGGCCGGCGGGCTGGAGCTCGCCACCCGGCTCGGCAGGAAGCTGGGGCGCCGCGGCCATGCCCACATCACGCTGGTCGACCGCAAGCTGACCCACGTATGGAAGCCGCTGCTGCATGAGGTGGCCGCGGGTTCCCTGGATTTTTCGGACAACGACGTCAATTATCTGGCCCAGGCGCGCTGGAATCATTTCGAGTTTCAGCCGGGTGTGCTGTGCGGGCTGGACCGCGGCCGCCGGGAAGTGATGCTGGCGGAAGCGCTCGATGAGGGCGGCGGCGCCATGGCGCCCGCCCGGCGCATTGCCTATGACACCCTGGTGCTGGCGGTGGGTAGCCGCAGCGCGGATTTCGGGGTGCCGGGGGTCAGGGAGCATTGCAGCTTCCTGGATACGACCGAAGAGGCGTTGAGCTTTCATCGCCGGCTGCTGCGCCGTTACCTTCAGGCCCATGCCCGCGCCGATCCGCACGAAGGGACGGACATGGATGGCCATGATGCCCTGGATGTGGTGATCGTCGGCGGCGGCGCCACCGGCGTGGAACTGGCGGCGGAACTGCGCCAGGCTTCATGGCAGCTGCCGGCGTACGGCCTTGCCTCCATACAGCCCCAACGGGTGCGCATCACGGTCCTGGACCGCGCCGCGCGCCTGCTGGCCGCCCTGCCCGAGCGGGTGGGGCGCGACGCGGAATCGACGCTGGAAGCGCTGGGCGTAAGAGTCCTCTGCGATGTGGCCGTCTCGGAGGTGACGGACGCCGCCGTTCTGACAAAGGACGGTAAAAGCATCCCCGCCACCTTCGTGGTGTGGGCCGCCGGCATCGAGGCGCCCGAGGTGCTGGATACGCTCGACGGCCTGGAAACCACTTCCCGCCACCAGCTCAAGGTGAAGCCGACGCTGCAGACGACGCTCGATGGCGATGTCTTTGCGATGGGGGATTGCGCGGCCTGTCCGCTGGAAGACGGCAGCGAGCGCAGCGTGCCGCCACTGGCGCAGGCGGCGCAGCAGCAGGCCCGCTTCCTTGCGGAGAACCTTCCGCGCCGGCTGGCGGGCCGGACCTTGCCGGATTTCCGTTTCCGCAACAGGGGGTCGCTGGTTTCGCTCGCGGGTTATACCGCCGTCGGCAGCCTGATGGGGAATCTGTTGAGGGATGTGACGCTGGAAGGCCGGCTGGCCCGCGTGTTCTATTCCCTGCTGTACCGCCGCCATCAACTGGTGGTGCACGGTATGGCGCGCACCGCGATGGCGATCGTCCTTGCCCGCATCCATCGCCGTACCGAGCCCCGGCTCAAGCTGCATTGAGGCCGGAGGGCGGGGCTGACCCCAGGTTTTCCACGAGAAAGCCGATGGCATGGCGCCGGCATGGGGTTGATAGAATAGACGGTTCATCACCCCTGTCCTGCTAATAACTTCAGGTAATTAGTTTCAGCGAAAACAGTGTGAATCGGTATGTTAAATTTCGCCCTTCGCTGAGGTGATCCCCCAGCCCTTGCCCATTCAGAGAGCCCCCGCCTTGATTGTCCTGGAGAACCTGCGCAAAACGTATGCGAGTCCGGAACGTGTATCCCATGCATTGGCCGGCGTCAGCCTGCGTATCGAGCGTGGCGAGATCTTCGGCATCATCGGGCGCTCCGGGGCGGGCAAGAGCACGCTGATCCGCATGCTGAATCTGCTCGAACGCCCGACCGAAGGCCGCGTCCTCGTCGATGGCGATGACATCACGGCCTATGGCGATGCCGAACTGCGCAGATTCCGGCAGTCGGTGGGCATGGTGTTCCAGCATTTCAATCTGCTGCGTTCCCGCACCGTGCTCGACAACGTGTGTTTTCCGCTGCGGCTGGCCGGCATGAGCCGCCGGCAGCAGCGCGAGCGCGCCCATGAAATGCTCGCACTGGTGGGGCTGTCCGAACATGCCGGCAAGTATCCGCGCCAGCTTTCGGGCGGCCAGCAGCAGCGTGTGGGCATTGCCCGGGCGCTGGCCAGCAGGCCGCGGCTGCTGCTGTGCGACGAGGCCACGTCGGCGCTCGATCCCGAAACCACGCAATCCATATTGCGGCTGCTGATCGACATCAATCGGCAGCTGGGCCTCACCATCGTGCTCATCACCCATGGCATGGACGTCATCCGCAGCGTCTGCGACCGCGTGGCCGTCATCGATGCCGGGCTCATCGTCGAATACGGAGACGTGCTCGACGTCTTTCTGCATCCGCAACATGCGGTGACTCAGTCGCTGCTGTCGGAAAGCGGCATGGATGCCGAGGGCTGGCGCGACATGGCGCAGGGCATGGAAGGCACGCTGCTGCGCCTGAGCTTCCGGGGGGCGTCTACGCTTCAGCCCCTGT
The DNA here is from genome assembly GCA_013416455.1 of Alcaligenaceae bacterium. Lineage (GTDB taxonomy): Bacteria > Pseudomonadota > Gammaproteobacteria > Burkholderiales > Burkholderiaceae_B > Yanghanlia. The sequence goes on along the minus strand of JACCES010000009.1, from coordinate 152,239 downwards.
TGAGCCGCGTCAGCCGCGAGCTGGAGGTGGATCTGAGCATTCTTCAGGGCGCGGTTGGGCGCATCAAGGACACGCCCTATGGGCAATTGGTCGTCGCGGTCCAGGGCGCGCCCGAGGCCTGCGCAAGGCTGCCCGGCATCCTGCGCGCCGACGGCGTGGAATGCGAGGAGCTGCGGAAATGAATTTCGGTAATATCGACTGGCTGCTCATCGGTGAAGCCACTGTAGATACATTGTTGATGACGGGCTTTTCCCTGCTGTTCACGGTCGTCATCGGCCTGCCGCTGGGGGTCGTCCTGTTCCTGACCAGCCCGCGCCAGATGCTGTCCAATACCATCGTCTATCAAGTGCTGTCATTCATCGTCAATGTGTTGCGTTCGGTGCCCTTCCTGATCCTGCTGATCGTGATGATCCCGCTGACCCGGGTGCTGGCGGGCACTTCTCTGGGGGTGGAAGGCGCCGTGCCGCCCCTGGTGGCCAGCGCGGCGCCGTTCTTCGCCCGGCTGGTCGAGAACGTGCTGCGCGAGCTCGACCCCGGCGTGTCGGAGGCCTGCCGGGCCATGGGCGCCAATTCGCGCCAGACCGTGCTGCTGGCCCTGCTGCCCGAAGCCACGACCGGCATCATTGCGGCGGTCATCGTCACGGCCATCGCGCTGGTCGGGTATTCCGCCATGTCGGGCGTGATCGGCGGGGGCGGCCTGGGCGATCTCGCCCTGCGCTTCGGGTATCAGCGCTATCAGACCGATGTCATGATCGTTACCGTGGTGATCCTGGTCATCATGGTGCAGTTGTTGCAGGTGTTCGGCGACCGTCTGGTCGCTCGCCTGAATCGTAAATAGCCTTACTGGAGAAAACCATGTCGTTGAAGAAATTCGCCCCCGCCGCCTTCGTCCTGGCGGCCTTGTTCGCCATGCCCGCCGCCCAGGCCGAAAAGCTCAGTGTGGCCGCGACTCCGGTTCCCCATGCGGAACTGCTGGAGTTCGTGAAGCCGGCGCTTGCCAAGGAAGGGGTGGAGCTCGACATCAAGGTGTTCACCGATTACGTGCAGCCCAACGTACAGGTGTCGGACGGCCAGCTGGACGTCAATTTCTTCCAGCACAAACCCTATCTGGACTCCTTCAATGCCGAGCACAAGACCAGCCTGGTCTCGGTCGGGCTGGTGCACGTCGAGCCTTTCGGCGCCTATTCCAGCAAGATCAAGAGCATCGATGAACTCAAGGACGGGGCCCAGGTGGCGCTGCCGAACGATCCGTCCAACGGCGCAAGGGCGCTGCTGCTGCTGCAGAACCAGGGCCTCATCAAGCTGAAGGACCCGGACAACATCCTCGCCACCGCCCGCGACATTGCCGAGAATCCGAAGAAGCTGCGCTTCCGCGAGCTCGAAGCCGCCACGCTGCCGCGCGTGCTGCCCGACGTGGATATCGCGCTGATCAACACCAACTATGCGCTGGAAGCCGGTCTCAATCCTGTGAACGATGCCTTGTTCATCGAAGGCCAGGATTCCCCGTACGCGAACATCGTGGTCACGACCGAAGCCAGGAAGGATGACGCCGCCGTGCAGAAGCTGGTGAAGGCGCTGCACACCGACGAAGTGCGCGGCTTCATCCAGGAAAAATACAAGGGTTCCATCGTTCCCGCATTCTGAGCGCGCCCCTCCGGGCGCCGGCCCGGTCCGTGAGCCGGAGCCCGCCCGGGATTCCGGCCCGCCGGCCGGGATTCTTCATGAGCCGCTAACAGGATCCGAGTCATGCCGACAGAGTTCAAAGATGCGGGAAGTTCATTCTTGCGTGCCGCCCTGGCGTCGCTGCTGCTGATTTTTCTGGCTTTTCCCGTGAATGCGCAGGATGCCGGGGAAGCCCTGGTCATCGGCGTGCATGTCGATCCGCCCTTCGTCATGAAGGGCGGCGAGGGCTACGAAGGGGTGGCGATCGACCTCTGGGAATCGCTGCCATTGAGCGGCACGACCCCCTACCGCTACACCGAATACGAATCGCTGCGCGATCTGCTGCGCGCCACCGAGAACGGAAGCGTCGACGTGGCGGTGACCAACATCATCATCAATCAGTCCCGCGCGCACCGGATGGATCTCACCCAGCCGTGGTTCGACGGCGGGATGCGCATTCTGGTGGGCACGGACAAGCCGACCGGTTTCCGGAATCTGGTGGGCGCGCTCGGCGATGCCGGTTTCCTGCGATCCTATGCGTGGATCGCCCTCGTCATCCTGGCGGCGACGCTGCTGCTCACGGTGTTCGACCGCCGTTTCGACAAGAACTTTCCGGGGCGCTGGCGCGATGGCATCGCAGAGAGCTTTTACTCCGTCATGTCGGTGGCGACCACCGGCAGGCCGCCCGTACGGAAGAACCTGTTCGGCTGGATGGGGCGCATATGGCAGGCGATCTGGCTGGTCTGCGGCATCGCGGTCCTGGCCTATGTCACTTCGACCGTCACCAGTGTGATGACCACCTTGTCCCTGACCGGCCACATCAATGGCCTGGAGGACCTGGGAGGCAAGCGTGTCGGGGTTCTGGCGGGAACGGTCGAAGAGGAATTTTCCATCGGCCGGGGATACCAGACGCTGATCTACAACACGCGGGACAAGGCCGTCCATGCGCTGATCGAGAAAGAGATCGACGCCTTCATAGACGATGCCCCCGTCCTGGAGTATTACGTCCGGAAGCATCCGGAGCTGCCGATCAGGGTCACCGGTTCACTGTTCGAACCGCACAAATACGGGTTTGCGCTGCCGCTGCAGAGCCCCCTGACGCGCGACGTGACCATCGAGGCCCTGGGCGCCCTGGATACCGGCGTGGTCGACGCGATCAGGCGGAAATACCTCGGGCACGTTTTCTGAGGCGCGTCTGGGGCCGGCCCCAGACGCGGGGCCAGCCGGCGCGAGGCGCCTTTCAGCGTGAACAGGCCCTAGCGCGGGACCCGGATGACCCGCATGGCGCTGACCCGGTCGGAGCCTTCCGGCCGGATCTGTATGGTGATTTCCCTGGGCGTGAAGCCTTCGGGCATTTCGATGGTGCCCTGCAGATGGCTGTAGCGTTCGAGCGAAACCGGGAAGGGGGGAAGCTCGACATTGCCGTTGCGCCCGTTGCTGTAGCGGCCCGCCGCCGTCAAGGTGACTTCGCCGGTGTAGCGGTCGGTCTTGCCGAGGTTCTGCATGACGAGGATGTGGTAGTCGAGCTGCCCGTCGGCATAGCTGAAGGAAACGGCGCGGATCCCGGGCGAGGTGCCGCGCGGGTCGTCGGGCGCCGACGCGGCGAACAGCGCGATGTCGGATGTGAGCTTGTCGATTTCCGGCTGATGCTGCCGCAGCTCGGCGTCCTGCGACTGGATGCGGGCGCGCGCTTCCTTGAGTTCCTGGATGTGCTGGTTGAGCAGCGTCTGCAGGCGCTGCTTGTCCATGTTGGCGCTGTTCAGGTCATAGTGCAGCTGTTCCGACTGTTCCACCGTGAGGCGCGTCGGCCCGTAGCTCTTTTGCAGAAAGAGCAGCCCGCCGGCTCCCAGAACGATGCCGGTCAGCAGCAGCACCAGCCAGCGCGGAATGCCGCGGCGCCGCGAGCTGCCGTAAGCGGTCGGTCTGAATGCTTGTCGCTTGGACGATCCGAACATTGGTTACCTTTATTTCTTCATTGCAAAAAACAACCTGCAAGTTTAACAAGCGTAAATTCGAAGGGGCCAGCCTCTCAGGCTTTCAGATACGTGTCAAGCTGTTGCAGGCGCTCGGGCGTGCCGATGTCCATCCAGGTTCCCGCATGGCGGTCGCCGATCACAGTTCCGTCCGCCATGGCGGCGCGCAGCACCGGAGCCAAGGGGGCGGGCCGGTCGGCGGACAGCGCCGTGAACAGTTCCGGCGAGTAGACCCCGATACCCGAGAACGTCAGGCGGCCGGATTCGTGTTCCCCGGTGCCGGCCGGGGTTTCCAGCGCGAGGACCCGCCCGTTTGCATCGAGGCGGAAGTCCCCCCCGGGGTGGTGGGGCGGGTTGTCCACCAGCAGCAGCCACGCGCGGGCTTTTGTCGCGGTCAGGGCGGCCGCGCGGCCGGCGGCCTGGCGGAAATCCCAATCGCACCATATATCGCCGTTGACGACCAGAAAGGGTTCGGGCCCGAGCCGGGGCAGGGCGCGGGCGATGCCGCCGGCGGTTTCCAGCGCCGGCTGTTCCGGCGACCATTGCAGGCGGGCGCCGAAGCGCTCGCCGCCGCCCAGCGCCGCCCGCAGGCGTTCGCCCAGCCATGCGCAATTGATGACGATATCCCGCATGCCGGCGGCGACCAGGCGCTCGATGTGCCAGGCGATCAGGGGCTTGCCGCCGGCTTCCAGCAGGGGCTTGGGGGTGTGGTCCGTCAGCGGGCGCATGCGTTCGCCGCGCCCGGCCGCCAGGATCATCGCCCTCATGCGGCCCCCGGAGCGGCGCCGGGCAGGCAGGCATCGAGGCGGTCGAGGATGCGCAGCAGGGGCCGGAACAGGCCGTAGCGCCCGGCCACCTGGCGGACATACCCATTCACCCTGGGGATGTGGTCGAGATAATGATGCTTGCCATCGCGATGGGACAGCCGCGCGAACACGCCGAGGATGCGCAGATTGCGCTGCAGGCTCATCCATTCATAGGCGCGGTGGAATGCCGCGAAATCGTCGCCCACCGGAAGGCCGGCGGCCCGGGCGGCTTCCCAGTACCGGATGGCCCAGTCCAGCTGCTGATCTTCTTCCCAGGTAAGGCGGGCATCGGTAACCAGCGACGCGATGTCGTAGGTGATGGGACCCGCCACGGCATCCTGGAAATCGATGACCCCCGGCGGCCCGCCCGGCCCGGCGGGCAGCATCAGATTGGGGGAATGGTAGTCGCGATGCACCAGCACGGTCGGCTGGGCGGCGTTGTCGGCCGTCAGGGCGGCGAAGATGTCCCGCAGGGCCGTTTCTTCCTTTCCCGCAAGAGAGGTTCCGCAGTGCCTTTCCACGTACCACTCCTGGAATACGGAAAGCTCGTCGGCGAGCCGCGCCTCGTCGTAGCGCGGCAGGTCGGCGCAGGGCGCCCGCTGGATGCTTACCAGGGCATGCAGCGCCGGCCTGTAGAGGCGCTGCAGATCGGCGTCGCCCAGGCCTTCCCTGACGGCCTGGTAATAGGTGTGGGTGCCCAGATCGGACAGCAGCAGGAAGCCCTGTTCCGGATTGCCGGCCAGGATGGCCGGCACGTTCAGGCCGGCCGTGCGCAGCCGTTCACCGACGTGCAGGAAGGGCCGGCAGTCTTCGCGCTGCGGCGGCGCGTCCATGACGACGGCCGTGCCTTCCCGGATATCGACCCGGAAATAGCGGCGGAAGCTGGCATCGCTGGACGCGGGCCGCAGCGTGGCGGCGTCGATGCCCAGGCCGGGCGGCAGCGTGGCGAGCCAGGCGTGAAGGGATGCAAGGCGGGGGTCGGGCTGGGCGGAGACTTGGGATTCCATGGTTTGCGGCTTTCTCTCACTATAATACCGGGTCGCCTTTCGTAAACGACCGGCGGCAGTGCCAAAATATAATCGCTTTTTTTGGGGGCGAAACACTCGTGCGTTCTGTCTGGTGGTCACTACTCATCGCATATGGCTGCGGGCAGGCCGCAATGGCGGCGCCTCCACAGGCAGAAGCGATCGGGGTGCAGGCGGGCCGCGATCTGCAGATTTCCTCGCAGCTCCAGACCCACGTTCTCGAAGAAGACCAGATGTCGGTCTTCCTCATTGCCGACGACATCCATTCCGACGAAGACGGAAGGGTGGTGCTGTCCGGCAATGCCGAGGTCCGGCGCATCGATTCCGTGGTGAAGGGCGATCATATCGATTATCAGCGTTCCACGGGCCAGCTGCGGGTGCGGGGCAACGGGCTGATGATGCGCGACGCGAGCATCGTCAAGGCGCCGGCATTCGACTATAACGTGGATGCGGAAACCGGCAAGATTTCCGAGCCCGATTTCTGGCTGGGCACCACGGGCGGAGCCGGGCGCGCCGAGCACGCGGACATCTTCAGCAGCGACCACATGCGCCTGAACCAGGTGACGTATACCGGCTGTCCGTGTCCGGATCCTTCCTGGTACATCAAGTCGCGCCAGGTCGATCTGCACTTCGAAGATAACGAAGGCATCGCGCGCCACGGCACGCTGTATTTCAAGAACGTGCCCATCCTGTATTCGCCCTATCTGAGCTTTCCCATCCGCAAGGAACGCAAATCGGGCTTTCTGCTGCCGACCTACGGCACCTCGACGGCGGGCGGCATCGAGTTTTCGGTTCCGTACTACTTCAATCTGGCCCCGCAGTACGACCTGACGCTCACGCCGCGCATCATGGCCAAGCGCGGCGTCCAGCTCGGGGCCGAGTTCCGCTACCTGGGCGAAACCTACGGCGGCGAGCTGCAGGGCACTTACCTGCACGACGACCGCGAGGCCGGGCGCGACCGCTGGTACTACGGCTGGCAGCACAACCAGTCGCTGGGTGGGGGGCTGCACGCCAGCTTCGACATCCGCCGGGTGTCCGACGACGACTACTTCCGCGATTTTTCGTCGCTCGGCCTGAACGAGGCCACCAACACCTGGCTGCCCAGCACCGCGAACCTGTCATGGTGGGGTTCGCCCTATGTGGGCGGCTCGCTTTCGGTCCACAAGTATCAGACGCTGCAGGACCGCACGGCCGGCTATCTCATGCCGCAGTACGACAAGCTGCCCGAACTCTATGTGCGGGGCGCGCGCTACGACTGGGGCGGCTTCGACGTGGTATCCGAAAACTACGCCACGCGCTTCGTCATGCCGTTCTATTCCGGCACTCTGTCCGAATTCGACTACTACCGCGATCACCGCATCGCTCCCAACGGCAACCGCTTTTCTTCCTACACCACGGTGGCCTATCCCATCGTGCGCGCCGGCTGGTATGTCACGCCCAAGGTGGGCATGCACCTGAGCCAGTACAGCGTCGACTGGTTCGAAGACGAACTCGTGCAGTACCGCGGCCGCAACCGTACGCAATCCCGCGCGCTGCCGATTCTTTCCGTCGATTCGGGCATGACCTTCGAGCGCGATACGTCGCTGTTCGGCAATGCGGCCGTCCAGACTCTGGAACCCCGGCTGTATTACCTGTACGTGCCGTACCGCGACCAGAACGAGATTCCGGTCTTCGACACCGCCTATGCCGATTTCAGTTTCAGCCAAGCCTTCAGCGAGAACATCTTCAGCGGCGGCTGGGACCGTATCGCCGATGCCAATCAGCTGACCGTGGGCCTGACTTCGCGCTGGCTGGACGCCGAATCGGGTTTCGAGCGGCTGTCGCTGTCGGTGGCCCAGCGCATCTATTTCCGCGACCAGCTCGTCACCCTGTGGCCCGGCGAACAGGCGCGCACCCGTACCAAGTCCGACTATCTGTTCGGCGCCAATGCCGCGCTCACCGACAAGTTCAGCGTCCGGCTCGACGCCCAGTTCAACCCTGATTCGCGCGACCGCAACCGCATGACGGCGGGCGTGCGCTGGGAACCCAAGCGGCTCGCCAGCGTGTCGGCCTGGTATCGCTACCAGCGCGATCCGCGCCAGGTGTACGACCCGTCGCTGCAGCTCACGTCCGACGACGACCAGGGCCGCGAACAGGTCACCGTGGCGGGGCAGTGGCCGCTCAGCAAGCGCTGGTACGCCCTGGGGCGCTATGATTATTCCTTGAAGGAAAGCCGTTCCACGCAATCGATCCTGGGTGTGGAATATAAAGGCGACTGCTGCTGGTCGGCCCGGGTCGTGTTCCAGCGCTACGCCGTTGCCCGCGACGAAGCGAACACAGCCGTGTTCTTCCAGCTCGAACTGGCCGGTCTGGGCGGTATCGGCTCTGATCCTATGGGCGTGATCAGCGAGCGGATCACCGGATACCAGAGCATCAATCCCCCCATACCTGAAAAAACCGTCTTCGAGAGGTATCAATAATGCGCAGTGTGCATGCCCGGCGCCGCTTGGCCGCCCTGCTGATTACCGTGCTGGGCGCGAGCGCCGCATCGATCAGCCTTGCCGCAACCCCCTCAGGCCGGCCCGCGCCGGCATCGGCCGGCAGCGGTTCTTCGCAGCAGTTCGTGGATGGCATCGTCGCGGTGGTGAACCGGCAGGTCATTACGCTGAAGCAGCTCAATGTCGAAGTCGCCGACGCCGAGAACAACCTGAAGATGCAGAACATTCCCGTGCCGGAACGCGGCGCTCTTCAGCGCCAGGTCCTGCAGCGCATGATCGTCGACGAACTCCAGCGCCAGGAAGCCGACCGCATCGGCATCCGCGTCAATGACGGCCAGCTCGAAAGGGCGGTCGAAAGCATTGCGCAGCGCAACCAGATCACGGTCGATCAGCTGCGCAAGGAAATCGAGCGCTCGGGCCTGTCATGGGAACGCTATCTCGACGACCTGCGCAATGAAGTGCGCTTCGACCTGCTGCGCCAGCGCCAGGTGGATTCCACCGTCAATATCACCGATGCCGAAGTGGATGCCTTCCTGCGCAACCAGGGCCTGCGCCCGGCGCCCGGCGCGCAGGCGGCGGCTCCAATGCCCGCGCCCCAGCAACCGGCGGCCCCCCGCGTGCTCGGGCTCGCGCAGATTCTGGTGGCCGTGCCTGAATCGGCTTCATCGGGCGAAGTGAACCGGCTCCAGCAGCGCGCCGAAGATCTGCTGGCCAAGCTGCGGGCCGGCGCCGACTTCGCCGGTCTGGCGGCTTCTTCGTCCGACGGCCCCCAGGCGCTCGATGGCGGCGTGCTGGGCGTGCGGCCCGTCGAGGGCTGGCCCGATCTGTTCATCGAGGCGGCGCGCGGCCTGAACGTGGGGCAGGTGTCCGGCATCGTCCGCAGCGGCCAGGGCTTCCACATTCTGAAAGTGCTGACATTGGGTGAAGAGCCGCAGGCCGCCCGGCGTCCCGCCGCGCCCGACATGTCGGCGGCGCCGCAGAACCAGATACCGCTGGAGCAGGGGCCGATGATCGTGACGCAGACCCATGCCCGCCATATCCTGGTGCGCACCAACCAGATCACTTCCGACGAACAGGCCGAGCAGCGTATCCGCCATCTGCGTGACCGCGTGCTGAGCGGCGACCCCTTCCAGGAACTGGCGCGCCGCCATTCCGATGACGGCACGGCGCCGCAGGGCGGCGATCTCGGCTGGCTGTCGCCCGGCGAGACGGTGCCGGCTTTCGAGCAGGCCATGAACGGCCTGCGGCCGGGCGAGCTCAGCGAGCCGGTCAAATCGCCTTTCGGTTGGCACCTCATCGAGGTGCTGGAGCGCCGCAATCAGGACATGGGCCAGGACTTCCAGCGCATGCAGGCCCGCCAGATCCTGTTCCAGCGCCGCATCGAGCCGGCGGTGGAGCAATGGATCAGCGAGCTCCAGGGCCGGGCATATATCGAGAACCGCCTCGATCCGCAGCAGAACCGCGGTTCGCAGCGGCGTTGAGCATGGCGCATCAGGCACGCAAGCGTTTCGGCCAGCACTTCCTGGTGGACGAGGCGGTCATCGAGCAGATCGTCCGCGCCATTCGTCCGATGGCCGACGATCCGATGATCGAAATCGGCCCCGGCCTGTCCGCGCTCACCGCGCCTCTGCTGGAATCGGTGGCGCGGCTCACCGTCATCGAACTCGACCGCGATCTGGCGGGCAGGCTGCGCAATGCCTGGCCGGCGCAGCGCCTGGCAGTCATCGAGGCCGATGCCCTGAGCGTGGATTTCAGCGCGCTGGGCGGTATGCTGCGCATCGTCGGCAATCTGCCCTACAACATTTCCAGCCCCCTGCTGTTTCATCTGGCCGCGCATGCCGATGCCGTGCGCGACCAGCATTTCATGCTGCAGCGTGAAGTCATCGACCGCATGGTGGCCGAACCCGGTTCGGGCGATTATGGCCGGCTGTCCGTCATGCTCCAGGCGCGCTATGCCATGGAAAAGCTGTTCGACGTCCCGCCCGAGGCTTTCGACCCGCCGCCCAAGGTCATGTCTTCGGTGGTGCGCATGATCCCCCTGCCCGCCGACCGGCCGCGCCCGCGCAGCGAGCAGGCTTTTGCCGCGGTCGTGACCCGCGCCTTTGCGCAGCGGCGCAAGATGCTGCGGCGGGTGCTGGCCGACTGGGTGGCCGACATCGACTGGGATGCGCTGGGGGTGGCGCCCACCGACCGGGCCGAAACCGTCAGCCCCGTGCAATTCATGGCCATGTCCGACCAACTGGTGGCGGCCGGGCGGCTCGGCGCCGATCGTACGTCCTGAACCCCGGGCTTGCCGCCATGGCGGGCATGGCGGCCGCGTTCATTCCGAACGGGCCATGGCTTCCTTGTTGTAACCCGCCATTCCCAGAACGACGCGTGACATGTGCTCGGCAACCTCTTCGGCGGTCAGCGGGCCGTCTTCGCGATACCAGGTGAACAGCCAGGTGGCCATGCCGCTGATGGCCTGCGCCATGACCCGTTCATCGGCGTCGTAGTGGAACTGGCCGGCCTCTTTGCCCTGCTTGAGGAGGTTGACCATGACTTCCCGGAATTTGGTGTCGCTTTGTTCAAGCTGCTTGAGCAGGGGTTTGGGCACGTACTTGGCTTCCCGGAACAGAACGGCGAGCCCTTTGCTGCCGCCGATGATACGAAGCGATGTTTCGTGAAGAATCATTCGCAATTGCTCCGCCGGGCTGCGTGCCTGCACTTCCGTCATGGTTTCGGCCAGGCTGGCGACCAGATGGGATGTGCGGCTGCACACGGCGGCGAGGAGCGCGACCTTGCTGGGGAAATAACTGTATATCATCGGCTTGCCGATGGATAACATGGCTGCAATGTCATCCATCGACGTGTGGGTAAAACCCTTGGTGTAGAACAATTCACCCGCGGCCAAGATGACCTGCTCCCTTTTCAAAGCGGCAACTTGATCCTTCAATTCTTTCATGTTTTCCCTGGAAGCCAGTCGCATAGAATACTGTGGCTTCAATGATAAGACAGAACCCCAGCCTTGATAAGCTCCGTGCGGGATGGGGTCAATTCATATGTGATGGCAGCCAGAGCACGAGGCCGGGAAATATTATCAGTACGATGATCAGCAGAATCTGTGTCAGGACATGAGGCCATACGCCGCGGAAAACGTCTTCCACTGGCGTGCGAGTCACTTTCGAAACCACAAATACGTTGAGCCCCACCGGCGGAGTGACGATGCCGACTTCCGCCAGGAGAATGACGATGATCCCGAACCAGATAGGGTCGAATCCCATGCTGGTGACCAGGGGAAGCAGAATGGGAACCGTCAGGATCAGAATTGATATCAGATCAAGGAAGCAACCGAGAACCAGATACAGGATGACGATGAAGGCAAGAACGAGGTGGGGGTCCCATCCGGCCAGCGCGATCTTCTGAACCAGACCCTGGGTGGTGCCCGTCAGGGTCAGGAATGTGCCGAAAACATTGGCGCAAACGATGATGAGGCCGATCATCGCGGATGTCATGCAGGTTTTCTTCAAGGCAAGGGCGAAATTTTCCCGGGACAGCTTGCCGCTTTTGAGTGTCAGCAGGAAGGCGCCCAACGCACCGAGGGCCGACGCTTCGACAGGTGTCGCAATACCCGTATAGATCAGGCCGGTGACCAATCCGAAAAGAAAAATGAAGGGCGCGGCCACCTTCAGGGAGCCTTTCTTTTCCGACCACGTCGCTGTGCCGCCCACGGGAGCCAGGCGGGGATTGAGCCGGATCAGTACTCGGACGGTAAGGGCGATCGTCAGTGTTACCAGCAGACCCGGAATGATTCCGGCGATGAGCAGTTTCCCGATATTGGCGCCACTGAGCAAGCCATAGAAAATGAGGGCGATGCTGGGTGGAATGATCATGGCCAGCGTACCCGATATGGAAACGAGCCCGGTTGCGAACTTGCGGTCATAGCCGTTCTTCAGCATGGTCGGCACGCTGGAAGTGGAAAGCGTGGCCGCGGCGGCGGCACTGGAGCCCGATATCGCGCCGAATGCCGCCCCCGTTATCGCCGTGGCGATTCCCAGCCCGCCCTTCCACGTGCGCGTCCACGCGGCAATGGCGTTGAAGAGAGTCAGGGAAATGCCGCTGGTCACCATGAATTCGGCCATGAGCAGAAACATGGGAATCGTGATCAGCTCATAGCTGCCCAGCGCCGAGCCGGGGCCCGTACTGAAAATACCCAGCAGCAGATCCGTGCCGCCCTGAAGAAGCAGGCCGATGCTGCCGGCAATCAGGAGGCTGAAGGCGACGGGAATCCCGGCGGCCAGCAGGGCCAGAAGCGTCAGGATGCCGATCAATGCATTCATTGCGCCACCTCTTCGAGATCGGCCGACTGTGGAACCACTCCGATGCGCCTGAGCGCGGAATCATCGAAGTACGCCGCCAGGTAGCTGGCGGCGAAATGTAATGATCGGAAGGCCAGGAGACTCATCCCCAGCCCGACGATCGCCTTGCTGATCCACATGGGCCATAGAATGACCCCGGCAAGGACTTCATTGTTCCGATACGAGACGATGCTTTCGCTGATCGAGCTCTTGCTGATGAGAAGCATAAGAATCCCGGTTGCCAGGAAGCCCGCCGCGAGCATGAGAAAAGCGGTTTTTCTGGGGAGCTTGTTGGCGAAGAAATCCACGGACAAGTGCCCGTGGTGAGCGAGCGTGTAGGAAAAAACGAGGTAGAAGCTGGCGATGAGCACATAGTTCATCAGAAAGTCGTACCACCACGGAATCGGGCTTGAGAATGCATAGCGCATGATGACGTCGACCGCTGTGACGAACATCATCGCCAGGACCCCGAGAGAGGCCGTGATGAGGCTGCCTGTCTCCATCATGTGCAGAAACTGGTGCAGGCGCCTCAGAAGAACAATCACCCCTGAGCCTGGAGCTAGCGTGCCCATCGTTTTCCCCTATGCCTGCGTCACTTGGCTACGTGTTGCTGGAAGTCCTTGAGAACTTCCGTTCCGGGGCGGCTCCGATCATCCAGGCTTTTCGACCAGCTCTGATAGATGTCCGCATATCGTTCGGTGATCTTCTGCACGTCCGATGCAGGGATGGGAATCGGTTTCAGGCCGGCCTTCACGAGTGATTCGGCTTCGCTGATTTCCGATGAGTCGACATATTCGCAGTGCGATTTGGTGGCGTACTGGCCCGCTTCCAGGAGCACGTCCTGCAGATCTTTCGGAAGTTTGGCCCAGGACTTTTCGCTGATGACCCAATAGGATACGAAGCTGCCGACGCCGAGATTGGGCGTCCAGTACTTTATGACTTCATCGATACCCCATGGCTTTACACTCATGACGGGCCAGAAAACGCCATCCAGCGTACCCCGCTGAAGGGAAACCAGTACATCGGGACCCGCCATGCGGATGGACGTGGAGCCAAGCAGCTGGGCGGTCTGGTCCATGGGCCCGCCCGCGGTGCGAAGTTTCAGCCCTTTGAAATCGTCGGCGCTCTTCACTTCTTTCCTGCTCGTCATGATGCGGTAGGAGCCGATGGCGGCCGTAAACAGGTTGCGGACGCCGTTCGGTTTGAACTCATGTTTTTCCAGCGTGCCGCCGGGGCTGGTCATGTCGGCCAGTGCGTAGCTGCCTTTGCAGGCGCCTTCGTAGATGCCGGGGAGTTCGGCAACGCCCGAGAGGGGGAACTTGTCAGTGATATAGGCGGGCGCGATGTTCACGATATCGGCCACCCCCGATTGCGCCATCTGCAGGGAATCCTTTCCTTTGCCGAGCTGTTCGGCGGGGAAGAACTGGAACTGGATTCTTCCTTTGGACAGCTCGGTTGCCTTGTCCATGAAGACTTTCCCGCCATGGCTGGAAACGTGATGCGACAAGGGCATCCAGTCGCCGACGCGAAGAGTGATGGTTTCCTGGGCCAGAGTGGCGGACGAGAATCCGATGGCGGCAAGCGCTGCGGCGAGCGCCGCGGACGTACGGGCGAGGCGATGATGCTTCATGGGTAGGTCTCCTGATTTGGTCGGCATGACGGCCATTCCGATAAAGGCCTTGGTTCAGTGATGCTTTTCCAGATACTTGATGCGCTTGCTGCGCGATTCAGGGTCGCACAGCCCGGCATACAGCAAATGGGCGTCGGTGAAGGAATAGGCGCTGCTCACCAATGCTTCGCGAGCGGCGGTGATCTGTTGCTTGGTTGCTTCCAGAACGAGATGGGAGTGCTGCAGGAGGGTCTTCACCGTCCGGGCGGTGCGGTCGTCCAGTTTTTCGCGGGGCACCACATCGTTGAGCATGCCCAGGGCGAGCGCCTTCGAGGCGGGCATTTTTTCGCAGAGCAGGGTGAGTTCGGTGGCCATCAGAGGGCCGATTTCCCTTACGAGCAATGGAATACCCGCCCATGCCAGCGGAATGCCGATGGCGGTTTCCGGCAGCCAGAACGATGCGTCTTCAGAGGCATACCGAAAATCGCAGACTCCCGCCAGCACGACCCCGCCCCCGACGCAATGGCCGTGGACGGAAGCGATCGTGATCGGGCGCATGCGTATCACGGCTTCGCTCAGTTCCCGGCCCAATGCCACGATGTCCCTGATTTCCTCGGGCGGGGCGTCAACGGAAAAATTCTGAAGATCGAATCCCGAGCAGAAATCCGGCCCATTGCCGCTGATCACAACAACCTTGATATCTGGCTGCTGGTTGAACCATCTTGCCGCGGCGATGATGTCCTGAATCATTCTGCGGTTGAGCGCATTCCGGGTGTGTGGCCTGTCAAGGCGCAGCTGCCCGAGCCTGTCATCCACCGATATCTGTATCGTTTCAAAAATGGGTATGTCGTTTCGCATTTCGTAAATGTGCCTTTCCGTACTGGAAGGAGAGTCGTTTTCTTCAGTAGCCGCCGGGAGGCGCTGGCCATGCTTCCGGGTTGCCGATTCAGACGGCTTTCCGGATGCTTTCGCGCAACTGTCGTTTGAGCACCTTGCCGGATACGTTCTTCGGCAGTTCGGGGCGTATGATGACCTGCTTCGGCGTCTTGTAGCCGGCCAGGATCTCGCGCGTCCTGGCGATGATGTCTTCCGGCGTAATCGTCTTGCCGGGTTTGAGCACGATGAAAGCCGTGACGAGTTCGCCCCATTTGGCGTCGGGAATGCCGACGATGGCGACTTCGTCGACTTCGGGGTTGGCCCTGGATATGGCCATTTCCACTTCTATCGAATAGACGTTTTCCCCGCCCGACTTGATCATGTCCTTTTTGCGGTCCACGAAGAACAGAAAACCGTCTTCATCCAGATATCCCAGATCCCCGGTATGCAGCCAGCCGTTCTGCAAGGTCTGGGCATTCGCCTCGGGCCGCTTGTAATAGCCCTTGAATACATTGGGGCCGCGCACGGTGATTTCACCGACTTCCCCGCCGGGCAGCGCATTGCCTTCGTCGTCGACGATGCGCACGTCGTTGTACCAGACCGGCCGGCCCATGGTGTTTGGCTTGACGATCATCTCGGCGGTGAATTCCGTGGTCGAGACGATGGGTGCGGCTTCGGTCAGGCCATATGCAAAATACATGCTGTCGACACCGAGTTCGTTCAGGACGCGCGCGACCATTTCCGGAGAATATCTGGCCGCCGCCGACATGACCCGGCGCAGCGAGGTCAGGTCGTATTCATGACGTATGGGCGAGTCGAGCAGCTGGATCAGGGGAGTGACCAGGATGTAGGCCAGGGTCACGCGATGTTTTTCTATCAGGCGGCAGGCTTCCTTAGGTTCCCACTGGCTCATGATCACCATTGGCAGGCCACGGGCGATGAACGTGGTCGTCTGGGTGTGGAGGCCGCTGACGTGGTTCATCGGCATGGACAAGAGAAAGCAGTCGTGCTGCTGGGGCGGAACGTAGGTCAGGGCGAAGATCGAATCCCAGACGATATTGCTATGGGATAGAACGGCGCCTTTGGGAAGGCCGGTGGTCCCGGATGTGTACATGATGATCGCATCGTCCGAACCCTGTACTTCGATGTCCGGTTCTTGCGAACCCGCCTGTGAAACCAGCGTTTCGTATTGCTGGGCGTCGGGAGTGGCGTTTTCACCCCCGTAAACGATGATCCGTATATTGGAAATATTTTCACGGAAGCGGGAGAGAAGTTCCTGGAATCCCGACTCCACGAACAGAACCTTATTGTCCGCATCGTTGACGATGAAAGCAATTTCGTCCGCTGAAAGCCGCCAGTTGATGGTGCCGAAGACCAGCCCCGTCTTGGCGGAAGCGTGGCACATCTCCAGGTACTGGATGGAGTTTTTCCCCAGTATGGCGATGTGGTCGCCCATGCGCAGCCCCAGATCGAGAAACGCATTCGCCGCGCGGTTGACGCGTTCGTTGTATTGCCTGAATGTGCACCGCTCGTCATTGAAGATCATGGCGGTGCGGTCGGGGTATTGCGCGGCGGCCCGACGCACCACGGAGCCCATAGTGAGTGCGTCGATCTTTTTCTGGTCCATGGATCCTTCCTCTATAAAAACTTACGAGTACAATACATTACTTTGAAGTTTTATGCGTATAGTGTAAACCCGGATTCATGGCTTTCCGGCATAAATTCATGCCCGCCCGGAATAAGGAAAAGCCCCGTCCGGTTCAATTTTCAAAACAATGTTCCGCCGTCAGGGGGGCCGATGCCCGATTCTTCCGTGAAACGATCCGTCCCGCCATCGGGCATCAGTGTGCGCACATTCAGGAATCGGGCGGGGCTTGCTCTCTCCGCCGATGTCGGCGGTCGCCAGGACGCCCAGCCTGTCGTGCTTCTTCATGGCGGCGGCCAGACCCGTCATTCCTGGCGATCCATTTTCATGGGCCTGGTGTCGGAGGGATACCGGGTCATCAATCTGGATGCGCGGGGGCATGGCGACAGCCAGTGGTCGCCATGCGGCGATTATGATCTTGAAGATCTTGGCCGGGACCTGCTCGATGTGCTCGGCTCTCTGCAGAAGAAACCGATATTGATAGGCGCCTCGATGGGAGGGCTGACCGCATTGTGCGCTCTCGGTCTTGCCGAGGGAGACATCGCCAGGTCCATGATTCTGGTGGATGTCGTTCCGGGGCTGGATCCAGCCGGCTCGCAGAGAATCGTCGCGTTCCTGCAAGAGCATATGGACGGTTTCGAAACTCTGGAAGAAGCGGCCGATGTCGTGTCCGCTTACGATCCCGACCGCATCCGGCCTCGGGATATCGGAGGATTGATGAAGAATCTCAGGCGCCGGGACAACGGCCGCCTGTACTGGCATTGGGATCCCCAATTTTTCATCGGTTCGAATCTGACCGATCCCACCAGACTCACCGCGCAGCTATATGCCGTTTGTTCCTCCATTTCGTTTCCGGTGCTGCTGATCCGGGGAATGCGCAGCAACGTCGTTACGGATGAGGGGGTTGCCGAGTTGCGACGGCATATCCCTCATTTGCGTGTCTTTGAGGTGCCGCGGGCCGGCCATATGATTACAGGCGATCGCAACGATGTGTTCAATGAAGGGATACTGGCATTCATAAGGGGCGGCGAAGAGCCGCCGGCTTGACCACGCGCCCAAGCGCAAGCCTCTCATCGAGGCCAGTATGTGCGAAGTCGGTGCCTGAGTTCCGCTTATCCGAGAGGGCTCTTCACCCTGGCCGCCCGGCATGGGCGCACTCCTACGGGCAAGTGCCATGGTTCAGACAAGCTCGGGTGGCAACACTGACCTGACGGGAGGATTGTGCCGGCGGCGGCAAACTTCATCAGCTGTCATTTGCCATGATAGGTATACCATGGCATACTATTTTGGAAACTCGAGATAACTCATTGAATGACGTGAGTTCATAACCTGGGGTGCTTAGCGTCAACAGTCCCTAAGCAGGGGGTCTCGGGGCTACTAACTGCAACTATGAAGGTTAAAGCATGTCCGATTCCGCTACACAAGATAATCCGTTCACCCAAGGTATCGCCAATTTTGTTTCTGGCCTGCAGTTTGACATGATTCCTCCGGAGGTCCGGACGCGCTTCAAGCTCCTGATGCTTGATTCCATCGGCTGCGGCGTTTACGGAGCGGATCTTCCCTGGAGCCGTATTCTTCAGAATACCCTGGGTGGGCTGGACGCCACTCGGGCATGCGCGGTCTGGGGCAGCGGCCAACGGCTTTCCGCTCCTCATGCGGCGCTTATCAATGGCACTCAGATACAGGGCTTCGAACTCGATGACGTGCATCGCCGGGGCGTCCTTCATGTGGGCGCGGTCACACTCCCTCCGATCATGGCGATCGCCGAAATGAAGGGCGGAATGACAGGCAAAGACTTTCTGACGGCGGCGGTGGCCGGCTATGAAGTCGGTCCGCGCGTCGGGATCTGCATGGGCCCTGAACATATCGGCCAGGGCTGGCATTCCGGCGCGACGGTTGGCGTGTTCTCGGCAGCGGCGGGCGCTGCGCGCGCCTTGGGGCTTGATGCCGGGCGCACGGTCCATTCGCTCGGTATCGGGGGCACCCAGTCCGCGGGGCTCATGGCCGCACAGTATGGAGCCATGGTCAAGCGCATGCATGCCGGACGCTCTGCGCAGAGCGGTCTGTATGGGGCCGTGCTGGCCGAACAGGGCTTTACCGGCATCGTCAACGTGTTTGAAAGCGAGTACGGTGGTTTCTGCACGACGTTCTCGCGGTCGAATGATCGTTTCAGACTGGATGAGCTGACGGCGGGTCTGGGAAGTGTGTGGCAAACCATGGGGATAGCCCTGAAGTTCTATTCCTGCGTGGGCAGCAACCACAGCACGCTGGATGCCATCAGGAACATTCAGCAGCGGCGCAGTTTTGGTGCCGGGGATATCGAGAGAATCGTCGTTCACGGGTCGCAGGTGACGATGGACCACGTGGGCTGGAAGTACGAGCCGCAGGGCCTGACTTCCGCGCAACTCAACCTGCCGTATTGTGTCGCCACCCTGCTGTTAGAAGGCGATTGTTTCGTCGACGAGTTCACCGAAGACAAGGTTGCGGATCCCGACCGGATGCGATGGGCTGAAAAAGTCGAGGTCCGGCATGATGCCGAGATCACTTCGAAAGGTTCGAAGTACCGCCACATGGTACGGGTGGAAGTCCATTTCAAGGATGGCACCCGCGACGAGGAAACAGTGGAGGCCGGCCGTGGCAACGAGCACAACTTCGCCAGCGAACAGGACATCGTCGAGAAATTCGAGAAGCTCGTCCGCCATGTCCTGCCGGCTGATCAAACCGAACAGCTCCGTGACTGGGTGCTGAATCTGGAGAAGCAGGACGATGCCAGGGAACTGGCGCGCCTGCTTGCGCGGAAGTGAGGGGCGGCACCGGCAGGCCGGTCGGCCGCTGTGTTCGGCAGGGAGCGGGCCGTGGCGACGTCCTCTGAGGTGTTCGGCCGGTTTGCGGCGGATTTGATGTATGAATCCATCCCCGAGGCTGTGCGCCAGCGCGCGGTCAGTTGCTTCATCGATACCCTGGGGTGCGCGGTCTATGGCGCCCGGTTTCCATGGAGCGCCGCCACGGCCGGCTATGCCGGCCTGTATGGCGGCTCCGGGCAATGCACGGTGTTCGGCCGGGAGATGCGGCGCACCAGCGCGCCCCTGGCCGCCTTCGCGAACGGTGCCGCGATTCATGCGTTCGAGCAGGACAGCTTGCGCTATCCCGGGGCCGGAGTTCATCCCGGCGTAGCGCTGGTACCCCCCATCGTGGCCGCCTGTGAAGAGACGGGAGCCGACGGCGTCAGGGCCATCACCGCGTTCGTCGCGGCGTGCGAGGTGCTGTTTCGTATCGGCGCCGCCACCTGCCATAGTAGTGAAAAGCTGGGGTTTCATGCTCCCGGTCTGACCGGCCCGCTCGGCGCCGCGGTCGCCGCAGGCATAGTCCACGGGCTGAGTGCTCAACAGCTTTCCGATGCGCTGGGAATCGCCGCTTCCATGTCCGCCGGCCTGCTGGCGTTCACGAAGTCCCGGAGAGGTGCGACGGTAAAACGGCTGCACATGGGCCGCGCGGCGGAAGCCGGCATCGTAGCGGCGAGGCTGGCCGCTGCCGGCTACGAGGGGCCTGAAACCATCTTGGAGGGCCAGTTCGGATTCCTGGAAGTCTATTGCGAGCAGAGCAACAATGAAGCGCTGGGCGCCGGCCTTGGGCATGAATGGGAAAGCATGAAAATCTGCATGAAGCGCTACCCCTGCCATGTGACGGCGCAGGCTACGATCCAGGCCTTACGCGGGTTGATGGCGCAACACGGGTTCGGTGCGAAAGACGTTGCACGGCTTGCCGTGGCCTGTCACGAAAAAATTCTGAGCCATCATGATATCCGGCGGCCAGGCGACATCATGTCGGCGCAATACAGCTTTCCCTTCAGCATCGCTCTGGCCATGCATCGCGATCCTGATGATCCCGGCTCTTTCGATGAATCCGCTTTGTCCGACGCCGCGATACGTCAGACTTGCGATGCCATCGAATTGAGAAGGGGCGATGGTTTGCGATCGGCCTGGGGCTCGACGCTGGCCGTATCGCTGCACGACGGGCGGAAATTCGAAGCCGAGGCCAGCCACTTTACCGGCATGCCTTCCCACCTGTTTTCAGAAACTGAAGAACGTGCCCGTTTCTTGCGTCGGACGGAGGGAAGCCTCGGCCTTTCAAACGCTGCGGCGTGGTATGAAAAGCTTGCCGATCTGGAAGGGCAGGCCTTTTTTCCCGTCGGCCGTGTATAGAGGCCGGTACAGGTATCGATGATTCGCCAGGCTCGGATTGCCGCCAGCATATTGGTGGCACGGTTCCATATCCAGGCATGCAATGCCTGGAGGCCTGGCGTGGCGGAACGTACGGAGGCGGCATACCGCTGAGAATATGAACCAGAAGGCAATCGAGCCGCCTCCTTCTCTGTACGCCATTTTTATGGCCTTCGCCCTGATCGCCCTCATCAGTGTGGGCGGGGGGGTAAGCGGCTGGATGATGCGGGATTTCGTCACTCGGCGGCGGTGGATCTCCAGCGAGGAATTTCTGAGCGGCCTGGCGCTTGCTCAGGCTTTCCCCGGAATCAATGTCGTTAATCTGACGATCTGGATGGGTTACCGGTTCCGTGGGAACCGAGGTGTCGTCGTGGCGACGTTGGGGTTGCTGGTCCCGGCGATCGCCGTCGCGATCGCCATCGTGTCGGTGTTCTCGGAGCTCAGCCATATATCCAGCGTGCATTATGCGCTGGCGGGGATTTCAGCGGCTGCGATCGGCCTTTCCCTGGAGATGGGAATCTTTGCCGCCAGGCAGTCCATGACTGGGCTATTGCCGATTTTGATTACCATCGCTACCTTCGTCAGCATCTTCGTCTTTGGAGTCTCCCTGATCTGGGTGATTGCGATCGTCACGCCATGCTCCATTGCGGCTGCCTGGTGGCACATGAAAAAAATACGGGGGGCCGAATCGGATGATCATCCTGCTGCTTGATCTGATAAGCGTCTTTGCTCCGCTCTCCTTGCTGACCATCGGGGGGGGCCAAAGCATTATTCCCGCCATTCATTCGCAAGCCGTCGATGTGCATCAATGGATGTCCAATGCCGAATTCATTGAGTTGTTCGCGCTGTCCAGGCTGACGCCGGGCCCCAAGACGCTGCTTGTCACGATGATCGGCTGGCATGTAGGGGGATTCGCAGCTGCGATCACCGCTTCCATTGCGATTTTTCTTCCATCTTCCGTGCTTATGTACTACCTCGTCAGGTTGTGGGCCCGCCATGAGCGCAGCCTGTTGATCAGAGCGATCAGCCAGGGGTTGGCACCGGTCGCGGCAGGCATGGTACTGGCGGGAACGGGAACGATACTCAGGGCGGCCGAGGGAGGAGCGTGGGCGTGGGCAGTCGCTATAATGACGACGGTCTGCTTACTGTACACGCGCCTCAGCCCGCTCCTTCTTCTCGCGTTGGGCGGCGTAGTGTTTGTCGTGGCAAGGCCCTGAAGGCTTTTTCGGCCCATATAGAGAAGAATCGATGAGATGAGAATTTTATGACCGGGAAAGTTGACAATCCTAATCAGCTGCTTGGTGATCTTGCTTACGAGTCCGTCCGGGAAGCGATACTCAGCAACGAGCTGAGCCCGGGGGAGCGCGTCTCGGAATACAAGGTGGCGAAGTGGCTGAACATCAGCCGCACGCCAGCGCGGGAAGGGTTGCGTCGTCTGGAAAGCGACGGTTTACTGCAGTACCATCCCCGTCGCGGCCTGGTGGTGGCAACCATCAACGACAAGGCTTTCGAAGAACTGTATGCGGTCCGGGAACTGCTGGAAGGTGCGGCCGCCGCTATGGCGGCACGGAATGCGAAAGAATCCGAACTTTCCGAACTCAGGCATCTGGTTGAACTCGAAGAACGCATGCAGGACGATCCGGCGCGGATGTATGTGAATAATCGCAGTTTCCACGGCATGATTTACGAAGCGGCACATAACCAGTTCCTGCGGAAGTTCCTTTTTTTGATGGCCGACATTGTGTCCGCCTACCGTGGTGTGTCGACGTTGCGTGACGAGGCACGGCGGAAACAGGTCATTGTCGAGCACAGGAAACTGTACGATGCCATCGCGGCGCGCGACGAAGCCCTGGCGAAGAGTGTTGCGGTGCAGCATGTCAGGAACGCATTCCGGGCGCGCGTCAAAGTGCGGCGGGACGCCGAAAAACAGGACAGAAAGCAGGCCTGAGCTCCGCCTGACGCCTGGCTCCGCGGGCTGGTGGCCCGCCGTCGGTGATTCAAAAAATTTGTTGCCGTTCTCTGATCATCACTGTTGCGCCAAATGGTATACCATAGTATTCTAATTACCGATCCAGCTGCGGTGGCTCGTGTCTGCAGAAGTGGGGCACACAACGATGCAGCGCATATATCAACTGATTGAACGGAGCATTAGTCGTGGGATTGCGGACTGAATATGATGTATTGGTGGTTGGAAAAGGGAATGCCGCTTTGTGCGCAGCCATCGCTGCCGCGGAGGGCGGGGTCCGCGTCGGCATGCTCGAGGCTGCATCAGAAGAGGAATCGGGCGGCAACAGTCGTTTTGCCGGCGGGGTGATGCGCTTTGCCTATGAATCCGTGGAAGACCTGAAGAAAGTCACCGAGCTCACGGATGAAGAGATCGCCACCAGCGATTATTTCACCAATACGACCGATGAATACTTCGATGATCTATTCAGGCTGACCAGCTTCCGCACTGATCCTGTCTTGTCTGAGATATTGGTCACCCGCAGCCTGGGCATCATGATCTGGCTTCGTTCCAAAGGGGTGAAATTCGTCCCCAATTATGGGCGCCAGTCTTCCCTGATCGACGGGCGGCGCAAATTCTTCGGCCGATTGCCCATCGAGGTGTCGGGAGGCGGGGCCGGCCTGGTCGAATTTCTGGATCGGGCGGCATCGCGCGCGAATATCGAGATCAACTACGAGACCCGCGCCAAATCGCTGATCCAGGAGGGTGGACGGGTGGTGGGTGTCCGTGCGTCGCGGGGCGGCAAGGAGGTCGACTTTCGTGCCAAGGCCGTCGTGCTGGCCAGTGGCGGCTTCGAAGCCAATCCCGAAATGCGGACTCGTTATCTCGGCAAGGGCTGGGATCTCGCCAAAGTCAGGGGAACGCGATTCAACCAGGGCGACGGTCTGAAAATGGCTCTTGACATCGGTGCGGCGTCTTATGGCAACTGGTCGGGATGCCACGCCACAGGCTGGGATCAGAACGCGCCCGAGTTCGGGGACGTCAACGTCGGCGACCAGTTCCAGAAACACAGCTATATCTTCGGATTGCTGATTAATGCGCATGGCAAGCGGTTTGTCGACGAAGGGCATGATTTCCACTCTTTCACGTATGCGAAGTATGGTGGGGAAGTCCTCAAGCAGCCCGGGCAATTTGCCTGGCAGGTATTCGACTCGAAGATCAATCATTTGCTCAGGTCCGAGTATCACGTCAAGATGATTACCAAGGTGACGGCCGACAGCCTCGAGGAATTGGCGACCAAGCTCGAAGGCGTGGATCCCGGGGCCTTTCTCGAGACGGTGCGCGCCTACAACGAATCCGTGAAAACGGAGGTCGAATTCAATCCCACGATAAAAGACGGTCTTTGCACCACCGGCATCGAGCCGCCGAAATCCAATTGGGCCCAACGGCTGGATACTCCGCCCTTCCATGCATATGCCACGACCTGCGGCATAACGTTCACTTTCGGCGGGCTGCGCATCGACCCTGAGAACGGCCAGGTGCTCGATGTTCACCTCAATCGGATACAGGGCCTGTTCTGCGCCGGGGAAATGGTGGGTGGGCTGTTCTACTTCAATTATCCCAGTGGAACGGGTTTGGTTTCCGGTGCGATTTTCGGAAGAATCGCCGGCCAGGGGGCTGCCGCGGCGGCCACCCGGGAATAGTCCTTTACTTTCAGGAGCACTCATGGAGCCGTCCCACTATGGTCCTTTTCCTTATATCCCGATTCACCGTCGCCCCAGGCTTGTGTGGCCGGGCAACGCAAGGGTGGCCGTCTGGGTCATTCCGAACATCGAGTTCTTTCCCTTGAACGAGGGGCTGGCGGGACATCCTTTCGAAAGCAAGGGCTCTGCGCCGACGGTTCGCCCATGGGCGCAGCGCGATTATGGAAATCGAGTGGGCATCTGGAGAATCATGGATGTGTTGGACAAACGGGGGATAAGGGCCTCAGCGACCGTCAACTCCGATATCTGCATCCATCATCCGGAAATCCTCGAGGCGGCGGTGCAGCTCGATTGGGAGCTGCTCGGACACAATGAAACCAACACCAGGCGGCTCGCCGGGCTTTCCCGCGACGAGGAAGTGCAGACAATAGGCAACTGTGTCAGGCTCCTGTCACAGTTCCAGCGGCCCGTCGGGTGGCTCGGCGCGGCGCTGGCGGAAACATGGAGCACACTCGAAATCCTGCTCGACCAGCAGTTTGAATATGTGGCGGACTGGGTGAATGATGATCAACCCTATGCCATGAATGTAAATGCGGGCTCGAGATCGATCGTTTCAGTTCCTTATTCCTATGAAGTCAATGACTCTCCGTTCTTTCACTACAAGAATGGCTCGGTGGAGGAGTTCGAGAAACTGGCGAAGCGGCAGTTCGATGTGCTCTACGAAGAAGGCGCCGAATCAGGACGCGTCATGGCGATCTGCCTGCATCCATTCATCATCGGCGTGCCGCACCGGATCAAGGTACTGGATTCGATCCTGGCATATATCCAGTCTTTCGATGACGTCTGGTTCGCCACCGGTGCCGAAATAGCGCGTCATTACAGGCAGTCTGTCGGCACGGAGTAAATAACGCCATGTTCGATTGGTCCAAATGGGAAGAGAGCGTTTCGTATGCGGCGTCGCTGATGGATGAGTTGCGCGCCGCCACGACGAGCGATTCGAGAATCAACAGGCCTTCGTACGGAGAGGGGGAACAAACGGCTCATGATCTGTTCGCCCGGCATGGAAGGGCGCTGGGACTCGATACGAGTGTCGATCCCGCCGGCAATCTGCATTTGACGCTGGCGGGCGCCGACCGCAAGGCCAAACGGTGGGTGACGGGCTCGCACTTGGACGCAGTGCCTGACGGCGGCAATTTCGATGGCGCCGTCGGCGTTGTGGCAGGCATGACGGTGGTGCATGCACTCCGCAGGGCGAATATCGTCCCGCCCGCTGATTTCACGATCATTGCCTTTCGTGCGGAAGAGGGAAGCAGTTGGTTCCGGGGAGAACACAAGAGTCATTTCGGCAGCCGGGCCTTGCTCGGGCAACTATCCCGCGAGGAAATGAACGCCGCGGTGTCCGTTGCCAACGGCAAGACGCTGTCGCAGTCGATCAGAGATGCCGGCTTTGACCCTGACGCCATCGATAAGGGGAGTTCCCACCTGGATATGGAGTCAGTACGGGGCTTTCTGGAGATTCATATTGAGCAGGGTCCTATATTGGTATACCGTGGGGTACCTACTGGTATCGTGAGCGGGATACGAGGCACGTTGAGGGCGCGTGATTGCCGCAGCATCGGTGCTTATGCCCATTCGGGCGCCGTTCCCCGCGAGTATCGGCGGGATGCTCTCTTTGCCGCGGTCGAATTGGCGGGGCGGCTGGAATCGAAATGGCACGAATGGCTGGCGGAGGGGCGCGACGTAGTCTGCACGATGGGACGTTTCTGCACCGATCCGTCACGTCACAGCCTTACAAAGGTGCCTGGCGAGGTCCAGTTCACCATAGACATCCGATCCCAGGAGGACTCGCTGTTGCGGCAGGCCCGCGATTATCTCCTTGATACGGCTTCCAGCATCGGCCGCGAGCGGGGCGTGGAACTGGATCTGGGTGCCCTGGACATGGTTGCTCCGTCGTTGATGTGCCCGGCGCTGCAGGAAAGGCTCACCGCGCACGCGGTTGCCTTGGCGATTCCGGCCATTCCGATCGCGAGCGGTGCGGGGCATGACACATCCAGCTTCGTCACCGCCGGGATCCCCTCCGCCATGATCTTCGTGCGCAACGAACATGGAAGCCACAACCCGCATGAGCAAATGGAAATAAAGGACTTTTCGCAGGCTGCCCGGATTCTGACCAGTTTTATTCTGGATCAGAAACAGGAATGAGGATCCGCGGCGCCACGCGCAGACAGGATCCGGCTTCAGGAACCAGAAGAGAGGCAACGTATGAATATGTATCCCGTACCGGCTCGTGCCACCGAGTCGTCTTCCGCCGAGGTGACGCGGCAGCTGGCCAGTGCTGCGGCGGCGCTGCAATATGAGGATTTGTCCGCAGAGGCTGTAGAAATCGTCAAGCAATGCGTGCTCGATACGATTGGCGTCGCCATAGCGGGTCATGCGAATGAGGCCACGCGGTCGGTGTACCAGCTGTGCGCCGATGAAGGCGCCGCTCCCGCAGCGAGCTTTCTATGCTTGGGCGTCAAAGGGTCGGTCAGGCAGGCGGCGCTGGTCAACGGAACTGCGGCCCACGCCCTGGATTTCGACGATTGCTGCCTGACCATGCCGGGACATGTATCCGCTGTGGTGCTGCCCGCGGTCCTGGCTCTGGGGGAGCGCTACGCCGCATCGGGTAAGGATCTCATTACGGCGTTTGCCGCGGGATTCGAGGCCGGATGCAGCCTGGGGGCCGCGATTTCCCCCGGCCATTATGACGCCGGTTTTCATGCGACGGGCACGAACGGTGCCGTGGCCGCCGCCGCGGGAGCGGCGCGCCTGCTCGGCCTTCCGGCGGACCAGACTGCGGACGCGCTCAGCATTGCCGCCACCACCGCGGCGGGCCTCAAGGGCCTCTTCGGCACTCCATGCAAGCCGTTCCATGCCGGAAAAGCGGCGGAAAATGGTGTTCAGGCCGCATTATTGGCTCAGAAGGGCTTTGTCACCCGCAGGGATGCCATCGAATGCCGCCAAGGTTATGCCATGACGCATTCGCCGGATTTCAACCCCGAGCGAGTGGCAGACAGGCCGCAACCGGGCGGCATGCATTTGTTTGACAACCTGTTCAAATATCATGCCGCCTGTTATGGAACACATGGCGCCATTGAATGCGCGATCGAGCTGCGGGGCCGGCTGAACGGAAACACCGCCGATATCGAGCGTCTGGTTCTTGAGGTCGCGCAAGAGAATGACAAGACGTGCAATATCGCCGCGCCGGCGAATGCCTCCGAGGCGCGTTTCAGCCTGTGTCACACCATCGCGATGGTCCTGTGTGGGCATGACACGGGAATGGCCGATGACTATGG
The DNA here is from genome assembly GCA_013416455.1 of Alcaligenaceae bacterium. GTDB lineage: Bacteria > Pseudomonadota > Gammaproteobacteria > Burkholderiales > Burkholderiaceae_B > Yanghanlia. Next base: position 124,626 of record JACCES010000009.1, on the reverse strand, counting down.
CGAAACGTCACTTGGTGATGCGGAAGTGGTCCGTATCCGCCAGCATGTCGATGTGCGTTTTTTCCCGGCGCGCAATATTGCCCACAGCCGGTTGACGGTGGCCCTGCGAGATGGCTCCACGCTGAGTGTCGAGATGGATGCGGGAAAGCCGAACGAAGACCTGGCTTATCAGCGTCAGCGTTTGCAAAAGAAATTCCTCCGTCTGACCACGCCCATTATTGGTGAGGAAGCGGCTCGAGCGCTCGTCGCGGCCATAGACACGCTGGAAAGTTCGCCGGCCGTGGGTGAGCTTGCCGCGAAGCCCGCGCCGGTGCCTGCGCCATCGGGGTCGATAGCCGGACTTTGAGGAAAGCGGGGGCTGCCCGACGTGGAGACGAAAGAAATCAACAGCAAAACAAATTGCTCGTGTGCGATGGCGGGATCCGCACATTCAGCAAGGCCGGAACGTCCTGGCTACTGGCAGCCAGAACGCTGAGTCTGGAGTTTATTGATATCTCAAGGAGGAAGTATGTCGAACACAATTATAAAGAACCGCGGCATGAAGCACGGCGTCCGCCGGCTGGCCGGCACGTTGGCGGCGGCTGCATTGGCATTCGGCTTTACCGCCGGCAGTGCGGCCTTCGCACAGGATGATTATCCATCCAAGCCGATTCGCATGATTGTCGGATTTGCACCGGGCGGAGGAACAGACATCATCGCTCGCCTTGTATCCAAGGGCCTTTCAGCGGAGCTCAAGGCCAACGTGGTAGTGGAGAACCGGAGCGGCGCCGGGGGCATAGTAGCGACGGAAATGGTGGCGCGGGCCCAACCTGACGGGTATACGTTGATCACGGCCGGCACGGGAACTCACGCGATTAATCCGGCGCTGTATTCCGACCTGCCTTATGATTCCATCAAGGATTTCGAACCGGTCAGTCTGGTATCCATTTCACCTTACCTCATGCTGGTCAGCAATGATCTGCCCGTCAAGAACGTTCAAGAGTTCATTGAGCTGGCCAAGTCGAAACCGGGCGAGGTCGTGATGGCGTCCTCGGGCAGCGGCGGAATGCCCCATCTGGCGGGCGAGCTGTTTCAATTGTTGACGGATACAAAGCTGCTGCATGTCCCTTACAAAGGAACCGGCGAAGTGTTCACTGATCTTGCGGCGGGACGCACACAGATGGCATTTTCCGACATCGCCGCAGCGTATCCTCATATCCAGTCGGGCAAGGTGCGGGCGCTGGCAATCACGTCTCCCGAAAGGTCGACGATCTATCCGGATGTTCCCACGCTCGTCGAGGAGGGCGTGGAAGGATATGAGGCGATAGGTTGGTTCGGGGTCTTTGCGCCGGCCGGCACACCCAAGCCCATCATCGAGAATCTGAGCAACGCCATCAAGCAATTCATCGATCGGCCCGAGGTTCTGGAGCAATTGAGAATCCTGGGTGCGGAACCAAAGGCATCCACCCCCGATGAGTTTCTGGTCCAGCTCAAGGCCGATCTCAAACGGTGGGGCGACATAGTGAAACGGTCTGGTGCGGCGATTCGCTGAGTCGGTATTCCCTGGCCATTCTGAAAGGAGTTTTCACTCGTGAGTTCACAGAAAGGATTGGGCTGCGACTCCGATATCCGCGCCGCTGTTGCCGACGGCATCGGCAAGCTGATGCTGTGGGCGGTGGAGGCCGTGCAGAAGCCTTTGCCCGACGAGGTGTTGTCCAAGGCCGCGCTCGTGCTGGTGGACGACGTTGCAGCGATAAGCGCCGCCCATTCCGTGCCTGAAGTGGCGGCGCTGTACGCCGGGATCCAGGGGCGGAGCCATGCGGGTGAAGCAAGGGTCTACCGGCCCGGGGCGCCGGCAGCTTCCCGGCAGGACGCTGCTCTGATCAATGGCGTCGCCGGCTGCTGGCTGGAACTCGATGAAGGGTTCCGGGGGGCGCCTTGCCATGCCGGGCTGTATGTGATTCCCGCCTTGCTGGCGGAGGCGGAAACGCGTGCGCTCACGCTGGAGCACGTGCTTGCCGTGCTGGCCGTAGCCTATGAGGTGACATCCAGGATGGCGGAAACATGGAAGTTTCCGGCCATGAGCGTGCACCCCCATGCCGCGTTCGCCAGTCTGGGGGCGAGCTGCGGGGCAGGGCTGGCGCGGGGCCTTCCAGCAGAAAAGCTGATTGCGGCATTGAACATCGCCGGTGGCATGGTTCCCGCGGGTACTTATCAGGCCGCCGTTGAGGGCGCCCTGGTGCGCAATCTGTGGGTAGGCATGTCATCGTGCATCGGCATGCAGGCGCTCGATCTGGCCGAAGCCGGTTTTGATGGTTATGAAGACGGGCCGCACCCGGCCTTCACCCAGTTGTTGAACGCCGAAGTATTCAAGGAAAAACTGACAGACAATCTCGGCAAGCGGTGGGCGATCCAGGGCGGCTACCATAAATTGCATGGGTGCTGCCATTCGACGCATGCCGCCGCCGAGGCGGCCCTGGAAGCGGCCGGGAAGCTGCGTGCGGCTGGGGGGGCGCAGCGCGTCGAGACAATCGAACTGTTTACCCACCGTCCGAGCATGAGCAACCGTGCGCCCAAGAATACGCTGGCGGCGCGATTCTCGTTCGAGCACGTGGTCGCCGCGGCGCTGAGCATAGGAAGTACCGGCCCCCAGGCATTTTCGGAAAAGGTCATAGAGGATCCGGAAGTGGCTTTCCTCAGGAATCGTGTACGCCTGCTTCCGTATGAACCCTTGCCGGCATGGCCCGAAGACCGGCCGGCGAGACTCGTGATCACGATGGATGACGGCCGGCAACTGGACACGGAATGCATGAGTGCGCCGGGCGGGCCGGACCACCCCATTTCTGCGGAGATGCTGCTGCAGAAAGTCGCCGGCCTGACAGCGGACGATTTTCCATCGTTTCCGGACCATGCGCGCTCGATCGTTGAAGGCAACGGGGGGATGAGGGGGAAAACGTGGCAGGAAATCATTATGAAGATGCTGGCCAGGCCATGAGGACGAGTGATGTTCGGGCATGCGGGGCCATGCCTTCCCGTTCACTGAACCGGCTGAGTGCCAGGGAATTGATCAGGCTGCTGGAGCTCGGCGAAATTTCCAGCATCGATATCCTGAGGGACTGTCTGGCGAGGATCGATGAGCGGGAGGAAACGGTTCGCGCATGGGCTCACCTAGAGGCGGATGCGGCTTATGCCGAAGCAGCCCGGATTGCCGGACAACCTAGTCGCGGCATATTGCGGGGCATACCGCTGGGCGTCAAGGATGTCATTGACACGGCGGACATGCCCACGGCCTATGGGTCACCCATTTACCAAGGCCATCGTCCCGCCGCGGACGCCGCGGTCGTAGCTGCGGTAAAGGGGGCGGGGGGCATAGTGCTGGGCAAAACGGTGACCGCCGAGTTCGCGCACCGGTTCCCCGGCCCCACTACGCATCCCCTGGATCCCTCCAGAACACCTGGTGGCTCATCGAGTGGTTCGGCGGCCTGTGTCGCCGACTTCATGGTTCCGCTTGCGCTCGGCACGCAGACGACCGCCTCCACCATCCGCCCCGCCAGTTATTGTGGGGTTGTGGGATACCGCCCCAGTTATGGGTTGGTCAGTTGCTGGGGCATCAAGCCGAGTTCGGGCTCTTTCGACACGGTCGGCGTTTTCGCCCGCGACATACCGGATTGCGCGCTGCTCCGGGATGTATTGCTCGGGGTTGAGCCGCAGCCTGTGCGGCTCCCCGACAACGCCCCGCGCATCGGGTTTTGCCGGACCAGGCTATGGCCCATGGTTGAACCTGCCGCGGCGAGCCGGATAGAAGCTGCGGTGTCCAGGCTGGCGGCCAGCGGTGCGCACGTGATCGACGTCAATCTGCCGGCGGTGTTCGACCCCGTTGCGTCTGCGCACAGAGCGATCTCGAGTTATGAGTTGGCTCAGAACCTTGTCGCGGAACGTCTTTTTCATGAGGACAAGCTGAGCCGCCTCCTGAAAGAAGGAAAAATGGCCGAAGGTCTGCATTGCAGCATCCCAGATTATTTCGAAGCAGTAAAACGGCTGGAAGCGGCGCGCATGGCGATCGACGGCGTATTTGCACCGCTCGATGTCTTCATCACTCCCAGTACGACCGGCATTGCGCCGGTTGGCACGGCATCGACCGGCACCTCCGATTTCGGTGCCATCTGGACCGCGTTGCACCTTCCTTCCATGTCGATCCCACTACCAGATGGACTGATGGGCATGCCTCTGGGCATACAGCTGGTAGCTCGCCGTGGTGAGGATATCAAGCTTGGTGACATGGCCATGTGGATTGCGGACAAATGGCGTTGACGGCGCTGTGCGCAGATCGATCACATAATGATTGATGATTAAATGGTATACCGTAGTATTCCTTATTTGAGCAAGGAGTTCCGCTGATCTAGCGAGGAGTCCTTCTGAATAAAGCCAGGGATACGCATTGCGAACCGCGATGAATATCCATCGTCCAGGGAACCGGCGAGACAGCCGTTTCCGGAAATAGGGGGAAACACCCTCTGAAATAGAAGGGGGGGAAACCGGGCCCCGCCACAGGAAATTTTCTTCCGGATTTTTTATACATGGAGCTTCCTCATGCACTTTGCAAAGTTTCTTGAAGAATTACGCTTTTCTGCTGCCGGCGCGGCTGCCACCGTGCTCTGTTTTTCCGCTCCCGTCCAGGCCGCCGAGAGCCCGCTCGTGGCGGGAGGCGATGTCGGTAATGCCCCGTATATCATCAAGAATCCCGATGGTACCTACGATGGCTTCGACGTCCAGATGCTGAAGGAAATCGCCAGACGGCTCGGACGTCCCGGCTATCAGCTCGTCGACCAGCAATGGTCGGGAATTTTTGCGGGTCTTGATGCCCGGCGTTTTGAATTCATCATGGCTTCCACCGTCATGACGGAGAAACGCGCCGAAGCGATGCTGTTTACGGAAGCTACCCACGATAATGACTACCGTTTCTTGTCGCTCAAGTCGGGCCCGGAAATCAAGTCGCTGGATGATCTTCGTGGCAAGCGGATCGCGGTGAACCAGGGGAACGTCTATGACCAGTGGCTGACCGCGCGTGCCGACGAATATAAATGGGAGGTCGCACGCTATGCAAAGAACTCGGATGCGGTACAGGCGGTCCTGGCGAAGCGTGCCGACGCCAATCTCGCAAGTGCCGGTGCAACCACCTGGACGGCCGTAAAGAATCCCATGCTCAAGGGCGGTCTGGTCATCAATTCTGGGCAGACCAAAGGATTGGCTTTCCGTCTCGACGATACCGAACTCCGCAATAAAGTGGAGGACGCCATCGAGTGTATGAAGCTGGATGGCACGATCGCCGCGCTGCAGGAGAAATGGCTGGGCGTCGAGGCTGGCCCCGATTCCATCACACGGAACGTACAAGCCGGCTATGGCGAACCCGGCCTGCCCGGCTACGACCCCACTCCCCATACGCCTGATTGCGCTTGAAGCCCCCGCGGCCGCCTCGGAAGTTGGATTGGCGGGATATATCTCGCAAGAAACGGGAATCGATTTTTATGAATGAAAAGACCACTGACCGGAACCCCCCCATTCTGACGATAAGCGGGCTAACCAAAGCGTTCGGAACCCAGGATGTTCTGCACGCGGTTGACCTGGAAGTGCTTCCGGAAGAACTGGTATTCATCATCGGCCCTTCCGGATCGGGAAAAAGTACGCTGCTGCGATGTTGCAATCGTCTCGAAAGCTTTCAGGGCGGCCGAGTGATTGTCGACGGGGTCGATATCTCCGGAAACGATTGCGATTTGAATGCCGTCCGCCAGAAGATCGGCATGGTCTTCCAGTCATTCAATCTCTATCCCCATATGAATGCGCTGAGCAATGTCACTCTGGCGTTGCGGCATGTGCAGAAGCTCTCGCGCAATGAGGCGCGGGAACGCGGCCGGCGCGCACTGGACAGCGTCGGCCTTCTGCACAAAGAGAAATCCTATCCTGCCGAGCTGTCAGGGGGGCAGCAGCAACGTGTGGCGATTGCCCGCGCGCTGGCACTGGAGCCCAGGATCATGCTGTTCGATGAACCCACCAGCGCGCTGGATCCAGAGCTGGTCGGAAGTGTTCTGGAAGTGATGCGGGACATGCGGCGCAAGGGCATGACCATGGTGGTGGTCAGCCATGAAATGCGCTTTGCCCGCAGCGCCGCCGATCGCATTGTCTTCATGGAAGGGGGCCGTATCGTCGAGCAGGGTTCGCCTGAACAGATGTTCGAAGCTCCACAGCATGTGCGGACGCGCGAGTTCCTGCACGCTGTCAATCATTGAGGTCCGCGGCATGCTCGATACGATTGGCCATAACTTCTTCAATGCAAAAATTGCCGCCGAAACCCTGCCCGCCATCCTGGACGGCATGGTGGTCACGCTGGTTCTGAGCGGCTTCATCATCGTCAGCGGCATATTCCTGGGCTTGCTGCTGGCAATGATCAGGGCGCTGCGGGTTCGGTGGATTAACGTCCTCATCGTGATTTTCGCGGATGTGTTCCGCGCATTGCCGCCGCTGGTTATCCTGTTTGTTTTCTATTTCGCGCTGCCGTTCGTTAATCTTTCCATGACGGGTTTCGTCACCACGTGGCTGGGCCTGACGCTGGCGCTTGCCGCGTTCGCGGAGGAGATCTTCTGGGCGGGGATCACCAGCGTCAACAAGGGGCAGTGGGAGGCCGCGCGCTCCACCGGGCTTTCGTATGGCAGGACGCTGGTGCTCGTTATCGTCCCGCAAGCCAGCCGTCTCACCATTGCGCCCCTGACCAACAGAACGATAGCGATCACCAAGATGACCGCGCTGGCTTCCACCGTGGCTGTGGAGGAGATCTTGGCAAATGCCGCGACCGCTCAGGCATACAGTGCCAACACAACGCCCCTTACGATGGCAGCCGCCGCGTATCTGGCCATTTTCTTACCCTTGGTCGTTTTCAGCCGTTGGGTGGAACGGCGCTACGCCTGGAAACATTGAGCATTCGGCAAAGCTGAACAGGAAGAGAACAGGCATGAACCAGATCATCGACAACTTCTTCAATATTGCAGTCCTGCAGGAGACCTATCCGCTTTTGCTGGCAGGGCTGTTCACGACCGTAAAACTGAGCTTGATCGTGATTCCGATCGGGCTGCTGTCGGGCCTGTCGCTCGCCTTGCTGGGCAACAGCATCAAGCTGCGCTTGTTCCAGGCGCTGCTTATCGTATACGTGGATTTCTTCCGGGCATTTCCCCCTCTGGTGCTGTTGATATTCGTCTATTACGCCCTGCCCATGCTGGGCATTGAAATATCCAGTCTCGGGGCGGTCGTGATCGCATTCATGCTCAATACTTCCGCCTATTACAGTGAGATTTTCAGGGCGGGGCTGGAAAGCATTTCGCGGGGGCAGTACGAGGCATCTCGCTCCACGGGATTGTCGGCTTTTCAAACCCTCGTGCTCGTGATCGTTCCTCAGGCGGTACGAAACGTATTGCCCGATCTCGTCAGCAACACGCTCGAAGTCCTCAAGCTTACGGCATTGGCCAGTGTGGTCGCATTTCCGGAATTGCTGCATGAGGCGCGATCGGCACAGGGGTACACCTATAACCCCAGTCCGCTCATCGCGGCCGCTCTGATCTATCTGGCCCTCTTGTGGCCCATGGTCCGGCTGCTGAGCCGGTTCGAACATCGCATGGGAAGTTCCATTTCCTAGGGAACCTCTTTGACCTGCTGACCGTATATCCGTTTCGTCCATGAATGCCTGCAACACATGGGGCATCCGCTGTTTCGCCGGCTGCTGTACCCGCAACCTTCCATGAAAGGAGAGTCAGATGCGCCCTGCAAATCATTTCCTGGCCATACTCGTCTCAGGCATGATCATAGCCGCCCATGCCACCGATGATGCCAAGGCCGAATCGATCGAGTCCTATCCGAACCGGCCGATCACGCTTGTTGTCCCCTTCGCGCCCGGAGGCGGCACCGATATCGTCGCGCGCGTTATCTCCGAGAAGCTGGGTCAGGCGACCGGACAGGCCGTCGTGGTGGACAACCGCGCCGGCGCGGGAGGAACGATCGGCTCGGCGAGCGGAGCAAGGGCCGCTGCCGATGGCTATACCCTCACTTTCGCCACCGCAAGCACGCATGGTGTCGCGCCCGGCCTCTATACGGATCTTTCATATGATGCGGTCGAGGATTTTGCGCCGGTTTCCCTGCTGGTCACCACGCCTTTCGTTCTGGCCGTCAAGAAGTCCATGCCCGTCGATTCGGTGAGTGAGCTCATCGAACTGGCCAGAAAGAATCCGGGCAAGCTGAATTATGGATCCGCCGGGGTTGGCAGTTCGAATCAGCTCACTGTTGAGCTTTTCAAGATGATGGCGAAGCTGGATATTGTCCATATTCCCTACAAAGGGAGCGGCCCGGCGCTGGTCGACCTGGCCGCCGGGCGGGTCGATCTGGTCATCAACGATATGTCGTCCCTGTTGTCCTATATAACCAGCGACCGCGTCAAGGCCCTGGCCGTGACGAGCGAGGAACGCAGCCCCACGCTTCCGGACCTGCCCACCATCGATGAGGAGGGCTTGCAGGGCTACGAAGCTCTAGCCTGGTATGGCGTGCTGGCGCCTCGCGATACCCCCCCGCCCATCATCGAGAAGCTCAACAGCCTGCTCAATGAAATCACTCAGGCACCGGAGATGCAGGAGCGGTTCCAGAGCATGGGGTTCAACGTGGTCAATTGGACACCCGACGAATTTCGCAGCTTCATGATTTCGCAAATCGAGAAATGGACAGAGGTCATCGAGGTATCGGGTGCCAAAGCGGAGTAGCGCCGTTCGCGATTGGATCATCCATCGGCCGTCGTCCGGCGGCCCGGGTTCTGTGGAGAAACTTGAAAGATGCTACCCACCCACAACAGATATGACTATGTAAGAATCGGCGCCCGTCCCGATTATTGCTGGCCGGACGGGAAAAGGCTCGCTTTCTATATATGCACGAACATAGAGTATTTTGCATTCTGCGCCGGCGACGGCGCGCTGGATAATGCCGTCATCAACGCAAAGCAGTCGCACCGCAATTTCGCCTGGCGTGACTACGGGCTGAGGATAGGCATATGGCGGCTGTTCGACATGCTCGACGAATTGGGTTTGCCGGCTGCGCATAATACGAACAGCCTGATCTATCGGCATCGTCCAGATATCATCGAGCGGATTCATCAGCGCCAGGATGAGGTCATTGCGCATGGCAGGACGAATTCCGAGCATCAGGATTCGATGTGGGAAGACGACGAGGCGCGCATGATCGACGAGGTCACGGAGACCATCGCGCGAGCCCAGGGAAAGCCGCCCGGCGGCTGGATGGGGCCGGGCCTCGCCGAATCCGCCGTGACTCCCGATCTGCTGAAAGAGGCGGGATATCGGTTCGTCATGGATTGGCCCTGCGACGACCAACCGTTTTGGATGAACACCAGATCAGGCCGGCTGCTGTCGGTTCCCTATTCCATCGAGCTGAATGATGGTCCGGTACTGGCACGGCGCCAGCACAGCCCGCGCGAATTCGCGGACATGCTCGTGGACCAGTTCGATGAGATGGTCGAGCAGTGCATCGAGGCGCCGCTGGTGTGCTCAATCGCGCTGCATCCGTTCCTGGTGGGGCAACCGTTCCGCATACGGCCATTGCGCGATGCGCTCAAGCATTGCTTGGGGCACCGGCACAAGGACCGTGTCTGGTGGACGCGTCCGGGAGAAATCGCGGATTACTGCTATTCGTTGCCGGAGGGGCTGCTGGTTTAGCAGCCTGTGGATAATGAAAGAAGTCCCGCAGGCCGGCCATCGTGAGCAAGATGGGCATGCGGGCCGTCGCATGGTGGCGGGAGGTCCGGATTGGACGGGAGCATAGTGATGACGACGATCGTCGAAATTCTCGCGGCGCGCATTGCGCAAAGCCGCTACGAACAGATATCGGGTTCCGCGCTGCTTCAGGCGAAGATGGGGCTTCTCGACACCTTGGGTGTCGGGATCGCCGGTTCCCGCGAACCGGCCGCCGTCATTGCCGGCCGGGTGCTGTCGGGCTGCACCGGACCCGCTACCGTCTGGGGAACCGGCCGGCGCTTGCCGCCGCTGGAAGCCGCTTATGTGAATGGCATCGCCGCCAATGTCCTGGATTTCGACGATTGCACCGACAATCTCGGGGGGCATCCCTCTTCGCCCGTGCTTCCCGCCGTGCTTGCGTTGGCTCAGCAATACGGGGCCAGTGGCCGCCAGATACTGCTGGCATACGTCGTCGGATTCGAAGTGGAAACCCAACTGGGGCGGGGCGTGAATTTTCATCATTACGAGAAGGGCTGGCATGCGACCTCCACCCTGGGGGTGTTTGCTGCGGGCGCGGCCTGCGCAAAGCTGCTCGATCTGGACGGTCCGCGCATTGCTCATACACTTTCTCTTTGCGCATCGCTGGCGAGCGGCATCAAGGCCAACCTGGGTGCAATGGCCAAGCCCATGCATATCGGGCAAAGCGCCCGTAATGGCCTGCTTGCCGCGCTTCTGGCGAAGGACGGGTTCTCGGGCCAGCCCGATGCGTTCGAGCACCCTCATGGCTTTCTGAATGTCTATAACGGGCCGGGCAACTACGACATCGCCCGTATCGTCGAAAAATGGGGAACCCCCTGGGATATCGAGTTTCCCGGCATCGCAATCAAGCAATATCCTTGCTGTCTCAGCACACAGTCCGTCGTTGACCTGGCATTGCAATTAATGAGCCGGCAGGGAATCGACGCCGCCCAAGTCCATTCCGTGGAAGCGCGTATTTCCGCACGCCGTCTGGCGCATACGGATCGGCCACGGCCGGAAGGCCCCCTGGAGGCGAAGCTCAGCATCCAGTATGTGCTGGCACGCGCCATTCTGGACGGGGGCGTGCGTCTCGAACATTTTTCGGAAGGGAATTGGCGGGAAGACGGGATTGCCGGATTCATGGCGCGTATCGATGTAGCGGCCTTTCCGGAGGATGCAGGGGAGCCCGATATGGGCGCGCATCTGACGCTCAAACTCGAGGATGGAAAGACGGTATCCGGCCGGATCGATCGTCCGGACGGACATACGCCCGGTGTTCCCCTGAATGCCGAAAAATTGAAGCAGAAGTTCAATCATTGCGTGAACGGGATTCTGGGCGAACGGCGGACAGAACACCTGTTCGAGGCCGTGCAGGCCATCGATACCGCGTCGGATGCGGACGCGATTGCTGCATTGCTCTCTGATCGGGCGACATAGGATTCCAACCCGGATATTTCGTCGACCCTCTGTCTTGAAGGAATTTTTATATTATGAAACACATTTTTGCGTCGGAATGCTACGCAAAGAACCAATAGCACACTGCGATCGAGGCCAGTATGCCCGCCAGGTCGGACAGCAGGGCGCAGCCTATGGTGTGGCGTACGCGCTGGATGCCGACCGCGCCGAAATAGACGGCCACGACATAGAAGGTGGTTTCGGTGCTGCCCTGCATGGTGGCCGCCAGCAGCGCCGGGAAGCTGTCCACGCCGAAGTGCTGCATGGTCTCGATCAGCATGGCGCGCGCGGCGCTGCCTGAAAAGGGCTTGACCAGGGCGGTGGGCAGCGCATCGACGAAGCGGGCGTCCAGCCCTGCCCACAGGGTCGCCTCCCGGATGCCCGTCAGGATCATGTCCAGGACGCCCGAGGCGCGCAGGACGCCGACCGCGCACAGCATGGCGACGAGATACGGCAGCAGGTTCTTGGAAACGTCGAACCCGTCCTTGGCCCCTTCGACGAAGGATTCGTAGACCGGTACTTTCTTGATGGCCCCGCACACCAGGAAGAGCACGATGATGCCCGACAGCACCAGGTTGCCCAGCAGGCTGGAAGTGGCGCTGATGGCGGCGGCGCCCATGCCCGCCAGAACGGCCATCATGCCGCCGATGACCAGGGCGGTGCCCGCCAGCCACAGCAGCACGACCGGGTCATGCAGCCGCAGGCGCTGCATGAAGGCGACCGACAGCAGCGCGGCCAGGGTGGACGCGCTAGTGGCCAGGAGAATGGGCAGGAAGACCAGGGCGGGTTCGGCGGCGCCCTGCTGCGCGCGGTACATGAAGATGGTCACCGGCAGCAGGGTGAGAGACGACGCATTCAGCACCAGGAAAAGGATTTGCGCGTTCGTGGCGGTGCGCGGTTCCGGATTCAGGCTCTGCAGGGCGTGCATGGCGCGCAGGCCGATGGGGGTGGCGGCGTTGTCCAGGCCCAGCCCGTTGGCGGCGAAATTCATGGTGATCAGGCCGAGGGCGGGGTGGCCCGGCGGGACGCCCGGCATCAAACGATGAAACAGGGGGGCCAGGAGCCGGGCCAGCCACTGGACCAGACCCGCGGCTTCGGCGATGCGCAGGAAGCCCATCCACAGCGTCAGGGTGCCGAAAAGCAGCACCATGATTTCCACCGATAGCCCGGCCATGTCGAACAGCGCTGCGACGATGCGTGAGAAAACGTCTGCATCCTGCAACACCAGCCAGCGGAACAGCGCGGCCAGGATGGAGACTACGAAGAAGGCGAGCCAGAGGGTATTGAGCATACGTCATAATAGTGACCGCGGGCCAAAGCGCAAGCCTCGACTTTCGGCGGGAACCGGGCGGGGCATGGCTTTCCGGAGCTCAGGGCCCACCCCGCGCGATGCGCAGTGTAGCGCAGGCCCGGTTCCCCATAGCAGTGATTTTTCTTGGAGTATGAAGTCATGGACTGGAACGCGTGGCGCCGTCGCTGGCTGACGGAGCCCTTGTACAGGCGGATGCGCAACAGTGTGTCGCCGCTTACGGCGTTTCAGCGTCAGGTGTTGTCGGCGGGCGACGCCTGGTGGGAAGCACAGCTGTTGTCGGGCCGCCCCGACTGGGGCGCCCTGACGTATGTCCGGCCCGCCGTGCTGTCGGCGGGGGAGCGGGAATTTCTGGACGGGCCGGTGGCGGAGCTCTGCGCGCGCCTTGAGCAGGCCAGGAACCAGGGCGAAGAACTCGCCGCCGGGGCGCTCTGGCCCCTGCTGCGCGAACACCGCTACGAAGGCATGGCCATTCCGGCGGAACACGGGGGGCTGGGGCTGACCGCCTGGGCCCAGTCCGAGCTGCTGCGCCGCGTCGCCTTGCGGTCGGTTTCCGTCGCCTATCTGCTTGCCGCCCGTTTCGTGTTCGGTCCGGCGGGCCTGCTGATGCTGGCGGGAAGCGAAGCGCAGCGCGACCACTGGCTGCCCAGGCTGGCGGGCGGCCACGAGTCGGGCGCGGTGGCTTCTTTTGCGGTCGAGAACGACATCGTGCCGATCCAGGCGACCGGCGTCGTCCTGCGGGAAAACGCCTGCAGCCACGAGGACGCCGTGCTGCGGCTCAACTGGAGCGGCGCCCGCCATGCGCCCGGGCCGCGCCCGGGGCTGCTCGTGCTGCCGTTCCGGCTGCACGATCCCGACGGCGTGCTGGGCCAGCCCGGCGAGCGCGGCGTCTGCGTGGCGCTCGTCGATACGTCGACCGCGGGGGTGGTGCACTATCCCGGCTCATGCTCGTGGCGGAACTCCGGGCAGGGGGCCGCGCACGGGCCGCACGGGGACGCGGCGCCGGACATGGCGCGCGGCGGGGTCTTCGACGGGCATGACGTCCAAGTGCCGCTGGCGGCACTGGTGGGCGCGCCCGCCGCCATCGACCGCGGCTTGCCGGCCTTGCTGGCGACGCAGTCGGTGGCCAAGGGAATCGCGCTGCCGGCGCTGTCTTCGGCATCGGTCTCCCTGGCGGCCCACGCATCCAGCGCCGTGCTGCGCCTGCAAGGCGATGGCCCAGGTTCCGAGACGCTCGGCGCGCGAAGCCGGCTCGGCAGGCTGGCCGCCACCGCCTATCGGATCGAGGCCGGCCGCCGCTTTCTGTCAGCCGGCCTGAATCTCGGCTATCGCCCGGTGCTCACCACCGCGCTGCTCGATCTCGGCATATTCGACGAAGTGCGCCGCTCCATGGGCGACAGCATGGACCTGCTCGGCGGTTCGGGGCCGACCCCGGCCCCGGCCCTGGCTGAATGGCAGGAGGGTCTGCACGAACTGCTTCCCACCCTGTTCGGCCTGGATGGCCTGGCTGCGAAGAACCGCAACACGGCAGTGCTGGCCCTGGGCGTGATGCGTGTGCATCCTTATCTGGTCGAAGAACTGGAAGCGCTGGGCCGGCCGGACACCGACGAAGGCTGCCTGGCCTTCGACCGCCTGGCCTGGAAGCATGCGGGCGCGGCCGGCGGCGCTTTGACGCGGGCGATCGCCGGCGCCTGGACGCGGGGGCGTTTTTCTTCCTGCCCGCGATTGCTCGGGCCGGTCACCCGCCATTACCGCCGTGTCAACCGTTATGCGGCGGCGCTGGCCCTGCTGGTCGAGATCCTGCAGCCGGGGGTGAGGCCGGTCGAGACGCGCAGTGAGCCGGCCCTGGAGCGCCTGCTGCGGGCGCTGGCCGCGCTGGTGTCGCTGTGCGCCGTGCTCAAGCGCTGGCAGGACGACGGGCGCCACAATGCCGATCTGCCGCTGGTCGAATGGTGCGCCGCCGATGCCTGCCACAGCATCGACAACCTGATGGAAAGCATGCTCGAAAATCTGAGTGTCGCGGGGGCGGGGGCCGTGCTGAAAGGCCTGCTGCTGCCGCCCGGCATGCGCTCGCCCGCGCCGGACGATGCGGTGACGCTCGAATGCGCGCAATTGTTGCTGGTGCCTTCCGATACGCGCGAGCGCCTGGTCGGAACGGTATGGGCCAGTCACGGTCTGCGCCATCTCGGCGCGCTCGAAAGGGCGTACGAATGTGTCGTGAATGTCCAGGGCCTGCGTGAACAGATCCGGCAGGCGGGGCTGAAGGATTGGCGGCTGGCCCACGTGCGCGGCGGGTTAACGGATGCCCAGGCCGCCGCGCTGGAAGCCGCGGAAACCGCGGTCATCGCGGCCCTGCGCGGGGATGAAGCGGCTTCCTGAACGGGTCAGTCGACGCGCTGCTTGCGCTGGATCAGCTCGATCTTGTAGCCGTCGGGGTCTTCCACGAAGGCGATGACGGTCTGGCCGTGTTTCATGGGGCCGGCTTCCCGGGTGACCCTGCCGCCGCGCGCCTTGATGTCTTCACAGGATTGGTAGGCGTCCTCGACTTCCAGCGCGATGTGCCCGTAGCCCGTGCCCAGTTCGTAGGAAGATGTGTCCCAATTGTGGGTCAGCTCGATCACCGCGCCTTCGTCTTCTTCCTGATAGCCGACGAAAGCGAGCGTGAACTTGCCGTCGGGGTAGTCCTTCCGGCGCAACAGGCGCATGCCAAGGACATTGGTGTAGAAATCCAGCGATTTTTCCAGATCGCCGACGCGCAGCATGGTGTGCAGGATACGCATTGAATACTCCTTGATTGCCCCCGGCCTGCGCTACAGCAGGGGCAGGCTGCCGGGGTGATGGGGTTTGAGGGCCTGGCGCGCCCGGCCGAAATCGGGATGGAGGCGTTCGACTTCGCGCCAGAAATCCGGCCCATGGTTCATGTGCCGCAGATGGGCGACTTCATGCGCCACCACATAATCCACGACGTCCGGTGCAAAGTGTATCAGCCGCCAGTTCAGCATGATGCGCCCGTCGCTGCTGCACGAGCCCCAGCGGCCGCTGGGCGAGGCCAGCCGCCAGCCTTTCAGGGCCGCGCCGGCCAGCCCGCAGAAATGGGCGAGCCGCTCTTCGAACAGCGGCACGGCCTGTTGCTGCAGCCAGGCGTAGACCCGTTCGCGCACGCGGTCCGCGGCGCAGTCGGCCTGCAGGGGCAGCGCCAGGACGTCGCCTTCTTCCGGCTTGCGGGCGGCGCCGCTGAAATGGACTGAGCCGATGGCGGGCCGGATCGCCAGCCGCACGTAGGCCCCCAGGTAGGGGAAGCTGCCGCCGTCGCGCCAGCTTGCATCGGCCGTGGCCAGGTGCCGCTGGCGCTGATGCAGGGCCGCCAGTTTGTTCAGAATCCAGGGGGCCTTGGCCTGCACGACTTCGGCCACCTGCTTGCGCGGCACCCAGGCGGGCGCGGTGACCATGAGGCCGCCGTCATTGATGGTCAGCCCGATGGTCTTGCGCCGCGACGTGCGCATCACGAAGCCGATGGTCTGGCCGGGGGTGTCGATTTCGAGCCAGCGGCCGCCCGGCGGCAGCGAGGCCGGGCGGGTGATCGGCACCGCCGGAGGGGTTTTCACCGCGCCGCCCCGCCGCGCCGGCGCCCTGGGGGGCGGCGGCTCGTTCCCGCCGGGCGCGGAGGAAGGCGCGGCACCGCCGAACAGCGTGAGCTGCTCATTCACCGGCATAGCGTTCCGGGTTGAGCACGCGCATTTCACTTTCGATCCACGCCTGGACCTTCTCGTTGATTTCAGCGGCGCTCAGGCCTTCGGTGGGGATCAGGGGCCCGATGGATACGGTGACCATGCCGGGCTTCTTCAGGAATGCGCGGCGCGGCCAGCATTCGCCGGCATTGTGGGCGATGGGAATGACGGGCGCCCCGGTGGCTTCGGCCAGCAAGGCGCCGCCCATCTTGTACCGGCCGGTCGTGCCCGGCGGCATGCGGGTGCCTTCCGGGAACAGCAGGGGCCAGCGCCCTTCCTGCAGGCGGACGCGCCCCACGCGGATGACCTGATCGAAAGCGTCGCGGCCCCGGGATCGGTCTATCGGTATCATGCGCAGCAGGGCCAGGCCCCAGCCGAAGAAGGGAATGCGATGCAGTTCACGCTTGTAGACGAAGCATACGTCGCGCGGCAGGTGGGCGGCGAAAAACATGGTCTCCCAGGCGGACTGGTGCTTGGAGAGCACGATGGCCGGCCCGTCGGGCAGGTTTTCCCACCCCTTGACCCGCCAGCGTATCCCCAGGATGACTTTGGCGCCCCAGACGCCCAGTCGCGGCCAGCCGACCGTGAGGCGGTAGCGCCGGCGCAGGGGCAGAGGCATCCAGATCAGGCAGGCGATCGCATAAGGGATGACGGTGATGATGAGAAAGGACTGATAGATGAAGGCGCGCAGCCAGGCCATGTCGTTTATTCCTATGTCAGCCATTCGTCGACGATGGCCGCCAGGTCGTCGCGTACCTGGGTGCCGGGGGGCAGGCCGCCGCGTTCGAGTGTCCCGAGGCCTTTGCCGGTGCGCACCAGCCAGGGCGCGCAGCCCTGCGAGACGGCCGCCTGCAGGTCGCGCAGGGAGTCGCCCACCGCGGGCACGTTCGCGAGGCTGACTTCGTAGCGGCGGGCGATGTCCTCGAACAGGCCGGCGGCCGGCTTGCGGCAGCGGCAACCGTCGTCGGGGCCGTGCGAACAGATGAAGATGGCGTCGATGTGCCCGCCCGCCTCGGCCAGTTCGCGCCGCATCTTGGAATGGATGGCGTTGAGCGTGTCCATGGTGAACAGCCCGCGGGCCAGGCCCGACTGGTTGGTCGCCACGACCACCCGCCACCCGGCGCGCGACAGGCGGGCGATGGCGTCAAGGCTGCCCGGCAGGGCCCGCCATTCCCCGGGCGTCTTGATGTAGGCGTCGCTGTCCTCGTTGATGACGCCGTCGCGATCGAGGATGACCAGTTTCACTGGGCCAGCCTCGAAATGTCGGCGACCTCGTTCATGCTGCGGTGCAGCATATCGAGCAGGGCGAGACGATTGCGGCGCACTTCGGGGTCGTCGGCCATGACCATGACATCGTTGAAGAAGCCGTCGACGGCCGAGCGCGAGCCGGCCAGGGTGGCCAGCGAGCCGTTGAAGTCGCCGGCCTCGAACCGCTGGCGCGCGATGGGCGCGAGTTCGTCGATGCAGGCGGCCAGCGCTTTTTCGGCGGTTTCGGTGTAGCGGCCGGGGTCGACCGCGCCGATCTCGGTGTCGACCTTCTTCAGCAGGTTGGCGATGCGCTTGTTGGCGGCGGCCAGGCTGGCGGCCTCGGGCCGCTCGGCGAAGGCCGCGCACGCCTGGATGCGGCCCAGCACCTGGTGCAGCGGGGGAGCCAGCGCCAGAACGGCGTCCACGACATTGCGGTCGTAGGCGCCCAGCTGATTGCGGTAGCGTTCATAGATGAAGGCGGCGACTTCGTCCGTCGTGCCAGCGGCCAGGGTGCCGTCCTGGAACGTGGAGGCGGTGAAGCCCAGCAAAGCGTCCAGGCGCAGGGTTTCGCGGTCGCTCAGCGCAAGCCGCCCGCCGGCGGCCAATTGTTCGTAGGCGCTGATCAGGCCCAGGGCCGCGCGGCGCAGGCCGTAGGGGTCGCGTTCACCGGTGGGGACCAGGCCGATCCCCCAGATGCCGACCAGGACTTCCAGGCGCTCGGCCATGAACAGGATGGTGGCGACCAGCGTCGAGGGCGTCACCGGCGCATCCAGACGGATGCGGTACTGGCCGCGGATCGCTTC
This sequence comes from Alcaligenaceae bacterium, assembly GCA_013416455.1. Lineage (GTDB taxonomy): Bacteria > Pseudomonadota > Gammaproteobacteria > Burkholderiales > Burkholderiaceae_B > Yanghanlia. The sequence goes on along the minus strand of JACCES010000009.1, from coordinate 106,313 downwards.
CACTACTTCGGGGGCTTCGCCATCGCCTTCGGCGTAGTAGGCCCCCATGACGCCCTGCAGCTCGGGGAATTCGCCCACCATGCTGGAGTTCAGGTCGGCCTTGGCCAGCATGGCGGCCCGGTCGGCCAGCGCCGGATCGGCGCCCAGTTGCCCCGCGATGTGGCCGGCGATGCGGCGGATGCGTTCGACGCGCTGCAGCACCGACCCCAGCTTGTTGTGATAGACGCTGGTGGCCAGTTGGGGAAGGCGGTCTTCCAGGCGGGTGCGGCGGTCGGTCTCGAAGAAGAACTGCGCGTCGGCAAGGCGGGGGCGCACCACGCGCTGGTTGCCCTCGATGATGTGAACGGGGTCGGCCACCCGCATGTTGCTGACGATCAGGAAGCGGTGCGTCAGTCTGCCGGTGTCCGGCTCGAACAGGGGGAAGTATTTCTGATTGAGCCGCATCGTGAGGATCAGGCATTCCGGCGGCACGCGCAGGAAGGCTTCCTCGAACTGGCCGACGTAGACCGTGGGGTGTTCGACCAGTGCCGTGACCTCGTCGAGCAGGGCTTCGGTTTCGGGGGCGTCGCCGATGGTGGCGCCCAGCCCGGACGCCAGCCGCCGCAGCTGTTCGAGGATGTCGGCGCGGCGCTCTTCATAACTGGCGATCACGCGGCCCCGTTCGCGCAGAGCGGCCTCGTAGTCATCCGCCTTCAGGATTTCGATCGGGCCTTCGGACATGAAGCGGTGGCCTTCGGTGACGCGGCCGGCGGTCAGGCCCAATGCCTGAACGGGCACGACCTGATCGCCCCACAGAGCCATCAGGCGGTGGGCGGGACGCACGAACCGGACGCTGCTCACGCCGTCTTCGAGCTGATAGCGCATGACCTTGGGAATGGGCAGTTGGGTGATCGCCTGATCGAGCGCCTTCTGCAGGCCGGCCTGCAGAAGTTCGCCGGACGCGACGCCGCGCACGTAGAGCGTGTCCTGCTTGCCGTCGGATTCGAGGATGAGATCGTCCACGCCCAGGTGGGACAGGCCCTTGGCCTGCAGCTTCTTCTGCAGCGCGGGCGTTATCTGGCGATCGGCGGTCAGGCCGACCTTTGCGGGCATGAGCTTTTCGGTATAGTGCTGTTCGGGCGCCTGGCCAAGCGCCGCGTCGAACAGCACGGCCAGACGCCGGGGCGTGGCCAGGGGGCGGAAGGCGCAGCCCGGCGCAAGCAGGCGCTGCTGGTCGAGCGACTTGTGCAGAATGTCCGCGAATGCCTGGCCCAGCCGCCGCAGGGCCTTGGGCGGCAGTTCTTCGGTGAACAGTTCGACCAGCAGAGGGCGGTCTTGGGACTGCGAGGCCATTATGCGACCTCCAGGATGGAACGGTTGACCAGCATGGGGAATCCTAGTTTCTCGCGGGAATCGTAGTAGGCCTGGGCTACGGCGCGCGACAGATTGCGGATGCGGCCGATGTAGGCCGCCCGCTCTGTTACGCTGATGGCGCCGCGCGCATCCAGCAGGTTGAAGGTGTGCGCGGCCTTCAGGGTGGCCTCGTAGGCGGGCAGGGCCAGCGGCACTTCGATCAGGCGCCTGGCTTCGGCTTCGTAGTCGTTGAAGTGCGCGAACAGCATGTCGGTGGAGGCATGCTCGAAGTTGTAGGCCGATTGTTCGACTTCGTTCTGATGGAAAACGTCGCCGTACAGAATCGGCGTACCATCGCCGCCCCGGGTCCAGACCAGGTCATAGACGCTTTCCACGCCTTGCAGATACATGGCCAGGCGTTCCAGCCCGTAGGTGATTTCGCCGGTGGCGGGGTAGCAGTCCAGCCCGCCGACCTGCTGGAAATAGGTGAACTGGGTGACTTCCATGCCGTTGAGCCAGATTTCCCAGCCCAGGCCCCAGGCCCCCAGCGTGGGGTTTTCCCAGTCGTCTTCGACGAAACGGATGTCGTGCTGCTTCGGGTCTATGCCCAGAGCCACCAGCGAGCCGATATAGAGATCGATGATTTCAGGAGGCGCGGGCTTGAGGACCACCTGGTACTGGTAGTAATGCTGCAGGCGATTGGGGTTGTTGCCGTAGCGGCCGTCCTTGGGGCGGCGCGAAGGCTGCACATAGGCCGCCCGCCAGGGCTCGGGGCCGATGGAGCGCAGGAAGGTCGCCGTGTGCGAGGTCCCCGCCCCCACTTCCATGTCGTAGGGCTGGAGCAGCGCGCAGCCCTGTTTGTCCCAGTACTGCTGTAGCGTAAGGATGATCTGCTGAAAAGTGAGCATGAACTGTATGGCCGAGTAGGCGAGGTGATTCGCAAAATTCTTCGATTTTAGCGTTTTCCTCGGGGGACGCGCCCGGCGTTCGGTCGCATGTTCAATTGGTCGTATGATACGAGGTTGTCCCCGAACGCTGCCGCGGCCGCCGAGTCGCTCCATCCAAGGAAGCCCCCATGTCAGAACTGGTGAAAGTAGAAGTCGTCGAACAGATCCTGGTCATCACGATCGATAGGCCGCGGGCCCGCAACGCCATCAATCATGAAGCGGCGCAGCAGCTGGCGGCCGCGCTCGACAGGCTGGACGAGGACGACGGCATCGTGATCGGCATCCTGACCGGCGCGGGCAATACTTTCTGTTCCGGCATGGACCTCAAAGCCTTCGCCGCCACCGGCCAGCGGCCTTATGTGGGCGACCGCGGCTTTGCCGGGCTGTGCGAGCGGCCGCCCCGCAAGCCCCTGATCGCAGCCGTCGAAGGCTATGCCCTGGCTGGCGGCTGTGAATTGGCCCTGGCGTGCGACCTGATCGTCGCCGCCGAAGACGCCACCTTCGGCGTGCCGGAGGTCAAGCGCGGCCTGGTCCCGGGTTCCGGCGGCATGCTGCGTCTGCCGGCAAGAATCCCCTACCACATCGCCATGGAAGCCGTGCTGACCGGCGAAATGTTCCCTGCCAGCCGTTTTCACCAGTACGGGCTGATCAACCGCCTGACCGGCTCCGGCCAGGCGCTCCAGGCGGCGCTGGAAATGGCGGGGGTCATTGCCCAGAACGGCCCGCTCGCCGTGCAGACGGCCAAGGGCATCATTGCGGAATCGCGCAACTGGCGCCCGGCCGACATGTTCGACCTGCAGCGCCCGCGTATTGCGCACATCTTCACTTCGGACGATGCCAGGGAAGGCGCCACGGCATTCGCCGAGAAGCGCAAGCCGGTCTGGGCCGGCAAGTAAGCGCATAACCGTGGCGGCGGGCCCGCAACCGGCCCGAACCCGCCGCTTCATTGACCACGCGCCTATGCGCAAGCCTCGCCCTTCAGGGCGAGGTCAAGCGAGGCAACTTAAATACGGCACCGTAGGTGCCCCCGTATTGTGGCGGAGAAGCTCCGGCCGATACGGCCGGAGTTCTTCACCACCCTTGCGGGCGCCCCGCGCCCCATGTCGTTTCACGCGGGTTCCGCCCGCCTTTCATCCCCGGCTCTTGCATTATGACTACCCTGATCAAAGAAGAAGACTTCATCCAATCCATTGCCGATGCGGTGCAGTTCATCAGCTATTACCATCCGGCGGACTACATCCAGCATCTGGCGCGCGCTTACGAGCGCGAGCAGAATCCGGCGGCCAAGGACGCCATCGCGCAGATCCTGACCAATTCGCGCATGTGCGCCGAAGGCAGGCGCCCCATTTGCCAGGACACCGGCATCGTGAACGTGTTCCTGAAAGTTGGCATGGATGTCCGCTTCGACACGCGTCTGAGCATCCAGGACCTCTGTGACGAAGGCGTGCGCCGCGGCTATCTCAGCCCCGACAATCCGCTGCGCGCGTCCGTGCTGATGGACCCGCTTTTCACGCGCAAGAACACCCGCGACAACACGCCCTGTATTGTCAACGTCGAACTGGTCCCCGGCGGCCGGGTCGACGTGCAGGTGGCGGCCAAGGGCGGCGGTTCCGAGAACAAGACCAAGTTCGTCATGCTCAACCCCAGCGATTCGCTGGTGGACTGGGTGCTGAAGACGGTGCCCACCATGGGCGCAGGCTGGTGTCCGCCGGGCATGCTGGGCATCGGGGTGGGCGGTACGGCGGAAAAGGCCATGACGATGGCCAAGCAGGCGCTGATGGACGACATCGACATGTTCGAACTGCTGCGGCGTGGCCCGCAGAACAAGCTCGAAGAACTGCGCATCGAGCTGTATGAAAAGGTCAATGCGCTGGGTATCGGCGCCCAGGGGCTGGGCGGGCTAACCACCGTGCTGGACGTCAAGATCAATACCTTCCCGACGCATGCGGCGTCCAAGCCCGTCGCCATGATCCCCAACTGTGCGGCCACCCGCCACGTCCACTTCGAACTCGACGGTTCCGGCCCGGCCGTGCTGACGCCGCCCGCCATGTCGAACTGGCCGGACGTGCAATGGGCGCCCGATTACAACAAGTCAACCCAGGTGAATCTGGATACGCTGACCGCGGAAGAGGTCGCAGGCTGGAAGCCGGGCCAGACGCTGCTGCTTTCCGGACGGATGCTGACCGGGCGCGACGCGGCCCACAAGCGCATCCAGGAAATGCTGGATCGCGGCGAGCCGCTGCCCGTGGACTTCACCAACCGCATCATCTATTACGTCGGCCCGGTGGATCCGGTGCGTGACGAAGTGGTCGGCCCGGCCGGCCCCACCACCGCCACGCGCATGGACAAGTTCACCGGCATGATGCTCGAAAAGACCGGGCTGATCGCCATGGTGGGCAAGGCCGAGCGCGGCCCGGTCGCCATCGATGCCATCCGCGAGCATCAGTCAGCCTATCTGATGGCCGTGGGCGGTTCCGCCTATCTGGTGTCGAAGGCGATACGCAATGCGCGCGTGGTGGCCTTCGAAGACCTGGGGATGGAAGCCATCTATGAGTTCGACGTGAAGGACATGCCGGTGACGGTGGCCGTCGATGCCTCGGGCGAGTCCGTGCACCAGACCGGCCCGGCCAAGTGGAAGGCGCGGATAGCCGAAATGGTTCCCATCGTCGCGGCAGGCTAGCTGGAAATCCCGATGGCAGGCGGCCCGCCGTCTGGTAATCTTGCGCAGCATAGAATGAAGGAGACACAGCATGCTTACTCATGCCAGCACCTACGGCGAACTGCGCGAGCGGTTTTCCTGGCGGGTGCCCGCCCGTTACAACATGGGCGTGGACGTCTGCGACAAGTGGGCGCAGCAAGACCCCGGCCGCCTGGCCCTGATCTATGTCACGGCGTCGGGCGAGGTCAGTGAATACAGCTTCGGCCGCCTGCGCGAATTGTCCAACCGTCTCGCCAATCTGCTGCGCCAGAGCGGGGTCGGGCGCGGCGACCGCGTGGCGGTGCTGCTGCCCCAATGTCCCGAAGCCGCCTTCGGCCACATCGCCGTGCACAAGCTGGGGGCGATTTCCATCCCGCTGTTCACGCTGTTCGGCGCCGAGGCCCTGGAATTCCGGCTGCGCGATTCGGGCGCATGCAGCGTCATTACCGACGCCCGCGGCGCCGCGAGGCTGGCGGAATTGCGCGCTTCGCTGCCCGACCTCAAGAACGTGTTCTGCGTGGACGGGCCCGACCCGGCGGGCCGCGATCTCGCCGCCGAAATGGCCGGCTGCTCCGACGCCTTCGAGCCGGTGGACACCGCCGCCGACGATCCCGCCCTCATCATCTACACCTCGGGCACCACGGGCCAGCCCAAGGGCGCCCTGCATGCCCATCGCGTCCTGCTGGGGCATTTGCCGGGCGTGGAAATGAGCCACGATCTGTTGCCGCAGGAAGGCGACCGCATCTGGACGCCCGCGGACTGGGCCTGGATCGGCGGCCTGCTGGACGTACTCATGCCCGCGCTGCATCACGGGGTGACCGTGGTGGCCCGCCGCTTCGAGAAATTCGACCCCGAGGCGGCCTTCCAGTTCATGCAGGACTTCGGCGTGCGAAACGCCTTCATCCCGCCCACGGCGCTCAAGATGCTGCGCAGTGTGCCTGAACCCGAAAAACGCTGGAAGCTGCGCTTGCGCAGCATTGCCAGCGGCGGCGAATCGCTGGGCACCGAATTGCTGGAATGGGGGCGCCGCAGCCTGGGCGTGACGATCAATGAATTCTACGGCCAGACCGAATGCAATATGGTGGTGTCGGGCTGCAGCCTGCTCGAACCGCCCGTGGAAGGCGTCATGGGATGGCCGGTGCCGGGCCACGACGTGGCGATCGTCGACGACCAGGGAACGCCGCTGAGTGATGGCGAGCAGGGGAATATCGCCGTCCGGTCTCCCGACCCGGTGATGTTCCTGGGCTATTGGAACAATCCCGCCGCGACCCGCGCCAAATTCGCGGGAGACTGGCTGCTGACGGGCGACGTCGGCTACCGGCGGCCGGATGGGCGCCTGTGCTTCGTCGGGCGCAATGACGATGTCATCACTTCGTCGGGCTATCGCATCGGCCCGGGCGAAATCGAAGACTGCCTGCTGCGGCATCCCGCTGTCCAGATGGCGGCGGTGGTCGGCAAGCCCGACCCTCTGCGCACCGAAATCGTCATGGCTTATGTGGTTCTCAAGTCCGGCTTCGACAGCCAGCCGGCGCTGGCGACCGAACTCAAGGAGTGGGTGCGCAGCCGCCTGGCGGCACACGAATATCCACGCGAAGTCGAGTTCGTCGACAGCCTGCCCATGACCACCACCGGCAAGGTGATCCGTCACGAATTGCGCAAGCGCGCCATCGAATCCGCGAGCCGCTGAGAACCGCTTCCGTGGGCCTGAACCGCGCCTTGTGAAGATACGAATTCAAATATCCCGCCCTTGCAGGCAATATGTCGTCTCGCTCGCGGAAGAACCGCGATGAAGACCTATGCTGGAAACATTATGACTACACCGGATTATTCGAACTGGGTCGGCCGCACAGAAACCTGCGCCGACAATCTGGACATCGGCCACGTGCACCAGACCGCCCTTGCCCTGAACCGGTCCGCGCCCGCGCTGGGGGAAGCCCTGCCGCATCTGTGGCTGTGGGCGCATTTCGTGAAGGGCCAGCCCTATGAAGACCTGGGCCGCGACGGCCACCCCAGCCAGGGCAGTTTCCTGCCGCCGCTGGGCGAGCGCAACCGCATGTGGGCGGGCGGGCGCGTCCGGTTCCATCGGCCCCTGCGGGTGGGGACGCCGGCCGAGCGCCGTTCGACCATCCTGAAGATCGAGGAAAAGCACGGCCGCACCGGCAGCCTGCTGTTCTTTACCGTGCAGCATGACTACGTCCAGGATGGCGTGGTCTGCGTGTCCGAAGAACAGGACATCGTCTATCGCGCGCCCAGCGCGCCCAAGCTCGAAGGCAGCATCGAAGCGCCGCGGCGCGAGTGGGCCCAGACGGTGGAACCGAGCCCGGTGATGCTGTTCCGCTATTCGGCCGTCACGTTCAACGGCCATCGCATCCACTACGATCTCGACTACGTCACGAAGCAGGAAGGCTACCCCGGGCTCGTGGTCCATGGGCCGCTGATCGCCACCACCATACTGCAGGCTTTCCTCGACGCGCATCCCGGCCGCGAGGTGGAATCCTTCAACTATCGCGGGCTGCGTCCCTTGATCGCCCCCCGGCCCTTCGAGGTCGCGGGCACCCTGTCGGGCGACGGCAAGGCACAGCTCTGGGCCGAGCAGGATGGCACCCTGGCGCATCAGGCGGATCTCACCTTCAGGTCCTGACACATAGATGAAAGGCCGTCGGCGGCCTGGCGGTTCAGCCGGGGCCGGCGGCATGGGTAGACAAAGGAGAAAACTCATGCAGCAAACCATGCGCGCCGCGCTGTTCGTGCCGGGAAACAGGCCCGAGCGTTTCGCCAAGGCCCTGGCGGCCGGCGCCGACGCGGTCATCATCGACCTTGAAGATGCCGTGCAGGTCGATGCCAAGGAAGCCGCGCGCGAGCACATTGCGCAATTCGCGGCCGAGAACCCGCAGCAACGCTTCTGGGTGCGCGTCAATGCGGCCGATACACCATGGTTCGAGGCCGACCTGGCCCTGTGCCGCGCGCATGACGGCATCGTCGGCGTGGTGCTGCCCAAGGCGGAAACCGCGGCGCAGCTTCAGCGCGTGCGCGAGTTGGCCGGCAAGCCGGCGCTTCCCATTGTGGAAAGCGCCCGCGGCGTGCTCAATCTCGAAGAACTGGCGGCCGCGGAAGGGGTGGATCGCCTGGCCTTCGGCTATCTGGATCTCATGCTCGACACCGGCACCCGGCCGGATACGCCGGGCGCGCGCCTGCTGCTCGATCACATCCGCTGCCGCATGCTGCTGTGCAGCACCGTGGCCGGCATCAAGCCGCCCATCGACGGCGTGCATCCCGACTTCCGCGACACGCAGGCGCTGTCCAGTGTGGCGATTCAGGTCCGGGACATGGGTTTTGCGGGCGTGCTGTGCATCCATCCCGCTCAGGTGAGCGTGGTGCACTCCGCTTTTGCTCCGTCCGCGCAAGAGCGTGAATGGGCGCAGCGTGTCGTGGCGGAATTCGAGCGCACCGGCTCCGCCGCCTTCCAGCTGGACGGCGCCATGATCGATGCGCCCGTGATCGAGCGGGCCAAGCGCCTGCTGGCGGCGGTGGTCTGAATCCTGCGCCGGGGCGCCGGCGCCCCGGTTGCCGGCTTGCGCCCGTGTTCGGCTCGCACCGCCGGCGGCGGGCCGCTGCCGGGCGGGTTCAGGCGTCCGCCAGCCTTTCGAGGCGCTGGCCGCCGCAGGCGGCCAGCAGCGCGTGCAGGCTGCCTTGCGGCAGCGCCAGATCGGGCGCCAGGTCCCGCAAGGGCTTCAGTACGAAAGCACGCTCGTGCATGCGGGGATGGGGCAGCGTCAGAAAGGCGGTTTCCAGCGTCCTGCCGCCATGCAGCAGCAGGTCGAGATCCAGGCTGCGCGGCGCATTGTGGTATGGCCGCTGCCGGCCGTGGCGGTTTTCGATGTCCAGCAGCGCCCGCAGCAGCGCTTCCGCGCCCGTCGTCGTTTCCAGCGCCAGCACCGCATTCAGGTAGTCCGGCCCGCCGGCGTCCACGGGGGCGCTGCGATACAGCGGCGACAGCCTGGTGGACAACGTGCCGGGCAGGGCGGCGATTTCGGCGGCCGCCTGGATGAGAGTGGCACGGCAGTTTCCGAGATTGGCCCCCATGCCGACGTAGGCCAGGGCGGGCGCCGCCGCGTCATTGCCCGCCGGCCTGCCCGCGGAATGTTCCCCCGACACCCGGCCGGCGTTCATGCCGGCGTGTCCGCCGCCGCGGGGCTGCGGCGCGGGGAGCGCCGGCGGCGCTTGCGCAGGGCCGGCGCCCGATCGCGCTGGGATGTCTGGCGGGCTTCGATCATGGGGCCGCGATCGTCAGGATCGGCATTGGCGAGATCCATCCACCATTGCGCCATGACGCTGTCGACTTCACGGGCCTCGGCGCGCAGCTGAAGGAAATCCACCGCCGCGCGGAAACGCGGCTGCTCGATCATGCGCCAGATGGCCTTGGCGTTCACGCGCTCGAAGCGCGCCTGCATGAACCAGATGTCCCGAATGTCCGCAACGTATCTACGTTGTATAGCCATCTTGCGGGATTGTTCGTCGAGGACGGAGTCCGAGGCTTCCTGCAGCGACTGCGTGGGGTGGCCGCCGGCCCCGGCGAGCGACTGCCAGCGCTGGTGGACCAGCTTCCAGAGCAGCGCGGCGAACAGGAAGCTGGGGCTGATCGGCTTGCCCGCCCTGACGCGCGCGTCGGTGCGCGCCAGCGCCAGGTCGACGAATTCTTCGCCTTCCGGCACGTTGAACACCACGTCCAGCAAGGGCATGAGATCCTGGTGCAGACCGACGTCGCGCAACTTGCGCAGGCAGTCCATGGCATGCCCGCAGGTCAGCAGTTTGAGGGTTTCATCGGACAGGCGCGACGCCGGCACGTGTTCGATGAGCGATGCCAGTCGGCGGATGGGCTCCAGGGTGGCCGGTTCTATGGTCCCGGACAGCTTGGAGGCAAAGCGCACGGCCCGCAGCATGCGAACGGGATCTTCGCGATAGCGCGTCTCGGGGTCTCCGATCATGCGCACGATGCGTTTCTGAAGATCGCTCACCCCTCGATGGAAATCGATGACTTCTTCGCTCAGCGGATCGTAGTAGAGCGCATTGAGCGTGAAGTCGCGCCGGGCCGCGTCGTCTTCGTGCGTGCCGAACTCGTTGTCGCGCAGTATGCGGCCGTGCTCGTCGGTGTGCTCGCCGCCATTGGCCGAAGCGGTGCGGAAGGTGGAGGTTTCAATGATTTCGGGCCCGAACACCACATGCACCAGCCGGAAGCGCCGCCCGATGATGCGGGCGCGGCGGAACAGCGGCTTGATCTGCTCGGGCGTGGCATTGGTGGCCACGTCGAAATCCTTGGGCTGGAGGCCGACGATGAGATCGCGCACCGCGCCGCCCACGATGTAGGCTTCGTGGCCATGCTGGCGCAGGACCTCGCAGACCTTGATCGCATGGCGCGAGACGTTGCGGCGGTCGATGCCGTGTTTTTCGACGGGCAGGCGTTCCGGCCCGCGGCGTGCACCGTTGAACAGGCGTGCAACGAAGTTCTTTATTGTTTCAGGCAGCATGTGCGTATTTTATGGCCACTTTCCCAAGCGCAGGCGACGGTCTTCATGATGATGGCTCAGGCCACGCGGCGGTTCTTGCCGGCCGTGTGCGCCTGGGCGAGTCCGGGCGGCATTCAGGCCGGCATTCCTCCCTTGGTGTCCTGCATTTCCTTGAATAGATCCAGCACTTCCCAGCCGCGTTGCAGGGCGACCTCGCGCAATGCCGGGCTGGGGTTGGTGGCGATGGGGCGGGTGACGACTTCCAGCAAGGGCAGATCGTTGGGCGAATCGCTGTAGAAACAGCTTTCCTGAAAGGTGTTGCGCGTCAGGCCCATGCCGGAAAGCCAGTCGTCGACACGCACGATCTTTCCCGCCTGGAAGCTGGGCACGCCGTGGATGCGGCCCGTGTAGCGGCCCTGCCGCGTTTCGGCGACGGTGGCGATCAGGTGGGGAATACCGAAAGCGCGGGCAATGGGAGCGGTGACGAAATCATTGGTGGCGGTGACGATCGCGCACAGGTCGCCGCGCGCCATGTGGCGCTGGACCAGTTCGATGGCATTGTCGCGGATGGCCGGGCGGATCACTTCCGCCATGAAGGATTCATGCCAGCGCGCCAGTTCCGGCATGCTGGCGCGGGCCAGCAGGCCCAGCATGAACTCGGCGGATTGTTCCGCCGTGAGCTGGCCCGCGTTGTAGCGTTCCATCAGTTCTTCGTTGCGGCGCTGGGCTTCGGCCGGATCGCCGGCCCGGCCGGTGCGGGCGAGGTAATCGGCCCATTGGTAGTCGCTGTCCAGCGGCAGCAGGGTGTGATCCAGGTCGAACAGGGCGAGACGGGTGGATGTGGTCATGAATTTCTTTCGTTCAGGGCTGATCGCTTGCAAGCAGGTCTTTCAGCAAAGGCAGAGTGATGGGACGGTGGCGCGCGAGGGAATAGCGATCCAGCGCATCCACCACCGCGGCCAGGCGGCTCATGTCGCGTTCATGGTGCGTCAGGAGCCAGGCCACGACATCGGGGGAGAGTTCCAGCCCCCGGGCGGCGGCGCGGCTGTGCAGGGCCTGGGCGCGTTCTTCGTCGGATAGCTGTTCCAGGCGGAACACCAGATCCCAGCCCAGGCGGGTGCGCAGGTCTTCGCGCACGTTCATGCCGAGCGGAGAGCCGTCGCCGGCGATCACCAGGGCGAAGGCTTCTTGCGTGGCCGCGCTTTCGCGCCATCGATTGTATAGCGCGAAGAGCGCGGCCTGGCCATCGGCATCGAGCGCCTGGACGTCGTCCACGGCAATGAGCGAGAAATTCACGGTTTCGCCCGTGGCGATCTCGCGCAGACGGGCGGCCGCGGCCCCGGCGGGCTGGTAGTGGCCGCCGGGCCGATGGCTGGCGCCGCGCAGCAGATGGCTGCGCCCGACGCCATGCGGCCCCCACAGATAAATGGCGCGGCCCGGCTGGCATTCGCGCAGGGCGGCAAGTGCCGGCGCGTTGCGGCCCACCACGAAATTGTCGAGCGTGGGAGGCGGAGCGGGAAGCAGATCGAGGATCAGTTGTTGTGTCATTTCAGCCTCCGCCCGGCCGCCCGAAGGAGGCTGAAGCCCCCTTGGGGGGCAGCGAACGTAGAGAGCGTGGGGGTCGTGTCATCCAGTATGGCCGGCCACGCGGCCCAAGGCCGCCGTGCCGCGCCTGCGTGCCGGACCCGCGGCATCAAACCCATAAAGTACGGTTCATCGTAAAATCTGGCCTGATAAACAGTTCAACCCGCAATTCTTGCACATCCCACGGCTTTTCTCATGACTGACAAACATTCTGCATCTCTCACCTATCGCGACGCCGGGGTCGATATCGACGCCGGCGAGGCCCTGGTGGACCGCATCAAGCCCATGGCCGCAAAGACCATGCGCGCGGGAGTCATGGCCGGCATAGGCGGCTTCGGCGCGCTGTTCGAAGTGCCGCGCCACCTGAAAGAGCCGGTGCTGGTGTCCGGCACCGACGGCGTGGGAACCAAGCTGCGGCTGGCCTTCGAATGGAATCGCCATGATACGGTGGGAATCGATCTCGTCGCCATGAGCGTGAACGATATTCTGGTGCAGGGCGCCGAACCGCTCTTCTTCCTCGATTACTTCGCCTGCGGCAAGCTGTCGGTCGATACGGCCGCAAGCGTGGTGCAGGGCATCGCGCAGGGCTGCGAGCTGGCGGGCTGCGCCCTGATAGGCGGCGAGACGGCCGAGATGCCGGGCATGTATCCCGACGGTGAATACGACCTGGCCGGCTTCGCCGTGGGCGCCGTGGAAAAATCCGCCATCATCGACGGCAAGCAGATCGGGCCGGGCGACGTGGTGCTGGGCCTGGCTTCCAGCGGTGCCCACTCGAACGGCTATTCGCTGCTGCGCAAGATCCTCAAGCATGCCAACGCCCGGCCCGATCAGGAACTGGACGGGCGGCCGCTGCTGGACGTCGTCATGGCGCCCACCCGCATCTACGTGAAGTCCATCCTGCGGGCGCTGGCCGTCCATGGCCGTTCCATCAAGGGGCTGGCCCACATTACGGGCGGCGGCCTGCTCGACAATGTGCCGCGCATCCTGCAGGCGGATATGGCGGCGCGGCTGCACCGCGATGCCTGGTCGCTGCCGCCCTTGTTCCAGTGGCTGCAGCAGAACGGCAACGTGGCCGAAGAAGAAATGCACCGCGTCTTCAATTGCGGCATCGGCATGGTGGTGATCGTGCCGGCGGCGCAGGCCGATGCCATTGCCGAAACCCTGCGCGGCCAGGGGGAAACCGTCCATGTGCTGGGCGAGATCGCCGAACGCCAGGGCGCCGAAGCGCCGCAGGTGACGGTGGTTTAGGGCCTGTTCACGCCAACGAGGATGGCTTTGCGGCCACCCCTGATGATGAAAGAGACTTCAGGGTGGCAGGTGGCCGGCCGGATCCTTCCAGGCCGCATGCGCCAGGTCGATGATGCGGTCGACGGCATGAGGCGACAGGCAGTCGACAATACTGCGGTCAGGGTCCGAACGCAGCCACGTAAGCTGGCGCTTGGCCAGCTGGCGGGTGGCGGCAATGGCCTGTTCCACGGCTTCGTCCAGCGTGATTTTCCCTTCCAGATGGTCCCATAGCTGGCGGTATCCGACGCAGCGCACAGATGGCAGTCCGGGATGCAGGTCGCCGCGCGCATGCAGGCGGGCGGTTTCGTCGAGCAGGCCTTCATCCAGCATGGCGTGATAGCGCCGGGCAATGCGGGCATGCAGCGCCAGCCTGTCGGCGGGTTCCAGGCTCAGCGTAAGGTAGCGGTGGGAAGGCGGCGCCTGCGACTTGCCGCGCGCCAGCCAGGCGGACATGGGAATCCCGGTGGCGCGGTGGATTTCGATGGCCCGCTGCAGGCGCTGGCTGTCATTGGGTGCCAGCCGGGCGGCGGTGACGGGGTCGTGCAGAGCCAGGTCCGCATGCAGGGCCGGCCAGCCGCGGCGCCTGGCCTCTTCGTCGATTTGCGCGCGCAGGGCGGCATCGGCCTGCGGCAGCGCGGCGATGCCTTCGCGCAATACCTTGTAGTACATCATGGTCCCGCCGCAGATCACGGGCAGGCGATTGCGTGCCCGTATCGCGTCGATCAGCGCCAGCGCATCGGCGCGGAACTCCGCGGCGGAATAGGTTTCGGCGGGGTCGCGGATGTCGAGCAGGTGGTGGGGCGTCTGTGCCTGTTCCCCGGGGCTGGGCTTGGCGGTGCCGACGTCCATGCCGCGATAGATGGTCGCCGAATCCATGACGATGATTTCCACGGGCCAGCGCCGGGCCAGGGCAAGGCTGGCGGCGCTTTTGCCCGATGCCGTCGGGCCGGCCAGACAGAGGACGGGAAAGCCCGCGCCGCCATGATCCCCGGGAACGGGGCTGATGCCTGCGACCGCCGTCATGCTCCCCTCATTGCCCGCGCAGAAACATGCGGTCCAGTTCGCCCAGCGTCCATTGCAGCCAGGTGGGCCGGCCGTGGTTGCACTGGTCGGCGCGCTCCGTCCGTTCCATCTGCCGCAGCAACGCGTTCATCTCGTCGAGCGTCAGCCTGCGGTTGGCCCGCACCGAGCCGTGGCAGGCCATGGTGGAAAGCAGCTCGTTGCGTTGTTCGGTCAGGAGGCTGGAACTGCCGACATGGTCGAGATCCCGCAGTACGCCGCGCACCAGTGATTCGATGTCGCCCTGGGCGAGCAGGGCCGGCACGGCACGGACCGCGATGGCCGATGGGCCGGCCGGGGTCAGGATCAGGCCCAGGGTTTCAAGTGAATCGCCGAATTCTTCGATCAGGCCGAGATCGCGCGGGTCGGCGTTGAACACTACCGGAACGAGCAGTTCCTGGCGCGGCAGATCGCGCTCGTCCAGGGCCTGCTTGAGTCTTTCATAGACCACGCGTTCGTGCGCGGCGTGCATGTCCACCAGGACCAGGCCCTTGCGGTTCTGCGCCAGTATGTAGATGCCGTGCACCTGTGCCAGCGCCTGCCCGAGCGGCTGGGGATCCGGCTCGTCGGCGCCGGGGGAGGCGGCGCCGGACTGCGCGGCCGCCCAGGCGGGCGGCGGCGTCGCTGGCGCGTCATCCGCGGCGGGGCCCGGCATGCCGTCTTCGAGAGGGCGGTACAGCGATTGCCAGGCATCGGATGCGGCATCCCGGTCGCGCAGGCTGATGGCGGCCTGGCGGGGCGGCATGCCGCCGCCCGCGTAGGGGGCCCGGGCCACGGGATCGGGCGAATGGAGGGGCATGACGTCGTCCGCGCGGCCCGCGCCGGCCGGATGGCCGCCGGCCGATGCGGCGGCGGCACCCGCCGCATCGTTCGCGGGGGACCTCCCCGCCGCGGGCGCCTCGTGCATGCCCGGCGTGCTGGCCAGGACTTCGTTGAGCGCCTGCGAAACGAAACGGTGGATCGCGCCGCTGTCGCGGAACCTGACCTCATGCTTGGCGGGATGCACGTTGACATCCACGACGGCCGGATCCACGTCAAGAAACAGCACATAGGCCGGATGGCGATCGCCATGCAGGACGTCGGCATAGGCCTGCCGTACCGCATGGGAGACGCTGCGGTCGCGCACATAGCGCCCATTGACATACAGATACTGGCGATCCGCGCGATGTCGGGCGAGGGTCGGGCGGGTGATCAGGCCGCGCAGGCATATGAGGCCGTGGTCGTGTTCCACCAGTATCCCCTGCTCGGTGAATTCGGTGCCCAGGACGTCGCGCAGCCGTTGCGCCATGCCGGCGGCCCGCCAGTGGCGTTGCGGCTTTTCATTGTGGAACAGGCGGAAGGCGACGTCGGGATGGGCCAGCGCGATGCGCTCCAGCGCGTCCAGGCAGTGGCCGTATTCCGTGGTTTCGGAGCGCAGGAACTTGCGCCGGGCCGGTACGGCGTCGAACAGCTGCCTGACGTCCACCGTTGTGCCGGTCGGCCCCGCCGCCGCGCTCGTTTCCAGCGTCGAGCCGTCGATCTGCCAGGCATGCCCGGCATCGGGGCTGCGCGATGTGATGGTCAGGCGCGCGACCGATGCGATCGATGCGAGGGCTTCGCCGCGGAAACCCATGGACGCCACGTGTTCGAGGTCATCCAGCGATGCGATCTTGCTGGTGGCGTGCCGACGCAGCGCCAGAGGAAGCTCTTCCGGGGGAATGCCGTTGCCGTCGTCGATGACCGCAATGCGCCGGACGCCGCCGCCGTCGAGGCGCACCTCGATGGCGCTGGCGCCCGCGTCCAGCGCGTTTTCCAGCAGTTCCTTCAGAACCGACGCCGGCCGGTCGATGACTTCGCCGGCTGCGATCTGGCTGATGAGGAGGTCGGGCAGGGGGGATATGGGGCGTCTGTCGGTCATCCGTCTGTCGATCGTCCTTCAAATCAATGTGGACAGACCTTGGATTTTACCCGGCGCGGCGGACATGTCGTGTGTGGAGTTTCGTACTTTGGAGGGGCGGGGGCATTCTCATTCTATTGCCACGATCTTCCCACCTCAGGGCTTGCAAGCCCTTCGGATTCACTAGGCACAAGAGAGTCCGCAGTGGACTCTCTTGTGTCCGAGTTCATCCCACCTCGCGGCTTGCATGCCGCTCGGATGAACCGGGTGCATGTGCAATTTATTGCGGGGATCTCTCTACCTCATGGCCTGCAGGCCTTTCGGATGAACCAGCGGGGCCATCCTATTGCCACTATCTTCCCACCTCAGGGCTTGCAAGCCCTTCGGATTCACTAGGCACAAGAGAGTCCGCAGTGGACTCTCTTGTGTCCGAGCTCATCCCACCTCGCGGCTTGCATGCCGCTCGGATTCATCCCACCTCGCGGCTTGCATGCCGCTCGGATTCACTCGGCGTAGAACAGTCCGCAGGGACTGTTCTACGTCCGAGTTCATCCCCTTCGAGCGAGGGCGGGGGTGGTGCGGAAATAGTCCTGGATTCCCGACAGCATGGCGCGGGCGACTTCGTCCTGGTATTTGCTGCTGCGCAGCATCCTTTCTTCGGTCGGATTGCTGATGAAAGCCGTTTCGACCAGGATGGAGGGAATGTCGGGCGCCCTCAGCACGGCGAAGCCGGCCCGTTCGACCTGTCTCTTGTGAAGGCGATTGATCTTTCCAATCTCGCCGAGGACCTGGCGCCCCACGCGTATGGAATCGTTGATCTGCGCCGCGGTGGACAGGTCCAGCAGTACTTTCGCCACTTGGGGGTTGTGCGTGCCCAGGTTGACGCCGCCGATCAGGTCGGCTTCATTCTCGCGCTGGGCCATCATGCGTGCCATGGTGCTGGTTGCGCCGTTCTGCGACAGTGCGTAGACGGACGACCCGCGGGCGGTGGGCTTGATCCATGCATCCGCGTGTATGGATATGAAGAGATCGGCCTTGACCCGCCGTGCCTTCTGCACCCGCACGTGCAGCGGCACGAAGTAATCGCCGTCGCGCGTCATGTAGGCTTTCATGCCCGGCGTGCCGTCGATCATCCGTCTGAGCCGCCGCGCGATCGACAGCACGATGTCTTTCTCGCGGGTGCCGCCGCGGCCGATGGCGCCCGGGTCCTCGCCCCCATGGCCGGGGTCGAGGGCAACCAGAATATTGCCGCGCCTGCTGGGTGCCGGCGCGGGCGCGGGCGTGGGGGCCGGCTGCGGTCTGGCGCTGCCGCCGCCGGATGGCGGCGAGGGCAGGTCCGGCTTGCGCGCGGTCTGTGGCAGGGCCTGGCCCTGCACCGATGGAATGGGCGCATCCGCGCCCTGCTGGGCCAGTTGTTCCAGCACGTCGGCGAGGGGGTCCGGGTCCTTGCTGTCCATGATGGCCAGCAGAGGGTCCTGCGCCACCTTGGGGTAAAGGTCGACCACCAGGCGGTACTTGTATTCCCCGATGGGTTTGAGTGTGAAGATCTGCGGAGCCACCGGCTGCTTGAGATCCAGCACCAGGCGCACGACGTCGGGCCGGTTCTGGCCGACGCGTACGGTGGCGATATAGGGATCGTTGGGGCGCACTTTGGACACCAGCTCATTGAGCGTGCTGTTCAAGGTCAGCCCTTCGATGTCCACGACCAGGCGGTCCGGTCCATCGAGCGTGAAGTGTTCGGCCTTGAGCTCGGAATCCATTTCCAGCGTGACGCGCGTGTATTCGTCGGCCGGCCAGGTGCGTACCGCGACGATGCTGGCGGCCTGCGCGACGCGGGGAATGATGGGGAAGACGAGAAGCGTGGTGGCGCTCGCGATCAGCCGCCGCCTGCCGAAGTCGGTGGCGGGGGTGCCGGCGCTGGGGGAAATAGAGTCGTCAGCCATAGTGATCCTTTATCGCTGTGCGCGGTGAGCACGGCGGTGCGCCCTTTGTCCTCATGTTCGAGCCGAATGTCCAGATCGGGTGGCGGCAGCAGCGTGCCCGCCTGTTCCGGCCATTCGATCAGGACGATGGCATTTTCCTGAAGAATGTCTCGAAATCCTGCATCCAACCATTCGCGTGTATCGCTAAATCTATAAAAATCAAGGTGATAGAAGTGTAAGCTAGAAAGATTATAGCTTTCAAGCAGTGCATAGCTAGGACTTTTGATGCGTCCCTGTATTCCGGCCGCCCTGAGAAAGGCACGAACGAAGCTGGTTTTGCCCGTTCCCAGGTCGCCGCGCAGGTGAATGCGGCCGCCCGCGGCCAGTTCCGGCCGCCGTCCGCACAACAGCGGCGCGAAGGACGCCGCCAGCGCATGCGTGGCGTCTTCGTCGGGCAATTTCAGTGAAATGGCCGGGAATGGAGCTTGCTGTGACGACATATCGCGGTTTCCTCAAAAGGGATTGAGTTGCAACCACAAGGGTATGGTGATGGCCGAGAGAACCGTGCCCAGCGACATGGTGACCGCGACGCTGCGGCCGTCGCCGCCCATTCGCGCGGCAAGAATATAGCTTGCCGAGGCGGTCGGCAGGGTGCTGAATAGCAACAGCATCTGTTTTTCCAGCGAGGACAGCGGGAGCACGGCGGCAAGCAGCAATGCGATGGCGGGCATGGCCAGCAGACGGACAGCGATCATCCAGCCCATGACTTTGGCCGCCGCGCCCAGGCCCTGCATGGACAGGGTGGCGCCCACGCATATGAGCCCCAGGGCAAGGGCGCAGGCGCCCAGCCGCTGGAGAGTGTCCATGGCGAATCCCGGCGGCTGCACGCCCAGCAGATTGCAGGCAAGACCCGCAAAGGTAGCCAATATGAGCGGATTGCGTAACAATTCCGACAGGATGCGGGTGTCCTGCCCCCGCGCCAGACCCGATACGGCGGCAATGTTGACCAAGGGTACGGCGCAGCCGACGATGACAGCCATGACCGATTGCCCCGGCGCGCCGGCCAGGCTGAGCGACAGGGACAGCCCCATGTATGTGTTGAAGCGGTAGGCGCATTGCGCAAGCGAGGCCTGGATCATCGGCTGGGGCCTGAACAACGGTACGGCCAGCCAGGCCAGGGCGATGCCGCAGGCGACCAGCACGGCGGTCGCGCCGATCAGGGTGGACGCCTCGGCGAGGCTTAGCGGGGCACGGACGATGGAGCCGAACAGCAGGGCTGGAAACAGGATGTAGTAGACGAGCCGCTCGGCGGTGCTGAAGAATTCCGACCGGTAGTGCAGCAGGTGCAGCAGGGCCCATCCCAGGGCAATCAGGAGAAAATCAGGAAGAACCAGGGTGACGATGCCCATCTTTTTCAGCCATTTGGTGGCGTTGTTACGAGATTGTGTCGGAATGAGCGGGAAGCTTGGCTAAAATGCCGGCTCAGTTCTTCCCGTAGGGTGGAAATTTTGAACGGAGAGTGTATATGAAACTGATAGGCAATAAGTTCGCAGCACTGGCCCTCTCGGGGAGCATCGCAGCCGTTTTCGGCGGCGCCGTCGCGCACGCGGCCGATTACCCCGACAAGCCCATTCGGGTGATCGTGCCTTTCGCGCCGGGCGGCTCCACCGACATCGTGGCGCGCATCGTGTCGCAGGAAATGAGCCAGATCCTCGGCCAGCCCCTGGTCATCGAGAACAAGGGGGGAGCCGGGGGCGCCATTGGCGCTCAGGAAGCCGCCCGCGCCAAACCCGATGGCTACACGCTTTCCATCGCCACTGTCTCGACCATGGCCGTCAACAAGGCCTGCCGTCCCGACGACCTGCCCTACGATCCGCTGAAGGACTTCGTGCCGGTGACCAACTTCGCCAACGTTCCGAACGTCATCGAAGTGAATCCCAAGTTCCCGGCCAAGAACTTCAAGGATTTCCTCAAGGTCCTGAAAGACAACCCCGGCAAGTATTCGTACGGCAGCTCCGGCACCTGCGGCGTGCTGCATTTGTTCGGTGAAGCCTTCCGCCTGGCGACCGGCGCCGACATCGTGCACGTGCCCTACAAGGGCTCGGGTCCGGCCGTCACCGATGCGGTCGGCGGGCAGATCGAAGTGCTGTTCGACAATCTGCCGTCGTCCATGGCGCAGATCCAGGCCGGCAACCTGCGCGCAATGGCCATCGCCTGGCCCGAGCGGCTGGAAAGCCTGAAGGACGTCCCGACCCTCGAAGAAGAAGGCTACCCGCAGCTCAACCAGCCTGCCTGGTACGGCCTGCTGGCGCCTACCGGCACTCCCCAGGACATCATCGTCAAGCTGCACGCCGCGGCCTCCGAAGCGCTGAAGAACCCCAAGGTGATCGAGGCCCTCGAAAAGCAGGGTGCCGCGCCTTCCGGCAACACGCCTGAAGAGTTCGGCAAGGAAATCCAGGAACAGTACGACTGGGCCCACGACGTGGTGAAGCAGGGCAACATCAAGCTTGAATAAGCTGCCCTGAACCGGCGCGGTAAAGCGCCGGCGCAAGAAATCGCACCCCAGACGCCGGGCCTTTGACCGGCGTCTGGGGTGTTTTTTTATGGATTGTTCCTCTCGTGATCCAGGAAAGAAGCAGACCGCCGCCGATACGGATCAGATGCAGGAAATACATGGCCCGCGCCGGATCACCGGCTCCAACTCACTCATAGCCGGGTGGTGGCAGGAACTGTGATGCCGCCGGATGATTCTTCCACCGGCCGGGTGTTCAAGACATGGGCGCCTCAGCAAGCGCAGTTCACTACGCCGGCGCCTCTGCCGTTTTTTTCCTGCGGCTACCGCGGCCAAGAATGAGGCTGAAGCAGTTGCCGCGGCCCTGTCGCCGGGAACAATGAATCTGCGAGGCGTTCCAGCGGGAAAGTACCCCGCCGCTTGCGTTATACTTCGCGGGGTTCGCACAGTCAGTCCCTGTAGTTAAATGGATATAACTTTCCCCTCCTAAGGGAAGATTGCAGGTTCGATTCCTGCCGGGGACGCCAGCTTACTGTCCCATACCGTCCGCCACAGTCTTTGAAACCCGCTTGTTCCCTGAGGAGAGGCGGGTTTTTAATGTCAGGTAGTTCACCATGCTTTGTTCGCAAAGCCGCTGACAGATACAAGGCTGCGCACCGCCAAGCCCAAAGCCAAGGAGTACACGCTGCCTGATGGCATTGGTTTGTACGTGGTGGTGTCGCCTTCGGAAAATAAAAGCGGGATGGTGAGATACCGGACGCCGGAGGCCAAGGCCCGATCCTTCAGGCTGGTGTCAGAGCAGTGGCTGAAGGCTTACCGGCCCACGGTGGTGCCGAATCTACACGAATGACGGTTGCGGCCAGCCGCTCCGCCAGGTTCATACCCCGGAGACGCTGGTTCGAGTCCGGCCGATTTGTGTACCTTTATCTTGTTATGAGGTGGGTTCCATAGGGTGTTCGATTCCTGTCGGAGCCAGAACGCATCACGTTCGTGAAGCCGTTTGCTCCA
This sequence comes from Alcaligenaceae bacterium, assembly GCA_013416455.1. Classification (GTDB taxonomy): domain Bacteria; phylum Pseudomonadota; class Gammaproteobacteria; order Burkholderiales; family Burkholderiaceae_B; genus Yanghanlia. Next base: position 84,584 of record JACCES010000009.1, on the reverse strand, counting down.
TGCCCGCCCGTGGTGCCTGATCCGGTCAGGCCGGGCATCGGTTCGCCCATTCACCCAATGGGCAATTCTCGCCGGAATGCCTTCAACAGCCTGCGCGGCCGCGCCTTCTGCCCGCGATGAGGGCCGCGCGCCAGCGATTCCCCGCCCGCATTTCCTACCGTTTGCTTCATGGCGGGTCCTGGCTCTATGATCGAAACAAATGATGACTTTTGAAGCCGAAAGCTTCTGCGGAGCCTGAAGGCGGCGCTTCCGCCGCGTATCGCGGGCAACGCTTCGTTCTTCCGCCTGCCAGGGCCGCCCGCCGGACGGCATCCTCGGAACGACGGCATCAAGCCGTCATCATGCTGATGCCCGGATGTGGCAAGGTGCGCAGCCCGCGGCGCCGCCACGTCCGTAGTCGGGAGGGGAACGCCATGCATGCCGATGTTCCAGAGGTCCGGCCCGCCGAGCCGTTCACGGTTTTTCGCGCCATTCCGCTCAAGGCCGCGCTGCTGGCGCAACTGGATGCGCATCCCGACGGGCTGACGATCGATCTCTCCGGAGTCGAGGAAATCGATACCGCCGGCGTGCAGTTGCTGTTGCTGCTCAGGCGGGAAGCCGAATCCCGGGCCTGTGCGCTCTCGTTCAGCGCGCCCAGCGAACCGGTTCGAGCCATATTCGAACTGTTCGGCCTGTCCGCCGCTCTGCGGCCCATGCCTGCCGCCGGTGACGGCGGGGAATCGGGGGGCATGGTGGATAAAGCGCGCAACGCAGTCGTACAGGAAGCGCGTGAGCTGCTGCTGATCATGGAGCATACCCTGGCGTGCATGGCGGCGGGCGGCGGCTCCAGCGAGTCCGTCAACGAGATCTTCCGCGTTGTGCATACGATCAAGGGTTCCGCGGCGCTGCTTGGCTTCGAGCATCTCATCGGTTTCACGCACCGGCTGGAGAGTGCGCTGGACCACATGCGCGCCAGCGATCAGGAGCCGGCCCCGCCGCTGCAGGCTCTGCTGGTCGATTGTTGCGATTACATCGCTGAACTGGTGGATGCCATTGCGGCGCATCGTGAAGCGGCCGAACCCGATGCGGGCAGGCGCGACAGGCTGGAACTCGGGCTGTCGGACGTGCTGGCCGGCTGCGTCGGCCCCGCCGACGGTATGGCGGCGGAAAGGAATGCGCCCGGTTCCCCGGCCGCGCATCCAGGCACTGGCGCCGGCCCGCAGCATTGGCGGATCGAGCTCCGTTTCGCGCGCGACGTGCTGCGCAGCGGCATGGATCCGGTCGAGTTCCTGCGTGTGCTGGAATCCCTTGGGTCCCTGCCGGAAGTGCGCACCCGGGCGGAGGCCTTGCCGCCTGTGGCCGATATGGATCCGGAGTCCTGCTATCTGTCCTTTTCGCTGCTGTTGGCGGCCGACTGCGGGCGGGACGAGATCGAGAACGTGTTCGAGTTCGTGCGCGAAGACAGCCATATCGTGGTGGAGCCGGTCGAATCCGCCACGATCGCGTCTCTGCAAGGCGGTCCGGCGGATGATGCCCGGGCAAGCGCCTCCGCCGGCGCCGGCAATGGCGTCGACGCTGCCGGCGGGTGGCCGTCGGAGCCGGCGCAGGCTTACGTGAAGGTTCCGGTCGACCGGCTCGATGCCTTGATCGATCTGGTGGGGGAACTGGTGATTTCCGGCGCATCGGCGGCCGAGGCGGCGCATCGCGAGAAAAGTCCCGCCTTCCAGGAGGCGGCCCGGTCCTTCGAGACGCTGGTCGGACGGATACGCGATGCAACGTTCACGTTGCGCATGATTCCCATCAGTGAAGTCTTCCAGCGCTTCCCCCGCATTGTGCGTGGGGTGGCTCGCCCGCTGGGCAAGGAAGTCCGGCTGACCATGACGGGGGGAGAGACCGAACTGGACAAGTCCATGATCGAGAAGCTGTCCGAACCCTTGATGCACATCGTGCGCAACGCCCTCGACCATGGTCTGGAAACGGTGCCCGAGCGGCTTGCCGCGGGCAAGCCGGCAACCGGCGCGCTGCATCTGGCCGCCTATCATGATTCCGGCAGCATGGTGATCGAGGTGTCGGACGACGGGCGGGGCCTGAACTACGCGCTCATCAGAAGCAAGGCGGTGGAACGCGGCCTGTTGGGCGCGGACGAGAGTCTGTCCGAAGACCAGGCCCGCAGTCTGCTGTTCGAGCCGGGCTTTTCCACCCGGGCCCGGGCGACCCGGCTGTCGGGGCGGGGTGTGGGCATGGACGTGGTGCGCCAGCGCATCGAATCCCTGCGCGGGGAGGCCGAGATCGTCAGCCGGGAAGGCCAGGGCACGATGGTGCGCATGCGTCTGCCGTTGACGCTGGCCGTCATTGATGGCTTCCTGGTCGCGGTGGGCGACTCGTTCTTCGTGATTCCCAGGGAAATGATGGTCGAATGCATCGACCCGCGCCGGCACGGGATCCGCGATTCAGCGATCGACCTGCGCGGCGAACCGCTGCCCTGTCTGCGGCTGGGGGACGCGTTCGGCCTGCCGGGGCGCGGGAGCCGGCGCGAGAGCGTGGTGGTCGTCCAGTATGGGCGCGCGCAGCGCGCCGGCCTGGTCGTGGACAGGCTGCTGGGGAAAATCCACACAGTCATCAAGCCCTTGGGCATGCTGTTCGACAAGGTCGGCGGTCTGAGCGGTTCCACGATCCTGGGAGACGGGCGGGTCGCCCTGATCCTGGACATCCCTCAATTGATACAGCGGGCCGCCACGGCGAAAGCCGCGCATGCGGAAGCCACGGACAATGCGCGGTTGTGAGGAATCGATATGCAATGGTTGATCAACAAGCGGCTTGCCGCCAAACTTTCGTTCACCTTTTTTCTGATGGCGCTGATCGTGGCCGCCGTCGGCGTTTTCTCGGTGAACCAGTTCAACCGCCTGGGCGCCCAGGTGCAGGCGATCTTCACCGACGAGCTGGAGCCCATACGCAAGCTGGCCGACCTGCGGTTCACCTACATGGACCATTACCGGCGCCTGCATCTGGCCATCCTGACCAACGATCGCGAACTGCGCGACGACCTGCCCGCGCAAAGCGCCCGGGATGAAACCCGCATGGATGAGCTGCTGCAAAGCCTGAGCCATGTGCTCATGAACGAGCGTGAGCAGGCGCTGATAGAGCGCGGACGGCAGGCGATACGTGAATACCGGGAAGCCGCCGGAGCGGCCATGGCCGCCGCGGTCGCCGGCCGCCCCGGGCTCGGCGCGCAGATCATGATGGATGATGTCCATGCGCATGCACTGGAGGTTCAGAACATCGTGCACGGACTGATGGTGCAGCACAATCTGGACGCCGACATACTGCGGCGGCAATCGGCCGGCGATATCGCTTCGGCCCGCGATCTGATCAATGCCATGATAGGGGGCGGGTTCGTGCTGGCCCTGCTGCTGGGCTGGCTGGTGACCTACAGCATCCTGAGGCAGGTAGGGGGCGAGCCGGCCGAGGCCGTGCGCATTCTGCGCCGCATCGGGCAGGGCGACCTGACCAGGGAGTTCAGCACGGCGCCCAAGGACAGGACCAGCATGCTGTACAACCTGCAGCAGACGGTGCGGCTGCTGCTGACTGTCATCGCCGATGTGCGCAACGTGACCGGCGCGGTGGTGGCCGCATCCGAACAGGTATCGACGTCGGCGCAGTCGCTCAGCAGCAATGCCGCCGAGCAGGCCGTCAGTGTCGAGGAGACCAGCACCTCGGTGGAGCAGGTCTCGGCCACCGTGACCCGGAATGCGGACAATGCCCGTCTGGCCGACCAGATGGCCGCGCAGAATGCCAGGGATGCCGAAGAAGGCGGGCGGGTCGTTGCCGAGACGGTCTCCGCCATGCGGCAGATTGCGCGCCGGATCGTCATCATCGACGATATCGCCTACCAGACCAATCTGCTGGCGCTGAATGCCGCGATAGAGGCGGCGCGCGCGGGCGAGCATGGCAGGGGCTTCGCAGTCGTCGCCGAGGAAGTGCGCAAACTGGCCGAACGCAGTCAGGTCGCGGCCCAGGAGATCGGTGAGGTGGCGGCGGGCAGTGTGGCGCTTTCCGAGCGGGCGGGTGTCCTGCTTGCGCAAATGGTGCCCGCCATCGGCAGGACGGCGGATCTGGTTCAGGAAATCGCCTCGGCCTCGCAGGAGCAGGCGGCGGGGCTGGAACAGATCAACGCCGCCGTCAGCCAACTGGCGCAGACGACGCACGTCAATGCCTCGGCATCCGAGGAATTCAGCGCCACCGCCGAGGAACTCAGTTCCCAGGCCATGCAGTTGCAGGACATGATCCGCTACTTCAAGGTCGAAAAACCCTCGCGGGACGGGGTCGGCGTCCCGCCAGCCCCGGCGGCCGGGGCGCGGAGCCCGGCGCCGCCTTCCGCGGTTCCGGAAGCGCCCGCTTTCCCGGTGGGCGTGCCGATCCGGCGCGACGATCTGGATGACAGACCGACTGACGAATCGCGCTTTGCGCGTTTCTGAGCGCGGGGTTTCGGGAAGAGGCCATGGACAAGGGTGCGCCGCCGGCCGCCGGGCATGCCGGCCCCGGGCAGTATCTGACCTTTCTGCTGGCGGCGGAGCGTTTCGCCATGCCCACCGGACCCATCCGGGAAATCGTCGGCTTCTCCTCGCTGACGGAAGTCCCGTTGATGCCGGATTTCCTGCGGGGTGTCATCAACGTGCGTGGCGCGGTCGTGCCGGTCATGGATCTGTCGCTGCGGCTGGGCCTGGATGCCACGGTCTTTGGCAAGCGTACCTGCGTGGTCATTCTGGACTTGCGCCACCGCAAGAAAATCTGGTCCGTCGGCGCGCTGGTCGATGCGGCTCATGCCGTCGCGACCCTGGACGCCTCCCGGTTCGATCAGCCCGCCGTCGCTCACCCCCGCATCCCGCCGGAGTTCATCCATGGCACACTGGAGCTGGACGGGCGCCCCGTGATTTCCCTGGATATACAACGTATATTCGAGGCCGAGGAATTGGTGGAGCTGGTCGGGGGCGCCGGGTCCCGGCATGTTGCGGTTGCGTTTTCCGGAGAGCGGGAGGGGATGCCGTGACTACGCGCCAGGGCATGGGCCTCGCAACCGCATACGACGGTGCCGCCGCTACTCTCGGCGATGATGAACTGGGCCTCTTCCAGTCGCTGTTCAAGCGGCACATCGGCCTGCATCTGACACGGGAAAAAAAGGCGCTGCTGGTCAGCAGGCTGTCCCGCCGCATGGCCGAGCTGAAGGTGGCGAGCTTTCGCGAATACCATCGGATCATCACGGCCTCGGGCCAGTGCGCCGCGGCTGAGCTGCAGTACGCCGTCGACCTCATTACCACCAACGAAACCTGCTTCTTTCGCGACGCCGGCCATTTCAGCTTTCTGCGTGAAAACATCCTTGCCGGCGCCGGGCGGGACCGGCCTTTTCATGCCTGGAGCGCCGCGTGTTCCAGTGGCGAGGAGGCCTACAGCATCGCCATGGTGCTGGACGATGCGCTGGGCGGGACACCCTGGCACGTGGTGGGCTCGGACGTCAGCCAGCGCATGCTGCACAAGGCCAGGCGCGCGCTCTATCCCATGGAGCGCTGTCTGCGGATCCCCTCTGAATACCTGAAGCGCCACTGCCTGCGCGGCGAGCACGAATACGAGGGGCAGATGCTGGTGGACCGCGCCCTGCGTGCCCGCGTGTCCTTCGTTCAATTGAATCTGATTGCGCTGCCGGAGGCTCTGGGCCCCTTCGACGTCATTTTCCTTCGCAATGTGCTGATTTACTTCGACCTTCCCACCAAAGAGAAGGTGATCGAAGCGGTGCTGCGACGCCTGCGTCCCGGCGGCTGCCTGATGCTGGGCCTCGCTGAATCCCTGCACGGCGTTTCCGCCGTCGTGCAGAATGTGGCGCCCGCCGTCTACCGCAAACCGATGGCCGGGCCGTGAAGGTTTCGGCGGGAAGCCGCCTTTTTTGCAATGCAACGGTTACTATGGAATGCAGGTACGCTAGACATTATGTCCAGGCGCGGTATCTGTGCGGGCATGCAATCGCATGCCTGTCATCGATACGCGTCAAACTCGATGTTTCATCATGATCGATCGCCGCAGACACCATGACGAAAGCAAGCCTTCCGCAACCGCCGCTACCTGATTCAGTCCTCATTGTCGACGACAGTGGCGTACAGCGTCAGCATGCCGTTGCCGTGTGTGCCGATCTCGGTATCCGGCACATTCACGAGGCCAGTCACGGCGCCGAGGCGCTGGACATGCTCGCCATGCTTCCCGAACCGCCGGGTGTGCTGATAATCGATCTGGAAATGCCCGGCATGAACGGCGTGGAGCTGATCCAGAATCTGCAGAAGCGGGGGGTGAACATACCCGTGATCGTTGCCTCCAGCCGTGAAAGCCCACTGATCGAGGCCGTGGAAACCATGACGCGGGCGTTGGGCATGGAACTGCTGGCCGGCCTGCAGAAGCCGCTCAATCTGCTGCAGATCGCATCGGCATTGCGCAGCCGCTGCAATGCGAAGCAGCCATGCGCGAACGAGGACCAGATCGCATTCACCGCCGACGATCTGCACGAGGCCATTGGGGCCGATGAAGTGCTGCCCCATTATCAGCCCAAGCTGGATGTGCGCACTGGCGTCATCAAGGGGGTGGAGGCGCTGGCACGCTGGGCCCGGCCCGGCCAAGGCATGATTCCGCCGGACCGTTTCATCCCCGTGGCCGAACAGAACGGCCTGATTCACGAACTGACGCTTTCCATTGCGGGGCGGGCCTGCGCCCAGGCCGCTCAATGGAACAAGCGCGGGCTGCGGCTGTCCATGGCGGTCAATCTCTCGCCCCATCTGCTGGACTCCGACCGCTTCGTCGACGATATCAGCGCACTGACCGAGCAGCATGCCATCCGCGCGGATCAGATCGTATGGGAGATCACGGAAAGTTCCGTGGTCGCCAACCTGGGGGCGGCGCTGGGCGTGCTGGCCCGGTTGCGCCTGAAGGGGTACGGCCTGTCTCTCGATGATTACGGCACGGGTTTTTCGTCCATGCAGCAACTGGCCCGCATGCCCTTCACCGAACTCAAGGTGGATCGCTCGTTCGTGCATGGCGCGGCGCAGCGCGACCATCTGCGCGTCATTCTTCAGTCGGCGCTCGATATGGCGAACCGCCTGAACCTGGTCACGGTGGCTGAAGGGGTCGAGCGGCTGGAAGACTGGAAACTGCTGCAGGAATATGGCTGTTCGCTGGGCCAGGGCCACCTGGTGGCAAGACCCATGCCGGGCGAAGAGCTTCCCGTATGGCTGCGCACGAATGCCCGGCATCTGCGTTCGCTGCACGGCGAACGCAGGGGTGCCACGCTCGATGAGCGCAGGGCATAGGGGGCGGGTGTCCTCCCGAGACCGGCGGCATGCGATTGCCGGCCCGCGCCCGGGCGCCCCGGCGGGCGGGCCTACCGGCGTTCCATGTCCTTGCGGTGCAGCACCGAGCCGTAGATATACCGGCCTTCCGGAAAGAGGCTGACGGTGGCCACCACCAGTTCGTTGTGCTGATCGTAGAACCAGCGTTTCGACTTCAACGCTGTGGAACCCGCCCTGGCCTGCAGCAAACGCGCTTCCGCGGCCTTCAGTCTTGCGGGTTCGATCTGCTGCTTGATGGTCGTTATCAGACTGTTGGAGGCCCTGGCGAGAATGTCGGCGATCGCCGCCACGGCGCCGTCCAGAGCTTCGACGGGCGGGGCATGCAGGGCGGGGATGTAGTGGTGGCTGTATGCGATCGGCGACTGCCCGTCGTGCGCCCGCAGGCCCGTGAGATCAAGGAATTCCTGCCCTTCGGGCAGCTGCATGGCCTGGGCCAGGCTGGAATCCACAATGATGATGCGTGCGTCGATCTTGCGAAACGGCAGGCCTTTCGTGAAGAGCAGCAGCTCTTCGATGCTGTCGCCCGTCTGGACGAACTGCCCGCCGGCCGGCATTTCGTTGACCCGTGTTCCCACCCGGGCGCGGCGGGTGATCAGGCCCCTGGTTTCGAGTTCCTTGAGCGCCGCCCTTACGGTGATCCGGCTGAGATCGAACTGCCGGCCCAGTTCCGACTCGGTGGGCAGCAGGCTGCCCGCCGGGTAGGTGCCGTCCTTTATCTTGTTCATGAGGTTCTCGGCCAGCAGCGCATAGCGCGGAGCCCTGTTCGGCCGGCCCATTTCAGATGACCCCGTCTGCCCGCAGCGCCGCCTGTTCCTGCTCAGAGACCCCGATTTCCGTCAGAAGGGCGCTGGTGTCCCGTCCCAGGGCGGGCGACAGTGCTGTATGCGGGTTGCCGGTGGATACCTGTATGGGATTGCGCATGACGCGCATGGGTTTGCCGCCTGTGGGTACTTCTTCGATCCGGCCATCCTGATTGGCGAATTCCGAACTCAGGGCCTGCTCCACCGTGTGCACGGGCGCGGCCGGTACGCTGGAGGCGAACTTCAGCATCCACTCGGCGGTCGTGCGGGTGCCGAGGATTTCATCGAGCACGACGGTGAGTTCATCCCGGTTGGCCAGACGGTCCTTGAAGCTGCGGAAGGCAGGCAGCACGGCCAGGTCCGGCCGTTCGATTCTGTCGCACAGCGAATGCCAGAATTTTTCCTTGTTGCACATCAGGTAGATCCAGCCATCGCGCGTCTTGTACAGCTGGCAGGGCACCAGCGAAGGGTGGGCCGAACGGGTCCGCCGGCCGGGCGTATCGCCCGCATTGAGGTGCCATACCGCGAGATAGTTGAGATTGTGCAGGGCCACGTCATACAGGGAAACGTCGATATCGCAGCCGATCCCGGTCTGGCGCGCCTTCATGATGCCGCTGACCAGGCCCAGCGACATGACGACACCGGTCATGTAGTCGATCATCGAAAGCCCCATCCGCGAGGGGGGGGAATCCGGTTCGCCGGTCAGCGAGAAATATCCCGCCTCGGCCTGCATGAGGTAGTCGTAGCCGGGCCAGTTGGCCCGTTCGCCCGCACGCCCGTAACCGGTCAGATGGCCGCATACCAGGGCGGGGTTGTGCGCTTTCATCTGCTCATAGGTCAGGCCCAGGCGTTCGGGGACATCGCCGCGCAGGTTGCTGATGACGGCGTCGGCGGTTTTTGCGAGACGATGGAACAGTTGCCGCCCCCGTTCGGTATTCAGGTCCAGGGACAGGCTTTTCTTCCCATGATTGAGGCTCTGGAAGAACAGGCTCTGGCCGGTTTCGGGTAGATTTTCGTCAAAATAGGGCCCCAGGTGGCGGGTGACGTCCCCCCCTTCGCGAGGCTGTTCGATCTTTATGACTTCGGCACCCAGGGCGGTCAAATAGCTTGTGCCGAACGGCCCCGCCCCGTATTGCTCGACGGCGAGGATGCGGACGTCTGAGAGCAGGAACATGGGGGGACTCCTATAGTGTGCGTATGGAAGGGGCGGGAGATCGATGCCCGCCCTTGTAATTGTCATAACAATATATCATAATTGCCCGACCGACCGTTCACGAAGGAGACACCCATGAAAAGACGATCATTCATTCTCGGCGGCGCGGTCGCGCTGGGTGTTCCGCAGATCCTCAGGGCGCAGGCCGCGCCGTATCCCGGCAGGCCGGTCCGGATGGTGATTCCGTTTGCTCCCGGCCAGGGTTCGGACATCCTGGCGCGAGCCATCGGCCAGCGGCTGCACGCCATCTGGAAGCAGCCCGTCATCGTCGAGAACCGCGCCGGCGCGAACGGCACCATCGCCGTGAACGAAATCGTCAAAAGCGACGGCGATGGCCATACCTTGCTGCTGACCTCCAATTCCCCCATCGTCATCAATCCGAATCTCTACCAGGATCTTTCCTACGACGTCCAGCGGGATCTGAAGCCAGTGCTGCTGATGTCGACCACGCCCGTCGGATTGATGGTCAACCCCAAGCTGCCGGCCGGCAACATCGACGAGCTGATAGCGCTGCTGAAGGCCGAGCCCGGCAAGTACAGCTACGGCTCGATCGGGGTGGGGTCGACCAGCCATCTGGCCATGGAAACCTTCAAGCGCGCCACGGGCGTGGATGCCGTCCATGTACCTTACCGTGGCAGTTCCCTTGCCATGAACGATCTCATTTCGGGAACCATCCAATTGATGTTCGACGGCCTGCCCAGCAGCCTCCCGCTGGTGAAGGCGGGAAGAATCCGGTCCATTGCGGTATCGGGGTCCAGGCCCACGGATTTCCTGCCCGACGCGCCGGCGCTGGGCGCCATCGGCATCGAAGGCACGCCCGATGGCGGATGGTATGGTGTGCTGGCTTCCTCCAAGGTGGGCGATGACATCATCGGGAAGCTGAATGAGGATCTCAACACCATATTGCGGGAACCCGACATCAAAGCGCAGTTGACGACGCTGGCGATGGAACCCGTGCAGCCCATGAGCCCCGGGGAATTCGGCGATTTCATCCAGAAGCAGATCGGTTACTGGCGCGATGTCACGCAAAGCCTGGGGCTGTACCGGACCGCCTGATGCCCGCCTCCACGCCGCGGGCCCGCGGCGCCTTCACGGCTTCCGCTTCTTCAGGTGAGTGAGCTCAGTTGGAGAATCTTGGAAAGAGCAGGATTGTGGTTGTTCTTCATCCAGGCCACGCCATGGGCGAGTTTTCTGAATTTCGGAGACAACGGCCTGAATACCACGCCGCTGATGGGTTCAATATCCTGAAGTTCGGCTGGCGTAATTGATAAACCAATTCCGGCGGCGATCAGACAAAGCAAGGCGGGGGATGTGTCTGCTTCCTGTACCACGCGGGGCAGAAAACCGGCCTTTTGGCAGTAGACGTCAACGACTTCCCTCAGCGTCATGCTTCTTGGGTAAGAAACGAAGGGTTCGTTCTGAAGGTCCATGACAGATATTGATCTTTTTCTGCTCAGTGGGTGATCGTCCGGTATCGCCGCACAAAAGTCGATTGCGCTCAATTCCCTATGGTCGATGCCATTGTGTTTCAGGGGCAGGAAGCAGAGCGCAAGATCGATTTTTCCTTTCAGCAGCTCTGAACGCAACGTTCCGCTATGGTGCGGGCCGATGAGCGCCTGCGAAAGGGCCGGGTAGTACTGTCTTATCTCCCGTATGAGGCGCGGCAGCAATGTGTGGCTGGCTCTCCCCGTGTATCCGATTCTGATCGTTCCTGATATGCCTTCATGGACCGCTTTGCATTCCTGAATGGCATTCTCAAGCTGTTTGATGATCTCAGTCAGGTTCTTTCTGAGGTTCTCGCCGGCGGGAGTCAATTGGACTGCTCTTGTGCTCCTGCGAAATAGCTGCACTTCAAGATACTTCTCGAGATCGCTGATTCTTCTGCTGAGGGGCGGCTGTGCAATATGCATGCTGTCGGCGGCGCGCGTGAAACTTCCCTCTTGTGCGACAGCGAGAAAGCTTTTCAGATGCTTCAGTTCTACCTGATTGGGGCGCATGAATGTCCGTTCTCCGGCTGATTTCAAGTGTCGGATGGCGGAGCATGGCGCGCATGTTTTCATCAGCCGGCTCCGCTTGTCCCCGGCCATCGGATGACGCGTGACCGGAATGGTAGTGATCTATTTATGCTGAATTGATATCAATGATTGTCAAATTATATATTTGTTACGGCTAATTCGGGCGCATAGAATAGCTCCAATCCATCAAACTCCTGGTAAAGAATGAAGAACCTTCACGGAAAAGTGGCTTTGATTACGGGATCGACTTCCGGAATCGGTCTGGCGGTAGCTCACAAGCTTGCATCACAAGGGACGAGGGTGGTCATCCACGGTCTTCTTGCCCAGAAGGATGGCGAACTCATATGCCGGGAACTGGCGGAGCATACGGGTGGAACGGCCTCCTATCATCGGGCCGACCTGAGGAATCCTGAAGAAATCAGCGCGTTGATAGGCGGGGTTTCCGAAGACGCCGGGGAAATCGATATCCTGATCAATAATGCGGGCGTTCAGCATGTCAGTCCCATTCAGGATTTTGCTGTCGAATGCTGGAACGATATGCTGGCCGTCAATTTGTCCGCTCCGTTTCACACTATTCGGCTGTGTGTTCCCGCAATGAAGAAAAAGGGATGGGGCCGAATTGTCAACGTCGCTTCGATAAGCGGGCTCCGCGGCCGGGCGGAGAAGCCCGGGTACAACGCGACCAAGCATGGGTTGATCGGTTTGACAAAATCGGTGGCCCTTGAACTGGCCGGCTACGACATCACATGCAACGCGTTGTGCCCTGGCTGGGCGTTGACGCCGATCGTACAAAAGCAAATAGAAAGTTTTTCAAAGAAGAACGGCATGGACTTTCCAACGGCGACCCGGGAGCTTGTGAGTCTCCGGCAGCCTTCCGGCCGTTTGGTCAAGGTGGAGCATCTTGCGTCTCTGGTGATGTTTCTTTGTTCGGATGAAGCCGCAGAGGTGCGGGGCGCGGCCTGGACCATGGATGGCGGAACGACGGCGCAGTAGTCTGGCGGCCTTTAATTTTGGAATATATCAACGGGGGAGAGCATGAAAATATATAAGCGCATATCTATGTTTGTCGGGGGATGTCTCGTGGCCTTGGCCGGTTCTGCGCATGGCGCATATCCGGAAAGGGCGATCACGTTCATTGTGCCTTTTCCGCCGGGGGGAAGTACCGATACACCGTCCCGGATCATTGCCCCAAAGCTTGCCGAGATTCTTGGAACATCCATCATCGTGGACAACCGGTCTGGCGCTTCGGGACAGATCGGGGTCAACGCGGCGGCCAGGTCAGCCCCCGATGGCTATACCATTGTGCTTTCCGCGTCGGCCACCCACACTCTGCCGGAAGTGGTGGGCAAAAAGATACCCTACGACCCGATCAAGGATTTTCGCAGTATCGGCACCTTCGTGAAGTTTCCGCTGGCGGTCGTCGGCAGTACCGCGTTGCCGGTTGGCAACGTAAAAGAACTCGTCCCTTACTTGAGGGAAAACGAGCATAAGCTCTCGATGGGGGTGGCTTCCATGGGCTCTGTGGCGCATTTTTCAGCAGAGAGCTTCCTGGCCTCGGTGAAGGCCAAGCCGGTACTCGCGCATTATGCGGGTGATTCGGCGATCTTGACCGACTTGATGGGCGAGAACATTCAGCTGGGGGTGTTCGCGGGTTCCAGTGCCGCTCCGTTGGTCAATTCGGGAAAGGTGAAGGGTTTGCTGGTGGCGGGATCAGAGCGCTACGATCTGATGCCGGATGTGCCGACCGCGGCGGAGGCTGGAATGCCGGGTGCGCTTCTTGAAGTATGGTACGGGATTTCGGTACCGGCCGGCACTCCGGACGAGATCGTCGAGAAACTGAATGACGCATTGAAACAGACGCTTGAAGACCCGCGCATCGTGGAGCAATTGAAAGATAGGGGTTTCGCCGCCAATTATTCAAGCAGCGACCATCTGGATCAAGTCATGAAGGATGAGCCCGAGATGTGGCGCAAGCTTATTTCCGACAACAATATCAAACTTGCTCCTCAGTAGACTCATTGCATCGGCGCCGCACGGAAGGGGATTTGAAATGAAGTTGGCTACATTGAAAACCGGTGGTCGTGATGGTTCTCTTGTTGTCGTTGATCAGGGCTTGAAGACCGCGGTCCATGTAAAAGAGATTGCGGAGACCCTGCAGTACGCTCTCGAAAATTGGGAGGTATGCGAGCCGGCGCTGAATGATGTCTACAGCCGTTTGAATGCGGGCGGGGTGGTGGATGCCTTTCCTTTTGATCCCGCTGAAGCGCACTCTCCGTTGCCTCGTTCGTTCCAGTGGTGTGAGGCGAGCGTCTGGATAAGTCATCTGGAAAGGTGCCGGAAGGCCACCAATCGGGAGCTGCCGCCGGGGCTCTATCAGGAGCCGGGCATGTATCAGGGAGCCTCGGACAGTTTTGTGCCGCCCGGCTCTCCCATGGTCTGTTCGGATGAGAATTGGCAGCCTGATCTGGAAGCGGGCGTATGCGTGATCACCAGCGATGTGCCGATGGGAACCAGATCCCATGACGCAGCGAAGTACATAAAGCTCGTTGTATTGGTGAATGACTTTTCTTTGAGACGGTTGCAGCCCGATGAAATGGCCAAGGGACTGGGGGTTTTACAGTGCAAGCCCGCGAACGCGTATAGCCCGGTAGCCGTTACACCAAGGGCGCTGGGCAAGTATTGGGATGGAAAATTGCTGAACCGTAGGGTTCATGTGCATGTCAGGGGGGAACTGCTTGGCAAGCCGCATGCCGGGCGGGATGCTTTGTTCAATTTTCCACAATTACTCGAACATCTGGCACGAACCAGAAATCTGGAAGCCGGCACCATAATCGGGGCTGGCACGGTATCCAACTACGATATGGAAGCGGGGTTTGGATGCCTGCTGGAAAAGCGTGCGCAGGAAATATTCGATAACGGCAAGGCAGAGACACCCTTTCTTCGATATGGCGACTCCATAAGAATAGAGTGCTTCGACGATGACGGAGCCTCCATTTTTGGAGCAATCGAGCAGGTGTTGGCGTCTTCCGACGAAGGATGAGGCTGAACGGGGCCGGGATCATTGCAGCATTTGAAAGACCTGAAATAACCATCGCGGATTCAGGCCTTTTCCAGGCCCGCCTCCACGCCCCGGGCCTGTAGTACGTCCACCAGGGCCCGCGGCGAAATACCGATCAGATAGCCTCGGCGCCCGCCGTTCAGGTAGATCTTCGGAAACGCCAGCAGGCCGGTTTCGACCCAGACCGGCATCTTCTTCCGGGTGCCGAAGGGCGATGTGCCACCCACCATATAGCCTGAATGCCGTTGCGCCACTTCGGGCTTGCAGGGCTCCACCTTCTTGGCGCCGATCTGGCGCGCCAGGTTCTTGGTGGAGACTTCGCGGTCGCCATGCATGATGACGATCAGCGGCCTGGCCCGTTCGTCTTCCATGATCAGTGTCTTGGCAACCTGATGCGGATCAAGGCCAAGCTGTCTCGCCGATTCTTTCGCGCCGCCATGATCGATGTAGTCGTAGGGGTGTTCCGTAAAGGGAATACCCAGTTTCTTCAGCAGCTGGGTGGCGGGGGTTTCCGAGACGTGTCTTTCTTTGGCCATGGTGTGCAGTGGTACGGGAAGGATGGAAGGGTGGTACGGGAAGGATGGAAGGGTGGTACGGGAAGGATGGAAGGCGCCCGGCGGGATGCGGGCCGCGGGCGCGGCCGGTCGCCGCGCCGGCCTCACGCGCGAGGATGATGCCGGGCATGCAGCTGGCGCAGCCGTTCCCGGGCCACGTGCGTATAGATCTGCGTGGTCGATATGTCGGCATGGCCCAGCAGCATCTGCACGACGCGCAGGTCGGCACCGTGGTTCAGCAGATGGGTGGCGAAGGCGTGGCGCAGTACGTGAGGCGAGAGCGGGGCGTGGATGCCGGCCTTGAGCGCATGCTTGCGCACGAGCTGCCAGAAGGCCTGGCGCGTCATGGGGCCGCCCCTGCCGGTCACGAACAGGGCATCCGAGCGGCGCTGCCCCAGCAGCGGGCCCCGGGCTTCGCGCAGATAGCGCTCCACCCAGTGCTGGGCTTCGGCCCCCATGGGGACGAGGCGGTCCTTGCCGCCCTTGCCCTGGATCACACGCACCACGCCATCGGACAGGTTCACATCGAGCACGCCCAGGCCGACCAGTTCGCTGACGCGCAAGCCGGTCGCATACAGGGTTTCCAGCATGGCGCGGTCGCGCAAGCCCAGCGTGGCGCCGGGATCGGGAGCCTGCAGCAGCGCTTCGACCTGCGCTTCGCTGAGGGTTTTCGGGAAGCGTGCGGGCTGCCTGGATGCCTTCAGCTTGAGGCAGGGATCCTGTTCCACCATCCCCTGGCGCCGGGCCCACAGAAAGAAACGGCGCAGCGACGCCAGGCGGCGGTTGGCCGTGGAGGCCCGGCTGCCGGCGTGCATGGCGGCGAACCAGCCCTGGATGTCGGCTTCCGTGGCGGCCGGCAGCGGCTTGCCGCCGTGCTTGTCAAGCCACTGCTCGAAGGCCTCCAGATCGCGGCGGTAGGCGCTGAGTGTGTTCTGCGCCAGGCCGTCTTCCAGCCAGAGGGCGTCGATGAACTGGTCGATGCAGTCGGGCGGCAGTGAGGCCATGGGTGGTGGAGCTTTCCTTGGTTTGGGCGGTGTGTGGGGCGGGCCGGGGCCGTTGCGATACGCGGCGGAGCGGGGATGTGGCCCGGGCTTCCCCCGTGCGCGCGGGCTGCGGATGCGGGCTTATTTTAAGCCGCGCCGGGCCTGGCGCGGGCAGCCGGGTTTCCGCGTCCGCATTGCCCGGCATGGACCTGCCATGGGCCCGCCGCAAGGGATGCCGCTTCCTGTTAAACTGTCGGTTGGCGGGCCCCTTCGCATGGTTCGGCGGCAAACCTGGTCAGGTCGGGAACGAAGCAGCCATAGTCGTGCAGAATCAGTGCCGAAGTCAGGCTCGCCTCTCAGAAAATTCCTTCAGGCCCCCGGGCCCTGTCGAATGCGGGTACACTTTTCAATTCCGTTTCGACAGTCATCTGCCTGCACATCCCCATGACGTATCTGGTACTGGCACGCAAGTGGCGGCCGCGTTCGTTCGATACCCTCGTCGGTCAGGACCATGTGGTTCGTGCGCTCACTCACGCTCTGGACACCCAGCGCCTGCATCACGCCTGGCTGTTCACAGGTACGCGCGGGGTCGGCAAGACCACGTTGTCGCGCATTCTGGCCAAATCGCTGAATTGCGAGAAAGGCATCACAGCCCAGCCTTGCGGGCAGTGCCGCGCCTGCACTGAAATCGACGCCGGCCGCTATGTCGACTACGTCGAGCTCGATGCGGCGTCGAACCGGGGTGTCGAGGAAATGACGCAGCTGCTGGAACAGGCGGTGTATGCGCCTAGCAGCGCCCGCTTCAAGGTCTACATGATCGACGAAGTCCACATGCTGTCGGGGCATGCCTTCAACGCCATGCTCAAGACGCTCGAAGAACCGCCGCCGCATGTGAAATTCATCCTGGCAACGACCGATCCGCAGAAGATCCCTGTCACGGTCCTGTCGCGCTGCCTGCAGTTCAATCTCAAGCACATGACGGTCGATGCCATCGTGGCGTATCTGCAGTCGGTGCTTGCCGAAGAAGGCCAGGCTTTCGAAACGCCCGCATTGCGCCTGCTGGGCCAGGCGGCGGGCGGTTCCATGCGCGATGCGCTGTCGCTGACGGACCAGGCGATTGCCTACAGCGCCGGCAATCTGACGCTGGAAGCCGTGCAGGGCATGCTCGGCACCATCGACCAGCGCTATCTCGTCAGGCTGTTGCGCGGGCTTTCGGCGGGGCAGGCGGGCGAGGTGCTGGCCGTGGCCGACGAGCTGGCGGCGCGGGGGCTTTCCTATGCGGGAGCCCTGGCCGATCTGGGGGTGCTGCTGTCGCATGTCGCCATCCAGCAGCGCGTGCCGGGCGCCTTGCCGCCCGGCGATCCTCTGGCCGCCGATGTCGAGTCCCTGGCCGCCGCCCTGCACCCCGACCTGGTGCAGCTCTATTATTCGGTCGCGGTGCACAGCCGTGGCGAACTTTCCCTGGCGCCGGACGAGTATGCCGGCTTCGTCATGGCCTGCCTGCGCATGCTGTCGCTGACGCCCGGGCCGGGGTCTTCGCCCGAGCCGCCGCCTTCGGGCGGGCGGGGCGCCGCGCAGCCGTCCGAAGCTTCCAGCGCCGTTGCCGCCGTATCCGGTCCCGCCACGGAGCCCGCTTCCGCGCCCGCTCCGGCAGGGGCGGCCACGGG
This sequence comes from Alcaligenaceae bacterium, assembly GCA_013416455.1. Classification (GTDB taxonomy): domain Bacteria; phylum Pseudomonadota; class Gammaproteobacteria; order Burkholderiales; family Burkholderiaceae_B; genus Yanghanlia. The sequence continues at coordinate 66,933 of JACCES010000009.1, read as the reverse complement.
TGCGCCCCCGGCAGGCGCCGGGGCGCAATCTTCCCGGCCGCCATTAGTCGCCGCCGCCGAAACGCCGCCGAATGACGGCGGCCCTGACATTCCGGCATGGGAAGCCCTTCCCGACGAACCGCCGGTGCCGGCGCACCCGGGGCAGGAAGAGCAGGTTCCGGTTGAACGGCCCGACCCGGGCGGGCAGCGGGTTTCGGCTGAACCGCAGGCCGGGGGCGAACCCCAAGGTCAGGCTGAACCGGAACCTCAGGACATACCGGAACCCCCGGCTGCGCCATCGCCGGCCGGTCCGCCCGCCCAGACCGACACCACCGCCCAGGCCGACACCACCGCCCAGGCCGACACCACTGCCCAGGCCGACACCACCCTCCCGGCCGGCATCACCGCCGGGGGCGACGCCGCCGATGACGACCGCCCGCCCGCGTACGTGGAATCCGGCCCGCATCCCGACGACCCGCATCCGGGCTGGCCGGACGACATGCCGATGGACATTCCCGATGACCTGCCCGGGGATGCCGACTTCGATCATGTTTCCGGGGATGGCGGCTGGGAACAGGTCGCCGATGATGCCGGTTTCGATGCCGCCCGGATCGCGCCACTGCCGCGCACGGAAGAATCCGCCCCCCGCGCGCCGAGGCTGGCCCGCATGTCGGCGCGGGACTGGCCGGGGCTGGCCGCGACGCTGCCCTTGACGGGCCTGGCCGCGGAGCTCGCCCGCCAGAGCGAATGGGTGGGCGTGAAGGGCGACTGCGTCACCCTGCGGGTGGCCATCCATTCATTGGCCGCGCGGCAGGGCCAGGCGCGTCTGCGCACGGTGCTGACGGAACATTTCGGCAAGGTCGTGCAATTGGCCATCGAGTTCGGCGCCACCGGTTCGGACACGGCCCATGCGGTCGAGCAGGTGCGTCTGGCCGAGCGCCAGAAGGAAGCGGAATCCGCCGTTGCGGGCGACCCCTTCGTACGCAGTCTCGTTGAAGAATTCGGAGCCCGGGTCATGCCGGGTTCGATCGCGGCTCTCGGGGAACAGAGAGTCGCCTGAAGATTGAGCCACATATCCCTACAGGAAATACACCATGATGAAAGGTCAGATCGCCGGCCTCATGCGGCAGGCGCAGCAGATGCAGGAAAACATGAAGAAGGCACAAGAGGCGCTGGCCGACATCGTCGTCGAAGGCGCGTCCGGCGGGGGCCTCGTCAAGGTCGCCATGAGCTGCCGCCACGATGTGAAGCGCGTCACCATCGACCCCAGCCTGCTCGATGAAGACAAGGACATGCTCGAAGACCTCGTGGCGGCCGCCTTCAATGATGCCTTGCGCAAGGCCGAGGACACGGCACAGGAGAAAATGGCTTCGGTCACGGCCGGCATGCCGCTGCCTCCGGGAATGAAACTGCCCTTCTGATGGAAGAGCCGATTGCCGAACCCGAGCCGCTGCGGGCGCTGATCGAGGCGCTGCGCTGCCTGCCGGGCGTGGGGCAGCGTTCCTCGCGCCGCATGGCCTACCATCTTCTGCAGCATGATCCGCAGGGCGCATCGCGCCTGGCCGATGCGCTGCAGCGGGCGGTCGCCGGCGTTGGGCATTGCCGCCTGTGCAATGGGTTCTCGGAAGACGAAATCTGCGCCACCTGTTCCAGCAGCCGCCGCGACGCTTCGCTGCTATGCGTGGTCGAGACGCCCGCCGACCAGAACATGATCGAATCCAGCCACGGCTATACGGGGCTTTATTACGTATTGATGGGCAGGCTGGCCCCGCTGGAGGGCGTCGGGCCCGATCAGCTGCGATTCGACAGGCTGCTGCAGCGAGCTTGCGAACCTGCTGTGCAAGAGGTGATACTTGCAACCAACTTCACGCCCGAAGGCGAAACCACGGCGCATTATCTTTCTGAACTGCTCCGTGCCCGGGGGCGCAAGGTGACGCGGCTCGCGCGCGGTGTGCCGGCGGGAAGCGAGCTGGAATACGTGGATGCCGGCACGATCGCATGGGCACTGATGGAAAGGCGCGGCACCTGAACATGGGCCCGCCGCGTGCCAATGAAATGTAGCAGAACATTACAAAGGAGCGGGACATGTCCATCAATCGTCGTGATTTGCTGAAGCTGGCCGGCGTGGCCGGCGCCGCCGGAATGCTGCCCGGCCTGGCGCGGGCCCAGTCGCTTGAAAAGACCGGTGTGAGCATTGCCGTGGGCGGGCAGGCCCTGATCTACTATCTGCCGCTGTCCATCGCCAATGTGAATGGCTATTTCAAGGATGAAGGCCTGAACGTGAAGATCATCGACTTCGCGGGCGGCTCGAAGGCCCTGCAGGCCGTGGTGGGCGGCAGCGCCGATGTGGTGTCGGGGGCGTTCGAGCACACCATTTCCCTGCAGTCCAAGGGTCAGGAATACAGTTCCTTCGTGCAGCAGGGCCTGACTCCCATGATCGTGCTGGCGGTGTCCAAGAAGACGATGCCGGACTACAAGAGCCCGGAAGATCTCAAGGGCAGGAAGATCGGCGTGACGGCGCCGGGGTCATCCACCAACATGGCCATCAGCTTCTTCCTGTCGAAATACGGCGTCAAGCCCAGCGATGTGTCGTTCATCGGCGTGGGCGGCGGCGCGGGCGCCATCACCGCGATGCGCACCGGCCAGATCGACGCCATCGCCAACCTCGACCCGGTGATCGGCACCCTGCTCAAGGACGATCTCATCACCATCATCGCCGATACCCGCACCGTCAAGGACACCACGGAAATCTTCGGGGGCAACATGCCCTCGGGCTGCCTTTATACGCGCCGCGACTACATCGCCGCCAATCCCAACACGGTGCAGGCGCTCGCCAATGCCATTGTGCGGGCGGACAAATGGATCCAGAAATCCAGCCCGGACGAAATCGCCAAGGTGGTGCCGGAAGGGTATCTGCTGGGCGACGTCGAGCTCTACAAGGCCTGCCTCGAAGGCAACAAACCCGGCCTGTCGCCCGATGGCTCCATGCCCGAGGACGGCCCGCGCACGGCCCTCGATGCCCTGGCGGCCTATATCGCCAATTTCCCCGCCGACCAGATCGAATTGTCCAAGGTGTGGAACGGGGAATTCGTTGCCAGGGCCAATCAGAAATACCCCAATGGCTGAAGCGGCGGTCCTGCTGGAAGATATCACCTGCACGTTCGCCGCGCGCGACGGGCAGGGCAGCTACACGGCGGTCAAGGGTGCCACCATGGCCGTCGCACCAGGTGAATTCGTGTCGGTGGTGGGGCCCACCGGCTGTGGCAAGTCCACGCTGCTCAATGTGGCGGCAGGGCTGCTGCAGCCTTCTTCGGGCGGTGTGCGCGTGTTCGGCGCGCCGCTGTCCGGCATCAACCATCGCGCGGGATACATGTTCCAGGGAGAGGCACTGATGCCCTGGCGCAATGCGCTTTCCAACGTCATGGCCGGGCTGGAATTCGCTGGCATGTCCCAGAACGAGGCGCGCCAGCAGGGTATGGACTGGCTGAGGCGGGTGGGGCTGGGCGGCTTCGAAGACCGCTATCCGCATCAGATGTCCGGCGGCATGCGCAAGCGGACCATGCTGGCCCAGACGCTGATACGCGACCCGGACATCATCCTGATGGACGAGCCGTTTTCCGCGCTGGACATCCAGACGCGCCAGCTGATGGAAAACGAAGTGCTGGATCTCTGGATGGCCAAGCGCAAGGCCGTGCTGTTCATCACCCATGATCTGGACGAGGCCATTGCCATGAGCGATCGGGTCATCGTGCTGTCGGCCGGGCCGGCCACCCATCCCATCGGCGAGTTCGTGATCGACATTCCCCGGCCGCGCGATGTGGCCGAAGTGCGCAGCCAGCCGCGCTTCGTGGAGCTGCACAAGGCGATCTGGGACGTTCTGCGCGAAGAAGTCCTGAAGGGCTATGCACAACAGAAGCGGGCCTGACATGACCACGCGCCAAAGCGCAAGTCTTTCCGCGTCGCGGCATGCAGGCCGCTCCGATTCGCCAGGCACACCAGAGTCCGCAGTGGACTCTGGTGTGTCCGGGCTCATCGTTCACGGCGAGGCTAAGCAAGGCAAAATCAATACGGCGCCGCAGGCGCCCCCGTGTTGTGGCGAAGAAGCTCCGGCCGACAGGCCGGAGTTCTTCACAAGACCCTCACGCTCCCTGCATTGGCTGCTCCCGGGCGGAGGCTGACATGTCAAAGAAATCCAATACACTCGTTCTCCGGTTCTGGCAGGTACTGCTATTGGTGGCCGTGCTCTCGGCCTGGCACATTGCCTCGCAGGACCGCAATTTCGCTTTCTTCTTCGGCCAGCCCCTGCAGGTGGCCAAGGTCATCTGGGCGTGGTTCGTGACCGATGCCAACATCTATCATCACCTGGGCATCACGCTGACGGAAACCATGCTGGCCTTTGTGATCGGCACGATCTTCGGCCTGCTGTTCGGCCTGTGGCTGGGCCTGTCGCCCGGCGCCAGCGCGCTGCTCGACCCTTACATCACGGCGGCCAACTCGATGCCGCGCGTGATCCTGGCGCCCATCTTCGGCATGTGGTTCGGGCTGGGCATCTGGTCCAAGGTGGCGCTGGCGGTCACGCTGGTGTTCTTCATCGTGTTCTTCAACGTCTACCAGGGGGTCAGAGAAGTCTCCACCACCCTGCTCGACAATGCCCGCATGCTCGGCGCCAACCGCAAGCAGCTGCTGCGCCATGTGTATATCCCTTCGGCCACGAGCTGGGTGTTTTCCAGCCTGCATACTTCGGTGGGCCTGGCCTTCGTGGGCGCCGTGGTCGGCGAATATCTCGGCTCGGCCAGCGGCGTGGGCTATCTGATCCTGCAGGCCGAGGGCACGCTGGACGTCAACACCGTCTTTGCCGGCATCGTGGTGCTTACCATGTTCGCGCTGATACTCGACGGGGCGGTTTCCCTGGTGGAAGACCGCATGCTGGCCTGGCGGCCCAGGGCTGGCGTGACGGAAAAGCTGTAGGGGTTTCCCCGCTTTGGCCGTTTCGGCGGCTTCTTTTCGGCATACTGAATTCTAAGCATGGAATATTCAGAAATGCCGGTGATATACTGAATCGGTGGCGTTTCAGTACGTTACATTTCCCGTGGCACATTAGAAAACAGAGCAGCATGCAGTGCGCTTCTGCGGTGGCTAGGCGGGCGCGCAACTGTCCAGTTTTTTCCTGACGATAATAAATTCATGCCATGCATGAACAAGGAGGATTCGGGTATGTTGTTGAAGCACAAGACTCTAACCATGGTGTTGTCGGCGGCGGCCCTGGCCTGCGGCTTTCCCGCTGCGGCCGATACGCTGAAGATCGGGGCCGTTCTGCCCATGACGGGTACCGCCGCGGTATTCGGTGAAAAGTTCCAGCAGGCCTACGGCATGGCCATCGAGGAAATCAACGCGGCCGGCGGCGTGAACGGAAAGAAACTGGTTCTGGTGATCGAAGATTCACAAGAAAGGCCCCCGATCGGCAAGATCGCCACTGAAAAGCTGATCTCCGACCCTGAAATCCTGGTGCTGACGGGTGGCCGCTCCTCGGGGGTGACGCTGGTCGAGGCGCAGGTGGCCGAAGAAAACAAGGTGCCGTATCTCATCGACCATGGCTCCAGCGATCTGGCCACCCGTTCGGGCTACGAATATGTCTTCCGCCTGAACCCCACCGCCGGCATGTACCCCAACACATTGAAGGAATACTTCAATGACAACAAGCCGCGCTCCATCGTGCATATCAACGTCGACAACGCCTACGGCGAAGCCATCTACGAATACGGCCTGAAAGACTACATGAAGGAAACCGGCATCGACTACAAGGTCATCAAGTATGCCGGGGGCCAGCTCGATTTCAAGCCCATCATGATCCAGGCCAAGGCGTCTGATCCCCAGATCGTGATAATGAGCGCCGGCGACGACAACGACGCCACCCAGCTCATCAAGGCCGCCCAGGAAGCCGGCCTGGCGCCCGAACTTTTCATCGGAACGGGCGGGGGCCATTCGATCATGGGTTTTGCCAAGCAGGGGGGCGCTCTCACTGAAACCGTCCTGACGGCCGGCCCTTGGCATGGGGACCGCAGCCAGGAAAAATTCCATCAGTTCTTTGATAAATTCACCAAGGCCTTCGGCCATGAGCCGGGCGAACACGAAATCGAAGGCTATTCCGCCATCTACGTGCTGGCCGACGTCCTGAAGCGGGCCGATCCGCTCACCCGCGAAGGCGTGCGCGCGGCACTCGCCGAAACCGACATCATGACGATATTCGGGCAGGTAAAGTTCGAAGACTTCGATGGCTATACCAATCAGAACCGTGCCAAGACCGATCTGTCGCAATGGATAGGCGGCAAGATGTACACGGTGTATCCCAAGGACCAGGCCCAGCGTGAACTGGTGAAGTTCGGAGGCTGGAAGTAATCGCCGGCTCCGGCCATGCCGAATGGCCGGGCATCCGGGCGGCGCGGGCTCTTGATCCCGCGCCGGTTCCATGCGCCTCGCGCTTTTTTTTTGCCGCCCGGCGGTGGGCGGCGGGCCCAAGGGCGTCGCGCGAGGCCGTTTTTGCCGACGGCAGTCTACGGGAGTTGGAATGATACAGACGCTTTTCGACGGTCTCATGATCGGCGGGGTATACGCCATCATCGCTCTGGGCCTGACTTTGATCTTCGGGGTCATGCGCGTGATCAACATGGCGCACGGCGAGTTCGTGATGATAGGCATGTTCACGAGCTATTTTCTGTTCGGCAGAATGGGGCTGGACCCTTTCGTCAGCATCCTGATCACCGCGCCGGTATGCTATCTGATCGGCTACTTCCTGTACCGGCTGTTCGTCAGCAAGGCCCAGAAGGGCGGCGAGGTGAATACGCTGCTGCTTACCGCCGGCGCCAGCATCCTTCTGGTGAACGTCGCCGCGCTGCCGGCCTTCCTGGGGCCGAACTTCTCTCGTCTGACCGGTGAAGGGCTTTACTGGCAGCACCGGATCTGGAACCTGTTCGGCGTGACTTTCAACGCTCCGCTGCTGACGGGCTTCCTGCTGACAGGCCTGCTCATCTTCCTGCTGAGCCTCTTTCTCAAGAAGACGGATACCGGCCTGGCCATGCGGGCGGCGGCCCAGCAGCCGCTGGCCGCCCAGATCGTCGGCGTCAACGTGTCCGTCATTTCGGGCGTCACCTTCGGCCTGGGGGCGGTCTTCGCAGGGGTGGCCGGCAGCGTGCTGTCCACGACCTACCCCATCTACGCCAGCATCGGCGCGCTGTTCCTGGTCAAGGCCTTCGTCATCGTGGTGCTGGGCGGCATGGGCAGCATTCCGGGCGCCGCGCTGGGCGGGCTGGTCCTGGGCGTGGTGGAAAGTTTCGGGGCCACATACATCGCCGGGGGCACGGCCTATCGCGACGTATTCGGCCTGGTGATCTTCCTGATCGTCCTGCTCTACCGGCCGCAGGGCCTGTTCGGGAAGGGGGCCTGACACATGAAGCCTTTGATTCTTACCGTGCTCGTGGCCGCGCTGGTGGCGGTGCTCGTGCCGCTGGTCGCCGACATCCATATTTATTCCATCGCCATCACCGTGCTCATCTGGATCATGTTCGGGCAGTCGTGGAATCTGCTGGGCGGCTTCACGGGCCAGATCTCGTTCGGGCATGCCATGTTTTTGGGCATCGGCGCCTATACATCCATGCTGATGGTCAATTCGATGAATCTCGACATGGCCGTCACCCTGCTGCTGGGCGGCCTGCTGGCCGGCCTGGTGTCGCTGATCGTCGGCTTCCTGATCTTCAGGCTCAAGGGGCCTTACTTCGCCCTGGGCACGCTGGCGTTCGCCGAGATCATCCACATCGTGGCGCGCAACTGGAAGGGCCTGACCAACGGCGGGGAAGGCATCCTGCTGGCCAAGCGGCCCACCTTTCTCGGCATGCAGGTTTTCTCGAAGGCCGAGTATTTCTATCTCGCGGTGTTCCTCGCGGCCGTCGTCTGCCTGTTCTGCTACTACCTCACCCGCACCAAGACCGGCTACAGCTTCATCGCGATCCGCGAAGACCAGGAATCCGCCGAAGCCATGGGCCTGAACTCCACCATCGTCAAAAGCAAGGCCTTGTTCGTCAGCGCCTTCCTGGCGGGCGTGGCCGGCGGCTTCTACGGCCTGTACAACAAATTCATCGATCCCGAGATGACCTTCGCGGTGCACATGTCGGCCGAAATGATCTTCGTGACCGTCATCGGCGGCATGGGCACGATCGCGGGGCCCATCCTGGGTTCGGCCATACTGATCTCGCTCCAGGAATATCTCAAGGGCATTTCCTTTCTCCAGGCCTATTCATCGCTTTATCTCATCGTCTACGGGCTGCTGATCATGCTGGTCATCGTGTATCTGCCCGGCGGCCTCGTCGAAGGCATGAAGAAGATCCGCGCGTTCGCCGGAAGGAGGGGCTGAAGCCATGTACATACTGGAAGTGGACAAGCTCGTCAAAAGATATGGCGGCCTGGCCGCCGTCAACGGTGTGTCGTTCAAGGTGAAGCGGGGCGAGATCCTGGCACTGATCGGCCCCAACGGGGCCGGCAAGACGACCTGCTTCAACATGATCGCGGGCGCTACGCCGCCCACCGAGGGCGCCGTCATGTTCAACGGGAAAGACGTGACGGGCCGCAAGCCGTACGACCTGAATGCGCATGGCATGGCCCGCACCTTCCAGGTGGTCAAGCCGCTGGCCAATCTCACGGTGTTCGACAATCTCATGGTGGCCTGCCTGTCGAAAAGCCGGAACATCACGGAAGCCCGCGGCAAGGCCCGGGCGGTGATGCTGCGTACCCGCCTCGATGCCCTGGAACACCGCCAGGCGGGGCTGTTGTCCATCGGCAATCTGAAACGGCTGGAAGTGGCGCGCGCCCTGGCGACGGAGCCCGAACTCCTGCTGATGGACGAGCCCATGGGGGGGCTGACGCCTCCCGAAGTCGACCAGGCCATCGAACTGATACGCGACATCAACGCCCAGGGGGTGTCCATCGTGCTGATCGAGCACATCATGAAAGCGGTCACCGCGGTATCCAGCTCCATCGTGGTGCTTCAGAACGGCGAGGTCATCTGCACCGGGGAACCCGCGGCGGTCATGAACGACGAGCGCGTCATCAAGGCGTATTTGGGAGACGGGTATGTTGCAAGTCGCTGACCTGAACAGCTTCTACGGCAAGGTGCAGGCGGTCTGGGACGTATCCTTCGACGTCAGGCAGGGCGAGATCCTGACCATCGTCGGCGCCAACGGGGCGGGCAAGACCACCATACTCAAGTCGGTGGTCGGCCTGATCGACAAGCGGGGCAGTGTCCGTTTCGATGGCCAGGATATTTCAGATACCCCGGGGCACAGGATGGCGGAACTCGGCATTTCCTACGTGCCCGAAGGCCGGCAGGTCTTCCCGGAAATGACCGTCACGGAAAATCTGGTCGTCGGCAGCTACAACAAGCGCGCCAAGCCCCACCGCGAAGAAACGCTGGCGTATGTGCTGGATACCTTCCCCAGCCTCAAGAACCGCCTGGGCAATCTCGCGGGCAGCCTGTCGGGGGGCGAACAGCAGATGCTGGCCATCGGGCGGGGCCTGATGGCCAGGCCCCGGCTGCTGCTGCTGGATGAACCTTCGCTGGGCATTTCCCCGATACTCACGACCGAGATATTCAAGCGGATCGAAGACATCAAGCAGAGCATCACGATCGTGCTGGTGGAACAGCACGTGCAGCACGCCCTGAGCATCTGCGACCGCGGATACGTGGTCGAAAGCGGCAGGATCCTGCTGAGCGGCACCGGCGAGGAACTGCGCAGCAACCCGCGCATCCAGGAGGTCTACCTGGGGCTGTGAGCCTGGGGCCGGCCCAAGGCGGCTTTGGGCGTGAGCAGGCCCTGGCCGGCATGGCCGGCGCGCCCGCCCGCCCGCGGGCATCAGGCGGCTTTCACGAGCAGGGCGTCGAGCTTGATGGCGTCCGCCGAGAACGCGCGTATGCCTTCGGCCAGCTTTTCGGTGGCCATGGCATCGTCGTTGAGGCCCGTGCGGAATGCGACTTCGTCGCTGGCTTCCCGTTCAGGGGGATTCCGCTTCGCGGCTTCCGGGTCGAGCTGGCGTTCGAGCGGTTCGGTGCTCTGGCTGAGCTCGTTCAGCAGCTCGGGGCTGATGGTGAGCAGATCGCAGCCCGCGAGCGCCCGGATCTGGCCGATGTTGCGGAAGCTGGCGCCCATGATTTCGGTGGGGATGCCGTGCGCCTTGTAGTAGTCGTAAATGCGCCGCACCGAGCGTACCCCGGGGTCGTTGGCGCCGGCATTGGCGGCTTCGTCCCAGTCGGCGCCGGCGGCCTTCTTGTACCAGTCGTAGATGCGCCCGACGAAGGGCGAAATGAGCTGGGCCCGGGCCTGCGCGCAGGCCACCGCCTGCGGTAGCGAAAACAGCAGGGTCATGTTGCAGCGTATGCCTTCGGATTGCAGCTGCCGCGCCGCCTGGATGCCTTCCCAGGTGGATGCCAGCTTGATCAGCACCCGCTCGCGCGGCACGCCGGCCTGCTCGTAAAGGGCGATCAGTTCCTGGGCGCGGTCTATGCTGCCGTTCACATCGAAGGAGAGGCGGGCGTCGACTTCGGTGGAGACACGGCCGGGAATGATGTCCAGGATTTCGCGCCCGAAGGCCACGAGCAGGCGATTGGTCTTTTCCGTGACGTCCGCCCGAGGATGGTCTGTAATTATTTGTTCCAATATGTAACTATATTCATCTTTCTGGACTGCCTTGAGGATGAGCGTCGGGTTGGTCGTTGCGTCGGTGGGGCGATACTGCCGGATGGCTTCGATGTCGCCGGTATCCGCCACTACCGTGGTGTGGCGGCGCAAAGCTTCGAGTTGTGTTTCCATGGGTCCTGGAGCGTTCCATAAGGCGGGTAAAACGTTTACTGTAGACCATTTCACCGCAATCGCCAGCCCACATCTTCCCTGATCGCGGCCCTTGCATCACGGCGGGCAGCCCGATCGAGATATAATAGGAAGGTTTGAAAATCGACTTTACAACCGGGGTTTATCGTGCTGCCGTCACTACTTCCAGAGGGATGTGATTCCACTCCTTCAGCCATTCTTGCCTTGGCGGACGGTACCATCTTCAAGGGTGTCTCCATCGGCGCCGATGGTTATTGCGTCGCCGAGATCGTCTTCAACACTGCCATGACGGGCTATCAGGAAATCCTGACAGACCCGAGCTACAACGGCCAGATCGTTACGCTTACCTATCCTCATATCGGAAATACCGGTGTCAATGATGAAGACGTCGAATCCGACCGCGTACACGCTGCCGGCCTGGTGGTGAGGGACTGCTCCCTCAGGGTATCGAATTTCCGTGCCACCAAGTCCCTGCCCCAGTATCTGAAAGAAGAGGGCATCATCGCCATCTCGGGCATCGATACCCGCAAGCTCACCCGCATTCTGCGCGACAAGGGCGCGCAGGGCGCCTGCATCCTGGCCGGCGACGATGCCGAACAGGCCCTGCAGCTGGCGCGCGAGTTTCCCGGCATGTCCGGCCAGGATCTCGCCCGCATCGTGTCCGTGAAGGACAAGCGGGAATGGACTCAGGGCACCTGGCAGCTCGGCCAGGGCTATACGGCCCCCGCCGAAGCCAGGTATCACGTCGTCGCCTATGACTACGGCATCAAGTCCAACATCCTGCGCCTGCTGGCCGAGCGCGGCTGCCGCATCACCCTGGTGCCGGCCGAAACCTCGGTCGAGGAAGTCCTGACGCTGGAACCCGACGGCATTTTCCTTTCCAACGGCCCGGGAGACCCGGAACCGTGCTCATATGCGATAGAAACGGCCCGCGCCGCCCTCGAACGCAAGATTCCCTTGTTCGGCATCTGCCTCGGGCAGCAGATCCTCGGGCTGGGCCTGACGGGGCGCACCGTGAAGATGAAGACCGGCCACCACGGCGCCAACCATCCGGTGCAGGACGTCGAATCCGGGCGGGTGTTCATCACCAGCCAGAACCATGGCTTCAACGTCGACCCCGATTCGCTGCCCGACAACGTCAAGGTGACGCACGTGTCGCTCTTCGACGGTACGCTGCAGGGCTTCGAGCTGACCGACCGGCCGGCCTTCTGCTTCCAGGGCCACCCGGAAGCCAGCCCCGGCCCCCACGACATCGTCGTGCTCTTCGACAAATTCATCAGCCTCATGGCCGCACAAAAATAATCGCATATGCCAAAGCGTACAGACATACAAAGCATTCTCATCATCGGCGCCGGCCCCATCATCATCGGCCAGGCCTGTGAGTTCGATTATTCCGGCGCGCAGGCCTGCAAGGCGCTGAAGGCCGAAGGCTATCGCACCATCCTGGTGAACAGCAACCCGGCCACCATCATGACGGATCCGGACACGGCCGACGTCACCTACATCGAACCCATCACCTGGCAGGTGCTGGAACGCATCATCGAGATCGAGCGTCCCGATGCCGTGCTGCCCACCATGGGCGGGCAGACGGCGCTGAACTGCGCGCTCGACCTGTCGCGCCAAGGCGTGTTCGAGAAATACGGCATCGAAATGATCGGCGCCAATGCCGAAGCCATCGAGAAGGCCGAAGACCGGCAGAAGTTCAAGGAAGCCATGGACAGCATCGGCCTGGAATCGGCCAAGTCCGGCGTGGCGCATTCCATGGACGAGGCCTGGGACGTGCAGCGCCGCATCGTCGCCGAAACCGGCGGCGCGGGCTTCCCCGTGGTGATCCGTCCCAGCTTCACGCTGGGGGGCACGGGCGGCGGCATCGCCTACAACAGCGAAGAATTCGAGACCATCTGCCGCCGCGGCCTGGAAGCCTCGCCCACCAAGGAACTGCTGATCGAAGAATCGCTGCTGGGCTGGAAGGAATTCGAGATGGAGGTCGTGCGCGACCGCGTCGACAACTGCATTATTGTCTGCTCCATCGAAAACCTCGATCCCATGGGCGTGCATACCGGCGATTCGATCACCGTCGCGCCGGCCCAGACGCTCACCGACAAGGAATACCAGGTCCTGCGCGACGCTTCCATCGCGGTGCTGCGCGAGATCGGCGTCGATACGGGCGGCTCCAACGTGCAGTTCGCCATGAACCCCGAGAACGGCCGGCTGATCGTCATCGAGATGAATCCGCGTGTTTCGCGGTCGTCGGCGCTGGCTTCCAAGGCCACCGGGTTTCCCATCGCCAAGGTCGCGGCGCGTCTGGCAGTCGGCTACACGCTCGATGAGCTGCGCAACGAAATCACCGACGGCGCCACGCCCGCTTCCTTCGAGCCGGCCATCGACTACGTGGTCACCAAGGTGCCGCGCTTCGCCTTCGAAAAATTTCCCCAGGCCGATTCGCGCCTGACCACCCAGATGAAATCGGTGGGCGAAGTCATGGCCATCGGCCGCACCTTCCAGGAATCCTTCCAGAAGGCGCTGCGCGGGCTGGAAGTCGGCGTGGACGGCCTGAACCAGATGACCACCGACCGCGAAAAGCTCCAGGTCGAACTCGGCGAGCCCGGCCCGGAACGCATCTGGTACGTGGGTGACGCCTTCGCCCAGGGTTTCACCCTGGAAGAAGTGCACAATCTCACCAAGATCGACCCCTGGTTCCTTTCCCAGATCAAGCAGATCGTCGACATCGAACTGGCGCTCGAACAGAAGACCCTGTCCGACTTCGACTTCGACACCATGTGGGAACTCAAGCGCCGCGGTTTTTCCGACCGCCGCCTGGCCTACCTGCTGGATACCGCCGAAACCGAGGTGCGCAAGCTGCGCCATCAGATGGGCATCCGCCCGGTGTACAAGCGCGTCGACACTTGCGCGGCCGAGTTTCCCACGAGCACGGCCTATATGTATTCCACTTATGAAGACGAGTGCGAGGCCGAACCCACCGACCGCAAGAAGATCATCGTGCTGGGTGGTGGCCCGAACCGCATCGGCCAGGGCATCGAATTCGACTATTGCTGCGTGCACGCGGCGCTCGCCCTGCGCGAGGATGGCTACGAAACCATCATGGTGAACTGCAATCCGGAAACGGTTTCCACCGATTACGATACCTCCGACCGCCTGTACTTCGAGCCGCTGACGCTCGAAGATGTGCTCGAGATCGTGCACAAGGAAAAGCCGGTAGGCATGATCGTGCAGTATGGCGGGCAGACCCCGCTCAAGCTGGCGCGCGCGCTCGAAGCCAACGGGGTGCCCATCATCGGCACCAGCCCCGAATCCATCGACGTGGCCGAAGACCGCGAACGCTTCCAGAAGCTGCTCGGCAAGCTCGGCCTGCGCCAGCCGCCCAACCGCACGGCGCGCACCGAAGGCGAAGCCCTCTCGCTGGCCGCCGAGATCGGCTATCCCCTGGTCGTGCGCCCCAGCTACGTGCTGGGCGGCCGCGCCATGGAAATCGTCCACGAACAGCAGGACCTCGAACGCTATATGCGCGAAGCCGTGCGGGTCAGCAACGATTCCCCCGTGCTGCTGGACCACTTCCTGAACAATGCCACCGAAGTCGACGTGGACTGCCTGTCCGACGGCCATACCGTGTTCATCGGCGGCGTCATGGAGCACATCGAGCAGGCCGGCGTGCACTCCGGCGATTCGGCCTGCAGTCTTCCGCCGTATTCCCTGTCCCCGGAAACCATCGCCGAGATCAAGCGCCAGACCGCGCTGATGGCGCGCGCCCTGAACGTGAAGGGCCTGATGAACGTGCAGTTCGCCATCCAGGACGGCGATGTCTATGTGCTGGAAGTGAATCCGCGCGCATCGCGCACCGTGCCCTATGTTTCCAAGGCCACCGGCCTGCAGCTGGCGAAGATCGCCGCGCGCGCCATGGCGGGCAGCAGCCTGGCCGAGCAGGGCGTGCACGACGAGGTCGTGCCGGACTATTTCTGCGTAAAGGAAGCCGTTTTCCCCTTCGTGAAATTCCCCGGCGTGGACACCATACTCGGGCCCGAAATGAAGTCCACCGGCGAGGTCATGGGGGTGGGCAAGAGCTTCGGCGAAGCCTTTGTCAAGTCCCAGTGGGCCGCCAGTGTGGTGCTGCCCGAATCGGGCACGGCCTTCATCAGCGTGCGCGACCAGGACAAACCGCGCGCGGTCGAGGTGGCCCGCGGCCTGAATACGCTGGGCTTCAAGGTCATCGCCACCCGCGGCACGGCCGCCGCCATCCAGGCCGCCGGCCTGCCGGTGCAGGTGGTAAGCAAGGTGACGGAAGGGCGGCCGCACATCGTCGACATGATCAAGAACGGCGAAGTGTCGCTGGTGATCAACACCGTCGAAGAGCGGCGCAACGCCATCGCGGATTCCCGCACCATCCGTACCCAGGCGCTGGCGGGGCGCGTGACGTACTTCACCACCATCGCGGGCGCTTCGGCCGCGGTCGAAGGCCTGCAGTACATGCGCAACGGTGCGGGCCTGCAGGTCTATTCCCTGCAGGCGCTGCACTCGGGGTTGGGGCCGCGGGCCTGATCCCGGCGCCATGGAGCGCGTCTTCATTACAGGAGCGAGCAGCGGCATAGGCGCCGCGCTCGCTCTTTTTTACGCCGGGCGCGGCGCCAGCCTCGCCCTGGTGGGGCGCCGCCGCGAAGCCCTGGAGGCCCTGGCGGCCACGTTGCCGGGGCGGCATGCGGTCTATGCGCTCGATGTGCGCGACCGCGATGCGCTGCATGCGGCCGCGCGGGACTTCCTGCTGGGCGGCCCCGTGGACGTCGTCATTGCCAGCGCCGGCATCAGCATCGGCACACTGACCGAGGAAACCGGCGATTTCGCGGTGTTCCAGGCCATACAGGACACCAATGTCCTGGCCACGGTGGCCACCTTCGAGCCCTTCATCGCCGGCATGAAGGCGCGGGGCGGCGGGCGGCTGGTGGGCGTGGCCAGTGTGGCGGCGGTGCGAGGCCTGCCCGGGGCGGGCGCATACAGCGCGTCCAAGGCGGCCGTCCGCAATTACTGCGAGAGCCTGCGTGTGGAACTGCACGGCAGCGGCGTGCGGGTGGTGACCCTGTCTCCCGGCTTCATCCGTACGCCCATGACCGCCCGCAACCCCTATCGCATGCCTTTTCTCATGCCGGCCGAGGCCTTCGCGCGCGTGGCGGCGCGGCATATAGACCGCGGCACGCGCAGCGTGGTCATTCCGTGGCAGATGGGGGTGGTGGCCGCAGTGCTGCGCCGCGTCCCCGGCTGGCTGTACGATCGCGTGGCCGCCAGGCGCAAGCGCAAGCCGCGCCAGGGGCAATGAGCCCCGGGCCGGTGCGCAAGGTATCAGGTGTGCATGACGTCGTCGAGCGCGGGAAGATCCAGGTGGCCGACCTGGTTCCATGCCCCCATGCGCCAGCCGCCGCCCGCGCCGATGTCGAAAATATTGATGCTGGTATTGAGAATGGTGCCTTCGCGCTTCACCGTCAGGGCGTGGCCGCCGGCCTTGCGCCAGGCGACGTCAACCACGCCGCCATGCGAGAACATCAGCACGTTCTGACCGGCATATTCGCGCGCATAGGTTTCGAGGGCGGTGGCGATGCGCTCGGCGAAAGCGGCGAATGATTCGCCCTGTTCGATTTCCTGCATGGGGTCGCGCAGATTCACCCCCCGGGTTTCCAGGCCTTCGGTCAGGGCGGCCCAGTCCATGCCCTGATAAATGCCGTAGTTGCGTTCGCGCAGCTTCTGGTCGGTGATGACGGGCAAGCCAAGGTGGGCGGTGGCGATGCGGGCGGTTTCGGCCGCGCGGCAGAGGTCGCTGCTGAGCACAGCCTTGAATTCAGGGGCCTTGAGCGCCCGCAGGTGAGTGGCCAGCTGCCCGGCCTGCTGAATGCCTTTTTCGCTCAGGGGGATGTCCAGCCAGCCCTGCAGGCGGCGGCCCGCGTTCCATTCGGTTTCGCCGTGGCGGACCAGCCAGAAGTGTGTCGTTTCCATGCGGCTATTTTAGCGTGAACGGGCCCTGGCGGCGGGAGGGTAAATATCTGTTGCGGTTCTCTCGCCGGGCGCCTTACACTTCGCGTCGATCCGGGCCTGCGTCTTTCCGCCCGGGGCGGGGCGCCGTCGCAAGCGCGTTTCGTTATTCATTTTTTTGTGCATCCATGTCCGACTCCTTCTTTCCGCGCTGGCGCCGTGTAAGCGGCTCCGCGCCGGGCGCCGTCGTGCAGCCCGACGAATGCCTGCCATTGCCGCAGAACATCGCCATGGGGGCACAACACGTCGTCGCCATGTTCGGCTCCACGATCCTGGCGCCGCTGCTGATGGGTTTCGATCCCAACGTCGCCATTCTCATGTCGGGCTTCGGCACGCTGATTTTCTTCGTCTTCGTGCGTGGCCGGGTGCCCAGCTATCTGGGCTCCAGCTTTGCCTTCATCGGTGGGGTGATCGCGGTGACCGGCTATGCCGGGGCCGGTCCGAACGCCAATATCGGCGTTGCGCTGGGCGCCATCATTGCCTGCGGGCTGGTCTACACCCTCATCGGCCTGGCCGTCTGGTGGGTCAATGCGCGAACGGGCGGCAGCGCGGAATGGATCAATCGCTGGATGCCGCCGGTGGTGACCGGGGCGGTGGTGGCCGTCATCGGCCTCAATCTGGCGCCCATCGCCGCCAGGGGGGCGATGGGCGGCACCACCTTCGATGGCGTGATGGCCTTGATGACTGTCCTGTGCGTGGGCGGCGTGGCCGTCTATGCCCGGGGGGTCACGCAGCGGCTGCTGATTCTGGTGGGGCTGCTGCTGGCCTGCGTCATTTATGCCGTGCTGGCCAATGGCCTGGGCATGGGCCGGCCCATCGATTTCAGCGCCGTGTCCGCCGCGCCCTGGGTGGGGCTGCCGAACTTCAGCGCTCCCGTATTCGAGTGGCATGCGATGAGCGTGATCGTGCCGGTGGCGATCATCCTGGTGGCGGAGAACCTCGGCCACATCAAGGCGGTGAGCGCCATGACGGGGCGGAATCTCGATGCCTATCTGGGCCGCGCCTTCACGGGCGACGGGGTGGCCACCATGGTGTCGGGCGCCGTCGGCGGCACCGGCGTCACCACCTATGCGGAAAACATCGGCGTCATGACCGTGACCCGCATCTATTCCACGCTGGTGTTCGTGGTCGCCGCGGTGATTGCCATCGGCCTGGGTTTCTCGCCCAAGTTCGGCGCGCTGATCCAGACCATCCCGGGTCCCGTGCTGGGCGGCATGTCGGTGGTCGTCTTCGGGCTGATCGCCGTGGCCGGCGCGCGCATCTGGGTCGTGAACCAGGTCGATTTCAGCGACAACCGCAATCTGATCGTGGCGGCGGTGACGCTGGTGCTGGGCGCGGGCAATTTCAGCATCGAGTTCGGCGCCTTCAGGCTCGATGGCATCGGCACCGCCACCTTCGGCGCCATTCTGCTGCACGCTCTGCTGAGCATCGGCTTGTCGCGCGGCGACCTGCGCCGGTAAAAAGCAAGGCCGGCCCGTCCGGCGCTTGCATTTTCCCCCGACTTTGCCGACAATAACCGAACACTCCCCGGTTTGCATCCAGGCCGGGGTTTTGCTTTAGGCCAGCCCAAGGCGCTGTTTCTCTTTCCAACTCCCGGGTTTCAAGCCGGGTTCAGTTGTACGCCGGGCGCATCAGGCCATATCAAGGTTACCGTCTGTGGGCGCTCCAGCAGGAGCGTCTTTTACTTTTGATTCAGGAAATAGTATGTCTGCGATTCCGTTGACTGTAGGTGGCGCTGAGCGCTTGCAAGCCGAACTGCATCGTCTGAAGACGGTGGATCGCCCCGAGGTGATCAACGCCATTGCGGAAGCGCGCGCTCAGGGCGATCTTTCCGAGAACGCCGAGTACGATGCCGCACGTGAGCGCCAGGCGTTCATCGAAGGCCGCATCAAAGAGCTCGAAGGCACTTTGTCCAATGCGCAGATCATCGACCCGACGGCCCTGGATGTCGAGGGGCGCGCCGTGTTCGGCGCCACGGTCGAGATCGAAGAGACCGAAACGGGCGAGCGGCTCACCTATCAGATCGTGGGCGATGTCGAAGCCGACATCCGCTCCAGCAAGATCTCGGTGTCCAGCCCCGTGGCCCGCGCCCTGATCGGCAAGGGCGAAGGGGATGTGGTCGAAGTCCAGGCGCCCGGCGGCCTGCGCGAATACGAGATCATCTCCATCCGCTACGTCTGAGGCGGTGGGCCGGCCGGGGCGTCCGTTTCCCGCCGGTGGCCTACGCGCCCGGTGATTTTTTGTTCAGCCCTGCGGTCGTTTGCAAGGGCTTTGTTTTTTGGGCGGCGGCCCGCAAGCCCCGAGGCGGGCCGGCTCGCGCACGGCGTGCCGCCAAGGCGTCGTGCCGGGGGTCAATCCTTCCGGCGGCGGAGGCCGGCGCGCAGGGAAAGAGTGCTGCCACTGCGGCGGGGGATTCTTGGCGCGGCGGCGCCTTTTGCACCGATGCGTGTGCGGGGGCGGCTTTCGAAGCCGGTTTCGGGCGCGGTGCCGCGCGCTTCGCGGGCCTGGGCCTTGCGGGTTTTTTCGTCGCGGCGGGTGCGGGTCTGCCCCGTTGCGGCCAGTTTCTTGGGCGTGTAGGGCTCGGCGGGCTTGCGCACGGCGCGCGTCGGCGCTTCTTTGTGGGGCGCCAGAATGGATACGTGCGCGTCCGGGTCGGGCCGGTATATGATTAGCGTCTTGCCCAGATGATGGACATCGGCGCATGACAGCGTTTCGCAGATGGTTTCCATCATGGCGACGCGGGCTTCGCGGTCGTCGCCGGCGATGCGCACCTTCATCAATTGATGCGCTTTCAGGTTCAGGTCGATTTCCTTGAGCACGGATTCAGTCAGGCCCCGGTCGCCGATCAGAACGACGGGACGCAAGGGGTGGGCGGCTGCGCGAAGAGCGCTGCGTTCCTGGGAAGTAATGGCGAGTTTTGGCATGGTGGAATTGTACGGGAATGGCCAAGAAAAAATTTTCCAAAGACTGGGTTCATCGGCATATTAATGATCCTTACGTCAAACTGGCGCAACAGAAAGGTTACAGGGCTCGGGCGGCATTCAAGCTGATCGAGCTGCTTGATGCCGAAAAACTGTTGCGCCGGGGCGATGTGGTGGTGGACCTGGGGGCGGCGCCCGGTAGCTGGTCGCAGGTGGCGAGCCAGCGCATGGCCGGGGCCGGCGGGGTGGTGGAAGGGCGCATCATCGCCCTGGACATGCTGCCCATGGAGCCGGTGGCGGGGGTCGAGTTCCTGCAGGGCGATTTCCGCGACGACGCGGTGCTGGGCCAGCTCGAAGCCATGCTCGGCGGCGCGAAGGTCGACCTTGTGATTTCCGATATGGCCCCCAATTTATCTGGGGTGAGTTCCGCCGATTCGGCACGCATCCAGCATGTCTGCGAGCTCGCCATGGAATTCGCCTGTGCGCATCTCAAGCCCGAAGGCGCGCTCATCGTGAAAGCCTTCCATGGCAGCGGCTTTTCGCAGATCGTCGAAACCTTCAAGCAGCATTTCCGCCGTGTCGTCGAGCGCAAGCCCAAAGCGTCTCGCGACAGGTCTTCCGAGACCTTTCTGGTGGCGCGCGGGGTGAAGCGGCAAGGCGCGTGAGCTTTAAGGTTTTTGTAAACAGGATGTCGCCATTCGGGTAGAATGAACCCTTGACCTGTGTCCGGTGCAGGGGCGCCATAAAAAGCGCGCCTGGGCTGGCAACCCTCTTCAGGGCCGAAGGCCCTCCTTCATGGTTTCGGGGAATACGGCGCTTGGGCGCGGCATCCCCGCCGGCGGTTTCCGCCGCCTCGAAGGGCATGTGTCGGGGGCGTCGAAGTTTTTAGGAGGTTGGCTTTGAACAACTCGTTTTCCAAGGTTGCGATCTGGATGGTGATCGCGTTGGTGCTGTTCACCGTATTCAAGCAGTTCGACGGTCGCGCGCCCGTTACAGACAACGTAACCTATACGCAATTCATGACCGATGCGCAGGCGGGCCGCATCAGCAAGGTCGATATCCAGGGCGATACGCTGTACGTCACCCCTGATTCCGGGCGCCCCTACAGCCTGACGTCGCCCGGCGACCTCTGGATGGTCCCCGAACTGGTGAAGAACGGGGTGCAGGTGTCCGGCCGCGCGCGTGAAGAGCCGTCCTTCCTGACCAGCCTGTTCATCTCCTGGTTCCCCATGCTGCTTCTCATCGGCGTGTGGATCTTCTTCATGCGCCAGATGCAGGGCGGCGGCAAGGGCGGGGCTTTCAGCTTCGGCAAGTCGCGCGCCCGCATGCTCGATGAAAACACCAATCACGTCACTTTCGCCGATGTCGCCGGCTGCGACGAAGCCAAGGAAGATGTCACGGAACTGGTCGATTTCCTGCGCGACCCCACCAAGTTCCAGCGCCTGGGCGGCCGCATTCCGCGCGGCGTGCTGCTGGTGGGTTCACCCGGCACCGGCAAGACCTTGCTGGCCAAGGCCATCGCGGGCGAAGCCAAGGTGCCGTTCTTCAGCATTTCCGGTTCCGACTTCGTCGAAATGTTCGTCGGCGTGGGCGCGGCGCGTGTCCGCGACATGTTTGAGAACGCCAAGAAACAGGCGCCCTGCATCATCTTCATCGATGAAATCGACGCAGTGGGCCGTCAGCGCGGCGCCGGCCTGGGCGGCGGCAACGACGAACGCGAACAGACCCTCAATCAGCTGCTGGTCGAAATGGACGGCTTCGAAACGGGGCAGGGCGTGCTGGTCGTCGCCGCCACCAACCGTCCCGACGTGCTCGATCCCGCCCTGCTGCGTCCGGGCCGTTTCGACCGTCAGGTGGTCGTGGCCCTGCCCGACATACGCGGCCGCGAGCAGATCCTGAAGGTGCACATGCGCAAGGTGCCCCTGGCCACCGACGTCGACCCCATCGTGCTGGCGCGGGGCACCCCGGGCTTTTCCGGCGCCGACCTGGCCAACCTGGTGAACGAAGCCGCCCTGTTCGCGGCCCGCCGCAACGGCCGCACCGTGGAAATGGGTGACTTCGAGAAGGCCAAGGACAAGATCATCATGGGCGCCGAGCGCCGCAACATGGTCATGCCCGAAGAGGAACGCCGCAACACGGCCTACCACGAATCCGGCCACGCGCTGGTGGCGCGTTTGCTGCCCAAAACCGACCCTGTCCACAAGGTCACCATCATCCCGCGTGGCCGCGCGCTGGGCGTCACCATGCAGCTGCCTGAAACCGACCGCTACAGCATGGACAAAGAGCGCCTGCTGAACATGATCTCGATGCTGTTCGGCGGCCGCATCGCCGAAGAAGTCTTCATGAACCAGATGACCACCGGCGCTTCCAACGATTTCGAGCGCGCCACGGCGATCGCGCGGGACATCGTCACCCGCTATGGCATGACCGATTCCCTCGGCCCCATGGTCTATGCGGAAAACGAAGGCGAAGTCTTCCTCGGGCGCAGCGTGACCAAGACCACGCACATGTCGGAAGCGACCATGCAGAAGGTCGACGACGAGATCCGCAAGATCATCGACGAACAGTACACGGTGGCGCGCAGGCTGATCGAAGACAACAGCGACAAGATGCACGCCATGGCCGCCGCGCTGCTCGAATGGGAAACCATCGACGCCGACCAGATCGACGACATCATGGAAGGCAAGGAACCGCGGCCTCCCAAGTCGTCGCCGCCACCCAGCGATACCACCGACCAGACGCCGCCCGCCGCGGGCGTGTCGACGGCGGGCGGCAGCGCCGCCACCACGCCCGTATAGCCACGACACAGGCGCCGGCATGGCCCTGCCTGGCACGTGGCGCGCAAGCACCGGCCTTCGGGCCGGCGCTTTTTTTTTCAACACCGATAGCTACATGACGTCTGCCACCATGGGCCAAAGCACGACCCTTGTTTCCCCGCGCGAGACCGGGTCTTCCCCCCTATTGCAATGCGGGCGCTTCGAACTCGATCTCGGGCGGCCCCTGGTCATGGGGATCCTCAATGTGACCCCTGATTCCTTTTCCGACGGCGGGGACCTTTCCATCCCTCATGCGGTGGAACGGGCGCGCCGCATGGTGGACCAGGGCGCCGACATGATAGACATCGGCGGGGAATCGACCCGCCCGGGCGCCGCGCCGGTGCCGCCGCAGGCCGAACTGGACCGCGTCCTGCCGGTGCTCGAAGCCCTGCGGGACAGCGGGGTGCCGCTTTCGGTCGATACGTTCAAGCCCGAGGTCATGCGCCATGCCATCGAGGCGGGCGCCGACATGATCAACGATATCCGGGGCCTGCGGGAACCCGGCGCCATCGAGGCCGTGGCGGCCAGCCGTTGCGGGCTGTGCATCATGCACATGCAGGGCGAGCCGCGCACCATGCAGGAGGCCCCGCATTACGATGACGTGGTGCGCGACGTGGGCGGCTTCCTGGCCGAACGCGTGCAATGCCTGTCGCGGGCCGGCATTTCCCCTCGGCGCATCGTGCTCGATCCGGGTTTCGGCTTCGGCAAGACGGCCGCCCAGAACTACGCCATGCTGCGGCATCTCGACCGCATGAAAGTTGCCGATCAACCCTGGCTGCTGGGCCTGTCGCGCAAGTCCATGCTGGGCCATGTGGTGGGCCGCGAACCACGCGAGCGCCTGGCGGCCAGTCTTGCAGCGGCGCTGTACGGCCTTGAAAAGGGCGGGCATATCCTGCGGGTGCACGATGTGGCCGAAACGGTCGATGCGGTGAAAGTATGGCGGGCGATAAAGGATGAATCCTTCGTATGAGTGAACGTAAATACTTCGGGACCGACGGCATACGAGGCCAGGTCGGTGGCCCCACCATCAATGCCGAATTCGCGCTGCGGCTGGGCCATGCCGCCGGCAAGGTCCTGGCCAGGCGGCAGCCGGGCCGGGGCCGGCCCACGGTGGTCATAGGCAAGGACACGCGGATCTCGGGCTACATGCTCGAATCGGCCCTGGAAGCCGGCCTTTCCGCCGCCGGGGTCGACGTGCTGCTGGCCGGGCCCGTGCCCACTCCCGCCGTGGCCTATCTGGCGCGTACCCTCCGGCTGGCCGCGGGCATCGTCATCAGCGCTTCGCACAACCCCTATCATGACAATGGCATCAAGTTCTTCTCGGGCAACGGCATGAAGCTGCCCGACGAGCTGGAGGCCGACATCGAGGCGGCGCTGGAAGAACCCCTGGACTGCGTCGATTCCGAACACCTGGGCCGCGCGCGCCGCATCGACGACGCGGCCGGCCGGTATATCGAATTCTGCAAGAGCGCCTTCCCCAATGAACTGGCGCTCTCGGGCATGTCCATCGTGGTGGACGCGGCGCACGGCGCGGCCTACCACATTGCGCCCCATGTCTTTCGCGAGCTGGGCGCCGAAGTCTTCCCCCTGGGCTGCCAGCCCGATGGCTTCAACATCAATGAAGGGGTGGGCGCCATGCATCCAGAGCGGCTGGTCGACGAAGTACGCGCGCGGGGCGCGGATTTCGGCATTGCGCTGGACGGCGATGCCGACCGGCTGCAGATGGTGGACGTCGATGGCAGGCTCTACAACGGCGACGAGCTGCTGTATGTGATCGTCCGCGACCGCATGCGCCTCAAACCGGTGGAAGGCGTCGTGGGCACGCTCATGACCAACTTCGGCTTTGAAAAGCGGCTTCGGGAACTGGGCATCCCCTTCGAGCGTGCCAAGGTCGGCGACCGCTATGTGCTGGAAATGCTGCTGCAGAAAGGGTGGCTGTTCGGCGGCGAGAGCTCGGGCCATCTGCTGTGCCTCGACCATCACACCACAGGCGACGGCATCATAGCGGCCTTGCAGGTGCTGCAAGCCATGGCGCGCAGCGGCCAGACGCTGGCGCAGCTGGTGGGCGACCTGCGCATGTATCCTCAGAACATGGTGAACGTGCCGCTGGAACCGGGCGTCGACTGGCAGAACCATGCGGGGCTGGCCGCCGCCCGCCGGGAAGTCGAGGAAATGCTCGACGGGCGTGGCCGTGTACTGATCCGAGCTTCGGGCACGGAACCCAAATTGCGCCTGATGGTCGAAGCCGAAGATGCCGACCTTGCCCGAGAAGGGGTTGAACGACTTGTTGCGGTGGATTTAACAAACGGGTAATGTAGGCGTCGAAGTCCTGACATATTGCCTGCGGATAATAGCGGCCATTGTCAGTCTCGGTCCTGGTGCATTGCCATGCTAGAAATCCACGATAGCCATTCCGATCATGCGCATCCGCTGCTGTTGCCCGCCATGGCGGCGGGCAATCTCGAACTGGCGGTCGCCAGCACGGCGGATGATATCGAAGCGCTGCAGCGCCTGCGTTTCTCGGTTTTTTCGGAAGAGATGAACGCGGTGTTCCCGGAGACGGCCAATGGCCTCGACGCCGACCGCTACGACCCCTGGTGCGAGCATCTGATGGTGCGCGAGCACGCCACGGGCCGCATCGTCGGTACTTACCGGCTGCTCACGCCCGTCAATGCCGGCCGGCTCGGCGGATACTATTCAGAATCCGAATTCGATCTCTCCGGTCTGGGGTCTTTGCGCAACGAGGTCATCGAACTGGGGCGGTCCTGCATTCATCCCGACTACCGCAATGGCGCCGTGCTCATGCTGCTGTGGGCCGGCATCGCAAGCTTCGTCAAGCACCTGAAACTGCGCTATGTGCTGGGCTGCGCCAGCGTCAGCCTGCGCGATGGCGGCGTCACCGCCGCCCATGTGTGGCACGAGGCGCAGCGCGGCCTGAGCCAGTCGGCGGCCTTGCCGCGGCTGCGCCCGCACCACCCCTATCCGGTGCGTCGCATCGATGCCGACCTGCCGGCGCGCACACCGCCGCTCATCAAGGGCTATCTGAAAGTCGGCGCGCGCATCTGCGGTGAACCGGCATGGGATCCCGACTTCAATACGGCCGATTTCCCGGTGTTTCTCGACGTCGACGACATGGATCCCCGTTACCGGCGCCACTTCGGCATCGAGTAAAGCCCGGCGTCGCCGGCGCGCGCACGCCAGGCCCGGCACCGGAAGGGGCCCTGCATTCGGGGCGCCTCAGGGCGCCGAGGTTTCCAGCGTGACGGTGAAGCCCGCCTTCTTCCATTCGATGCGCTCGCCGTCCAGCGAATAGGCCGTCAGCGGCTTGCTTTCCAGCCATTCTGCCGACGCCTTGATGGCGATGTCCTTGCCGTTCACCGCGATGGTGAGCGGCAGTTCCGGGATATCTTCGCGCCGGCGGCACAGCAGGACCGCCAGGCGCAGACAGAACAATGCGAGCCAGCGATTGCGCGAGTCTTCGGGCATGCGCTTGGGCAGCTTGCCCTGGTGCCCAAGCGCGAATGTGGACAATTGTTCTTGGTCGTAGATTGAAAAACCGGGCATGTCGGCGTTGCGCAGCACGTAGGCGGTGTGCTTGTCGTAGTCGGCATGGGCAATGCTCAGCCCCACTTCGTGCAGCTTGGCCACCCAGCCGATGATGCGGGCGAGCTCCGCCGTCTCGCCGTCGCCGGGCAGGCCCAGCTGCGCGAACAGTTCCAGGGTGATGCGTTTGACCCTTTCCGCCTGGCGCGTGTCGATGTGGTAGCGGCGCATGAACTGCTTCACGGTTTCATCGCGCTTGTCGTGCTTGGAATCGCGGCCCAGCAGATCGTAGAGCGTGCCCATGCGCAGAGCGCCGTCGCCCGGCAGCATCAGCTCGATCCGCAGTTCGAGGAAGGCGGCCAGCATGATCGCCAGGCCGCCGGCAAGCACCACGGCGCGGTCGGGCTTGAGGCCGGGCAGGGTGTCCATGTCGACCCGGCCGTCCTTGACGAGTTTGGCCTTGAGCTGTTCCAGGCCTTCGCGCGTGATTCCCTTCTGCGACATGCCGGTTTCGGCCAGCACCGCGATCAGCCCCTTGGCGGTTCCGGAAGACCCATAGGCTTCCTGCCACCCGGTTTTCTTGTACTGGCGGGCTATGGTTTCGACTTCACGCCTGGCCGCCATGATGGCCTGCTGCATGCGCGCTTCGGTGATGCAGCCGTCCGGAAAGAAGCGGCGTGTATAGCTGACGCAGCCCATGAAGAGGGAGGCCATGTGCAGCGGCCGGAATTCCTGGCCGATGATGACTTCCGTGGAACCGCCGCCGATATCGATCATGAGGCGCCGGTAGGGAGAGGGCGGCAGTTCGTGGGTGACGCCGGTGAAGATCAGGCGCGCTTCTTCCTGGCCGGAGATGATTTCAATGGGGAAGCCCAGGGCGTCTTCCAGGCGGGGCAGCACCTCCGGGGCATTGCGGGCGATGCGGAAGGTATTGGTCGCGACGGCGCGCACACGGTTGGGATGAAAGCCCTGTATGCGCTCGCCGAAGCGCTCCAGCGAGCCGACGGCCCGGTGGATGGCGTCTTCGTCGAGGACGTTGTCCGCATTCAGGCCGGCGGCCATGCGGACATGTTCTTTCAGGCGGTCGATGGAATAGATCTGGGCCGCGCCGTCGAGCTGCACGACCCGCCCGATGGAGAGCCGGAAGCTGTTCGATCCGAGGTCGACAGCGGCAAGAAGATGGTCCATGAAGAGGCTCTTTGCGACTGAATTGGGGCGATTATAGTTTCCCGTTCCGCCAGGGGCCCGGATTGCCGATGCGTTACGCGCTACCGCGTTTTGTCACATGCCGGTAAGATTCTTGAAGTAAAACATAATGTTCTCCTCTTCGATGGCAAGCCATGCTCCCCAACTCGTCAGAACCCATGCTTCTCAACCGCGAACTGTCGCTGTTGAAATTCAATGAACGAGTGCTTGCCATGGCGGAGCGGCCCGAGGTGCCCCTGCTGGAACGCCTGCGCTATCTGTGCATCGTGGGCTCCAACCTCGATGAATTCTTCGAGATCCGCATCTCCAGCCTGAAGGAACAGCTGCGCCAGAACCCCGATCAGGTGGCCGCGGACGGCTATACGCCCGGCGCCGCCTTCGAGCGCATCCATGTGGCCACCCACGAACTGGTCGATCGGCAGAACGCCCTGCTCACGCAGTCTGTCATGCCGGCCCTGCGCAAAGAAGGGATCACCTTCCTGCCCAGCTGGGAATGGGACGAAGGCATGCGCCAGTGGGCGCACGCCCTGTTCCTGCGCGATGTCATCCCGCTGCTCACGCCCATCGGGCTCGATCCGGCCCATCCTTTTCCGCGCGTCTACAACAAGAGTCTCAACTTCATCGTCCCGCTGTCCGGCCAGGACGCCTTCGGCCGCAGCGCCTCGATCGCCATCGTGCAGGCCCCGCGGGCGCTGCCGCGCATCATCAAGGCGCCGGTCGAAATCT
Source organism: Alcaligenaceae bacterium (assembly GCA_013416455.1). Taxonomy (GTDB): domain Bacteria; phylum Pseudomonadota; class Gammaproteobacteria; order Burkholderiales; family Burkholderiaceae_B; genus Yanghanlia. The sequence continues at coordinate 38,841 of JACCES010000009.1, read as the reverse complement.
GCGGCCTGCCCCACGGCTTCGTGCTGCTGACGGCGCTCATCCGGGCGTTCGTCGGCGATCTTTTCCCCGGGCTCGAGGTGAAGGGCTGCTATCAGTGGCGGGTGACGCGCAACAGCGACCTGTTCGTCGACGAAGAGGAAATCACCAATCTTCGCCAGGCTTTGCAGGGGGAGCTCTCGCAGCGCAACTTCGGCGCGGCGGTGCGGCTGGAAATCGACGACTCGGCGCCCGAGGCCCTGGAATCCTTCCTGCAGGACGAATTCAGCCTGACGCCGCAGGATACCTATCGGGTCAGCGGCCCGGTCAATCTGGCGCGTCTCATGCAGCTGTGCAATGTCGTCGATCGGCCGGACCTGCTGTTTTCGCCGTACCGCGCACCGGTCCCGGCGCCTTTCGATACCGTGGGCGACCGGCCCGACGAACTGTTCGCCGCCATTTCCCGCCAGGACCAACTGCTGCACCATCCCTACCAGTCCTTTCAGCCGGTGCTCGATTTCCTGACGGCGGCGGCCATCGACCCCAATGTGGTGGCCATCAAGCAGACCATTTACCGCACCGGCGAAGATTCCGAACTGATGCGGCTGCTGGTGGCGGCCGCCAAGGCGGGCAAGGAAGTCACCGTGGTGGTCGAGCTCATGGCCCGCTTCGATGAGCAGACCAACATCAACTGGGCGGCCAAGCTCGAGGAGGTGGGCGCGCACGTCAGTTATGGGGTGGTGGGCCACAAGACCCATGCCAAGATGGCCCTGGTGCTGCGCCGCGAGGGCGGACGCATCAAGCGCTACGGTCACCTGGGCACCGGCAACTATCATCCCAGAACGGCGAAGCTGTATACGGACTTCGGGCTGATCACCGCGGATCAGCGCCTCTGCGAAGATATGGACAAGGTGTTTTCGCTGCTCACAGGTCTGGGCGCGCGCCGGCCGCTGCGCCTGCTGCTGCAGTCGCCCTTCACCCTGCATGAAACCATGATGGCCATGATACGGGCGGAAGCGGCCGCGGCCAAGGCGGGCAAGCGGGCCCGCATCATGGCCAAGATGAATTCCCTGCTCGAACCGGAAATCATAGACGCGCTCTACAAGGCCAGCCAGGCCGGCGTGAAGATAGACCTGATCATCCGGGGGGCCTGCGCTTTGCGCGCCGGGGTGCCCGGCCTGTCGGACAATATCCGCGTGCGCTCCATCATCGGCCGCTTCCTCGAACATTCGCGTGTGTTCTACTTCTATGCGAACGGCACCGAGAACGTCTACCTCTCGTCGGCCGACTGGATGGACCGCAATTTCTTCAGGCGGGTGGAGGTGGCTTTCCCCATTCTCGACCGCGGCCTGAAGCGCCGGGTCATCCGCGAGTCCTTCACCATCGCGCTGCGCGACAACCAGTTGGCATGGAAGGCCCAGCCCAACGGCAGCTATGCCCGCGTACGCAGCCGGGCCAAGCCGGTGAACCTCCATCAGGTGCTGATGCGCGAACTCGGCGCCTGATCAGGCCGCCGCATGAAATTTGCTGGGCGGGTGTCACGAACATGTCATATACGTTGCGTACTATTTCGCCAGTACCCGCTCATCCTGATTCATCGGTTCGACAAGAGGACACCATTCATGTTCAAAGCATTCAAGCAACTTTCCGTCGGTGTGGCGCTGACCGCGGCGGCCCTGTCGGCGCATGCCATCGACATCACCGGCGCAGGGGCCTCGTTCCCGTACCCCGTTTATGCGAAGTGGGCCGCTCAATACCATCAGGAAACCGGCAACCGCATCAACTACCAGTCCATCGGTTCGGGTGGCGGCCAGCAGCAGATCATCGCCAAGACCGTTGATTTTGCCGGTTCCGACGACCCCATGACGGCCAAGGCGCTCGAAGAGAACAACCTGCTGCAGTTCCCCGCCATCATCGGCGGCGTGGTGCCCGTCATCAACGTCGACGGCATCAAGCCGGGCGAACTGAAGCTTTCCGGCGAGGTGCTCGCAGACATCTATCTGAACAAGGTCACCAAGTGGGATGACGCGGCCATCAAGGCGTTGAACCCCGACCTGAACCTGCCCGGCGCCTCGATCGTGGTGGTGCACCGTTCGGACGGTTCCGGCACGACCTTCAACTGGACCAACTACCTGTCCAAGGTTTCCGCCGGCTGGAAGGACACGGTCGGTGAAGGCAAGGCCGTGAAGTGGCCGGTGGGTCAGGGCGGCAAGGGCAACGAAGGCGTGGCCGCCTACGTGCGCCAGCTGAAGAACTCGATCGGCTATGTTGAATACGCCTACGCCAAGCAGAATGAACTGGCCTGGACCCAGCTCCAGAACCGTGACGGCAATTTCGTCCAGCCTTCGCAGGACACCTTCGGCGCGGCCGCCGCCAACGCCGACTGGAACAGCGCGCCCGGCATGGGCGTGGTGCTGACCAACGAGCCGGGTGCCGATTCCTGGCCCATCACCGCCGCCAGCTTCATCCTGATGCACAAGTCGCAGAGCAAGCCCGAGAACGGCAAGGGCGTACTGGACTTCTTCACCTGGGCTTTCAAGAACGGCGGTAAAATGGCCGCCGAACTGGACTATGTGCCGATGCCCGAGAACGTCGTTTCGCAGATCGACGGCATCTGGAAGACCGAGATCAAGGCCGAAGACGGTAAGGCTGTCTGGCAATAAGCCGCCAGTGATCCGGAGCCCGCGGGCTCCGGAAGCATGTTTTCCCCATGGACGGTGCTGTATCGGTTTATGGCACCGTTCATTTGTATGACCGCGCGCCTGTGCGCGGGCTTCGCCAGCTCCGTTTTTCGCAATGCTTTCCCTCCCCTGTTGTGTAACGCCAAGACGCCGTCATGAAGAGTAATTCCAATGCGCTGATGGACCTTTTGTTCAAGAACCTGACGCGCTCGTTCGCATTTCTGGTGTTCATCCTGCTGGCGGCCATCATGGTGTCGCTGATCTACGGCAGCCGGGAATCCATCGCACAGCACGGCCTGGCCTTCCTGTGGACGAATGAATGGGATCCCGTCCGCAACGTTTACGGGGCGCTGGTGCCCATCGCCGGGACACTGCTCACGTCCTTCATCGCCCTGATCATTGCCGTGCCGGTGTCCTTCGGCATCGCCATGTTCCTGACCGAGCTTTCGCCGGTGTGGCTGCGCCGCCCGCTGGGCACCGCCATCGAGATGCTGGCCGCGATTCCCTCCATCATCTACGGCATGTGGGGCCTGTTCGTCTTCGTGCCGATCTTCCAGCAATACATTCAGCCGCACATCATCGACCTGTTCGAGGGTGTGCCGGTGCTGGGCCAGTTCTTCGCCGGCCCGCCCTTCGGCATCGGCGTGTTCACCGCCGGCCTGATCCTGTCCATCATGATCATCCCCTTCATCGCGGCCGTGATGCGCGACGTCTTCGAACTCGTGCCGTCGCTGCTGAAGGAATCCGCCTATGGCCTGGGCAGCACGACCTGGGAAGTGGTGTGGAAGGTGGTGCTGCCCTACACCAAGGGCGGTGTGATCGGCGGCATCATGCTGGGCCTGGGCCGGGCGCTGGGTGAAACCATGGCCGTCACGTTCGTGATCGGGAATTCGTTCAACCTGCCGCAGTCGATATTCGCCCCGTCCAACTCCATCGCGTCCGCGCTGGCAAACGAGTTCAATGAAGCCGGCGGAATGCAGAAGGCCGCGCTGCTGGAACTGGGCCTGATCCTGTTCCTGATCACCACTGTCGTGCTCGCTTTCTCCAAGCTGCTGTTGATGCGCCTGTCCAAGTCCGAAGGAACCTCGCACTGAGCGGGGATAGCCACCATGTTCGATTCGAATTCCGTCATCAGCCAGTCCAACCGGGTCTACCGCCGGCGGGCGCTCTGGAACCGCGTCATGCTGACGCTGTCCAGCGGCGCCCTGATCTTCGGCCTGTTCTGGCTGTTCTGGATCATCCTGACCCTTCTTACCAAAGGCGCGGATGCGCTCTCATTCAGCCTGCTGACGCAGCCCACGCCGCCGCCCGGCGGGGAAGGCGGCTTGCTGAACGCCATCGTCGGCAGCGTGCTGATGGCGATGGTGGCCACCCTCATCGGCACGCCCATCGGCATTCTGGCCGGCACCTACCTGGCCGAGTACGGCAGCCGCGGCTGGCTGGCGCCGGCCACCCGCTTCCTGAACGACGTGCTGCTGTCGGCGCCCTCCATCGTGATCGGCCTGTTCATCTATGCCGTGTACGTGGCGCAGGTGGAGCACTATTCCGGCTGGGCCGGCGCCCTGGCGCTGGCCATCATCGTAGTGCCGGTCGTCGTGCGCTCCACCGACAACATGCTGCTGCTGGTGCCCAACAGCCTGCGCGAAGCCGCCGCCGCCCTGGGCTGCCCCAAGTGGCGCATCATTTCCCTGATCTGTTATCGCGCGGCGATTTCCGGCATCATCACCGGGGTTCTGCTCGCCATCGCGCGCATTTCCGGGGAAACCGCGCCACTGCTGTTCACCGCGCTCAACAACCAGTTCATGTCCATGAACATGAACGGCCCCATCGCCAACCTGCCGGTGGTGATCTTCCAGTACGCGGCCAGCCCCTTCGAGGACTGGAACCGCCTGGCCTGGGCCGGCGCGGTCATGATCACGCTGCTGGTTCTGGGCATCAATATCCTGGCGCGCAGCCTTTTCCGTAACAAATAAGCTGATGGCGGCCCCGCCGCCCGGATCTTACAAAATGACTACTTCCGCTATCGCCGAACGCACCAAGATCGACGTCAAGAACCTGAATTTCTACTATGGCGCCTTCCACGCCATCAAGAATGTCAGCATGTCCATCTTCGAAAAGAAGGTGACGGCGTTCATCGGCCCTTCGGGCTGTGGCAAGTCCACCTTGCTGCGCACCTTCAATCGCATGTTCGAACTGTATCCCGGGCAGCGCGCCGAAGGCGAAATCCTCCTCGATGGCGACAACCTGCTGAAATCCGAGCTCGATATCTCCCTCATCCGGGCGAAGATCGGCATGGTGTTCCAGAGGCCCACACCCTTTCCCATGAGCATCTACGACAACGTGGCTTTCGGCGTGCGCCTGTTCGAAAAGCTCAGCAAGGCGGAAATGGACGAGCGTGTCGAATGGGCGCTGAGCAAGGCGGCGCTCTGGAACGAGGTCAAGGACAAGCTGGGCCAGAGCGGCAACGGCCTTTCCGGCGGCCAGCAGCAGCGCCTGTGCATCGCGCGCGGCGTGGCCATCAAACCCGAAGTGCTCCTGCTGGACGAACCCTGCTCGGCCCTGGACCCCATTTCCACGGCCAAGATCGAAGAACTCATCGCCGAGCTCAAGTCCGACTACACGGTGATGATCGTCACCCACAACATGCAGCAGGCCGCCCGCTGTTCCGACTACACCGCCTACATGTACCTGGGCGAACTCATGGAATACGGCGAAACCGACCAGATCTTCGTCAAGCCCGCCCGCAAAGAAACCGAAGACTACATCACGGGTAGATTTGGATGAGTCAGGACGCATGACAGTGCCTGCGCACTGTCATGCGCCTGACTCATCCGAAGGGCTTGCAAGCCCTGAGGTGGATGAACTCGGACGTAGCACAGTCCACTGCGGACTGTGCTACGCCTAGTGAATCCGAGCGGCATGCAGGCCGCGAGGTGGAGGGCTTTCCCGCAATAGGATGGCCCCGCCTTGCGAATCCGAGCGGCATACGGCGCCCGGACATTTCGTTAGGTCAGTCAGTTGAAGTGATTTTCGGGTGTATCGAGTGGCCGGCGATGGGGCGATAGGGGTCGGTGGCGTGGGAAGCGATTTTTCAGTGCCGCAGACACATTGCCCCTACCCCCGTTGCTTTATCGCGTGGCGGGGCCGCGAAGCGGTGGCAACTGGCCCGTGTGCCAAACAGATCAAGCTGGGCTTCTTTGAATGCGAACCTCCCAGTCCAGGCCGTCTTCCATCGTCATGCCGCCCTCTTGCCCATGTGCATATCCACATGGATGTCGGCATAAGGGCAGATCAGCGCGCCCGATTCAGCCTTCTCCAGCAAGCCCACCTCGACCAAGGCGGCGGCATCTTCATGCACCCGCTTTACATCTCGCCCCAGGCGTCGCGCCAGTTCGCGGACACCAACCTCGCCGGCGCCTTGCAGTTCAGCAAGCATGGCCCAGCGGTTCGGCGTAAGGCGAGAGAAAAAAGCACCGGGGGTCTCGAAGTTCAGGGCTTCCCCTTGGTACTTGCCATCCCGGATACCCTTCGATGCGATGGCGCCGGCCGCCCGCAGAGCGGCCTTCCAATCGCTCCTTGTGGTGATAGTCAGCTTTCGTTCCATGGTCATTTCCTCCGCTTCTCGACTTCAGCGATGAAGTCCTCAATCAGCCGCTCTACGCTTGAAAACTCGTAGGTGTGTTCTGCGCCGTCCAGGTGGCAGTGATCCCCCTTGCCGCGCTCGTTGTCGAACCCAACCACTCGCTCATCATTCACTGCGTAGACCAAACGGTACTTGAAGCCGTGGGTCGTGGGCGGAACCGGGGTTGGCACCTTCCAGACGATCATCTGGATAATTCCGCCATCCGGCGTTACGTCTTTGAAGTCGTGGATGAGTTCGGCTTTCATGTTGTTAATTATGCCAACGGCATGTATCGTTGTCAATAAAGACAACACATGGGCCGCCAGAGGCGGCGGAGCCCGCTCCGGTGCGCAGGGCAATCGCGCTATGTAGCGTTTCACGATGGCCTTGGCCAGCTTCTGAAGATCGGGGCACGGGTCAAGATCAGTGGGCGCCGCATTCACATCAGCATGGCCAGCGGCCACCCATTTCAAGCTGCCTGGCGTTTGGCTCAGGCACGTCTGACGCCCAGCTGATCTGCCAACCTCGTATCACGCGGTGGTCGTGCGTATCGCTTCGCCTGGCGAGGACAACGCACGCCGGGCAGCCAGAAAATCCGTCGCTCTACCAAGCACAAGCCTCCAAATCGTGACGCCTCGCGCTTCAACCCCACACATCAACACCAACCGTACAGGCAAATCATGCAAAACGCGCTCCCTGCAAATTTCGTGACGTGATTGGCGTGCCTCTTTTCTGTTGATCCATTGATGATCATTTCCGTTTTCGAGGAGTTTTCCGGAAAGTAGGCGGTTTCCCCTGTTTTCAGGCGTACCGCCTCTTTACCTTCATAGTGCCGGGGAGCACTCGCCGGGTATTGCTGTCGGCATGGCAATCCCCCTAAGCTGGCGTGGAAACCAGCAACCATGAGCCTGTGGCGGGGGATTGCCGACCCGATTCAATAATGATGGAATTTTCGGGTTAAGCCCCGAACTGATCGAAGGCTTCGAGCGCTCGGGTCGAATATACGAATGCGGCGCCGGCATTCAGGGCCATGGCTACGCCAAGGGCTTCGGCAAGTTCCGCCTTGGACGCGCCGGCTTTCTGGGCCGCCGCAGCATGCGCGGAAATGCAGCCCTCGCAGCGTGTCGTGACTGCCACGGCCATTGAAATCAGTTCCTTTGTCTTTATATCCAGGGCCGTTCCCTTTTCGACGGCGGCGTTGAGATTCGAGAATGCCTTGACAACTTCGGGAATTTCAGCGGCAAGCTTGTCACCTGCTTTTCCAAGGTTTTTAAGGGTTTCGGGCCAGTTTTTGGACATATTCATTTCCATGGTTGAGAGTGGGGAAAACTTACTGCGCAGTTCTATCCCAAGTCGCGCCGGTGATGCCCGAATCGCCTTCCCGACGAAGAATATGCTTTTCTATCTTCTCGTTGGGCGTCTTGGGAAGCTGCTTTTTATATTCCAGATAACGAGGCACCATAAAATCGGGTAGCTCGCTCGCCAGGAATTCAATTAATTCTCGATACGACACCTGTTGACCTTCCTTCAGGACAACGCAGGCTTTTACTTCGTCATCGACAAGGCCGGAGGGCACGGCGATGACAGCCGACTCTAGAACACCGGGGTGTGTGTTGATGACGCGTTCCACTTCATAGGAACTGATATTCTCTCCTCGCCGCCGGATTGCGTCCTTTTTCCTGTCATAGAAGAACAGGTATCCATTCTCGTCCATGGCGCCGTTGTCTCCGGTATGAAACCAGAGGTTTCGGCAGGTTTCGGCCGTCGCGTCGGGACGGTTCAGATATCCGGACATCATGCTGTAGGCGTGGCGTGGGCGAACAAGAATTTCGCCGCGCCGCCCCGGCGGCACGGGTTCATCGTGATCATTCACGATGGCGACTTCGAACGCGTCGGTATTGATTCGTCCGCAAGAGCCCGGTGGCGGATCCATCGTGCCCTGGGTGAAGGCCACCATTCCTGTTTCGGTGGCGCCATAGGCTTCGCCGATCCGGCAGCCGAAGCGTTTCAGGAACGCGGCCGATTCACTGCTGGTTCCGTTGTAGAAAAGGCGAACCTTATGTTGTTGATCCGATTCCGTTTGGGGCTGGTTGAGCAACATCGGAACCATGCTATGTATGCCGTGCGCGATCGTGGCGCCGGTTTCTCGCGCTCGTGTCCAGTAGGCCGAGGCGCTGAACCTGGCGTCAAGACAGATCCGGGCGCCCAGCGCAATCGAAGGCACCAGCCCCAGGCTGTGCGCGATGGTGTGGAAGAGGGGTAATGGGCTGTAGATCACATCGTCTTTCGTGAAGCTGACAGCCCTGATCCAGTCCCGGGCATAGCTCAAGGTATGGGAATGGCTGACCAGGACGCCCTTGGAAGGCCCGGTGGTGCCCGATGTATACATCACGGCGTGAACTTCTTGGTATTTGCCGTCATAAAACTGGCTTTCCGGCAAGACCGGCTCCGCGAGCAAAGGAGCGTAAGGCCGGACCGCGCAGGACAGGCGAGCCGGTGTGGAATCCGGCGCCGGATGCCCGGCGGTTTCGTCAGATTCCACAACAAATACATGTCTGAGGCTCAAATCGTTCTCTTGCTCATACAGCGCAAACAGATCGGTGAGAAAGGAATGGTGCAGCAATGCCATGCAGGAGCCGGAGTCCTGAAGGACATGCCGCAACATCGCCTTCTTGTAACGTGTGTTTATTGGTACTTCAATCGCACCCAGACATGACAAGGCATAGATCGCCAGCGCAAAGGGGTAGCTGTTGGGCAGCATGACGGCGACTTTGTCGCCGGGCTTTACGCCGTGGGCGCGCAAGCCTTGTGCGAGTTTTCTGACATCAATCCAGAACTTCTTATAGGTGTATGAATCGGCACCGAATACGAGTGCTATCCGATCAGGGTGGTTTTTGGCCGATTCCGCCAATGTGGCGTGTATGCATTGATGAGTGTTCAAGATATCCATTGCAGCTTGCTCTGATTCGGGGGCCATCGCTCTAGCCGCGCTTGGCAAGAATGCTGTTCATAACGCTATCAACGACTTGCTCGTCGCCGTAATCGTGAGCACCGGGCATCACGGCATCGGACAAGCGGGTCAGATCGCGCTTCATTGTTCGCAACGCCCGGCCATTGCCCCTGTCGATGTTGTTCAACAGACTTCCCAAGCCGGCGGGCAAGGCGTCTTCATCGAGGCATTCGCTGATGAACCCGCGCTGAGTCGCCCATTGCGCGTCGTATGTCTTGCCGCTGAAGGCCAGTTCCCTTGTGGCGCTGAATCCGATTTCCCGCACCAATGGCGACAGGCTGGTCCAAAGCACAGGCACATTGAAATTCACTTCGGGAAGGCACAGCCTCAAGGGCGGCATTCCGATCCGGATATCGCAGGCTGCGGCCAGTAGCAGACCGCCGCCAATGATGGCCCCTTCGAGTACGGCCACCGTGATTGCGGGACACCGCTGTACACGCTCTATCAGTTCCCGGCCTCGCTGGTTCAGTCTTAATGCTTCCTCCGGCTGGTTTACCGGATGGGCCACATCCCAGCCGGAACAGAAATGTCCTTGAGCGCCTCTGATCACGACCGCATCCACGTCGTCGCGCATTTCGATATCGCGGAATGCTGCGTCAAGCGCTTCCAGCATGTTCCAGTCCATCGCATTGGCGCGCGCGGGCCGGTTCAACGTCATCGTGACGCGATGGCCGGCGGTTTCAATCAGCAGGGTTTCACTCATGGAGTTCTCCGGATACGGTGCCGGAATGCAGGAGGGTGTCGATCATGCTTGCCTCGTATCCAAGCTCAAGAAGTATGTCCCGGGTGTGCTGCCCGGAGCGTGGAGCGGGGGCGATGTCCGCCGGCTGAAATGAATACCTGGGGGAGGGGGCGGGCTCGTGCAAGCCATGCCGATGGCGGAAGGTGCCGCGATCCGCCAGCCCCGGGTCGTCCCGGGCCTCCAGCAAGCTCAGCACGGGTGTGGCACAACAATCTCCCGCTTCCAGCAGTCCAGCCCAGGTGTCTCGATCCTTTAAAAGAAAGATCTGTTCCAGCCGCCGCCGAATTACGTCCAGGCTATGAGGGTCATGCAGATCGAGCGCCTTCAGATCATGGGCTTCCAGCCGGTCAAAGAGCTGGTTCGCAAAACGGGGTTCGAGCGCGCCGACCGCCATGTGCTTGCCACATAGGCATTCGTACGTCCGGTATAAGGGATGCGATCCGTCCAGCATGTTGGCAGCCCGCTGATCCTCCCAAGCATTGCATGCCAGCAAGCCATACTGGAATGACAGCAGATAAGAAACGCCCTCAGCCATCGCGGAATCAACGATCTGGCCATGAGCCCCTTTTTCCACGTTCAAGAGCGCGGCCATGATGCCGGCCAGCGCCAATGCCGCTCCCCCCGCATAGTCGCCGACGATATTCAAAGGGACAACGGGGCCGGTCTCGCCGATGGCATGCAGCGCGCCCGTTGCGGCGATGTAGTTGATGTCGTGTCCCGCTTGGTGGGCGCGCCGTCCGGTTTGTCCCCATCCTGTCAACCGAGCGTAAACCAGCCTCGGGTTCAGGGCATGGCAGATGTCCGGCCCAAGTCCCAATTTCTCCGTGACACCGGGGCGGTATCCTTCGAGCAGAACGTGGCTTGTGTTGATCAGTCTCTGAAACACGGTCTGGCCACGGTCTGATTTCAGGTCGATGATGATGGACCGGCGCCCGCGATTGACGACCGGGTTGTCCGGAACGACGGCGGGGGGCGCCCCTTTTTTATCGATCCGGATAATATTGGCGCCAAGGTCGGCCAGCATCATGGCGCAAAAGGGTACGGGTCCCATCCCTTGCAGTTCAAGAACATTCACGCCTTGCAGCGGGCGTCTGGCAGTGAGATCCATATCAGCTTCCAAGTTGGTTTCAGCCATACATCATGTTCGGCAGCGCGGTTGCAATGCCCGGGAAGATAATCAGCAGGGCGATGACGATCAGATCCGCAATAACCATTGGCCAGATCGCCTTGAATACGGCGCCCGGCTCAAGGCCTGGCACCGCCGCCGATACGACAAAGACATTCAAACCAACCGGTGGCGTGACCAGGCCGATTTCTATGGCCTTGACCGTCAGCACGCCCAGCAGAATTCCGTCGATGCCCAGGCTCTTCAGAACCGGATAAGCAAGTGGAATCGTGATTACGAGAATCGAAAGGGAGTCGAGAAAACAACCAAGAACAAGCATTGCCAATAGGACAAGCAGCAGGACGGTCATGGCCGAAACATCGACTGCTGTCACCATTTGAACCAGCGCCATGGGCAGCTTGCTTGAAACCAGAAAGTACGTGAACACCGCGCCACCAATCAGTAGCGCAAAAATCATGCTGCTGAGTTGGGCGGTTTCGGCAACAGCCTCGCGGAAGTGACCCGCGAATTGGGCTGGACTGCTGGCCGAACGTAATAAAAGAACGACGACAGCCAGAGCCGCAGCGACCGCGCCTGATTCGGTGGCCGTAAAAAATCCCGAATACAAGCCGCCGAGCACGATGAAGAAAATGAGCGCGATGTAGCCGGTGCCGGCGTAATTGCTTGCAGTCAGGCTGCGTGCGGGAGATTGCCGCCCAGGGGCGGCGGCATGTTGTGATCTCCCCGCCGCGGATTTCTTGTCGGTGAAAAAGCCGCGCTTGTAGAGAACAATGATGGTGAGCACATAAACCATGATGGACACCAGGCCCGGCCCGACCCCCGCAAGCAGCAGGCGTCCGATTGATTCACCGGTCAGAACGCCATAGACCACCAGAATAATGCTGGGGGGAATCAGCACTCCCAGTGTTCCACCGCTCGCCACAATGGATGCCGCCGCCGCGACACGGTATCCATGCTTTTTCATTTCTTCGATAGCGATGCGGCCGATGGTCGCGACCGTGGCGACACTGGAGCCGGTCACAGCGGCAAAGCCGCCGCAAGCCAGAATCGTGGCGATGGCCAGCCCTCCGGGAAGACGGTGCGAGAACCGTTCGGCAACGGCATATACATCTTCGGCCAGCCTGGCCTTGCTGGCGACGACTCCCATGAGCACAAACATGGGGATAATCAAAAATGAATACTTTGCCGTGGCCGAGAAGGGCAGTGTTCCCAAAGATGACATCAGAACACCACTGCCTCTGAGAAGAAATATCCCCACCCCTCCGGAAATAAGCAAAGCCAGCCAGATCGGCTGCTCGCTGAGTACGATGTAAACGAGCAGGCTAACCGCCAGCCCCACGATGATGACTGCCTCAAAGGACATTTTTTATGCTCCCGGCGCGGTTTTTCCGACTAAATGGTCTGAATGGGGTCTTGTGGACGCTTTCGGCGGACATTGACGAGGTATTCTGTCAACATCAGCACAAGCCCCAGCGTCAGCGCGACACGCGCCGGCCAGATGGGAACCCGTATCAGCCCGAAACGGGATTCGGAACGAAGGACGGAGTCATAGGCGTTCATGCCTGTGGCATAGATGAGCAACAGCATGAAGAAAAGGCAGGCCGCGATGGCGGGCATGACGAACGCCCGGCGACGGCCTGGAGACAGCCGTGAAGTCATCAGATTGGTTTTGACGTTGGCGCCCGACTGCTCGGCGATGGCCAGGCCCATGAACACGCAGCTTGCCAGGATGACCTCGCTGTACTCCACGGTCCCCGGGACTCCCTGGCCGGTAAGCTTGCGCAACAGAACATCCGCCACCGTAAGTAGCATCAGCGCGACAATGCCCATGCCCGCGATAACAGCGGCCCACTCTGTTGGTGAGTTTCTATAGTTCATGGTCTTCCTTTTGAGAAAGGAGGGGGCTCATGGGCGTTCAGCCTTGTTTTGTGCGGGCGGAGCACAGGACTTCTCCGGGCGTATAGTCCGGCAAGCTGGCGTGCTTCAGCAACTTTTCCTTGTAGTCTTTTTCAACGGAAATAATCGCTTCTTTGCTGGCCCGGCTGCGGCGGGCATTGTCACGCCAAACCTCGAACATGGAGTCGCCCACCGCGTCGAGCCATTCCTGCGCGCCCGGAGTCCTGTGGTCATAAATGACAGTGCCTCCACCGGCAGCGAGCAGTTTGTCGCACGCCTCTTTTTCAGAAGCGGCAAGCAAGCTCGGGAGCTGTTCGTAGTAGTTGTCGGCCACTTCCATCATGACCGTTTTTAGATGGTCAGGCAGGCCGTCCCACGTTCTCTGGCCGATGATGATTCCAAGCGAGGATGCATAGTTCCCGATGGGGAGGTAATGCATCCAGGGCGCGACTTCGTGCCATCCACTGCCAATGACGGACTCGATCGAGGTGCCGCCGATGCCGTCGATCAGTCCACGCTCCATGGATTCGTAAATGTCTTCGGGTGCAATGCTGGTCGGATTGGCGCCGAGCGCGCGGATCCCCGTTGTGACGGGTCCTACAAAGCGTACCCGCTTGCCTTTGAATCCCTGAAGATTATCGTAAGGTGTTTTGGTCGCGATATTTGATGTATTGGCCACGCCATTGAATATCAGTACCTTGACTCCCGCGGCGCGCGCTTCCGCTTGCAGCGCCTCGTTTTCCTCCATCAGCTCCCGCCATGCACGCGCGTTTCCGGCGCTATTGCTTCCGGGAACGGGTACAAACCCTATGTCCATCAGCGGGAATCGGGAGGGATCGTAGACCGAGGCAAAATATGCAACGTCCGCCCGGCCGTCCGCCACGCCGCTAACAGTGTCGACCGAGGTCAAAAGGGACGCGGCGTAGAACTCATCCCACTGAATTTGTCCCTGGCTGAGCCGTTCGACTTCCTGCATGTACCACTTGGCTTGCTTGTTGACGGCCGTGTCCGGACCCAACGCGCTGGAGAAGGAAAGCCGGACTATCGGTTTTCCGGCGTTGGCCGCTTGAGCCATCGTTGGCGCGACAAGGCCGCACGTGGCTGCTAGAGATGCCGCTAGAAGAATTTTTGCGGTGAACTGGAAAGGTAAACGCTTCATGATTTCTCCTCCTGTCTAGTGTCTTTCATTCGTACTCGGTATTGTTATTTTGCTAACCGAACGTTCTGTCAGAAATCACGGTCAGATTAGAGCGGGCAAATTAATATGTCAACTGTTTTTTTGAACGATCGATCGGTATATACTGCAGCCAGTATAGGCATATACACGCGGCTGGCAGAAGTGCCCGCGCCGCCGGCTCTATGTGTAAGGACATCCACTATGCAAAGGTCTGTGCAATGACTTCCGCCGCTGTTTCCAAAGAAGATGTGCTGGATCGCCTGGCCAAGGTCTTTCGGGATCAAGGTTACGAGGCGGCCTCGCTTTCTCGGCTGGCGAAAGCATCGGGTCTTGGCAAAGCCAGCCTGTACTACCACTTTCCAAATGGGAAGCAGGAGATGGCACTGGCAGTCATCGAACGCGCGGAGATGCTTTTTTCCGAGCAGATACTGCAACCGTTGAGGAGCGGCGATGCCCCCGCGCAGCGTATCGCCCAGTTCTTGAGGAATCTGGATACTTACTACTGCAATGGAGAAGAATCCTGCCTGTTGGGCGTGTTCGCCATGACGGCTGTGCCGGAGGAATTCGAGCAGTACATCGTCAGCGGTCTGAAGCGCTGGATTGACGAGCTTTCGGCTGTGCTTGAAGAGGCCGGTCTTTTGCGAAAAATGGCCCTTGGCCGCGCGGAGACCGCCGTCTGCTGGATCGAAGGTGCCTTGCTGGTTTCAAGGGGGACCAAAAGCACAAAACCATTCAAGCAAATGCTGTCGCAGTTGAAGGCCTTCCTTTTGCATGACCTTTGATTGTCGCAGGTGGCAATGTTTCTCTGAGTTGACAAGGAATTCGCCTCTCACGCACCAGGACACCCAGTCTTTGAACGTGTATTTCCTGCTGTCCGGGCGGTTGCCGGCGGCATCAGTTTTTGTGCCGTTGCAACTTACCCTCAAGATGCGCACAGCGGGCCATGCGGCAGCGATGATGCTGTAGACGCAAGTGTTGCGCAAAGTGCCATCGGGCAGCCGCTTCGAGGCGGCCTTGGTCTTGGCCGATTCGCTTCGCACAGCCGGCGCGACCGGGTCGCGCGAGGCTTTGCCGCCCTGCTCAGTGTCGGCGAAGGTGATCTCGCGCCAGGCCTCCTTCAGGTGCCACTCGACGTAGTAGGCGAGCATGCACAGGAAGAGGTGGGCTCGCACCCGGTTCTCGGTGCGGTGATGGATCGGGGCTCTCGTGGGCCTTGCAAATTCGCGCCGCCCACAGCTTCCCATTGTCTCCCATGCCCCCGCCCTCCCGCCCGGCAATACCCCATGGCCTGATATCATGGGCCGCTATCCGGCGGCGTCCGGCCGCATGCCTGCCCGCAGATTCCGGGCGGGCGGGGCGGCCCAAGCCTGCCGTGATCCGGGCGGGTGCCCATACACCCATCCATTTGCCTAAGAAGCGCCGCCATTCCGGGCGGCTGGAATCATTGGAGGAGCAGTAATGTCGTCTACGATCAATACCATGCTGGTCGAGAAAAGGGTCTTCAACCCTGGCGAGCCGTTTTCCGCGCAGGCGCGGATAGCCGGCATGGACCAGTACCGGGCGCTGTGCGATGAAGCCGGGAACGACCCCGAGGGCTTCTGGCGCCGCATGGCGGAATCCGGGCTGGTATGGCGCAAGCCCTTCACCAAGGTGCTCGACGAGTCGAACGCGCCTTTCTACACCTGGTTCGAGGATGGCGAGCTGAACGTCTCGGAGAACTGCCTCGACGTGCATCTGCGCAACGGCAACGCCGACAAGACCGCCCTCATCTTCGAGGCGGACGATGGAACGGTGCAGACCGTCAGCTATCGCCAGCTGCATGCCCGGGTCTGCCGCATCGCCAACGGCATCCGCGCCCTGGGCTACGGCAAGGGCGACCGCGCCATCCTGTACCTGCCGATGTCCATCGAAGCCGTCGCCATCATGCAGGCCTGCGCGCGTCTGGGCCTGACCCATTCGGTGGTTTTCGGCGGCTTCTCGGCCCGCAGCCTGCATCAGCGCATCGTCGATGTCGGCGCCCGGCTGGTCTTCACCGCCGATGCCCAACTGCGCGGCGGCCGCCAGATTCCCCTGAAGACGGCCGTGGATGAAGCCCTGGCCTACGAAGGGGCCGAGGTCGTCGAGAAAGTCGTCGTCTATCAGCGCTGCGGCGCCGAGATCAACCGCGTCGACGGCCGCGACATGTGGCTGCACGACCTAGAAGAAGGCCAGGCCGAGCAGTGCGAACCCGAACCGGTGGGCGCCGAGCATCCCCTGTTCGTGCTCTATACCTCGGGGTCGACGGGCAAGCCCAAGGGTGTGCAGCATTCTTCGGCCGGTTATCTGCTGTGGGCCAAGGCCACCACGGAATGGGTGTTCGATGCGCGTCCCGACGATGTGTTTTGGTGCACGGCCGATGTGGGCTGGGTGACCGGCCATTCCTACATCGCTTACGGGACGCTGGCCGCCGGCCTGACCCAGATCATTTTCGAAGGCATACCCACCTACCCGAACGCCGGCCGCTTCTGGGAAATGATCCAGCGCCATCGGGTTTCGGTCTTCTATACGGCCCCGACCGCGATCCGCTCGCTCATCAAGGCGTCCGAGCAGAGCCCCGGGCATCATCCCCGCGAGTACGATCTTTCCAGCTTGCGTCTGCTGGGTTCGGTGGGTGAACCGATCAACCCCGAGGCCTGGATGTGGTACTACGAGAACGTCGGGCAGTCGCGTTGCCCTATTGTCGATACCTGGTGGCAGACGGAAACCGGCGGGCACATCATTGCGCCGCTGCCCGGCGCCACCCCCCTGAAGCCGGGGTCGTGCACTTTGCCTCTGCCCGGCATCGAGGCGGCGGTGGTCGACGAGGCCGGCAATGAGCTGCCGCCGGGCGCCGGCGGCCTGCTCGTGATCAAGCGCCCCTGGCCGGCGATGATACGCGCCGTCTGGGGCGACGAAAAACGCTACCGCACGAGCTATTTTCCCGAAGAGTTGGGCGGCATCTATCTTGCGGGCGACAATGCGCAGCGCGATGAAGACGGCTATTTCTGGATACTCGGCCGTACCGACGACGTGCTCAGCGTGTCGGGACACCGGCTTGGCGGCACCGAGATCGAATCCGCACTGGTGGCCCATGAAATGGTTGCCGAGGCCGCTGTCGTGGGGCGCCCGGATGCCACGACCGGCGAAGCGGTGGTGGCCTTCGTCATGCTCAAGCAGCCGGCCCCCGACGGCGCCGAGGCCCGTGAGATCGCCGCCAGACTGCGCGACTGGGTGGCGCAGCAGGTGGGCCCGATCGCCAAACCGCGCGATATCCGCTTCGGCAACAGCCTGCCCAAGACGCGTTCCGGCAAGATCATGCGCCGTCTGCTGCGGCTGGTCGCCGAAGGTCGGGACATCGACCAGGATACGTCCACGCTGGAAAACCCCGACGTCCTCAGGCAGTTCTCGGGCGTCTACTAGTGTCCTGACAGGACTCTGGCGCTACCAGGCCGGCCGCCATGCCGCGGCCGCGCCTGGCGCCTGGCGTGCCGGTTCAGTCGCCCAGGCCCAGCAGCCGCAGCCCGGGCAGGCTGGCTTCCGCGGCCAGGACGCCTTCCTCGATGGCGGATTCGGCCTTGTGGAAGTCCATCAGCCCATATGCCGCCAGGCGGGGGGCGATCACGGCATCGGCCGGGTCGCCCGCCATGCGGCTGCGGGTGATGCGCACCTGCATGATGTTGATGCTGGCGGCAAGAATGTCGATGAGGGACGGCATTCTTTCTTGTTCCGGCCCGTTTTCGGGCAGCAGGGCGGAAAGCGCTTCAGGTACATGGGCCCGCCACGCGCTGCCCACGCTGGTGCGCACCTGCTGTTCCGTCGGGGCGCCGGTATGGCGGCCCAGTATGTCGGTGTTCAGATCGACGGCCAGCACGATGTCGGCCCCCATCGCCCGGGCGAGCGAGACGGGCACGGGGTTCACCAGGCCGCCGTCGACCAGCAGCCTGTCATCGTGCCATACCGGCGAGAACAGGCCCGGCAGCGCGATGGATGCGCGCACCACGTCGGTGGTGGAGCCTTCCCTCAGCCAGATTTCCTGGCCGGTATGCAGGTCGGTCGCCACGGCGGCGAAGGGCAGCTTCAGGTCGCTGACGGGGCAATCGATGAAATGCCGCTGGAAGAAGCCCATGAGGCGTTCGCCCTTGAGCATGCCGCCATTGAGATGAAAATCCATGAGGGAAACGACGTCCCGGACCTTGAGCTGCGTCACCCACTGTTCGAAGCGATCGAGTTCGCCCACGGCATAGGCGGCGGCCACCAGCGCGCCGATCGACGTCCCGCAGATGAGGTCGGGGCGTATGCCGGCGCGTTCCAGTGCCTTCAGTACGCCGATGTGGGCCCAGCCCCGCGCCGAGCCGCTGCCCAGGGCCAGCGCAATGACGGGCTTGCGTCGGGAAGGGGTCATGGGAGCCTTCCGGGTCAGTTCCAGCGGCCGCCCCGCCCGCCCGCCGAGTAACGGCCGGCGCCAAGCAGGAGGATGGCCAGGGCCGCGGCCAGGAACATGGCCTGCAGTTCGAGGCGCCAGCCGCCGCCGGCCGTGAACATCGCCAGATGGCCGCTGTGCGCGAGCGCCACGGCAACCAGCATGTGCAGGGCCACCATGGCCGCCGCCATGCGTGTCCAGATGCCCGCGATCAGCAGCAGCGGCGCGAGCACTTCCCCGACATAGGCGCCCCAGGCCAGGAACGCGGGCAGCCCCCTCATGACCAGCATGGCTTCGATGCCGCCGACACCGTTGCGGATCTTGACCCAGCCATGCAGCAGGATCAGCACCCCCAGCACGAGACGCAGCAGCAGCCTGGAGAGATCATCGAGCGTGGTCTGTGACATGGAGGGAAGGCGGTGGGTTTGCGTTGCAGCGATTATAGGCGGGCGCCGAGGGTTCCGGCCCGTGGCCCGGCGCGCCGGCTGCAACGGCGGCTTTCAGGCCTGTGCGTCTGGCTGCCCGGACCGCGGAATGTCGAAGGTCTCGAAGGATTCCGGGGTGGGCATGTCTTCACCGCGGTAGGTCATCACCAGCCCGGGAAACTGCGAAAAATGGATCTTGAAGTCTTCATCGCAGGGAATGAGGGCGCTTCCGCGGGCGTCGACGATGATGGTGGTGGGCAGCGCCGCGTTGATGACGGCGGCCAGTTCGTCGGTGCCGGCGTGGGGGCTCAGGGGCAGCAGCTTCTTGCCCGCGGCCTGTACCGCAAGCACCGAGACCAGGTATTCATGGCCATAATCGGCGCAGATCGCGACCGTGGAGCCCGGTGTCGGGTCCATGTTGGCCAGCGCAACGCTCATGGCCTGCACCGCGACCGCCAGTTCCGAATAGGATACGGCGACGTCGGCGTCGTCCAGCGCGATGTGTTCGCCGAATGCTTCCGCAATGGAATTCAGGTATTGCACGGGTGACATGGTCCGCCTTCTTGGAGTGCGCGATGGTGCGCAACAAGTATAGAGAGTCGGTTCATCGCTGTCGTGCCGGATTCCTAGGGGCTTTCCCCAGCCGTCCGGGCATGGGCCCCGGATTTTTCCTTCCGTGCTTTAATCTTCTGCGCGCCACATGAACAGGAGGGGGCATTATGCATCGTATCGGCATCATGGCAGCCATGCACGACGAAATCGCCGGTCTGCTGAAGCAGATGGAATCCGTGACGATCCGCAGCATCGGCATGCGCGACTACCATGCGGGCCTGCTGCATGGCCAGCCCTGCGTCGCGGTCCTGGCGCGCATCGGCAAGGTGGCCGCCGCGGCAACGGCGGTGACACTGATACGCGAATTCGGCATCGAGCGCATCGTTTTCACCGGCCTGGCCGGGGGCGTGGCCGGTCACGTGCGCGTGGGCGATGTGGTGATCGGCACCTCGCTGCTGCAGCACGACATGGATGCCAGTCCCATCTTTCCCCGCCATGAGATTCCTTTGCTGGGCCACAGCCGCATCGGGGCGGACCCGGCGCTCAGCGCGATGGTGGAACAGTCCACGCGAGCCTACCTGGACCACGACTGGCGGCGGGAAATCTCCCCCGCCACCCAGGAAGCCTTCTGCCTGTCGGATCCCCGGGTCCATTCGGGTCTGATCGTGAGCGGCGACCAGTTCGTGAGCCGCGCGGCCGCCGCGCAGTCGCTGCGCGACGAACTGCCCGATGCCCTGTGCGTGGAGATGGAGGGCGCGGCCGTGGCGCAGATCTGCCACGAGTACGGCGTGCGATTCGCCGTCGTGCGCACGATCTCGGACCGGGCCGACGATACGGCCGTTCATGATTTCAACGGTTTTCTGGCCGGGGTGGCCAGCCATTATTCGGCCGGGATCCTGCGGCGGGTGATGACTGCGCTGGAGACGGGAACGGCGGCTTGAGAACCCGGCCGGCGCGGCGCGGGCTTCACGAGGCGTCGGAAAGGGCGATGATATCCTGGGCCCAGGCCACGCTTGCAAGATAGTCGCCATTGAGCTGGCCCAGCTGGGACAGCGCGGCGTCGTCCAGACTGGCGTTCTCGAAAGCGAGGATCAGTTTCAGTATCTTCCCCAGTTCGCCTTCGTGGCGCAGCAGCGCGTCGGCCATGACGGTGTCCAGCCTGGCTTCGCCGATCGTGTCGGCCAGCGATAGGCCTTCGATCTGATCCATCATCGAGAACAGGCCGACGGTGAACGCCATGTCCGGATCCACGCCGTCCATGTGATCGGCCAGACGCCGGGCGAGCGCGGCCCGGACCAGCGCCTTGAGAACCAGGAAACGCTTGATGGGCTGGTCGTAGGCCAGCAGCAGCGTGGTTGCGAGGGAGCGGATCTTGTCGA
Source organism: Alcaligenaceae bacterium (assembly GCA_013416455.1). GTDB lineage: Bacteria > Pseudomonadota > Gammaproteobacteria > Burkholderiales > Burkholderiaceae_B > Yanghanlia. Next base: position 17,817 of record JACCES010000009.1, on the reverse strand, counting down.
AGCCCAGCAGCATGATGACCTGGTGCAGGCTGGTTGCCCGCCTGACGCGTTCGCCCGATGCGGCATGAACGCGCTTGAACAGCAGGGCGCACAGTTGCGGGTCCTGGACGAGCAAGGTTTCGATCCGGCTGATCTCGGGGTCGCCGCCATACAGCGCATTGAGCAACTGCAGGCTGGCGGCGCGGTTGCTCATGCGTTTGTACGACGAACCGGCCACCTTCTGGGCGGCGGCATAGAATTCCCCCTGGAAATGGCTGAAGGACAGTTCACAGCATTGATTGAACTGTTCCATGGTGCTGATCGCGCAGGCCATGAGCTCGACGCCGGACTGTGCGTAGCGCGCGGCCTTTTCCGCCAGGGACGGGCTGTGCCGCAGATCCAGGCGTACGATATGGATGCGCGGAAGCCAGGTGTCAGGAGCCCGCTCTACGAGCGAGTCGTCGGCCAGAAGGGTATAGCCGCTTTCGCGCAATGTTTCGACGGCGCTCAGGGTCCGGGCATTCGGAATGATTTGCCGAGGCAGGCCGATGATGATGCTTTCGGTCGGAAACTGCATGAGGCCGGGCTCGATCACCCATTGACGGGGAACCTGGACGAGCAGGCGGCGCTGTCCGACCAGCGCCGTCAGGCCGATCTCGTGGAATATCGTGATGTAGGATCTTGCCGAAGCGGTCAGCTGATCGTCGGTGTCCCCGGGCCCGGTCTTGTTGACCGTGTAGATCAGTTCGTCGGCAACATGGTTGAAGTGTCGATCGCAGATCGGGTGCAGTGCGACGCAGTAGTGTCCGGGCGGGATCGTCTTGTCCATGGTTGGGCGCCTCAGGCGTGAAGACGTTGTGCCAACCGGGGGGTGAGGTCGGCAATCAGGCGATTGAGTTCATCGATGCTGGCGGTTTGTGGCGGGCCATCCCTGGCCTGCTGTTCGACGGCCAGCGCCGCTGCCGCCGCCTCACCGGCGCAGAAGGTCGACAGCAGGCCCTTGAGGGTATGGGCCGTTCTGTACGCCGAAGCATAGTCGCCGCCGGCCAGCTCGTCCCGCAGTGACTGCATATAGCCGGGAAGTTCGTCGAGGAACATGGCCAGAACGGAGAGCAGCAGTTCTTCGTCGCCCCCGATCAGTTCGAGGGCGCGGTCCCAGTCGTACCGGGGCTGGTCCGCCGGCGCGGCGTCGTCCCCGGGCCGCGCGCCGTCCGCCTGTGCGGTTCCGTTCCCGGGTTCATCAGGGGGGGCGGGCGCCTGCCCGGGCAGCTTCGAAAGCTGATCGAGCATGAAATCGATGGACGGGCGCTGCGCCGGTTCGCTGCGTGGATGCCGGGGGGACGGGTGTTCCCGCAGCACACGGCGGATTTCCTGTTCCAGGCTGGCGGAATTCACCGGCTTCGAAAGATAGCCGTCCATGCCTGCCTGCAGGCACATTTCCCGGTCCCCCTGCATGGCGTTGGCGGTCATGGCGATGATGGGCATGTGCCCGCCCTGATCCTGCTCGCGGCGGCGGATTTCCCGTGTGGCTTCCAGGCCATCCATCACGGGCATCATGACGTCCATCAGGATCAGATCGAAGGGTTTGGAGGCGCACAGTGCCAGGGCTTCGGCGCCATTCCTGGCGACGGTGGCATGCAGGCCCAGCTTGTCGAGCAGGCCGACGGCAACGCGCTGATTCACGGGGTTGTCTTCCGCCAGCAGGACCTGGAGCTGCTGGAGCGGCAGGGCGGCCGGCTCCCCGGCCGGGCCCGGGCTGTCCCTGCGCGCCTGCCTGAGCAGGCCCATGACGGCATGGCGCAACTCCTGCAGGGTGATGGGCTTGGTGATGTAGCCGTTCAGGCCCAGCGCCCGGCAGCGCTGCGCATCCCCGGAAAGCGCCGATGAGGTCACCATGAGTATGCGCGCCTGGTCCGTGTGTTCCTGCAGCAGAAGCTCCGCGGTCCGGTATCCGTCGGTGCCGGGCATGTCGGCGTCCAGGAGGATGAGGTCGTAGGGGGTCTGCTGTTGCCGCGCCAGCCTGACCTTGAACATGGCCTCGGGCCCCGAGGTCGCGGTATCGGCCGTGGTTCCCAGCATTTCGAGCATGGCGCCCAGGATGCGGCGGTCCAGGGGTTCGTTGTCCGCGACGAGAATACGCCGGCCCCTGAGTTCGGGCGGATTGTCATCGAGGCTGTCCGGCGCGGCGCTGAGTTGCAGCACGATGTCGATGATGAAGGTGGACCCTTGCCCCGGGATGCTGTTGGCGTGAATGCAGCCGCCCATGTATTCGATGAGTTCGCGCGAGATGGTCAGGCCCAGGCCCGTGCCTTCGAAGCGCCGCGAAGTGGAGCCGTCGACCTGTACGAAGGGATCGAAGATGTTCTGCAGGCGCGCGGGATCGATCCCGATGCCGGTATCGGTGACCCGGAAGCGGTAGCGGGCGTGTTCGGCGGTGATGTCCACGGCGGCGACTTCCAGATGCACCATGCCTTCTTCGGTGAACTTGATGGCGTTGCCCAGCAGATTGGTCAGCACCTGGCGGAAGCGCATGGGGTCGAGCTTGGCGAACCGGGGGACATCGGGGGCGAAGCTGTAGTTGATCGTCAGGTTTCTCGACCAGGCGCGGGCGGCCAGGGCCTTGACCGCGGAACCCGCCAGCTCGATGAGATCGGCCGGTTCGGGCTGCAGGTCGAGCCGGCCGGACTCGACTTTCGACAGGTCGAGGATGTCGTTGATGATCTGCAGCAGGCTGTGGGCGGAGAGGCGCGCCAAGTCGAGGTATTCCCGCTGCTCGCGGTCCAGTTCCGTTTCAAGGACCAGGTCCAGCATGCCCATGACGCCGTTCATGGGCGTGCGTATCTCGTGGCTCATGACGGCGAGAAAGCGGCTTTTCGCGCTGTTGGCGGCTTCGGCCGCTTCCTTGTCGCGGCGCAGGGCGTCCTGGTACTGGCGCGTCTGTATGGCGTTGGCCAGCCGGTTCATGAGCGTGGTCAGCCCTCCCTGCAGTTCGTCCGGCAGGTCGGCCGTGGGGCGCTGGATAACGAGGAAGCCGATACCGGGCAGCCGGAAAACGATGCCCGGACAGGGATGGGAGGACCCGGCATCGGCGGCCAGGGCCTGCACCGGCCTGTCGTGGAGGTCGCCGGCCAGGAGCGCCAGGATGCGCGGCTGCATTGCGGGATCGAGCCGGAAGCCGGCGGGATGGACGCACAGCGGCGCGGGAAGCGCGTCAGTGGTTGCGGGCGGCCATGCCGAGAGGACGATGGCGCCTTCGCCGCCCAGCCGTGTGGTCAGGACATCCAGGACGTGCGCCAGCATGGGTTCGAGCTGCAGGCTCGTGCCGATGGACAGCGCGATGTCATACAGCAGCTCGGTATTTGGAGTACGGCTCACGGCTTAACCTTCATCATGTTGATCAGGCGGGCAGCGGCCTGCTGTCTGCCGCGTGGAAGTCGCGGACGAAGCTCCGCAGCTGCCCGGCGGCGACCGGCCGGCTCAGCAGATAGCCCTGGATTTCGCTTACACCCAGGGCATCCAGGTAGTCTTTCTGCCTTTCGGTCTGCACGCCTTCGGCGATGGTGGTCAGCCCCAGGCCGAGGGACAGCGATGTGAGCGCCCGGACGATGGCGCGGTCGCGGCGGCCCTGGTCGAGATCCTTCACGAAGGCCTGGTCGATTTTCAGTGTGTTGAGCGGAAAGCGCAGCAGATATTCGAGGGAGGAGAACCCGATGCCGAAATCATCGATGGCGATCTTGAAGCCGGCTTCCCGGAGCTGGTTCAATTGCTTGATGCTGGCCTGCGGGTTGGTCATTGCCATGCTTTCGGTGATTTCCAGTTCGACGAGGCGGGGGCAGGCGCCCCTGCGGCTGGCGGCGGCTTCCACCAGCGCCGGCAGATCGGCCTGCAGGAACTGCACGGGCGAAAGATTGATGCCCATGCGCAGCGGCAGGCCTTCCGCGCTCCAGGCGGCCTGCTGCCGGCAGGCTTCATCAAGAATCCATTTCCCCAGCACCGTGATCAGCCCCATGTCTTCGAGAACCGGAATGAACTCGGCCGGCGACACGGATGCGCCATCGGGCTTGATCCATCGCAGCAGGGCCTCGACCCCGACGATGCGCTGAGTGGAGAGATCCATCTGGGGTTGATAGAACAGCTGGAACTCTTCGTTTTCAATGGCATGGCGCAATGCGGTTTCCAGGCGCAGCACCTTGCGCAGTGAACTGTGCAGGCCATCCTGATAAAGCGCCAGGGTCAGATGGGAGCTGCCGGGCCGGACGCTGGCCAGCGCGCTGGTGGACATGCGCAGCAGGGTGAGAGGGTCTTGCGCGGAGCCTTCCTTCGCCAGGCAGACGCCGGCGGAAAAACGCAGAAAAAGGTCTTTGCCGTCGATGGACCATGTGCGGTCCAGCCCCCGCAGCAGCGTTCCCAGATGGTCGAGGATGACGGGCGGAGCCAGTTCCGCATCGATGGCCAGCTGGATGGCGAACCGCGGGCCGTCCAGCCTGGCGCAGAATGCTTCGTCGCCCGCCAGCCGGGGCAGTTCGTTGCCCACCAGCCGAAGAAGGGTTTCGGAAACGCCTTCGCCGTAGGCGCTGCTGATCGCCTGGAAACGCTGGATCTCGATTGCCACCACGGCCACCGCAGTCTGGGCGGCACGGGCTTGCAGGCGGCTTTCGAGCGTGCTCACGAACAGCTTGCGGTTGGGCAGGCCGGTGACGACATCGTGGTAATCCAGGTAGCTGGCCCGGGATTCCTGAAGCCGCTTTTGAGTGAGTTCCTGGGTGGCGCCGTTCAGGGTGTCGCCGCCGGGATCGCGCTGGCCCAGAATGCGCAGGATATGCTCTTCGCCGCCCGGGCCGTTGCAGCGCACTTCGAAGTCGAGGGAGAGATCATTGTGGATCGCCCCGTTCAGGATGTCCATGTAGCGCTTGCGGTCTGGGGGCGCGACGAAGCCGGCGAACTCGGCGGCCGTGGAGGGCAGCGGCGTCAGCCATGGCAGCAGCTGGGGAGTATGCGCCGCCCATGCAAGCACGCCGGTCTGCAGATCGAAGCTCCAGTAGGCCAGGCCCGCCAGCATCCGGGCGCTGTCGTGCTGCTGCTGCACGCGCCTGAGGGTCCGTTCGCGCTGGGCGTCGCGCAGAGCATACCGTATGCGCTGGATGAGCAGGGGCAGGTTGACGGGCTTGGCGATGAAGTCGCTGGCGCCGGCGTCGAAGGCGCGGTTGACGGAATCGTAATCATCGGAGCCCGTCAGCATGATGATGGGAACCGCGTGTTCGGCATCGTGTTCCCGGATGGCGCGGCAGCTCTGGAAGCCGTCCATGACGGGCATGTTGACGTCCATGAGCACCAGGTCGGGCCGCTGGCCGAGGAACAGCTCCAGCCCTTGGGCGCCGTCGCAGGCTTCCGTGCTGCGGTAGCCCGCCTTGGCGAGCCCGGCGCGCAACAGAGCCCGTATCGGCAAGGCATCGTCGACGATCAGAACCAGGGGTTGTGCTTCGGCCATTCGTGTTCCTGTGGCGGGTGAAGGCGCTGGAATGGAAGGGCGCCTTCTGACGGGATCTGTATGGTTAACCCATGCAGGATACAGGAATGTTACATCATGTTGCATTGAGGTGGGCCGCCGGGGCCCCGAAGCCAGCGCTACGGCTTTTTGCCGGCGGGATGCCCCGGCGGGTCCAGCTCGCCCCGCATCCAGGATTCGAGGCCGTCCACCCACTGTCCGGCGGGCAGGCCGAGGGTCTTGCACAGGTGCGCCGCCCGCGCGCGCAGTGTGTCGAAATCGATGGAAGGCGGGCGCTTGAACGCAATCGCCACGATGTTGCCATCGTGGACTTCCGGCAGCCAGGCCACCGCTTCGAAGGACTGCCGCATTGCCTGGATGTTCAAGGCGTGATCGGGCCAGTCGCAGAACAGGTTGACGGTCATGATGCCGTCGGCGGCCAGGCTGTTCGCGCAGGCGGCATAGAACGCGCTCGTGCCCCATACCGGCGCTTTGGCCAGCGCGTCATAGAGATCCACCTGCAGGATGTCGGCCGACCGGCGTCTGGAAAAGTCCCCGACGTAGTCCATGGCGTCCATGTTCAGCACCTGAAGGCGCTCATCGTCGGCGGGGAGCGCGAAATGCTCGTGGCAGGCGCGGATCACCTCGGGATCCAGCTCGACCGCGGTCACGCGGGCTGACGGCAGGTACCGATGGCAGAACTTGGTCAGCGAGGCCGCGCCGAGGCCGAGCTGGACGATGTGCCGGGCCTGGCCGTGAAACAGCAGCCACATCATCATCTGCCGGACGTATTCCAGTTCGATGGCGTCGGGCTGCGCGATCCGCATGGCGCCCTGTACGGCGGGCGTGCCGAAATGCAGGCTGCGCACGCCGTCCGCTTCTTCTATGGTCAGCATGCACCCCCCTGTGCCGGGCGGGCGGTGGGAACGATGAGGAAGGATAGGGTGTGCATGAGCGCCGCGATCCATTGCAGGAAGGCTACGACACGATCGGGAGAGTACTGCCGCACAGGAATGATGCCTCTAGTTAATGATATGTTATAACGTATCGAAGAAATAAAATGGACCATCGAGGAAGGTATCTTATGTTCAAACCACGAAAGCTCGCTCCCCTGGTCGGTGTGGCCACGCTGGCTTTGCTGGCGCTGCCGCGCGCCAATGCCCACGAACTCCAGGTCGTTTCAACGTTTTCCATCATCAGTGATTTTGCGAAGAACGTGGGCGGGGACCGGGTCTCGCTGGTCACCCTGGTCGGGCCTGATGGCGACGCCCATTCGTATGAACCCAGGCCCGCCGACGCGATAGCCGTGGGCAAGGCCGACGTGGTGCTGGCCAATGGCCTGCATTTCGAAGGCTTTCTCGGCCGCCTCATGCAGGCAACCGGCGGCAAGGCGCCGGTCATCGAGCTCGCCAAAGGCGCCAGGCTGCTGCGCAACGTGGAGGAGGGGCACGACGACCACGACCATGATCATGACCACGACCACGACCACGACCACGACCAAGACCATGACCATGACCATGAGCACGATCATGCGAAGGAGCGGAGCCATGATCATGCCCACGGCCACGGGCAGCCGAAGGAGCAAGATCATGCCCACGATCACAGCCATGCGGGAGCTCATTCCCACCACCATCATGGTGAATATGACCCGCATGCGTGGCAATCCGTCAGCAATGCGCAGGTCTACGTGAACAATATTGCCGAGGCTTTCTGCGCCGCGGACGAGGCGGGCTGCCAAAGCTACCGGGCCAATGCCCGATCGTATGGCGAAATGCTGCAGGCCCTGGAAAGCGAGATCAGAGCCACCATGGCACAGATTCCGTCCAGTCAGCGCACGGTCATTACATCCCATGATGCCTTCGCCTATCTGGGGCGGGAGTATGGCCTTCGTTTCCTGGCCCCGCACGGCGTCAGCACTGAATCGGAGGCTTCCGCCGCCGGCGTCGCATCACTGATACGGCAGGTCAAGGACCAGAAAGTGTCCGCCATCTTCCTTGAAAACATCAGCAACCCGCGGCTGGTCCGGCAGATAGCCAGCGAAACGGGCCTGAAAGTCGGCGGCAAGCTTTATTCCGACGCCCTGTCGGCGCCGGACGGGCCCGCCGCAACCTACATTGACATGATGCGGCATAATATCAATACGATTCGGGATGCCGCGCTGGGGCGGTGATCAATCCGTGATTACGCCATGATCCGCGCCTGAATCTCTCTTGTCTCAAATCAGCGGGGTGGTTTTTGCGCCTCGCTGAACGTACTTCTCAAGCCCGTCGGAAGGCCGGACCAACGTGAACAGACGACTCGCGGCATTGGCGTTGACGCTCGCGCCATTCAGCCTGCACGCTCATCCGCATGCGTGGATAGACGTACGAAGCACGATCATCATGTCGGCCGATGGGCTGATCTCAGCCATCGAGGAAGAGTGGCTGTTCGACGATCTGTACAGTGCTGCCGTGCTCGATGGGCTGAAGAACGACAGCCCCGGGAAAACGGCGGGGGTGGGCGACTTTGCCCCCGACGTCATCAAGAACCTCGGCCCGTATGGCTATTTCATGCGCATCACGGTGGATGGCCGTCCAATCCAATTGAACACCGTCACGGAATACAAAAGCGAGATGAAGGGGCAACAATTGCAGTTGTCCTTTACTGCCCCCCTTGCCAGGCCCATCGATCCCGCGCGCCATGCCGTCAGTTTCTCCGTGTACGATCCCACCTATTACATCCACATGGTCCATCGTCCGGAAGACCCGCCCGCCATCAGAAGCAAGGGGAAAACCCCCTGCCGGGCCCATGTGGAGCCGGCCAACCCGTCCGCTGAAGACTTCGCCCGCGCTTTTGCGCTGGATCGCGGCGCGTCGCCCCAGGACGACCTGGGCTACCTGTTCGCGGAAACGGTGCACATCCGGTGCGAATAATGCGCAGGCCGTCTGTCCGCATGCTGGTCATTGGCGGTCTCGCCGGCGCAGTGATTGTCATCGTGTGGGGGCTGTTGAATCACTATGCCGTCTGGAGCCGGTTTCTGGTCTGGGTGATGACGGCACAAGGGGAATTGCACCAGCGGCTGGCCGCCACCATGCGCCTGGTGGCCCAGGAAGGAGCGGGCGCCGCATGGGCGCTTGTCGGGATCAGCCTGCTTTACGGCGTTTTCCATGCGGCCGGGCCCGGCCACGGCAAGGCCGTGATTGCCACCTACCTGGGCACAAGCAGAACGCGCTTGCGCCGCGGCCTGTTTCTGTCGGTGTCATCGGCCATCGTCCAGGGTCTCGTTGCGGTGATTCTCGTCGAAGTCGTGGCGAACGTGCTGGGCTATTCGCTGCGGCGCACCCAGGACACCGCGGGCCAGCTGGAAAACATCAGCTTCGCCCTGGTGGCGCTGCTGGGCGCCGTGCTGGCCCTGCGCAGCGCGAGGGCGCTGTATCGCCGGTGGCGCCAACCCAGGCGCGGCGCGGGCTCTCTGTTCTCGGGCGGCGGCACGCTGCAACCCTATTGCGCCGACTGCGGCGGCCCGCACCGCCTGACCGTCGAGCACCTGGATCAGCCCCTGACCTGGCGCACCGGCCTGCCCATCGTTCTGGCCATCGGTCTGCGGCCCTGCACAGGCGCGATACTCGTGCTGCTTGTCGCCTACTCGATCGGCATGCGCTGGGTCGGCATTGCGGCCGTGCTGGCCATGTCGCTCGGTACGGCCGCGACCGTCAGCCTGCTGGCAACCATGGCCGTATCGTTCCGGCATGCGGCGCTGCGTTTTTTCCAGCGCGGCATGGCTGGACGGGTTCAAACGGGCATGGTTTTCGAGGTGCTGGGCCTGCTCGGCGGAACGGCGATCGGCCTGATGGGAATCGGTCTGCTCCAGCAAGGGCTGAACACCGCCCCGCACCCCATTCTGTAGCCGGTCGGGTTCGGCAATGACCACGGCCGCCATGCCGCGCGAAGATTCTGTGAACCATCCGCCGGGCTTTCTCCTGAAAATGGCCGGTGGTAGTATATGGACTGTTAATGTTCCATATAACCGTGGCCCCGGCCCGAGGCCTTCCATGCGCTGCCCCCGGATGCATTCGACGACCTGCCGCTCCTGTTGATGCGCGTTTGCATGGCATACAGGCCATGCAGCGCGATACTCGCCCGTTTTCCAGGAGCCCTTCATGTTCTTGTTTCGTTCGCCGGCCCGTTTCCTATGCCCGGCTCGCGTTCTATTCGTGGCCTTGGCCGCCGCGCTCGCCATGTTCTGCCTTCCCGTGCAGGCGGCCGGCAAGTTCAAGGTCATCACGACTTTCACGGTGATCGCCGACATGGCCGGCAATGTGGCCGGCGACGCGGCCGAGGTGCTGTCCATCACGCGGCCCGGAGCCGAGATCCATGAATACCAGCCCACCCCCGGCGATCTGGCGCGCGCGCAAGGCGCGCAGCTGGTGCTCTGGAACGGCCTGAACCTGGAGCTGTGGTTCGAGCGCTTCTTCCAGCGGCTCAAGGGCGTCCCCGGGGTCGTGATCACCCAAGGCATCGAGCCCATGGACATCGGCTCCGGCCCATACAGCGGCAAGCCCAATCCTCATGCGTGGATGTCGCCCGACAATGCGCTCATCTACGTGGACAATATCCGCGATGCGCTGGTCGAACATGACCCGGACAATGCCGACATCTACCGCGCCAACGCGCAAGCCTACAAGGCGCGCATCCGCGATGCCATCGAGCCGATACGCACGCGGCTGCGGGCCATTGCGCCCGAACGCCGCTGGCTGGTTTCCAGCGAAGGGGCGTTCAGCTACCTGGCGCGCGATTTCGGCTTGCGGGAACTCTATCTGTGGCCCATCAACGCCGACCAGCAGGGGACGCCGCGGCAGGTGCGCCGCGTGATCGACGCTGTGCGCGCCAACCACATTCCCGCAGTCTTCAGCGAAAGCACCGTCCCGGCCGACGCGGCGCGGCAGGTCGCGCGCGAAACCGGCGCACGCTATGGCGGCGTGCTCTACGTCGATTCGCTCAGCGCGCCGGGTGGCCCGGTCCCGACCTACCTCGATCTGCTGCGGGTGACCACGGAAACGATCGCGCGGGGGCTGGAGCCTTGATGGTTGCGAATGATGCTTCCGCGCATGATATTCCGGCCGGGCGGTCATGCGGCTTGCGGGTGGAAGATGCCACCGTGGTCTACCAGAACGGCCATACGGGCCTGCGCGATGCCTGCTTCGAGATTCCCGCGGGCACCACGACCGCGCTGGTGGGCGTCAACGGCAGCGGCAAGTCCACGCTGTTCAAGGCGATCATGGGCTTCGTGCGGCTGGCGCGCGGCCGCGTCGAGGTGCTGGGCATGCCGGCGCGCGAGGCCCTGCGCCGCAAGCTGATCGCCTACGTGCCCCAGAGCGAGGATGTGGACTGGAATTTCCCGATCCTGGTGGAAGACGTGGTCATGATGGGGCGCTACGGCCATATGGGCCTGCTGCGCCGTCCCAGGCCACCCGACCGGCGGGCGGTCGACGAGGCGCTGGCGCGCGTGGGCATGGAAGGCCTGCGCATGAGGCAGATCGGCGAGCTTTCCGGCGGGCAGAAGAAACGCGTGTTCCTGGCGCGCGCCCTGGCGCAGGATGCGCGGGTCATCCTGCTGGACGAACCCTTCACAGGGGTGGACGTGACCACCGAGGACGCCATCATCGAGCTCCTGGGCCAATTGCGCGGCGAAGGCCGGGTCATGCTGGTGTCCACCCACAATCTGGGCAGTGTGCCCGAGTTCTGCGACCGCGCGGTGCTGATCAATCGCACCGTGCTGGCCTATGGGCCGACCTCCCAGGTATTCACGCGCGCCAACCTGGAAGCCGCCTTCGGCGGGGTGCTCAGGCATTTCATGCTCAGCGAGACCGACGAGCGGCGCGCGCAGACCGTGGGGATTTTTTCCGACGACGAGCGGCCCCTGGTGTTCTATGGTGAAACGCCGACGCCGCGCGAGCCTCAGGGCGGGGGGGAGCCGCCATGATGGCGCTGCTTGCCGAGCCTTTCGGCTACGGTTACATGCTCAAGGCCATGTGGGTGTCCGCCCTGGTGGGCACGGTATGCGCCTTTCTTTCAGCCTATCTCATGCTCAAGGGCTGGTCGCTGATCGGCGACGCCCTGTCCCATGCCATCGTCCCCGGCGTGGCGGGCGCCTACATGCTGGGGCTGTCGTTTTCCGCGGGCGCCTTCCTCTCGGGTATCCTGGCCGCGGGCGCAATGCTGTTTCTGAAACAGCGCACGCGCCTGAAGGAAGACGTCGTCATCGGCCTGGTTTTCTCGGCCTTTTTCGGCGCGGGATTGTTCATGGTTTCGCTGTCGCCCGCTTCCGTGAACATCCAGACCATCATCCTGGGAAATATTCTGGCCATCACGCCGGAAAACACCGTGCAGCTTGCCATCATCGGCGCTGTCTCGCTGGCCGTGCTGCTGGTCAAATGGAAGGACCTGATGGTGGTTTTCTTCGATGAGAACCACGCGCGGTCGGTGGGGATCAACCCCGTTTTCATGAAAGTGCTGTTTTTTTCGCTGCTGTCGGCCTGCACGGTGGCGGCCATGCAGACAGTGGGCGCCTTCCTGGTGGTGGCGATGGTGGTTACTCCCGGCGCCACGGCCTATCTGCTGACCGACCGTTTTCCGCGCCTGCTCGCGATCAGCGTCGCCATCGGGGCGGCGAGCAGCTTCGTGGGGGCCTACGCCAGCTATTTCCTGGATGGCGCCACGGGCGGCATCATCGTGCTGTTGCAGACCCTGTGTTTCCTGACGGCCTTTGTATTCGCGCCCAAGCATGGGCTGCTGGCGGCCCGCCGCCGGACCGCCAAAGGAGAGGCGCATCATGAGCCTGCCTGAGATTCTGCTGGCGCCCTTGCAGTTCGATTTCATGCGCCAGGCGCTTCTGATATCGGTGCTGGTGGCCGTGCCCACGGCCCTGTTGTCCTGCTTCCTGGTGCTCAAGGGCTGGGCGCTGATGGGCGATGCCGTCGCCCACGCCGTGCTGCCGGGCGTGGTGCTGGCCTACATGGCGGGCATTCCGCTCGGGGTGGGGGCGGTGGCGGCCGGCATGCTGTGCGCGGTCGGCACGGGCTACATCCAGGCGAACAGCCGGCTCAAGCAGGATACGGTCATGGGGGTCGTGTTCTCCGGCATGTTCGGGCTGGGCGTGGTTCTTTACACGAGCATTCGCACCGAGGTGCACCTGGACCACATCCTGTTCGGAGACATGCTGGGCGTCGGCTGGAAGGACATGGCGGAAAGCAGCGCCATTGCGCTGCTGGTGGGCGGCGTCCTCGGGCTGAAGTGGCGCGATTTCCTGCTGCATGCCTTCGACCCGGTACAGGCGCGCACCATCGGCCTGAAGGTCGGCCTTCTGCATTACGGCCTGCTGGCCATGCTGTCGCTGACCATCGTGGGCGCGCTCAAGGCGGTGGGCATCATCCTGGTCATCGCCATGCTCATTGCGCCCGGGGCGATCGCCATGCTGCTTACCCGCTCCTTTGGCGCCATGCTGCTGTGCGCGGTGGCGATCGCCGTGTCGGCCTGCCTGTTCGGTGTGTACGCCAGCTTCTTCCTGGACAGCGCGCCCGCTCCCACCGTCGTGGTGACCCTGTCGGTGCTGTTTGTCATCGTCTTTGTACGCAGCCGGCCGCCCCGGGCGCCGGCCGGAGCCCTTGCCGAAAGAAAGTCCTGAACAAATCCACCGCGCCGCTTGCCTGCCGCCCGGATCCCTAAGCGGGGTACTATAGGCAAGTGTGCAATTCATCCGCGAGGCGCGCAATGGGACTCGTCAAGATTTCCGATGCCCTGCATGAGAGCCTGCGTACCGCCAGCGCCGCATTCAGCCGTTCCATCAATGCGCAAGCCGGGCACTGGATGCGCGTCGGCATGCTGGCCGAACTCTATCCGTCGTTGAACTACGCCGAGCTTTGCCGCCTTCTGCTCGAGGCGGAAAAAGCCGATGGCGACCTTCATGCGCTGATCGCACGGGTGGACGCCAAGGTCTTTGAAAAAAGAAAGTGTGTGGCTTGAGGCAATGCCGGGGAGCTTGCTGACCAGGGCCGGATGAGCGGGCCTTGGCACGCTTGCGGCGCAAGCGCCGGTTTTGTTTTTGTTTTTTTGGTCGGGGCGACATGATTCGAACATGCGACCCTCCGCGCTCCTCCAAATATGCGATGACTATGTCCTATTGAGTGATGGTGCCATCCCTTGGATGCAGTAGTTCGCAGGCTCCACCCAGCATCTGATAACTGCTCGTGCCACCGTGGGAATTGAGCAAAATAATCTCATTGGCGATGCTGTCATTGACCTGATTGGCATGGCGAAGCCGAATCATGTGTTTGGTGTGTTCGCGCCGGTCTTCGTTGCGTACTCGGGTCTGCGTCACCATGAAGGATTCAAAACCTTCTTTTCGTAGTTCCGTCAGCACCGCCGCCGTGGGGATGTAGCTATAGCGTTCTGACCGGCTTTCGTGTGGGGGCATCGGCATAGATGGACGGAACCACGGCCCTGATCTGGTCGTCCGATAGAGGCCGGTCGCTGCGCAGCACCGGGGAAAGGGAACCGAAGCGGGATGCAAGCATGGGATTTCTCCTGACAAAGAAAGGGGTTGCTGTTCACCGCACACCGGATTCCAAGATTCGGAAGCCCAAGGGTTTGAGCTGTTGATGTGCGGTCGGCACGAAGAACCCAGTTGGCCTCGTTGCCACCGTCTTTCCAGAGTTCATCGCCCGCGACGGTCAGGAGGTCAGAAGCCCACGAGCGTGGGCCGTCAAGGAGAACAGCGTCAGGGTGGTGCGGCCCGCAGGCGTAGCCGAGGACACGGCCTGGCGCGCCTTGACGGCACGCGGCCACGGGCTACAGTCGCGGACAAGGTGATGAAGTCAGGAAAGATGGCTGGGCAGGCAACGGCCAGGTCTGGCGTGTCGTCCGCAGGCAAGCGAAGCGCGCAGGCCCGAAGCTGGAAGCCGGGCCGTAGGCGTCAGGGATGAGCGAGGCTGGCCAAGGCCAGTCCCGTCAGGGATGAGCGAGGAGCGAACCTGGAACAGCGCGGTCTGCGTAGCAGAGACGCTATGGAGCAATGACGTACTGTTATGCAGTAAACGGTGACATCATTAGTTAATTTTTGATACATTTGATGCGTTTCGAGTAATGGAAACAGGCCGGAATCGGCCAGAAGCAGTCGGTGACGGCAAAGCAAAGCGGACGTTCCACACAAAGGTGATCGGCGCCTTACCGCAACGTGTCCGAGTCGACCGATCTGTTATGCGGCGTCTGCGACGCGCTCACGGTCCCGCGTTCTTCCCGAAGAGTAGCTTTCCGATCCACCACACGGCGTGCCCGACGTTGTGGATAAGTTGCTCGCCCTGTCGCAGGTACGAGATACTCTCGTCGATCCCAGCAAGCTTCAGGGCCTCCCCAATCTTCGATCCAGTAGGGTGCGCATCGCCGACTCTCATCTCATAAGCGCCGACCACGGGACCAAGCACCGTTCGCGCTCTTTCCTCCCCGACTTGATTGGCTAGGACGTCCTGAAGGAGTTTGTTGGAGCCAAGCTTGTCCTTCTCCTTGTGGGTCGAGAGTTTACGGAGCTCTCGAACGTCAAGGCGATCCGAAAAGACTCGGATGATCTCCTTCGCGAGACGCAGCAACGAGGCTTGGTCCCTGCTGTGAAAGCGAGATACCTGCTGCATAGCTGACTCGTCGTCGATACTGTGGCTGAACAGCTCAACCCCAAACTTGTCGCGGAAGCCCTGTTCGAGCATTCGCATGCTCACAAAGAGCAACTCTTCCACGGCATGTGTGGACGCCGGTTGCGCCCTAACTTGCGCAGATAGCAGTTCTCCTGAGACCTTTCCATCGGGTGGAACGTTGTGTGCTGCCCAGATATGCTGTTCCCACGCTGCGAGCCGTGCGATATCGTAGGCGTAGACAGTTAGCAAGTCAGCGGAATTGATACCGAAATGCGTGGCGTAGCCAGAGGTAGACCTAATGACACCAGTCTCTGCGGTGTACCACTTGAGGGATAAGCCTCGTCGGCCGAGTAGGTCGGTCACCACGTTTGTGCGAAACCATAGCCAGCGACCAATTTCTTCAGAATCGAGAGCTGAGGATGCCGCCCTTGTTCCATCAGTCTCAATGATGAAGTGCGGCAAAGATTGATCGGTGTCGCCGCGAACCCGCACGCTCAGACCTCGGTGATCAATCCACTCATCTTTCCAGAATTCACCTTCAACGCGGACTCCGTTGGGCCCTGATCGGACGCCTTCCGACTGCTCGGATTTTGTGTTGTCGTCTCTCTCCGGACCCAGCACGGGAGCATCCTCCTCCTCATCAACATCAGTTCTCCAAACGCGGAACGACGCCCAACTTCCGCCAAAGACTTCATTGAGGCTTCGAGTGAGGAGTTCAAAGCGACCTCCATCTCGATCGTTCTGATGGTTTTCCAGTCCTTCATACTCAGTGCCTTCAAGCGAGGCTACATTTTCAACACGTTGCCGATAGTAAGAGAGACGTAGCGCAAGACCTCTGGCTGCAAGATAGTCAATCAGAAACTCTCGTTTGATCTCGATAAGCCGATGCTTGGCATCGGCGTCTAGAAACTCGCGAGCGACGACAACAAAGTCTTCCTCCGGCCTCACCCAGTTGTTGCCTTCCTTAACTAGGCGGAGCGCGATGACAAGGTCTGGATTCAGTATCCACTTTGTACCTCCGACAACAGGTTGGTCATGCACGAATACCAGCTCAACTCCAATCGGTTCTTTGTCGTTGTACTGGTACTGGTCTACCGGCGAGTAGTAGCCATCCTCATATGCGTACGGCCGCGCGCTGTGGCCGATTCCCAGATCGCTCCAGCTCAGTTTCTCTGCGACTTCTCGGTGTTGCGGAGGGAATGCGACCGAGCCACAGCCGAAGAACTCTCCGACATAGCCAACTTGAGTAACCCGAGCTTTGCCCTGCTCATCATCTTGTGATGCGCGCAGCGGCACCCATGTTGCGTTTGCATAGGAGCGGCGGGTTTCGCGTGTTTGAAGAATCCAGTCTCTGTTCATTTCATGTTCGCCTAGGATCAGGGGTGAATCGCTCCGTCTCGGTCGGCGACCACTATGCCTGTTCTGGCCACCGTGTGTCCCGCCGCAGCATCCATATGCCCTATAACGTTCGACTTAAGCAGCGCCGTCAGGCGCGGCTTGAAGGAGAGGTTAGGTTTTACTTGAGATGATGCGTACAGCTTCGACGATGCTTCGATTCAATGTTCGAACGAGGATAAACAGGGCTCTCGCAATTGGCGTCAAATCGTTCAATGCTTCTTCGAATGTCGGTTCTCTGCGCGTTGCCGCATCAATGATCCGGCGTAGCTGAAGAACGTTTGGATCAGCTTCAATCTCTTCGTTAAGGGCCGCAATTTTGGCGGCACTCTCAGCTGACTTCTCTAAAGCAGAACGAAGGTGGTCATTCTTTGTAACTTCCTCAAGCACCTGCCGTTCATGATGCGAGTACTGCTCTTTCAGGAATAGAGCGAGGCTCGCCTTCTTAACGAGAAGCTCCATCTGTTTTTTCTTAACTTCAAGACCATCTAGCTCTTGTACTGTCTTCGCATGAACGGTCTGAAGTTCCTTGAGTTGCTCCGCGGTAGCGGCCATGGACTTCAAAGCTTCCAGCTCAACATGCTTAAAGTCGGACTGCGTTATTGGTGGTCTAGTAAGGGCGAGTAGCCCAGCTACGGATGCGAGGCCGCCGACAATCCCCGCATATGCGAAGTAGTCATCCCGGGTTACCCATTCAAGCTTTACAGCGATCCAGCCGCCAGTAAAGTACACGATGCATAGAAGAATTATTAAGGCGTAAAGCTTTCGCAAGATGGATCTCTCCCTTGTTTTCGAGGCTTGAGGAGTGGTTCCTCTGATTCTTGATGAAACGTAACGTAATGTAGACCACAAACAAGCGCAAGCCATATCTAGTGCTTGCGGTCTAAATTGGTTTGGGGATAACGCCGATTTGTTGCAGTCGGGAACCGCCATCCTCACGGTGCAGGAGCCGCTGGGACATTCGGACGTGAGCACGACGATGAACTACACCTATGTCCTGAAGGTCGCTGTCCTGCTCGTTGGACGCTTTGGTGCTGCACGAGCAGTCTGACTGAGTGACGGGTTTCGAGCTTCTAGCTGAACAGCCGCTCAGGGTTGCGGATTCAACCGGTGGATGCAACATACTAGACGCCACATGAGCAGAAGGAGTGTTGCAGATGAAGCAGCGGCCTCGAATCTACTATACGGAAAGCCAGAAAGCTCTGATGTGGGAGCGCTGGCGTAAGGGCGAATCACTTCAGCAAATCGCCCAACTGTTTGATCGTAACCACTCATCGATCCAGCGGATTCTTGCGG
>JACCES010000008.1 GCA_013416455.1 Alcaligenaceae bacterium | reverse complement strand
GTTCCTCATCGTCGACCATGTCGGCCTTGTTCAGGAACACAATGATGTAGGGCACGCCCACCTGACGGCTCAGCAGAATGTGCTCGCGCGTCTGCGGCATGGGGCCGTCGGCGGCCGACACCACCAGGATCGCCCCGTCCATCTGCGCCGCGCCCGTGATCATGTTCTTCACGTAGTCCGCGTGGCCCGGGCAGTCAACGTGCGCGTAGTGACGGTTCGCCGTCTCGTATTCCACGTGCGAGGTGTTGATCGTGATCCCACGGGCCTTCTCTTCAGGAGCCGCGTCGATCTGGTCGTAACCCTTGGCTTCGCCAGAGCCGAATGCCTTGGCCAGCACCGTCGTGATCGCCGCCGTCAGCGTCGTCTTGCCGTGGTCGACGTGCCCGATGGTACCCACGTTCACGTGCGGTTTGGTCCGTTCAAACTTGCCTTTTGCCATGGCTGACTCCTGAATGGGAAAGAGCTTGGATACAATAAAAAATTCTGGTGCCCATGACGCGGATCGAACGCGTGACCTCTCCCTTACCAAGGGAGTGCTCTACCACTGAGCCACATGGGCGATTCTTGTTGCTGCCGCCGTACAGCGAGTGCCTGTATTCGTCGGCTGGAGCGGGTGAAGGGAATCGAACCCTCATCATCAGCTTGGAAGGCTGTTGCTCTACCATTGAGCTACACCCGCGAGGAACGATTCACCTACTTGGATGCCCATGCAGGATGGTCAACCATGAACCAGCGACTGCAAGAGCTGTGGTGGTGGGAGTTGGATTCGAACCAACGTAGGCGCAAGGCCAACAGATTTACAGTCTGCCCCCTTTAACCACTCGGGAATCCCACCAGCAGCGAATTTCGTATTATGCGTGGTTTATTTTTTGTTGTCAACCCATAACTGAGATTCGAATTGCCGTTGATGCGGCTTTACGACAGCGGAATGATAACCGAAAAGAAAACCCGCGCACCGCACCACCCGCGCTCCGGATAGGCCCTTACAAAGACGGGGAGATGGCGCTTGATCAATTGTCCGCGGGGATAGCCAGCCCTTGCTGCTCCAGCAGTGAATTCAGATGATCCCATCCGTGGAACTCGATGATGAGCTGACCCCGCTTGCGCGCGCCCACCTTCAGAACGACGCGGGTGCCGAGCTTGTCCGACAGCGCTTCTTCCATGCGTTTCACATCGCCGGAACGGGCGGTTTCCTTCCTGGCGGCCGGAGCCCCGCGATCCTGGTCGCTTTCCCGCATGCTGCGGCCCACCAGTTTTTCAGTGTCCCGCACCGACATGCCCTTGGCAATGACTTCGTTGGCCAGCATGATCTGCCTGGCCGCGTCCACCGCGAGCAAGGCGCGCGCGTGGCCCATGTCGATGTCGCCGGCCAGCAGCATGGTCTGAACCGGCTCGGCGAGGTTCAGCAGACGCAGCAGATTGCTGGTGGCCGAACGGGAACGGCCGATGGCCTGGGCCGCCTGTTCATGAGTGAGGCCGAATTCGTCGAGCAGGCGCTTGACGCCCTGGGCTTCTTCCAAAGGGTTGAGGTCTTCGCGCTGGATGTTCTCGATCAGCGCCATGACCGCGGCATTTTCATCCGCTACTTCACGCACGAGTACGGGCACTTCTTCCAGCCCGGCCATGGTGGCGGCGCGATAGCGGCGCTCCCCCGCGATGATTTCGTACTTGCCGGCTTGCCTGCCGGTCAACGGACGCACCAGTATGGGCTGCATGATGCCCTGGGCGCGTATGGAATCCGCCAGTTCATTCAAGGCACCTTCATCCATGCGCGTACGCGGCTGATACTTGCCCGCCTGCAATAGTTCCACCTTCAGGGATGTCGGCGGCCCCTCTTCGGCCGGAGGCCGGCCCAGTGTATCGATGACCTGGGCATCCGCCCCGAGCAGCGCATCCAGCCCTCTTCCCAGACCCTTGGGTTTTCTCGTTGCCATTTCGGTTTCCTTTGATTGTGCTTGAGGCGCTCCGGCCGCAAGGCCGGCGCTTTCCCGCGCCCCGGCCCGACGATGCGGGACGCCTGATCCTATCGTCGAGCTTTCGCTCTTGAAGCCAGCTTGAGGCCTTCGCGTTTCATGCGGCGCACAAGCTCGTTGCCGAATTCCAGATACGCCTTGGCGCCACGCGAATTCCTGTCGTACACCACGCCCGGCATGCCATGGCTGGGCGCTTCGGCCAGCCGCACATTGCGCGGCACCAGTGTCTTGAACACCTTGTCCCCGAAGTGTGCCTCTACCTGTGCCGACACCTGCTGCTGCAGCGTGACCCGGGGGTCGAACATGACCCGCAGCAGCCCGATGAGCTGCAGATCCGGGTTGATGTTGTGATGCACCCGCTTGATGGTGTTCACCAGGTCGGACAGGCCTTCCAGGGCAAAATACTCGCATTGCATGGGTATGATGACCCCGGTCGCCGACGCAAGACCATTCAGGGTCAGCAAGGAAAGCGTGGGCGGGCAATCGATGAGAATGAAATCATATTCATCGCGAACACCGTCGATGGCCATCTTCAGCCGTGCTTCACGCTCATCCATCTGCACCAGGTCGATCTCGGCGCCGGACAATTCCCGGTTCGCGGGCAGCACGTCGTAATCCCCTGCATCCGAACGAACGCGGGCTTCGGCGATGGACACTTCCCCCAGCAGGACTTCGTACAGATTGGCCTGCACGGTGTTCTTGTCCACACCGCTGCCCATGGTGGCATTGCCCTGGGGATCGAGGTCGATCAACAAAACGTGCTTTTTCA
Source organism: Alcaligenaceae bacterium (assembly GCA_013416455.1). Taxonomy (GTDB): domain Bacteria; phylum Pseudomonadota; class Gammaproteobacteria; order Burkholderiales; family Burkholderiaceae_B; genus Yanghanlia. The sequence continues at coordinate 217,531 of JACCES010000008.1, read as the reverse complement.
GCACCGCCAGGGCCGCAGCAAGATTGATAGCTGTCGTCGTTTTCCCCACCCCGCCCTTCTGGTTCGCAATGCAAAAAACGTAGGCACCCGTCGCCGCGGTCTTGTTCTTCATACGATTCCTTGTTGAGTAAGCCATACCAGGCACCGCTGCGCGTCCAGTTCGGGCACCTGCAACGGTTCGACGCTTTCCACGCGCCATGGCGTGTTGTCCCGCAAGCCGGCGGTTTCTTCTGTGGGTTCGCGGCCCTTCATCGCGGCCAGCCGCCCGGTCGAAGCGACATGCCTTCCCGCCAGTGTGGCGAAATCGGACAGCGAGGCAAAAGCCCGGGAAATGACAATGTCCGCCCCGAAAGGCGGAAGGGATTCGACCCGGGCATGATGAGCCTGAAGATTGGACAGCCGCAGCACACCAGCAACGTAACGAATGAAGGTCGCCTTTTTTTCGACGGTATCGACACAGTGAACGCTTGCGGCGGGACACATGATGGCCAGCACCACCCCGGGAAGGCCCGCGCCGGAACCCACATCGACGACAACGGGATTTACTGTATGTTTATACAGCATTCTATTCAACGGCGGCACTACCGAAAGACTGTCGAATACATGCTGGATCAGCATCTGTTCCGGGTCGCGGACCGCGGTGAGATTGTAGGTACGGTTCCAGCGCTGCAACTGCTCCAGGTAGGAAAGCAATGCTTTTTCCTGGTCGGCAGTCACCTCCAGCCGCAACGCAGAAGCCGCCGCCCGCAAGCGCGGGCCGAATTCACCGGCCATCGTCATTGCGTTACCCGGGCGCCCGCATCGAGCCGCTTGAGCTGAACAAGAATCAGGGATACCGCGGCCGGCGTGATTCCGGAAATACGGCCTGCCTGCCCTATCGTTGCGGGACACGCCTGCTTGAGCCGCTGACGCGCCTCGATGGACAAACTGGGCACCAGATCGTAGTCGAAACCTTCCGGGATGATCAGGTCTTCCTGTGCCCGCTGCCTTTCGACTTCTTCCTGCTGCTTCTGAATGTAGCCGGCATACTTCACCTGGATTTCGACCTGCTCTGCGACTTTGTCGTCGTCGACACCAGGGCCGGCCAGCAGGCAGCCATCAGTCTTCTCGGCAAGCATGAGGCTGGCATAGCCGACCTGGGGACGCTTGAGTAGTTCATGCGCCGACGCTTCTTTTTCCAGAGATTGCCCCAGCAGCGTTTCGGCAGTGTGTGCCGCAATGATCCGGGGATTCGCCCAGATACCGCGTAAACGCTGGATTTCAGCATCGATGGCGTCGCGCTTGCGGTTGAAGGCATCCCAACGAACGTCGTCGATGAGCCCCAACTGATGCCCGATCTCGGTAAGCCGGAGGTCGGCATTGTCTTCCCTGAGGCTGAGACGATACTCGGCGCGCGAAGTGAACATGCGATAAGGTTCCGTAACCCCGCGCGTAATCAAGTCGTCCACCAGGACGCCCAAATAGGCGTCGCTGCGCTTCGGATACCAGCCGTCTTTGTCCCTGGCCCTGAGTACCGCATTCAACCCCGCCAGCAAGCCCTGGGCGGCTGCCTCTTCGTAGCCGGTCGTACCGTTGATCTGACCTGCAAAATACAGATTTTCGATCGATCGCGTTTCGAGGGTGGGATGCAGGCCGCGAGGGTCGAAATAGTCGTACTCGATAGCATACCCGGGCCGCATGATGGTGGCTTTTTCCAGACCATGCATGGATCGCAGCATGGCCAACTGGATATCAAACGGCAGGCTGGTCGACACACCGTTCGGATAGATTTCCTGGCTGGTGAGACCTTCGGGTTCCAGGAATATCTGATGGCTGCTCTTTTCCGAAAACCGGTGGATTTTGTCTTCGATGGACGGACAATACCGGGGCCCGATCCCCTCTATCGTGCCCGCATCGCTGTACATGGGCGAACGATCCAGACCTGAACGGGCAATCTCGTGCGTACGTTCATTGGTGTGTGTGATCCAGCATGGCAATTGCCTGGGATGCTGATCCGCCGAACCCATGAACGAAAAATAGGGTATGGGATTGCTGTCCCCCGCCTGCTGCTCAAGCACATCGAAATTGATACTGCGGGCATCTATTCTAGGGGGGGTTCCCGTCTTCAGCCTGCCCTGGGCCAGATCCATGTCCTTGAGACGTTGGGCGAGCGTAATGGCGGGCGGATCGCCAGCACGCCCCGCGGAATAGTTTTCCAGACCCACATGAATACGGCCATTCAGGAAAGTCCCGGCCGTAAGCACGACAGTCTTGCCACGAAAAACCAGACCGATCTGAGTCTTCGCCCCGACGACCCGATCCCCTTCCAGCAACAGATCATCAACGGACTGCTGGAAGATCATGAGATTCGGCTGAGTCTGGAGGGCGCAACGAACAGCTTGGCGATACAGGGATCTGTCGACCTGCGCCCTCGTCGCACGGACTGCCGGCCCCTTGGAGCGGTTGAGTATCCGGAACTGGATGCCAGCCTTGTCGGTGGCAGAGGCCATGATGCCGCCAAGGGCATCGATTTCCTTCACCAGATGACCCTTCCCTATACCCCCAATGGACGGATTGCACGACAGTTGACCAAGCGTATCCATATTATGGGTCAACAAGAGAGTGCGCGCACCCATGCGGGCGGCAGCCAGGGACGCTTCCGTTCCCGCATGGCCTCCACCCACTACGATCACGTCAAATTCATCAGGATAGATCATCTTCTCAAACAAAAAGAGCGGTTTCAACTCATTATTATACTTCGACGGAAGCAGTGAAAAACTCAAGTTACAGTTGGTTCGCGCATATTGGCCACAATGTTTCACGTGGAACAACAAGAGGCCCACACGAACATGGTTGCGTAAGAATTTACGCCGTAGCTTGACGCTGGTACGAAAATATTGCGGGCGGGTACCGAGTGTGCCAGAAGATCGCACCCTGCCCTCATCCACAATCCGCGGGCCTATCAGGCTCAACAATTTACCGCATGCCTGTTTGATGCATTTGAATTGGAAAGGCAGAGCCAGCACTACGGCGAAACCACAGCAATAGTCCTTGTCATTGCTTTTATCATTGCTGAACACAACATATTCCGTACCAGGCGTGCTTATTGCTATTCACACGCCCTTTCGGTTCGAGAGACACGAAACAATGCACTGGGGCCTGTTCACACTAAAAGACGCCTTGCATGAGCACGCAAACCCGTGGATGACAAGGCGCAAAGCGCAGCCGTGGCGGGCCCACGGCGAGCATTTGCAACGCAGGCAGACGTGTGTTTGCGCACTCACCCTGCGGGCTGGCAGGTCATCGAACGTCAGGCGTTGTTGCGCAGACCTTGCGTGGGGCGGCCACGCGGCGGCCTGCACGCCTAGCCTGACGCTCGATGACCTGCCAGTGCAATGCGTCTTTTAGTGTGAACAGGCCCTAGGCATTATTCCGCTTCCGTGACTTATCCGCGCGGAGGTTTACATTCCGTTTTTATCACCTCATGCATGAAGCAGCGTCTATGCACTGTTTCATGCATGGACTCACACACTCGACGCTTCCAGGCGAGTTCATCAAGCATATGATGCTCCGTAATCGACTGTCGTCCGTTTAGGGTCATCGATTACTGGAGTACCAAGCGGGCCATATCGATAAGACTCCACCGAAGCCTCCGCATCGAGGTGAAGTCCGGTATTGGAATGAGACCATCAACTCCAGGGCAGGGATAAGACCCGTGCACAAATCAAGAAAAATCAATCGAGGTACTTTTCTTCCATGAAACCAATACTTGCGGCTACAAGCCGCATCGGCAATGGTTGACGTGGAATGGAAGCATGATGGCCACCACAGATTCCAAGAAGGCCTAATAAATATCAAAGACACACAAAGAATCGCCTTGGTGAAACACAATCCGGTCCTTGCAGGAAAAACGTCTGATTTCTAAACTCAACCAGTCATGGAAGTGATCCAATGAACAGGCAAGCAAGATAGCCCGAAGCATGAACAAAAATATCATGAACAGCCCCGGACATTAGGCGGTTGTTTCACGTGAAACAACGCCTTTCCCGCCCTAGTATCCAAGTGTGAACCATTGAAATAAAGTCCGTTTCCAATAGTGGTGTCCAACATGACGCAGCCGGAGAGGGCATATAAATATATAAGAGCGCCGCTAATGTTCCCTCAGAGCAGGCGTAAAGCTGCTTCCTCGAAACCCGTTTATAGTCGGCTGCGCGATCGCCTACAGACGTCTTTAAAACCATGACTAAAAACCTCGACCTACCGGTCGGAGTTCTTCACCACGTAACCTTTGGATTCCTTCCTCTTTCTATGTTTCACGTGAAACATTGGAAAACAGAGAAAATCAGCAGATAAGGCAATTAGCCTGCATGGTAAGACCCACGAGCATTCATATGATGCTCTATAAGTTGGAGTGGGACGCACCGTGGAATCTACCCATAAATCATCTTCTTCGCCGACATTTTTATCCCTGGGATATTTATCCTACCTGAACGAACTTCTCTCACCGCCTGGTTGTGGATAACTTTGTGTATAAATCGCGGATAAGCAGTGTATAAATATTCCCAATAAAAGAGACGGATCATGAACGGAAAGTCATAAGACCCGGATCATAGTCCCCATACGGATGAGCCCATGAACATTACTCCACCTACCTGGCCAGCCCGGGTCACCTTCACCTGTTCATGTTGAAAAGCGCCTTGTGCCAACTGGCGAAAAGCTACTGACCGTCAGTTAAAGCTTCCTCGCCACAAGGTAGAAGCACCGCATTGATTGCGCCTCACTTGACTTGAGGCATCCAAGCGGCATGCAGGCACGAGGTGGAAAGGTTTGCGCTCTGGCGCGTGGTCAATTCATCGACGAACCGTAACCCGGTTTCATGGGAAAGCAGGCCGGATATATGAATCATGCCACGCATGATGACATTATCGAGCAGGAATGGAAGAGGGCGCAGACCAACGGGCCGGATACATGGCTGCATCACATTGCGTTCATCCCGATCGTGAAATTTTGCTTTCAAGCAAGCCAAACCGGGTAAGTGAAAGCCCAAAAGAAAGACGCCCTTAAAAGGGCGTCTTTCAGGTAATGCAATCAGCCGGATAAGCTTACAGCGGGCGGATTTCCGCTGCTTGCGGACCCTTGGGGCCATCCTTGACTTCGAACTCGACCTCTTGACCTTCGTTCAGGCTACGATAGCCACGGCCTTGAATAGCGGAGAAGTGAGCAAAAACGTCACTGCCACCAGCATCGGGAGTAATGAAACCGAAGCCTTTTTCGGCATTGAACCACTTAACTTTGCCCTTTTGAACCATGATATGGAGCGTCCTAAAAAAAACACAAGAATTGCATTGCACCAAGAACGCAAAACGCGGGACGGCATACCAGGCTTCCAGCAAAAACTGAAGGTGATGTATCGCTACGAGACTTGCGGTACGTTGGTTCACAACTGCACGTGACAGCATACTCATAGCTTGTCAGCTGCGCAATTAATAGTTAACCCTTATGTGGTTTTTTTTATTCAGGCGGGTTCAAACATATCCTGACATACTTGAATATTCTATATGGACGGCAAGGGATTGCCACAGGAACTTCCAGCAGGCGGAGCAAAGCTCCGCCACCCATAACGCGAAAGTTGGGAACGTCAGCAATGAATCCCGGCCTTCGTGTTATGAGCACGACGGGTTCCTGAACATATCCCAGGGCCTGTGCATTTACTTTGAGGCATGAAACAAACATGAAATTACCCACCAGGATGCCGGGTGTCGGCACCACCATTTTCACTGTCATGAGCCAGCTCGCAACGGAGCATGAGGCCATCAATCTGGGGCAGGGCTTTCCAGACTTCGACCCCGATCCCGCCTTGCTGGATGAAGTCGGCACCGCAATGAAGGAGGGCCACAATCAGTATCCACCCATGCCCGGCATCCCTTTGCTCCGTGAAAGAATACGCGAGAAGGTCAAATCCCTGTATGGCCGTGAGTACGACGCCAATACGGAAATCACCGTCATGGCCGGCGCAAGCGAAGCGTTGATGAGCAGTATTCTTGCCCTGGTGCACCCGGGTGACGAAGTGATCGTGATCGAGCCGTTCTACGACCTTTACAACCCTGTGATAACCCTGGCCGGAGCGACACCCGTGATCGTTCCGATGCAGGCGCCTGACGCCACGCATCCGACTTATCGCGTCGACTGGCAGCGGGTACGCGATGCGGTGACTGACCGCACCCGCGCCCTGATACTGAATTTCCCGCACAACCCCACTGGAATCAACCTGAGCGAAAGTGATCTGGATGCTCTGGAACAGATCGTGGAAGAGACAGGAATCATGCTGATTTCCGATGAAGTCTATGAACACATCGTGTTCGATGGAAGCCTGCATCAAAGCTTGTCGCGTCGGGAAAAACTGGCCAGCCATTCGGTGGTGATCTCATCCTTTGGCAAGACCTATCACGTTACCGGGTGGAAGATTGGTTACTGCTGCGCACCGGCCGCGATGACGGCCGAAATACGGAAGATCCACCAGTTCAATGTTTTCACGGTGGTTTCACCCATGCAATATGCGCTTGCGCGCTACATGAACGATCCGCGCCACCATCTTGGCCTTGCCAGTTTCTACCAGGCCAAGCGCGACCGGCTTTTCGATGGGTTGGCCAATACCCGGTTCAAACCGGTGAAAAGCGCCGGCACCTTCTTTTTCCTGGCTGACTACAGCGAAATCAGCGATATGCCGGAGGATCAGTTCGCGAAATGGCTGACCACCGAACACGGGGTGGGCGTCATACCCGTATCAGCCTTCTACCGGGATCCCGCCGCACCGGAAGCCAATCACAATCTGGTCAGGTTTTGTTTCGCCAAGCGTGAAGCCACGCTGGATACCGCCATCGAACGTCTTCAAGGCCTTTAGAGATGCTCTGAACCATTCACCGCGCCGCTCTAATGGTTCAGAGCATCCCTAGACCTCACCTGTCCTCATCAGACGCTGGCCGGATGCCGGCGTTTTTTTTGCCCATCACTCTGGTGTTCCTTTGCATAATCTTCCGTCTATGCCCGTAGGCAGAGACCGGACTCTAGCATGAATTTCCTGATCGGGTGAAAGCCGGCTGTGGCATGGGAATGGCTGATGGAACCAACATGTTTGTACTCCATCTTCTTTATATAAAGACTATTGGTAATAAGGCATGTGGATAAGTGGAACAACCCGGTGATATGCTGCCATAACAAGGACTTGCGCATGTTCAGGGACTGGAATAAACCTTGGCTGTACGGGTGGACGGATTGGGGAGAACTTTCCACAGGGCAAGGAAAATCATGCTTATGCCTGATGGGTCAACAGCTTCTTCACAACTTGCTTCCATAGAGCTTATCCACAGGAGCTACGCAATGAGTCGGTACGACATCAGTGGATCGCAAGGGGCGCTGCAGACGGGTTCCGAGGGAAAAGTGCTGGAAAACAGGCTGGGGATCACCCGCGCAGACGACATGGATGAAGCCGAACTCGTGTTGTTGCAGAAGCTCTATGTGTCCGTCCTGCGCGATCATCTTCCTCCGGGGAGGATCAGTGCCCTGCACCTGAAACGCTGGCATCGGCGCTGGCTGGGGAATGTCTACGATTGGGCTGGCCAGTACCGGACAGTCAACATGAGCAAGGATGGCTTTCCCTTTGCACCCGCGGCGCAGCTTCCCAGGCTCATGCAGCTTTTCGATAGCGATTATCTGAGCCGCTACACGCCGTGCAAGGGCATGGGCGTGGAAGAACTGGTGGAAGCGATTGCCGTCATCCACGTGGAGTTCATACTGATGCATCCATTCCGGGAAGGAAACGGAAGGATTTCAAGATTGCTCGCGGATGTGATGGCCGTGCAGGGAGGGCGGGAGCCGCTCGATTACAGCTCGTGGGAAAGAAACAAGGCCTCGTATGTCGGCGCCATACAGAAGGGGATGGATTGCGATTATGCGCCCATGCGGTACTGGGTGAGCCAGGCCATGGAAGCGGCCTAGTGCCCTGTCTGGTAAGGCGCCTTGCACCGGCTGGCCATGGAGCGGCGGGCAGGCAGCGAAACGAATACGGTTCGTGCCCGATGGCAGCGAATTACCACATGGGGGCCCGCAGGGCTTCAGCAGCTTGCCAGCGGAATCTGCTGGAATTTGCTGTCCTGGGCTTGCAGGCGGGCTTCGAGTTCTTTGACGGACTGACCTGTTTCGATGGCCGTGGAACTGGCGACAGCGCGAATGATGCTCATGGCGGTGGGCTGCTTGAACCCGTTCACGCTGATGGGGGATTGACTCTTCGAGGGTTGGCTCTTCATTAGGGCACGCTGTATTGTGTACCCTTCATTATACTCTCGAACTGGTATAAAACTAAGTTTTATCAACCAGTTGCGCCATTTCGACCACAGTGCGGGGTTTGCGCGCCGGCTTGCGGGGCGTACTTATTTCCGCTGATCTTGAGCATAAAATGACACGATTGAAACGTATCATGCTGTTATCCACCGGCGGCACCATCGCCAGCGTGCCGGGCGCCGAAGGGCGCGCAATTGCCGGAGCGATGCCAGGCGAAGAACTGCTGTCACGCACCGGCCTGAACGGAAGAATGGAAGTAAAGGTGGAATCCCTCTTCCAGAAAGGCAGCAATGCCATCGGCCCGGCGGAATGGATGCAACTGGCGGCGCGGTGCCGGCAGCTTGCAGCATCGGGGGAAATCGACGGGGTCGTTGTTACGCATGGCACGGATACGCTGGAAGACACGGCGTATTACCTTCAATGTGTGCTGGACACATCGCAGATGCCCATCGTGGTGACGGGTTCGCAGCGCACGCCGCATGCTCCGGGCAGCGACGCCTATGTCAATCTGCGCCATGCCATCGAATTGGCCGCATGCGAAGAGTCCCTCGGACTAGGTGTGCTGGTGCTGTTCAATCAATCGGTGTTCAGTGCAACTTTCGTGCGCAAGACCAGCAGCTTCCAGCTGCATGGTTTCGATGCCCCCGGGCTGGGCGCCATGGGCATGTTCGACGAGGGCGTCTTCCATCTTCTGCAGCGCCCCGTATCGCTGCCCATGCTTCCCAATCCAGACAAACTGCCGCGTGTCGACATATTGCCCGCCTATGGGGGCGCCGACCCCTCCATGGCGCGCGCCATTCTCGAAAGCGGGCCTGCGGGGGCGGTGATCGACGGCCTGGGCCGCGGCCAGGTTCCACCTGATTGGGTGCCCGTCGTGCGCAAGGCGATCGATGCCGGCATTGTCGTTGCAGTGTGCAGCAGCACCTTGCACGGCGCGACCCACCAGAGCTATGAATATCCCGGTACCCTGCACGACCTTGAAAACGCCGGCGCCATAGGTGTCAGCCATCTTTCCGCACGCAAGGCGCGCATCCGCCTTGCGCTTTCGATAGCCGCCGGCGACAAGGCGGCTTCGTCCATCCGCGCCGCTTTTCAATGGCGGCCCACGCACGACTGACCGTGTGCCCGGCCACAGGCCGCGCCCATCGGGGCATGGCCCGCGGAGGCGGTCATTCTTCCGGAGCCCAAGGCTCTTTTGAACAATAATGGGGCAGCCCCGGCGCCAGGCCGGAACCCCTCACCAAAAGGAAATTCATGTCTTCATTCAGGATTGCAGTCATCCCCGGCGACGGTATAGGCAAGGAAGTCATGCCTGAGGCATTGCGCGCCCTCGACGCTTTGCAGCAGCGCCATGGCCTGTCGCTCGAACTGGAACATTTCGATTGGGCCTGCGCCGAGTACTACCAGCGCCATGGTGAGATGATGCCGCCCGACTGGTTCGACACCCTTAAGGGTGTCGACGCCATTCTATTCGGCGCGGTGGGCTGGCCTGAAGTCGTTGCCGACCATGTATCCCTGTGGGGGTCGCTGCTGAAATTCCGCCGTGAATTCGATCAGTACATCAATCTCCGGCCGGTCAAGCTCATGCCTGGCGTACCGTGCCCACTGGCGGGAAAACAGCCGGGCGACATCGATTTCCTGGTGGTTCGTGAAAACACGGAAGGCGAATACACCAACGTGGGCGGGCGCCTGTTCGGTGGCACCGAGCGGGAAGTCGTGCTGCAGGAAACCGTGTTCACCCGGCACGGCGTGGACCGCGTGCTGCATTATGCCTTCAAGCAGGCGCAGCGCCGGGAGCGCAAGCACGTAACATCGGCAACGAAATCGAATGGCATCGCCATCAGCATGCCTTACTGGGATGAGCGCGTACAGGCCGTGTCCAGCGATTACCCGGACATCACCTGGGATCAGTACCACATCGATATCCTGACCGCCCGTTTCGTGTTGTCGCCGGAACGTTTCGACGTGGTCGTGGCTTCCAACTTGTTCGGGGACATTCTGTCCGATCTGGGGCCGGCCTGCGCGGGGACGATCGGGATCGCACCTTCCGCCAATCTGAACCCTGAAAGAAAATTCCCTTCGCTGTTCGAACCCGTACACGGTTCGGCTCCGGATATTTATGGGCGCAATATTGCCAACCCGGTCGGCATGATCTGGTCGGCGGCCCTGATGCTGGACTTCCTGGGCGAGCAGGACCCGGCCTGCGCACGTGCGGGCGCGGAATTGCTGACGGCGATAGAAACGATATTGCAGCAAGGGCCGCATACCCCGGATCTTGGCGGTAATGCCAGTACGACCGACATGGGCAAGGCCGTCACTGCCGCGCTTTGAAGCCTGACTTCAGGCAGCTTTGTCCGTTCTGCAGGCCGTGTGGGGAAGAGGGAAGGGTTTATTCCTTCTTTCTTCTTTATATATTTGTTGTTGGTAATGGGGCCCTGTGGATAAGTGGAATAACTCGGCCCAGCCCCTGTTCATGCCGTCGCCGGGCGTTTTAGGTAGTCCATAACCTTGCCGGAAAGAATGGGACGGATTCTGGACAGTTTCCAGATCCAGCTCATTCGGGAAGGTCATCCACTTTTTGTCCACATGTTGTGTACAACTGGAGTCCATAGTGTTTATCCACAGGCCGGAATTCATTCCACGGATGCGGGGTCGGCGGGATCCCTGGCTACGGTGGATTGAGCGGGCGGCCTGTCTTTCCAGCGGCGTACCACGCGCTGGAAAATCAGGGCATTGGGAATCTGAAGAAGCACGCCGGGCTGTGCTGCGGTGGCGTCTTCCAGCGTGACGTACAGTAGGTTGATGTCCACCACTTCACCACGGGCCCCGGGTTTTTCGGCGGTGTCCAGGATCTCTATGTGGTCCCCCAGCCGCAGGGGCCGCGCCGTGAAGATGAGAATGGCGCAGAACAGGTTGGAAAGCACGCTCCAGGCCGCGAAGAATGCCACGGCGCCCACGGCGGCGAAACCCGTGAAGGCTGTCCATAGTACGGTGCCCGAAACGCCCAGCCGGCCCAGGATGAGCAGGCCGGCGCTGGCGACGATGGTCCAGCGTGTCAGCGCGATGGACGGCCCCACCAGATGGCGGGGCAGATCGTAGCGTTCGCCCGCTGTCAGGATGATGCGGCGCAGGCTGCGCTGCAGCACCATGGCAATGATCACGATGAGAAGGACCTGGCCGAGCAGCACGATGCTGCCCAGCCATTCCTGTGTCCATGCGGGCAGATGCGCGGTGATGGGAGAGGGCATGTTTCGGGTTCACATTCGGAAACGATGCCCAAGGATATCAGTCTGCGCGCCAGTATGGCGCGCAGACTGATGGAGGAAGCCGCCAGCTCCGTTGGAGCTTCTCCACGGTCAGGCGGCGATTTCCATGGAGCCCTGGTCGGACTCGATCACGCCGGCGTGCAGGCTGCGCACGGCGGCTTCGTAGTCGGTTTCCTCGATGACGAACTGGATGTCGACCTGCCGCATGGATTGATGAATGGCCAGTATGTCGATACCGGCGTCGGCCAGGGCGCGGACGGTGCGGGACAGCATGCCGCCCACCTTCATGTCGGAACCCACCGCCGAGACGATGGCCACCTTCCTGGCGCGGATTTCGGCATTGGGGAACTGTTCTTCCAGATCAGCGATGATGCGCTTGATCGTTCCCAGACCAGTGTCCAGGAAATGCGTGATGGTGTTGGCGTTCAGATCCTTGGTGATGATGCGCGCCCTGTGCCGGTGAACAGCCTGGACGATGACGCTGTCGTAGCGGTTGGCGCCCACCATGTCCTGGTCGAACACTTCCACGGCCAGAACGCCCTTGCGCCCGGCGATGATTTCGACCCGGGGCCGCGCGCTGACGTATTCCTGGGTGATCAGGGTGCCTGCGTGTTCCGGTTCAAAGGTGTTTTTCACTCGCAGCGGAATGCTCAGCTGACGCAGGCCCTTGGCCGCGCGTGGATGGATGGCTTCCATGCCGAGATTGGCCAGCTGGTCGGCGACGTCATAGTTGGTGCGGCCGATGGGGATGACCTTTTCCGTGCCGACCATGCGGGGGTCCGCGCTGCTGAGGTGGAATTCCTTGTGGATGATGGCTTCCTTCGCATTGCTGATGACGGCCAGGCGGGCGAACGTCATTTCACTGTAGCCGCGATCGAAGGTGCGTATCATGCCCTCTGTGCATTGGCAGTAGCCGGTGACGATGGGCAGTTCGTTGTCGATATCCATTTCATCGAAGGCCTGGCGCAGTTGTTCGTCCAGCGGCAGCAGTGAAGAACGGCGCCAGCCCGTCAGGTCGATGAAGCGCGCCGCGATACCTTCACGCCGCAGCAGTGTTGCCATGTTGTAGGCGGAATGGACTTCGCCCAGAGAGGCCAGTAGTTCCCGCAGCGTGGTGAGATGTTCGTCCAGCTGGAAATGCCCATAGGTGCAGACGCGCCGCAGATCCTGCAGGCAGCTGCGCACGCCTTCGATGCGTTCCGTGATGAATTGGTCGGCTTCGCGGCGGTCCATGGCGTTGCCGAACAGCTTGCTGTTGTGCGCCAGCATGGACGTCAGCACCCGGTCGAGCTGTGCTTCCCAGTGGTCGGCGCCGTCATCGTCGCTGGTGGCTCCGGCAAACAGGGCATAGACCCCCGGTTCGCCGCCGCGCTTGTGTTCCAGCAGCATGTCGGTGATGCCGCCATAGGCCGACACCACGAAGATGCGGCCATAGACATTCTTGTTCTTCTGGCCGCCGTACAGCACGATATTGTCGCGCACGGCGGCGTAGTCGCTCATGGAAGTGCCACCGATCTTTTCGACGGTATGTTGCATGTCGGCTATCCTTCTTATGATGGCAGGAAATCTTCGGCACGATTGGAACGTATCTTCAAAGGAGACACATTCCGGCGTGTGGCGATGAATTCCGGGCGCGGAGGCTGCTGGCAGAAGGGCGCCTGCACCGCGTTGCTGACGGCGTTGTAGACGAAGAACGCGTTGGAACGGGGCAGATGGGTGATGTTGCTGTTCGACCCGTGCATGAGGTTGCTGTCGAAGATCAGCACCGAACCCGCCGGCCCGGCGGTGTCGACCAGGCCGCCCTCGCTGGCCAGCCGGTGCAGGTTTTCGTCGCTGGGCACGCCGATTTCCTGGGCCTGCAGCGACATCTGGTAGTTGTCCGGGGGGGTTTCGCCTTCGCACACCACGTAATGCTTGTGGGAACCCGGCATCACCAGCAATGGCCCGTTGTGCGGGGTATTGTCGGTCAAGGCGATGGAAATGCTCAGTGCGCGGGGCAGGGGCATGCCGTCTTCGATATGCCAGGTCTCGAAGTCGGAATGCCAATAGAACTCCTTGCCATGGAAACCGGGCTTGTAGTTGAGGCGTGTCTGATGCAGATAGACATCCTCGCCGAGCAGGTAGGAGGCAAGACCGGCCAGGCGCTGGTCGGCGGCCAGGCGCGCGAATACCGCGCTGAGTTCGTGCACTTTGAAGATGGAGCGCACCTGCCGCGACCCCTTCTCGGTGACAATTTCCGGCCTTTCGTCGGCCTGGGCTTCATGGCGCAGGCGGTCGAGTTCAGCCTGGAGATTGGCGACTTCCTGCGGGGAGAAAACATCGCGCAGGACGAGAAAGCCGTCGCGTTCATATTGCGAGATCAGGGCCTGGTCGACGGGGGCCGGTGTGCCGGCCGGTGCCCAGACCACGGGATGGGTACGGGGGACGATACTGCTTTGCATCCCGCCGCGCGAAGGGTACAGGTCGGTGCGACTCTCTTCTCTTGTCAGGGTTGCTGTGTTCATGGTGTCAGTTCTCGATGATTTCGGCTTCCAGGGGATAGGCGCCGGATGCGTCATGGACTTCCTTGCCGTTCAAGGGCGGATTGAAGACGCAGGCGCAGGTGATTTCCTTGTGGGCGCGCAGGATGTGGCGGTCGTGCTTGTCCAGCAGGTACATCGTGCCCGGGGCGAGCTTGTGCACCTTGCCATCGTCCAGGTTCTCGAGCTCGCCTTCTCCGCTGATGATGTAGACCGATTCGAAATGGTTCTGGTAATGCATGGGCGTTTCGGTGCCGGCATACAGCGTGGTGATGTGGAACGAAAAGCCGACGTTGTCATTCTTCAGCAGCAGGCGGCAGCTGTCCCAGGTGGTGGATTTCACCAAGCGGTCGGTCTGACGGCATTCTTCCAGTGTGCGGACAATCATTCTGTTTTCTCCAATAGCTGTCTTGTAGAGAGGATGGCGGGCGGCGGGACGCTCAAGCCGCCATGCTCAGTTCTTCGGTGAGCACGTGGCGCACGCTGCGTTCCAGGATGTCCAGGCCCGCGTTCAGGTCTTCGTCGCTGATGACGAGCGGGCACAGAATCTTGACCACTTCGGAATCGGGGCCACTGGTTTCGATGACCAGGCCGTCCTCGAAGCAGCGGCGCACGATCTTCCCGGCCAGTTCGCCGTTGTCGCAGGCGATGCCCTGCATCATGCCGCGGCCTTTGGCGCGGAATACATTGCTGCCGCCCAGGCTGGCGATGCGGGCCAGGCGGTTCGACAGAATGCCGCCCTTGCGCTGCACTTCCCTGGCGAAGGTGTCATCACGCCAGTAGGCATCGATGGCGGCCTTCGCGGTGATGAAAGCATGGTTGTTGCCGCGGAATGTGCCGTTGTGCTCGCCCGGCGCCCACCGGTCGTACTCGGGCTTCATCAGGACGATGGCGAAGGGCAGGCCGAAGCCGGACAGGGATTTCGACAGCGTCACGATGTCGGGCGAGACGCCCATCTGCTCGAAGCTGAAGAAAGTGCCGGTACGGCCGCAGCCGGCCTGGATGTCGTCGACAATCAGCAGCATGCCATGGCGGCGGCACACGGCTTCGAGCGACTTGAGCCAGCGCTGGCCGGCGACGTTCAGGCCGCCCTCGCCCTGCACGGTTTCGACGATGACGGCGGCGGGCGCGTCCACGCCGCTGGAGGCGTCATTCAGCATCTTGTCCAGTAGCTGCACGGAATCGAGTCCGCCCATGTAGCCGTCGTAGGGGATGCGGGTCACGCCGCCCAGGGATACGCCGCAACCGCCGCGGTGATGCTGGTTGCCGGTGGCGGCGGCCGCACCCAGCGAAACACCGTGAAAACCGTTGGTGAACGCGATGATGTTCTGGCGGCCGGTCACTTTGCGGGCCAGCTTCATGGCGGCTTCCACGGCATTGGTGCCGGTGGGCCCGGTGAACTGGAACTTGTAGTTCATGTTGCGCGGCTTCAGGATGTGCTGCTGGAAGGCTTCCAGGAACTCGGCCTTGGCCCGCGTATGCATGTCCAGGCCGTGTGTGATGCCGTCGCCGGCAATGTAGTCCAGCAGGGCGCTCTTGCACTCGGGATTGTTGTGCCCGTAGTTGAGCGTGCCGGCGCCCGCCAGGAAGTCGATGTAGCGCTTGCCGTTGGTGTCGTAGAGCGCGGCGCCTTCGGCGCGGTCGAAAACCACGGGGAAGGAGCGAGCGTAGGATTGGACGTTCGATTCCAGTTTCTTGAAGATGGTCATGGGATGTTTCCTCTTAGCGTTTTGGGTTCGAGGCGGGCTTGTGCGGCGTGGCCTTGCGGCTATTGCGCCTGGATCGGTGATGGGGAGCTTCGATGCCGGCTGTGCCCGGAGGGCCGTCATCGGGATGGGGTGAGCGGGAAGGTGCTCGGCGCCCCATGGGAAAAGCGGAACTAGGTGGCGAATTCGGCCGCGATTTCAAAGGGGCCGATGCGCATCAGATGTTCGTCGTCATGCCTGCCGGCGAAATGGCGTTCGCGTTCGAAGTGCACCTGGCTCGATGTGGGCGCGCCGTGATGGCGGGCCCAGGATTCGAACATGGCCCACGAAGCCTGGTTGCCGGGCGTGATGGTGGTGTCCACATAGCGCACGTTCCCGCATGCCGGCCGTGTCAGCAAGCTGTCCAGCATGCGGCGGGCGAGGCCTTCGCCGCGGGCTTCTTCGGCAACGGCAACCTGCCATACGAACAGGGTGTCGGATTGCCGGGGCGGAATGTAGGCGGAGATGAAGCCGACGAGGCGTTCCCGGCCCTGGGTGTCGCAACGCACCGCCGCGACCGAAGTACCGCTGAAATGAGTGCAATGCAGAAGATTGCAGTACAGCGAATTGGGATCCAGCGGCGGACAGTCCGCGATGAGTTGGTGCAATGCTGCGGCGTCGTCCGCAGTGGGCTGGCGCAGCACGATGGCTGATGTCTGGATGCCTTTTGTCATGTATTTCAGGAGGCTGCGACTGGCATTGCCGGCCTCTTCCTTGATTCGACGCAAATGAGTTTATCACGAATGGTTCGAGCACGAATCATTATCTTGTTTCAGGCCTGGTCAGGCCCGGGAGCAAGGAATTGGCGCGCCGGCCTTGATGCAGAGTGACTAGTCACTCTGCATGGGCGGGGTCGGTCCGATGAGGAATGGGCGGCGCGCCCCCCGCTGCTTACGATTGCATACATTCAATGCAACGGTATGCGGAGCGCCGAAATGGCCAGCCAGATTCAATCCAATACCCCCCTGCGAGTGCTGGCTTCAAGCACCTTCGCCTTCACCATCTGTTTCGCGGTGTGGATGGTGTTCGCGGTTCTGGGGATCCCGATCAAGGAACAACTGGGGCTGTCGGAAACCGAATTCGGCCTGCTGGCGGCAATGCCGGTGCTGTCCGGTTCCCTGATACGGGTGCCGCTGGGCATCTGGACGGACCGCTACGGCGGCCGTATCGTCTTCTTCCTGCTGATGATGGCCGCGGTCGTTCCGGTCTGGCTGCTGGCCTATGCAACCGAATACTGGCAATTCCTGGTGCTTGGCCTGTTCATCGGCCTGGCCGGCGGTTCGTTTTCGGTGGGTACGCCCTATGTGGCGCGCTGGTTCCCGCGCGATCGCCAGGGGCTGGCCATGGGCATCTTCGGCGCCGGCAATTCCGGCTCGGCCATCACCAAGTTCGCCGCGCCCGCCTTGATCGCCGCCGCCGGCGGCGCATGGATGATCGTTCCGAAAGTGTATGCGGTGGCCCTTCTGGCGACCGCCATCCTTTTCTGGTTCTTCTCGGCTTCCGATGCGTCGCACACCGTCAAGGGCGGCGCGAGCCTGTCGCAGCAGTTGGCCATGCTCAAGGACCCTCGCGTGCTCCGCTATTGCCAGTATTACTCGGTGGTGTTCGGCGGCTATGTGGCCCTGGCCCTCTGGATGACCAAGTACTACATCGGCGAATACGGTTTCAGCATGGAACTCGCGGCCCTGCTCGCGGCCTGTTTTTCGCTGCCGGGCGGCGTGCTGCGCGCGCTGGGGGGCTGGATATCCGACCGCTATGGCGCCTACCACACCACCTGGTGGGTCATGTGGGTGTGCTGGGTCGCATTCTTCCTGCTGAGCTATCCCGAGACCCGCTTCACCGTCATGGGCGTGGATGGGCCGCTGGATTTCACCATCCACCTGAATGCCTGGTTCTTCACCGTGCTGCTGTTCGTGGTCGGCATTGCGACCGCCATAGGCAAAGCATCGGTATTCAAGTTCATTTCCGATGAATTCCCGCAGAACATCGGGGCCGTGTCCGGCATCGTCGGGCTGGCCGGCGGCCTGGGGGGCTTCATCCTGCCCATCATGTTCGGCGCCCTGCTGGACCTGACCGGGGTACGTTCGAGCGCCTTCATGCTGCTCTACGGCACGGTGTGCGTATCCCTGATTTCGATGCATTACAGCTTCCGCCGCAATGGTTCGACGGCCGCGGCTTCCGCGGCGGCTTCGGCCTGATCCCGCTCAACCCTACCGAGTGCAACAGCCATGTCATCCTCACCTTCAGCTGTCCTGAGCCGCTGGGAACCGGAGAACCCCGAGTTCTGGCGCGAAACGGGCCAACGCGTGGCCTACCGCAACCTGGCGATATCCATTCCCGCCCTGATGCTGGCTTTCAGCGTCTGGATGCTGTGGAGCGTCGTCGTCGTCAACCTCGGGAGAGCCGGCTTCGATCTCTCGAAGAACCAGCTGTTCTGGCTCACCGCGCTGCCGGCGCTTTCCGGCGCGACACTGCGTGTCTTCTATTCCTTTCTGGTACCCATTTTCGGCGGGCGGCGCTGGACGGCGATCTCGACGGCATCGCTCCTGATCCCCGCCGTGGGCATGGGATTCGCCCTGCGCGACCCGGATACCAGCTATCCCGTACTGCTGGCGCTGGCGCTCTTCTGCGGCCTGGGCGGCGCGAACTTCAGTTCCAGCATGTCCAACATCAGCTTTTTCTTCCCCAAGGTGAAGAAAGGCCTGGCCACCGGCCTGAACGCGGGCATCGGCAACCTGGGCGTGTCGCTGGTGCAGTTCGTGGTGCCGATGATCATCGGTGTGGGCGTCTTCGGCGCCATCGGCGGGGACCCCTACATCGCCCAAGGCGTCGATGCTCGGCCCATCTGGCTGCAGAACGCCGGTTTCGTGTGGGTCATTCCCATTGCGATCATGTCGGTGGCGGCCTGGTTCGGCATGAACGACATTGCCGATGCGAAGGCGTCGTTCGCCGACCAGGCGGTGATCTTCAAGCGCAAGCACAACTGGCTGATGTGCTGGCTCTACGTGGGCACCTTCGGTTCCTTCATCGGCTTCTCGGCGGGCTTCGCCATGCTGACCATGGCCTTGTTCCCCGATGTGAACCCCATGACCTACGCCTTCCTGGGGCCGCTGGTGGGGTCGCTCACCCGCCCGCTGGGCGGATGGGTGTCGGACAAGGTTGGCGGCGCACGGGTGACGATGTGGACGTTCATCGGCATGGCCTTCGCCGTTGTGATGGTCATGGGCTTTCTGCCCGGCGCCGGCGGGCAGGGCGACTTCATGGGTTTTCTGCTGGCCTTCATCGTGCTGTTCGCGCTTTCCGGTATTGGAAACGGTTCCACCTTCCGGATGATTCCGGTCATTTTCCTGCATGAGCGCCTGAGCGCGGCCAAGGGCCGCGGAGAAGCGGCGCAGAAGCAGGCGCTGATCGACGCCTCCAAGGAATCCGCGGCCGTGCTGGGTTTTTCGGGCGCCATCGGCGCCTATGGCGGTTTCTTCATCCCCCGCAGCTTCGGCACGTCGCTGGCGATGACCGGCGAAGTCCATGCCGCACTCTATTCCTTTATCGCTTTCTACCTGTCTTGCGTGCTGGTGACCTGGTGGTACTACGCAAGGCGCAATGCCCCAGTGCCCTGCTGATTTGCCTGGATTACGGATTACCCGGGCCATCGGCGCCCATGGAGAAAAGAATGAGTCATTTTCTGGATAGGCTGAAGTTCATGTCCAAGGTGCAGGACAGCTTTTCGAACGGACATGGACAGACGGTCAAGGAAGACCGCCGCTGGGAGAACGCCTATCGCGCCCGGTGGCAGCACGACAAGGTGGTGCGCTCCACGCATGGGGTGAACTGCACGGGTTCGTGTTCATGGAAGGTTTACGTGAAGAACGGCCTGATCACCTGGGAAACCCAGCAGACGGACTACCCCCGCACACGCCCGGACCTGCCCAACCACGAACCGCGCGGCTGCCCGCGTGGCGCTTCGTACAGCTGGTATGTCTATTCGGCCCAGCGAATCAAGTATCCGATGATACGCGGCCGCCTGATGGAAATGTGGCGCGAGGCGCGCAAGACCATGGATCCGATCGCGGCCTGGGAATCCATCAGCCAGAATCCCGAAAAAGCCAGGCGCTACAAATCGGTGCGCGGGCTGGGCGGCTTCGTGCGGGCCGACTGGGATACCGCGACCGAGATCATCGCCGCGGCCAATGCCTACACCATAGACCGCTACGGGCCCGACCGCGTGATCGGCTTCTCGCCCATCCCGGCAATGTCCATGGTCAGCTATGCGGCGGGCGCGCGCTATCTCAGCCTGATCGGCGGGGCCTGTCTGAGCTTCTACGACTGGTACTGCGATCTGCCGCCCGCCAGCCCGCAGATCTGGGGCGAGCAGACCGACGTTCCGGAATCCGCCGACTGGTACAACTCCACCTATCTGATGGTGTGGGGCTCCAACGTGCCGCAGACCCGCACGCCCGACGCGCACTTCTACACCGAGGTGCGCTACCGGGGCACCAAGACGGTGGCCGTGTCCAGCGACTACGGCGAAATGGTCAAGTTCGGCGATATCTGGCTCGCCCCCCGGCAGGGGACGGACGCCGCCCTGGCCATGGCGATGGGCCACGTGATCCTGAAGGAATTCCATCTGGACAAGCCTTCCGCCTATTTCACCGGCTACGTCAAGCGCTATACCGACATGCCCATGCTGGTCATGCTGGAAGAGCGCGAGGGCTGCCACGTGCCGGGCCAGTTCCTGCGCGCCTCGCATCTGGATGGCGCGCTGGGCCAGCAGAACAACCCGGACTGGAAGACGCTGCTGATCGACGGCATCAGCAATGATGTCGTGGTGCCCAATGGCACGATAGGCTTCCGCTGGGGCGAAGGGGAAAATGCCGGCCGCTGGAATCTGGAATCGCGCGATGGCGGCAGCGGCCGGGAAATAGACCCGGTGCTGACTCTGGCGGGCCGCGGCGACGAGGTCGCGGCCGTCGGCTTTGCCTACTTCGGCGGCGAACACGACGAACTGCTGCCGCGCAATGTGCCGGTGATGCGCATGCGGCTGGCGGATGGCCGCGACGCGCTGGTGGCGACGGTATACGACCTGCAGATGGCCAATTACGGTGTGGATCGGGGCCTGGGCGGCGGCAACGTGGCCGGCGGCTACGAAGACGACATCCCCTGCACCCCGGCCTGGCAGGAAAAGCACACCGGCGTGCCGCCCCACCTGGTGGTGCAGGTGGCGCGCGAGTTCGCGCAGAACGCGCACGACACCGAAGGCAAGTCCATGGTGATCGTGGGCGCGGCGCTGAACCACTGGTATCACATGGACATGACCTATCGCGGCATCATCAACATGCTGATGATGTGCGGTTGTGTGGGCAAGAGCGGCGGCGGATGGTCGCACTACGTGGGGCAGGAAAAGCTGCGCCCGCAGTTCGGCTGGGCGCCGCTGGCCTTTGCCCTCGACTGGTCGCGGCCGCCGCGCCAGATGAACGGCACGTCCTTCTTCTATGCCCACACCAGCCAGTGGCGCCACGAGAAGCTGCACGTCGACGAGATTCTCGCCGCCACCGCCGACCCCTTGCGCTACCAGGGCATGAGCATGATAGACCTCAATGCCAAGGCAGAGCGCATGGGCTGGCTGCCTTCCGCGCCGCAACTGCAGACCAACCCCATCAAGGTGGCCGCCGAAGCCGAGGCGCAGGGCCGCGACCCTGTGGCCTACGCGGTCGATCAATTGCGCAACGGCGGCCTGCGCATGAGCTGCGACGACCCTGACGACCCGGCCAACTTCCCCCGCAATATGTTCGTGTGGCGCTCGAACATCCTCGGTTCCAGCGGCAAGGGCCATGAGTATTTCCTCAAGTATCTGCTGGGGACGCAGCACGCCCTGTTCGACGATGAAGCCGACACCATCAGGCCGGCCGAAGTCAATCGCCATGAAGTGGCGGCGGAAGGCAAGCTGGATCTTCTGACCGTGCTGGATTTCCGCATGAGCACGACCTGCCTGTACGGCGACATCGTCCTGCCGACGGCGACCTGGTACGAGAAGGACGACCTGAACACGTCGGACATGCATCCCTTCATCCATCCGCTGTCCGAAGCGGTTCAGCCCTTGTGGGAAAGCAAGACCGATTGGGAAATCTACAAGCTGATCGCCAGGCGGTTCAGCGAGATTGGCGGCCCCTATCTGGGGACCCGCAAGGACATCGTGCTCACGCCCCTGCTGCATGACACGCCGGGCGAGCTCGGGCAGGCCTTCGAGCCCCGCGACTGGAAGCACGGCGAATGCGAACTGGTGCCGGGCCGCACGGCGCCCAATATGACGGTGGTCGAGCGCAACTACAACGATATCTATCGCAAGTTCACGTCGGTCGGCCCTCTGCTGGACAAGCTGGGCAACGGCGGCAAGGGCATCAATTGGAACACCGAGCATGAAGTGCGGGAATTGGGCGCGCTGAGCGACGTGGTGCGCGAGGAAGGCGTGAGCCAGGGGCGCCCGCGCCTGGACACCGCCATCGATGCGGCCGAAATGATCCTGACCTTCGCGCCGGAAACCAACGGCCATGTGTCGGTCAAGGCATGGGAAGCCCTGGGCAAGGTGACCGGCCGCGACCACACCCATCTGGCCATGGGACGCGAACACGACAAGATCCGTTTTCGCGATGTCCAGGCGCAGCCGCGCAAGATCATTTCGGCGCCGACGTGGTCGGGGCTGGAAAGCGAAGAGGTCAGCTACAACGCCGGCTACACCAACGTACATGAACTCATCCCCTGGCGCACGCTGACCGGCCGCCAGCAGTTCTACCAGGATCACCGCTGGATGCTGGATTTCGGCGAAGGCTCCTGCACGTACAAGCCTGCGATCGACACCAAGACGGTGAAACCCATGCTGGGCAAGTATCCGAACGGCGAGCGCGAACTGGTGCTCAACTGGATCACGCCGCACCAGAAGTGGGGCATCCACAGCACCTATTCCGACAATCTGCGCATGCTTACGCTCAGCCGGGGCGGCCCGCACATCTGGATTTCAGAAACCGAAGCGGCGCAGGCGGGCATTGTCGACAACGACTGGGTCGAGGCGTTCAACGTCAATGGCACGCTGACGGCGCGTGTCGTCGTCAGCCAGCGTGTTCCCGTGGGCATGTGCCTGATGTATCACGCCCAGGAAAAAATCGTGAACGTGCCCGGCGCGGAAACCAGCGGCAAGCGGGGCGGCATACACAACTCGGTCACCCGCACCGTGCTCAAGCCCACCCACATGATAGGCGGCTATGCCCAGCTTGCCTGGGGGTTCAACTACTACGGAACGGTCGGCAGCAATCGCGACGAATTCGTGGTGGTCCGGAAGATGAAGAAGGTCGATTGGCTGGAAGGCCCGCTGGTCGAAGAATCCCATTCCAAATGAGAAGGTTCCGTAATGAAAATTCGTGCGCAAATCGGCATGGTGCTGAATCTGGACAAGTGCATCGGCTGTCACACTTGTTCGGTCACCTGCAAGAACGTGTGGACCAGCCGTGACGGCGTTGAGTATGCATGGTTCAACAATGTAGAAACAAAACCAGGCATAGGCTACCCCAGGGAATGGGAAAACCAGGACAAATGGAAGGGCGGCTGGCTGCGCGATGCGGCCGGCAGGCTGGTGCCGCGCCAGGGCGGCAAGCTGCGCGTCCTGGCCAATCTGTTCGCCAATCCCAATCTGCCGCAGATCGACGACTATTACGAACCCTTCACCTACGACTACGAGCATCTGCGTCTGGCGCCGCTGTTGGAAACGCCGCCGACGGCGCGGCCGGTTTCCGTGTTGACGGGCCGGAAAATGGAGAAGATCGAGTGGGGCCCCAACTGGGAGGACGACCTGGGAGGCGAGTTCGATGCGCGCAGCCGCGATGCGCTCTTCGAAGGCGTGCAGAAAGAGATGTATTCCACTTTCGAAAACACCTTCATGATGTATCTGCCGAGATTGTGCGAACACTGCCTCAACCCGGCCTGTGTGGCCAGCTGCCCCTCGGGCTCGATCTACAAGCGCGAGGATGACGGCATCGTGCTGGTCGACCAGGACAAATGCCGCGGCTGGCGCATGTGCATTTCCGGCTGTCCATACAAGAAGATCTACTACAACTGGAGCAGCGGCAAGGCCGAGAAATGCACGTTCTGCTATCCGCGCATCGAGTCGGGGCAGCCGACCGTGTGTTCTGAAACCTGCGTCGGCCGCATCCGCTATCTGGGCGTGTTGCTGTACGACGCCGACCGGATAGCGGCGGCGGCCTCGGTGGAAGACGAGCAGGATCTCTACCAGTCCCAGCTCGACCTGTTCCTCGACCCGAACGACCCGGCGGTCATCGCGGCGGCGCGCGAGCAGGGCATTCCCGAAAGCTGGCTGGAAGCGGCCCGCAACTCGCCCGTCTACAAGATGGCCTGCGAATGGAAGGTGGCCTTTCCCCTGCATCCCGAATACCGCACCCTGCCCATGGTCTGGTACGTGCCGCCGCTGTCCCCCATTCAGTCGGCCGCCGAAACAGGACGCATGCCGCATAAGACGGTGGGCGGCAGCGACATCATTCCCGATGTTTCCAGCCTGCGGATCCCGGTGCGCTACCTGGCCAACCTGCTGACGGCGGGCAAGGAAGAGCCGGTCGTGCATGCGCTGGAAAGATTGCTGGCCATGCGCGCCTACAAGCGCCGGGAAACCGTTCACGGCGAGCGCGACCCCGCGCTGCTGGCGGCGGTGGGCCTTGACGACGCCACCGTGCAGGACATGTACCGCATCATGGCCATTGCCGATTACGAAGACCGTTTCGTGGTGCCCAGCAGCCACAAGGAACAGGTCGAGGATGCCTTCAACGAAAAAGGCAGTTGCGGCTTCACCTTTGGAAACGGCTGTTCGGGCGGCACATCGGAGGGCACCTTGTTCGGCCGCAAGCCGCAGGGCAGCGCCATTTTCCAGGAAATGCCGCTGTCCCGCCGCCAGGGTCCCACGGTGCGGCCCCGGGCCGAGGAGGGAGCGGCATGATGATCCACCGCATTCTTTCCGCCCTGCTGAGCTATCCGCAGGATGAGCTGCTGGAGGCCCTGCCCGAGATCGATGACGCGCTGGGCGCCTTCCCCCAGGCCCGGCAACGGCTCGAACCGCTGCTGGCCTTCCTGTCCGCGCACACGCTGATCGAGCTGCAGGAGAACTACGTCGCCACCTTCGACCGCAACCCTTCGCATTCCCTGCACCTGTTCGAGCACGTGCATGGCGAAAGCCGCGACCGGGGCCAGGCCATGGTGGACCTGCTGGAAACCTACCGGCGCGTGGGCTTCGAGCCCGCGGTTTCCGAGCTGCCCGACCACGTCCCGCTTTTCCTCGAATTCCTGAGCCTGCTGCCCGAGGCTGAAGGGCAGGCGCTGCTGGACGACGCCATTCACGTGCTGGCAGCCATCGGCTCGCGGCTCGCGCGCGGTGCCAGTCCCTATGCGGCGGTGTTCGTCGTGCTGCGGGACCTGGCCACCGTCACCCCGCGCGAGCACGAACCGCCACCCGTCAGGGATATGGACGAGGCGATGGAAATCTTCGGTCCCGGGCCGGATGGCGTCGAACCGCTATTGCGTCCGCGCATGGGCGATACCCGGCCGTTGCGTTCCCGTCCCGGCGTCGTGCCCCGCTGAATTCTGGAGAAACCATCATGAGCGGCTTCAATCAATTCATATTCGGTATTTATCCCTACATTGCCCTGACGATCTTCCTGGCGGGCAGTCTGCTGCGGTTCGAGCGCGAACAGTACACCTGGAAAACGGACAGTTCCCAGCTGCTGCGCAGCGGCCAGCTCCGGCTGGGCAGCGTGCTGTTCCATGTAGGCATCCTCGGGCTTTTCTTCGGCCACCTCGCCGGCCTGCTCACGCCCGCCGTGGTGTGGCATGCGCTGGGCGTTTCGCAGGGCGCCAAGCAGATCGTGGCCATGACCGCCGGCGGCATCATGGGCGCGCTGTGCCTGATCGGTCTGCTGATACTGCTGCATCGCCGGATGTCCGACCCGCGCATCGTTGCCACCACCCGCAAGGGGGACATGCTGCTGCTGGTGTGGCTGCTGGTCACGCTGCTGCTGGGGCTGTCCACGATATGGATTTCCGCCGGCCATACCGATGGCGCCCTGATGGGCGAACTGATGCAGTGGGCACAGCATATCGTGACCTTCCGGCCGGGCGCGGCGCAGTTCGTGGCCGAGGCGCCGTGGCTGTTCAAGGCCCATCTGTTCATGGGGATGACCTTGTTCGTGATCTTCCCGTTCACCCGCCTGGTGCATGTCTGGAGCGGTTTTGCCTCCGTTACTTACCTTGGCCGGGCGTGGCAGCTGGTGCGTCCGCGCTGAGCGTCGGGAACCCTTCATTTCCAGGAGATCATGATGCCCATTACCGTCAATGGCGTGGAACTGTGCGATGACGAGGTCGAGCGCGAACTGGCCTGCCATCAGGGCAGCGGCGACCCTTTGCAAGCGGCGGTGACGACACGGATCCTGCGCCGCGTGCTTCTGGATGAAGCGCGGCGTCTTGGGGTGGATACCCGCGACGAAGAGCAGGCGGTGTCCAGGCTGCTGAATGAGCACGCCGCCAGCCCCGAGCCCGACGATGCGGCCTGCCGCCGCTTCTACGACGCCAACCCGGCGCGGTTCACGGCGGGAGCCTGTGTGGAGGCCAGCCACATTCTGTTCCAGGTCACTTCAGGGGTGAACCTGCCGGCCTTGCGTCTGCGGGCCGAGGACATCCTCGAACAGGCGCTGCGGGCCCCCGACCGGTTCGCCGAACTGGCGCGCCGGTATTCCAATTGCCCATCCGCGGCCATGGGCGGCGATCTGGGCCAGATCAGCCGGGGCGCGACGGTACCTGAATTCGAGCGCGCGGTCTTTTCCGCCGTGGCGGGGGCTGTGCATCCCAAGCTGGTCCATAGCCGGCATGGCCTGCATATCCTGCGGGTGACGCGCAGCGTGGCGGGGCGTCCGCGGCCGTACGAGACGGTGGCCGAGGATATCGCCGGCGTCCTGAAGGCCATGGGGCGCGACACGGCCTGGCGCCAGTACATCAAAGTGCTGGTGGCGCGGGCCAGGATAGAGGGCATCGATTTCAGCGGCGGAATCGACTCTGAACATCTGATGGGCGTGGGGCTGCACACATGAACGAATCGCTTTCTTCCGGCCTGATCGACAGCTTCGGGCGCCGTGTGGATTATCTGCGGGTGTCGGTCACCGACCGCTGCGACCTGCGTTGTCATTACTGCATGCCCAAGGATTTCAAGGTGTTCCAGGAACCCGCCGACTGGCTGTCCCACAGCGAGATGGCGCGATTGATCGGCCTGTTCGCCCGGCTGGGCGTCGGCAAGGTGCGCCTGACGGGCGGCGAGCCGCTGATGCGCCGCGGCCTGGCCGAACTGGCGGGGCGCATTACATCCCTGCCCGAAATCACGGATCTGTCGGTTTCCACCAATGGCACGACGCTGGAGCGCCATGCCGCCTCCCTGAAGGCCGCCGGCGTGCGGCGCCTCAATGTCAGCCTCGATTCCCTGGATGCCGGACGTTTCCGCGAAATCACCGGCCGGGACTGCCTGCACGACGTGCTGGCCGGCCTGACGGAAGCCCGCCGCGTGGGTTTCGCGCCCATCAAGCTCAATTGCGTGGTCCATGCGGACACGCCCGAGGCGGATCTGGCCCGGTTGCTGGGTTATACGCTGGCCAGCGGATTCATTCTGCGCCTGATCGAGACCATGCCCATGGGCAGCGCCGGGCAGCGCTTCCAGCCCGCCAACCTGACGCAACTGGGGGAGCGGATCGCTCAACGCTTCGGCCTGGTGCCCGCGCTGGATGTCGGCGACGGCGGCCCGGCCCGCTATTGGTCGGCGGGCGGCCTGCCCGCGCTGGGGGTGATCACTCCCATGTCCCGCCATTTCTGCGCAAGCTGCAACCGGGTCCGGATCACGGCCGACGGCACGCTCTATCTGTGCCTGGGGCATGAGAACCGGGTGCCATTGGGCGCCTTGATGCGCCAGGGCGCCGATGACGAGGCCCTGACCCGCCACATCCTGGCCGGCATCGCCGCGAAGCCCGAGCGCCATGAATTCAATACCGAGCCCAGGCGCATCGTTCGTCTCATGTCGCAGACGGGGGGGTGAGCGCATGAAGAAGATCGAGAACCTCATCGATGGCTTTGCCCGTTTCCAGCAACACTATTTCGAGGAATCCCCCGAGCTGTACCGGGGCCTGTGTGAAGGCCAGCGGCCCAGCACCCTGGTGATCGGCTGCTGCGATTCCCGCGTGGATCCCGCAATGTTGCTGGGCTGCGATCCCGGTGATATTTTCACGATACGCAACATGGCGAATCTGGTGCCGCCGCCGAACCGCGACATCGGGCCGCAAGGCGTGCTGGCGGCCATCCAGTTCGCCGTGGAAGACCTGCGGGTGGAAAGCATCATCGTGCTGGGGCATTCCCAGTGCGGCGGCATCAAGGCTTTGATGGCCGGGCGGGCCGATGCCGGCAGGCCCGGGGATTTCGTGAGCCACTGGATGAGTATCGCGGAACCCGCGCGCGAGCGTGTCATGCGCCAGTTGCCGCAGGCGGGCGAGAATGAACGGCACCGTGCCTGTGAACAGGCCTCCATCCTGATCTCGCTGAAAAACCTGCGCAGCATGGAAAGCGTGCGGGCCAGGCTGGAAGACGGTTCCCTGAGCCTGCATGGCTGGTACTTCGATCTGGTCGTGGGCAGCCTGAGGGCCTATTCGCCGGATGCGGACGCGTTCATACCGATACTCTGCGCGGCACATGAAGCGGCACCGGTCTGAATCACAGGAAATACCGCTGGAATCAAGGCATTGGAGCGCCGATCGGTGGACAATAGGGCGATATTGTGAGTGGGGCCCGCATGGGCCAAGCGGAATCGCCATGGATCCGAACCCAGACCCGACCCAGGACAAGCTCCCCGAATTGCGGCACCGCCTTTCCACGCGCATCGTGGCCAGTTCGCTGGTGGCCCTGGTCGTGGTGCTGGGCATGATCGCGACCACGCTGTGGCTGTCCTGGCGCCTGGAAGGCGCGGGGGCGGCCATCAACGATACGGGCAGCCTGCGCATGCGCGCCCATCGCATTGCGGTCGAACTGCTCGTGCCGCAAGACAATCGTGAAGGCAGGGTGTTCGAACAGCTTCACGTCGTGGACGAGACCCTGGCCCGGCTGGCCAAGGGCAATGCGCAACGGCCATTGCTGCTGCCGGACAATCGATACATCCGCGAGCAACTGGCCGACGTGACGCAGTACTGGCACGAGATCGCGCGGCCCGGGGCCCGGCAGGCCCTGCTCAGCGGCGACAGCCGGGCGTATCTTGCCAGCCTGCCGGAACTGGCCGGCCGGGCGGACGTGCTGGTCAGCATGATAGAAAGCGACAACGCCGGCAAGACGGCGGCGCTGCGCGTGGCCCAGGGGGGGCTGGCGGCGCTTGCCGTCATGGGCACGCTGGCCATGATCTATCTGCTGTACTTGTGGATCATCGCGCCGGTATTGCGCCTGCGCGACGGCTTGCAGCGCATGGCGGCGCGCGAATTCAGCACGCGCCTGCCGGTGGAAAGCCGCGACGAGTTCGGGGTGCTGGCCGCCGGCTACAACCGCATGGCCGACGAGCTGGAAAGCCTCTACAGCAGTCTCGAACAACGGGTCGAAGAAAAGACCCGCCAGCTGGCGGCGCAGAATCTGGAAATCACGGCCCTGTTCGGCATGGCCGCTTTCCTGAATCAGCCAAACGACATCGAAGCCATGTGCGATGGCTTTCTGCAGCGCGTGCTGCGGCAGTTCGAGGCGGACGGCGCCAGCATCCGCACGCTCGACCCGGAACACCAGCGCCTGAGCCTGGTGGCGTCGATAGGCCTGTCGCGGGATCTGACCGATTCCGAGCACTGCATGCGGGTGGACGACTGCTACTGCGGCGAAGCCACCCTGGGTGACAAGGTCTTCGTCATCCGCGACATGCGCCGCAAGGGCAAGGCTCCCGTACTCAACTGCCATCGCGATGGGTTTTCCGGGGTGGCCGTTTTCCGCATCGTTTCGCGCGATGCGGTGCTGGGCTCCTTTTCCCTGCATTTCCATGAATACCGGGTCCTGCCCGCGTCGGCCCGGCAGTTGCTCGAATCCTTCGGCCAGCTGCTTGGCGTGGCCTTTGAAAACAGGCGGCTGGACGCGCAGGCGCGGGAGCTGGCGGTGGTGCAGGAACGCGGCCTGGTCGCCCAGGGCCTGCACGACAGCCTGGCGCAGGGGCTGAACTTCCTGAATCTGCAGCTGCAATTGCTGGAAGCCGCCGTGCGGCGCAATGACACCGCTGAAATCGAGGAGATCCTGCCGCTGCTTCGCGCGGGGGTGGCCGAGGGCTACCAGGACGTGCGCGAACTGCTGACGAATTTCCGCAGCAAGCTCGAACAGGGGGACCTGCGCATGGCGGTCGAGGAAACCATCGATCGCTTCAGGCGCCAGACCGGTTGCGATACCGTACTGGAAATACAGCACGCGCAGGGCGCGCCGCTGGCCCTGGGCCAGCAGCTGCAGGTCCTGTTCATTCTTCAGGAAGCGTTGTCAAATGTACGCAAGCATTCCGGAGCGAAGCGCGTGCATGTGCGCATCGATAACGCGCGGGACTTCACCCTGGAAGTGGTGGACGACGGCAGGGGATATGATCCGCAGGAAGTGGCGGAACGCACTGAGGTGCATGTGGGCCTGGACATCATGCGGGAACGCGCCGCGCGCATGAACGCCATCATCCGGCTGGAATCCGCCCCCGGCGAGGGCGCCCGTGTCGTACTGCTGCTTCCGGCAAGCGAAAGGCTGGCGGCGTGATCATTCAAGGGTATTTCCACGAAACCATGTTCACGAAACCATGACGATTCGAATCCTGCTCATAGACGACCATACGCTGTTTCGCTCCGGCGTAAGGCTTTTGCTCAAGCGGCAAAGCGACTTCGAAGTCGTGGCCGAAGCCGCCGACGGCATCGAAGGCCTCAAGCGCGCCAGGGAACTCAGGCCCGATGCCATTCTGCTCGATCTCAACATGCCCGGGCTGAGCGGGCTGGAAGTGCTGCAGATTCTTTCCCAGGATCTTCCCGACTGTGCGGTGATCGTCCTGACCGTGTCCGAAGAAGGGGACGAACTGGCGCAGGCGCTGCGCAGCGGCGCGCGGGGCTATCTGGTGAAGAATATCGACGCCGATGCCTTGGTTGCGGGCATACGGCGGGCGGTGGAAGGCGAACCCGTCATCGACCAGGGCATGACGGCCAAGCTGGTCGAACAGTTCCGCAACCCGGCGCCCGCCGCGGGCGGCGCCGATGCCCAGCGCAGCAAGCTCACGGCCCGCGAAATGCAGGTCACGCAGTTGCTGGCGCGGGGCGCCAGCAACAAGGCCATCGCCCGCGAACTCGATGTTTCCGAAAGCACCGTCAAGATACATGTCCAGAACGTGCTCAAGAAACTGAATCTCAACAGCCGGGTGCAGATTGCCGTATACGTCGTCGAGCACGGGCTGGGGCCTCAATAGCGATAGGTCAGGCCTCCCACGATGCTGCGCCCGTTGCCCGACAGGAAGGTGGGCATGGCGGCGGTGGCGGTCTGGCGGATCACGTAGCTGCTTGCGTAAGTCTTGTCTGTGAGGTTGTCGGCCGCCAGGAAGGCGCTCCAGTGCTTGTCGTGTTCGTAGGCGATGCGGAAGCCCAGCAGGGCGTAGGCATCCTGTTCGGTGCCGGGCACGTTCTGATGGTTGGTGGGGGTGTCGCTGGCCAGCCAGCGTACATTCGGGCCGAAGCGCCAGCCGCCGACGCGGTACAGCAGTTCCGCGCTGAGCAGGTGGCGCGGCACGCCGGCAATGCGGTTGCCTTCGTATTCGCCGCCCATGAAGCGGAAATCGCTCAAGGTATAGGCCAGGCGGTAGTCGAAGGCGCCGCCGTTCCAGCCGGGCAGGCTGCCGTTCAGGCCCAGCTCGATGCCCTGGTGCCGGGTGCGGTCGCTGTAATTGAAGGTGCCCGAAGCGGTGCCGGCCGCATTGCTGACGGCCATGAGCTCATCGCGCACATTGCTGCGGTACAGGCTCAGCGACCAGTTTACCGCCGCCGGGCCCGAGCCGATGCGCCCGTTGCCGCCGATCTCGAAGGTGGTGGCGCGCTGCAGGTCGAGCTCGGTCATGCCGGCGACCGCGGAATTCACATTCATGGGCTGAGGCACTTCGCCGTTGATGATTTCCCAGTAAGTGGGGGCTTCGTTGCTGCGGCTGACATTGGTGTACAGGCGAAGCGCGTCGGAAGGCTGCCAGACGACGCCCAGCCTGGGGCTGATGTAGGACCAGTCCTGATCCAGTTTCTGTCCGGATGCGCGATCACGGGAATCACGGATCGCCTGGGTGAATTTCAGGTCGCCGACCAGCTGCCACTGCGGCGCCATGTGCCAGACGAGCCCCAGCATGGCATTGCGGTTTTCGGCTTTCAGATCGTAGTCGCCGAACTTCAGGGCTCGGCTGCCATCCTGAGGGCTGACGGCATACAGGCGGCGGTCCATATCGCTGTGGCTCCAGTCCAGGGCCAGGCGGTATTCCAGGGCATCCATCCTGCCGGCAAGCTGCCATTGCGCGCCGAAGGTATTGCCGCGCGTGGGATAGGAAACCTGCGGGCTGGTGAAGGTGTCGTCGATGGTCTGCCAGTAGACCCCGACCGTCTGGTTCAATGTCTCGCTGCCCCAGTAGCTGCGGTTGGCCAGCCGGAACTGTCTGGAATGCCGGTTGGGGTCGCGCAGATAGATGTTGTTGGCACGGTCGAGCGGTTCATCGTAATCGCCCAGCACGCTGCGCGGATCGGAATAGAGCCGGTCGCGCGGGATGACGTTGGGAATCTCGAATTCCAGGTCGATATAGGAAAGATAAGTGCGGTTCTCGAAGCTGCCGTTCCTGTAGCCGAAGTTGGCCGCAAGCGCCGTGCGTTCCGAGGCCGAATGATGGCGATAGCCGTCGGCCCTGTCGTGGCTGAAGGCGATGCGCCCGTCCATCGTCTGGCCGATCAGCCCCTTGCCCAGATAGATGCTGCGGCGGCCGAAGCTGCCGCCTTCGACGGAAACCATATCGCCATCGGTGCCGACAAGCGACTGGAAGTCCATTTCGCCGCCCAGGGTGGTGGCGGCGGGCGAGCCCGCGTTGCTGCCCCGACGCACGCTGATCAGCGAGGCGTTGCGCGGTTCCAGGAAGCCGATCACGAACGAGCCGTCGGCTTCATTCAACGGCAGGCCGTCCTGCATCAGCAGGACCCCCCGGTTCACCGGGTTGCTCTGTATGCCTGAGCCACGGATGTTCAGGCGGGGCTGGTCGTTTCCGCCGAAGAATTCCTGAACGACGATGCCGGGCTGGTGCGCCAGTGCGTCGTTCAGGGTCATGAGCTTGATTTCCTGCTGTGGTTCGATCAGGTTGGTGCCGCCGGGAACGCGGTCCAGAACGGCCTTTTCCTGCGCGGGGCCGCGGTCCAGGGCCCGTCTGCCCAGTTGCCCGGTGATGGTGACCGGGCTCAGCACGGGAACGGCGGCCGTCTGCGCGGCTGCCGGCTTGCCGGCCAGCGTAGCGGCCAGGCCGAGCGACAAGCCGAGAGGGAGTAGGCGTAGCGGATGTCTGGACATGGTTGAGGGTTCCGATGAAAAGGAGGGGGATTCGGGAGGGAAGGGTGGGTCAAGGCCTGACCGGTTCCTGTTCGAGCAGGCGGCTGTGCAGCTGCTCGGCGATATGGCCGCGCGCGTTCGCCGGAGAATCGGGATCGATGTCGTAGCGGTGCAGCCGGCCGTTCTCTATCAACAGGCAGCGGTCGACCATCCGCAGGAGTTCGTGAGGATGGTGGCTGCTGCAGATGAGGGCGGCGCCCGTTTCCCTGACATAGACCGAGCACAGTTCCGAGAGGCTGGCGCGCAGTGCCGGGTCGAGCGCGCTGAAGGGCTCGTCCAGCAGAAGCAGATCGGGCTCAAGCGCAAAGCAACGGGCCAGGGCGGCCCGCTGCGCCATGCCGCCAGACAGTTCGCCGGGCCAGGCTTGCGCGGACGCCGAGAGGTCGACTTTCCCGAGCCATCGGTCGCAGCGCTCCCGGGCTTCGTCGCGGGACAGCCCCGCGGCGCGCAAGGGTATTTCGATATTTTCTCTGACCCGGCGCCAGGGCAGCAGGCGCGGCTCCTGAAACAGCAGCACGGGATGGCGGCAGCGGCTGACGCAATGCCCCGAAGTGGGCGCGGTGATGCCGGCGGCCATCCTGAGCAGCGAGCTCTTGCCCGCCCCGCTGCTGCCCAGCAGGCCCCAGCGTTCCCCCGGCGCGACTTCGAGGTCGACGCCGTGCAGTACCCGGCGCGCGCCGTAATCCAGGCCGGCATTCCTGAACTCAAGCATGGCTGGGCTCCCGCCATTTCCCCAGGCGGCGCTGCAGGGGTTGCAGCAGCAGGAATTCCAGCATTGCCACGAACAGCAGTATCAGCAGTACCCAGGCATAGAGCTCCGCCGTGTCGAACGTGCTGCGGGCGTTTGCCAGGGCATAGCCAGCGCCGCTTTCGGCGCCGAGCACTTCGGCCATGACCACCAGCCTGACGCCGCCGCAAGTGGCGATCAGCAGCGCGGCCGTCAGCGGCGCGGTGAGCGCGGGCAGATACAGGTGACGCAGCCGCCGCCAGAAACCGTAGCGGTAGACGCGGGTCATCTCGGCCAGCTGCGGGTCGATCTGCAGCATGCCCTTGACCGTATTTACGTACATGCCGGGCGTCATCATCAGTACGGTCATGAAGATCACCATGGGCGAGCCCAGCCCGAACCACAGCATGGCCAGCACGACCACGATTACCGGGGGAATGGACATGAGCAGCCAGCGCAAAGGTTCGAGCAGACCGCGCAGCCGGGCGCTGTGGCCGGCCAGCACGCCCAGCGCGAAACCGATGGAGCAGCCCGTGCTGACGCCGATGGCGATGCGCATCAGGCTGGCGCCCGCATGTTCGAGAAAATGCGGGCTGCCCAGCAGTTGCGGTACGGCCCGCAGCGTTGCGAGCGGGGTGGCCATCATCATCGGCCCCATCATCGTGGCCGTCGCATGCCATGCCAGCAGGATCAGCAGCACGCCCGCCATCGACCACAGCCGGGAGGTCTGGCGCGGCCCGCCCATGCGCTTTCCGGCCGGCCGGGCCACAACGGGGCGGCGGCTGAATATAGATACTTTGTGTATATTTGTGATCATGCTCAGGGACCGTAGAATTCCGCGGCGGGCAGATGGCCGCCGATGGATTGCGGATAACGGCCGGCCACCAGACCGTACAGCGCCTCCAGTTGCGGGCGTGCCTGCGCGGCGGAGCGGCTTTCCAGGCGGGTCAGTTCGATGGCGGTTTTCACCGGCTCCACGGGCAGCTGCGGAATGTAGCGATGGACGAGTTCCGCGCATTTCCCGGCGTTGGCCTTGCACCACCTGGCGGATTCAGCGTAGGCCTGTTCCACCACCTGGTTCAGGCGCGTATTCGCGGCCATGTGCGAGTTGGCCATGATGCCTGCCTGCGGCAGCTCGGCCCGGTCCGGGAACTGTTCGCGCCATGCCGATTCGAGGTTCTGGCCGCGATACAGGGCCATATCGCCCTGCCGCTGCGCCCGCCAAAGCAGCAGCGAGGCCGTGGGCTCGACCAGCAGTGCGCTTTGGCCCTTGCCCGTCAGCATCAGTGCGATGGCATCCTGGGAGTCGCGCGTGCGGCGAAGCCTGACCTCTTCTTTTGCCCCCCCGTCTTCGCGCTGGGCGGTGAGCAGCGTGTCCAGCAGCACTTCGGGCAGGTCGCGCTGGAAAGGCACCAGCAGCTCCTTGCCGGCCAGATCCTGGAAGGTACGGATGTCGGGATCACGGCTGACCAGCCACAGGATGCCCCATACGGAAATGTTCAGCAGCTTGACCGGATCGCCCCGGTTGGCCATGAGCGCCGGCAGGTTGCTGGGCGCGGCGCTGTAGTCGATTTCCTGTTTCGCCAACAGGACTCTGAGCTGATCCGGGTTCTGCCACAGGCGGAATTCGACCTTCTCGGCATGTTCATTCAGCGCGCCGGTTTCAACCATGTGAAGAAGAGGGTAAGTCACGACCGCGGCCGGGCCGGCGAGTACGATGCGGGGAAGGCGAACGGCCGGCGCTTGGGCGGTGGGCGAGCCGCCGCCGGCGGCCGTTTCCGTTGCCGCCGTCGCCATGCCGCAGATTGTGCACAGGCCGACCGCCGCGAAGAACCGGACCGAAGGGCGGCGTATTCCAGAGCAGCCTCCCGTCTTCTGAGCGCGGCCGGGCGATGCGAAGAATGCCGGCCTTACGGCCGCAAACTGGACAAGGCCTGTGTTCAGGTTCGCGGCGGCCTTTTTCCAGAGCCGCAGGCCCGTCTGCAAAGGAGCGTGGAAATTCCAGCCTCTGGACGGGAGCGGTTCCGGACTCCATAGGGTATCGAGCTTGAACATGGTATGTAATGAGAACTATTATCAGACGTACATTTTCTTCTTGGCTGTCCGCTTGTTCAAATGACAAAAGTCAATATGTTCGGCATGCCGCCCGCAGGAACGCAGGAAGGGCTGGTTGAGCGATCGGCGGAGGCGGTGGGCGGCGATGCGGCTCCACTACCCCTGTTGAGCCAGGCCCGGCCGTTCCGGGGCGTCGCCCCGGACGTGCTCCGCCTGCTCGCTCGCGGCGCGACGGCGCATCGATACGAGGCGGGCGATCTCATCTTCCGGGAAGGCGATGCCGCCCATTCCTACCTGCTCGTGGAAGATGGGCAGGTGGAAGTGTTCCGCTATTGCTACAAGGGCGAAGAGCGCGTGTTCCAGGTGTTCGAACCCGGCCAGACCGTGGCGGAGGCGGCCATGTTCATGCCGCATGGCCGCTATCCCATGTGCGCGCGCAGCCGTGCCGCCGTCCGGCTGTACCGGCTTCGGCGTGAAAGCCTGCTGGCGGCCTGCCGCGGCCACCCCGATATGGCCATGCACATGCTGACCGCCCTCAGCCATGCGCTTTACATGCAGGTCAACAAGGTCGACTGGATCACTTCCAGCTCGGCTTCCGAGCGTCTGGCCAACTACCTGCTCGGCCTGCAGTCCCGCCAGGGCAGCACCATTCATCTGCCGCTGTCGCAGCGCCAGCTGGCATCGCACCTGGGCATACGCGCGGAAACGCTCAGCCGCCTGTTCGCGGACTGGCAGGCGCGGGGCTACGTGGCGCGCAAGCGCAACGCGTGGGAAGTGCTCGACGAAGCGTATCTGCAAGAGCTGGCCAGCCCCGCCCGGCGCAGTTTCTGACCACGCGCCCAAGCGCAAGCCTCGTCGTTCACGGCGAGCTCAAGCGAGGCAAAATCAATGTGGCGCCGCAGGCGCCCCCGTATTGTGGCGGATGAGCCCGGACACGGGAGAGTCATTGATGACTCTCCCGTGCTTGGCGAATCGGAGCGGCCTGCATGCCGCGACGTGGACAAGCTCTGGCCGGCAGGCCGGAGTTCTTCACGGATTGATTTATGTCATTTGGCCTTGCCCGCCAGGCGATCGAGAATGATTATTGCTACCGCCCATTTCCATCGCAACGTCAAGGATCTCGCGTCAATGACTTCCCATCCCGTCCCGGACACCTCGAACCCGCCCTGCACCGAGGCTGATATCCGGATACTGGTGGACAGCTTCTACGGACGGGTCAGAAAGGATGCCGAATTGGGGCCCATATTCGAAGATCATGTCGACGACTGGGATGGGCACCTGGCCATGCTGAGCGATTTCTGGTCCGCCCTGCTGCTCGGCACCCGCCGCTTCAAGGGGGCGCCTGTCCCGCGCCATGCCGCGCTGCCCGACCTGAACTGGCCCTTGTTCGAGCGCTGGCTGGCCCTGTTCCGGCAGACGACGGCCGACATGGGCGTCGAAGCGTTGAAACAGGCGGCGGACCCGATGGCCGAGCGTATCGCCGCCAAGCTGTGGAATGTGTATCAGGCGCAGGCGGACACGCCGGCGCCGCCGTCCAGCCTGCCGGCAGGGTTGGTCCGTTATGGTGAATCGCCGCTGTTCACGCCCGAAAACCTGCCTGAAAAGCTGAAGACCGCCCACACCACCAAGGCCGGTACCTGGGGCCTGCTGCGCGTGCATGCGGGGATCGTGCAGTTCCTCGTCGACGCGCCGCCTTATGCGCAGGCCATCGTGACCGCCGGCAAGACGGTCGTGATCGAGCCCGAAGTACCGCATCATGTGGAGTTCGCGCTGCCGGGGAGCTTCCGGATCGAATTCCACCGGAAAGAACAGGCGGGGTGAGCCGACGGGAGCCGCGCTGCCCGTGCCTGGCGGGGGCAGCGCTCAGACGAACGGTTCAAGTATGGGCGCGCAGCCTGGATGCGGTCTGACGTAGCTCGGGCAGGTAATCGCGTACCGCGGTTTCCCTATCGTAAGTGCCCGCCGGGAGCGTGACATTGACGGCTCCCACGACCCCGCCTTCCTGATCCCGTATCGCGACGGAAAGCCCCGCGATGGCTTCATCGTATTCCCCGTCGACCCAGGCGTAACGATCGCCCCGCACTTGTTCGATGATTGCGCGCAATGCGTCCGGCGATGTAACGGTCGTGCCGGTCAGCGGCTTGAACTGCGCGGAAGCCAGGTAATCGGCCAAAGCGGCGTCATCCAGATTGGCGAGCAGGATGCGGCCCAGGGACACCGCATATGCGGGCAAGCGGCTGCCCAGGGACGGGCTCATGGTAAGGATGCGCTTGGCGTGGATGCGGTGGACATACACGACTTCTTCCCCGTCCAGAACCGCCACTGCACATGATTGGCCCAGGCGGTCGCCCAGGTCTTCCAGCGCCAATTGAGCATGGCGCCAGAACGGCAGGGCGTACAGGTAGGCCATGCCCAGACGAAGAACCTTCGGCGTTAGCCAATAGTGTTTGCCGTCGCTGCCCACGAACGACAGGCTGATGAGCGTCATGAGGAAACGGCGCACCGCCGTGCGGGGCAGGCCGGCGGCCTCTGCGATGTCTTTGAGCGTTTGCCGCGCCGTCCCCTGTCCCATGACTTCGATGATATTCAGGCCTCTTGCAAAGGTCCTTACAAAGCCTTCGCTTTCTGGTGTTGCCACGCATGTACTCCTCGCCTCGCCACCGGCGGGCAGGTAAGAATCTGTCCGATACCTCGTAAATCGGCCGCCCATGACCGACAGGCGGACATTTTAGGAAGCGAAGGTAAGCATTGCAATAGCGTCCGTCATTGACAATAACCATTCTACGGATTTAAATGACCTTCAAGCGGACTTAATAGTCCGCTTAGCGGACATAAAGCAAAGTGGCCGATATAAGAAAGCAACTTCTACAAAAAGGAAGGAGACAAATGTCATGAAGATAAAATTGATGTCCCTTGTTGCGTGCGGTGCCGTAATGGCGGGCCTCTCGATGCCGGCTCTGGCTGGTCAGGGCTATCCGGATAAGCCCGTCAAGATCGTGTTGCCCTATAGTCCCGGCACCGGCCTCGACGCTGTGATGCGGCCATTGGCCGCCGCGATCGAGCGGGATCTGAAACAGCCCGTCGTTGTGGAGAACCGTCCGGGCAGCAACGGTGTCATCGGGACACAACTGGCTGCCCGGTCGGATCCGGACGGTTATACGGTGCTGGCGACGACACAGTCGCACTACACCAACGGCATGCTGTACGAGAACCTGACCTACGATCCCAACGAATTCGTGCCGGTTGCCCGCTTCGCCGTCGGACAGATGATCGTCGTGTCCGGTGCCGACACGGGGATCGACAGCATCCCGGCATTGATGGAAAAAGCCAGGAAGTCACCCGGGAAAATGAGCTATGCATCGATCGGGCGCGGGTCATCCGCCGATATGGCCGGCACGCTGTTCAATCACCTGGCGCAGACCCGCATGCTGCATGTGCCATACAAAGATGCTTCTCAAGCGCTCATCGACACGGCGCGCGGGGAAGTCTCCGTCAACTTTGTGGCGATCGCGGCGGCCTCTTCCCAGATCAAGGATGGCAAGCTCAGGCCCATTGCGGTGACGGGGGCAAAACGCTCCCAATTCTTTCCCGATGTCCCCACGATAGAAGAGGCCGGCCTGACGGGGTATGACGTGGTGGTTTCCTATCTGATACTCATGCCGAAGGGAACGCCTTCCGCCATCGCGCAAAAGTTTGCCGACAGTGTGATGCGTGTAGCCGATACAGACGAATTCCGGAAAGTCCTGAACGGTGTCGGTCTGGAACAGAGGCTCGAAGACTCAAAGGATCTTTCGAAGGATCTGCCTGGAGAGCTTGCCCAATGGCGCAAGATCGTCGAGCTTCTACAAGGGGGTAACTAGGGATGCTGTCGCTCCTGTGCGAAAACTGGTGCCACTATAGCGAGCTGAAGATTCGCGAAGTCGCGTCGCCGAACGTACCGGCCCGCTGTGTGAAGATCAGGGTTGGATATGCGGCGGTTACTTTCGGCCAGTCGCTGCTCGTGGCCGGCAAGTATCAGAAGAAGCCGCCGCACCCGTTTTCACCTGGCTGCGAGATTTCGGGAACCATCATCGAGATAGGGGAGGGAGTCGCCGGCTTCCGTGTGGGAGACCGTGTAGCCGCCGCGATAGATTGGGGCGGCTACGCCGAGGAAGCCATTGCCACTCAGGAAACCGTCTGGCGCGTTCCGGACGGATTGCCTCTGGATATCGCGGCCAGCATTCCCATTACATGGGGAACGTCCTATGCCGCCCTGCACTGGCGTGCCGGGCTGGAAGCGGGCCAGACGCTGCTGGTATACGGCGCCGCGGGAGGGGTGGGTCTCGCGGCCGTTCAGCTCGGCCGCCTGGCCGGAGCCAGGGTCATAGCGGTGGCAGGCTCGAAAGAGCGTGTCGACCTGGCAATTCGCCATGGCGCGCATCACGGGATCGTGCACGGATCGCCCGATCTGGCAAAGGAGGTCAAGAGGCTGACGGACGGCGCGGGTGTGGACGTGGTGTATGACCCGGTCGGGGGTGAGCTGTTCACCCAGGCGCTGCATTGCACCAGGCCGGAAGGCAAGATTCTGGTGATAGGGTTCGCCGGCGGCACGATTCCGCAGATTCCGGCCAATCTTCTGCTGGTGAAGAACATCGACGTCATCGGGTTCTTTTTCGGCCTTTACATAGGATGGGGAGCCCGGGACCTGCGGCAACACTATGCCCCGCGCTTGAGGCGCATGATGGAAACCCTGTTTGCCGAAACCCTGAAAGGGAGCCTGGTTCCGACGTCTTCCCACCACTACCGCCTGAGCGACTTCGTTGCCGCGTTCGATTCCGTCATCAACCGTACATCTTCCGGCCGTGTGCTTCTCAAGATTGCAGAATAATGGATAAAGCGTTCTTCCCTCCATTCGAAAAAATACGTGTTCTGGACTTTTCCCAAGGTCTGGCCGGCCCCTATTGCGCCATGCTTTTTGCCCAATGGGGGGCTACGGTGCTGAAGGTGGAGCCCCAAGAAGGAGACTGGCTTCGCCACATCGGCAGGAAGTATGGTTCCCACACTCCGCTGTCCCTTGCGGCCAGTCAGGGAAAGTACAGCGTGGCGGTGGACATGAAGCATCCCGAAGGTGCCCGGGCCATGCATCGCGTGGCCAGTCAATGCGAAATCATCATTGAAAGCTTCCGCCCCGGCGTCATGTCGCGTCTGGGACTCGGGTATGCGGATGTCGCCACGGAAAACCCCAACGTCGTGTACGTTTCCATCAGCGGGTTCGGCCAGGCCGGCGACTATGCCCAACTGGCGGGGAGCGACAGTATCATCCAGGCCTTCTCGGGGCTGATGAGCATCAATCAGGATGCGCGCGGCGTCCCACAGCGCAGCGGCATGCTCGTTGTGGATACACTGACCGCACTCTATGCTTTTCAGGCCGCCGTGCCTGTGCTGTATGGTGTTCAAAAAGGATCCGCGGGCCGGCATCTCGACATCAGCCTGATGCAGGCAACCGCCGCGTTCATTGCGCCCAAGATCATCGAAGGCTCACTCGAAGAAGGGGACTCGCCCGCCGTCGCCATCCCTTCGGGCGTCTACCGCACATCCGACGGCTACATCACTCTGGCTGTCACAAAAGAGATCCAGTTCAAGACTCTGTGCCAGGCGCTGCGGTGCGAGAACCTGCTTGATGATCCGCGCTACGCCGACTTTGAATCGCGCCGCCTCAATGCGGAGGACCTGTGCGGGCAGCTTCAGCGAAAGATCAGCCTGTTCAGCACGGACCAATGCCTGAGGCTGTTGCGCGAGCACAAGCTGCTGGCAAGCCGCGTCAACAGCATCCAGGAATGGCTGGCTGACGAAAAAATCGCACATGCGACCAGCCTGCATGAATTGGGCCCGGATACCCGGTTCAGGCTGCCCGATATCCCCGGCCTCCCTCAGGCCGCCAGCTCCAGCGGCAGAAACCGCTGGCCCGACATAGGAGGCGACGCGGGCGAGATCCTTCCTTCGTTTGGTTTTTCGGATTCTGAGATCGCGGCGCTGGCGGAACAGCGGGTACTGTTCTGATTTCCTTGAGCGTGGAGCGATCTCAGGCTTGCCTAGAGTATTGAAGCCGCGCCCGCACGCGCCATAACGACGCTGTGAGCGGCCGGCTCCGGGGCATGTTTCGCGGCCACCGCCAAGGGACCCGGACCTTCCTCCAGGTCCTTGGGTGTCGCTTCATGTTGGAAGCACACATATTTTCACGCTCCCGATAGGTAGGACGAGAATTTTTCTTATATACTGAATAAAAATTCGGCAAACCGAAACCAGACCGAACGGCTCATTAAAATGAAGTCCAAGCCCATCGGAGGAGACATGAAGGCAGCTACAGAAGCAAGGGGCAAGCCGGCGGCTTGGCCATTCCCGACTGCGTTACAGTTTGTCAACGAACGACGCAGCTTCCAGTATTGGGTCCGGGGCCTGGCCATGTGGGCATCCCGCCAATTCTTATCAAGAATTCCGTTGAGCAAACCAAGCAGCCTTCCGGCCGCCTGATGAAGAACAGGCGCAGAACAACAAGGGCTGCCGCTATCAGGTCTTTCTCCGCCAGGGTCCTGGCCGCTTGATTCAAAAGAGATCAAAGAAAAAATCCCGTTCAATACAAAGCAAGAAGCTGTTTGTATTGGCGTGCTGGCTTGTGCGACGGCGGTTCTTTCGTCAATTGAAATAAGCAGAACACTTCAAAAATCGCTTCACAAAAGATAGGGGAACATGATGCTGGAGACGAGTATCGGTCAACCATTTGGCGGCATTATCCAGGTGGCCTATGTAGTCGAAGATCTTCAGGAGTCAATGGCTCTGTATGCCGAAAAGTACGGAATCGGGCCCTGGTTCCTGTCTGAAAATCATGCCATCAGGGATGCACGCTATCGTGGGCAGCCAACCGATATCAGCATGTCCATTGGGTTCGGCTTTTCGGGGCATATGTGCTTTGAGCTGATACAGCAGCTCGACGAACTGCCTTCGGTATATCGCGACGTGGTCAAGGCGCGCGGCTACGGGTTTCATCATCTCGGGATGGCTTGCAGGGATTACGATGCCGATCTGAAGAAGTATCTGGACATGGGTTATGAGCTGGCGTTTTCCGCCTCCACGCCTCGCGGGATCCGCTTCGGCTATATGGATACCTTGAATGATTTTCCGGGGATGCTGGAATTGATTGAAGTCAATGACACCCAGGAAAAATTCCTTCGTCTGATGCGTGAGGCATCGCTGGACTGGGATGGCGCGGACCCAATCCGGAACGTAGAGGTCATTACGCGGCAGCTTGTCTAGGGAAGCCCTGAATATTTAGCGTGAACACGCCCTAGACTCGATAATCATAGAAACCAGGAGACAGACATGAAAAGAGCAGTTGGAAAAACGGCTTTACGGGCAACGCTTGCCGCCATTTTTGCAAGTGCGGCAACCTTCGCCTCCACGGCGCAGGCCCAGCTGTTGCAGTTTGCGACGGCTTTTCCCGAATCGGATTTTTCGTCACAGGTCGTGAAGCGATGGACGGATGGGGTGACCGAAGCAACGAACGGGCGGATCAAATTCAACATCCATTGGTCTGGAAGTCTGGTCGGAAACAAGATGGTTGACGCGATGAGCGACGGCGTGGTCGATGCCGCCCTGTCATTCACGCCGTATGTATCCGGGGAAATCATCGATCTGGCACCGCTTGATGTGCCTTTCAGCTTCCCCCTGGATGCGGAAGGCCTGAAGGCGTTCAGCGGGGAAGTCTTGCCCGTCGTTGACGCCATTTACGAAAAACGCGGCTCGCGCGCCGTTGCCGCACCCCCCGTCATATTGCCTGATCCCGTAACCTGCAAAGACCGGTTCGTCAGCAGCGAGGCAAGCTGGAAAGGGGTGAAGATCCGCACCGCCGGACGCTGGCAGGCGGAAACCATCAGCCGATGGGGCGGCAGCCCTGTCGTGCTCGCCCCGGGAGACCTCTACACGGCATTGGATCTGGGCACGGTCAATTGCACCCTGATG
Source organism: Alcaligenaceae bacterium (assembly GCA_013416455.1). Taxonomy (GTDB): domain Bacteria; phylum Pseudomonadota; class Gammaproteobacteria; order Burkholderiales; family Burkholderiaceae_B; genus Yanghanlia. Next base: position 173,241 of record JACCES010000008.1, on the reverse strand, counting down.
GTCTTGAACGCGGTGGTGTCGCTGAAGCTTTATGAGCCCGCCAAGTACATCACACGTATCGATCATTCCATTGCGTTCGGCACCATCAACGTAAGTAATGATACTTGGAACCGTTTGTCCGAAGATGACCGGAAAATGATGCTCAAGGTCGGCCAGGACACGGTGGAGTGGGGAATCGCTGAATACACGAAAGCCTATGAAAGGACTCTGGAAGAACTTGCTTCGCATGGCGCCAGATTCTGCGCACCGCCGAAGGAGGAATTCGACCGCCTGATTGCCGCCGCCAACGATGTATTCGAGAAGGCCATTGCACCTAATACAAGCGCGGATGGCAAGGCATTGATAGAGTTGATCAACCGTTACCGTGGTCACGTCGTTGCGCAGCCTACGGTGGGCGATGTGACGCCTTGCCCGGCTTCCTGATGTGAGGGCTTTGAATATGACTCAACCCGCTGTTCTGGTCACCGGCGGCAGCAGAGGGATCGGCGCCGAAATCGTCCGTGCTCTTGCCAAACGCGATGTGCCGGTTTGTATCAATTATGTTTCCGGCGAAGATAAGGCAAGCGCCCTGGCTCGCGAACTGGACGCCGAGGGGCGCAAGTACTGTGTCGTCCAGGCGGATGTGTCCGACCCCGGTTCGGTGAAAAGGCTGTTTGACACGGCAATAGACGCCCTGGGTCCTTTGGGCGGCCTGGTCAACAATGCATGCTTTGTCGGCCAGGCGGGGCGCAAGGTCGAGAACATAGATTACGAGACCTTGCGTAAAACCTTCGATGTCAACGTCATCGGGGCGTTCCTGTGCGCACAGCAGGCGGTCAGGCACATGGCAACCGATCATGGCGGAAGGGGCGGGCGGATCATCAATGTTTCGTCGATCGCGTCCCGCACCGGGAGCCCGAACGATTGGGTCGATTATGCTGCTTCGAAAGCCGCCATGGACGCCATGACACTTGGTCTGGCGCGTGAAACGGCCCGGCAGGGTATTCGTGTCACCGGCGTGGCTCCTGGCGGCGTTGCGACCGATCTGCATGCCAATGCGGGTGCGCCGGAACGTGTCGAGCGCTTTTCGCAAATCACCCCGGTAGGCCGTGCCGCGCAGCCAGCGGAAATCGCGGACGTTGTGGTTTGGGCAATGCTGGATGCGCCTGATTACCTGACATCAACCACCATAGAGGTAGCGGGGGGGTTATGACAACAAGCGTCCCGGTATTCTTTCGTATCAGAAATGCCGTATATGCGATCAATAACGGTATGGCCGTGCTGGCGGGTTGGGTCATCCTATTGGTGACCCTGATTGGCTGCTACGGTGTATTTACACGCCACATCTTGAATGATCCCGACATGTGGTCCTTTGAAGTGTCGGCCTACCTGCTGAGCGTGATCATATTTTTTTCTGCCAGCGATGCCTTGCAGAAAGGGATTCATGTGCGCATTGATTTTCTGAGCGAATGGTTTCCGGGGCGCTTCACGCGATTTCTGGGGTTTATTGCGGAAATATGCTCCCTGGTGTTCCTTTATGTCTTCCTGATGCAGATGTGGAAGATCTTCCACCAATCCTACATGACCAACCGTATCGATGAAACAACCCTTGCCTTGCCTGTGGCCCTCATTCAATGGGTGATGCCGTTCGGTGTGCTTTTCATGTTTCTGACACAAATGGTTTTGATTGTGTCCCGTTTTTATACCGAACCTGAATCTCGACAGCGTGATGTCGAATGAGCGTGCATGCGCTGACTTGATGATCACAGAATAAATAAAAATATGGAACTGGCCAGTTAGAGGGTGCATATGGAATGGTATTGGTTGACCTTGACTACGTTCGGAATTCTGATTTTTTTCATGGTGATCGGGGTTCCCGTTGCATTTGCGATGGGTATCACCGGCACCATCATGGTAATGCTGTTCTTGAGCCCGAACATGCTGGTGCAGATGGCGCGTGTCAGTTTTTCGGTATCGACCAACTATATATTCCTGGTCGCTCCGCTGTTCATTTTCATGGCGGGTCTGGTGTCACATTCCGATATTGCATATCGGGCTTATCTTGCGGCGACGAAGTGGTTCAATTGGCTGCCCGGCGCCTTGCCTGTCAGCACGGTCATCGCATGTGCGGCTTTCGCCGCGATTTCCGGCTCAAGCCCCGCAACGGCCGCCGCGATCGGGTATTCATCCGTTCCGGAAATGATGCGTCATGGCTATTCAAAGCGGCTGGCGGTCGGTGTGGTTGCAGCCGGCGGTACGCTGGGTATCCTGATTCCCCCCAGCGTCGTAATGATCATTTACGGGGTGCTGACTGAAACATCCATTGGTGCGCTGTTTATTGCCGGAATTATCCCGGGCCTGTTTTTCGCGGGTCTGATGGTGTTCTACGTCATTGTCGTCAGCATGAAGGGCGAAGCGTCACAGGCAACACGAATCACAGTGACCTGGAAAGAGCGTTTCGAGTCCATACGCGGAATCTGGCAGATCATGCTGCTGTTCATCATCGTGATGGGGGCAATCTATACCGGGGTCGCAACTGCGACTGAAGCGGCGGCGCTGGGTGCCGCGGGCGCCCTGGCGCTGGTGATATTCCGGCCGGATATGCGGCTTAAAGGGCTTGGCAAGGTTCTGCTGACAACGGCGCAAACAACGACGATGTTGATGCTGTTGATCATTTTTGGCTCCTTCTTCGGCTTCGTGATTTCGCGCCTCGGGATCGCCCATGAAATGGTGGCTGTTCTTACGGCATCGGAATTCGAGCCGTGGATGGTGTTGGGGCTTTATGTGGGCGCGTTGCTGATCTTGGGCTGCATCATGGACCCCGCATCCATGATGGTGATTACGCTGCCTCTGGCATTTCCGGTACTCAGCCAATTGGGTTACGACCCTGTCTGGCTGGGTATTGTCGTAACGATAGCGGTTGAAATAGGCATGATTACCCCGCCGCTTGGTTTGAATCTGTTCGTGCTAAAGGGAATAGTGCCTAAAGAAGTGAGCATGACGGATATCATCGTCGGCGCGCTGCCGTTCGTATTCGTCATGCTTTTCGGCTTGCTGATTGTAATCATGTTCCCGGGAATGTCACTGTGGCTGCCCAGCATGATGCAGAGATAAGCGTCGATTCTCATGGCTTGGTGTTGAAGACGCTCCGGGCAGCGCTCCGAAGCGTCTTCACGTGAACAGGAGCCCGCTGCGGTTTTCTTATGATGCGGTGAATCTGTCCGCGGTCTTGTGCAGCCAGGCCAGATCCTTCGACCATTGCCGGCGTTCAACGGCTTCGTGTTCGAACAGGTCCTGAGTCTTTTCCAGCACCAGGGTATAAGGCCGGCCCGTGCGTCGGGTCTGGTGGCTTACCGGAAGTTCGTGAAACTCGATGTGGTGGTGGATCATTTGCCGCTTCGCCTTGGCCAGTGGCCATTCCAGGCGTTTTCGCTCCGGTGATTCCAGGAACGACGATAGGACTTCCCCGAGCTCGCCGGCGTGGAGCTCGGGTGCGGGAATCGACCAGTCTCCGGAAGAGCGTTCGGGCTGTGCGAGTCTTGCGGTGAGCGTCCTCACGCAATGCGCATGCAATGAAGCCAGGCCCAGCCCCGACAGGTCGTCTGACGGCTGGGCGGCGCGCAATACACCGAGCGATGTCGGCAAGCCGATGGACAGCAAAGTATCCACAATGGATTGTTGTGAGTCCGGGCGGCCTGCCACCCGGCCTGCGCGCAGCAAGCCGAGCACGGCCGGACCGGTATTGCCCAGCATCCGGGCAAGTGAGCGTCCTGCGTGATGTCTGGATGCGTTTCCCAAATATTCCCGCAGCCAGCTCCACTGGAGTTCGAGCAGGGTGCCGGCCAAGGCTTTGCCATCCATAGTGTTTGCCTGCATGCAGGCATGAGCCAATGCCGGCAGGGTGTGTGCCAGCCATTTCAGACGATCGGCCTGCGGCTGGGGTGTAGCATTCCAATGGTGCAGAAGTTCGTCGCGCCAAGTTGGGCCATGGCGTTCGAGCAGTAACAATAGCCACGGGATCACTTCGGGGCCGAGGTGCAACAGCGAGAATGGCGCGAGCAGCCGGGCGGCGGTGTCTTCATTGCCCAGCTTGGCGGCAACCGGGACGACGGTGGAAAGTAAATGGGCCTTTTCCGTGTTGCGTGTGGCTTGGTCCCAGAATGGCAGCAGGCCGTTAGCCCAGGCGTTTGCCTGTGCTTCGTCTCCGGTTTCCAGTTTGGTGGCGATCTGCCCGATTGCCCAGTGCGGGGCTTGCCGCGCGCGGATGATGAAGGCCCGCTCACGGGGCCACATCACCACGGCGGCGCGGTGATACCAGCGGTCGACCGTGTTGCCATAGTTTCCCATGTAGCCTTCATGCTCCGACTTGAAAGGCGTGCAGTCGGACGATGAGCGGGTAAGGCATAGTTCGGAATCGTCGACGTAGCCGTTGTCGGAGTCGAGCACGCTGCCGTCCCGAGCAAGCCAGTGGCGCAATTCAATACTGCTGTCGATCAGGTATTCCAGTATGGGTTCGTCCGGGTCGACGTCCACAGGTGATTCATCCTCGTCTTCGTCGTAGCTCCAGTGGCCGCCCCTTTGATAGTCGTCTTCAGCCGACCATGTTTCATGTACATCGGCCAGGGCCAGGAAAATTTCCGCGTCCAGTCGTTCCGCAACCTTGAGCAGTGCCGCGGCTCTTGCGGCATCCACACCTTTCAGGCGTTCCCAGGACAGCCCGCTCTGTGTGTATTGATGGTCGAGCAGATAGACCAGCCGGTCCGGCGCCTGGGTCGCGGGGCCGCCGTCCCAGCGGGGTGCGCCAGGCGTTTGCCAGAACATCCGCAGCGCTTCAGCCAGGGCCGGGAGCTTTTGCATCGAGACGTCGGCGGGCAGGGCGTTGCCGTGTCCGATCAGGTTGTATGTCAGCACTATGCGATAGCCTTGTTTTACCGGGCGTACTTCATGGTGGCAGTCGGCATAGAACGCCAGACAGCCAAGATTGCTGGCCGACCCGCGAGCCCGCAGGGTTTCCCCCTGGTGCGTTACTTGAAATTCGCCGCCGGTGAAACCAGACGGTAGGGTGATGACCAGCGTGCCCAGCATGCCATCGATTTTTTCTGAATCCTGATGCATGGCAAAGAACTGTCCGGGTGCGTATACCAGCAGGTTATGCAACTTGGCCTTCAGCCCGGCTCCGGAGGGCAGGCCCAGTTCGTTCTTGATGCGGGCCAATGCATTATCAAGTGTGGATTGCCATTGCGGCGAGTCGAAACCTATGGCGCTTGCCGGAATTTCCCAGGTATCGCGCACATTGGGATCGAAGCGCGTCTGATCCTTGTAGCCATGGAATGCGGGTTGCGCGACGGCGCACAGCCGGTGTGCCATCTGTGTCGTTACCGGCAGAGGCACGGTGCCGATCCCCGCGACCCGCAGTTCCGGATCGGCCTTGAGGCTGAAGCGTGTGGCAAAGGCGGAGTCGTCGCCGATTTCGGCGAGCAGCCGGGAGACGGGGTGGGTGGCGGAGCTCATTGGTTTCTCTTGATGCGGGTCGGTCAGGCGTGCTTGAGGTGGCACGCATGGGAAGCTTGCGGCGGGCTTGATCCTCGGTGGCGAACTCGCCGCCACCTGGTTGGCGCCGCCTTTCAGAACGGATACCCGCGAGGGGCGGTTTGTACCGTGATCCAGTGATCCGTCGTGAACTCGTCAATCACCCAATCGCCGTTGAAGCGGCCTACGCCGGAGTTCTTTTCGCCGCCGAACGGCGCGTTGGCTTCGTCATTGACCGGCATATCGTTGACATGTGTCATGCCCGCGTGCAGACGCTGGGCAAACTGGACGCCTCGTGCAAGGTCGCCGGTGAACACCGCGCTTGAAAGGCCGTAGTCGCTGCCGTTGGCGAGCTCCAGGGCATGTTCGGCGTCGCGGGCAGACTGAATCCCCACCAAGGGGCCAAAAATTTCTTCCCGGGCGATTTCCATGTCCGCCGTGACATCACCAAACACATGTGGCGGCATTACATTGCCTTGGGGTTCGCCCCCCAGCAGCAGCGTGGCTCCTTCCGCCTTGGCCTTGCCGATTTTTGCCTTCAGGCCTTCCAACTGACGCTGGTTGATCACCGGCCCGACCACGGTTTCGGGTTTTGATGGATCGCCGCAGGCAAGCGTTTTGACCCGCTCGACGAAGCGTTGGGTGAATTCGTTGACCAGAGGGGCTTCGACGATGATGCGGTTGATTGCCATGCAGATCTGGCCCTGATGCAGGAACTTGCCGGTGACTGCCGCGCTGACGGCTGTTTGGACATCGGCATCGGCCAGGACGACAAACGGGCTGTTGCCGCCGAGCTCAAGGGCTACATGCTTGAGATGCTTGCCCGCATTGGCGATCCGGCCGATGTTGCGGCCGACTTCCGTGGACCCGGTGAACGAGATGAAAGAGGGAACGGGGTGCTCAACGAAGGCATCGCCGATTTCTGAACCGGCGCCGACCACCACGCTGAGTGCGCCCGCGGGCAGCCCCGCTTCCTCAAACAGGCGGGCCAGCAACAGGCCGCCGGTGACCGGGGTGTCGCTGGCGGGTTTCACGACCACGGTATTGCCCAGCGCCAATGCCGGGGCCACGGAACGCGCGCTGAGGTGCAGCGGGAAATTCCAGGGGCTGATCACCCCGATCACCCCCAGCGGCTTGCGGTAAACGCGGCTTTCCTTGCCGGGGATATCCGAGGGCAGAATGCGCCCGTGCATGCGGCCGGGCAGGCTGGCGGCTTCCTGTGTAATGCCGCGGGCCGAACCCCATTCGATTTCCGCCTTGACGCGTGTGCTGCCGGATTCGCGGATCAACCAGTCGATGATTTCTTCTTTGCGCGCATCAAAGAGCGCCACTACCCGGCGCATGATGTCCCCCCGTGCCGTGGGGCCCATTGCCGCCCATTCCGGCTGGATGTCGCGCGCGGCCTGGTAGGCTTCATCCAGATCCGCGTGGCTGGCCATCGGCAGGCTCAGCAAGGTATCGCCCGAATAGGGGTCGACAACATCCAGCTTGCGGCCCGATCTGCCTTTGCGCCATTGCCCCGCTATGGGCAGCAAGTCAAGGTTCTGGTAAGTTGTTGCGTTATTCATGGATATCCTTTGTATATTCTTGATTCATGCCGCCGAGCGCTTTTTTTGCAGGAGAGCTTGCGGCCGCATGGCGTCAGGCCAGCTTGAGCACGGGCTTGACGGTGACACCGGACTGGGAATCTTCAAAGGCCTGGCTGATTTCATTGAATTCGTAGAACTTGATCAGCTTGTCGAAGGGGAATTTGCCCGCTTTGTAGAACTCGATCAGTTGGGGGATGAACACCCGTGGCACGGAATCGCCTTCTATGACGCCGATCATGCTCTTGCCTTCGGCCATTAAATCGTTATGCACATCGATGGATATTTCAGGCGCGACCCCGACAATGGCAGCCTGCCCCAATGGCCTCAGCGCGTTCAGACACTGGCGCACCACCGGCGGCACTCCGGTGGTTTCCACAGCATAGTGCGTGCCGCCATGGGATGCTGCCTTGATTTCCTCGACCACATCGGCGTTCTTGCCATTCAGCGCATCCGTGGCGCCGAGCTCGCGGGCCAGTTCCAGGCGGCTGTCGTGCACATCCACTGCGAAGATTCGCGGGCAGCCGGCGATTCTGGCCGCCATGATGGCGCTCAAGCCCACGGCGCCGCAGCCGTACACGGCGATGGAAGTACCGAACCCGGGCTTGAGACGGTTCAGCACCGTGCCGGCGCCGGTCTGGATGCCGCAGCCCAGCGGCCCGAGCAGAGCGAGATCGACGTCCTTGTCGACCTTGACCACATTGCGTTCGTGCGCGATGGCGTAGGTGCCAAATGAAGATTGGCCGAAGAACGTGTGGATGTCGGTATCGCCCTGATGCAAACGGCAGGTGTGATCGTCCATGCGGCCGCCGAAATTCAATTCATTGAAGGCCGAGCACACGGTCGGATGCCCGGTCAGGCAGTTTTCGCATTGACCGCAGTGCGCAAAAGACATCACAACGTGGTCGCCGGGAGCGAGCCGGCTGACGTTTTCGCCTGCCTTCTCGATGATGCCCGCGCCTTCATGACCCAGCACGATGGGGTAGGGCGATATGCCCAGGTCGCGTGCCACCGCATCGGTATGGCATACACCTGTGGCAACGATCTTGATCAGAACTTCGTTCGCCTGGAGCCCGGACAGCGAGACCTCTTCGATGGAAAAATCCTGACCCTGGGCGTGGGTGACCGCAGCTTGAATCTTCATGTGGATGGCTCCGGAAGTGTTGATTGAAAGAGGTCTTGCGGGCCCGCGCGATCGTTTCGGCTGTTGCTTCGGCCTGCGTCTTGCCTTCCATTCTGATGGGGGGCCTGCATTGCCTTCAGTATGACAGAGGCGGCGTTAATCATCCTTCATAACTATCAAACACCTGAAGTTTATTTGAGTGGGCGCAAGTTCCGCCTGGCCAGGGTGATCAACCTCAAACTGCTTCGACAGGTTTTCTTGAATGGGGGTCAATGGGCTGATAAATGGAGATCGGTACATAGTCGATCCTGAACAACTAGATTTTTCAGCGTTCAGGTAACGATGATGTATTCGGTCATGCCCTTGCGTGTTGGCGATGCGCGAACGCCACCCACCACCGCACCATCGTCCAGGCGTAAAAACGCCGCAGCTGGCGCAGCAGCAGACGGATGTTGTGCCCGGCTCCACACAGCACCGCCTGGATCGCATCCCCCGCACGACCTGTGAGCCAGTTACGGCCCAGCTTTCCATCGGATTTCATGTGCCCGATGACCGGCTCAAGGCCACCGTATGACGCATCTGCGCTGGTGGGCAGAGAAGGTTGGCAAGGCAGGCATCTTGCCGGCAGACAACACCAAGCTGGGCATTCCCGAGCGGCGTTATGTGACCAATGAAAACAAGGCCAAGGAGCTGGGTGACAGGTTGGACAGGGTCAACGACCCTCATGTCCTCATGAGCCTGCGTTTGCAGGCTGCCTTCGGTTTGCGGCGGGAAGAGTCCATCAAGTTCCAACCCCGCTATGCCGACCGTGGCGACGATATCGCTATCAAGGGATCATGGGCAAAAGGTGGCCGTGATCGGACGGTGCCAATCTCGACGCCGGAACAGCGTGCGGTGCTGAATGAGGCTCATCGCCTGGCGGGCTTGGGATCATTGATTCCGTCGCACAAGACTTACATCCTGCAGCGACATGTCTACGACGGGCAGTGCAAGGCGGCAGGGTGGAGCAATATGCATGGGCTGCGGCATGGGTATGCTCAGATGCGGTATGAGGTGTTGACGGGGTGGAAAGCGCCAGCGGCGGGTGGCCCTGGTAAAGCTCAGCTCAATCGCAGCCAGCGATTGAGTGACCAACACGCCCGGCAGCAGATCAGCCGTGAACTTGGGCATGAAAGGTTGAAAGTGACGTCGATCTATTTGGGGAGCTGAGCCTTATCCATCATCTCTGGTGTTCGGCTCGCCGGACGCCAGTTTTTTCACTGCTTTGTCGAAATCGCTTTCAAACAGGCGATCCTGCACAATTCTGTACTTCTCAAATTCACTTTCCGCATGTGTCTGGGCAAGTTTTGCAGAAATCTTGCCGCTGTTCTGTAGCACTTCCCGGTCATCAAATTCTAGGAAGGCGTCCAGACGCTTGGACCAGTCTTCCATACTCATGGGAATCTTGCGGCGAGCACGGTCCTCGGCCAGTTCAAGATAGGCGTTGACGATACGGCCCAATGAATCCAACTCGTCCCTGGTCAGGTAGTTCTTGGCCACGGCCACGTCGGTTTTCAGGATCTTGCCTTCGGGCGCGCTCGCCCAGGAAGTCAGACCCATATGTGGCCTGCTGCTATCGGCCCGCTCGCGGATCAGCTCTGCAGCGGTATGGCCGTGGATGGCGTAATGCAGTTTGTCCTGTACTTTGGCGAAGAATGCTTTGGTTGTCGGTGCGTCCTTGTTGTAATCCACGCTGGTGGCGTAGATGTCGGTGATCTTCTGGTAGAAGCGTCGCTCGCTGAGGCGGATCTCGCGGATTTCCGCCAGCAGCCGCTCGAAGTAGTCCTCGCTCAGGAAGCTGCCGTTTTCCATGCGCTGGCGATCCAGCACATAGCCTTTGATGGCGAACTCACGCAAGACGCCAGTCGCCCATTGACGGAATTGCGTTGCGCGTATGGAGTTGACCCGGTAGCCGACGGAGATGATGGCGTCGAGATTGTAGAACTGGGTATGGTAGTTCTTGCCGTCACTGGCAGTTATCCGGAATTTCCGGATAACTGCTTCCGCAGTCAGTTCCTGGCTGGCAAAGATGTTCTTCAGGTGCTCGCTGACGGTGCGCACATCTACCCCGAAAAGCTCAGCCATCAACTTCTGCGACAGCCACAGGGTTTCGTCCTCGTAGCGGGCTTCGATGCTCTGCTCGCCGGCCTGCCCTGTGAAGATCAGAAACTCGGCTGTGCTGTTGCGGATCAATTTTTTGCCATTCATACCAAGCCCCCTATGCAGTCATCACTTCGACCAAGCGTTCGACAGTGATTCCGCCTGCTTCAGCACCAGCTCAACCGCGGCCTCCTCACCCACTGGCGGATATTTCCATTTCTTCAGCGTGCGCCGCACCAGAATCCGTAGCTTTGCCCGCACGCTCTCGCGTACCTGCCAATCCACCGTGGTGCTGTTGCGCAGTTTCTCGGTGATCTCGACGGCGATCTTCTTCAAGGTATCGTCGCCCAGCTCCCGCACGGCGCTTTCGTTGTTGGCCAGCGCATCGTAGAAGGCGATCTCGTCCGGATTCAGCCCCAGCGCTGCTTCACGCTCCAGCGCTGCCTGGAAGTCCTTGGCCATCTGGATCAACTCCTCGATGACCTGTGCCGTCTCCACCGCTCGGTTGTGGTACTTGCGCAAGGTTTCCAGCAGGCGGTCGCCGTACTTCTTCTCCTGCACTACGTTGTTGCGCGCCCGCGCCTTGATCTCGTCACGCAACAGCTTTTCGAGCAGTTCCACCGCCAGGTTGCGGCTCTTCATCTGTCGCACGTCTTCCAGGAATTCTTCCGACAACAGGCCGATGTTGGGCTTGTCCAGGCCCGCCAGGGCGAAGATGTCCGCCACCCCGTCCGCCACGATAGCGTTGTCCAGGATCTGCTTGAGCGCACTGTTCTTGTCCGCGTCGGAACGCTTGCGATCCACCGTGGTGAACTTGACGATGGCAGCCTTGACAGCGGCGAAGAAGGCAATCTCCGTGCGCAGGGCGGCAGCTTCGTCCAGCGTGCTGCACAGGGAAAACGCCTTGCTCACGGCCAGCATGGCATCGAGGAAACGCTGTTTACCGTCCTTCAGCCCCAGGATATGGTTGGCCACCGGCACCAGCAGCTTCATCGCATCGGTTTCAAACCCACTGTAGTCGAAGCCGTGCATTAGCCCGCGCACGATGTCCAACTTCTCCAGCAGTACTGCCAGCGCCTCGGCTGCGTTATGCGCCGGGTCGCCCTTGCCCTTGGATTCGGTGTAGGTCTTGAGCGCCGCTTTCAGTTCGTTGGCAATGCCGATGTAATCCACCACCAATCCACCGGGCTTGTTGCGGAACACCCGGTTGACGCGGGCAATGGCCTGCATCAGGTTGTGGCCCTTCATGGGCTTGTCTACATACATGGTGTGGCAGCAGGGGGCGTCGAAGCCGGTCAGCCACATATCGCGCACGATCACCAGCTTCAACGGGTCTGCCGGGTCTTTGAAACGCTTTTCCAGGCGTTTCTTCACCTGCTGGCTGTACAAATGCGGTTGCAGCAAGGGCTTATCCGCTGCCGAGCCGGTCATCACCACCTTGATTGCGCCCTTCTCCGGGTCGGCATCGTGCCAGTCCGGGCGCAGGGCGACGATGGCGTTGTATAGCTCGGCGCAGATATCGCGGCTCATGCTGACGATCATCGCCTTGCCTTCCAGCGTGGCGGTGCGTGTCTCAAAGTGCTGCACTAGGTCAGCAGCCACCTGCTCCAGACGCGGCTGCGCGCCCACCAGCTTGGTCAGCGCAGCCCAATCGCTCTTGGTCTTTTCGCGGGCAGTGATGTCCTCCTCGTCCTCGATGACCTCATCCACCTGGGCATTGAGCTCGTCAATCTCGGCCTGGTTCACATCCAGCCTGGCAAGTCGGGACTCAAAGTAGATCGGCACCGTGGCGCCGTCGTCCACCGCATCCTGGATGTCGTAGATGCTGACGTAATCGCCGAACACCGCTCGCGTGTCCTTGTCTTCCAAGGCGATGGGCGTGCCGGTGAAGCCGATGAAGGTGGCGTTGGCCAGCGCGTCGCGCATGTGTTTGGCGTAGCCGAACACGTACTTGCCGGTTTTGGTGTCGAGCCGCCCCTTCATGCCGTACTGGCTGCGGTGCGCCTCGTCGGAAATCACCACGATATTGCTGCGGCCCGACAGCAGCGGGTGCTGCTCCTCGTCGTCCAGCAGGGCGAACTTCTGCACCGTGGTGAAGAGGATGCCGCCAGCCTCACGCGAGGCCAGCATCTCACGCAGTTCCTCACGGCTGCCCGCCTGCACCGGCGTCTGCCGCAGCAGGTCTTCGGCGGCGCAAAAGGTGCCGTACAACTGCCCGTCCAGATCGTTGCGGTCGGTCACCACCACCAGCGTGGGGTTCTTCATCTCCGGCTGCTGCAACAGCTTGCCCGCGTAGCAGGCCATGGTGATGCTCTTGCCCGAACCCTGCGTATGCCACACCACACCGGCCTTGCGGCTACCGGGCTGCACTTCCTTACCATAGGTGGCGCGCGGCTCCTGCACTTCCAGAAGACCCTTGTTCGGGTTGCTGGCGGCGATCACCGTGGCTTTCACCGCCTCGCGCACGGCATGGAACTGGTGATAGCCGGCGATTTTCTTGATGATCCGGTCGGCGTCCTGCTCGAACAACACGAAGTGGCGCACATAGTCCAGAAACAGCGCAGGTTCGAAGAAGCCGCGCACCAGCGTTTCCATCTCCAACGCCAACCGTGGACGGTCATCCTCGTTGGCAATGGCTCGCCACGGCTGCATGCGCTCCTGATTGGCCGTCAGCGAACCCAGCCGCGCCGTGAAACCATCGCTGACCACCACCGCCACATTGGTGTTGAACAGGTCGCCGATCTCTTCCTTGTAGGTCTGGATCTGGTTGAAGGCATCCCAGATGTCGGTCTGCTCGTTGGCCGGGTTCTTCAGTTCGATCACCGCCAGCGGCAGGCCGTTGACGAAGGCCACCAGATCGGGACGGCGCGGCTGCCTGGTGCCGGTCACGGTGAACTGGCTGACCAGCAGGAAGTCGTTGTTGCGCGGGTTGGCAAAGTCGATCAGGTTGACCAGGTCGGTGCGCTTTTCGTCGCCCACGGAAAACTCGACCGGAATGCCGGCTAGCAGTAAGCGATGCACGCGGCGGTTTCGGGCGATCAGCAGCGGTTCACTGACCGTCAGAAGCTCGTGTGCAGCTTGCTCCAGCGCGGCAGCGGGGATGTGCGGGTTGATCCGCGTCAGTGCGGCCAACAGGTCTTCGCGCAGTACCACTTGCCGGTAATCGGTGCGGGCAGGATTGTCACCGTCGGGCGCGATCTCCGGTCCGTTGACGTAGTGCCAACCCAGTGCGCGGAACCAGCCGATAGCGGCGTCTTCGAGTTGCTGTTCGGTAATGCTCATGTCGTCCGTTCTTTCGTATCACCTTTTAGCTGCATGAAGTACTCGATCAGCCGCATCATCAGTTCCTTCTGTGCGGACAGCAGCGCTTTCTTGGCAGCGGTTTCTGACAGAAACTCCATTAATCGGCCTTCTTCACGTTTGGCACTACAGCGTCTTTTGCCACACTGGCGTAATGAAATTTTGTGAGTTCAGAAGTTAGGAGGTCGTCCATCAATACCTTGATGAACAAGTCTTTGGACACTTTGGTATCAAGCATCACTTTACTGCCTTCTTCATTAAATCGAATGCGGCCAACAAGGTTGGGGAATGTTTTGCAAAACCGGACAATACTTTCTCCTGAAATACCAGCTTTAAGTACAGGGGAAGCCTTGGCAATCTTGGTGAGGCGACGAGCATATTTCACATCATCGACAAGCTCCCGCAAGACATCCGGATTGGTCACTAACGCTGCCGAGACAATGGCATCAATGCCCAATGCAGCCTCCTTTTTGATCACATCATGAAACCCGAAATTATGCTCTAGTGCTTCAAGATTCAGCACCAGCAAGGCATCATTAATCCGCAACATCTGAAACCCGGCACTGACGCGCAGAAATTCGTCATTCAGCCGTTCAAGTCGACTTTCATGCTTACGCAGAAAAAAACTCGATCGACCAAAGATGTTGACGGGAGCCATCGTCTTGTACAAAACCAACTGGCCGATGTCGTTGCCCACTTCGATGAGTAGCGCCTTGATCGAAGACAGGCTTTTTTCATTCAAATCCAGCATGGGCAGATCATCTTGAGCAATGACAGCCTCAAGTGATGTCAGCTCCTCGGGGATATCGAGATCGTAAACGTAAATAGCATTGACTCGCTCATCCGCACTTGACAAGGCAAGTACCGACAGTTCGTCTTTGCTAGAAATTTCGTCACGCAGGCTTTGTAGAAACAAGTCCTTAAGGCCAGCCTGCGCATCGGCCTCAATGTCCAGCTTGAAAGGACCGGGATTATTGGCATCCTTCATCAGCGCGTACACGCAAACGCCGATATTAGACTGATCGTTATAGTAGGCCTGCAAAGCCGCTTTCAATTCATCGGCGGTCACTTTGTCCCCTTGACGTAGTAAATTCTGTCATCCAGCTTTATGTAGGAAAGCTTTTGGTTCTCCACCAATCGTTCACGACAAATCAATGTGATGCCTTCCCGCTCGCCATTCTTGAAATGCCCGCTGGCACGGTAGATGTGGAACCCAAGAAGTGCCAGAGACGGGTTGGCGTAAAATAGATCTGTCTTGATGTAGATGATCCCCATCACTACCAATAGCAACGCCAGTACAATCATTTGTCGGCCGCTGCCGAAATCGAAGCTGATGAGTGGCACCACATAGGTAGCAAGAAATGTCAGGTGCTCATAGTTTATGTTTTCCAGCTTCTTGACTTCAAAAGGTATCTCGTTAGCGCCTTTCAAATCGAAGTCAAAACGAAAGTATGCAAACAGGCAGTAAAGCAACCCTAATATCGAAACCACGGGCAAAGAATTGTTCACCACAAGGGCTTTCCAGCTCCCAGCATCCTTGAAAGAAAAGGAAGAAGCTGGAGGCTCCGCAGCAATAATGATAAAGAAGACGAAGAGTAGCCCAAGAGATAGGATGTAAAGGTCCACTTTCCGGCGTACGTTTGTCATGGCCACACCTTTTCCATAATATGTTCAGCATTGGAAACGCGCAGCTCACCGGAAAGTAATTTGGGGAGAAGCGTGTCGCGAACCATACCTAGCGTAGTTATTTCTTTTTGGTTTTGAATCCATCGCTGCAACAGAGTAGTGGTTGCTTTCTCGAATTTCTCTGCAATTTTTTTTGTCGGAATTACATAGGCATGGTTTTCAACCAAAGATTTATTCAAATTCTGTTGTGCGGAACCAGACGCTTTTTCTGAAAGTTGTTGAGTTGATTGACGCGCAGCAATAAAAATAAACGCTTTGAATTCTGCAAGTGGTATCAGTGCGCAGCACGCCTGATTTGCTGTCATCTCCTTTGCTAGAAGGCAAACTTGTCCGGCAGTTGCTCCATACATTGCTACTACCGTAGTCATAGGCGGCCATAATTTTGCACTACTCGAATCCAAGCCATCAGGAGTGATTTTCTCCTTGGTATCTAGAACAACAACATCCCGAACCTCGCCGGAGGTCAACCAAGGTATTGAACCGTCCCAAAATACAGGCTCCTTTCTACTAGGGGTACCACCACTCTCTACTCGCAAACAGCATTGCTTAAATGCTCCGACTTCCCACCCCTTCGGAATATCCCCCAACTCCGACTCTTCCATAGCGTCTGGAAACAGTTCGGCGGTGGTGGCGAGTTGGTTGTGGTACTCGCGGGGCATCTGGTCGAGTTCGGCGTCGGTCTTGCCGCTGATGGCGCGCATGGCGGCGCGCAGCGGGTCTTCGCCCTGTTCGATGGCGGCAATCTTGGCCTTGACCGGGTCAAAATCGACAAACCAGGACTTGAAGATGGCTTGCGCCATGGCTTCGAGGGTTTGGTTGATGCGGAGATTGAGGTTGATCTTATAGTCGAGGGATCTCAACACCTTTGCCAAACCACGTTGCCTATCAATCGGTGGTAGCGGAACCTTCAGTTCGGCTAACGCCTTCCCGGTCAAATGCTTGATGGTCGTCCCGGTGAAATACGGTTCAAGCGCTCCGGTCTTACCGGCATGCAAGAACCAGTAGTAAAGAAAGTAGTTATCGAGGCCGTCCTTCACCCTGATTCTGTGCAGCGCCTTTTGAATCTTCATGTTGGGCACTTCACCTTGCCAGATCGCACACCGCCCTGGCTCTCCTCCCTCGCAAACTACTAAATCACCATCACGGAGTCCGTACCGTTCTTCTTCTTGCTGTTCAAAGCGCATTACTGCGAGGTCTTGAAGATCGAACGCTCCCCATCGCACGTTGCTGTTCCCAAGATAGGGCTGAAAGGCCCCCCGATTCTTCTGGGCGTCTAGCATCTTCCCCAGGCACGCTTCCACGTAATCCCCAAGACGTACCAAAGGGTCGTTAAAAGCCATAACCCAACCCTGCCAAATTCTTCTTGATCTCCGTTTCCAGCCCTGCACTCTCCGCAAACCGCTCGGCCAACCACGCCTCAACCCCATCCAATACACCCGCCATCATTTCCCGTCTCCTTTCTTGATCCGCTTCTTCTTCGCCGATTCAAGCTGCTGGATGCTTTGCTCCGGCACGGGCAAGTGTTCGGGCATGGTGCCGCCGAGGTCCCGGATGGTCTGGCGGACTTTGCTGCCAACTTCATGGTGCGTCTGATTGGCCTGGCGCTTGCCTTGCACGCCGTCGCGGCGCAGTTTTTCTTCGGTTTGGGTGGCGCGGAACAGGTTGGCAGCCAGTTCGGTGCTGCCCATGTGGTCAAGGATTTTCTGGCTCTTTTTCAAACCTTTGGTGGCATGAATGTCTTTGGCACCCAATCCGCCGTACAGCCCTTTGTAGCCGTGATCCTGAAAGATGGCGAGTCCAGCGCGGTTTCCACACCGGCATCTCTGGCGGCTGCGGCAAGCTGTTTGTTGTGGGTCGCCAGCTCGTTGCGGATGGCCAGGCGTTTTTCAGCTTCCGAAAGGCTGGAAAAATTGGCTTCATCAGCCAACTCTTGCCGCCTTGTTTGCAGAGCGAAGTAGGTTTGGCCGTTGGCGATGACGGGTTTGCTCGGGTCGCCGTTTTGTACGATCAGGTAGCAGGCGTAGCGGGAGAGGCGCACGTCTTCCACCGGGCGCTGGGCACCGGAGCCGATATCGACCATATCGAGGATGTCCTCGAAATGGTCGGCTTCGTTCTGGCCACTGTTGCGGCACGCGGCCTTGGCGCGGGTGATAACGGGCAGGAAGTGGCGGTATTCGGAGTATTCCAGCACCTTGGCCAGTTGGCGGGCACGCCAGTACTCATGGCCGCTCTCATCCTGGTGGCGCATGCCGTCAAAGGTTGTGTGGTGCTGCTGGTCGATGTGCTTTTTACTCATAGTTGCTGCTCTCCGTAGCCCAAACCTGCCAGATTTTTCTTGATCTGCGCTTCCAGCTTCGCGCTCTCGGCAAACTGTTCTGCCAGTTGCGCCGTCAGCCGCTGCATCTTCTCGACAAAGGGTTCGCCGTCGTCTTCCTGCTCCGCCGCGCCCACATAGCGCCCCGGAGTCAGCACATGCTCATGCTTGCGCACGTCTTCCAGCTTGGCAGAATGGCAGAACCCCGGCACGTCCTCGTACTCCTCACCCTGCTGCCAGGCATGGAAGGTGTCGGCGATTTTCTGGATGTCGTCGGCGGTGAAGTCGCGTAGTACGCGGTCTTTCATATAGCCCAACTGGCGGGCGTCGATGAACAGGAATTCGCCGCGCCGGTCGCGCTTCTTCTTGTCGAGCGCAAAGCCGTTCTGCTTGTCGCGAGTCAGGAACCAGATGCAGGCCGGAATCTGGGTGTTGGTGAACAACTGGCCGGGCAGCGCGACCATGCATTCCACGTAGTCATCCTCGATCAAGCGTTTGCGGATTTCGCCTTCGTTGTTGGTGTTGGAACTCATCGAGCCGTTGGCCAGCAGCAGCGCCATGCTGCCGGTGGGCGCCAGGTGCCAGAGCATGTGCTGCAACCACGCGAAGTTGGCGTTGCCTTGCGGCGGCGTGCCGGCGATCCAGCGCGGATCGGCGGCCAGCTTTTCGTTCCACCATTCCTTCATGTTGAAGGGGGGGTTGGCCATGACGAAATCGGCGCGCAGGTCCGGGTGCAGATCGTTGAGCAGCGTGTCCGCCGGGCCTGTACCGAAGTTGAAGTCGATGCCACGAATGGCCATGTTCATCGCGGCCAGCCGCCAGGTGGTGGGGTTGCTCTCCTGCCCGTAGACGCTGATCTGCCCGCTCTTGCCGTTGGCTGCCTTGCCGCCGTGCTGTTCGATGAACTCCTCGCTTTGCACGAAGAAGCCGCCGGAGCCCATGGCCGGGTCATAGACGCGGCCCTTGAACGGCTGGAGCATTTCCACGATCAGGGTGACGATGCTCTTGGGCGTGTAGTACTGGCCGCCCTTTTTGCCTTCGGCCAGGGCGAACTGGCCGAGGAAGTATTCGTAGACGTGGCCGAGAATGTCTTTGGATTTCAGGTCCAGCGGCTGGCCCTTGTATTCCTTGGCGCTGAAGTCGGTATCCGAGAAGTGGCTGATCAGCCCGGCCAGCTTGCTGGAATCGAGCTGCACGCGGGCGAAATCCTTGTTGAGCACGTTCTTCAGCCGGGCGTTCTCACGCTCCACGGCCTCCATGGCGTTGTCGATCAGCCAGCCGACCGAGCGCATTTCCTCCGGCTCCTCCTTGCCGGGCTTGTTCCAGGGCAACGCCGCCTTGGGCGGCAGTTGCGCACAGTCACGCAGGGTTTGCCAGCGCGCTTCCACCGGCACCCAGAACACATTCTTCTCGGTGTAGTAGTCGCGCACTTCCAACTCGGCGGCGATGTTGTCTTCGTACTCCGGGGTTCCTGCGCCGCCGTACTCGTCCGGGTCCATGTAGTAGTCATGATCCGGATTGGTGAACTGTTCGCGCAGTTCCCGTTGCCGTTCTTCGAAGGCATCAGACACATATTTGAGGAAGATCAGCCCGAGCACGACGTGCTTGTACACGGCAGCGTCGAGGTTGGAGCGCAGCTTGTCGGCGGCGGTCCAGAGTTTCTTTTCCAAGTCGTTGAAGAACAGTTGTTCGATGGATCTCATGTCTTTGTCCCGTGTTGCGTCATGCTTGTCTTCCTTGCGGGCCTCGTTGGCTTGCCGCTTGATGGCCGCTGATGGTTCGGTGACGGGTTTGGGCAAGGATGAAACGTTCTCGGCCAAGGCAACTGAGCCGCCGCGCCCGCGCCCAGAGCGGATGCGGCCGTCGTCGATCAATTGCTGCTTGACGCGTTGGTAGATACTGTCCTGCCAGCCCAGCGCTTTAAGCAAACGCTGATTGCCCGCGCTACCGCCAAAGGAAACCAATGTTCCGATGAATTGTTCGATCTGTTGTTCTGTGGAAGTCACTTGCTATTCCCCTGGCGTCAGGCAGGCCAGTACAGCCGCTTCAGCGGAACGATTCGTTTGGTTTCGGCATCTGTAGCGTCGTAGTGTTCGATCAGAGCACGAACGATATGGTCCAGCGTCCACATTGCCAGTGGAATGGATGCTCGATCTGCTTCGTACAGGGCGTCCTTACTGAAACCACCCGTACTGACATACAGCCCTCGATCATCCTTGTGGCGGCCGCCGAGGAAGCTCCGGATTTCCTGGCTGCCCATCTGCCCCTTGCGGTGCTTGACCTCTACGACGATGCGCGGGTGTTCGAAGCCAAAACCATCCGGCGAGGCAACGATATCCTTGCCTCGATCCGAGCCAGGCGGCGAAACCTGTGTCTTGTAGCCCATGGCGCGCAGGATTCCGGCGACCAGTTGCTGCATGTCGTCCCAGTCGAGTTCGTTGACCCGATCCTTGATACGTTCCAGCGCTTGGGACTCGATATTGGCCAGCGGGTCGGCGATGATTTCCTCGGCTTCATCTTCCACGGCTGGCACCGGTTTGCCCTTCAGGGCGGCCAGCACTTCGTCCGCAGCACCAGGAGGAATTTCGAATACGGTAGAGATCGAGCCCAGGCTGTTCTTGGTGCTGGTGCCCAAGCTGTCGCGCGGCAGTTCCTGTGGATGCCATTGCACCTTGCGCGCCAGCGGCATGCCTTGCTCGGCCCACTCCGGGTAGTGCTCGGCTGGGCCATTGATCTTGCCGATCGAGTACAGGCGATTGGCTGGCGAATAGGTGACGATCCAGTCACCATCCTGGATATCGTTGACGAACCGCCAGACTTGGGATGCGCCCGACACAACCGTCCCTTGTTTTGCCTGGGGCTCGGCGGACTGGTACAGGGCGATCAATTGCTTGCGCCCGACACCGGGCTTGGCATGGGCCGCCAATTGATTCCAGCCCACGGCAGCCACGCCACGTTCTCGAAAGGCGTCATACAGGCTGCCGCCTTCGCCGCGTACCATCCACATTCGTGCCATCTTACCCCCTCACTTCCCAATACAAAAACTAGAAAAAATCTCCCCCAATAAATCATCGCTGGTGAATTGCCCCGTTATCGCCCCCAGTTCTTCATGCGCCAGCCGCAGTTCTTCGGCGAACAGATCCAGCACCTGATCATTCAGTTCCGCATGGGACCGGGCGATGGCGAGGTGTTCGCTGGCGGCCTGCAAGGCGCGCAGGTGGCGTTCGCGGGCGAGCCAGGGGGATTGGGCGCCGGGCGACCAGCCGGCGATGTCGAGCAGGCGGCGGCGCAGGGCGTCCAGGCCGTGGCCGGTCTTTGCGGAGATATACAGGTTTTCGATGGGGCCGCCGGCTTCGCCCGGGCCTTGCATGGCAAGGCGCGCCGAGTCCGGGTTTGCATCCACGGCGGGCGGGCCCGCTTCCTGGGTGGGAGGATCGGCAGGGGCTGTATCGGCCGCTGAGGAGGAATCCGGCCTGCCGGGTGTGCCGGTGCCAGATTGCTGAAGCGTCCGAGCCGGGGTGCTGGCCATCCTTGGTGAAGGGGCGGGAGCCGGATGCGAAGCCGAAGCGCTCGTCCCCCCCATCAGATCCACCTTGTTGAACACTTTCAGCACGGGCGCTCTTGCGGGCAACCGCCGCAGGATTTCCGCCTCCAGTTCGTCGTCCGGTTCGCGCGCGTCTTGCAGGTGGATGACGGCGTCGGCGTGTTCGATTTCCGCCCAGGTCCGGGCGATGCCTATGCTTTCGACTTCGTCGGTGGTTTCGCGCAGGCCGGCGGTATCCACGATGTGTATGGGTATGCCGTCCAGGTGAATCTGCTGGATGACGCGGTCGCGGGTGGTGCCGGCGATGGCGGTGACGATGGCGACGTCGTCGCCGGCCAGGGCGTTGAGCAGGCTGGATTTGCCGACGTTGGGCCGGCCGGCGAGCACGACGTGCAGGCCTTCGCGCAGGATCATGCCCTGCCTCGCCTGCCGGCGGATGGCTTCGGTGTCGGCAATGATGGCGTCGAGGGTGGGACGGGCTTCGTATTTTTCCAGGAAGTCGATTTCTTCTTCAGGGAAGTCCAGTGTGGCTTCCACGAGCATGCGCAGGTGGATGATGCGGTCGTTCAGTGCGGTGATTTCCTGCGAGAAGGCGCCGCTGAGCGACGCCATGGCGCTGCGGGCGGCGGCTTCCGATGATGCGTCGATGAGGTCGGCCACGGCTTCGGCCTGGGCGAGGTCCAGGCGGTCGTTGAGGAAGGCTCGCTGGGTGAATTCGCCGGGTTCGGCATGGCGCAGGCCCCATTCCCTGCCCGCTTCCAGGCAGTGCTGCAGCACGCGGCGCAGCACTGCCGGGCCGCCGTGGCCCTGCAGTTCCAGCACGTCTTCGCCGGTATAGGAGTGGGGCGCCTTGAAATACAGTACGATGCCAGCGTCAATGGCGCGGCCTTGTGCATCGTTGAAGGAAAGGTAATGCGCGTGGCGGGGTTTCAAAGGTGCATTGAAGAGCCGCGCGGCCAAACCGTCGAGGTTTTTGCCGGAAATGCGCACTACGCCGATGCCGCCCTTTCCGGGGGCGGTGGCTATGGCTGCAATCGGTTCGTTCGAGCGCAGAATCATGACTTTAATCTAGTGTCCTGTTTGGCGTGTCGTATACTGAATTTCGGCGCCTGGACTCGCCATACTGTGTTGCAAATACTCGCGATAGCTACGGCCATCACTGTGTTTTGCGCCTGGTCCGGCAAGCCCATGCATCCGAATTTGAATGCACGAACTAAGCAAACAGCACACCAGTGATGAAGGCGGGGCCGCCAAGGGTGCGGACAGTGTATCGCCTTCGTCCCACAAAGGAGAAAACATGCCGTATATGATCGAGACCTTCGACAAACCCGATGCCGGCGATCTGCGCCAGCAGTTGCGTGCGACGCATCTCGAATTTCTGGAGCGGAACAAGAAGCTGCTGCTGGCCTGCGGTGCCAAGCTGCTGGATGATGGTGTCACGGGCACCGGCAGCTTCTATATCGTGGATGTCGAAACGCGCGAGGAAGCGCAGGCCTTCGTCAACGGCGATCCTTTCGCAGCGGGCGGCCTGTTCGATCGCATCGAGATCAATCGCTGGCGTAAGGCCTATCTGAACGGCGAAAAATATATCTGATCATGGATGAGCTCGGACATAGAACAGTCACTGCTGACTGTTCTATGCCTAGCGAATCCGAGCGGCATGCAGGCCGCGAGGTGGAGAGATCTCGGCAATAGAATGGCCCCGCCTGGCGAATCCGAGGCGCTTGCAAGCGCCGAGGTGGATGAACTCGGACACCCAAGAGCCCACTGCGGACTCTTGGATGCCTAGCGAATCCGAGCGGCATGCAGGCCGCGAGGTGGGGGAGCCGGACATAGAACAGTCACTGCTGACTGTTCTGCGCTTGGCGGATCCGAAGGGCTTGCAAGCCCTGGGGTGTGGAAGCTCCGGCCGATAGGTTGCAGTTCTTCACCGACAACCGACACAAAGGAAGTGCTTCCGTGACGCTTCATCAGGCATATGTATATCTCGGTATCGCCATCGTGTCCGAGGTCATCGCCACGTCGGCGCTGAAGGCGTCGGATGGCTTCACACAGTGGCTGCCCAGCGTGGTGACGGTGGTGGGCTATGCAATCGCCTTCTATTTCCTGGCCCTGACGCTGCGTGTGATTCCGACCGGCGTGGCCTATGCCATCTGGTCGGGCGTGGGCATCGTGCTTATTTCCGTGGTGGGCTGGGTGGCTTTCAGGCAAAGCCTGGATCTGCCCGCCGTCATCGGCATGGGCCTGATCATTGCGGGTGTGGTGGTGATCAATATGTTTTCGTCGACGGTCCGGCATTGACGGATCAGGGCCTGCCGCGGCAGCGCCGCGCAGCCGGAAGTACCGGCATCGTGCCGGCCGGGTGCTCCATGCAGGACGATAACGCATGGGCACCCGGTGAACGAATGGTGCCGTTCACACGATCTACCCTTCAAGGAAAGCCCGTGTCCCGGCCGTACCCATGACCCGGGCTTCTCTTTTCAGGGGTCAGGCTTCTGTTTCCTGCGCCTGATTTTCCTTCAGCGCGGCGATGGCCGCCGCTACGCCCGCGCCGTAGGCGGGATCCGCCTGAGTACAGTGATGGATGTGGCGTTCCTGTACATCGAGCGAGACGCTGGCGATGTTGCGTGCCGTATTCTCGAACAGGCGTTGCCGCTCTTCCGCTGTCATCAGGCGGAACAGGTTGCCGGGCTGGCTGAAGTAGTCTTCATCGACACGGTGGTTCCAGTGGTCGGCCGCGCCTTCGATCGACAGGGGCGGCTCGCGGAAATCGGGCTGTTCGGCCCATTCGCCGCGGGTGTTGGGCTCGTGGGCGATGGTGGCGCCGTGGTTGCCGTCCACGCGCATGGCACCGTCGCGGTGATAGCTGTGGAACGGGCAGCGAGGCTGGTTGACCGGAATCTGATGATGGTTCACGCCCAGACGGTAGCGCTGCGCGTCGCCGTAAGAGAACAGGCGGGCCTGCAGCATGCGGTCGGGCGAGAAGCCGATGCCCGGCACGACGTTGGCGGGCGTGAAGGCGGCCTGTTCCACTTCGGCGAAGAAGTTCTCGGGGTTGCGGTTCAGTTCGAGCGTGCCCACTTCGATCAGCGGGTAGTCGCCCTTGGGCCAGACCTTGGTCAGGTCGAAGGGGTTCAGGTGGTAGGTGGCGGCGTCTTTTTCCGGCATGATCTGCACGTACAGCGTCCAGCGCGGGAAGTCGCCGCGTTCGATCGCGTCGAACAGGTCGCGCTGCGAGCTTTCGCGGTCGCGGCCGACCACATCCTGCGCCTCGGCGTCGGTCAGGTTCTGGATGCCCTGCTGAGTGCGGAAGTGGAATTTGACCCAGTAGCGTTCGTTCTGGGCATTGATGAAGCTGAACGTGTGGCTGCCGAACAAATGCATGTGGCGGAAGTCGGCGGGTATGCCGCGGTCGCTCATCACGATGGTGACCTGATGCAGGGCTTCGGGCAGGCCGGTCCAGAATTCCCAGTTGTTCTGGGCGCTGCGCATGCCTGTGCGGGCGTCGCGCTTCACTGCGTGGTTCAGGTCGGGGAACTTGAGCGGGTCGCGGAAGAAGAACACCGGCGTGTTGTTGCCGACCAGATCCCAGTTGCCTTCTTCGGTATAGAACTTCATGGCGATGCCGCGGATATCGCGTTCGGCATCGGCCGCGCCGCGCTCGCCGGCCACGGTGGAGAAGCGGGCGAACATCGGTGTCTGCTTGCCGACTTCCGAGAAAAGTTTGGCGCGGGTGTATTGGGTGATGTCGTGGGTGACCGTGAACGTGCCATAGGCGCCCGCGCCCTTGGCGTGCATGCGGCGCTCGGGGATGACTTCCCGGTCAAAGTGGGCGAGCTTTTCGATCAGCCAGACGTCCTGCAGCAGCAGCGGCCCGCGCAGGCCGGCGGACATGGAATTCTGGTTGTCGACGACAGGCGCGCCGGCGGCGGTGGTCAGTTTCTTCATGAAGTGCTCCTTCTTCGTTGTAGCCGACGGTACCGGAATGCAAGGATGTTGCATTGCGTTACCAGGTGTTATGAGAGCATTCTAAAGGGTGGGGAAGAATTAGTAAAATTGATTATTTATAATCATACGATAGTTAAATACTAAATACTGAGGCGGTGCCGCAGCTCGTCCTGAACCGCCAGGTAATCCTGCGAGCTGCCCTCCCACGCGACCCGCCCTTTTTCCACGATGTAATGGCGGTCGGCCAGGGGCAGCATGGAGCCCAGGTTCTTGTCGATGCACAGAATGGCCAGGCCGGAGTCCTTGAGCTGGCGCAGGGCCTGCCAGATATCGCGGCGCACCAGCGGCGCCAGGCCTTCGGTGGCTTCGTCCAGTATCAGCAACCGGGGATTCGTCATGAGCGCCCGGCCGATGGCGAGCATTTGCTGTTCGCCGCCCGAAAGACGCGTGCCCGGGTTGCCGCGCCTTTCCTGAAGGCGGGGAAACAGGGCATGGATGCGTTCCAGTGTCCAGGGCCGGCTTTGTGCCTGGGCCCGCCGTGGCGGGCGTGCCGTTGCGATCAGGTTTTCTTCCACGCTCAGATTGGGGAAGATCTGCCTGCCTTCGGGGACCAGCCCGATACCGGCGCGGGCGATCTGGTGGCTGGCGCTGCGGGTGATGTCCCTGCCGTCGAAGCGGATCACGCCGGCCCGCGCGGGCAGCAGCCCCAGTATGCATTTGACCGTGGTGCTCTTGCCCATGCCGTTGCGCCCCAGCAGGGTCACGAACTCGCCGGGCCCGACCCGCAGGCTCATGCCGTGCAATACCTGGCTGGGGCCGTAGCCGGCATGAATACCCTCGACGGACAGCAAGGGGGCGACGCCGGCGCCCGGGCTCGCGGTCATTCTTCGTCTCCGAGGTAGGCTTGCTGGACAGCCGCGTCCCGGCGGATGTCCGCGGGCGTGCCGGTGGCGATACAGCGGCCGTACACCAGCACGCTGACCTGGTCGGCCAGGCTGAACACGGCGTCCATGTCGTGTTCCACCAGCAGGATGGCGTAGCGCGGGCGCAGCCGCGACAGCACTTCGGTCATCTGCTGCGATTCAGCCTGGCTCATGCCGGCCATGGGTTCGTCCAGCAGCAGAATGCGCGGCTCCCCCGCCAGCACCATGGCCAGTTCCAGCTGCCGTTGCTGGCCGTGAGCCAGGACGCCGGCCGGCGTGTCCGCGTGGGCTTCCAGCCCGGCTTCCTTCATGGCGGCGAGCGCCGGCTCCCGCAGGCTGGCCTGCCGGGATGCCGGCCGCCAGAAGCGGAAGCTGTGCCCCTGCTGCGCCTGGACGGCCAGCATGACGTTTTCGAGCGCGGTGAACTCGGCGAATACGGAGGTGATCTGGTAGGAGCGCATCAGGCCGAGCAGGCTGCGCGCATGCACAGGCAGGCGCGTGATGTCCCGGCCGTCGAACTGAATGGCGCCGGAGTCGGGGGCGATTTCCCCGGACAACTGGCCGATGAGTGTGGATTTGCCCGCGCCGTTGGGGCCGATCACGGCATGGATGCGGCCGGTTTCCAGATCGAGGCTGACATCATCGGTGGCCAGCAGGCCGCCGTAGCGTTTCACCAGATTGCGTACCGACAGCCTGGCCGCCGGAAGAGCAGGGGCCAGGCTTCCCGCTGCGGAGCCGGACGGGCGGATGGCTGCACCGCTGCCGCCCCCGCCCCCGGGCAGCCCCTGGCCGGCCAGCAGGCCGGCTATCCCGCGCCGGCTGAGCACGGCGACCGCCACGATGGCGGGGCCGAAGATGATCATCCAGTGTTCGGTCACGCTCTTGAGGATTTCCTCGGTGACCAGCATGGCGGCCGCCCCGTAGAGCGGCCCCAGGACGGAACCCATGCCGCCGAGCACCACCATGACGATGAGTTCGCCGGACATGGCCCATGACATGTACGAGGGCGAGGCGAACTGGGTCAGGTTGGCATAGAGTACGCCCGCAACGCCGCACAACATGGCGGATATCACGTAGGCGGCCAGCCGGTATCGGAAGGTGGGAAAGCCCAGCGCACGCATGCGCCTGTCGTTGACGCGGCTGCCGCGCAGCGCCATGCCGAAGCGGGACGCGGCCAGCCGCCGGGTCGCGTACAGGGCGGCAAAGAGCACGGCCAGCGACACGGCATACAGCGGCGCGGCATCCGCAAGGCTGGCGCCGCCCAGACGGCTGCCCGCCGCCAGGCGCAGGCCGTCATCGCCGCCGTAGGGGCTCAGGCTCACGAAGACGAAATAGAACATCTGGGCGAAGGCCAGGGTGATCATGATGAAGGCGATGCCCTGGGTGCGCAGGGCGATGGCGCCGGTCACCAGGCCGGTGAGGCCGCAGGCCGCGAGGGCGATGAGCAAGTGCGCGAAGCCGTTGTGCACTCCATGGAAGGCCGGGATGGCGGCGCTGTAGACGCCCAGGCCCAGGAACAGCGCATGGCCGAAACTGACCATGCCGCCGTATCCCAGCACCAGGTTGAGCGCCACGGCGGCAATGGCGAGAATGACGATGCGGCTCATGAGCGCCAGCATGAATGCGTTGTCCATCGCCACCGCATGGATGGGCAGCAGCACGAAGGCGGCGATCAGGACGCAGGGCACCCAGCGGCCGGGGGACAGGAACGAAGGGGCGGGGCGGGCGGCGGGATGGGAGGACATGTCGGTGTCAGCCCCGCTGCACGGGGAACAGGCCCTGCGGGCGCAGAGCCAGCACCACGGCCATGAGGATGTAGATCATCATCGATGCCGTCGCCGGGCCGGCGATGTCGGCGCTGCTGCGTTCCATCATGCCGCGGAACAGCGTCGGCAGCAGGGTGCGCCCCAGCGTATCGACCACGCCGACGATGAGCGAGGCGTAGAAAGCGCCCCGGATGGAACCGATGCCGCCGATGACGATGACCACCATGGTCAGGATGAGGATGGGTTCGCCCATGCCGACCTGCACCGACATGATGGGGCCGGCAAGCAGCCCGGCGACACCGGCCAGGACGGCGCCCAGGCCGAACAGCAGGGCGTTGAGCAGGCGTATGTTCACGCCCAGGGCGCCGACCATTTCGCGGTGGGTGGCGCCGGCCCGCAGCAGCATTCCCAGGCGGGTATGGTGCACCAGCAGATAGCAGCCCAGGGCGATGGCCAGGCCTGTGACGAGGATGAGCAGGCGATAGGCGGGATAGCGGATGCCGAACAGCTGGATGGCCCCGCTCAGGGCTTCGGGAACTTCCATATAGACGGGCGACGGGCCCCAGAGCATGCGGGCCGCTTCGTTGAAGAACAGGATCAGGCCGAAGGTGGCGAGTACCTGGTCGAGGTGGTCGCGATGATACAGGCGGCTGAGCGCGAGCCGGTCTAGGGCCACGCCCAGCAGCATCATGGCCGGCGCCAGCAGGATGGCGGCCAGCCAGAACGAGCCGGTCTGGTTGTAGAGGGCGGCTGCGATGAAGGCGCCCATCATGTACATGGAACCATGCGCCAGGTTCACGAAGTTCATGATGCCGAACACCAGCGTCAGCCCGGCCGCCATGAGAAACAGCAGTACGCCCAGCTGCAGGCCGTTGAGCGCCTGGATGATGAACAGATTGAAGCTCACGATACTACCTTGCCGGCCATGGCGGGCGGCACTGGGGCGCCGCCCGGGCTGCGCCGCTTTACATTACTTGAGGTGGCATTGCGCCGCGAAGTTCGCGCGGGTGGCGATTTTCACGGGGGTGGAGGCGCGCAGCACGGCTTCGCCGTTTTCCTCGACCACGTCGACCCGGTAGAAGGCCGCGTCGGGGAAATGGTTGGAGTCGAACTTGAACGGCCCGCGCACGGACTGGAAGTCGGCTTCCTTGAGGGCGGCGATGACGGCCTGCTTGTCGGAAAGGTTGCCCTTGACTTTGCGCAGCGCTGAATCGAGCAGGCTGGCGGCGTCATAGGATTGCGCGGCATACATGGAAGGCGGGCGCTTGTAGGCCTTTTCGAAGGCTTCCACGAAGGCCTTGTTCTGGGGATTGTCGATGTTGGGCGCATAGGGTGCGCTGGTGATCGCGCCCACGGCCAGGTTCTTCAGGGCGGGCAGGGTGGTGCCGTCGAGGCTGGCCGCGGAAAGCAGGGGGATCTCGCCCAGCAGCCCCGCCTGGCGGTATTGCTTGATGAAGTTGATGCCCATGCCGCCGGGGTAGAAGACATAGACGGCGTCGGGCGCCGCGGCCTGCAGCTGGGCGATTTCGGCCGAGTAGTCGGGCTGGTTGACCTGGGTGTAGACCTCGTCGATCACCTTGCCGGTGAAGGTGCGCTTGAAGCCCGAGGCGGCGTCGCGCCCCGCCTGGTAGTTGGCGGCCATGACGTAGACGTTCTTGTAGCCGAGGTCGCTGGTGAGCTGGCCGCCGGCTTCGTGCAGCATGTCGTTGTCCCACGACGTGGAGAAATAGAACTCGGAACAATCTTTGCCGGCGATGGGGGCGGGGCCCGCGTTGGAGCCGATGAAGAACACCTGGGCGTCGGTGATGGGCTTGTGGATGGCCATCATCACGTTGGAGAAGGTGACGCCGGTGATGATGTCGACCTTGTCGCTCTGCAGCAGCTTGGTGGCCGCCTGCACGCCGACGTCGGGTTTGAGCTGGTCGTCTTCCTTGATGACCGTGACGGGTACGTCGCCCAGCTTGCCGCCGCGCTGTTCGATGGCGAGCATGAAGGCATCGTACTGATCCTGCCCCAGCGCGCCGCCGGGCCCCGACATCGTGCCGATGAAGCCGATCTTCAGGGTGTCTTGCGCAAAGACCGGGCTCAGCAGCCCGCAGGCAAGAGCGGCGGCGATCGATGCATGCAGCAGGGTGGCGCGCAGAGTGTTGGACGGGCGAGGGATCATGGCGGGTGGGTTCCTGTATGGCGGTGTGCGTCTGGCTTTTTCGTCGAACGCGTGACAGTACCCGAAGCTTGAAACGAAAGCTATCCGTGAATACCAGGGAACCGCGGGTCCGGCGCCGGAAGCGGGCGGCGCATTGCCATTGCGCCACACCAAGGAAAACGCCCGCCGCGTGATGGAACACGCGGCGGGCGCATACGCCGTGGCCAATGCGCTGGTCAGCGGTTGGCGGCGGCGTCGGCCTTGTCGATCTGATGCATCACGAAGCGCTGCTGGGCGATCGAAAGAATGTTGTTCACCACCCAGTACAGCACCAGCCCGGCCGGGAAGAAGAACATCATCCCGCCGAAGACCAGCGGCATCAGCATCATGATGCGCGCCTGCATGGGATCGGGCGGCGTGGGATTGAGCTTGATCTGCAGGAACATGGTGGCCATCATCACCGCCGGCAGAATGAACCAGGGGTCGCGGATGGAGAGATCATGGATCCAGAGTATCCAGGGGGCCCCCCGCATCTCGACGCTGCCCAGCAGCACCCAGTAGAGCGCGATGAAGACCGGAATCTGCACCAGCATGGGCAGGCAGCCGCCCAGCGGGTTGATCTTCTCGTTGCGGTAGAGCTCCATCATGGCCTGGTTCATCTTGGCCTTGTCGTCGCCGTATTTCTCGCGCAGCGCCTGCATGCGCGGCGTGAATTTCTTCATTCTGGCCATCGAGCGGTAGCTGGCGGCCGACAGGGGATAGAAGGCCAGCTTGATCAGCACCGTCAGTGCGACGATGGTCCAGCCCCAGTTGCCCAGCAGCGTGTGCAGCCAGGTCATGAGCTTGAAGACGGGCTTGGCGATGATGGTGAGCCAGCCATAGTCGACGACCAGTTCCAGGCCGGGGGCCAGATCGCCCATGGCCTGCTGGTCTTGCGGGCCGACCCACAGGTTGGCGTCGACCGTGACGGCCTGCCCCGGTTCGACGCTGCCCGCGCCGGCGAGCGTGCGGATGGCGTACAGGTTGTCGCCGATGCGCAGGGCTTCGTTGTGGCGCTGCACGCCTTGCGGCGGCACCCAGGCCGAGGCGAAGTAATGCTGCACCATGCCGACCCAGCCATTGTCGGCGCTGCGGGTGTAGCTGGTCTTGCCCTTGTCGAGATCGGAGAAGCTGATCTTCTGGTATTTGTCCTCGGCCGAGTAGATGGCCGGCCCGTAGAAGGTGCTGTAGAACGTCGAGCCGCCGGCCGGCTCGTTGCCGTCGCGTTCCAGCTGCAGGTAGAGCGAGGGCTGGATGGGGGCGCCGCCCAGGTTGTGGATCTCGTGCCGGACAAGGATGTCGTAGCTGCCGGGAGCGATGGAATAGGTCTTCACCACCCTGACGTCGCCGGCTTCCGCTTCGAAGACGACATTCGTGCGGCCCCCCTGTTCCTGCTGTCCGGCGAAGCGGAAGGGAGTCAGGTGGGTGGGCCAGCTTACGCCGGCCGGGGCGCCCACGACGCCGGTCTGGGCGACATAGGTGTAGCCGGCGCGCCGGTCCAGCAGGGTGAAGGGCTCGTTGCCGTTGCTGGGTGTGGCGTAGCGGGGCAGTTCGGCCTTGACGAGTTGCGCGCCCTGAGTGTCGAAGACCAGGTGCAGTACGTCGGTATTGACTTCGACCTGTTCGGATTGCGCCACGGCCGCGGCCGGTTCGCCGGGGACGGTGGATACCGCCGCGGGAGCCGTGGGCGCCACGGCGGCGCTGGGCACGCTGGCATCGGCCTGCTGCGGGTCCTGGGCGGCCGGGTCGGCCACCTGCGCGGACTGGCCGGGGCTGAACAGCGAAGGCTTGCCGTTGTAGGTCTGCCAGTTGTTCCACAGCAGCAGCAGCGAGAAGGTCAGAATCATCCAGAGGATGGTGCGTCGGATATCCATAGCGCCTTTACAAGTCGTAGCGGGGCAAATCCGTGAGAGTGTAGCGGAGCTTGCCTATGGGTGAGGTGAAGCGTGCCTGGGCCATCATGATCCGGGATGAGTCCGCCCGCGCATGCATGGCGTGGCGGGCACGGGATCGTGGCCGCCCTGGCACCATGGGTGGCAGCGGGCGATGCGTCGGACGCTCAGCCAGCCGCCACACAGGGCGCCGTGCGTTTCGATGGCTTCTATCGCATAGGCCGAGCACGTTGGTGTGAAGCGGCAGTTGTATCCCAGCCAGGGGCTGATGACGTATCGATAGAAGCGAATGGGTGCGATGAGCAGCTTGCGGATCATCGGCGGCTCCGGTCGAGCAGGGCTTCGACTTCGCTGCGGACCTGGGTCTTCAGTGCGCGCAGCGAGCAGGGCCCGATACGGGAATGCAGGCGGAACACCAGGTCGCGCGGCGGCAGTTCATGGCGTTGTTGCCGGAAGGTTTCGCGTATGACGCGCTTGATGGCGTTGCGGGATACGGCAAGCGGCGCCATGCGTTTGGCGATCACCATGCCCAGCCGCGCGCCTGCCGCGGGGTCGGAACGCGGTTGCCTGGGCGTGGAGACGACGAACAGCGCCCCCTTCGCCAGGTGCTTTCCCCTGAGGGCGGCCGCAAATTCGGAAGGGCGATGCAAGCGGGCCGCAGGGGGGAATGAGGCTCGCATGGGCGCTGGAGCGCCGGCACAGGCCGGCGCAACGGTGCATGTCGTGCCGATCAGACGGCCAGGCGCTTGCGGCCCTTGGCGCGGCGCGCGTTGATGACGGCGCGGCCGCCACGTGTCTTCATGCGAACACGAAAGCCGTGGGTGCGCTTGCGACGGGTGACGGAAGGTTGAAAAGTGCGTTTCATGGCGGATCCGGATAAAAGAAAAGAGCAGAATTCTCGAAAAGCCCATCATTTCATCAAATTTTGGTAGCTTAGTCAAACACTTGGCGTCGCCATGCATGGCCCGTTCCGTCCGGCCTGTGGATAACTGCCCCCCTCACAGGGTAGAATCGAGGTTTACAGAAGTGGCCGACAATGAACGAATTCTGGCAGACCTGCGTCCAGAAGCTGGAACAGGAACTCCCTCCCCAACAGATCAGTGCGTGGATTCGACCCTTGGTGCCCCTGGCTTTCGATGAAGTCCAGGGCGTGCTGCGTGTCTCCGCGCCCAATCGTTTCAAGCTGGACTGGGTGCGCAAGAATTTTTCTCACCAGATCGAGGCGCTGGCCAGCGACTGGTTCTCGCGTCCGGTGCAGGTTGCGTTCGAACTTCCGTCCGGCGGGGCGGGGCGCGGCGCCGCGGCAATGCCGCGCGGCACGGGCGCCGTGTCGGTCGGCGCGGGCGTTCATGCCTCTGCGCAATCCGTCGCCCCCTCGCCCGCCATGGCGCCGCCCCCGGCCACCACGCCTCCCGGCGCCGCCGCCGCCTCGGTGGCGGCCGAAGCCCTGCACGACCGCTCGCGCCTGAACTCCGAACTCACCTTCGACAACTTCGTCACCGGCAAGGCCAACCAGCTTGCCCGCGCGGCCGCCCTGCAGGTTGCGGAAAACCCCGGCGTTTCGTACAACCCGCTGTTCCTCTACGGCGGGGTGGGGCTGGGCAAGACCCACCTCATCCACGCCATCGGCAACTCGCTGCTGGCCACCGGCAAGGGCGCGCGCGTGCGCTATGTGCACGCCGACCAGTATGTGTCCGACGTGGTCAAGGCCTACCAGCGCAAGGCGTTCGACGAATTCAAGCGCTATTACCATTCGCTCGACCTGCTGCTGATCGACGATATCCAGTTCTTCGCCGGCAAGAACCGCACCCAGGAAGAGTTCTTCTATGCCTTCGA
The DNA here is from genome assembly GCA_013416455.1 of Alcaligenaceae bacterium. Lineage (GTDB taxonomy): Bacteria > Pseudomonadota > Gammaproteobacteria > Burkholderiales > Burkholderiaceae_B > Yanghanlia. The sequence goes on along the minus strand of JACCES010000008.1, from coordinate 139,491 downwards.
GGCCATGGTGGCCCAGCGCAAGCAGATCATCATCACCTCGGACACCTATCCGAAGGAGCTGGCCAATATCGACAGCCGGCTGATTTCGCGCTTCGATTCCGGCCTGACGGTCGCCATCGAGCCGCCCGAACTCGAAATGCGCGTGGCCATCCTGCTGCGCAAGTCCGAGCACGAAGGCATCACCATGCCCGAAGAAGTCGCCTTCTTCATCGCCAAGCACCTGCGCAGCAACGTCCGCGAACTGGAAGGCGCCTTGCGCAAGGTCTCGGCCTATGCCCGCTTCCATGGCAAGGAAGTGCTGTCGGTGGATGTCTGCAAGGAAGCGCTCAAGGATCTGTTGTCGGTATCCAACGGCCAGATCACCGTCGAGAACATCCAGAAGACGGTGGCGGACTACTACAAGATCAAGGTGGCGGACATGTATTCCCGCCGGCGCCCGGCCAATATCGCGCTGCCCCGCCAGATCGCCATGTACCTGGCCAAGGAACTGACGCAGAAAAGCCTGCCCGAGATCGGCGATCTTTTCGGCGGACGCGACCACACAACGGTGCTGCACGCCGTGCGTAAAATCTCCGACGCCCGGCTGAAGCAGACGGAACTCAATCACGCACTACACGTACTGGAACAAACCTTAAAAGGATAACCATGCAACTCGTACAAGCGACTCGTGACGCCTTGCTCAAGCCATTGACGACCGTGGCCGGGATCGTCGAACGCCGGAACACGCTTCCGATCCTTGCAAACATCCTGATGCGCAAGGAAGGCCAGGGCGTGGCCTTCATCGCCACGGACCTCGAGGTGCAGATCACGACGCATGCGGAATTCGGCGTCGGGGGCGAGTCGGCCGCCACCACGGTCGCCGCGCGCAAGTTGCTGGACATCCTGCGGGCTCTGCCGGATACGGGCGAAGTGAAGCTGGCGGTCCAGGGCGGCCGCATGTCGGTGCAGGCGGGCAAGAGCCGTTTTGCCCTGCAGACGCTGGATGCCGCCGAATACCCCGTGCTGGCCGTGCCCGACCAGTGGGATGTTTCGTTTTCGCTGCCGCAGAAGGCGCTCAAGCATTTGTTCAATCAGGTGCACTTCGCCATGGCGCAACAGGACATCCGCTATTACCTGAACGGCCTGCTGTTCGTGTTCGAGCCCGGCATGATCCGCACGGTGGCGACCGACGGCCACCGCCTGGCGCACAGCGGCACAGCCGTCGACGGCATCGAGGCCCGCCACGATGTGATCGTGCCGCGCAAGACGGTGCTGGAAATGCAGCGCCTGCTGGCCGATACCGAAGACCCGGTGCAGATCGACGTCTCCTCTACCCAGATCCGCTTCCACTTCGGCGACGTCGAGCTCATTTCCAAACTGGTCGAGGGCAAGTTCCCCGATTTCACCCGCGTGATCCCCACGCAGTACACGCGCCACTTCCTCGTCAATCGCGAAGCGCTGCAGGGCAGCCTGCAGCGCGCCGCCATCCTGACGACCGACAAGCTCAAGGGTGTGCGGCTTCAGCTTTCGGAAAACCAGCTGCGCATTTCGTCTTCGAACGCCGAACAGGAAGAAGCCGTCGAGGAAATCGACATCGACTACGGCCACGAACCGCTGGACGTCGGCTTCAACGTCAGCTACCTGCTCGACGTTCTCGCCAACGTCAAGACCGAATCGGTGCGCTGGTCCGTGCAGCCCGATGTCAACGCTTCCGCACTCATCACCACGCTGGATGACGACGAGTTCAAGTATGTCGTCATGCCGATGCGTATCTGACCTGGGAAACTATGTCCGAGCAAACTCAAAACCCCGCCGTGTCCGAGTATGGCGCCGAATCCATCAAGATGCTCAAGGGCCTCGAAGCCGTGCGCAAGCGTCCGGGCATGTATATCGGCGATACGTCGGATGGCACGGGCCTGCACCATATGGTTTTCGAGGTGGTGGACAACGCCATCGACGAAGCCCTGGCAGGCTACTGCGATGACATCGTGGTGACCATCCACGCCGACAACAGCATCTCGGTCAGCGACAACGGCCGCGGCATCCCGACAGACATCCACAAGGATGACGAATTCCACCGCAGCGCCGCGGAAATCGTCATGACCGAACTGCATGCAGGGGGCAAGTTCGATCACAATTCCTACAAGGTATCGGGCGGTTTGCACGGCGTGGGCGTATCCTGCGTGAACGCGCTGTCGGAATGGCTGCGCCTGAGCGTCAAGCGCGGCGGCAAGCTCCACGAAATGGAATTCCGCCGGGGGGAGCGCGTGGCGCCCCTGGCCGTGACCGGCGATGCCGATGCCACCGGCACGACGGTGCATTTCCTGGCCGATTCGGAAATCTTTGACGACATCGACTATCACTACGAAATCCTGGCCAAGCGGCTGCGCGAGCTGTCCTTCCTGAACAACGGTGTGAAGGTGCGGCTGGTCGACGAGCGCCAGGGCAAGGAAGAGGACTTCGCCTTCCTGGGGGGTGTGCAGGGTTTCGTGCAATACATCAACCGCAGCAAGACCGTGCTGCACAACAATGTGTTCGCGGTCTCGACATCCTCGGTGGTGGGCGACGCGACGATAGGCGTCGATGTCGCCATGCAGTGGAATGACGGCTATTCCGAAACGGTGCTGTGCTTCACCAACAATATTCCGCAGCGCGACGGCGGCACCCACCTGACCGGTCTGCGCGCCGCCATGACGCGGGTGCTGAACAAATACATTGCCGACAACGAGCTGGCCAAGAAAGCCAAGGTCGACACCACCGGCGATGACATGCGCGAAGGCCTGGCCTGCGTGCTGTCGGTCAAAGTGCCCGAACCCAAGTTCAGCAGCCAGACGAAAGACAAGCTCGTTTCCAGCGAAGTGCGCCCGGCGGTGGAAGAAGCCGTGGCGCGTACGCTGGAAACCTGGCTGCTTGAAAACCCCAACGACGCCAAGGCGCTGTGCAACAAGGTCATCGAGGCCGCCCGGGCCCGCGATGCCGCCCGCCGCGCCCGTGAAATGACCCGCCGCAAGAGCGTGCTGGAAGGGGCGGGCCTGCCGGGCAAGCTGGCGGACTGCCAGGAAAAGGACCCGGCGCTGTCCGAGCTCTACATCGTCGAGGGCGACTCGGCGGGCGGCTCGGCCAAGCAGGGGCGCGACCGCAAGTTCCAGGCGATTCTGCCGCTGCGCGGCAAGGTGCTGAACGTCGAGAAGGCGCGTTTCGACCGCCTGATCGCCAGTGAACAGATCACCACGCTGATCACCGCGCTGGGCACCAGCATCGGCCCCGACTTCAACATCGACAAGCTGCGCTATCACCGCATCATCATCATGACCGACGCCGACGTCGACGGCGCACACATCCGCACCCTGCTGCTGACGCTCTTCTATCGGCAGATGCCGGAACTGCTTGAACGCGGCTATATCTACATTGCCCAGCCGCCGCTCTACAAGGTGAAGGTCGGCCGCGAAGAACGCTACCTGAAGGATGATGCCGAAGAAGCCCAGTTCATGCTGCAGCTCGCGCTGAAGGACGCCGCCCTCATCCCATCCGAGGGCGCGGCGTCTCTGGAAGGCGAGACGCTCGCCGACCTGGCGCGCCAGTATGTGCTGGCCGACAGCATCATCGGCCGTCTTTCCCGCTACCTGGATGAAGACGCCCTATCGGCCATTGCCGAGGGTGTGACCTTCAACCTTGAAACGGCGGAAACCGCCCAGGCTTCGGCCGAAGCCCTGGCAGCCGTGCTGCGCGATCCGGCCGAACCGGCCGCCGTGAAGGTGATCGCCGAACCGAACGAGGCCGGCGATGCCTGGCGCCTGGTAGTGCAGCGTCTGCATCATGGCAATATCCGCGTAAGCGTATTCGACCGTGCCTTTGTTCGCGGCGCCGACTACGCCGTGCTGGCCAAGGCCGGCGCCACCTTCACCGGCCTGCTGGGCGCGGGCGCCAAGGTGGCGCGCGGCGAGGGCGACCGGCGCAAGGAAAAGCCGGTCGGCGACTTCCGCGAAGTCATGCAGTGGCTGCGCGCCGAAGCGGAACGCAGCGTCAGCAAGCAGCGCTACAAGGGCCTGGGTGAAATGAACCCCGACCAGCTCTGGGAAACCACCATGGACCCGACGGTACGGCGCCTGCTGCGCGTGCAGATCGAAGACGCGATTGCGGCGGATGAGATCTTTACGACGCTGATGGGCGACAACGTGGAACCGCGCCGGGCCTTCATTGAAGAGCATGCGCTGCAGGCGGGGAATATCGACGTTTGAGGGTGTTGGCTCTTGGGGATTCTCACGTTTAGTGAAAAATCCGCATCAATGTGGATGAAGCAAAACGGGCTCCGGCGATGTCGCTGGAGCCCGTTTTGTTTGCTTGTGGTGTAGGCAAATCGGGGGTGCGAGGTGTCGCTGTTGCGGGCTGGACCAGTTCTTCGTACTAGGGGCGGCGTTCGCGTATTGGGTGGGTAGGGCGCAGCGTCGGCGTTGGTCGCGGTAGGGGTGGCCCCGTGCGCCTTATCGGCCGACAGGGTGGCCCATGCCGCCCGTTGAGGATCTTGCAGGGGCTGGACGGGCTCTGCGTAGCACTGGGCAATCAGTTGCTGGCCCTGGCGCATTACCACAGCGTGGAGCGTGTGTGGTTCACACTCTCGGGCCGGTGCGTTCTGAAGCCGCGCCGACATAGTCCAATTTCTTGTTGACTAAAACAAAAACTGACATCACAATCATTTTTACCCCTACAGGAGGAAAAAATGATGAGACAAATTTTAACTGTGGCCGTGCTGGCGCTGTCATGTATGGCATCCGCGACGGCCCAGCCGATAAAGATCGCAGTCATCCAGGACGCTACGGGCAGTGTCGTCTTAGAGTCTTACGCTAAGCAGGTCTATAGAGGGTTTGATTTAGGTATTGCGTATGCGACCGACGGCACGGGAGAGGTTAAGGGCCGCGCTATCCAGGTGATAAAGAAAGATACCAACGTCAAGCCTGACCGGGCGCGCGCCCTCTTGGCCGAAGCCTACCAAGAGGGCGCCATCCTAGCCGTGGGCACGACTTCATCTGGCATTGCGAAAGCGATGCTTCCTGTGGCCGAGGAGTATGGTCGCATCCTGTTGGTGTCTCCCGCTGTGGCCGACTCTATCACAGGTGAAGACTGGAATAGATTCATATTCAAGACTTCCAGAAACAACTCTTACGACATGCAGGCGCAAGCCATTGCCATGGGGTTGGACAAAGATACGGCCATTGGAGTGATTGGAGAGGACTATGCATTTGTACGGGATGGTGTCGTAGCCTTGAAGAAAGCGGCGGAAAAGTACGGTGCAAAAGTCTTGGCTGAAGAGTACGTGCCGACAAATACTACAGATCTCACACCTGCCCTGGAGCGTTTGGCGCAGAAATTGTCAGGTCATAAAGGGCGAAAAATTATCTTTCCGTATTTTGGTTTCTTGCCCAATTACATGGGAAAAATTGCAAACTGGGATCCGTCCAGGTACGGGCTGGATGTATCCGCAATTGTCGTGACACTCCCAATCCTGGAAACCTATAAGGATTTTCCGGGCATGGAGGGTAGCGCCTTTTATTATTACGACCTTCCGAACAATCCTGTGAACGACTGGCTGGTAAAAGAACATCAAGACAGATTCAATGAGCCGCCAGATTTTTTTACTGTAGAGGGTTTTACAGCGGCGATGGCGATAGTAACCGCTTTGAAGCAATCAGTGCCTGAGACTGAAGCGCTTATAAAAACCATGAAGGGTATGTCCTTTGAGTCGCCCAAGGGGGTCATGCGGTTCCGGCCGGAGGATCATCAGGCAACGATGCCGATGTATCACGTGAAGTTGGAAGTGGATCCGAACGTGGCGTGGGCCGTTCCCAAGCTTGTTCGTGAAATTGGCGCTGAAGAAATGGAAATTCCAATTAATAACTAAATCTTCATTGGGACTTGTCGATACATGCAGACGATAGAGACGCAGGCCCTGAGTGTGAATTTCGGTGGCCATACAGTAGTCGATGAAGTGAGCTGCCAATTCGACTCGGGAGCGCTCACGGCAATCGTTGGCCCAAATGGAGCGGGCAAGACCACTTACTTCAATTTGATATCGGGCCAGCTCGCGCCTTCTCAGGGAAAAATCTTGCTGAACGGCCAAGATATAACGTCTTTGAGTGTGCACCAACGCGCCAGAAGTGGGATAGGCAGGGCGTTCCAGCTAACCAATCTATTTCCAAAGGCCACTGTGCATGAGAACGTACGCATTGCGGTTCAATCAAGGGCGCGCAAGACGCTGGATATCCTGGGTTTATATCGAGACGGCCGGGACATCTATCACATGACCGATGCTGTTTTGGAACAGGTTGGCCTGTATTCCATACGTACCCAGCGTGCGCAAACCTTGAGTCATGGTGATCAGCGCAAGTTGGAAGTGGCATTGGTCATGGCGCTGGACCCGTCAGTTTATATGTTCGATGAACCCACGGCCGGCATGAGTGCGGATGAGGCTCCGGTCATCATTGACTTGATCAGAAAACTGAAAGATCAGCCAGGAAAGATCATTCTTTTGGTCGAACACAAGATGAGTGTTATTAGCCATCTCGCGGACCGCGTAGTGGTGCTGGCCGAAGGCCGGATTGTGGCGGATGGCCGACCGGATGACATCATGCGATCGCAGGTTGTCCAGGAAGTCTATTTGGGCAAGGGCCGGTATCGTCTCGCACCGGAGGCCTCATGAGTAAATCGTTGCTATCCCTGGAGGATGTCCACACGCACGTAGAAGGCTTTCATATCCTGCAAGGAGTGAGCTTCGAGGTTCCTGAAAACCAGGTTGTAGTTCTTCTGGGACGAAATGGCGCCGGCAAGTCGACTACCTTGCGGACGATCATGGGGCTATGGGCGGCTAGTGCGGGAAGCATAGTGTTTCGCGACCAATCCTTGCGCGGTGTTTCCACTGCCCAGATCGCCAGGGCAGGTGTTGCATATGTTCCCGAGAACATGGGGATATTCTCGGGTTTGACGGTGCGTCAGAACTTGCTGCTGGCGACGCGAACAGGCCGGTTCGATCCAGATCGGCTGGACTGGCTGTTTTCGATTTTCCCGCCTCTTCACAAATACTGGAATTTTCCGGCGGGGAAGCTATCAGGCGGGCAGAAGCAGATGGTGTCTATCGGCAGGGCAATGGTAGAAAAGCGTAGCTTAATCCTGGTTGATGAGCCCACCAAGGGTATTGCTCCGCTTCTGGTGGAGTCGTTGTTTGACGCCTTTCTGCGCTTGAAGCAGATGAACACGACTTTGCTGCTCGTCGAGCAGAACCTGTCTTTTGCTTCAGAGCTCGGGGATAGTGTCGTCGTTATGGACGAAGGAAGAGTGGTCCATACCGGCTCAATGGAGACCTTCGCCCGGGATACTGACATGCAGTCCCGGTATCTCGGACTATCATTTGCGGCGCCTCAAAGTCCCGCAGAAACGGAGCATCTTCCATGATCAGCAAATTTCCTTCGATTCAGCGTGATTTTTTGCCATTGTTGCTGATTCCCGCAGCCGCTCTACTGGCATTCCTGTTCATTGACTCTGTACCCACATGGTTGACTCTTACGATGGCCGGTTTGGCCATGGGCATGATGATATTCATTATCGCATCGGGCCTGACATTGATTTTTGGCCTCATGGATGTCTTGAATTTCGGACATGGAGCCTTCATTGGCATAGGCGCCTATCTGACCCTCAGCATTCTTGTTGGCGGCTCGGGCTTGGGGCTCGCCTATGCCGGGATAAGCGGAGTTGTCCTTCTGTATATCGCTTCGCTGGGAGCCGCGCTCGTTGCCGCCCTGATCGGGTTTTTCTTCGAGAAATTGTTGATTCGACGTGTTTACGGCGATCACCTGAAGCAAATCCTGATCACCATGGGCGGTGCCATCGTGATTGAACAGATTATGGTCATGATATGGGGGCCCTATGAACTGCAAATTGCCCTCCCTGATGTTCTGAAAGGCTCGGTAGGTTTGTTCGGTGCCTCGATTGAGAAATTCAGGATCATGATTGTCATTCAGGGAATGGTGCTGTTCCTGTTGATGCTTTTATTGCTCCATGGCACCAGGCTGGGCTTGCTCGTGCGAGCCGGTGTGGAAGACAGCGAGATGGTGCAGTCTTTGGGCTTCAACATCAAAAGAATATTTATTGGCGTGTTCGTTGTCGGCTCCGCTCTTGCGGGCTTCGGAGGTGCCATGTGGGCCTTGTATCGAGGCACCCTGACGGCAAATCTGGGTGGCGAATTGATGATCACGGTGTTTATTGTCATTGTGATGGGTGGTCTCGGATCCTTGGGAGGCTGCTTCATCGCCGCGCTTCTGGTCGCGGTTGTAAGCAACTATGTTGCCTTTGTAATGCCTGGTCTTGCGGCGGCCAGCGCGATTCTGATCATGGCGGCGGTACTCATCTGGCGCCCCAGCGGCTTGTATCCCATCATGGTGCGCAAATGAAGTGGCCCACGATGCACTCCATCATCTTGTCGGGAGACGGGCCTCGCAATCGACTCTTGTCGTGGCTTATCGTTGCCCTCGTGCTCTTCATGCTCGTGGCCCCTTTCTTGGGGATGGGGCAGGCGATGCTAAACACCTTGATCAGGATAGCGATATTTGTTGTTCTTGTTGCGTCGTTCGATTTATTGTTGGGCTACACGGGGTTGATATCTTTTGCGCACACTATGTTTTTCGGTATTGGGGCGTATGCGATAGGCCTTACGCTGGAGCGCGGCGGGCCGTATTTTAGTTCCCTGCTGATCGGCGTGCTATTCGGCCTAGCGCTAACCCTAATATTGGCCTGGGTTATCGCTATCTTCAGTATCCGTGTGCGTGCACTGTTTTTTGCGATGATCACGCTAGCGGTTGCCCATGTTTTCTATGTGGTCGTAACGCAGCAGTATGTGTTGACCGGGGGGCATGACGGAAAGAATTTTCATATTCCAAAGATGCTGCGACCATCGAACGTTATATGGCGTATAGAAAACTTGGACGTGAGTGTCACTGGGTCCACCTTGGTTTACCTGGGAATTATTCTGTTATGCATACTGTGCTTTCTCGCGATGCTCAAGATAGTGAACTCTTACTTCGGGTGCGCACTGATGGCAATACGCGAGAACGAGTTTCGAGCGGAAGCCATAGGGGTCGATGTTTTACGCTGCCGAGTGATCGTAAGCTGTATTTCCGCATGCTTTGCTTGCCTGGCCGGGTGCTTATATGCCGTCTGGGTCAAGTATGTAAGTCCAGACGCGACCATGAGCATACAGATCATGCTCGATATCCTCCTCATGACTGTAATCGGTGGCATGGGCACCTTGTATGGCGCTATTGTTGGCTCGACCCTTTATGTTTTTGCCGAGAACTATCTTAAGGAAGTGATATCAGCTCTTTCGTTGACTGCGGGTGATATTCCGGTGCTGTCGGCGATTGCGAATCCGGATCGCTGGATATTCTGGCTGGGCCTTTTATTTGTATTGTGTATTTATTATTTTCCAGAAGGAATTGTGGGTCGAATGAGACGGGAAATAGAACATGAATGAGTCAGAGTTTTCATTCGAGGAGATTCTGCGAGTAGCCGTCACGCAGCCGGACTTGCGGAAAGGTGCACGTACCGAAGCCAGGATTCGATGGGTGGCGTGCATGCTGCTGGGGCGCACCAGCCTTTTGGACTTGAAAGTGCAGGACATTTGTACGGAAGCGAAGATCGCTCAAGGCACTTTCTACCAGTATTTTCCTGATCGCGACACGTTGTTGCGAATGTTATTGCAAGAGTTCGTACGTTTTCTGTACCAGACCATGATCAGTGCCGCGCGGGGCAGCCGTGATCACGCAACGTCGATAGAAGCGACGACTCGTGTGTATTGCAGGTTGTTCGAGCGAAATAGGGGCCTCATGAAATGTCTGCTGAACCATTACGAATCGTTCCCGCGAGCCCGCGACATCCTGCATGAGTTCAATGCGTCCTGGATACAGATGACGGTAAACACGCTCATGAAGAGGCAAGCCACTGGACCCGACACAGTAAACCTGCCACTGTGGCGAACTTGCTATGCCTTGGGAGGAATGGTGGATCAGTATCTGGCTTCTATTTATCTTTACGAAGATCCTTATGTCCGTGAAGTAGCGGGCGATCAGGATGCCATCGTCGAGACTTTGAGCCGTATATGGCGGGTAATCCTACAGGAGGAACTGAGTCATGCTGACTGAACAGGAATACATGTTGTGTGACGCGGTAGGCCTGGCCGAATTGGTGCGCCGCAAGGAGACCACCGGCCAGGAGCTGCTTGATCTAGCCATCGAGCGGATTGCAAAGATTAATCCCCTGATCAATGCGGTCGTTGTGGAAATGTACGAACACGCGCGCGATCAGCTGGCCCAGGGCCTTGCTGCGGGACCGCTGGCAGGCGTTCCGTTTTTGTTAAAGGATTTGCGCGCTTCTTATCGCGGGGTGGAAAGCACCGCTGGAAGCGCTTTTATGCGTGGCGTTCCTGACTTTGATAGCGTGGTGACGCAGCGGTATAAGCGGGCTGGTTTGCTTATAGCGGGGAAAACCAATGTTCCTGAAATGGGTCTGTCGATCGACACGCAAAACAACCTGTTCGGCGCGACCCATAACCCTTGGTGCCAGGGTTACTCTGCGGGCGGATCCAGCGGCGGGTCTGCTGCCGCTGTCGCAGCACGCCTTGTTCCCGTAGCCCACGCCACGGATGGGGCGGGATCCATCCGTGTGCCATCTTCCTGCTGCGGCGTTTTTGGACTGAAGACAAGTCGCGGCCGCGTTACGTACGGGCCGGATGTAGGCGAGGAGCTTGCCGGCATGAGTGTTCAGCATGTATGTTCAATATCGGTGCGGGATAGTGCATTGCTGCTTGATATCGAGGCACCGCCTAACCCGGGAGACCCGTATGCCGCGCCGCCCCGGCCAGCCAGCTATCTGGAGGTCATCGCGCGTCCGCCCGTCGGATTACGTATTGGGCTGGTGACGGTGGCGCCGGATGGTAGCCGCGTACACCCCGACTGCCTGCAGGCTGTAGAAGACACTGCCAAGCTTTGCGAGTCGCTGGGCCACCATGTGGATGCAACTTCGCTGGATGTTGGATGGAATAGCGGCCTTTCCGATGCCATTGCCACGATTATGGGTTCGGGCATGCTGGCCAATGCGCGTTCCAAGGCTCAGTCCACTGGCAGAATGTTGACTGATGATGATTTTTCTCCAGGAGTACAGGAGTTTCTGAAGATCGGTCAAGGCGCTAGTGCAGCCGATTACTACTGGGCTATCCGGCGCATTCATCAAGCGGCGCGCGACATGGCGCGGGTGCATCAAGATTTCGACCTGATCTTGACACCAACTCTTACGCTGCCACCGCAAGAGCACGGGTTCTTTGACTACTCCGAGACAGGCAGGGCCGACTATCTTCGAAAATTCTGGTCCGTGGCGGCATTTATGCCTTTGGCCAACGCATCTGGTCAACCGGCGATGACAGTCCCGCTGCACTGGAACGCACAAGGCCTGCCTATAGGCGTGCAGTTTATGGCGCCGTTTGGCGACGAGGAAACGCTGTTGCGTTTTGCGGCGCAGCTTGAGGTTGCCCAGCCCTGGGCGCAGCGTATGCCCGAGCTTGCTGCCGACGCCCCTCAAGGCGGAGCGGTGCATGGCTAGCGTTGCTGCCATGACCGAGTCGCTGGGCACGGTGCTCAGGGAAGCCGCACGGGAGGTTCCAGATCGAGACTTCCTTCGGATGCGCTCCGGAAGTTGGACCTATTCCGAGTTCGCCGACGAGGTATGGATTGTGGCTGCGGCGCTGCGCGAACGCGGGGTGGCGTACGGAGACCGGGTTAGTTTGCTGTTGCCGAACTGTGTGGAATTCGTTGTTGCATGGTTTGCGCTGGCGGAAATCGGGGCGGTCGCTGCACCGGTGAATACGTCCTTCGTTGAGTCGATGCTCCGCGATGCCATTGATCTTGTGGAAAGCGATTGGATCATTCTTCACGAGCGGTTTGCCGAGAATTTTAATAGCCTCGATCCGGCGCCGGCTCGGGTCAGGAATGTCGTCTTTGTGGGGGGCGAGCCTTCCCGCTTATCCCGACCTGGCTGGAGGGTGGCTACCTACGATAGTCTGAGAATACAGGGGGGTGAACTGCATGTCGACTCAACGGAGGTTCGCGGGCGCGACACCTGCTTGATTCTCTATACCTCTGGAACAACCGGACGGGCCAAGGCGGCCATGATCAGCCATTGTTTTGCGCTGACACAGGCTCGCGTCACGATTACTGGCCTTGGCCTGAATGACAAGGATGTTCTGTATTGTCCCTATCCCTTGTTCCATCTCGATGCATCCATCATGACGGTGGTGTGCGCGCTTGTCTTGCGTGGCGTTGCGGCGATTGGAGAACGCTTCAGCGTCACCAAGTACTGGGAAGAGGTCCGAGAGCTTGGGGCCACGGTATTCGACTTTATGGGCGCGACTCTGACCATGCTTTGGAAGCAGCCTCCCAGCCCCCTGGATAGGCAGCATTCCGCACGGTTGGGCTGGGGCGTGCCATTACCGAGCTGGGCACCAGAATTTGAGGCGCGATTTGGATGCCGATTGATAGAGTTATACGGAGCCACAGAAGTCGGTGCCATCATATTCCCGCCGGTCGGTGAAAGCCTCAGGCCGGGCTCTTGCGGGAAGGCAGCGGCGCAGTACCAGCTTGAACTGCATGATGAGGACGGATATGTCGTGCCGGTTGGAGAGCCCGGCGAACTGGTCGTTCGGCCATTGGCTCCTTCGATTCTTATGTCTGGTTACTACGGCATGCCTTATGAAACCCAGGCAGCATGCACTGATCTTTGGTTTCATACGGGAGACATCATGCGGATCGATGAGGATGACTACTTCTATTTCGTCGGTAGACGTAAGGACATCATCCGCCGGCGCGGCGAGAATATTTCGGCGAATCTTATCGAAGAGATGTTGACTGCCCATCCCGGTGTACTGGAGTGCGCCGTGATAGGCGTGCCCAGCGAGTTGACCGAAGAAGAGGTGATGGCATGCATCGTGGTTCGAGAAGATGTCGGCCGGCTTGATCCGGCTGAACTGCTAGCTTATTGCGAGACGAGGATGGCCAGATATATGGTTCCGCGTTTTATTCGCTTCTTGCCGGTCCTGCCTAAGACACCAACGGACAAAGTCGAGAAATTTCGTTTGAAGCATGAGGGCGTTACCTCAGATACCTGGGATCGCGAGAACGCCCAGGGCAGCATAAATGGTTAAGGGAGTAGAGATGTCTTTCGTCAAAATATACCGGGAAGGGAGAACCAGCATTGTGTCACTCAATCGCCCAGAGCGTTTGAATGCCATTGGCCTGGAGCTGCTTAATGATTTGCATATGGCATTGTCTGAAGCGCAGAACGATCCCCAAACTCAGGTCATTATTCTAACCGGCGAAGGACGGGCATTTTGTGCGGGAGACGACCTGAAGGAGTATGGCGAGCATGAGGGCAAGCCGGGTTCGGCCACCGAAATCTGCCAAGCCATACAGCAAATTTCGAAAGATCTTATGCTGGGCCCTAAGCTCGTGATCGGAGCGATGAGCGGCTATGCGGTGGGCGGTGGTTTCGAGTGGCTGTTGAATTGCGACTTCGTTATTGCTTCCGAAGATCTAGTGTGCTTTTTTCCTGAAATGTCATTGGGCCATTTCGTGACCGGGGGCGTCACAGTTCTGCTGCCGCTTGGTGTCGGCTATCACAAAGCGATGGAGCTATTGGTATTGGGCGAGCATGTCGATGCAGATGCTTTGCTGCGATTGGGGCTGATATATCGTAAGGTCGGGGCCGAGGAGTTGATGCCGGCGGCCTTGCACCTGGCGCGCCAGCTGGAAAGCCGATCCAAGGCGGCTACGATGCAACTCAAGCGTCTGATGATATCCAATGCCATGCCTAAGTTTGTTCAGGCTTTGGATGACGAAGAGCGCGCGGCGGCTGAGTGTTTCTATCTGGAAGATACCATCAGACGCATTCAGGCGTTTATCGAGAGCCAGCCGAGCACGTGATAACGCGGCGGGATCTATCATCATTTTATCCAGGTCTCTATACCTCCTTAGAAATTCCAAATAGATAGTTAAGTCTGAATTCTCGAATACTGGATATTTCACGGCTCAAGCGGTTTGGGGTTGACTATTGAATGCTGATTGGACCCTTTCATGGGAAATCAGGCTTCCCTAATCAGAACCGAGATGACGCTCTAATTGAGGCATTGCTGGCAAGCCCATCTGGTGAGCGGGAAATCCCTGTGCAGTCTGAAGCCGCTCAGGGGTAGGCGCAGAGCCGACAACTCCAGGCCCCGGCTCAGTGCTTCATCGCGGTACTCGAAGGCAATCAGCGGGCATGCCCGGTTTTCTTTCTGATACGCTGACGCTGGCTGCTGTAGTCATAGCGCCGCAGGTCATCCAATACCCGCGCGTGCCGCCACTTCCGCCTGCGTCAAGATTGTTTGACGCCCCCCAGCACGCCACGCGCCCGGTTGTCCACCGAGGGGGTGGATATTTTCTGATACCGCTTGGAACGGATCAGGCCCAGGTAGTGAAACGCGTGCCGGCGGCAGGTCTTGTCGACCAAAAGACAAAACCGCCGGGAACGCCGGCGGTTTCTCATCCCTTCGGGTGATCAGGCTGTCAGGAAGCCTGCACCTGGACGCTCGGGTAGCCCATAAGCTTCAGGATGACGTAGTTGGCCGCGGCTTCGCCCTGGTCGTCGGCGACCGTCACGATTTCCGCAAAGCGGGGCAGGCCCGCCTTGGACAGCACCGTCCAGATCTCGCCGGCGGACTTGGGCTTGCCTTGGTCGTCAAGCAACTGCTTGTAGGGCACATGCACCACCGTGCCTTCGGGCGTCTTGGCGGGCAGGCTGTCGCCCGAGGCCAGGTAGACGCGCGGGAAGGCGGCATTGGCCTGGGCCTTCTCGCTGGCCACCACGTTGTCGCGGGGCTGTGCCTTGTACTCGGCCGGAGGAATCGCCAGATCGAAGGGAATGGTCCTCTCGGCGATGACGGTCGGCTTGTCGCTCAGCGCATTGCCGCGTTGAGCCCAGGTATCGATGGTGTCGGTGAAGATGGAGACCTTCTTCTGGCCCAGCTTTTCGAGCGTGACGAATGCCAGCGCGGCGTCGGGTGTGATGCCCTCGCCAGACACGATCACGGCTTCGTGCCGCGGGTTTACACCGGCGGAACCCAGCAGCCTGGCCAGGCCTGCGGTGTCGGCGTGATGTTCGCGGAAGCTCTTGGCGGGCACGTTCAGCGCGAAGGGGAAATGGCGGGCTTCGTACTGGTCGGCATCGCGCAGGTCGATGATGCTGACGTGGATGCTGCCCAGCGTGCGGGTGCGCAGGCCGCCCCACCATTTGAGCCAGTCGGTTTCGCGCAGGATATAGGGCGCGTCGTAGGTCCAGAACGGCAGTTCGCGCTCGTCGTGCAGCCAGCCCAGCTGCGACGCCGGGAAGTGCTTCACGTTGGGGTAGCCCGCGATGAACTTGGCCGCGAAGAACGGTACGCTGCCGGCGATGCCGCCGCCGCAGTGCGTGTAAAGCTGCTGATCCTCGGTGATGCCGTTGAACGCCAGCAGCGCGCGGATGTCTTCGGCGGATTTGAAGGTTTTGTCCGCGTTGAAGAAGACCGCCGCCGGCAGCATCTTGGCATGGGGGATATGGCCGGGGCGGTTGTAATTCATGGCGATGCCGAAGTGCCAGTCGGGGCCCAGGCCCTCGACCAGCGCATTCTTCACGGGGTCGCCGCTCGCTGCCACGACTTCGGCGACTTCGGCCTGGAATTCGGAGCGCAGCGATTCGACCTTGTAGTCGCCCTTGGCGGGTTGGGCCGGAACGTCGGTGGTGACCTCGTAGCCGGTGGCTTCCCATTTGCTCAGGCCGCCGTCGAGGATGCGCAGATTCTCGACCGGGAAGCCGCTATAGAAGAAGGAGTAGAACAGGCGGGTGGCGTAGAACTGGCCGCCCTGGTCGTACATGACGATGGTCTTGTCTTTCGACACCCCCCAGTCCTGGAACAGCGCCTGCATCTCTTCGCTGGGCCGCTCCTGGAAGGCGTAGGGCACGTTCACCGAATCGGTGTAGAAATCCACACCGCCGCCGTAGGAGACCCGTACGCCTTGCGACACGCTTTGCTCGGGGGTGAAGGAAACGGTGTGCGCGCCCGGAATGTGCTTGGCCGCATAGAACTGGGTGGGCGAGGCGTCCAGCACGAGGACGTTGGGCTTGCCGATGTTCTCTTTCAGCCATTCCACGGTGGCCAGGTTCGCATTGCCGGATTCCGTGGCGGCGGCGGAAAAGCTCAGCAGTGCGCCGGCGGTGATGAGGACGAAGTGCTTGGTAAGGGAGGTGTATCGCATAGGTGTTGCTCGCAGAAGGAACCGGGGCGCCGTCAGGCAATGGCGGCACCGGCGGGGTCGGTCATGAAGTCGGGGAGCTGCGGCCGACGGGCCAGGGTGCTCAGCCGCAGGTGAGGCCGTCGCTTTCGCCGGAGGCCTGGCGCCGGATGATCAAGGATGTGTCCGGTTTGAGCGTGTCTTGCTGACTGCTCTGGAAGTGGAGCTCGAATGTGGAGTCGCCGACGAGGCGCACAGCGCTGTCCCAACCGGCCGCCAGAACGCGGGTGTCGTTCTGCACCCAGATAGGCAGGGCAGCGGCGCTCTCGACAATGACGACCGTTTCATTGACTTGCTTAACGGTCACTTCCAGGCTCTGTGTCGCATGGGCGCTGCCGATCAATGCATACAGAACCCCGGCGGCGCACAATTTCAAGACGCTATTCAACTTCTACTTCCTGTTCGTAAATGTCTGCATGTGCTGCGGTGCACATAAGATAGGGGAATCGTAGTGTGCCCGGGATAGTGTTGAAAGAAATTGATGGCAATAACAATATTGCCAGTGGTTATATAAAAGTGCTTTATCATGCAGATCTGTTCCAGAGTTTCCCCATGCCGAGCCATACCATCAGTTCCGCCGCCGGTGCCGTCGCATCGGGTCAGCCTTCCCCCTCTCTTGCTCCGGACCGTTTGCCGGCTCTTGTCGTTGCCGCCGCCAGTGTGGCGCTTTTTGCCGTGCTGGCGACCAGCATCAGTCCGCGGCAGGCATTGCTTTTTCTGGTCGGGATGGCGCTGGGCGTCACCTTGCTGCATGCATCCTTCGGCTTCACGGGCGGCTGGAAACGCATGGTGCTTGAGCATCGCAGCCGCGCCATGCGGGCGCAGTTGATCATGGTGGGTCTCGCCGCGATCGCGTTTTTCCCTTTGCTCACCGCATCGCCGATAGATGGGCGGGCGCTCGTCGGAGCCATGGCGCCCGCCGGCGTTGCGGTCGGTGCCGGCGCCGCCATGTTCGGCATTGGCATGCAGCTGGCCGGCGGCTGCGGCTCCGGCACGCTGTTCACCGTCGGCGGGGGCAGCAAGCGCATGCTGGTCACGCTGGCGGCGTTCGTCATCGGTGCGCTGCTGGGCACCGCGCATCTCGGATGGTGGCTGTCGCTTCCTTCATTGGGTGTGTTCAGCCTGGTGAATGAGCTGGGCGCGCCCGCCGGGCTGGCTCTTACCCTTGTCGGGCTCGGCCTCGTTTACTGGCGGGTGCGCGGAAAGGAAAAGAGGGCGCATGGCGAGATCGAACCGCTGGGCATGGTGCCGCCGGCCTCCCGGGGTATCGGCGGGTGGAAGCGTCTGGTTTCCGGGCCGTGGTCCCTGCTGACGGCGGCCGTCGCGCTCGCGGTCCTGAACGTGGCCACGCTGCTGCTGGCGGGCCACCCGTGGTCGATCACCTATGCCTTCGGCTTGTGGGGGGCCAAGCTGGCGCAAGCCGTGGGTTTTCCGGTTGGCGACTGGCCCTTCTGGCAGGCGGGCTACAACGCCCGCGCATTGAATTCATCCGTGCTGGCCGACGTCACGTCGGTCATGAACTTCGGTCTCTTGCTTGGTTCGGCCCTGGCCGCGACCTTGGCGGGGCGCTTCGCACTGGCCCAGCGGATTCCGGTGCGCGGGTATGCGGCCGCCGCGCTCGGCGGGCTGCTGATGGGCTACGGTGCGCGCGTCTCGTTCGGGTGCAACATCGGCGCGCTTTTTTCCGGCATTGCCTCCGGCAGCCTGCATGGCTGGCTGTGGTTCGCCTGCGCGTTTGTCGGCAGCTGGCTGTGCGTGCGGTATGTCCGGCCCGCGCTGAAGCTGGATTGAGGCGGGCAGACATGACGCATAGACACACCATCCTGTTCGGGACCGTGCTGGCGGTTGCCGGCGCCGCCATTGCGGCTGATCACCATGCGCATCGACGGCCGGCGGCGGCAGCGGTTGCCGACACAGCCGTGGAAGCGGGGGCAAAGCCGGATGCGGTTCCGGCTCCCGCCGTGGCCGCGCCGCCGGCGGAAGCACCGGCCGTGATCGAATTCGCTCCTTGCTCGGCGAACATGGATGGGCTCATGGCGGCTCCGGAGCCGCAACCCACCCCGCCGCCGGCCGATACGGCGGCCCCAATCGAATTCGCTCCTTGCTCGGCGAGCATGGATGGGCTCATGGCGGCCCCTGCGCCGCAACCCGCAGCGCAGCCGACACCGCAGCCGGCGCAGAATGGCGAACAGGAGATCATCGAGTTCGCGCCCTGCGCGGCCGCTTTCTAGCGGGGCGGGCCACCAGCGAGATACTGACGCCATGAGCCTTTTACGCTACGCGCAGGAAGCCGCCTATTGCGAACGCATACTGGCCAAGTCGGGCCTCACGATCCTGACGGCGACTCTGCCCCGGGCGGCCGCGCCTACCCACTGGACGCATTACCCCGAGGGTGACGTCTACGATTTCGAATCGGGCGCGCACTGGTACTACCACAGCCATGCGAATACCGGGCTCGCCGCCGCCAGCGAAACGGGCGAAGGGGCGTCGGAGCCGGATGCAACCGCCGGGCTGGTCGCAACCGCAACCGCAACTTTGCCTTCGATGGCGGCTCCGACTTCCGCCCCAGGCCCGGAGCATGGCCATTTCCATTGTTTCGTCCGCCCCGACGGCAAGGACGGGCCCATCCATCACCTGATTGCGATCTCGGTCGATGCCATGGGGCGCCTGGTGCGTCTGTTCACCGTTGGGCGGCACGTGGTGGATGATGTCGATCTTCCGGTCGAAGACCGCATCGGTCTGCTGGCGCGCTTCGACGTTCAGCTCGACGCTCCCAACTATCTCGTCAACCGCTGGCTGACGGCGGTGGTCGGGCTGTACCAGGAAGAGATCACCGTGCTCATTCGCGAGGGGGCAGGGCGGGCGGTGCGGAATCCCGCGCTTGACGTGACCGCACAGCTGGAAACCACTCTGGCGGACAAGCGGCTGTCGCTGGAGCGTGTTCACGCTGACGAGGATGACGGTTGCTGAATCACCCCGACACCAGGGCTTCCAATTCCGCCTTCAGCATGCCGGCGATTTCCGCCTGCCGCGGCACCAGCATGCGTTCGGTGACCGAGCCGACTCCAAGCGCGAACAGGGGAATTCCCGGCAGGGCGGTTTCAGGGGTGCAGGCGACGCCGGTCGTTCGATGCACGGCGTAATTGGTCATGACGGTGTAGCCCCGGTTCTTGGAGTTTTCGCGGAATTTCCAGATCAGGTCGGCGGTGATGCCGGTGTAGTCCTTCAGGCGGGGCATGTTGGCTTCGACCGCCATCCGGGCTTCGTCGTCGGGCAGGGCGGCGAGCAAGGCCATGCTTGGCGCGCCGACGCCCAGCGGGTGTCTTTTCCCTGGGTAGGTGCCAAGAATCTGTACGGAGTAGTGGCCGATTTCCCGGTGTACGCCGACGGAATCGTTGCCTTCTCGCACCACCAGATAGACAGCATCGCCAAAGTGGTTGGCGAGCCGGCGCATGGCCATGGCCGCGCGGTTCAGCAGGTCGTCGGATATGAGGTGGGAATAGGGGCTGGGGGCCTGGGGGCCGTAACCCATTGCGCCCACAGCGAGATAGCGTTTTCCATCCGGACCCTTGCGGATCCAGCCGCTTTCTTCCAGCGCGGCGAGCATCCTGTGGACGGTGGGCCGCTGTATGCCCGTGCGCGAAGCGATTTCGGTGGCGCCCAGGCCGTCGGGCAGGACGGACCTGAGCAGCGCGAGAATATGGAGCCCGCGCCGCAAGGCCTGTGTGCCGTCATTGGCGCCAAGCTCATACACTTGCGTGTTTCCCAGCTTTTCGTCCACTGCGGGCTACCCTGTGCTTGGTGAATCCGGAGAGCTTGCGGCCTCGGGGTGGACGAAACTCCGGCCGGCGGGCCGGAGTTCTTCACAGGCGTGGCGGGCGCATGTCTGTTTCCCCGCCGCGCCGTGCCGGGTCAGGAGTTGTCCACCTTGATGCCCAGGCGATCGATGAGGGATGTCCAGATTTCTGTTTCTTTGGCGATGAACGAGCCGAATTCCTCGGGTGTGGTCGTGCCGAAGATGAATGCCTCATAGCCCTTGTTGATGCCTGGCTCGCTCATGATTTCCGTGACCGTCGTGTTCAGCTTCGCGATGACGGATTCAGGAGTGCCGGCCGGCGCCAGCAGGCCGTACCATTCGGTCGTCACGAGATCGATGCCCTGTTCCTTGAACGTCGGGACGTCGGGGTAGAGCGGGTGGCGCTCAGTGCTGGTCACGCCGATGGCGCCCAGCTTTTTGCCCTTGTACTGTTCGTAGGCCTGGACAGCCGTTCCCCACAGCAGCTGGGTGTGGCCGGCCAGGGTGTCGACCGTTGCGGGAGCGCCGCCATTGTAGGGAATGTGGATGGCCTCTGTTTTGGTGACATCCCTGAACATTTCCGCCGAGAGCCCCGCCATGGTGCCGTAGCCCGGCGAAGCCATGTTGACGGGCTTGGTCTTGGCCAGCTCCAGCATTTCGTTGATGTTCTTGGGGGTGAAGTCGATATTGGTATAGGCGACGACCGGCACGGTGGCCAGCATGGTGATCGGGGCGAGGTCTTTCTGAAGGTTGTAGGGGACCTTGTCCTTGAGCAGGCCCGGGTTCGTCGCCGCGCTGCTTACCGCGACCAGCAGGGTAAGCCCGTCGGGTTTGGAGCGCACCACGGCATTGGTGCCGATCATTGTGGCGGCGCCGGGACGGTTCTCGACCACGACGGGCTGCCCGAGTCTTTCAGCCATTTTGTTGCCGAGCAGCCGCCCGATCTGATCGACGGAACCCCCCGGCGGGAACGGCACCACGATGGTGATGGGCCCGCTGGGGTAGGATTCCGCGGCCTGGATGGCCGGCACGGCGAAGGCCGAGCCTGCCAGGATGGCGGCGGACAATATCTTCATTGCTTTCATGTGTTGTCTCCTGGAGAACGCGTTCTGTTTGTTTTCAATACGGGTATTGCCTGGTGAAGGAGCTCCGGCCCGTGGGCCGGAGCTCCTTCGCTACGATGCGGGGGCGCCCGGGGCGCCGCATCGATACGATCTTGCTTGATTTTGCCGTAAACGATAAGCCCGGGCATATACCAGTACCTGTGTACTGTTTCATGCCAGCTGTATCCGGGATGCCTGCATGCGCCAAGGTGGATAAGCCCGGACATAGAACAGCCCTTGCGGGCTGTTCTATGCCTGGCGCATCCGAGCGGCATGCGGGCCGCGAGGTGGAGAAGCTTGCGTTCGGGGCCGTGGTCAAGTCGATGATGCTGTCAGATGATAATTGCGGACACCCTCAAATGAAAAGCTATTCTTCATACCGTTTTCTTGCGTTTGCGGAAGCGGGCGATTTTCCGCAGAGCAATGCCTGGTCGACATCCATGAACGTGGCGGCATGGTTGAGGGCGTTGGCATAGCCGTTGACGCTTTGTTTGCTCATCTTAACGACATAAGGCGGGTAATTGGAAACTTTTTTCGCAATCTGAAGGGCGAACGCGGTTGCTTCGCCGGCAGGGGTGAGCCAATCGGCGAGCCCCCATTCCTTTGCCGACCGGCTATCCATTTTGTCGCCCAGCAACATGACCTGCTTGGCGCGCGATGGGCCCACCATGTTGACGAGCCGGGGAACGGTATGCCAGCCCAGCGATATGCCTATCTGGACTTCCGGCACATAGAGGTAGGCATCTTCGGACATGACCCTCCAGTCGCAGGCCAGCGTCAGCGCGACGCCTCCGCCTACGTTGAACCCTTCGACCGCCGCGATGGTCAGCTGGGGAAGGTCTTCCCATGCTTTGCACATCCTGGAACCCCAGGAGAGAATGTGCCGTTGTTCGCATACCGGTTTCTGGTGAATGTCGAAGCGCTCGGGATCCTTCTGGTCAGCGCCCGCGGAAAAGGCTTCGGCGCTGCCGGAAAGGACGACGGCAACGAGGTCGTGCCTGTCGCGCAGCATTTCGGCCGTTCTGGTCAGTTCTTTGATGATTTCGATCGAAAGGGCGTTCTTGCGCATGCCCCTGTCGAACTTCACATGAGCAATGGCATCCTGATAGTCAATAGTGATTGCCTGAGTCATTCTTTTTCCTTACTTGATGATTTCGTCTTTGAACAATTCGTCGATGGATGCCTGGTCGAAAGAAAATCTTTCAAGCACTTTGGTACTGTGTTGCCCAATGGAAGGAGGGGCCATGCGGATGCTGCCGGGGGTTTTGTGCAGCTTCACGGGAATGCCGACGCCCCGGTAGCCGTCCTTTTCCACCACCATGTTCCGGTGCCTGGCCTGGGGCAGGGATAGCGCCTGCTCCACCGAGTAGACGGGGGCGCATGGGACGCCGCGCTTGAGCAATCGTTCGAAAAGCTCTTCTCCGTCGATGTCCCGCATTGCCGAAACCAGAGCATCTTTCAGTTCCTCCCTGTGCTGGACCCGCAGCCGATTGTTCCTGTAGATTTCCTGCTCCGATATTTCGGGCTTCCCGATTTCGGCGCAGAACAGGGCAAACTGCCGGTCGTTGCCGACGGCCACATACAGAGGAACGGTTTTCGTGGGCAACAGGTCATAGGGGTAGATGTTGCCGTGCGGATTGCCGGTTCTGCGGGCTTCGCCCCCGTACATGACATTGACGTTATGCGGGTGCAGCAGGCTGAGGGCGGTGTCGAACAGGCTCAGTTCCAGAAACTGGCCCGTTCCGGAAATCTGGCGTTCGTAGAGCGCCAGCATGATGCCGAGGGCGGCGTTGGTCCCCGCGCTGATGTCGATGATCGGAACGCCGACGCGGGTGGGAGACGAGTCCGCGCTTCCGTTGATGGACATGAGCCCGGCATAGGCCTGTATGGCCGCGTCATAGCCCGGCATTCCCCCCATCGGGCCATCGTCGCCGAAACCGGATATGCGGCAATGGACCAGGCGTGGATTGCGTTCGCGGAAGACGGAGAAATCCTCGATGCCCCATTTGCGCCAGCTGCTCAGTTTGTAGTTCTCGATGAGCACGTCCGCTTGGTCGATGAGCTTGTAGAGCAGCTGGCGCCCCTTCTCTTTCGAGAGGTCGATCGAGATCCCTTCCTTGTTCCTGTTCAGGCCAATATAGTAAGGGGCGGTATTGTCCACGAAAGGGGGGCCGTATCCGCGGGTGTCGTCCCCCGAAAAGGGTTCCACTTTTATCGATGTGGCGCCGTGGTCCCCGAGAATCTGCGCGGCCAGGGGGCCGGCAAGAACGCGGGAAATATCCAGAACCGTGATGTTTTCTAGCGTGGGCGAACTGCTTTTATATTGCATATGAGCCTCTATTTCCGTATTAAAAATATTTTTGCGATGCAATATCGTCGCGCTTTGTTCATGTGTACCGTGCTGTCGATCCAATGAGCGCTATCGGCGGCACTGGATGCTCTTTCAAAACAATCGCCCTTGTACATCACACCCCCGGCCGCCCCAAAACCGGGTGTCCATTATATGGACACCTAGGGAAAGCCAGCCTGAGTCCGCGCGCGTGGCGCGGTTCTGTGGGGAGGAGGCTCCGGCCGGCAGGCCGGGGTTCTTGACGGAGGACCTGCGGCGGCGCCCGGGGGCGTTCAGCGGCCCGCCCTTTGCAGCCGGGAAGCCAGATGGGTGCGGGCTGTCGGCCATTCGCATGCAATGATGCTGTAGACGCAGGTGTCGCGCAGCGCGCCATCCGATGTGCGCAGATGGCTGCGCAGGATGCCGTCGAGCTTGGCGCCCAGGCGCTCGATGGCGCGGCGGCTCTGATGATTGAAGAAATGGGTCCGGAACTCGACCGCGAGGCAGCCGAGGTGTTCGAAGGCATGGCCCAGCAGAAGAAGCTTGGCTTCCGTGTTCAGCGGTGTCCGTTGGACGCTTTGCGCATACCAGGTCGACCCGATCTCGACGCGCGGGCCGGCGGCGTCGATATTCATATAGGTGGTCATCCCGGCGATGCGGCCGCTTGCCTTGTCGATGACGGTGAAGGGCAGCATGGTTCCCGCCGCCCGCAGGGCGAGCCTGCGATCGATTTCGGCCTTCATGCGGTCGGGCGCGGGAATGTTCGTATACCAGAGTTCCCACAGTCTGCCGTCCTTTACCGCGGCAATCAGGCCGTCTTCATGCTCGGCGGAAAGCGGCAGCAAGTCAACGTGCCGCCCGGTGAGCGTGACCGGTTGAATGGGCTTGCCGGCGGATGCCGATGCGGGCTGGATCGGCTTGGGCGGGTACGAAGACATGGTTGCTCCCGGGCAATTATCAGGCTTTCGAGTGTATGCGCCCCGGCTTGTTCCGCACAACGCAGTACATTGCCCGCCGGGCTTTTCTTCACTCTGGGCGTGAAGGCTGACGTCCCGCTTTCTGCAGCAGTTGATCCAGCGCATTGGCGAACGTGCGCCTGTCGGCCTGGCTGAAAACAGACGGCCCGCCGGTATCGATGCCCGCGCTGCGCAGTTCGTCCATCATGTCGCGCATGGACAGGCGTTCGCTGATGGTGTCGGCGCTATAGCGCTCTCCGCGCGGGCTGAGTGCCAGCGCCCCCTTGGCCAGGACGAGCGCGGCCAGGGGGATGTCGCCGGTGATCACCAGATCGCCGTGGGACACGTGCTTTTCGATATAGGCGTCGGCCACGTCAAAGCCGCTCGGCACCTGTATCGCCCGGATCAGGGGCGATGGCGGTGTGCGCAGCATCTGGTTGGCGACCAGCGTCACCTGCCGCCGCCACCGCAGCGCTGCGCGGAACAGGATTTCCTTGATGACGCCGGGACAGGCGTCCGCATCCACCCATATGTGCATACTAGGGCCTGTTAATACTAAAAGGAGGCTCGCATGAGTACGCAAACGCGCGCCTGGCTGCGTTGCGAATGCTCGCCGGGGAGCCGCCACGACTGCGCTTCGCGCCTTGCCTGACAAGCCCATGCATCCGAATATAAGTCAGCGAACTAATCAGACAGGACACTGTCTTTCAAGGCGTTTGCCAGCAGGGTGTTGACCAGTTCATTGGTGCTGACGCCCTCGGCCTGGGCTCTGGCTTGCAAGGCCGTGATCAGCGGCTGGCGCAGCTTCATCGGGAAGGACACCAGCCCGGCGGCCTGGTCGAGCCGGCGTTGCTCGCGACGGTCCCGGGCGGGGACGGCGCCGGCGTAACGGTCCGGGGGAATGGCGGCGTTGAGCTTGCCCATGAGCTTCAGGGCTTTGTTCTTTTCGAGATCGGTTTTTTTCATGTGGGGTCTGAGTATGCGGTTCGTCAGCGACAAACGGCGCCAGGCGGCATCTTAGAGCATGCCGGGCTTTATTGCGAAAGCAGGGAACGGGCTTACACTCTTTCGATCCCGTCTGGCCGGCAGCGCCCCCGCCTGCCCGGAAACGAAGATCCCGACATCCATTACTGCACGGAAAGCCTTTACATGAGCCTTCAGAACCCGAACCCGAATCCGAATCCCGCCGCATTGCCCGTCCTGCCCTTGCAGGGGCTGCGGGTGGTCGAGTTTACGCACATGGTGATGGGGCCCACCTGCGGCATGGTGCTGGCGGACCTGGGGGCCGAGGTCATCAAGGTCGAACCCGTGGGCGGGGACCGCACGCGCTTTCTGCTGGGTTCCGGGGCGGGCTTCTTTCCCCTTTTCAACCGCAACAAAAAAAGCATTGCCCTGGATCTGCACAGCGATGCCGGCGTGGAAGCCGCCCGCCGGCTGTGCGCCACCGCCGACGTGGTGGCCGAGAACTTCAAGCCGGGCACGATGGCCAAGTACGGGCTCGACTACGCTTCTTTGTCGGCGGGCAATCCCCGGCTCATCTATGTGGCGCACAAGGGATTTCTGCCCGGCCCTTACGAACACCGCACGGCGCTCGATGAAGTGGTGCAGATGATGGGCGGCCTGGCCTACATGACCGGACGCCCCGGCGATCCTCTGCGGGCGGGAACCAGCGTGAACGACATCATGGGCGGCATGTTCGGGGCCATTGGCGTCCTGGGGGCCGTGATCCAGCGCGGGATCACCGGCCGGGGAATGGAAGTCCAGAGCGCCCTGTACGAGAACAATGTGTTTCTGGTCGCCCAGCACATGCTGCAGTACGCGGTCACGGGCCAGGCGGCGGCGCCAATGCCGGCGCGCATTTCCGCATGGGCCGTCTACGACGTCTTCGATGTCGCCGATGGCGGGCAGATCTTTCTGGCCGCGGTCAGCGACGCGCAATGGAAGGTGTTCTGCAATATCCTGGGGTTCGATGATCTGCTGGCCGATCCGGCGCTTGCCACCAACAATGCCCGGGTCGAGCGGCGCGAAATGCTGCTGGCTACCTTGCGCCCGCGCCTTGCCACGCGGACAGCCGCCGAGCTGGCCGGCCTGATGGAGGAGGCTGGCCTGCCTTATGCGCCCATCCGCAAGCCCGAGGAATTGCTGGAGGATGAGCATCTGCTGGCCACCGGCGCCCTTGCGGATGTCCGCCTTACCGACGGCCCGAAGGCCGGGCAGACGGTCAAGACCATGCTGTTGCCCGTCACCATGGACGGCGCCCGCCTGGGGGGGCGCGGCGATCTGCCGAAGGTTGGCCGGGATACGGATGCGCTGCTGGCGGAACTGGGCTATTCGCCCGCCGAGATCGAGGGCTTGCGCCAGACGAATGCCATTGGTTGATCATGCCGGCCGGCGGGCCGGGGTCATTCACATGGCCCGGCCCAGGGCGGCCGTATCCAGCTTGAGCCATGGTTTTCCGGGCTGCTTTTCGACAATGACGCGCCCGCCGTCCAGGCGATACGTCAATTGGCAGTTCAGCCTGGGATTCGACAGCACGCCGGGGTTGAAGATGGCCACGTTTTCGCCTTCCGGCCTGCGCACGGACTGGATCAGGATGCCCGGATGCCCTTCCTGGTGCAGGCGTGCGCCCACGGTCTGGGCGAACGTATAGTCGGAAGGGTGCAGGAGGCCGGGGTGTTCTGTCGTGGCCTGCCGGAAATCCAGCAAGGCGGCCCGGCAGGCCACGGAATAGACCTTGCGTTCGGCGACGACCGGTTCGTGCTCGAAGCCGGCATCGGACAGCAGCCCGTGAAACCAGTGGTATGCCGATTCGTGAACCGAGGTTTCCACCGTGTCTGAACCGTACCAGACCCCGTATGACCCGTCAGAGAACCGGCTGGCCTGCCAGTGCCTGAAAGGCCAGCCTATGGCATTGAACCAGGCGGCGTCTTCAAAGGGGCGGTCGATGGCCGGGGTGGGCGAGCGGTACAGGGGCGGCTTGACGTCGTCTTCGACCTTTTGCGCAAGCCGCCATTCAGCGGGATCGTCGGTGAGGTCGTTGAACAGATCCTGGGACTGGCGCAGCGAAACGATGTTTCTGGCCATGTCGCGGTGGATATCGGCCAGAGCGAGATGGGCGAACAGCGATTTCATGATTTTCATTTCAGGCGCCGCCCCTATCAGGCGCCGCGTGCCTTGTCGAGGTAGCCGCGTACCATCAGCAGCCCGGCAAACCCCCATTCCTTGATGATTTCGACCGGCGTGAGGTTGTCGAACGCCTTGTTGCGGGTCGTCATCCAGCGGTAGGCCAGATCGCGGTTGCGGGGAAAGAGCAGGCGCAGGTTCTTGTGTATGCCCAGCAGATGCCCGACCCGTTCGTACTGATCGCGGCTGGTGCCGATGGGTTCACCCTTGCGGTAGCGAGCCAGGGCGGCGCGGTTGTTGGCGGCGATGCCCAGCAGCGCGGCCTGTTCTTCGGTGCTCAGCTTCCAGTGATCGAAGAGCGTCATCACCATTCTGGCCAGTGCGCCGCGATCTTCGGAAGCATTCGCTTCGTGTTTGATGGCGTTTCCCATGATGGGCTCCTGTCCTGGTCAGCTTCATGAAAATATTATCATGAGGTTATTATAATAACAATATTTGTTTTTATAGTACCACACGCATTCTGTTCGAGGGCAACGCCGGGCGCCGGCGTTGCGCAGAGCGGTTCTGCTCAGTCGGATGTCAGCGCGCGGCAGATTGCGCTCGTCATTTCTGTGCAGGAGGCGGTGCCCCCCAGATCGCGGGGCACCGCCAGTTTGTTCGACAGTACGTGCTCGACTGCCCGTTCCACACGGTCGGCCGCGGCGGCCAGTCCGGCATCCGTGTGCTTGTCCGCCAGCCAGCGCAGCATCAATGCGCCGGACAGGACGGTGGCGACCGGGCTGGCCGCGTTCTGCCCCGCGATATCGGGAGCGGAGCCGTGGGCGCCCTGGAAGAGCCCGTGGCGGTCGCCCAGTTCAGCCGAGGGGGATACCCCCATGCCGCCCACCGTGCCGGCGCCGAGATCGGAAATGATGTCGCCGAACATGTTTTCCGCCACGATGACGTCGTAGAAATCGGGGCGCTTCAGCATGTGCACGGTAATGGCGTCCGCATAGGCGTAGTCGATCTCCACATCGTCATAAGAGCCGGAGACATCATCGCAGACCGAACGGAAGAACGCGTAGCTGCGGAGGATATTGGCCTTGTCGCAGACGGTGACCCGGCGTCTGCCATCCCTGGGCGCGCCTTTGCGCCGGCGTGACAGTTCGAATGCGAACCGCGCGACCCGTTCGATGCCCTTGCGGGTGACGACGATGGTGTCCGTTGCGAGTTCATCGCGCAGGACGATGCCGCCGCCGCGACTGGCGTAGAGCCCTTCGGTATTCTCGCGAACGATGACGTAATCGATCTGGCCGGGCCGCCAATGGCGGAGCGGGCTTTCCACGCCGGCGTACAGGCGTATGGGGCGCATGTTGGCGTACAGATCGAGCTTGAAGCGCAGAATGAGGTGGAGATCGTTACCGACTTCGGTGCCGTCGGGGTAGGTGACGCCGGGCAGCCCCGCCGCGCCGTGGAGAATGGCATCCGCCGCTTTGCATGCTTCGAAGGTATCTTCCGGCAGCACGGACCCCGACTTCAGGTAGTGGGAGGCCCCGCCGTCGCAGGGGATGAACGACAGCATGCCGGCGCCGCAGGCGGCCCGCAGGATTTCCACCGTGGACTGGCAGACTTCCGGCCCGATGCCGTCCCCGTCGATCGTGACTATTTCATATTTGGCCATGGCGTTGCTCCTGTTTGCTTCTGTTCCGTTTTTTCAGACATTACCATGATGTTGCAAATGCAACAATATATGTTTTTATGGTTCTGAATAAAGGGAAGGAAGAACGGCATATCCGATCCCATCGGAAGGCTCTGGCATTGTCGCCTGTTGCGACAAATCCTGCCCCCCTCAATAAGCGCTATTTGGATACCTGATAGGTATCGTGAGATTGCATAACAAATATTGGACACATATTTGAAGGCTGAACTATTCTGGCCGCCACATATCAGCCTATCGGGGAGAGACATCCATATGGCACACCGCAGTGAAATAGATATCCGTCCATTGACCGGGGCCTGTGGCGCCGAAGTGTTCGGTGTGGATATATCCCGGCCACTGGAAGAAAAACAGGTTTCCGCCATCCGCCAGGCTCTGCTCGACCACAACGTCATTTTTTTCCGGGAGCAGACGCTCAGCCCTGAACAGCATCTGAATTTCGCACAGTGTTTTGGCGAGCTTGTGGCCAATCCCGTGTATACGCATGTCGAGGGCTATCCGTACATCATGCCGGTAATCAAGGAACCCCATGACAAGTATGTGATCGGCGATACCTGGCATTCCGACATGACGTACATGGAAGAACCGCCGCTGGGGTCGCTGCTGTATGGCCGCGAGATTCCTGATTATGGCGGAGACACTCTGTTTTCCAATATGTATCTGGCATATGAGCATTTGCCGGAGCCACTGAAGGAAATGATAGAAGGCCGCCGGGCCTATCATTCGGACCGATATCTGACGGCCCGTGTGCAGGAGCGGAATGCGGGGCGTTCCACCCGCCTGAAGGAAGATGCACAGCAGAAGGAAAACGGCGCGCTGCACCCCATGGTGCGGGTGCACGAGGAAACAGGCCGTAAATGCCTGTATGTCAATTTCCCGTTCACCTGGCAGATTGAAGGGCTGAGCCGTGAAGAAAGCCTGCCTCTCTTGACGCAATTGTACGAGCACGCCGCCCGCCCTGAATTCACCTGCCGCTTCCGCTGGCGCAATGGGTCTCTGGCGTTCTGGGACAACCGCTGTTCAATGCATTACGCCTGCAACGACTATCAGGGCAAGCGGCGCGAAATGCACAGGATAACGATTGCCGGAAGCCGGCCCCGATGAGCGGGGATCTGCGGTCATCCCATACGCTGGTGACGGGCGCCACGCGGGGCATCGGACGGGCCATCGTCGATATTCTCGTGCAGCGCGGCGAGCCCGTGGTCGGCGTGGCGCGCCGGGCGGACCCCACGTTTCCGGGCGAGCTTCTGCTGGCCGACCTGTTCGACGCCCAGGCCCGGAGACAGGTCCTTGCCCGGGCCGCCGGGACATGGCCGGTGCTGCGCCTGGTCAACAATGCGGGCTTCAATGAAATGCAGGCGCTGGGCGAGATCCAGGACGAGGCGGTGACGAGCATCCTCGATCTGAATCTGCGCCTGAGCATCGATGCGGCCCAAGCGCTGGTACCCGCCATGCG
Organism: Alcaligenaceae bacterium; assembly: GCA_013416455.1. Classification (GTDB taxonomy): domain Bacteria; phylum Pseudomonadota; class Gammaproteobacteria; order Burkholderiales; family Burkholderiaceae_B; genus Yanghanlia. Next base: position 108,659 of record JACCES010000008.1, on the reverse strand, counting down.
TGCCGCGGGCGCCGGCCGCATCGTCAACATGGCCAGCCGTTCCCTGCTGTCCAGACCGGGGGGCAGTGTGTACTCGGCGGCCAAGGCCGGCATGGTGGGGCTGACGCGTTCCTGGGCGCTGGAGCTTGCCTCCGCGGGCATCACTGTGAATTGCGTTGCCCCCGGCCCGACAGCGACCGAAATGTTCAAGCGCAACAACCCGCCCGGCCTGGCCCGTAGCGAAGCCATGGTGCGCGCGGTGCCCATGGGGCGGGTGGGCGACCCGGCGGAAGTGGCGGGTGCGGTGGATTATTTTCTGTCGCCCCAAGCCAGCTATACGACGGGGCAGGTGCTGTTCGTATGTGGTGGCGCAAGCGTCAGCCAGACGCATTTCTAAGTGTTTTTCATGCTGCTGACAATAGGAAGGAGACAATAATGACGAGAATCCTCAAACCGACACAATTCCTGCGCCGCTTCTGTATGGCGCTATGTGCCGTTTCACTTCATACCGGTTCCGTTGCGTGGGCGGACACATCTTTTCCGAATCAGCCAATTCGCATCGTAGTGCCGTACGCTGCCGGGGGAACCACCGATCTGATCGCCCGCCTGGTGGGCAACGAGATGAGCAAGGTACTGGGCCAGTCCATCGTCGTCGAGAACCGGGCCGGCGCCAATGGGAATATCGGCGCCGAGCATGTTGCGCGGGCCAAGCCGGACGGCTACACCCTGCAGCTTGGCACGGCGGGCAATCTGACCGTCAATCCGGCCCTGTACAAGGACATGTCGTTCGTGCCGACCGAGGCGTTCCAGCCGATTTCCATGATTGCGACCCTGCCCAATCTGATGGTGGTCAACAAGGATGTGCCCGCCAATACCGTGCAGGAGTTCGTCGCCTGGGCCAAGGAACAGTCGAAGGACGTGTTTTTCGCGTCTTCGGGTGTCGGGTCCACGACCCATCTGACGGCGGAGCTGTTCAATATAGCGACGGGCCTGAGTATGTCCCACGTTGCCTACAAAGGAAGCGGTCCCGCCCTCATCGAGATCATAGGAGGCACGGGCCCGGTCGTGATGTTCGACAACATGCCCTCGGCCATAGGGATGGTGCGGCAGGGCTCATTGAAGGCGCTGGCGGTCAGCGGCCCGGAGCGGGAAGAGGGCGCGCCGGAGATTCCGACGGTCAAGGAGTCCGGCTACCCGGACTTCAGTGTACTGACGTGGTTCGGACTGTTTGCCCCGGCCGGCACGCCGCCGGATGTGGTGGAGCGCCTGAATCAGGCGGTGGTGCAGGTCGTCGAGAAGCCCGAGGTGGCTCAGCAGCTGCGGCAGCAGGGCGCAACCCCGACCACCAATACGCCCGAGGAATATCAGAGAATCGTCGAGGAGGACACCCGGCGCTGGGCCGAGGTCGTCGGGCAGGCGGGGATCGTCATGCAGTAGGCCGGCCGCGGGCATGCGCCGGACCATCATCACGGTGTACAGGCGGGTGTGCCGGCGGTGTGGTTGTGTGCGGGGCCGGGCCCAAAGACACGATGCGCATATTGCAGGAAGGCATCCACGGTCCGGCTGGGTTCGGAGCGGCGCCAGCATATGGCGGATATGACTCGTGTGGTGGGTTCGACGAAGGGCCGGGTCAGCAGGCCGTCGACGCGCAGCGCCTGGGAGGTTTCGGGAATGATGGCGATGCCGGCCCCGGCCAGTACCAGCCCCATGGCCGCATGGATCGTGCCGACTTCTTCGCCGGTCTTGACGGTAATGCCGTTCTGCCGCAGAAACGTCGATATGGTGCCAAGCAGGCCGACGTCGCCACGCAGTGCCCGGTACATGATCAGGCGTTCGTCGGCCAGGCATCGCACGGGGATGCGGCGCCTGCGGGCCAGCCTGTGCTGCCTGGGCAGCGCGAGCACGAAGCCTTCATCGTGTATGGGCAGGGATTCGAGGTCGGGGTGATGCACCGAAGGCCGGTAGATGCCAATGTCGATTTCTTCCGAAAGCAGGGCCTGTTCCTTGTCGGCGACGGTGACTTCCCGCAGGCTTACGGCGATCCCGGGGTGTTCGCGCTGGAAGCCGGGCAAGACCTTCGGAAGCATGGAGTAGGCCAGGGAATGGACGAAGCCGATGACGACCTTGCCGGTGCGCCCGCTGTCCGCCTCGCGGGCTTCGAAAATGGCTTCTTCCGAGGCCGCCAGTATTTCAGCCGCCCGGTGGGCGAAGGCTTTTCCGGCATCGGTGAGCGTGACGCCCCGGGGATGCCGGTGCAACAGCTGTGCGCCCACCTGCCGTTCAAGATCGTGGATCTGGCGTGACAAAGGCGGCTGGGATATGCCCAGGCGGGTAGCGGCCCTTCCGATGTGCAGAGTTTCGGCCGCCATTAGAAAGTAGCGCAAGTGGCGTAGTTCCATCGTCGTTCACCTCATACCTGTCATTCATACCTATCAAGTATCTACTATTCAAGTATCCACCATTCTATTGAAGGAGTTTCCAGGCATGCATACAGCAGACAAGGCGGCCTTGATCACCGGCGCCGCCCGCGGGATAGGCCGCGAAATCGCACGGCAGTTGGCCGCACGGGGCCATCCCGTCGTATTGCTGGATGCGCATGCCGGTGTGATGGATGCGGCGCAAGCCTTGTGCGATGAAGGCCATGCGGCCCGGGCCGTGTGCCTGGACGTTACGGACGAAGCCGCGGTAAAGGAATTGCCCGATGCTTTGAAAGACCTGTGGCCGTCTCTGGCAATCGTGGTCAACAACGCCGGCATATCGCCCAAGCACGAGGGCAGAAAGCGGGAAGTCATGGATATGCCGCTGGAGGAATGGCGCCGGGTGCTGGAAGTCAACCTGACCGGGGGGTTCATGATCACCCGGCAATGCCTGGCACCCATGGTGCGGACGGGCTGGGGGCGCGTGGTCATGGTGACCAGCCAGGCGGCGCGCGTGCGCACGCCGGTGCCTGGGGCGCACTATGCGGCATCCAAGTCCGGCCTGGCGGGCCTGGCCCGGATATTGGCGGGCGAAGTCGCCCGGCATGGAATCACCGTGAACTGTGTCGCGCCCGGCCGTGTCGAGTCCGATATGACGGCCGAGGTCGGGCAGGCGCTGAACACCGATCTGGCCCGCACGATACCCTTGGGCCGTCTCGGGCAGGCGGGCGACGTGGCGGCGGCCGTGGCCTTCTTTACTTCGGCCGAGGCCGGCTACATCACGGGCGCCACCATCGACGTGAACGGCGGCAATACCATGCTGTGATGGCCCGGGAGCGGTGAATGCGGTCACGGAAGGAAGCCTGCCCCGCCGGGCCGCCTTCCCGGCCTTACATATTCGTCTGGTCGGGCGGTACGCCTTCCGGCAGCCTGGCCGCACAGGCCGGATCCTTGCGCAGTTCGATGTCCGCCCCGAGCCCGAAACAGCTCATTGAAATCGACCCCATCGAATGGCCGCGCAGCAGGGGTTCCAGGCGGGCCTTGTCGGCAGCGGCCAGGCCCGCGGTGTAGAGCAGCGGGATGAAATGGTCGGGGGTGGGAACGGCGAGATCGTAGTCGGCATGATCGAGCACGCGCAGGATGTCGCCCGGTTCGCGCGCAAGCTGTTCGACGACGGCGTCATCGAAGCGTTCCGCCCAATCGTAGGCCAGGTCCGCTTCGCGCCATTGCAGCGTCTGAAGATTGTGAACGACGTTGCCGCTGGCGACGATCATGACGCCGCGCTCCCGGAGCGGATGCAGGCGGGCGGCGAGATCGAGGTGGTATTCCAGCGGCCTGAGCGCATTGATGGACAGTTGCAGAACGGGAATATCCGCATCGGGGTACATGTGGGCCAGCACCGACCAGGTGCCGTGGTCGATGCCCCATTGATCGCGGTCCAGGCCTATCCATTGGGGTTTGACGAGCTCGGTGATCTCGCGGGCTAGATCGGGGTCGCCCGGCGCGGGGTAATCGAAGTCGAACAGCTTTTGCGGGAAACCGTAGAAGTCGTGGATGGTCCTGGGCCTGGGCATGGCGGTGATGGCCGTGGCGCCGAAATACCAGTGTGCGGAAACGACCAGCAGCGCCTTCGGGCGCGGAAGATGTTGCCCGAAGGCCCGCCATGCCTCGGTGTAGCCGTTCTGTTCGAGCGTGTTCATCGGGTTGCCATGCCCGATGAACAGGGCGGGCATCTTGTTCTGGTTCGTTTCGTTCTCCTTCCTCGTACAGCGAGGCGCAGCCCTCCCTACGTGAAATAGGGAATGACCGGGGATTCCGTGACGCCCCTCTGATCTCAAAAAACCTATTGATGAATCGTTTCATCAGTGTTTATAATCCGTGCCAACTGGATGAATTGCATATTTGGTGAAACGATACAATGGTGGCAGAAGAGCGGGTATACACAGGCGGCAGCATCGGCGATCTGATTGTCCAGGCGCTGGCCCGCCATCCGGACAGGATCGCGATCATCGACGATCAGAAGCAGCTGACGTATCGGCAGCTGGCGCGGCGTATCGGGCAAGCCATGTCGGCGTTCACCGCCTTGGGCCTGAAGCGCGGCGACGGGGTGGTGCAGCTGGCGGGCAACCGCGGCGATGTATTCGTGGTGATGGCGGCGGTCTATCTGCTGGGCTTGCGCTCCATCAGCCTGCATGGAATGGGGGGGCTGGATGATCACGCCTACATCGTCCAGGATTCGGACGCCAGCTTCTTCGTTGCCGACAAGGGCTACACGCAGCGGCTCGACGAGCTGCGCACACGATGTCCCGCCATTCTCCACTGGTACTCGCACGAGGCGGGCATCCCCGGGCAAACGTGTTTCTGGGAATTCGCGGAGCAATTCGAGCCCATGGCGCTGCGTGTGAGCGCCCGGCCCGACGACGTGATCCGCCTCGCCTACACCGGCGGCACGACGGGCAAGTCCAAGGGCGTGATGCTGACCAACCGCTCCATGTGGATGCAGGCCCTGATGCTGATGGGTGCGCGGCCGCTGCCGGGCGAGCTGCGCCTTCTGTGTCCCACGCCGATCTCCCATGGCGCGGGCGCCATGCTGGTTCCCACCTTGTGGCGTGGCGGAACCATCATATTGCAGCGGGGCTTCGATCCCGAGCGGTATCTCGCCGCGCTGGAGCTGCACAAGGCGACCGCCACCTTCCTCGTGCCCACCATGATTTATTCGATACTGGATCATCCCGGGGCGGCAACCACCGACTTCTCGTCGCTGGAGATGGTGTCGTACGGCGCGTCGCCGATGTCGCCCACCCGGCTGAAGGAAGCATTGCGGGTTTTCGGGCCGGTGCTGGTACAGAGCTATGGCCAGACTGAATGCCCCAGCAACATTCTTTTCCTGTCCCAGGAGGATCACGTCCGTCGGGATGTCGATACGCTCGGCTCGGCGGGGATGCCCTATCCCGGCGTTACGGTCGCCTTGCTCGACGAGAACGACACGCCGGTGGAGCAGGGGGCGGTGGGCGAGCTGTGCGTGCGCAGCCCGCTGGTCATGGAGGGCTATTGGAAGCTGCCGGAATTGACCGCGCAAGTGATGCGCAACGGGTGGCTGCATACGGGCGACATGGCCTACCGCGACGAACACGGTTATTACTTCCTGGTGGACCGCAAGAAGGACATGATCATTTCTGGTGGATTCAATGTATATCCGCAAGAGATCGAGAACGTCCTGGGCGCGCACGAGGCGGTGGCCGCGGCGGCGGTATTCGGGGTGCCGGACGGCAAATGGGGCGAGGCGGTCAAGGCGGTCGTGGCGCTCAGGCCGGGAATGTCGGTTGGCGAAGACGAGCTGAAGGCCGCCGTGCGCTCGGCCAAGGGGCCGGTCAATACACCCAAGTCCATTGATTTCGTGGATGCCCTGCCGCTGACGGCTTTGGGCAAGCCCGACAAGAACCGTTTGAGGAAGCAATACTGGTCCGGCCAGGATCGAAGAATCAATTGACCACGCGCCTGCATGCGCCCCGGATGCGCCAGGCATAGAACAGTCCGCAGGGACTGTTCCAAGCCCGGGCTTATCCATTCACAGTGCGGGCGGGCGAGGCAAGATCAATAAGGCGCCGCGGGCGCCCTGCATGGTGGCCGGGAATCCGGGCCGCCAGGGCAGCGTTTTTCACGGCGTCTTGCCGGAAAGGAGGATACATGGATGTCGGGCAACAAGCGGCAAGCAGTTCATTGGAAGGGCGCGTAGCCATCGTGACCGGTGCCGGGGCGCGCGCGGACGGCATAGGCAATGGCCGCGCTTCGGCCATTCTGCTGGCCCGCAGCGGGGCAAAGGTCGTCCTGATCGACGCCGTGCCGGAGTGGGCCGAGAAGACCCGCCGCATGATCGAGGATGAAGGGGGGGAAGCCCTGTGCGTGACTTGCGACGTCAGCCTGGATGGGCAGTGCGCCGAAGCAGTGGCCCGCGCGTTGAAGCATTGGGAGCGGGTGGACATCCTGGTGAACAACGTGGGGGTCAGCGGCCCGCAGGGCAATGCCGTCGATCTCGATCTGGAGGAATGGGACCGCGCGCTGCGCATCAACGTGACATCGATGATGCTGATGGCGCGTCATTGCATTCCGGCCATGCGCGGGATCGGGCGCGGCGCCATCGTGAATGTCGCTTCGGTGGCCGGCCTGATGGGCGGGCATCCAAGCCTGCTGTATCCCACCTCCAAGGGCGCGGTCGTGAACATGACGCGCGCGATGGCTGCCCACCACGGCGAAGAAGGCATACGCGTCAATTGCGTGGCGCCGGGCATGGTGCACACCCCCATGGTGTACGCCCGGGGGATGTCGGATGAAAAACGCGAGATCCGGCGCAAGCGTTCGCTGCTTGGTACGGAAGGCAGCGGCTGGGATGTCGGCCATGCCGTCCGGTATCTGGCGAGCGACGAGGCGCGCTGGATGACGGGAGTGGTGCTGCCTGTCGACGCCGGCACGACGGCGGGCAGGCACTCATACAAGTAGAAGGTGGACGGAGCGGGGCTCCGTCGGTATTGAAATCAAGGAGAAGAACATGAAAGCTCTGATCAAGGCGGTCGTATCGGCGGCGCTGGCATCCAGTGTATTCGTGGCGCCGCAGGCGTTCGCCCAGGAATATCCGAACCGCAGCATCACGCTGGTCGTCCCGTTTGCCGCGGGCGGCATATCCGACAGCCAGTCGCGCCAGTTGGCCCAGAGGCTGAGCCAGGGGCTGGGCCAGCCGGTGGTGGTGGTGAACCAGCCGGGGGCGAGCGGCATGATCGGCACTGAAGCGGTGGCAAGGGCGGCGCCCGACGGCTACACCATCATCTATGGCACGCATGGAACGCTGGCGGCCAATCTGGCGCTGTTCAGCGACCTGCGGGTGAATCCTCCCAAGGATCTCCGCGCGGTTCATTCGCTGTTCAAGCAATCCACCGTGCTGGTCACGAACGTCGATACTCCATACAAAAGGCTGGAAGACCTGATCCAGGCGGCCAAGCGCGACCCGGGCAGGATCAATTACGCTTCCGCCGGCTCCGGCACGCAAACCCATCTCGCGGCGGCGAAGCTGGAATCCGCGGCCGATATTTCGCTCACCCACATTCCGTACAAGGGGGCCGGTCCGGCGCTGATGGACGTGCTGGGGGGCGTTGTCGACATCACCTTCAGCTATTCCGAAGCGGTCATGCCCCAGATCCAGGCCGGCAAGCTGCGGGCGCTGGCCCTGGCCGGCGAGAACCGGCTGGACATCCTGCCCGGTGTGCCCACCATGGGCGACGAGGGCTATCCCGATGCCGCCCTGGAGGGCTGGTCGGGCATATTCGTGCCCGCCGGAACCCCGGATGAGGTCGTCGCCAGGCTGGCGGCCGCGATCGAGGATGTGACGGAAACGCCCGAAGTGCTGGAAGAAATGGCCCGCATCGGCAGCCTGCCCATGAGGCTGTCCGACAGGCGGTTCCAGGCCTTCGTGGAAGAGGAGGTCGGCCGCTGGAAAGAGGTGGTCGAGCAATCCGGTGCGCGTCTGGAATGAGCGCTCGCCCACGCCGTGGCGCACCTGATATGTGGAGCCCGGCATGGCGGGCAAACCTGGGAGTCGGCAAATGTTCAAGAGCGGTATAGGCGGCGGTGACGCCGATAGAATCACCCTACGCGGATACGATCTGGTCGAAGACCTGGTCGACAAGCACGATTTCGTCGATGTGCTGTGCTTGACGGTGACGGGCGCGTTTCCCGATGCGAACCAGCGCCGCATGATCAACATGTTTCTGGTGACCGCGACGGATCACGGGTTGACGCCCAGCGCCCTGGCCACGCGCCTGACGCTGCACGGCGCGCCCGAGTCTCTGCAGGGTGCCGTGGCCGCCGGCCTGCTGGGAGCGGGCAGCCGCTATCTGGGCGTGAGCGAATACGCGGCCAGGTTCATGCAGCGGCATCTGGCCGAGTTCAAGGCGCGGCAGGGCCCGGCGGAAGGCGATATGGACGCCTATGCCGACATTGTCGTGTCCGCTGAAAGAAAGGCGGGCCGGCGCATGCCCGGCTTCGGCCATCCCATACATGTGGAGGCGGATCCGCGCAGCGCCAAGGTGTTGCGGATGGCGAAGGAATGCGGTTATGCGGGCGAACACTGCCGCTTTGCCCTGGCGCTTTCCGAGGCGGCGGGGCGGGCCTCGGGCAAGCCTGTCCCGTTGAACGCGGCCGGCGCAAAGGCGGCGGTGATGCTCGACATGGGAATGAGTCCGGAGTTCGGCAAGGGCCTGACTCTGATAGCCCGGGTCGCCGGTCTGCTGGCGCATATCCTCGAAGAGCGTGAGCAACCGATTTCCCAGGCGGTGTGGGATGCCGCGCGTGCCTCATGAGCCGGCGCTGGAAGCAAAGGCCCGCCCGCTCCAACTGGGGCGACTTCGGGCCGGACGATGAGCTGGGCAGGCTGAATCTCATTACTCCGGAAGTCGTGCTGAAGGCGCTGGGCGAGGTCAGGCTGGGGCAGAGCCACTGCCTGAGCCTTCCCTTGAATCTGCCGGGTGGAAACGTGCTGAACCCGCGCCGCCATCCCCCACAACTTGCGCCCACGCTGCGGGAGAGCCGGCCGGTCTACAACTTCCAGCTCGATGCCGGAGGCGCGGCGGGCACGGACGTCCTTTGTGATGATGCGGTGCTTTTGCATACGCAGTACTCGACCCAGTGGGATGGCTTTTCCCACGTCGGGCAGATGTTCGATGTGGACGGTACAGGCAGGCCCGTCCCGGTCTATTACAACGGTTTTCGTGGCGGTGAGGACATCGTGGGGCCCGACGGCGATGCGCCGGTCGGAGCGCGGCGCCTGGGCATCGATCGCATGGCGGAAAAGGCCATCCAGTCGCGCGGTGTGTTGCTGGATCTGCATGCACTGTGCGGGGATGAACGCCGCTATGTCGGGTACGAGCTGTTCATGCGCGCGCTGGAGCGGGGGGGCGGCGACATCGGGCCGGGAGACATCCTGTGCCTGTACACCGGCTTTGCGGACAGGTTGCTGGAGATGAACGGCATGCCCGATGTCTCCGTGCTGGATCGCAGCTGCGCCGTGCTGGATGGCAGGGATGAGCGTCTGTGCCAGTGGATCGTCGATAGCGGTATTGCGGCGATCTGTGCCGACAATTATGCCGTCGAGGGCCTGCCGGCGGGCGAGGCGCCCATGCCTTGCGCGCGCCTGCCGCTGCATCAGCTCTGCCTTTTCCAGTACGGCATTCCATTGGGAGAGCTTTGGTATCTGGGTGAACTGGCGCGGGTCCTGGCCGAGGAGGGCCGCTCGAAGTTCCTGCTCACCGCGCCTCCGCTGAGGCTGCCGGGTGCGGTGGGTTCACCCGTAACGCCGGTTGCGACGGTCTGACCGGTGGATTTTCAACAATCAACGGGTCGCTTGTCGGCCCATCGCGTGCAAGGAGACAAAAATGAACATCGGAAGAATGGGTTCACGTTCGAGGTTGCGGGTGGCGGCGGGTGCGCTCGCCATATTCTGGGGATCCATGCTCGGCATGCCCGCCGCGGTGGCGGACTCGTATCCGAGCCGGCCCATCACCTACGTTATTCCATTTCCGCCTGGAGGCTCCACGGATACGACCGGGCGCATGCTGGCGGAGGAAATCGGCAAGCGGCTCAATCAGAATGTCATTGTCATGAATCGCGGCGGGGCAGGCGGAAACATCGGTGCCGCTTATGTTGCGGGCACTTCGCCCAACGGCTATACCTTGTTGCAAGGCACGATAGGGACGCATGGCATCAACCCGACGCTCTATGCGAATCTGCCGTTCGATGCGCGCAGTGATTTCGAACCAGTTGCCCGCATGACGGCCGGCACCAACGTGCTGGTCGTGCATCCGGGCGTGCCGGCCACGACGGTAAAGGAACTGATCGAATATGCGAAGGCGAATCCCGGCTCGCTGATGATGGGTTCATCGGGATCGGGCAGTAGCATACATATGTCGGGTGAACTGTTCCAGTTCATGACGAAAACCCGGTTCACGCATGTCCCGTATCGAGGCGGCGGTCCCGCCGCCGTCGACCTGATGGCGGGCCACATCCATCTGATGTTCGACAACATCAATGTGGCGCTTCCTCACATACAGGAGGGCCGGCTGCGCGCCCTCGCCGTCACCAGCGCCGCGCGGACGACGGTGCTGCCCGACGTGCCCACCATGAAGGAGGCGGGTCTGCCGGAATACGAGGTCACCAGCTGGAGCGGTGTGTTCGCTCCGGCCGGAACGCCGCCGGCCATCGTGGAAAAATTGAATGCCACCATCAATGAGGCCTTGAGCGATGAGCAGGTGCGGGCGCGCTTCGAGGCGGAAGGCATACATATCAGCCTGATGAATGTGCGGGAGTTCCGCGAGTTCGTGAACGGCGAGATCGACCGCTGGGGCGATGTCGTGCGGCAGGCCGGACTGCAGGCGCAATAAGAAAGAACAGCCGGCGGCCGGCGCCCGGGCGCAACAGGCCTGGGCGCCTTTTGTGTCCGTTTCACTTCGTTCGCGGGACTGGCCCGCAGGAGCCGCGTTCCAGCAGTGTGTATGGGAAAGTGTTCACATGCGCGGGATCCGGCCCCTTTTGCTGGATGCGCCTGAGCAGCATGCTGGAGGCGCATTCCGCCACGGACTCGACAGGGGTGCGCAGGACGGTCAGCGGGGGAGAGTAATGTTCGGCGAAATCCGTATCGCCGATGCCGATCACCGAGATATCTTCCGGCACCCGCTTTCCGCTCAGGGAAATGGCCCGCAGCGTGCTGCCCAGGGTTTGCGTGCCCTGAGTGATGATGGCCGTGGGGCCATCCGGGCGGCTCAGCATTTGCGTGATTTCATCGTGCACTGAACTGGTGGGGCTGTCGACCTGGACCAGCAGGTCGGGCACTGCCAGGCCCGCCGCCTGGAAAGAAGCCTTGTAGCCCTCGATGCGGCAGCGCACGGGGCGGCTTTCCGCCTGCCACAGTACCAATGCGATACGCGTGTGGCCGAGCGCCATGAGGTGCTCGACGGCTGCCTTGATGCCCGCGGAGTGATCGTACTGGACCTGGTCGGCTTCGACTTCCATGTCGCGATCGTAAATGACGATGGGCATGGTCAGCTGACGGGTGGCTTCCAGCACACCGGCGTGGCGTTCATTCCCGGGAGCGATGATGACGCCATCCATGTTGCGCAGCTGGAAGGTGTTCAGGATGCTGATCTCCCTGCCCGGATCGTTCAGGCCATTGGCCAGCAGCAGCATGTAGCCGGCCGCGAAGAAGCGCCGCTCCAGCGCCCGGAAGGCCCGGGCATACAGGGGATTGGTGACGTCGGAGAACATGCAGCCTATCGTCTTGCTGTTGCGCGAGCGCAGCGATTGCGCGGCATGGCTCGGACGATACTGGAGCGCGGCAATGGCCCGTTCCACCTTCGCGCGGATTTCAGGCGTCACATTGGGGGCGCCATTGATGACGCGAGAGGCACTGCCTACCGATGTCCCCGCCAGGGCGGCGACGTCACGGATACTGATCTGCTTGGGTCGCATGTAGACAATCGAATCGGGAACGGTGGATGCGCATGGCGCACGTGATATTCCATTTTAGGCGCTGGCACCCGGGAGGGGTTGCGCGGGCGCCTGGAATGAAAGCCGCAACTTGTGCCATCATCTTGGGGCCCCCCGCCCGTGGGGCGGATCTATCACACATGGGCCTTGCAAAAGGAAGAAACGATCATGCGCACCGAGCTTCAGTCCTCCGGAACGTCCGGGAACCATCGCGAAAGCTGCATCTTCTGCCGCATCGCCTCGGGCGGGCTGCCGTCGCACGTGGTGCACGAGGACGACCGCGTGAAGGCCTTTCTCGACATTCATCCGATACGGCCCGCGCACGTGCTCATCATTCCCAAGGCGCATTATGACTACTACGATGATCTGCCGCCCGATCTGGCGGCGGCCATTGTGCATCTGGGCCAGCGTCTCGGCAAGATCATGAAGTCGCTTTATGGGGTCGAGCGGGCGGCATTCCTGTTCACCGGCACGGACGTGGCCCATGTGCATGCGCACGTGCTGCCCATGCATGCCAAGGCCGATATCACCTCGGTGGCCTATATCGAACAGCGCGATCTGACCTTTCGCCTGCCGCCGCGCGCCGATGACGACGAGCTGCGGCGCCTGGCGGCGCTCGTCGGTTCCCGGCTGAGTGATGCCGGCGCGGGGCAATAGCGGGGGCCGAAGCGATGCCGCGCCGTATCGCCCATCTGGACATGGACGCCTTTTACGCGTCGGTGGAGCTGCTGCGCTATCCGGAACTCAAGGGGCTGCCGGTCGTGATCGGCGGCGGCGGCGCCTCGCGCCCGGGTGTGGCGGCCGACGGCACGCGCCTGTATTCGCGTATGCGCGACTATGCCGGCCGCGGCGTGGCGACGACAGCCACCTATGAAGCGCGGGCCCTGGGCGTGCATTCCGCCATGGGGTTGATGAAGGCGGCGCGGCTGGCGCCGGATGCCATTCTGCTGCCGGCGGACTTCAATCAGTACCGGCTGTATTCGCGCCGTTTCAAGGACGCCGTCGCGGCGATCGCCCCGCACATCGAGGATCGGGGCATCGACGAGATCTACATCGACCTGACGGAGCACGGCGATGACAGCCTGGCGCTTGCCCGCGCTCTGAAAGCGGCGGTGCGCGAGGCCACGGGGCTGAGCTGTTCCATCGGCATCTCGCCCAACAAACTGTTGTCCAAGATTGCTTCCGATCTGGACAAGCCCGACGGCATCACCCTCATCGGCGCGGGCGATCTGGAAGCCCGCATCTGGCCGCTGCCGGTGGGGCGCATCAACGGCATCGGGCCGAAGGCGCAAACCAGGCTCAGCGGGATGGGCGTGCGCTCCATCGGCGAACTGGCCCGCATGCCGCTGGCGAAGCTGGCCGGGGAGTTCAGCGAGCGCTATGCGCGCTGGCTGCTGGACGTTTCTCATGGCCGCGACGAGCGACCGGTGGTCGTGGAATCCACCCCCAAGTCGGTCAGCCGGGAAACGACTTTCGAGCGCGACCTGCACGTGCGCCGCGACCGGGACGCCCTGGGACGCGTGCTCGATGCCTTGTGCGAGCGTGTCGCCGGCGATCTGGCGCGTAAGGAACTGGCGGGCCGGACGATAGGCGTGAAGGTCAGGTTCGATGATTTCCGCACGGTGACGCGCGACCAGACCTTGCCGCTGCGGGTGGCGGATGCCCGTTCCATCCGCCAGGCCGCCGGGCTGTGCCTGAAGCGCATCCCCATGGAGCGCCGCATCCGGCTGCTGGGTGTCAGGGTGGGCGCCTTGACGGAGCCCGGCGCCGGGGAAGAAGCGCCCTGCACGCCGGACGATGGCCAGCTGGACCTGTTTTCGTGAACAGGCCCTGAGCGCCGGTCCCGTTCACGTCGCGGCTTGCATGCCGCAAGGGGGATGGCGCGCCGGCCCCTGTGCCAGAGCCCGCGTTCAGAGATCCAGCGTGGCTTCGACGCGTTCGCCGACGCTCAGGACGGCGTCGCGGCCGGCGCCGCCGACCACGGCGTTGACACCGAACAGCACCCCTTCTTCGAAGTGCCGGTAATCCGTGAGCGTGGCCATGGGCTCGGTGCCGACGGCCGCCGTGGCGGCGTCCACATTGGGCATGGGGCAGCGCGAACAGCGCTTGACCACGGCAAACACCATGGAACCTATGTGCAGGCTGCTGACGTAGTCTTCTTCATAGGGGCTCAGACCCTGGATGACGATATTGGGCCGGAACCGGTTCATGGGCACCGGCGGCGTGGCCTGCGCGGCGAGCCGCTGGTTCAGTTCATCCAGCGACCCCTGATTGGTGACCAGAAAAGGAAAGCCGTCCGCGAAACCGAAAGCATGTTCCAGCGGAAAACCGCCGCCTTCGGGCTGGCGTTTCCGCCACTCGGCCACCCGCTGAGGGTCGGCGAGGCGCTGCGCGTTCCGGTGGCTGCGGTAGAGGCGGCAGCGGAGCCCCAGGTAATCGCTGAACCATTGTGCCGCCATGTCGCCTTCGTCGGCGCCCGTGGTGTCGCTCTTCCAGATCCGTATCGGCACCGCCGGCGGTTCGGATTCCGCTTTGGCCAGGCTGATTCGCAGCGTGGGCATTTCGGGGGCATTCAGGAACAGGGCGGTTTCATCCAGGGTGGGCTGCACCAGCGCCATGCGCGGGTACTGGCGCTGTGTGAGGAAGTGCCCTTCGTCGTCGACCACCACCCATTGCCGATCGTGGTTGAGGCCGGCGGCCGAGATGCTGATCTGCGTGTGGGTGAGGCCGGCGCAGGACTTGACAGGGTAGGTATGCAGGGAGAGGATGCTGATCGTCATCGGAGAAGACTCGCGGAAGCTGACTTCAGGTGTCTGTACCGGCATGATAGCGTGTGATGGCCGCGCTAAAATTCTGTCCGGCGCCATGATTGTGGCCTCTTTTTCATTGTTACAGGGAAATCGATATGGAATTTGATCGGTCGGGCATCAACGCGCTGATGGAAATCACGGCGCGCCCGGAGCTGGTGTTCGTGCGTGGCGAGGGTTCGTGGATCGAGGATCACACCGGCAAGCGATACCTCGATTTCGTTCAGGGCTGGGCCGTCAACAGCCTGGGACACTGCCCTCCCGCGGTGGTCCGGGCCATCGAGGATCAGGCCCGCCGGCTGATCAATCCGTCACCCGCTTTCTACAATGCGCCCTCCATGGAACTGGCCAAGCGCCTTACCGGCGCCTCATGCTTCGACCGCATCTTTTTCGCCAACAGCGGGGCCGAGGCGAACGAAGGCGCCATCAAGCTCGCCCGGAAATGGGGCCGTCTGAACCGCAATGGCGCCTACAAGATCATCACCCTGGAACACAGTTTCCACGGCCGTACGCTGGCCACCATGTCGGCGTCGGGCAAGGCGGGCTGGGACACCTTGTTCGCGCCCCAGGTGCCTGGCTTTCCCAAGGCCCGCCTCAACGACCTGGATTCCGTGCGTGCGCTCATCGATGCCGAGACGGTAGGCATCATGGTGGAGCCCGTCCAGGGCGAAGGCGGGGTCATCCCGGCCTCGCGCGAATTCATGCAGGGTCTGCGGGCGCTGGCCGATGAGCATGGCCTGCTGCTGATCGTCGACGAAGTGCAGACCGGCTTCGGCCGTACCGGCACCCTGTTCGCCTACGAGCAGGCGGATATCCAGCCCGACATCATGACGCTGGGCAAGGGCATCGGCGCCGGCGTGCCGCTGGCGGCCCTGTGCGCCCGCGAAGCGGTGAGCTGCTTCGCGCATGGCGACCAGGGCGGCACCTACAATGGCAACCCGCTGATGACGGCCGTGGGTGTGGCCGTGTTCGACGCCATGACGGCGGAAGGCTTCCTGGAAAGCGTGCGGGCCCGCTCGCGGCAGCTGTCGGAAGGCCTGCTGGCCCTGTCCGGAAAATGGGGTCTCAAGGGCGAGCGCGGTTCCGGTCTGCTGCGCGCTCTGGTGCTGGACCGCGATGATGGCCCGGCCATCGTGCAGACGGCAATGGATGCCTCGCCCGACGGCATGCTGCTGAACTCTCCGCGCCCCAATCTGCTGCGCTTCATGCCGGCGCTGAACATCTCTCAGGAAGATGTCGCCTGGATGCTGGCGCGTCTGGACGAGACCATCGCCAAGGTGCGCGCCTGAGGCTTTGATGTCCTGACTGTGCGCCGTACCGCCCGTGGCGGCGGTCGGCGCGAGGGGCTGGCGCTGTCCAGCCCTTTTTCTTGCGCGTCCGAGCCGGCACGCGTGCTTGCGCCCGCCTTCGCGCCCGCGCTCCATCCTTCACCGCAAACGCCTTGCGGGCCGCATGAATCCAGTGGCCCGCGCGCCCTCCGGGCTAGGCGCCTTGTAGCGTGAACAGACCGTAGGCCCGGCGGCGCTTTTTTTCCCGTCCCGGCGGTGGCTGAATTCCCCCTCCTCCTTGTTCGTGTTGCGTAAACACGACTTGATTTATTTGGATTCTGAATTCAGAATGTGGTGCAACAGAAGAACGTAGCAGGAGACAAGCAAAGTGGCACCGCATATTCTCAACTTCGCCGAAATGCTGGAATCGCACACCCGGCTCAGGCCCGGCCAACTGGCCGTGCGTGATCTCGAGCGTTCATTGACGTTCAGTGAATGGGATGCCAGGGCGAATCAGCTGGCCAACGTATTCAGCGCCATCGGCCTGGCCAAGGGCGACCGTATCGGCGTGCTGGCCTACAACTGCCTGGAATGGGCGGAAGTCTATATGGCGACGGCCAAGTCGGGCGTCATCGCCGTACCCCTCAATTTCCGCCTCAGCGCTCCCGAAATCCTGCACATTCTGGCCGATTCGGGGGCGCGTGCCATCATCGCCCAGCATGGCCTGCACACGCTGATCGATGAGATACGCGGTGATCTGGATATCGGCGCGAACGGCTTCGTGCATTTCGGCGCCCTGCAAGCGCCCGCCGGCTGGCAGGCATACGAAGCGCTCATGTCGCGGGCAGGCCGTTCCCGCCCCGATGTGCGGGTATTGCCTGACGATCCTTGGGCGTTCATGTATACGTCCGGCACAACGGGCCGACCCAAAGGGGTGATCCGCAGCCACCAGAGCATGGCGATGCTGGCCCTGGTCACCGAAGTCGAACTGAGCGTGCGCAGCCATGACGACGCCTTGCTCGTCATGCCGATGTGCCATGCGAACTCGCTCAACTTCTTCTGTTCGTATACCTATTGCGGCGCGGTGGTCACGATCTACTCGCGCAAGAGCTTCGATCCCGCCCATGTGATCGAAACCATGAGCGAGACCGGTTCGACCTTCACCTCCCTGGTTCCCACGCAATACATCATGCTGCTGGGCCTTCCGGAAGCAGAAAAGGCCGGATGGAATCTGGACCGCATGAAGAAGCTCATGATCTCGTCCGCGCCGGCGCGCGCCGACACCAAGCGCAGCATCATGGAAATGTTCCCCAATTCGGGCCTGTTCGAACTGTATGGTTCGAGCGAAGCCGGCTGGGTCACGATGCTGCATCCGGACGAGCAGTTCTCGCATCTGGGCACCGTCGGCCGCGAGTGCGTCGCATCCGGCCCCATCCGGCTGATCGGCGAAGACGGCAACGAAGTGCCCGACGGCCAGCCGGGCGAGCTTTTTTCGCTGACGCCCTACCCGTTCTCCGGCTACTGGAATCAGCCTGAAAAAACGGCCCAGGCATTCCGCGGGCCTTATTGTTCCGTGGGCGATATTGCCATGCGTGACGCCGACGGCTTCATCCGCCTGGTCGACCGAAAAGAAAACCTGATCATTTCCGGCGGCGAGAACATTTACCCATCGGAAGTCGAGGCCGTGGTCGGTACCTGCCCGCAGGTGCGGGATGTCGCGGTGGTCGGCGTGCCGGACGAAAAGTGGGGCGAAGTGGTGCATGCGGTGGTGGTGCTGCATGAAGGCAAGTCCGCCCACGCCCAGGACATCATCGACTGGTGCAGCGGCCGGATCGCCAATTACAAGCGCCCACGCTCGGTGTCCTTCATCACGGAATCCGACATGCCCCGCACGGCCACGGGCAAGGTGCGCCATTCGATGCTGCGCAAGAAGGTCGTTGCCGCATAGCGGCCTGTTCCGGCCGGCGCCCTTGCGCCCTTTCCATTTCCACGCTCCATCGAGCACATAGAGCAGGAGTATCGATGACTGTCTCCCTGAATTCCGCCGCCGTGATCGCGAAAAGCCTCAAGGCGCGCGGCGTCGAGCGGGTGTTCGCCCTGTGCGGCGGCCATATCATGCCGATCTGGATGGCGATCGCCGATGAAGGCATAGAAATCGTCGATGTGCGCGACGAACGGTCGGCGGTCTACATGGCGCATGCTACGGCGGCGGTCGGCGGCGGTTTCGGCGTTGCCCTGGTGACGGCGGGTCCCGGCGTCACCAATGCGGTGACGGGCATCGCCAATGCCCACATGTCCCGCGTTCCCGTACTGATCATTTCGGGGGTGCCTCCCCGCCCGCAGGAAAACCGTGGCGCCCTGCAGGACATGTCGCATGTCGAGGTGGTGCGTTCCATCACCCGCTATGCCCGCACCGTGCGGCATTCCCATGCCGTGCTGCGGGAGCTGGACAGCGCCATCGCCGCGGCCAGCGGGCACTTTGGCGAAGCAGGCCCGGCCTTCATCGACTTTCCGGTCGACGTGCAGCGTGAACCGGTGCCTGCCAGCCTGGTTTCCGCCGCGCAACTGGCGGGCGCGCCGCGCCCCGTCGCCGTGCCGCCGGCGCAGACGCTGGACGCCGCGGCCGACATGATCGCCAACGCGCAGCGTGTGCTTGTCATCAGCGGCCGCGGCGCCAATGCGGCGCCGAGGGCGCTCGCCCGCTTTCTCGATGCCAGCCGCGCGGCATATCTGGATACCGGCGAAACCAAAGGCATCGTCCCCGATGCGCATGCTTCGCACATCGCCGCCATGCGCGGCGCCGCCATGAAGCAGGCCGATCTGGTGATCACGATCGGCCGCAAGCTGGATTTCCAGCTGGCCTATGGCTCGCCCGCCGTGTTCAGGGACGCCCGCTTCCTACGGATTTCCGACAGCAGCGCCGAGCTTTACGACAACCGATTGGCCGATCTTGCGGTGCTCGGGGATGTCGAAGCGGCGCTGAATGGCCTGGCGGAGCGCCTGGAGCGTTCGGGCATCGCGGCGTCAAGGGAATGGCTGGAGAAAATGCGCGAAGAGCATCTGTCGCGTTCGGCGCGCCTGACGGCGTCGCTGGAAGCCGCCCCCGAGGACGGGCAAGGCCGCATCCATCCCAACCGCCTGCTGGCGGAGCTGCGCAAGCGGCTGAAGGAGGATGCCGTGTTCATCGCCGACGGTGGCGACATCCTGAGCCTGGCCCGCGTGGCGTTGAACGGCAGCACTTATCTGGACCCGGGCCCCTTGGGCTGCATCGGCCTGGCAACGCCGTTTGCCGTGGCGGCCGCCAAGGCGGCGCCCGGCCGCCAGGTGGTGGCCGTGACCGGCGACGGCGCTTTCGGCTTCACCGCCATGGAGATCGACACGGCGGTGCGCCACAAGGCGCCGGTGATGATCGTCATCAGCAACAACGGTTCGTGGGCGATCGAGGTTCGCGATCAGCAGCAGAGTTTCGGCAAGGTGGTCGGTACTGAGCTTCAGTTCGCCGACTATGCGGGAATGGCCAGGGCTTTCGGCATGAAAGCCTGGCGCGTGACGCGTCATGAAGACATCGGGCCGGCGCTCGATGCCGCTTTTGCGGCATTGGCCGACGGGGAGCCGGTGCTGATCGACGCGGTGACTTCACCCGAGGTGGCCTCTTCCGACAGCAAGTCGGGGCTGGCCTGGGTGCCCGACCATCAAGCCCTGGAAGCCTGGGATAAGGCCGAGCGCGAATGGCTGGATGGCGGCAGTTGAGCAGTATCCGTTTTTTTCCATAAAGAGAACGTCCGGAGGAGACATCATGTTGAAGACCTTTATTGCGTCAGTAGTGACGGCGGCCACGTTTGCCATGGCCCCCATGAGTGCATGGGCCCAGAATGTGAACATGCGGCTCGCGCATGTTTTCCCGCCGCAAAGCTCGGTCGGCGAGGCGGCCGATATGTTCGCGAAGCTGGCGGCCGAACGCAGCGACGGGCGGATCAAGATTTCCGTGTTCCCCGCCGGCCAGTTGGGCGGCGACGAAGCCATCGGCCGCGAGCTGGTGCGCGGGACCATCGAACTGGCATTCGTGAATCCGAACTCGATGGTCGGCATGGACCCGCTGTTCGACTTCCACATTCTGCCTTTCATCGCGTCGGACTACGATGAGGTCGACCGCATCTATTATGGCGAGGACAACATCCTGCGCACCACACTGCGCGAGACCATCGAACGGCACCGCATGAAGATTCTCGGCTATTTCGAGAACGATTTCCGGGCCATTTCCAATTCCAAGCACCCCGTGACTAGCGTGGCCGACCTCAAGAGCCTGAAGCTGCGCGTCGTGCCGTCCCAGTCGCTGCGCATGTTCTTCGAGAAGGCCGGCAGCCAGGTGGTGATCTTGCCCTTTCCCGAACTGTTCACCGCCCTGCAGCAAGGCACCGTGGACGGCCAGGAAAACGGTGTGATCCTGCTTCATCAGGCGCGCTTCTTCGAGGCCCAGAAGTTCGTGACGCTGCTGAATCATTCCTACGTCATGTCGACCATCACGGCCAGCCAGCGCGCCCTGGGCAAGCTGTCCGAGAAAGATCAGGCGCTGCTGGAGGAAATCGGCAAGGAAGTGGGCGAATGGCAGGTCAAGCGCAACCGCGACAATGTCGCCGGCGCCCTGAAGGAAGTCCAGGCGGCCGGCATCGAAGTGACGGAGCCCACGCCCGAGATGCTGCGGGAGTTCCGCGCCCTCGGCCAGGAAATCTGGAACGAGCTGACGCCGGTCTACGGCGAAGAGCGCATTGCCGCGCTCAGAAAGCTGGTCGACGCTCAATAACCTGACAGGGCCTGTTATGACGTCAAGTTCGGTTTACCGGGGGCCGCTCTGGTTTCAGAAGCTCAGGGCACTGGAGCGCATGGCCTATTCCGTCGAACGATTCATCTGCATTGCCTCGCTCGTGGTGATGGTTTTCGCGACGGGGTAT
The DNA here is from genome assembly GCA_013416455.1 of Alcaligenaceae bacterium. Classification (GTDB taxonomy): domain Bacteria; phylum Pseudomonadota; class Gammaproteobacteria; order Burkholderiales; family Burkholderiaceae_B; genus Yanghanlia. The sequence goes on along the minus strand of JACCES010000008.1, from coordinate 87,711 downwards.
GCGGTCATGACGCGCAATCTGCATATCGCTTCGCCGAACTACGGGGAGCTGGGGCTGGCGGCCCTGATCCCTCTGACGCTGGTCGGCGGGGCGATGTGCACTTATCTGGGGTCTCACATTTCGGTGGAGATCATGCAGGTGGCGCCTTCGCGCTTTCTGCGCAACATCGCGGAAATCGCGGCGGCCGTGTTTTCCATCGTGTTCGCCTGCTTCTACATATACAGCGGCGTCATCCTCGTTGAAGAGTTCCGCTATACCGGCGACAAGCTGCTCGACCTGGGAACACCGCTGTGGATCCTGGCGGCGTTCTTTCCCTTCGGCATGGGCCTGATGATCTTCCATTGCATCGTCCGCATGCTGTGCGTGGTGTTCGGCGCGCCCAAGTATGAAGAATCGGGAGCGGCGGCATGATCGGTTATCTCATCCTGCTGCTGCTGGTCGGCGTGCCGGTCGGCGTCGCCTTCTCGCTCGTCATACTGCTGAATGCCGAGGCATGGAGCGTATCGCTGGATTTCGTCGGCCAGACGACGCTGGACGCGCTTCTGAACTATCCCTTCCTCGCCATTCCCCTTTTCATCCTGGGCGGCGAGCTGATGAGCCGTGGCGGCCTCACCCGCCAGTTGGTCAAGTTCAGCACGCGCCTGCTGAGCTGGTCGAGCGCTTCGATGGGCCACGTGATGATCGTGGCCAGCGCGCTCATGGGCGCCATCACCGGCTCTTCGGTGGCCGCGGTGGCGGCCATCGGGCGCGCCATCGGCCCCGAAATGCTGAGCCGGGGCTACGCGCCCGGCTATGTCGGCGCCCTCAATGCGGCATCCGGCCTGCTGGGCGTGCTGCTGCCCCCGTCCATCCCGCTCATTCTTTACGGGGCGGCGGTGGGGGTGTCCATCACCAGCCTCTTTCTGGCCACGCTCGTGCCGGGCCTGATCTTCGCCGTGATGTTCATGGTCGTGCATTCATTCCGGGCGCGCCATGTGCTGGAAGGCGGCAAGGAAACCCAGGTGGCGGCGGAACACGACCAGTCGCTGCGCACGGCCGGGGAATGGTTTTCCCTGGTACCGGCGCTTTTCATGCCCGTGGTGGTGCTGGGCGGCATCTATTCAGGCATCTTCACGCCGACCGAAGCGGCGGCCGTGGCGGCCTTGTATGCGCTTTTATATGCGCTGATCACGCGCTCTGCTTCGCTGTCGGGGCTGAGCGAGGGGTTTGCCCGGGCGGCGGCCAGCAGCGCGGCGGTGATGTTCATCATCGGGTTCACCACTATCTTCAACCGGGCGCTGATACTCGAACAGATCCCCCAGCAGATCGCGACTTTCGCGGTCGGGTTCACGGACAGCGCCCTGGTGTTCCTGCTTGCCGTCAATATCATGCTGCTGCTGGTGGGCATGTTCATGGAAACCAGCGCGGCGACGTTGCTGATGGGGCCGCTGCTGGCGCCCGCGGCCGCCCAGTATGGTATCGACCCGGTTCATTTTGGGATAATGGTGGTGATCAACATCGAGATAGGCTTGTTGACGCCACCGCTTGCCGCCAATCTGTATGTGGCGGCCCTGGTGAACAGGATACCGCTGGTTCCCTTGATCAAACAGCTGACTTGGTTCATTGTGGCGTGTCTGGCGTGCTTGCTTCTGGTTACATACGTGCCCCAGGTGTCGCTCTGGTACCAGTATGTGTTTTAACCACGCGGTTGCGGGCTGGCCGCACCGGGGCGGTGCTAACAAAAGAGGTTATTCACATGCGGAAAGTGACTAGTGCCCCCAACCGGACCGAGCAGGTATACACCATCGTCCGCGATGGCATCTGCAACGGCACACTGGAGCCCGGCCGGCATCTCGTCCAGGAAGAGCTGGCGGCCAGTCTGGGCGTGTCGCGGCAGCCGGTGCAGCAGGCCATGCTGCTGCTGAAGGCCGAGGGCCTGGTCATCGAATCAGGGGCGCGCGGCCTCTATGTGGCGCCCATGGACCCCGACCGGATCGTGCATCATTACCAGATACGCATCTGTCTCGATCAGCTGGCCGCCAGGCTGCTTGCCGGGCGCATCGCCGGGGGCGACGAGGCCGTGCGCAAACGCCTGGAAACCGTGGGCGGCAAGCTTCTGAAGGAAGGCAAGAGCGCCCAATTGCAGCAGGAAGCCGCGGCCGCCGTGGCGCTGGACATGAAGTTCCATTCGCTGATCTACGAATGTTCGGGCAACCCGCTGATTGCGGCGGCGGCGGAACCCCACTGGAATTTCCTGCGCCGCGTCATGATCAGCGTGCTGCTGCACGCGGGGCGCGGCCCCACCGTCTGGGAAGAACACGAATCCATCCTGGAAACACTGTTGGCGGGCCGGGTCGATATCGCGGAAGCAGAAGTGGCGTCCCACATCCTCGGCGCCCAGCAGGCGCTGCTCACCGCCATTCAGCCCGATCATGTGTTGGGGTAGGCCCCCGCATAACCCAGCTGGGTGGAAATTTCTTCGGCGGCCTGCTTGACCTTTTCCAGCAGATACGCCGAGTTCCTGTGCGCACGGGGCGCCACTGACGTAATGACCAGGACACTGATCATCTGCCCGTCGGCTTTGTAGATGGGGGCGGCGAATCCCGCGCCGCCTTCGCTCATTTCCTCGATGGAGTAATCCGCCCCCTGCCGCCGAATGTTGCGCAGTCGCTCCCAGATCAGTGCGGGGTCGGTCAAGGTATTCGGCGTATAAGCCTTGAGCTTGGTTTCATTCAGGTAGGTGCCGATCCAGTCGTCGGTCTGATGCGCGAGCATGACCCGCCCCCCATTGGATGAGTACAGGTCGCGTTGATCGCCCACCTCCATGTTGAAGCGTATGGGATGTGTGCCCGCGACTTTATGGATGTAGACCAGCTTGCGAAGCACAGGGTCGAATCGGGCCAGGGCGACATCTTCGCCCGTGGTGGACCCCAATGCTTCCAATATGGGAGAGGCGGCGTAGATCAGCGAGTTGTTGCCCATGAGGCGCGCGGCCAGCGTGGTGGCCTGCTTTCCTACCTGGTACAGCTTGCCATCGTGTTCCGCATAACCCAGCGCCACCAGGGTGCCCAGTACATCCAGCAGGCTGCTTTTGGGGGTGTCTGTCGCTCGGGCGATGTCGCTCAGCGAGGCGGAATGCTCCGCCAGAAAGGCGAGCACGCGCAGACCCCGTTCCAGTGGCCGTAACAGTACTTTCTTCGCCGGTTTATCCATATGTCGATTCATCCTGCGTCACGGCGCCATGGGCCGTTCATTGACAGCCGGGCGCCTGCACATCTACAATTGTTCGAAATATCGTATGTGTTCGAAATATCGAACATAATAACAGATATCAAAAGTTGGGACGGACGCCACCACATTCTTGGCCGGCGCCACGTCCTTGCAGTGGGCGGCACCGGTCAACTCATAAAACTTTGGAGACAGTCATGAAGCGTATTGTTTCACTACTTTGCCCTTTGATCCTGGCGCTGCCAGGAGCGGTCAGTGCTGAAAGCACGAAATGGCCCGAGCGTCCGGTTGTGTTCGTGCAGCCTTATGGCCCGGGCACCGCCCTGGATGCCGCCACGCGCTTCATGGCCGCCCGGCTCGAACCGAAATGGAAGCAGCCCATCGTGGTTGATCACAAGCCCGGCGCCAATGGGGTGATCGGCACTCAGGCAGTGGCCCGGGCCGAGCCAGATGGGTACACCTTCCTCTTTACCGGTCCCGGGCATTTCTCCAACGAGTTTCTGATGGAGAGTATTCCGTTCGATCCCATCAAGGATTTCGAGCCGGTTGCGCAGCTGGCGACGGTGATGTTGGTGCTGGTCGTGCCTGCGTCCAAACCGTTCAACACGGTGGATGATCTGGTCGCCTATGCCAAGGCCCACCCCGGCAAGCTGACCTATTCGAGCGGCGGAGTCGGCAGCTCCCAGCATTTGTCCGCGGCGCTCTTCACGGATGCCGTCGATATCGATGTCCTGCATGTACCTTATAAAACCCAGGCACAGGCGGTGGTGGACATCGTCGGCGGAAGCGTGGATTTTGGATTCGCCGCGCTGGCGACCGCCGCACCGCAAATGCAGGCGGGAAAGCTGAAGGCGCTGGCGGTGACCGGGCCGAGCCGTTCCAGATCGCTGCCGGATGTGCCGACGATGCAGGAGCAAGGCGTCAAGGATTACGCGTTCTACTCCTTCAATGCCGTGTTCGCTCCCAAGGGGACGCCCGCCGGCATCGTTGAAAAGGTCTCCTCCGATCTGGAGGAAATCGCCAAGTCCGAAGATTTCCAGGCGCTCTTGACCCGGCAGGGCATTGAAGACACTTTTCTCGACGCCAAGGGCTGGGCAAATGCGGTTGCCGAAGAACGAAAAAATTGGAAAAACGCCGCCGAAGCGGGGAAATCCAAATGAAGCTGACGTTGGACCGCAACACGTTCGATCTGGAAAAGGCCACGATCGCGCAGGCGCTGGAGGAACGGGCACGCCTTTCTCCCGACAAGGTCTTCATGACGCATTTGCCCGACGGCCGCCGTTACACCTATCAGGACATCGACCGGCAGACGGCGGCGTTGGGCGCGGGGCTGCTGGATCTGGGAGTACGGGCCGGCGCCCACGTCGCCGTTCTGATGGAGAACTGTCCGGAACAATTGATCTCCATCTGGGGCATCAGCCGCGGCGGCATGGTGGCGGTTCCTTTGAACTCAGCGTCGAAAGGGCGGCTGTTGTCGTACTTTCTGGGCAATTCGGACAGCGAGGCCATTGTCATCGAGGCGCATCTTCTGCCGCGCTTTCTGGAGGTGGCCGACGAATTGCCCGCAATCCGGCATGTCATCGTTGCGTCGAACTGCAGGCCCGGCGCCACCGCGGCCGGGCACGACGCCGTTGCGGGCCAGGACCCGAGATGCCATGAGTTCCGGGCAGTGCTGCAACGCGGCGCCAGCCAACGTGCCGCGCTTCCGGCACCCCGGTTCGACGAACTGGCAATGCTGATGTTCACATCGGGAACGACCGGTCCATCCAAGGCGATCATGTTCTCCCATGCGCAGTTCATCTATTGGGGGACGGACGTAGCCATTCATCATGAGTACACGGAAGACGATGTCGCCTATGTGTACCTGCCCTTGTTCCATGGCAACGCCTTGCTGGGGGCCACGATGGGCTCCTTCATGGCAAATGCGTCCATCGCGCTGGCCCATCGCTTTTCGGCCCGTGGTTTCTGGGAGGACGTGAAGCGCTCGGGGGCGACGGTTTTCAATTCGGTGGGCGCGGTCACGAATTTTCTATGGTCGCTGCCGCGGTCCGAGGCGGACCGCGATCACCGCGTGCGGCGCTGTCATATGGCCCCTGTGCCGAAGTTCGCCGCAGAGTTCGAGGCGCGTTATGGCGTCAGTATCTTGAGCGCCTTCGGCCTGACGGATTATTGCCTGGGGACCGCCTACAACACGCAAAGCCGTCGGGACAAGCTGGGGTCCACCGGCCTGCCGCGCCAGAACGTCGAAATTCGCGTGGTCGATGAATATGACCGGGACATGCCGCCCGGGCAGCCCGGGGAAATCGTCCTGCGCAACCAATGCCCCTGGGCTGCGTCGCTGGGCTACTACAAAGCGCCGGAGGCCACCCTGGAGAGCCGCCGCAACCTGTGGTTCCACACGGGCGACCGCGGCGTCTTCGATGCCGATGGGTATCTCTGGTACACCGACCGCCTGAAGGACTCCATCAGGCGGCGCGGCGAGAATATCTCGGCGTTCGAGGTCGAAGAGGTCATCCGCACCCATCCGGCGGTTGCCGATGTGGCGGTCTACCCTGTCAGGTCGGAGCATAGCGAAGACGAGGTCGGCGCCACATTGCGGCTGAAGGAAGGACAGGACTGGAGCCCTGAGGAGATCATCGAGCATTGCAACAGAAACCTCGCCTATTTCATGGTGCCGCGGTATTTGGACGTCATTGATGAGATGCCCATGACGTTGAGCCAGAAGATTGAGAAATACAGGCTGAAAGCCCGGATGGAGCAGGATTTGTCCAAGGTCTGGGATCGAGATGAATCCGGTTTGTGTCTGGACCGATGAATGATAATGACAGGAGTACCGAGCATGAGCGCCAAGCAGCTACCCACGACGGCCATTGGCTATTCCACACAGGACAAGATCGTCATCAACGGGCTGGACCTAGTTGACGAGGTGATGGGAAAAATGGGTTTCACCGAATTGATCTACCTGCACATGACAGGCAACAAGCCCACGCCGCAGCAAACCGCCTTGCTGGATCTGGTGCTGGTTACGCTGATGGAACATGGGCTCACACCGAGTGCCATCGTCACCCGTTTGATCCACTACTCCACGCCCGAAGGCATTCAGTCCGCCGTGGCGGCCGGCCTGCTGGGGGTGGGGAGCACATTCATCGGGACGATGGAAGGGTGCGCGGCATTGCTCGACGAGATGCTTGCCGCCCCCGAGGGCGCTGCCGCAAGGGCCAGGACAATCGCGGCGCGCCACCGCGATGAGCGTCGTGCCATTCCGGGTTTCGGCCACCCTATCCATAAACCAGACGACCCTCGATCGGGGCGCATGCTTCAGATTGCAGAGCGCCTGGATGTTCCCGGCCGCCACATCGCGGCGCTGCGGGAGCTCGGTGTAGCGGTCGATCAGGCCTATGGCAGGCATCTGACCATCAATGCCACGGGTGCGACGGCGGCGTTGCTGGGCGAAATCGCCATTCCCAGCGCCATCATGCGAGGTGTGGCCGTCATCAGCCGTTCCGCCGGCCTGGTCGGGCACATCGGTGAAGAGATGCGCACACCGTCCGGCAAGCACATCTGGAATACGGTCGAGCAGGCCATCCCATACGAACGGGCGTAGGTGATCCCGCGTTCAATGGCGCGGGTTGCCCTGGACCGGGTCTTCCCCCGGCGGCGGGCAAGCCGATACCATCGAGCGAACTCGGCCCGCCGCATCCCTGCATGGCATGCGGCGGGGGCCCCGCATCAGGCGGCGGACGCCTTGACGACCTGGCGCCATCTGTGCAGCAGCGGCTCGGTGTAGCCGTTGGGCTGTTCCAGCCCCTTGAAGACCAGGTCGCAGGCGGCCTGGAAGGCGGCCGAGGTCGCGTAGTTGCCCGCCATGTCGCGATAGGCCGGGTCGCCGGCATTCTGGTGGTCGACCACGGCGGCCATGCGCTGCATGGTTTCCGTGACCTGCTCGCGGGTGACGATGCCGTGGCGCAGCCAGTTGGCCATGTGCTGGCTTGAAATGCGCAGCGTGGCGCGGTCTTCCATCAGGCCGACATCGTGGATGTCGGGCACCTTCGAGCAGCCCACGCCCTGGTCGACCCAGCGGACCACATAGCCCAGTATGCCCTGGGCGTTGTTGTCCAGTTCCTGCTGGATGTCTTCCGCCGACCACTTGGCATCGCCGGCGACGGGAACGTTCAGGATGCCGCCCAGCAAGGCCTCGCTGCGCCCTTCCATCGAGAGCTGGATGGCCTGGACGTCGGCCTGGTGGTAGTGCAGCGCGTGCAGGGTGGCGGCGGTGGGCGAGGGCACCCAGGCGGTGTTGCCGCCCGCCTTCAGGTGGCCGATCTTCTGTTCGAGCATGTCGGCCATGAGGTCGGGCATGGCCCACATCCCCTTGCCGATCTGGGCATGGCCGCGCAGGCCGCAGGCCAGCCCGGTCTGCACGTTGTTGCGCTCGTAGGCGTCGATCCAGGCGGTGCGCTTCATGTCGCCCTTGCGCACCATGGGGCCGGCTTCCATCGAAGTGTGCATTTCATCGCCGGTGCGGTCGAGAAAGCCGGTGTTGATGAAGGCGACGCGTTCGCGGGCGGCGGCGATGCAGGCCTTGAGGTTGACGCTGGTGCGCCGCTCTTCGTCCATGATGCCCATTTTCAGAGTATTGCGCTCCAGGCCGAGCAGCGCTTCGGTGCGGGTGAACAGCTCGTTGGCGAAGGCGACTTCGTCGGGGCCGTGCATCTTGGGCTTGACGATATAGACCGAACCGGCGCGCGAATTCTGGCGGCGCTGCAGATCGTGCATGGCGATCAGCGAGGTGACGACCGCGTCCATGATGCCTTCCTGGATTTCCTCGCCGTCGCCCACCAGGATGGCGGGATTGGTCATGAGATGGCCGACGTTGCGCACCAGCATGAGCGAGCGGCCCGGCAGCGTGATTTCGGAGCCGTCCAGCCCGGTGCAGTTGCGGTCGGGGTTCAGGCGCCGGGTGAAGGTCTTGCCGCCCTTGCTGACGGGCTCGGCGAGGGTGCCACGCATCAGGCCCAGCCAGTTGCGGTAGGCCAGCACCTTGTCTTCGGCGTCCACCGTCGCCACGGAGTCTTCGCAGTCCATGATGGTGGTGATGGCGGATTCCATCACGATGTCCTTCACGCCGGCGGCGTCCTGGCCGCCAATGGGGTGGCCGCGGTCGATCTGGAGCTCGAAGTGCAGGCCGTGGTGGCGGAACACGATGGCTTCCGGGCTGGCGGCCGCGCCGCGGTATCCCAGCAGCAGCGAGGGATCGGCGAGCGTGGCCTGGCCGCCATCCTTCAGGGTGACCCGCAGCGCGCCGTCCACGATGGCGTAGGCGGTGGCGTCGGCATGGCTGCCGGCCTGCAGGGGGACGGTATCGTCCAGGAAGCGGCGAGCGTAGGCAATGACCTGTTCGCCGCGCGCGGGGTTGTAGCCGCCGGCGCGCTCGGCGCCGCCCGTCTCGGGAATGGCGTCCGTGCCGTACAGGGCATCGTACAGACTGCCCCAGCGGGCGTTCGCGGCGTTCAGTGCGTAGCGGGCGTTGGTCACCGGGACGACCAGCTGCGGCCCGGCCTGCTGAGAGAATTCCGTGTCGATCTTGCTGGTGGCGATGCCGACGTCGCCCGGCTCGGGCTGCAGATAGCCGATCTCGCGCAGAAAGCTTTCGTAAGCGGCGGGGTCGGCGATGGGGCCAGGGTTGGCGCGGTGCCATTCGTCGATGCGCGCCTGCAGTTGATCGCGCCGCGCCAGCAGTTCGCGGTTGCGCGGCGTCAGGTCGTGCACCAGCGCATCGAAGCCGGACCAGAAGGTTGCCGGATCCACGCCCGTGCCGGGCAGCGCCTCGGATTCAATGAAGTCGTGCAGCTCCGTTGCAACCTGGAGCCGGTGACGGGAAATGCGTTCTGTCATGCTGAGTCCTTGACTGGAGAAGTGAAAATGTAGCGGCCGGCGGGACGACCGGCGACGGGCGGCGCGCTGCCTGTAAGCCGTTGCGGTGATCGGAACTGGACTGGGCCGGGGACGTGCATCTATTATGTATGCGGCGACACGGACTCTCAACGCTCCGCAGGTCAAAAGACCTTATACAAAAAGTACAAAATGCGGTGGGGTTCAGCACTTATTACCTACATGATAGTCGTGGAATCTGGGCGTGCTCCCGGCGTTGTCGGCGCGTCCGCAAGGAGCCTGATCGTGAAGAAATCCATGAACGTGGTCGGCGCGGCGTCGGCACTGCTGTTGCTCGATGGCTGGAGCCCGGTGGCGGGGCGCGACGCCATCCGGCGCGATTTCATTTTCAAGTCATTCAATGAAGCGTTCGGCTTCATGACGCAGGTGGCCCTGCAGGCCGAAAAGATGAACCATCACCCCGAATGGAGCAATACCTACAACCGGGTGTCGGTCACCCTGACCTCGCACGATGCGCAGGGCGTCACGGAGCGCGATGTCTCTTTGGCCCTGTTCATGGAGAAGCTGGTGTGATCCAGCCCACCAGCAAGGACACCGTGATCACGGACAGCACCGTGGAAAGCAGGGTGGCTTCCGACGTGACGGCGGGCGCGCGGTCGTAGAGCTTGGCGACCATGAAGGGGCCGGTGCCCACCGGCAGCGCGGCGATCAGCACGGCGGCGCTGGCCCACATGGGCGGCATGTCGAACACCCACGTCACCAGCACGAAAGCCAGCAGGGGGTGGATCAGCAGCTTGAGCGAGACGATGCGCCATACGGTGCCGCGATTCTGGGTGCTGCGGCCCTGGGACAGGAACAGGCCCACGGTCACCAGCGCGCAGGGGCTGGCGGCCGCCCCCAGCAGGCTTGTGAACTGGACCACCGGGTTGGGCAGCGTCCAGCCGACACCCGACACCACCAGCCCCGCTAGCGGCGCGCAGACCAGCGGGTTGCGTATCAGCGATGCGCCGACCTTGCGCAAGGTGGCCCGCATGGTGGTGGAGCGCTGCAGATCCAGCTCGACCAGCACGATGCTGAAGGCGAACAGGATGCAGGCGGTGAGCAGGGTGGCGATGATGACCGCCGGCAGGCTGGCCTCGCCCAGCACCATGATGCATAGCGGAATGCCCATGTAGCCGGAATTGCCGTAGGCGGAGGCCATGCTGGTGATGCTGGCGTCGGCAAGCCGCCGGCCTTCGCGGCGGTCGGCCAGATACGATGCGCCGAAGATCAGGGCCATGGCCAGCGCCGACCCGGCGATGTAGCCGGGCTGGCGGATTTCTTCCCAGCTGATCTGCGCCATGGCCTGGAACAGCAGGGCCGGCAGCGCCATCCAGACCACGAAATCATTGAGGATGTCGGTGGCGTTACGGCCCAGAAGCCCGCGCCGGCCCGCGGCATAACCCGCAAGAATGAGGGCGAACAGGGGCAGTACGGCATGGATGACGGTGTGCACGGTTGTGTGGGTCGGTTGTGGTCGGTGTGCCTGGGGCGCTGGGGTGTTGCCGCGCGCGGCCCGGCCGCGTGGGCAGCGTGGCCGCGCAGCCGGTGCCGGCGGATTCTTCCGTATTATGCCTGGGTATCCGGCGTCCAGTCCGACCGCAGCTTGAAACGGTCGGCGATGTAGTAATTTTCGGAGACGACGAGCAGGCGGTCCTGGGGGTCGTAATAGGCGCGCATCATGAGCAGGGCGGGGCTGCCGCTGTCCAGTTCGAGCCGCCGCAGCGCGTTTTCGGGCATCAGCGTGGCTTCGATCTGCTGGCGGATGCGGTGGATCTCCTGACCGTAGTCTTCCTGCAGCATTCTGTAGAAGCTGGGGTGATTGCCATGCAGCCTTTCCTTGATGCGCTCGAATTCGGGGCGTATGTATACCGGGCTGTAGGAAATGAACCGCCCGTCCTCGACCAGGCGGCGGTTGGCATGCAGCACCACCCATTTCGAACCGGCTTCGCAGTGCATGGACGCGGCCATGGCGGCGTCGGCGACGGCCACGCTCTGCCCGAATACCTCGAGCCGCGTTTTGTCGGTGTAGGAAAAGATGTCCTGCATGTTGCCCAGCCCCGCAATGAAGCTGGGCTGGGCGCCCCCCGGGCGGGTGGATTTGACCACGGTGCCGATGCTGGGATAGCGCACGATCATGCCGGCATCGACCAGCTTGCGGGTGGCTTCGCGCACCGTGTGGCGGCTGACGCCGAAGGTGGCGCTCAGCTGCGCCTCGGTGGGAAGCAGCGAGCCCACGGGATACTTCCCGGACTCGATATCGTTGAGCAGGATCTGGTGCAGCCAGACATAACGGTGCTGTGTCTTGCGGCGGACGCCTGCCTTGGCGGGTCTGGACGGACTGGCGTCGGAGTGTCTGGTCACGTGTAAACCCTCAGTGAAAAACAAGCTGCGGTCATCGATGGCTGGTGTATATTATCGGACAATGTACGGTTGTTGGCTGATTTGTTTGAAAACATCAATATTTTCATTGATATATAAAAAAAACATTGTCCGTATATTGTTCGTTCCGAGCCGGCCCGGCCGCTTCCGGCGCATTCCACAACTTTCAACGGAGACTCACCCATGACCCAGGCGACCCCTCAATACGAGACCGTCGAAACCCGCATGGTCGGCGAACACGTGTTGCTGGTCACGCTCAACCGTCCGCAATCGGGCAACGCGCTCAACACACAGATGGGACGCGACCTGCTCGATCTCTGGAATCGCCTCACCGAGGACGCCGGCCCCGTGCGCTGCATTGTGCTGACCGGATCCGGCCAGAAGATCTTCTGCGCCGGGGGGGACCTGAAAGAACGCAATGGGATGACCCGCGAGCAATGGCAGCGGCAGCATGAACTGTTCGAGCGCGCCTACTGGACGCTGGTCGACCTGCCCGTGCCCATCATCGCGGCCGTGAACGGTCATGCTTACGCGGGTGGCCTGGAAATGGCGCTGTCCTGCGATTTCATCTATGCCAGCCGCGCGGCGCGCTTCGCTCTGACGGAAGTGACACTGGGCATCATGCCCGGGGCGGGCGGCACACAGAACCTGCCGCGGGCGGTGGGCGAGCGGCGCGCCAAGGAAATCCTCATGACCGGCCGCCCGTTCGATGCGGCGCAGGCGCTGGAATGGGGTGTGGCGAATGCCCTGCACGAACCCGAGAACGTCCTGGAAGAGGCCTTGGCCACCGCCGCCGTCATCGCGGGCAATGCGCCGCTGTCCGTGCGGCAGGTCAAGAAATCCGTGCGCTACGGCGGGCAGATGGAATTGCGCACGGCCCTGCGCTTCGAGGTCGAGGCCTATAACCACCTGGTGGATACGGAAGACCGCATGGAAGGGGTTCTGGCCTTCAACGAAAAGCGCAAGCCGGTCTTCAAGGGGCGTTGATCCCCGCCTGAACCGCGGCATGGCGGATGCCTTCCCCGCATCGCACCGGCTCCACGCGGCCGGAAAACATGCTGGAAATCTGTATGACAACAATGGAGATACTGCAATGCAGTCCAAGAACGATCTGGTCATGGAGCTGGGCGAGGATTTTCCCGAGATCCGTGACAGTGTGCGGCGTATTTGCGAGCAGTTCCCTGGCGAATACTGGCGCCAGCTGGAACAGGAAGAGCGCTATCCCGATGACTTCGTGCGGGCATTGACGGAAGCCGGCTATCTGGCCGCCCTGATCCCCGAGGAATTCGAAGGCAGCGGCATGCCGCTGCGGGCGGCGGCCGTCATCCTGGAAGAAATCCACGCTTCCGGCTGCAATGCCGGCGCCTGCCACGCGCAGATGTACACCATGGGCACCCTGCTGCGGCATGGCAGCGCCGAACAGAAGGCCCGCTATCTGCCCGAGATCGCGCGCGGCGAACTCCGCCTGCAGGCCTTCGGCGTCACCGAGCCGACCTCGGGCACGGATACCTCGCGCCTGAAGACGACGGCGGTGCGCGATGGCGACAGCTACATCGTCAACGGCCAGAAGGTATGGACGTCGCGCGCGCTGTATTCCGACCTGATGCTGCTGCTGGCGCGCACCACGCCCTATGATCAGGTGGCCAAGAAGGTCGACGGGCTGTCGGTGTTCCTGGTGGATATCCGCGAATCGCTCGGCAAAGGGATGGATATCCGGCCGCTGAAGGCGATGGTCAATCACAATACTACCGAGGTCTTCTTCGATAATCTGCGCATTCCCGCGGACAGCCTGATCGGCCAGGAAGGCAAGGGCTTCCGCTACATTCTGGATGGCATGAACGCCGAGCGCATTCTGGTGGGCGCGGAGTGCATCGGGGATGCGCGCTGGTTCACGAAAACGGCCGCCAAGTATGCCAGCGAGCGCAGGGTCTTCGACCGGCCCATCGGCCAGAACCAGGGCGTGCAGTTTCCGATCGCGCGCGCTTATGCCGAAACCCAGGCGGCCGAGCTGATGCTGCGCAAGGCGGCGGCGCTGTTCCAGGCGGGCCAGCCTTGCGGCGATGTGGCCAACATGGGCAAGATGCTGGCGTCGGAAGCGTCGTGGCATGCGGCCGAGGCCTGCCTGCAGACGCATGGCGGTTTCGGCTTCGCGCGCGAATATGATGTGGAACGCAAATGGCGCGAGACGCGGCTGATGCAGATCGCTCCCATTTCCACCAACCTCGTGCTTTCATACATCGGGGAACACATTCTCGGCATGCCGCGTTCGTTCTGACCCCCCACGCGCAAGCCGGGGCCGCCTGGCGGCCCGCAAGACCCTATCCAAACGGAGGAATTCATGACCAGCAGTCCAGGCGCAAATGCCAGACAGGCGACCGCTTCCGGCCCGGGGTTGACCCAGGCCCTGGCCGCCTATGTGGCGCAGCCGCAATTCGGTTCCGACTACCCGCGGGCGGCCGCCCTGGCGCGCACCGGCATCGTCGATGCGTATGCCGCGGCCATGGCCGGTGTCGCCGAGCCCGTGACCCGCATTGCACAGGCCTATGCCCGCAAGCACGCTGCGCAGGGCGGCGATCTGGCGCCCGACTGGTGCGGCGGCGGCCTGCTGCCGGTGGCCCAGGCAGCCTTCGTCAATGGGGCCGCCAGCCATGCCCTCGATTATGACGATGTCGCCCTCTCGGGCCACCCCAGCACCGCGCTGGCGCCCGCCATTCTTGCGCAGGCGCATGCGCAGGGCGCGTCCGGCGACGATTGCCTGCGCGCCTATATCGTGGGCTACGAAGTCTGGGCGGAACTGGCTTCGCGCGAATCCGACCCCTACCACATCAAGGGGTGGCACCCCACGGCCGTGTTCGGCACCGTGGCGGCCACGGCGGCGGTCTGCCATCTGCGCGGGCTGGATGCCGAAGTCGTGGCCAGGGCCCTGGCGATTTCCGCCAGCATGGCCAGCGGGTTGGTGGCCAACTTCGGCACCATGACCAAGCCCATGCACTCGGGCCGCGTCGGCGCCCTGGCATTCGAAGCCGTCGAGCTGGCAGTGCTCGGCCTGACCGCCGCGGCCGACGCGCTTGAACACCACGCCGGCTTTCTTGCCGCGATCTCGCCCGCCGGGCGGGTGGACCGCGAAAGCCCGCTGCGGACGGGGCGGCCCCCGCGCATCCTCGCCACCGGCCTGTCGATCAAGAAGTATCCGGTGTGCTATTCGGGCCACCGGATCATCGACGCCGCGATCGACCTGGCAACCGCCGCCGATCTCGACCCGGCCCAGGTCCGGCGGGTGACGGTAGGCCTGGGCCGGCCGCAGATTTCCATGCTGCGCAATGCCGCGCCGGTCACCGCGCTCGAAGCCAAGTTCAGCGCCCAGTTCGCCGTTGCCTCCGCATTGACACGGCGCAAGGTCGGCCTGGCCGAACTCGACGATGATTTCGTCAACGAGCCCGGCATGCACGAACTGTACGGCAAGGTGGAAATCGAAGCCGTGGACAAGCCCGATCCCGAAGACTCGGCGTTCGCGCTGTACGACACGGTGGCGATAGAAACCACCGACGGGCGTGTGCTCGAATCGGGTGAAATCCGTTATGCGCGCGGCCATGCCCATCTGCCGCTGTCGGACGCTGATCAGCGGGTCAAATTCCTGGATTGCCTGGATGTCTGGCGCCGGCAGGGCGGCGAGCAGGGTGGCATGCCGGACGCGGAAGTTCTTTACGAGCGTCTCGAAAACCTGGCTCAATGGGATAATGTGCAGACTTTATTCAAAATGTAAGTGTATGGATACGGCGCTCCCGGGGGGTGCCGGCCTGTTGTCAATAACAAGGAGACACTTTATGTCCAAACCTCTTGATTCCTCTTTTTCCGCGGCCGGTCGCCGCCGTCTGCTGCTGGCCGCCGCCGTCGTGGCGCCCTTCGTGGCGGGCATCGGGGCCGCGCAGGCCCAGTCCAGCAATTGGCCCACCAAGGCAATACACATCGTGGCGGCACAGGCGCCGGGTTCGTCCAATGATGTGACGGCCCGCGCGCTGGCCGACTACATGGGGCAGAAGCTGGGCGTGGCCGTCGCTGTCGAGAACAAGTCCGGCGGCGGCAGCATGATCGCGGCCTCGCACGTGGCACGATCCGCCCCTGATGGCCATACGATCCTGATCGCGCTCAACAGCCAGCTGGCGCAGGCGCCCGTGATGATGAAGAATCCGCCCATCGACCCCGACAAGGATCTCATCCCGTTTGCATCGGTCGGCGTCGGCCCGGTGGCGGGTGTGGTGCACAAGGATTTCCCCGCCCAGTCGGTTGCCGAACTGGTCGAATATGCCAAGAAGAACAACGTGAACGTCGGCAACTACGCCATCGGCTCGGGCTGGCAGCTGATGCTGGGCCAGTTGGCCAAAGAGACGGGCGCCGAGTTCAACATCGTCAACTACAAAGGTACGGGCGCGATGCTGGTCGACCTGTTTTCCGGCCGAGTGGATATCGGCGCCGGGTCGCTGGCGGGCATGGGCGCCGGCATCGACGCCGGCAATGTCAACCCCATCGTGGTGTTCTCGCAGCAGCGTTCCAGCCGTCTGCCTGATGTCCCGACATGGGTCGAGGCCGGCTACACCGGCCCGGCATTCGAGCACCTGATGGAAAGCAATGTGCTGTATGTGCCGGCCGGCACGCCCGCCGATATCGTGGAAAAACTCGCCCAGCTGGTGGCCGATTCCTACAAGGAATCGGAGCGCATGCAGAATGTCCACAAAACGCTGGCCGAAGACAATCCGCCCATCATCGGCGCCGATCTGACCCGCTTCATCGAGCAGTCATGGCCCAGCTATCGCAAGCTGTCCGTGGAACTGGGTCTGGGCCAGGAGTGAACGGCGCGGGCGTGCCTTTCCCGGGCATGCCCGCAAGCTTCCCGCGGCTGTCATCATGAGCCGCGGGCCGTTTCCCTATAATGGCGGCCTTGACCATGAGTCCGGGCGCGGGTCCCGCCTTTCGGGGCGGGAACGGGCGGGGGGCATTGCCCGCCTCTGAGCCGGGCTCTTCACCGAGCTTGAGGATCGCATGAACGATATGGGGGCGGTGGCATTGCCGGAGGTAATGCCGTTTGCGGGTTTCACCGACGAGCATGCCGCGGTCGAGCGTCTGGTCTGGATCTACGACCGCAATACGGCATTCATCCGGGATGCCTTCCAGAAGTACGTCAAGGGCGAGTTCGTGCGGGGTACGCGCACACGCGCCTGCTACCCGGCGATCCGCATCCGCGTGGATACGCACCAGGAAGTCGACAGCCGCCTGTCGTACGGCCATGTGGTGGAACCGGGTGTCTACATGACCACGGTCACGCAGCCGCGGCTTTATTTCGATTATCTGTGCGAGCAGATCCGGCTGCTGGTGCGCAACCATCAGGTGCCTGTCGAAATCGGGGAATCCGACATCCCCATTCCCCTGCATTTCGCCTTTCCGGATGGCCAGTATGTACAGGGCGTCGAGGCCGACGCCGTGGGGGCGGTATTGCGCGATCACTTCGACGTGCCCAACCTGGCCATCACCGATGACGCCATCGTCAATGGAACCTGGAGCGGGGCGCCCGGCGAGCCCAAGCCGCTGGCGCCCTTCACCGCGCCGCGGGTCGATTATTCCCTGCACCGCCTGCAGCACTACACGGCGACGGCTCCCGAGCATTTCCAGAACTTCGTGCTGTTCACCAACTATCATTTCTACGTGGATGAGTTCCGCCGGTGGGCGAAGTCGGTGCTGGCCAGCGGCGAGGGCGGCTACACCGCGCTGGTCGAGCCCGGCAACGTGGTCACGCGCGCCGGCGAAGCCGAGCCCGAGGGTGTCCAGCCTTCGGCGCTGCGTCCGCAGATGCCCTCCTATCACCTGCTGCGCGACCGGCATATGGGCATCACCCTGATCAACATCGGCGTCGGGCCGTCGAACGCCAAGACCATCACGGATCACGTGGCGGTGCTGCGCCCCTCGGCATGGCTTATGCTGGGGCACTGCGCGGGCCTGCGGACCACGCAGCGGCTGGGCGACTACGTGCTGGCGCACGGCTATGTGCGCGAAGACCATGTGCTGGATGCCGATCTGCCGCTCTGGGTGCCGGTGCCGCCGCTGGCCGAGATCCAGGTGGCGCTGGAGCATGCGGTCGCCGACATCGCCGGGCTGGACGAATGGGAGCTGAAGCGGATCATGCGCACGGGTACGGTGGCAAGCATAGACAATCGCAACTGGGAACTGCGCGATCACAGCGAGCCGGTGCAGCGCCTGTCGCAATCGCGCGCCATTGCCCTGGACATGGAGTCCGCCACGATCGCGGCCAACGGCTTCCGTTTCCGGGTGCCTTACGGCACGCTGCTGTGCGTATCCGACAAACCCCTGCATGGCGAACTCAAGCTGCCGGGCATGGCCAGCGACTTCTATCGCACGCAGGTGAATCAGCATCTGCGCATCGGCATACGGGCGCTGGAAAAGCTGCGCGACATGCCCAGGGAGCGTCTGCATTCCCGCAAACTGCGCAGTTTCATCGAAACGGCCTTCAAGTAACAGGCAGGCATTCCGGCGGCGGCCGGGCGGCTCCGCCGCCCGGACCGGGATGCCTAGAAAGGCGGACCCAGCAATGAAATCGATCTATCTCGCGGGCTTCGATGTATTCAGGCCCGACGCCGTCGCCCACGGCGAACAATTGAAGATGCTCTGCAACAAGTACGGATACGAAGGGCGGTATCCGCTGGACAAGCAGGTGCCGCGCAATCTGCCGCCGCAGGAACAGGCGCGCTGGATATGCCGCGCCAACTTGGCCATGCTGCGCGAATGCGATCTGCTCATGGCCAATCTGAATCCGTTTCGCGGCGCCGAACCCGATTCGGGTACGGTGTTCGAGGTGGGCTATGCCGTGGCGCTGGGCAAGCCGGTATGGGCCTATACCGGCCGTTCGCGATCGCTGGTGGAACAGTTGGCGGTGCAGCGCCTGCCCGGCGGGCGCGGCCATGTCGACAGCCTGGGCTACACCGTCGAGGACTACGGCCTGAACCTGAATCTGATGCTGGCGTGTTCGGTGAACGTGGTGGCCGGCACGGTCGAGGATTGCCTGCACGAGATCGACCTTGCAGGCGTCGCCCCCGCGGGAGGGGCGGAGCGCTGATTGCCGACGCCGACCGGCGCCCCCCGCAGGACGAGGCGGCCGGCGTGGCTGCCGCCGGCCGCCGCCAGGGGCGGCGAAGCCCGCCTTACTTCTTGCGGTTCTCGATGTCCTTCTGCGCCTGATCCACCAGCTCGTCGCCGATCGTCTTCTTCCATTTGTCGAAGACGCCGCGGGTGGCGTCGACGAAGGCCTGGTGCTGCTCGGGCGTGAGCGCGGTGACGGTGACCCCGAGGCCTTCGATTTCCTTGAGCATGGAAGCATCCTCGGGCGTCACGCCTTTGCGGGCGATCACGATTTCCCGGGCGGCGGCCTCGACGGCGGCTTCACGCACGATCTTGCGGTCTTCGTCTGTCCAGGACTCCCAGACCTGCTTGTTCACCACGAAGATCAGCGGGTCGGCCACGTAGTTCCACAGCGTGAGGTATTTCTGGCCGACGTTGTGCAGCTTGGCGCCGGTGTAGATGGACAGCGGGTTTTCCTGGCCATCGACGGCCCCGCTGGCCAGCGCCGGCTGGGCGTCGGCCCAGCTCATCTGAGTGGGATTGGCGCCGAGCGCGGTGTAGGTGTCGATATAGAGCGGCGAACCGACCACCCGCAGCTTGAGGCCCTTGAGGTCGGCCGGCCCCTTGATTTCGTGTTTGGAATTGCTCAGCTGGCGGTAGCCGTTCTCGCCCCATGCCAGCGGCACCACGCCGGCTTTTTCCAGGCGCTCGAACAGCCGCTTGCCGACTTCACCGTGGATCAGGGCGTCGATGGCTGCGTAGTCCGGCATCAGGAAGGGCAGCGAGAACAGATTGAGTTCCCGGATCTGCGGGGACCAGTTGATGGTGGAGCCCACCGCCATGTCGATCACGCCCTGGCGGATGGCGTTGAATTCGCGGGTCTGGTCGCCCTGAACCAGCGACGTGCCCGGATAGATCTTGATGTTGATGCGCCCGTCGGTGCGCTCGCGCACCAGATCGGACCAGATCTCGGCGCCCTGACCCCAGGGAAAGGCGGTGCTCACCACGATGGAGAGCTTGTATTCCGATTTGTAGTTGGGCGTGGCCGCGGATGCGGGCGCGGCGGCGAGGGCGGCGATGGAGCAGGTGATGGCGCCCAGCAAGGTACGGATTTTCATTTGTGTCTCCTATGTGCAGGCCGGGTTCTTTCAGAAGCCCAGATGGCGTGGCAGCCACAGGGCCAGTTCGGGGAAGGTGATCAACAGCAGCAATACGACGAAAACGGCGACGAGCAGCCAGGTGACCCAGCGCAGGGTGCTTTCGATGGGTACCATGGCGATGCGGCAGGACACCATCAGGTTGACCGCCAGCGGCGGGGTGAACTGCCCGAGCGCGACCATGACGGTGAGCAGCACGCCGAACCATACGGGATCCCACCCGTAGGTATTGGCGATGGGCATGAGCAAGGGCACGAAGATCAGGAAGATGGAGATGCCGTCCAGGAACATGCCCACCACCGTCAGCAGCAGAATGATGAGCGCCATCACCCCGTATTCGCCGATGCCCAGGCCGACGATGGCATTGGCGATGGGGTCGATGACGCTGAGCGTGGAGAGCGCCCAGGCGAAGATGCCCGCCAGCGATACGACCAGCATGATGACGGCCGAGAGCTCGGCCGCTTCGCGCAGGATGGTGAAAAGGTCGCGCAGGCCGATCGTGCGGTGCACCGCCATGCCGACGAACAGGCCGTAGAACACGGCGACGACGGCGGCCTCGGTCGGGGTGAAGTAGCCCATGCGCATGCCGCCGAGGATGATGACCGGCGCGGCCAGCCCCCAGGTGGCTTCGTACAGGCTGCGCCAGAAGGGCGGGCGGGGCATGTCGCGTTCCGCCTGCCCCATGTTGTGGCGGCGGGCCAGCCATACGGCCGGCACGATGAGGGCGATGCCCACCAGCAGGCCGGGCACCAGGCCGGCGGCGAACAGGGCGGGCACGGACGCCTGGGGCACCAGCACCGAATAGACGATGAAAGCGATGGAGGGCGGGATGAGGATGTCGGTGGCCGCGCCCGCGCCGACGATGGTGGCGGCGTAGGGGCCGGGATAGCCGGCGCGCTTCATGGCGCCGATCATGACGGCGCCCACCGCCGCGGCGCAGGCCGGCCCCGAGCCGGAGATGCCGCCGAGAAACATGGCCACGGCAATGGTGACCAGCGGCAGCATGCCGGGCCCGCGCCCCACTATCGCGACGGCGAAGTTCACCAGCCGGGCCGCCACGCCCGAGCGGTCGAAGATGGACCCCACCAGCACGAACATGGGGATGGCCAGCAGGGGGTATTTGGCCAGGCCGGCATAGAAGCCCTGCGGCACGGCCATCAGGCCGAACCATTGCGTGTCTAGGTTGGACAGGATGATGGCGAGGGAGCCCGATACGCCCAGGGCGACGGCGACCGGCACGCCGATCGCCATCAGCACCAGAAAGCTGCCGAACAGCAGCGCCACCGTCATGGCCGGCCCCGCATCAGGCGGTGCAGCATGCCGATCAGCCGCAGGGTGATGACGATGGCCAGAACGGGTACCCAGATGGAATACCACCAGGTCGGCACGCCGATGGCCGGCGAGGTGTCGCCCCAGGTGTATTCATCGTAGACCATGCGCGCCGACAGGATGGCGAGCGCCGAGAAGAACAGCACCGAGCAGAGGGTGGCGATGCGCGCCAGCAACAGCTGCCGGTTGCGCGGCCCGGCATCGGCCAGGAACTCGATGCGGATGTGCTGGCTGCGCACGAAGGCGGTGGCGCTGGCCGTCATGGTGACGACGATGAGCAGGAAAATGGAGAATTCCTCGGTCCATGCGAAGGAGGAATCGGTGAGGTAGCGCACGACCACATTGGCGAAGGTAATGAGGGCCAGCAGCGCCATGGACAGGACGGATACACAGTCTTCGAGGATCAGGGGAACCCTGACGGGCCGGGAGCCGGCGGGCTCGGGCGCGGCCGGTGGTGGTGACTCGGGCATGTTCTGCAGTAAAGTGTCAGGATGTGATGGGCGGCGTCCATGCTAGCGCCTCGCAACGCTTTGCGCAGTCGGTGCTTACCCTTCTGCCGGCGGCGGTGCCGCGCAAGCCCGGGCGCTGCGTGTTCCGCCGGCTGCTCAGCCGTCCTGTTCTTTCTTCTTCGCCGTTCTCTTTTTCGGCAGCGCCAGCATGGTGCCGCGGCATTCCGGCGTGCCGCACAGGCAGCGGTACTGTTCGCGCAGCTTCTTGGTCTTGCGGCCTTCGATTTGCAGGGCGTAGTCGAAGAAGAGCTCTTCGCCGGCGGCGATGTCGCGCAGGCTGTAGATATACAGCCGCGTGCCGGCCTCGTTTTCGCGGGCTTCGCAGTTGGGGCTGCATGAATGGTTGATCCAGCGGGCGTCGTTGCCGCGCTGGCCGCCATCGATGATCTTGCCGCCGCTGAGCGAAAAGAAGAAGGTATGGTTGGGGTCGTCCGGGCTCGATGATGGCCGTTCGTCGGCTTCTTCGGGCGTGATCCGGCGGCCGCAATATTCAAGGATGCGGGTTTCCGCCGGGATGCCGCGGGCCGCGAATACACCCGTCCCGTGCAATTGAGAGGGGTGGACTTCGTGCAAAGAAGGCTTTCTGCTGGGCATGGGCGACGGCTCCCGGATGACAAAAGCACTACACTTTACGCAATTTCCAGATGAACAGGCCAGAGGAGTTCCAGTGAGTACCCAAGTAAATGCAGAGCCCGACCGGCTCGATGGCGCGCAGCGCATGCTGCGGACATTGATCGATCTTGGCGTGGACACCATTTTCGGTTATCCGGGCGGAGCCGTTCTGCCGCTGTATGATGCCCTGTATTCCGAGCCCCGGATTCGCCATATTCTCGTGCGCCACGAGCAGGGCGCCGTGCATGCCGCCGAAGGCTATGCGCGGTCCACCGGCAAGCCGGGCGTCGTGCTGGTGACTTCCGGCCCGGGCATGGCGAACACCACTTCGGGCCTGCTCGACGCCATGTGCGATTCGATTCCCGTGCTGTGCATCAGCGGCCAGGTGGCCACTTCCGCCATCGGCACGGACGCCTTCCAGGAATGCGATGCGGTGGGCATATCCCGCCCGGTCACGAAGTGGAATGCGCAGATCCGGCGCGGCGAAGACATCGCCGCCATGACGGCCAAGGCCTACCGGCTGACGATGCAGGGCCGGCCCGGCCCGGTGCTGATCGACTTCCCCAAGGACGTACAGATCGCAGAGGCGCCGCCCCTGACCGAAGAAGAAGACACCGAGACCGGCGTGGCCGCCACCGACCTGGCCAGCCCTTCCATCGAAGCGGCCGTCAAGCGCGCCGCCGGCCTGATCGCCAATGCGAAGCGGCCGGTCTTCTATGGGGGCGGCGGGCTGATCAATTCAGGCATCGATGCCTGCGAAACCTTCACCAGCCTGGTTCAGGAACTCGACGCGCCCTGCACCCTGACGCTGATGGGCCTGGGCGCCTTCCCCGCGGACGACCCCCGCTTCATCGGCATGCTGGGCATGCACGGCACGCTCGAAGCCAATCTGGCCATGCACCACGCCGATCTCATCATCTGTGTGGGCGCGCGTTTCGACGACCGCATCACCGGGCGGCTGTCAGACTTCTGCCCGCATGCCAGCAAGATCCACATCGACATCGATCCCGGCTCCATCAACAAGGTCGTGCGGGCCGACGTTGCCATGGTGGGCGATTGCTACCCGCTGCTCAGGGCCCTGCGCAAGGAAGTGGCCGCATTCGACCTGGGCGCCGAGCGCCTGCGGTCCTGGTGGGACCGCATCGGCGTATGGCGGGCACGCGATTGTCTGGCCGTGACGCCTTCGACGGAAGACATTCTGCCGCAGCAGCTGATGCTGAGCCTGAAGGCCGCGCTGGATGGCCACGATGCGATCGTGTCCACCGACGTGGGGCAGCATCAGATGTGGGCCGCCCAGTATCTGCGCTTCACCCGGCCGAACCGCTGGCTGACCTCGGGCGGGGCCGGCACCATGGGCTATGGCCTGCCGGCGGCCATCGGCGCCCAGATCGCGCATCCCGACAAGCTGGTGGTGTGCGTGAGCGGTGATGCATCCGTGCTCATGAACATCCAGGAAATGGCGACGGCCACCCAGCATCGCGCACCGGTGAAGGTCGTGCTGTGCAACAACCGCCACATGGGCATGGTGCGGCAATGGCAGGAACTGATCCATGACGGGCGCTACAGCCACAGCTACAACGATTCGCTGCCGGATTTCGTGGCGCTGGCCAAGTCATTCGGCTGGCGCGCGGCACGGGTCGAAGACCCCGCCCGGCTCGATGCGGCGCTGGCCGAATGCCTGGGGTCCGAAGGGCCTTACTTCCTCGATGTCGCGGTGCTCGCCCAGGAAAACTGCTTCCCCATGATGCCGGCCGGCTATGGCCATCAGCAGGTCATGCTGTCCGAAGACACCTGGTATGTAGAGGAGTGAGCGTGGTGCGCGGCGCCGGGTGGCCCGGATGCCGCGTCCACGACGGAGCTTCTCGCGAAAACCCGTATACCTGCGAGCCTGTCCCTTTGCTATAACTTGGCGGGTCCTCCGGCGCCGCTCCCGCGCGGTCCGGCCCTCCCCGAAAAAGGAACAGACATGCGTCCCAACTGGCTTACGAAACTGCTTACCGCCGCCTGCGTGGCCGGCGCCTTCATGGCGGCCCCGGCCGCGGCCAAGAATCTGAAGTTCGCCTATGCGCTGTCCACGAATTCGCATTACGGGGCCGGCGCCAGCGCCTTCGTCAAGTCGCTGGAAGCCGACGCGCCGGGCAAGTTCCGGATCGAGCAGTTCCCCAACAGCGCGCTGGGCGGCGAGCGCGAGGTCCTGGAAGGGCTGCAGCTGGGCACCATCGACCTGGCCGTTGTTTCCACCGGGGCGACGGTGAATTTCGTGCCCGCCACCGGCGTATTCGACATTCCCTTCTTGTTCCGCGATCTGCAGCATGCCCGCAAGGTGCTCGATGGCGATGTCGGCCAGCGGCTGCTGGCTGAATTCTCCAAGCGCGGCCTGGTTGGACTGGCCTGGGGCGAGCAGGGCTTCCGCCAGCTCACCAACAACGTGCGGCCCGTGGCCAAGCCGGCCGACGCCAAGGGGCTGAAGGTCCGCACCATGGAAAACCCCATCCACATCACCGCCTTCCGCGAACTGGGCATCCTGGCAACGCCCATGGCCTGGCCCGAAGTCGCCACCGCCTTGCAGCAGGGCACGATAGACGGGCAGGAAAATCCCATGTCGGTGATCGTCTCGGCCAAGCTGCCGCAATTGCAGAAATATTTGTCGCTGACCTCGCACGTATACGGGCCGGCCGTGGTGCTGGCTTCGCCCGTCAGTTTCGACGGCCTGTCCGCCCAGGACAAGGAAGCCTTCCGCAAGGCCGCGCAGGCGGCGGCGGTGGCGATGCGCCAGTATGTCGACAATGTGGAAACAACAGGCCTGGAAGAAGTGCAGAAGGCCGGCATGCGTGTCAACAAGGTCGACCATGCGGCGTTCTCGCAGGCGCTGGAACCCGTCTATCCCAAGTACTACAAGCAGTTCGGCAAGGAACTGGTGGAGTCCATCCGGAACACGCAGTAAGAGTCCGCCCAGCCACCGCAGTGGGCCGGCGTGCCGGCCGGCCCCTGTGTTCCCCGCCCTGGCGGCCGCCGCCGCCTTCCGTCCGAGCCTACCGTGAAATTCGTCAATCTTCTGGACCGCAGCCTGTTCCGATTCGTCTCGGTCGTTTGCCAGCTCCTGCTGTTTTCAGCCGTCGCGGCGGGGTTTTACCAGGTCATTTCACGCTTCGTGCTGCAGTCGCCCGCCGACTGGAGCGAGGCATGGACGAGGTCTTCCCTCATATGGACGGTGATGCTCGGCCTGTGCCTCGCCTTCCGCCATGGCGCCATGCTGAGCGTGGAAATGCTGCATGGCTTTCTGAAGGGCAGTGCGCAGCGCTGGCTCGAACATCTGATCATGCTGACCTGCGTCGGCTTCCTGGGCTTCATGGCGTGGGTGGGGATGCAGATGACCTGGCGGGTGCGGTTCCAGATGCTCGCCAGCCTGGAGTTTTCCATTTCGTGGATCTATGCCTCCATACCCATCGGCATGGCGCTGGCCATCGTCGGCGTGGTCGCCCGCTGGCTCGAAAGGCCGGCGCCGCCCGCGGGCGAATCCGCCGAACCCGGCGGGCAGGCCGACCGGGAAATCGGCAATACCGTGGTCTGATGCCTGCCCGGAGCCAGGAAGAATGAAGAACGATACAGGAACGCAGGGGGCCTCATGCCGCAGTTGATGGTCATTTCGATGTTGATCTTCTTCACCCTGTCGGTGCCGGTCGCGGTATCGATCGGCCTGGCCAGTCTGCTGGGCGTGGCGTACGAAGGCATGACGTGGCTGGTGGTGGCACAGCAGATTTACGCGGCGCTCGACAAATATCCGCTGGTGGCCGTGCCGTTCTTCATTCTGGCCGGCAATCTCATGGAAGCGGGCGGCATTTCCGAACGCATGGTGGAATTCGCCAAGAGTCTGGTGGGCGGTGTGCAGGGCGGGCTGGCCATCAGCTGCGTACTGACCTGCATGATCTTCGCGGCCGTTGCCGGGTCCAGTGTGGCCACCACTTTCGCGGTCGGCGCCATCCTGATTCCCGCCATGCTGCGGCATGGCTATCCGCGGCCTTTCGCGGCTTCGCTGCAGGCGTCGGCGGCCGAACTGGGGGTGATCATTCCTCCCTCGGTTCCCATGATCCTGTTCGCGGTGTCCACCGACACCTCGGTCGGCGAGCTCTTCATCGCCGGCGTCGGGCCCGGCATACTGATCGCCGCGGCGCTCATGCTGTATGTGTGGCTCTACGCCAAGCGCAACGGCTACGGCAAGAACGACGGGCAGGGCCGCATGCCCGTCGGCGTCGCGTTCCGCAAGGCGTGGCTGGCGCTGCTGATGCCTGTCATCATCCTGGGCGGCATCTATGGCGGCATTTTCACACCCACCGAAGCTTCGGCCGTGGCGGTGGTCTACGCGCTGATCGTCGGCATCTTTGTCTACCGGCGCCTCGATCTGAAGACGCTTTCGCATACTTTCCACCGCTCGGTCATTTCGACGGCGGTCATCATGTTCATCATCGCCAATGCCGGTGTGTTCGGCTTCCTGCTGAACCGCGCGGGCATTCCCCAGGCGCTGGGCGACTGGCTGGGGATGCTCTTCAGCGACAAGTACATGTTCCTGCTGGGGGTCAACCTGGCGCTGTTCGTAATCGGCATGTTCATCGAAACCTCGGCGTCCATCGTGGTGCTGGCCCCCCTGCTGCTGCCGGTGGCCATGCACTTCGGCGTGGACCCCGCGCATTTCGGCGTGATCATGGTGGTGAACCTGGCCCTGGGCATGGTCACCCCGCCCTTCGGCGTCAACCTCTTCGCCGCCTGCACCGTGGCGCAGATATCCATAGAACGCCTGATGCGCACCTTGATACCGTTCGTGCTGGTGGTCTTCGCGTGCCTGATGGTGATCACCTACGTGCCCTGGATTTCCCTGTTCCTGAAGGAGATCGTGTATAGCTGATGAATCGGGGGGCTCGCGGGCCGCGACGTGAAGGGATCCCGGCAATAGCAACAGGATGGCCCGGCTCATTCAGAATCTGTAAGTCACCCCCAACACCGGCCCCGACAATCGCGTGTCATACACGTGCCCGCCGTGGTCGTAGTCCACCTTCAATGCCTTGTATCCGATCGACGTGGAGAGGCGATCGGTGAAGGTGTAGTTGAGGGTGGCCAGGGCCGACCAGGTCAGATCGGAGCCGGCGCCGAAGCCGCCGATGTCGGCCTGCGTCTGGAACGACAGTTTTTCCGTCACGCGCAGGAATGCGCGCATGCCGACCACCGGGTCCACCCAGCCAAAGCTTTCGCCGTGGCTGGCGGCCCGGCTTCCCACAGGGGGGATGCCGGCGGTCACCTTCACCGTATTCGAGATATGCCAGAAGCGCGCGCCTCCCAGGGCGTCCAGCGTGAAGTCCGGCATGTCGACGACGCGATAGCCGCCCAGCAGGGTCGACATGAACTGCTTCGTGCGGACCTTCGCGGTGACTTCGGCGCCCGGCGGTATCGGCGCGCCGATACCCGGAATCTGCATCGCCGGAAGGGGGCCCGCGCCATCGGCTCCCCGGGTGTCGACATACATCACGTCGCCCGAGTAGACGAAGCGCCCGTGCCGGCCCCACATGTTGACGAAGCCGCCGAAGTCGAGGTCGTCCAGGACGTCGGAAAACGATTTTTCCGTATGTATCGTCGGGCCGTTATGAAACGGCGAGATGCGGCCTTTGAGCCCTGTCGCCCATAGATAAGGGGTGACCTGCAAGACCCGCTGCGGCTCGGGCGCGATGGGCGCCCGCGGCCCGGCCGCAAGGGTGTCGGCGGCATGGGCCGCCTGCGCGCAGCACAGAACGGCCGCAGAGAAAGCAAGGAATTTCTTCATGGGTTTTGCCCCTCTTTTTTCAGGCGCCGCCGGGGCCTTGATCTTATAAAGTGCTTTTGTAGACCTCGCCGTTTTTCATGATCAGCCGAAGATTGCTTTCCGGATCGGCCAGGAAATCCAGATTGACGGTGGGGTCGCCGTCGGCGATCAGAATGTCGGCCATCGCCCCCGGCGCAATCACACCCACCTTGCCTTCGTAAGGATTCCGCAGGCCGGACATGCCCAGCAGCTCGCCGTTCTGGCCTGTTGCGATTCCCAGCAGATCGAGCGGCGGGTAGAAACGGGTGAGCTTGGCCAGCATGCGCCCCTGCTGGGGCAGGTTCTGGGGGGTGAACAGAATATCGGTTCCCCATGCGGTGCGAACGTTCAGCCGCTGCGCCATTTCGTAGGCTTTGACCGTGCCTTCGGCGACCTGCAGCTGCTTTGCGCGATTCCTTGGGTCCGCCAGCTTGTTCGCGTCTTCGTCGGCCAGGAAGGGCTGAAGGCTCCACCACACGCCCTGATCGGCCATCAGGCGGGCGGTTTCCTCGTCCGCCAGCTGGCCATGCTCGATGGACTTCACGCCGGCCCTGATGGCGCGCTGTATGCCCGCGGCCGTATAAACGTGAACCATGACGTACGTGCCCCAGTCGCTTGCCGCGTCGACCCCCGCGCGCAGCTCCGCTTCAGTGAACTGCACGCTGTCCAGCGGATCGTAGGGCGAGGTGACGCCCCCGCCGGCCATCATTTTTATCTGCGAGGCCCCCAGCATCAGCTGCTCCCGCACACGGCGCAGGACTTCTGAGGCGCCATCGGCAATGGAAGCGACGCCGGCCCGTTCCGCGTGGCTCAGGACGCCGTCGGCGCGCGGAACTTCGTAGCGCATGCGGAAGTCGCCGTGGCCGGAAGTCTGTGAAACCATGGCGCCCGAGGGATAGATGCGCGGGCCGTGGACGATGCCTTCATCGATCGCGCGTTTCAGTGCGAAGCTGGGCCCGCCCGCGTCGCGCACCGTCGTAAAGCCGCGCATCAGGGTGTTCTGCGCTTCGCGCGCGGCAACCAAGTGGATATAGGGCACGTCGGCGGTCATGGCGGCGGCCTGGGTCAGACCGCACAGGGTGGAGTGCCAGTGCGCGTCGATCAGGCCCGGCATCAGCAGCCTGCCGCCGCAATCCACGATTTCGGCTTCACCGGGGTTTTCTCCGGCCGGGGGAAGAGCGATTATCCTGTCGCCTTCAACACGGACATTCAGCCCTTGTTTTATTTCATTCGTGATTCCATCGAAGAGCCGCAGATTGGTGAAAACCACGGGGCGTTCGGATTTTTTCGGCTGGGCCGCGAATACGCTGCCCGATCCAAAGCCGAGAAAGGGCGCGGCCATTGCCGCCATTCCGCCCAGAAACATGCGCCGGGAAATTTCGGCCGAAACGCGGCGGTGGACGTGCCGCGCGACAGCGCTATGGCATTTGCACCCGCAAGCCGTGGAGTGGAGATGCCTGTATGAAGGATAGGAACTGGCGGCGGCCCGGCGCGGCAT
The DNA here is from genome assembly GCA_013416455.1 of Alcaligenaceae bacterium. Classification (GTDB taxonomy): domain Bacteria; phylum Pseudomonadota; class Gammaproteobacteria; order Burkholderiales; family Burkholderiaceae_B; genus Yanghanlia. Next base: position 58,134 of record JACCES010000008.1, on the reverse strand, counting down.
GAAACTGGACATGGCGTTCTCTTTCTGAGGATGCTCTGGATAATTCGAGCGGTATGCGGGCGCCCCGCGCGAGCACACCGGCGAGCAGCGCGCGTGGCCGTCCCGCTCTTTTGGTCATTGTGCTTATCCTTGATTCAAAACGGCGGGTCGTCGTCCAGGTCGTCCATCACGTTGGGGGCGACCGCCTTTGCCGCCTTCTTCGCAGCAGTCTTCGCCACCTTCCCGGCCGCGCTTTTTGCCGCCGTCTTCTTTACGGCCTTCTTGGCGGTTTTCTTAGCGGCGGTCTTCACCGCCCCGGCTGCGGCGGTCTTCGCGCTTGTCTTCGCCGCCGTCTTCCTGCCCGGCTTTTCGGGCCGGGGTTCGAATTCAAAGCCGATCTTGCCGTCCTTCTGGGTGACCAGGAAGGCCTTGAACTTCCGGTTGGTGCGCGATGACACGAAGTTCGTCAGGAGATCGGTCTTGCCTTCCGCCAGCAGCTTGCGCATCTGTTCGGGGGCGATTTCCTGCTGCAGGATGACCTTGCCGCTGCGGAAGGTGCAGGATTTTTCCGCGCCCACCGACTTTTCACAGACATAGTTCATGCCGTGTTCGAACACGCCGTTGCCGCATTTGGGACAGCGCCCCAGCGGGGTCTGGCCGGAAAAGTCCACCGGGACGTCGCTTTCGTCGTCTTTCTGGCCGAAGTCGAATTCCAGCTTGTTCTCGTCGGTGATGCGCAGCAGGGCCGCGAAGGGGCGCCCCATTTTGCTGATGAAGCCCGACAGCGGGCCGAGTTCGCGTTTGCGCAGCAGTTCTTCGACTTCGGGGATTTCGAAGGTGCGCCCGCCGGGATGCTTGCTGATGGAAAAGTCGCACTGGGTGCAGGCATAGCGGCGGTAGTTTTCCTTGACCACGGCCCCGCAATTGGGGCAGGGCGCGGCGAGGGTGGCATAGTCGCCGGGAACGGTGTCGCGTTCGTATTCCTTGGCGCGGCGCACGATGGCCTGGGTCATTTCCTCGATTTCGCGCATGAAGGAATCGGCATCGAGCTGGCGCTGTTCGATCTGCTTGAGCTGGTGCTCCCATTCGCCGGTGAGTTCCGGCGAGGTGAGTTCGCTGACCCCCAGCCCGGAAAGCAGCGTCATCAGTTGGCGCGCCTTGGCGGTGGGCACCAGTTCGCGGCCTTCGCGGCGCAGGTAGCTTTCATTGAGCAGGCCCTCGATGATGGCCGCGCGGGTGGCGGGCGTGCCCAGCCCGCGTTCGGACATGGCTTCGCGCAAGGCTTCGTCGTCCACCAGTTTGCCGGCGCCTTCCATGGCCGACAGCAGGGTGGCTTCCGTGAAGCGCGCCGGCGGCTTGGTGGTGAGGTCGCGGATCTCGATGTCTTCCGTCTTCACGGTTTCTTCTGGGGTGACGGGCACCAGCATGCTGTCGTCGCCTTGTGCTTCGCGGCCGTAGATGGCCAGCCAGCCCGGCGAGACCAGCACCTTGCCTTCCGTCTTGAAGGCATAGGCATCCACCTTGGTGATGCGGGTGGTCAGGCGGAATTCGGCGGCCGGGAAGAAGATGGCGAGGAAGCGGCGCAGCACCAGATCGTAGATCTTGCCTTCGGCATCGCTGAGTTCGCGCGGAATCTGCAGGGTCGGGATGATGGCGAAGTGATCGGACACCTTGCGGTTGTCGAAGATGCGGCGGTTGGGCTTCACCCAGCCTTTTTCGCAGACGGTCGCGGCAAAGGGGCGGACGGCGGCGGCCGCGTTCGCGCCGGCCTGCGCCAGTGTCTGCATGGTCTGCTGCACCGTGCCTACGTAGTCTTCCGGCAGGTAGCGGGAATCGGTACGGGGGTAGGTCAGCGCCTTGTGGCGTTCGTACAGGGTCTGGGCCAGGGCCAGTGTGGTCTTGGCCGAGAAGCCGAACCGGCCGTTGGCTTCGCGTTGCAGCGAGGTAAGGTCGAACAGGGCGGGCGAGGCCTGGGTGGACGGGCGGGATTCTTCCGTGACGATGCCCGGCCGGCCTTCGCAGGCCCGGGCGATTTCCTCGGCCTTTTCGCGCGACCACAGACGGAAATCCCGGCTTTCGGCGTCGTCTTCGTTCTTGCGGAATTCCGGGTCGAACCAGCGGCCCGTGTAGATGCCGGCGGCGGCGCCGAAACTGGCGTGGATTTCCCAGTAGTCGCGCGGCTGGAAGCGGCGGATGCGCTCTTCGCGCTCGGCGACGATGGCCAGGGTGGGTGTCTGCACCCGGCCGACCGGTGTCTTGAAGAAGCCGCCGTCCTTGCTGTTGAAGGCCGTCATCGCCCGGGTGCCATTGATGCCGACCAGCCAGTCGGCCTCGGCGCGCGAGCGGGCCGCCGATTCCAGCGGCTTGAGCGCCTCGTCGTCGCGCAGTTCGTCGAAGGCTTCCCGGATGGCCGCCTGGGTCATGGAACGCAGCCAGAGGCGCCTGATGGGCTTCTTCACGCCCGAATACTGGATGATGTAGCGGAAGATCAGTTCGCCTTCGCGGCCGGCGTCGCAGGCGTTGATGATGGCATCGACGTCCTTGCGCTTGAGCAGCCGCACCAGCAGCTTCAGGCGTTCGGCGCCTTTCTTGTCGGTGGGCCCGAGTTCGAACTTGGGCGGAATCACGGGCAGATGAGCGAAGCTCCATTTCCCGCGCACCGGATCATTGGGCGCCACCAGGGTGAGCAGATGGCCGATGCTGGAAGCCAGCACATAGCGATCGCTCTCGAAGTAATCGCCTTCCCGGGTGAATCCGCCAAGGGCGCGCGAAATGTCGAGCGCGACCGATGGTTTCTCGGCGATGATGAGCGTTTTGGTCATGTGATTCCAGAGACTGCAATTGGGCAGCAATAGCGCGGATCATACGGGCGGTCAATCCCCCCGCGCAAGTTGACCGGGGGGGCGCGTTATGGCAAGGCGCGCGTAGCGCTCCCCCCAGAGCGGCACGGCGCGTTCCCAGAAGGCGTCGGCGCTGTCGACGTCCAGTGTATCGAAGCCCAGCCTCCGCCATGCGCGCAGCAGGGTGCGCACGGGGCGGGCCAGATCCAGCGCCGGCGCATGGTTCTGTTTGGACAGCTTGCGCCCCTGTTCATCGAGGATCAGGGGGACATGCAGGGTGCGCGGCGGTTCGAATCCCAGGCGGCGCGCCAGCACGCGCTGGCGGGCGGTCGAATCGAGCAGGTCGGCGCCGCGGACGACATCCGTGATGGCCTGCAGGCCGTCATCCACGACTACGACGAACTGATAGGCCCACAGGCCGTCGGCGCGCCGCAGGATGAAATCGCCCACCTCGCGGGCCACGTCCTGGGATTGGGGCCCCTGCCAGCGGTCGGTGAAGCGCTCGATGCCGTCGGGTACGCGGAAGCGCCAGGCCCGCGCGGCCCGCCCCGGCGGCAGGCCATTGCGGCAGGTCCCGGCGTAGGGGCCGCCCGACAGCATCCGGCGCGTGCATGCGCAGCCGTAGACGGCCGCGCGGGCCCGCAACTGCTCGAAGGCCGCTTCGTACAGGGCAAGGCGCCGGGATTGCCAGACCGGGGGTTCGTCCCAGCGCATGCCCAGGGCCTGCAATTGCCGCATGATGACGTCATCGGCGCCCCGGACGACGCGCGGCGTGTCGATGTCTTCGATGCGCAGCAGCCATTGGCCGCCATGCGCGCGCGCGTCCAGATAGCTCGCCATGGCGGCGATCAGGGAGCCGTCGTGCAGCGGCCCGCTGGGGCTGGGCGCGAAGCGGCCCCGGTAGGCGGCCGGCGGATCAGCTCGTGGCGCCGCCATGTCGCGTGCCGGCGGTCAATGCGATACGCTGGATTGTTCGCCGCTCAGCAGTTCTTCGAGGAGCAGGTGGTCGACCTCGGTTTCCTGGCTCCAGAGCACCATGAGGGCGATGATGCGCATCCGGTCGAGCGATACCGGTGTTTCGTCGGTGGCCTGGGCGCGTTCGATGAGGATTTCGCGCAGCGCCGGCCGCAATACGCCGGAATTTTCCAGGAAAGTGATGAAACCGATGGCTTCGCTGCCCAGCGTGTGGTATTCCTCGTGGGTGTAGGCGCGCAGGCTGGCGCCCGAGGAATGTTCGATGGGCGCGCAATGCTCGGTGCTTTGCGCCAGGCCGTGCAGCCATCCCAGGGCTTCGTCGATGTCGTCGTGCTCGAAGCCGACCGCGGCCAGCTTGTGGGCCAGGACATCGGCCTTGGGGCAGGCCTGGGGTGTATAGTAGTTTTCGAACAGATAAACCAGGATATCGAACATAGTGCGTTCCGGATTCCGGCAGCGTGTCGTGGGTGGAACGGATGAAGGTGATCGTAACCGCAAATCCAGTTTCCGACTTTACGCCGTTTCGAACGCCTGGGCAAATTGAACCATATGGGTGGGAAGGGGAAGCATCATGAGTGAACTGCGGCTGCCGCCGGTGGCGCGTCCGGGAGACAGCGTCAATGACGTGGATACGCCGGCGCTGGTGCTGGAGCTCGATGCCTTCGAAGAAAACATGCGCACGATGCAGGCGCTGGCGGAGCTCCACGGCGTGAGCCTGCGCCCGCATGCCAAGGCGCACAAATGCCCCGAAGTCTCCCTGCGGCAGATCGCCCTGGGCGCCGACGGCATCTGCTGCCAGAAAGTGACAGAGGCCGTGCCCTTCGCGCGCGCCGGCGTCAAAGACATTCTCATCGCCAATGAGGTCGTCGGGGCGCAGAAGCTGGCCCTCCTGGCGCGGCTGGCGGCCGAGGCGCGCATGACGGTCTGCGTCGATCACCCCGAAGCGCTGGCGGCCTTGTCGGCCGCGCTGGACGCGCACCAGAGCTGCGTGGATGTCCTGGTCGAAGTGGATATCGGCCAGAAGCGTTGCGGTGTCCAGTCCCATGCCGAGGCGGTGGCGCTGGCCGATCAGGTTGCGCGCCTGCCCAATGTGCGTTTCGCCGGTATCCAGGCCTACCACGGCGGCATCCAGCACAAGCACTCGTTCGAGCAGCGCCAGCGCGCCGCCGAAAAGGGCGCGCGGCTGGCGGCCCAGTATGTGAAGGCCCTGCAACAGGCCGGCCATGTGTGCGAAGTGGTGACCGGCGGGGGGACGGGGACGGCGGCCTTCGATGCCGCGTCGGGGGTGTTCACCGAGGTGCAGCCGGGCAGCTACGCGTTCATGGACGGCGATTACGGCGCCATGGAATGGGGCGACCTGATGGTGCTGCGCCATGCCCTGTTCCTGCTGGGCACGGTGATCAGCGTGCCCACGCCCGAACGCGCCGTGCTGGATGTCGGGCTGAAATCCACCACGGCGGAAAGCGGGCTTCCGCGGGTGGCCGGCCGCGACGGCCTGCGCTGCACCGGGCTGAATGACGAACATTGCCTGCTGGCGGCCGACGAGGCCGGCGCCCGCCCCGCGCTGGGCGAGCGCCTGAGGCTGATTCCCGCCCACTGCGACCCCACCTTCAACCTGCACGACGAAGTGGTGGGCGTGCGCAATGGCAAGGTAGAGGCCGTCTGGCCGGTGGCGGCGCGCGGCCTGAGCCGCTGAGCGCCCCGGCTCCTTCCCGCTTCACGCTTCCGCGATGGCGATCAGCTGAGCGCCGTCGGCCACCTGGTCGCCGGGCTGGTAGAACACTTCTTCCACCACGCCGTCGCGCGGCGACACAATGGTGTGTTCCATCTTCATGGCTTCCATCACCAGCAGGGTGTCGCCGCTCTTGACGGTGTCGCCCGCCCGCACCGCCACGGAAATGATCTTGCCGGGCATGGGCGCGGTCAGGCTGCCGCCGGGGCTGCCGCCTTCATCCTGGGCGTGGGCAACGGCGTCGTGCAGGCGCAGGATGTGGGAGACCCCATCGAGGTATACCGTGATCGTTTCCCCGGCGAGCAGGACGTCGCCCGCGTGGTCCCGGCCGTCCAGGCGGACGCGCAGGCGCTCGCCTCCGGTGTCCCGGGCTTCGGCGGCCCATTCCAGCGCCAGCGATTCGCCATTGCGCAGCAGGGTCCATTGCCCGCCGTCGCGGCGCAGTTCGATGTCCTCGGGCTGGCCCTCGGCATCCAGGAAGTTGAAGATGCGCGCATGGTGGCCCGATACGCGCCAGCCGTCCGCCACGTCCCAGGGGTCGGAAGGTGTCTGGCTTCGGCGGCCGGCGGTGCCCGCATAGCCCTGCGATTGCAGGATGGCGGCCGCCGCCAGGGCGGGGACGGCGTCGGGCAGCGTGCCGTTGGGCGGGAACAGGGCGTCGTGGCGGCGCTCGATGAGGCCGGTGTCCAGGTCGGCGGCGGCGAAGGCCTGGTCGGCCATCAGGCGGCGCAGAAAGGCGATGTTGGTCTGCAGGCCCGCCACACGGATATCGCCCAGCGCGCGCAGCATGCGGGCCCGCGCTTCGTTGCGGTCGCCGCCGCGGACGATGAGCTTGGCGATCATGGGATCGTAGTGCGGCGTGATGGTGTCGCCGGTGCGCACGCCGCCGTCCACCCTGACGTCGGCCAGGGCGAATTCCGCATGATCCGGGAATTCCAGCACGTCCAGGGTGCCGATGGACGGCAGAAAGCCCTTCTCGGGGTTTTCGGCATAGATGCGCGCTTCGATGGCGTGGCCGGACAGTTCGAGTTCGTGCTGGGCGGCGGGCAGCCGGCCGCCGGCCGCCACGCGCAACTGCCATTCCACCAGATCCAGGCCGGTGATCATTTCGGTGACCGGGTGTTCCACCTGCAGGCGGGTGTTCATTTCCATGAAATAGAAGCGGCCGTCGGGTTCGGCGATGAACTCGACGGTGCCCGCGCCCACGTAGCCCACGGCGCGGGCGGCGGCGACGGCCGCTTCGCCCATGGCGCGGCGGCGTTCTTCGGTCATGCCCGGTGCGGGCGCTTCTTCGATCACTTTCTGGTGGCGCCGCTGCACCGAGCAGTCGCGCTCGAACAGATGCACGTAATTGCCGTGGCTGTCGGCGAATACCTGGATTTCGATGTGGCGCGGTTTCAGCAGATAGCGTTCGATGAGCACCTGGTCGCTGCCGAAGCTGCTGGCGGCTTCGCGCTTGCACGAGGCCAGGGCGGCATCGAATTCCACGCTGGATTCGACGATGCGCATGCCCTTGCCGCCGCCGCCGGCGCTGGCCTTGATGAGCACCGGGTAGCCGATGGCGTCGGCCTGCCGGCGCAGGAAGTCGGGGTCCTGCTCGTCGCCGTGATAGCCGGGCACCAGCGGCACGCCGGCTTTTTCCATGAGGGCCTTGGCGGCCGACTTGCTGCCCATGGCGGCGATGGCGGAGGCCGGCGGCCCCACGAAGGCGATGCCCGCGTCGGCGCAGGCCTGCGCGAAGGCTTCGTTCTCGGAAAGAAAGCCGTAGCCCGGGTGGATGGCCTGGGCGCCGGTCTGTTTCGCGGCGGCGATGATGGCGTCGGCGCGCAGGTAGCTGGCGCGCGGTTCGGCGCCGCCGATGTGCACGGCCATGTCGCAGGCCGCCACGTGGCGGGAGTGGGCGTCGGCGTCGGAATAGACCGCGACGGTGCGCAGCCCCATGCGACGCGCGGTGGCGGCGACGCGGCAGGCGATCTCGCCGCGGTTGGCTATCAGCAATGTTTCAAACACGGCTACTCCTCTTTACATGCGGAAGACGCCGAAGCGTGTGGCTTCGACAGGGGCGTTCAGGGCGGCGGACAGCGACAGGGCCAGCACGCGCCGCGTGTCGGCGGGGCGGATGATGCCGTCGTCCCAGAGCCGGGCGGTGGCGTAGTAGGGGTGGCCTTCGTGTTCGTACTGATCGCGGATGGGAGCCTTGAAGGCTTCTTCCTCTTCGGCGCTCCAGCTGCCGCCCCGGCCTTCGATGCCGTCGCGGCGCACGGTGGCCAGTACGCTGGCGGCCTGTTCCCCGCCCATGACCGAAATGCGGGCATTGGGCCACATAAAGAGCATGCGGGGGCCGAAAGCGCGGCCGCACATGCCGTAGTTGCCGGCGCCGAAGGAGCCGCCGATGATGACGGTGAACTTGGGGACCGCGGCGGTGGAGACGGCCGTCACCATCTTGGCGCCATGGCGGGCGATGCCTTCGTTCTCGTACTTGCGCCCCACCATGAACCCGGTGATGTTCTGCAGGAATACCAGAGGAATGCGCCGTTGGCAGCACAGTTCGATGAAGTGGGTGCCCTTTTGAGCGGCTTCCGAGAACAGAATGCCGTTGTTGGCGATGATGCCCACCGGCATGCCATGGATGTGGGCAAAGCCGGTGACCAGGGTGGTGCCGTAGCGGGCCTTGAATTCGTCGAATTCCGAGCCATCGACGACGCGGGCGATGACTTCGCGCACGTCGTAGGGCTTGCGGGTGTCGCTGGGGATGATGCCGTCGAGCTCTTCCGGGTCGTACAAAGGGGCCTGGGCGGGGCGCAGCGCCATTTGCCCGGGCTTGCGCCGGTTCAGGCGGCCGACGGCCTCGCGGGCCAGCGCCAGCGCATGCAGGTCGTTGTTGGCCAGGTAGTCGGCCACCCCGGAGAGCCGGGTGTGGACATCGCCGCCGCCCAGGTCTTCGGCGCTGACTTCCTCGCCGGTCGCCGCCTTGACCAGCGGCGGGCCGCCCAGGAAGATGGTGCCCTGATTCTTGACGATGATGGAGACATCGCTCATGGCCGGCACGTAGGCGCCGCCGGCCGTGCACGAACCCATGACCACGGCGATCTGGGCGATGTCCTGCGATGACATGGTGGCCTGGTTGAAGAAGATGCGGCCGAAGTGCTCGCGGTCGGGGAAGACTTCGTCCTGATTCGGGAGATTGGCGCCGCCTGAATCTACAAGGTAGATACACGGAAGCTGGTTCTGCTGGGCGATTTCCTGGGCCCTGAGGTGTTTCTTGACCGTGACGGGGTAGTAGGTGCCCCCCTTCACGGTGGCGTCGTTGCAGACGATCAGGCATTCCTGGCCGGCCACCCGGCCGATGCCGGTGATGATGCCGGCGCCGGGCGCGGCATTGTCGTACATGTCGTGGGCGGCCAGCGGCGAGAATTCCAGGAAGGGCGAGCCCGGATCGAGCAGCCGCTCCACGCGGTCGCGCGGCAGCAGCTTGCCTCGCGCCAGATGTTTGTCGCGGGCCGCCTGGCCGCCGCCCTGGGCGTAGCGGGCGAGTTTCTCACGCAGGTCGTCCACGAGCGCGCGCATGGCCTGCGCGTTTTCGGTGAATGCCGCTGACCGTGTATTGATGTTGGATTCGATGACGGGCATAGCTCTTCCTGATGACCACGAGCCGAAACACCGGTTTCGGCGTCAGCCGGGCACGAACCGCGTCCGGGCCGCGCGGGGGCGGCGTGGGACGGGGCCGGGCATGGCGTTGACTTGCTTTCCAGAGCCGGAAGGCTCATTGACGGAGGGTTGCGCGGCTCCGGCTCTTTTGGGGCCGGCGCTTTGCGCGGAAAGGGCGCCGCCGGGCGGCGCCCATGGTACGGAATCAGACCATTTCAAGGGCAATGGCCACGGCTTCGCCGCCGCCGATGCACAGCGATGCCATGCCGCGCTTGCCGCCGGTCTTGCGCAGGGCGCCGACCAGGGTGGCCATCAGGCGGGCGCCGGATGCGCCGATGGGATGGCCCAGCGCCGTGGCGCCGCCGTGGATGTTGACCTTGTCGTGCGGCAGGCCGAGATCCGCCATGGCCGCCATGGTGACCACGGCGAAGGCTTCGTTGATTTCGAAGAGGTCGACCTGGTCGACTGACCAGCCGGTCTTGGCGAGCAGCTTCTGCATGGCGCCCACCGGGGCGGTCGTGAACCATGCGGGCTCCTGCGCGTGCTGGGTATGGCCGACGATGCGGGCCAGCGGTGTGGCGCCCAGCCGCTTGGCGGTGGACTCGCGCATCAGCACCATGGCGGCCGCGCCGTCGGAAATGGACGAGGCGTTGGCGGCGGTGACGGTGCCGTCCTTCTTGAAGGCGGGGCGCAGGGTGGGGATCTTTTCCGGCATGGCCTTGAAGGGGGCTTCGTCCTTGTCGATGACGGTGTCGCCCTTGCGGCCGGCAATGGTGACGGGAGCGATTTCCCAGTCGAAGCTGCCATCGTCGCTGGCGCCCCTGGCGCGGCGCAGCGATTCGAGCGCGTATTCGTCCTGCTGCTCGCGTGTGAACGAGTATTTGGCGGCGCAATCCTCGGCGAACACGCCCATGGCGGTGCCGCGCTGATAGGCGTCTTCCAGGCCGTCCAGGGCCATGTGGTCATAAACGGTGGAATGGCCGTAGCGATAGCCCTGGCGCCCGCGCAGCAGCAGGTAGGGCGCGTTGCTCATGCTTTCCTGGCCGCCGGCCACCACGACGTCGACGCTGCCCGCCACGAGCAGGTCATGGCCGAACATGGCGGCCTTCATGCCCGAACCGCAGACCTTGTGGATGGTGGTGCAGGGAACGCCCTTGGGCAGGCCCGCGCCCAGCGCGGCCTGGCGAGCGGGGGCCTGCCCCTGCCCGGCCTGCAGCACGTTGCCCATGATGACTTCGTCCACGGCGTCGGGCTGAATGCCGGCGCGCTCGATCGCCGCCTTGATGGCGGCGGCGCCCAGCTGGTGGGCGGCCAGGTCGGACAGGCTGCCCATCATGCCGCCCATGGGCGTGCGGGCGACGGAAACCAAAACGATAGGGTCAGACATGTTTTGCTCCTGAGTGGTGCGATGGATAGGGGTTGGCCGCCTGGCGGGCGGCGCTGCTGCCGGGCAATCGCCGGTCGGGGGCGTAGGGAAAGATGTCTTCCATACGGCCCTGGGCAACGCGTGCGCGGCACGCCTGCCACCAGGCCGGTTCGAGCAGATCGGCGTGATGCTTCAGAAATGCCGACTTTACGCGGGGGTCGCCCAGCAGGAAATACCGAAATTCCTCGGGAAAGACGTCGTTGACATCCACCGGGTACCAGGGTTCGCCGGACAGCTCGGCTTCTTCGTTGGGCGCCGGCGGAATGACGCGGAAGTTCATTTCCGTCATGTGCTGAATTTCATCGTAATCATAGAATACGACCCGGCCCAATCGTGTGACGCCGAAGTTCTTGTAGAGCATGTCGCCGGGGAAAATATTGGCGGCGGCCAGCTCGCGGATGGCGTCGCCGTAACCCTTGACGGCGGATTCCAGCGCGCCATCGCCGGCGCGCCGCAGATAGAGGTTGAGCGGGGTCATGCGCCGCTCGATGTAGACGTGGCGCAGCACGATGCGCTCTTCGCTTTCTTCGAGCAGGCCGGGCACTTCCTTGCGCAGTTCCCGCAGCAGCCCTTCAGAGAAGCGCGCCCGCGGCAGGGCGACCTGCGAGTATTCCCAGGTGTCGGCCATGCGGCCCACGCGATCGTGCTTCTTCACCAGCAGGTATTTGCGCCTGACGGTGGCGTGATCCATGTCGGGTTTGGCGATGCGGTCGCGGATCAGCTTGAAGACGTAGGGATACGAGGGTAGGGTGAACACCACCATGACCAGGCCGTGGATGCCCGGCGCGATGTCGAACTTGTCGTGGGAATGGCCCAGGTGCTGCAGGAAATCGCGATAGAAGAGTGTCTTGCCCTGTTTCTGTAGGCCGATGGTGGTATAGAGTTCGGCTTTGGGCTTGCGCGGCATCAGCGAGGCCAGGAAGCTCACGTAGGCGGCCGGTGTTTCCATGTCGACCAGGAAATAGGCGCGTGTGAAGCTGAACAGGGCGCTCAGGTCGTTTTCGCCGAGCAGCAGGGCGTCGGCATACACATGGCCGGACGGCCGGCGCAGCAATGCGATGGCGAACGGGTGGGTGGTGCCGTGGTTGATCAGGCGCCCGACCGCATAGGCGCCCTTGTTGCGGAAGAACAGGCCGTTGAGCACCTGGATCTGGCAGTCGGGCGCCAGCCGGTGGGTGGCATGGCCGGGCAGGGTGAGCCGCAGCGCGCGCAGCGCCTTGCGCGCCAGCAGCCGGGCGTCGCGCGGCAGGTCTTCGAGCGGCGCCGCCAGGCCGAAGCCGGCCAGCATTTCGGCGATGGATGATTCCAGGCCCTGCGTCAGCGGGTAGTAGGCCCGGTAGGACGGCAGCCGGCCGTCCAGGTAGTCTGTTGCGACGGCGGGGCGCACGAACAGGAAATCGTTGTGATAGTAGTCGCGGTGCAGAATGCGGCACGAGACCGAATTGAAGAAGGTTTCGGCGCATTCGGGCTGGCGGTGGTCGGCCAGCAGGTCGACGTAGGCGGCTTTTACCTTTTGCCAGAAGGCTTGCAGCTCGGGGGTGAGAACGACGTTCCCGCCGGCCGACGGCGGGGCGCCCGCCGCGGCGCGCAGTTCCGAGCCCAGCCGCGTGACGCACTCGCGGACGCGGGTGTCGTAGTATTCGATGCGTTCGCTGGAAAGCTGCTGGATGCGCCGCCAGTCGCCGGCCTCGAACAGGGTCTTGGCGCGCTGGGCGCTGTAGCGGAACAGCGAGTAGTGGCGATTGAAGCCTTCGAGGATGATTTCGGCCACCTGCATGGGCGACAGGCCGGGCGGCGCCGGCCGTTCGATCTTGCGGTGATCCGAAATCTGTATCATGCCCGGTTTCCGCCTCAGCGGGTTTCGTTGAAGAGCTCGCGGCCGATCAGCATGCGGCGGATCTCGCTGGTGCCCGCGCCGATTTCGTACAGCTTGGCGTCGCGCCACAGGCGGCCGGTGGGGTATTCGTTGATATAGCCGTTGCCGCCCAGGATCTGGACGCCGTCGCCCGCCATGCGGGTGGCGTTTTCGGCGCAATAAAGAATCACCGCGGCGCAATCCTTGCGCACTTCGCGCACATGCGAGCTGCCCAGGGAATCGAGGTTCTTGCCCACGGCATAGCACAGGGCGCGGCTGGCCTGCATGGTGGTGTACATATCGGCCACCTTGCCCTGGATCAGCTGGAATTCGCCGATCGCCTGGCCGAACTGCTTGCGGTCATGGATGTAGGGCACGACGACGTCCATGACGGCCTGCATGATGCCCAGGGGGCCGGCGGCCAGCACGGCGCGTTCGTAGTCCAGCCCGCTCATCAGCACCTTGACGCCGCCGTTGACCTGGCCCAGCACGTTTTCTTCGGGGACTTCGCAATCCTGGAACACCAGTTCGCCGGTATGGCTGCCGCGCATGCCGAGCTTGTCGAGCTTTTGCGCGATGGAAAACCCCTTGAAGCCTTTTTCGATGAGGAAGGCGGTGATGCCGCGCTGGTGGGCTTCCGGGTCGGTCTTGGCATAGACCACCAGGGTGTCCGCGTCGGGCCCGTTGGTGATCCACATTTTGCTGCCGTTCAGAATATAGCGGTCGCCTTTCTTTTCGGCCCTCAGCTTCATGCTGACGACGTCGGAGCCGGCGCCGGTTTCGCTCATGGCCAGCGCGCCGACATGTTCGCCGCTGATGAGGCCGGGAAGATAGCGGCGCTTCTGTTCTTCGGTGCCGTTGCGGTGGATCTGGTTCACACAGAGATTGGAGTGGGCGCCATAGGACAGGCCCACCGACGCGCTGGCGCGCGAGATTTCTTCCATGGCCACCATGTGGGCGACATAGCCCATGCTGGTGCCCCCGTATTCTTCACCCACTGTAATGCCCAGCACGCCCAGATCGCCGAACTTGCGCCACAAGTCCATGGGGAACTGATCGCTGGAATCGATTTCGGCTGCGCGGGGCGCGATTTCCGCCTGGGCGAATTCGCGCACGGCGTCGCGCAGCATGTCAACGTCGGAGCCGAGGTCGAAGTTGAGGCCGGGAAGATTCATGTGCTTGTCTCCATTTTGCGAACAAATATTATATTGACGTTTACGTAAACGTCAATATTCGGGTTTTCTCTCGGCCGGAGGCCGGAACCGGACCCGAAGCCGGTTTCCCGCGCGCCTGCCGGGCCGCTTTGCCGGCCCCGGCGGGCGCGGCCTCAGTCTTTGGGCAGGCGCTCCGGAGACACCCGTTTCATGATGGCCTGCGCCGTTGCCACCAGGGCGTCGCCCGCACGCACCTCGCCTTCCAGGAAGAGCATGGAGCCGGTCTGGTGGGTGACCCTGCCCCGGGCGACCAGGGTTTCGCCGGGGGACGTCGCCCGCAGAAAGGTCATGTTCAGCTGCACGGTCAGGCAGGGGCTGCGGCCGTTGTGCTCCCAGGCTACCGTACTGATCGCCTGGTCCACGAGCGCGGTCACCGTTCCGCCGTGCACCACGCCGACCAGGTTCAGGTGTCTTTCGTCGATCTGGAACGCGAACGCCCTGCCCTGTTCCTCCTGGCGGCTCAGCAGGGGGCCGATCGTGCCCATCAGGCCGCGCGGATGGTGTTCCCGCCAGCCCTGGGAGGATGAATCGGCGAGCGGCTCGCCGGGGATCTGTTCCGTGTCGTTCACGAGCGCTACTCCAGTGAAAACAGTTGATGCGAGAGCCGCCGGGCGTGGGCTTTGAGTTCCTGGATCAGGGCCTCGGTGTCCTGCGGCGAAAGCTGATCGTTGATGGTGGCGACGACGATGGTGTGGGTGATGTGCTGGTGGGCATTGAGCACCGGCACGGCAATGAGCGTGATGCCGCCTATGTAATTGCTCTTGTCCATGCTGTGGCCGTCCTGGCGTGCCCGCTCGGCTTCCTTCAGCCAGTCGTCGAAGCGCAGCGGCGTCTGCCAGCGCAGCGAATCGAATCTGGCGCGCAGGGCCTCTTCGGAATGGCCGCCGAAGGCCGCCACGAGACGGCCGGTGGCGCTGATGAGAGCCGGAAAGCGGCTGCCGACGTCCACATGCAGGCGGAAGGGAAGCTGGGAATTGGCCAGCGCGGTGACGACGATGTGGTGCAGGTCCACCACTTCGACGCCGATGGCGGTGACCCTCCATTTTGCGGCGATGGCGTCGAGGATGGGTTGGGCCGACTGGGCGAAGGAGTCGGTCGCCAGGACGCCGCGGGCCAGCGCCAGCATGCCCGCGCCCAGCTTGTAGCGCTTGGAAGCCGGGTCGAAGCTCACCAGCCGTTCCGCCACGAGCGCCCGCATGATGTGCAGGCAGGTGCTGGGCACCAGGCCCAGCTCGTCGGCGATCGACTTCACGTTCATGGGTTCGCGCATCCGGCCCAGCAGCCGCAGGATGGCGACGGCGCGTGAAACAGCGGGCACGGGCCGGATGCGCGGTTCTGCTTTGGGCTTCGGCGATGGCTTCGGTATTGCGGTCATGGGGGTGGACGGGGTGTGGCGGATGCCGCCCGGCTGGCCGGGATGCGGCAGCCCGTGCAGTGCGGCTAGGTTGCGCCATGGCATGGCGGGTTCCTCCCATTCTAGCAATGCAATACGGATGAAGCGGGCCGGACGCGGGCTCAGTTCGCCTTGATGCCGGCCTTCTCGATGATGGGGCGCCATTTTTCGCGTTCCGCCCTGGCGAAGGCGGCCAGGTCGCCGGGTGTGCCGCCGCCGGGCTCGTACCCCATGGAGTGCAGCCTGGCCCGGGTTTCAGGCATGGAAAGAAAGGCCTGAAGTTCGAGATTGATTTTGGCGATGACGTCGGCGGGCGTGCCCTTGGGCGCGTACAGCGCATTCCAGGCGATGACCTCGAAGCCGGGCAGCCCCTGTTCGGCGACCGGCGGCACGCCGGGGAGCAGCTCCGTCGGCTTGCCGCTGGTCACCGCGATGGCGCGCAGATTGTTGCCGTCCACCTGCGGCCGGCTGGCGGTGATGGTGTCGATGGAAAGGGGAACCTGCCCGCCGATGACGTTGCTCATTGCCATGGAGGATCCCTTGTAGGGAATCATGAACAGCGGCGCGCCGCTCTGTTCCTTCAGCAGTTCGAACACCAGGCGGGCGCTGGTGCTGGGGGTGGCGATATCCGTGCTCGGCGTGCCGGCCTTTGCGGCGGCGATGATGTCCTGGACGGATTTGAAGGGTGTGTCGGGCTTGGTGACGATGGCCATCGGCAGCGTGCCCGCGAGGATGACCGGTTCGAAATCCTGTTCCGGATCGAAACCCATGGACGAATACATGTATTCATTGAGCACGTGCGTGGCGTTGGTGCCCATGGTGAAGGTATAGCCGTCGCCGGCCGCGCGGGCCGCGGCCTGCGTGCCGATGACGCCGCCGGCACCGCCGATGTTCTCTACGTAGACAGTCTGGCCCAGGGCCTTGGTCAGATGGTCGGCGAAATACCGGGTGGCGATGTCCGTGCCTTGTCCCGCCTGGTAGGCGACGATGATACGCACGGGTTTCTCGGGGTAGGCCGCCGCCGCGGCGCCGGAAATGAACAGCGCTGCCGTTGCGAGGGCGAGGGTTTTCAAGCTGGTACGCATCGGTTTGTCTCCTTTTGTGTGTGGGATCGATGCTGCTGCGGGCCGGAACGGAGTGGTGCGCCGGGTCCGGTTTGTGGGTAATGCGTGTTCTGGCGGGCGTCCCCGAGGGGGTGACGGCGATTAATTGCTCTTGCCGGAAACCTTGACGCTGTCGACGACGGGTTTCCAGTATTCGAGATCCTGGCGAATGCGGTCCAGCAGCCCTTCAGGGCTGGAAACCGTGGATTCGTAACCAGTCTGCTGCAGAAAATCGATAAATTCTTTTTTCTGCAGTGCCTTCGAAACAGCGGCGCCGAGGGGTTGGGATATGGGCTCCGACAAATTCGGCGGGCCGAAAATCGCAAACCAGCCGGTTACCTCGAAGTCTTGAAGTGTTTCTGATACGGTGGGAACGTCGGGCAACGCACTGTTGCGGGTTTTGCTTGTGGTTGCGAGGGCTTTCAACTGGCCGGATTCGATATATGGCATGGCCGAAGAAACGACGTCGAACATGATGCTGACGTGGCCCGCGATCGCATCGGTTCTGCCCGGCGCGGTTCCCTTGTAGGGGACATGCAGCATCGAGGTGCCGGTTTGTTGAGCGAGCAGTTCCCCCGAAAGGTGATTGCTCGACCCGAAACCGGAAGAGGCATACGAGATTTTCCCCGGGTTCTCTTTTGCGTACGTCGCAAGCTCGGAAACGGACGTTGCCGGTACGCTGGGATGCGCGACAAGTACGTTGGCATATTCCAGCATCAAGCTCAGCGGCGTGAATCCGTCGATAGTGTCATAGGGCAGCTGTGCTTCGAGCAGCGGGGTGAATACCATCATGCCGGATGCGGCGACTCCAATGGTGTATCCGTCGGGTGTGGAACGGTTGAGACGGCTCAGGCCGATTTGGCCGTATGCGCCGGCGACGTTCTCCACCACCACCGTCTGCTTGATTTCATCGCTCAGGTGACGGGCGAATTCCCGTGTGACCGCATCGACAGGGCCCCCGGGAGGAAGAGGGACGATAACGGTGACCGGCTTTGACGGCCATGCCTGCGCCTGAGTGTCCGCGTGTGCTGGTGCAATACCGAGCAGGCCGAGCGCGGCCGTGGTGACAAGCGTTTTCAAGAGGTTCATGGGTGGGTCTCCTTGGTGGTTGACTGCAATGTGGAGGAAGCCGGTACTCGTTGTTCAGGGTTGCCGCTCCCCTTCCGGTCGTAGAGCCGACTTCTTGATCTCGTTGTTCTGATTGAAACGCGGCGGGTTGTTTCCCGGTTCGCCCGGGCTGCCGTGCAGCCGGATCGGTACACCCAGGCCGCGATAGCCGGGTCGCTCGACCAGCATGCCGCGATGCCGCGCATGAGGATGGTTGAGCGCTTCCGGGACGGTATTGACCGGAGCGGCGGGGATGCCTTCATCCATCAGCCGCTGGCAGAGTCCGGCCTTCTCGCGACCGGCGAACGCCGCTTCTATCTCGGTGCGCAGTGCATCCCTATGGACCAGTCTTGCGGCGTTGGATTTGAAGCGTGCGTCGCTGGCCAGGGCGGGGCGGTCGATGCATGCGCAGAATTTTGCGAATTGCGCGTCGTTCAGTATCCCCAGGAAGACGGCGCCGTCCTTGGCCTGGAAGCTGTCATAGGGCGCGATGTTCGGATGGGCGCTGCCCAGCAGTTGCGGGGTCTTGCCGGATTGCATCCAGTTGGCGGCGTGCGGGACCAGCAGGCTCAGCGCGGTGTCGAACAGGGTGGTTTCGACGCGCTGCGCCCGCCCCGTGCGTTCGCGGTGGTACAGCGCCATGATGATGCCGTTCATCGCGGCATAGCCGGTGAGGTGGTCGACGATGGGGATGCCGATGCGTGTGGGGCCTGATTGCGGCGTGCCGTTGATGCTCATCAGGCCGCACATGGCCTGCAGCACGGCGTCGTAGCCGGGCTGCCCGCCGCAGGGGCCGCTGTCGCCGAAGCCGCTGATGCTGCAATGGATCAGGCGTGGAAAACGCGGCGCCAGCACGCTTTCATAGCCCAGCTGCCATTTTTCCATGGTGCCGGGCAGGAAGTTCTCTATCAGTACGTCGGCTTCTTCCAGCAGGACAAGCAGGGCCCGCCTGTCTTCGGGCGCCGCCAGATTCAGGGACAAGGCCCGCTTGCCGCGATTGACGGCGTTGAAATAGGCGGCAACGCCTTCCTCGTCGAACGGCGGGCCCAATTGGCGGGTTTCGTCCCCGAAGGGGGGCTCGATCTTGATGACATCGGCGCCGTGATCGGCCAGCATCTGGGTGCACAAGGGGCCTGCGAGCACTCTGCTCAGATCCACGATGCGAACGCCCGCCAGGGCGCCCGTTGCGTCAGGCCTGTGCCGCCAGATGGGTTCTCCAGTGTGTCGTGATTCCGGAAACATGTTCGTCTCTCCACCGCGATGCGCGTAGCGCATTCATTCTGGGTTCATGCCGCCGCCCGGCGGGGCGGCATGATGATGGGGGGGCGCCTTGGTGTTCCGGCGGAATCAGGCGCGGCTGGGCAGTTCGACGACCCCGGTGCCGACGACCGACAGTTCGTCGTCCTGGTTGCGGCCTTCCTGCTCGATTTCCACCAGATGGCGGCCATCTTCCACATATTTACGGGTGACCTTGCCCTTGATGAACAGCATGTCGCCCTCCGGGTTGTGCCGGCGCACCTTGCAGTACGACTTGCGCAGGAAGCCGTCGTCGCCCATCCAGTTGGTGAGATGGTGGGTGAGCCAGGAATTGCGCTCAGGGCCGTAGTCGTAGGCGCCCGGGGCGCCCACTTCCAGGGCGAAGTCTTCTTCCCAGTGCACGCGCTCGGGTACGTCGGGGATGCCGTAGCGGTTCTTGATGCCGACGCCGGGGTGGGCGTCGATGAGCTGCCACGCCAGCTTGTTCGCGCGGATGTAGAGGCCGCCCCAGCCCTGGGCGTAGGCAATGAAGCCGGTGACGGTCATGGGGCCCTTGAACATGACGGGCAGTTCCTCGCCTTCCCGCACGTCCTCCCAGTAGCGCGGCGTGGCGCCGCGGACTTCTTCCCGGGCATAGAGTTCGTAGGCCGCGCGCAGTTCTTCGTCGGTATAGCGGCGCGGGCCGCGGCTGCGCGCTTCCGCATACTTGGTTCCTTTCTCGCGGGCATGGTCGCGTTCCGTGCGGAAGCACCAGCTGTCGGCTTCGGCGACCTTGTCGCCTTCCTGGTTGAAGAAGTCGACGTGGTAGATCTGCTGGATGGCGCGGCCGGCGAAGCGGGTTTCGTGGGGGATGAGCTCTTTCAGATAGGCTTGCGTTTCAATGACGTCGTTGCGGCGCACGGGTCTGTGCCATGTCCAGTCGGCGCCCGACCACATGGCGTGCACGCCGGGCAGCCCGCCCACATAGCCCGAGACGATACGGCTGGTGGCGAACAGGAAGCTGGGCAGGGCGATGATGCCGCCATGGCGGGTGCCGGCGGCGTAGGCGGGGTCGCACCACAGCGGGTTGTCGTCGCCGATGCCGTGGGCATAGTGGCGGATATTGTCGCGGGTGGCTTCGTAGCACCAGGGTTCGACGGTGTTTTCGATCTTCAGTCCGATACGCCGGCTCAGGGCGTCGAGGTCCTTGTCGGTGATCCTGGGGAATGAGCGGGCTTCAGTGGGCATGTTCATGTCGTTTCCTCGTTGCGGTTTGCTGTGATGGTTCCGTAAGACTGGGCCCGGTCTTGCCGTTGCGGCTTGCGGGCCGCGCCGCGGCTTGGCATCCGGGGGGGGGATCTCTCAGGGCGTGGGCGCGGGGTTCATGAGCCGCAGTTCCCGCTCGCGCAGTTTCTTGCGGTGGATCTTCCCGGCGGGGGTTTTGGGCAGTTCATCGACGAATTCCAGATGGCGCGGGTATTCGTGCTGGCTGAGGCGGAAGCGCACCGCGTCCTGGATTTCCTGCTTCAGGGCGTCGTCGCCGGGCCGCCTGGCCACGACGAAGGCCTTGACCACCTGGCCCCGCAAGGCGTCGGGCACGCCGATGGCGGCGGCTTCGAGCACGTCGGGATGCTTGAGCATGGCGTCCTCGATTTCCACCGCGCTCATGGTCCAGCCCGCGGAGATGATGACGTCGTCGGCCCGGCCGGCGTGGTAGAAGTAGCCGTCTTCGTCCGTGCGGCCCAGATCCTTGGTGGCGATCCATTCGCCGCGCCGCAGCACCTTCATTTCGCCGACCACGCCGGGCGGGCAAGGACGGCCCTCGGCATCCTGGACTTCGACGACGCCGCCCGGAATGGGCTTGCCCAGCGAACCCGGCTTGACGGGGAAGTCGGCCGCGCCGGGATACGAAACCAGGATGACGCCGATCTCGGTCGTGCCGTACATGCTGCAGGCGGCTGTCGAGAACAGTTCTTCGACAAAGCTTTCCGTCGCGCTGTCCATGGGTTCGCCCGTGAAGGACAGCTTGTCGATGCAATAGCTGTATTGCCGGGCTTCGGGGCAGTTGCGGATCATGCGGTAGTGCGTGGCGGCCGCCGACATGTTGGTGAAACGGTGGGTGCTCAGCGCCTCGACCAGGCGGGCGGCGCTGTATTTGCCCGAAAAGGCGCCTATCGTCAGGCCCAGTGCGAGCGGGGCCAGGGTGCCGTGCCACAGGCCGTGTCCCCATGCGGGAGAAGACGGGCAGAAGTAGCGGTCGCCCGGGCGCAGCCCGGTGCCGTACAGCGCGGCGACCATGAGGGTCACCAGAGCCTTGTGGGTGTGGCGGATGGCATCCGGCAGTTCGCGCGTCGTGCCGGACGTGTACTGGTAGATGGCCAGATCGCCGGCGGCGGTGCGCGGTGTGAAGGCGTCGCTGTACTGCGAGAGCGCCGCCATGAAGGCGGTGTCGACGACCAGGGTGCGCAGGCCGGGCATGTCCGGGGCGAGCGCGGCCTTGTCGGCATGCGTGAGCAGGATGCGCGGGGTGCAGTCGCCGACCCGCAGGCGGATGCCGTCCGGCCCGAAAAGCGTGAACAGCGGCACGGCGATGGCGCCGGTCTTGATGATCCCGAACAGCGCCGTGTAGAAGGCCCGGGACGGTTCGAGCATCACGGCGACCCGGTCTCCGGGCTGTATGCCCTGTTCCACCAGGAAATTGGCGAAACGCGATGAGTCGCGCGAAATCTCGCGGTAGGCGAGGTGCTCTTCCGTGCCATCCGCATGGACCACGATGATGGCGGTGCGATCGTCCACCGCATGGCGGTCTATGCATTCATGAGCGATGTTCAGGCCATCGGGCGATCCGTCGAACAGATCCCACAGTCGGTCGGGGTGCCACTGGGCCTGCGCATCTGCGTAGGAAGTGAAGTCGGTCAGTTTCTTCATGGTGTCCGCCAGTCCGTTTCTCGTTGGATCCAATGTAGAAGAGCGGCCTCGTGATTGTCAAATACATTATTAAATTGTCTATAGACAATTAATTGCGAGTCGCCTGTGAAAGAATTCGCGGTCCGCGACGGGCCATCAAGGAAGGACGGGAGACGGAAGAAAAGGCGGGAATGTCTGAGCGCAGAGGGCCTGGCGCGGGAGCGCAAGCCTCATCGTTTGCGGCGAGGTGGAGAAGCGCCGGCCCGCACGGCCGGGGTTCTTCCCAGCCGGGGAAGGCGGGCGGGGGAAGGGAGGGAAGAAGGGGGGAGGCGCGAGGCCCCCGGCCTCAGCCTTGCTGCTTCAGCAGCGTATGGCAGTGCCTGAGCTGATCCTCGATTTCCCCAAGGGTCTGTTCGAGGTCCCTGCGCTGCTGTTCCAGGGTGGCGCGGTGTTTTTCCAGCACTTCGACGTAGTGCTGCAACTGAGCGGCGGTATTGTCGGGCGTGGCATCGTACATATTGATGATGTCGAGGATCTCGGCAAGCTGGAAGCCCATGCGCTTGCCGCGCAGCGCCAGCTTGAGGCGTGTACGATCACGCGGGTAATAGACGCGATTGCGGCCATCGCGGCCGGGGCTCACGATGCCCTGGTCTTCATAGAAGCGGATGGTGCGGGGCGTAACCCCGAATTCCTTGGCGAGTTCGGATATCGTCCAGGTTGGCTGGCTCATGTTTGCACTAGCAGTTTACGTTAACGTAACATGATGCCATAACGGAGGGCGCGGGCAAACGGCGCCGGTTGGAATGGGTTGGACTGGAGAACTGAATGAATCCTAATGAGCAACGGCTTGAATATCCTTTTGGCGATACGCTGGCCGCACCCGGTACTGCAATGGAAGTCGCCGATGGCTTGCGCTGGATACGCATGCCTTTGCCTTTTGCCCTTGACCACATCAACCTGTGGCTGCTGCGCGACCGGATCGACGGGCGCGACGGCTGGACCATCGTCGACTGCGGCGTGAACCGCCCCGAGGTACTGGAACTTTGGCAGCGCATCTTCGATGATGAATTCGAAGGGCTGCCGGTGCTGCGGGTGATCGTCACCCACATGCATCCCGATCACGTCGGCCTGGCCGGCTGGCTGTGCGAGCGCTGGAACGCACCCGTCTGGATGACGGCGACCGATTATTTCGTGGCGCGCCTGTGGTCATTGCCGCAGGCCGACAGCCGCCAGACGGGCGGGCCGAACGGTGAAGCCGCGGCGGCGCATTTCGCCCGCCACGGCATGACGGACCCGGATGCCGTCGAGGAGATCCGCCAGCGGGCCAGCTACTATCCCAGCCTGGTCACGCCGGTGCCGCGCAGCTATCGCCGCATGATGCATGGCGACCGCTTCCAGATAGGCGGCAACGAATGGCGCGTGATCACGGGCTATGGCCATGCGCCCGAACATGCCTCGCTGTATTGCGAGACGCTGGACGTGCTGATTTCCGGCGACATGGTGCTGCCCCGCATTTCCACCAATGTGAGCGTGTTCGATTTCGAGCCGGAAGCCAATCCCTTGCCGCTGTACCTGAATACCCTGAAGCGCTTCGACGATCTGCCCGAAAGCACGCTTGTCCTGCCCTCGCACGGCAAGCCCTTCCGGGGCCTGCATGAACGGCTCGATCAGCAGCACTCGCACCATGCCGACAGGCTGGCGGAAGTCATGGAAGCCTGCGTCGCGCCCATGTCCACATGGGACATCGTGCCGGTGCTGTTCAAGCGCAAGCTCGACCTGCATCAGATGACCTTCGCGATGGGCGAGGCGCTGGCACACCTGCATGCCCTGTACTTCGAAGGCAAGCTCGATCGCAGCCTGGGCGAGGACGGCATCTACCGTTTCCAGCGGGCCTGAGCCTCAGCGCTGGGCCGCCATCAGCCTGGCTGCCAGGCCGATGAACACCACGCCCGCCAGGCGGTTGAGCCAGACCTGGGCCCGGGGGGACCGCCGCAGGCGTTCCCCCACGGCGCCCGAGAACAGGGCCACGGCGCCGAATACCAGCAGGGTGGCCAGCATGAACAGGCCGCCCAGCAACGCCATTTGCGGGCCGATCGCGCCGCGCGCGGGAGAGGCGAACTGCGGCAGGAAGGCCAGGAAGAAAATCGACACCTTGGGGTTGGTCAGGTTCATGATGATGCCGCGCCGGTAGAGCTGCCAGGCGCTCTGCCTGGGCGGCCGCCCGCCGCCGTAGGCGCTGGCGCCCGCGCGCAGGGCGCCCCAGGCCAGGTAGAGCAGGTAGGCGGCGCCGATCAGCTTGACCGCCAGAAAGGCGGTTTCGGACGCCGCGAACACGGCGGCCAGCCCCGCCGCAACGGCCAGGGTGTGGCCGATCAGGCCGGTGCACAGCCCCAGCACCACCCACAGGCCGGCGCCGCGCCCCCACATGGCCGATTGCATGAGCACGAACAGATTGTCCGGGCCGGGGGAAAGGGCCAGCAGCACGGAGATGCCGAAGAAGGAAAGGACGACTTCGGGAGGCAGCATGGTGAGGATTCCTGTAGCCTGCCACTATACCGCAGCCAGACAACGTGTCCCTGATCCTCCGCCCGCAACCGATAAACCGCCCGCGTCGATTTCTACGCCTGGAGTGAGGGTGATGAGTGAAGGGTTCCGTTCAGCGGAAAAGCCGGGGTGGCCACGTGCCGAAGCGCAAGCCTCTTTCACCACGCGCGGGCAGTCCCCGGTTTTTCTCCGAGACGGATGATAAGCTCTTGTTTATTTGAAAACGGAGCAAGCATGGCTGAATCGGATCCCGCACATCTCGACACTCTGCTTCAGCATACCGGCATTGCGAAGTTCGACCCTGATACGGGCGCCGCGCCGGTGGCGCTGCCTTCCATGCGCACCAGTACGGTGCGTTTCCGCGACCTGGACGCGCTCGACGCCGCCCATGCCGCTCGCTCGAAGGGCGAACGGCGCGCCACCTACGGCCGCGCGGGCATGGACACGCATGCGGCGCTCGAAGACGTATTCTGCCGGCTGGAAGGGGGCGATCGCGCCTTCCTCGCCTCGTCCGGCCTCGGCGCCATCACGCTGGCCATGATGGCGCTGCTGGATGCGGGCGACCACGTGCTGATCGCCGATTGCGCCTATGGGCCGGTGCGCACGCTGGATGCGACCGTCCTGCGCCGTTTCGGTGTCGAATCGACGTACTGCCGGGGCACCGTGCAGGAATTCGAGTCGCGGCGCCGGCCTGAAACGCGCATGCTTTACGTGGAATCGCCCGGCTCGCTGCTGTTCGAAATGCTCGACCTTCCCGCCCTGGCGGAATACGCCCGTGCGCAAGGGCTGCTGCTGGTGGTCGACAACACCTGGGGCTCGGGCTATATCTACCGGCCGCTGGCCCTGGGCGCGGATGTCAGCGTGGTGGCGGGCACCAAGTATGTGGGCGGCCACTCCGATCTGATGCTGGGCGCCGTGGTCGTCAGGGACGCCGGCCTGGCAAAGCGCCTGGGCGAAAATCATTACGCGCTGGGCCTTTCGGTGAGCGCGGATGATGCCTGGCTGGCCCTGCGCGGCGCGCGCACCCTGCCCATCCGCATGAAAGAATGCGCCCGCAACGCGCTCGCGGTCTGCGAATTCCTGGCCTCGCGGGCCGAGGTGGCCCGCATCTATCATCCGGCATGGCCGGCAGACCCCGGCCATGCCCTCTGGAAGCGCGACTGCACAGGGTCCAACGGCATGCTGTCGGTGGCGCTGAAGTTCGATGCCGCGGCGGCGCGGCGCTTCGTCAATGCGCTGCGCCTGTTCGGCATCGGCTATTCATGGGGCGGCTTCGAAAGCCTGGTGCAGCTGGTCGACCCCTCGGCCCTGCGGGTGCATGGCTATTGGCCGGACGACGGCCACGCCGTGGCAAGACTGCATATCGGCCTGGAATCGCCCGACGATCTGATCGCCGATCTTTCCCAGGCCTTGCTGGCGGCTTGAGGCCCGCTCCCCGGGAAGCCTGAATCCCGGGGCCTTCGCCTTCTTACTGGCTCAGCACCGCATCCAGCCGTTTCTGGGCTTCGATGATCGTGCCCTCGTAGCTGCCGGCCATCGAGGGCGATGTCACGTAGCGGCCGCCGACCGCCAGGCTGGGCGTGCCTTCAATGTTGTAGTTCTTGGCCAGCTCGTTGGCGCGCGCCACTTTGTTGGTGATGCCGAAGGAACGGAAGGCGGCTTCGAACTGCTTGCGGTCCACGCCCTGTTTTTCGGCCCAGTCGGCAATGGCGTTGAAATTCTGCATGCGCGTGCGTTCGCGGTGGATGGCCATGAAGACTTTTTCGTGGAGATCGAGGCGGCCGAGGGCTTCCAGGCTGTAGTAGAGCTTCTGCAGATCCGCCATGCCGGCGTTGAAGGCGACGGGCACACGCTTGAATGCCACGTTTTCGGGAAGGGTCTGCGCCCATTTTGCCGTCATGGGTTCCATGGTGAAGCAATGCGGGCAGGTGTAGGCAAAGAATTCCAAGACTTCCACCTTGCCGGCCGTATCCGACGGCTGCGCGGGCTGTACCGTTACGTAACCCTGTTCGGTCTGGGCGTGGCCGGCGGGCGCGAAGGCCAGGCCGGCGCCGAGAGAGGCGATGGCAAAAGAACGTAGGAGCAGGTGCTTCAGTGGCATGGTGGTTCCTGAGATCAAAAGATGTAAGACTGCCGGATGCGCGGCGGGTTCCCTGTTCTACTGCCGCACGACCGAGGTTTCGATCTTTTCGTTGCCGAGCCGGCTGCGCGCCTTGTTCATTTCATCCAGGCCGTTGAAGGGGCCGACGCGCACGCGATGCAGGGTCGTGCCATTGACGTTGGCCGCCTGGATCTGCGCCGACATGCCCAGCATGATCACGCGCGCCCTCATGGCTTCGGCGTCGTTCGTCCCGCGGAACGCGCCGGCCTGCAGATAGTAGGTTCCCTGCTGGCGGGCCGCCGGCGGCGCGGATGGCGTGGCCGGGGGCGAGGGCGTGGCGACCTGGCTGGGCGTGGATATCTGGTTTTCCACGGGCGGCGACCCGGGCGGAGGCGTCTGGCCCTGGCCCAGGCTGGCGATGAGGTTGGCGATATCGTCGGAGCCGCCGGCGGGCGGCTTGGCCGGCCCGGCCGGCGGCGTGATGGAGGGTGTGACACCGGTGCCGGGAACGGCGCCGCCCTCGCGGCCGTGCAGGCCGAGGTTGGGGTCGGGCGCATCGCGGACGTCGGGCAGCAGCACCGTGGGCGTGCTGCGGCTGGCTTTGTCGGCGAACGGCATGGGGACCTGGGTGACGAAGAGGGCGACCGCCACGGCAGCGGCCAGGCCCAGGAGCAGACCAAGCACCACGCCATAAAGCGTGATGCCTTTGCCTTTGGTGGACTTGCGCTTGGTGGCCATCAGTGATTCACATCCGTTCGGGTGCCGACACGCCCAGGAGATCGAGCCCGTTGGCGATCACGCGGCGGGTGGCGTCGGCCAGGCGCAGCCTGGCGAGCCTGAGGGCCGGGTCGTCCACCAGGACGCGTTCAGCGTTGTACCAGGCATGGAAGTCGGCGGCGCAATCGCGCAGCCAGAAGGCCAGCTGGTGGGGAGCGAGTTCCTGGGCGGCCAGGGCCAGCATGCCGGGGAACTCGGCGAGGCGCCGCAGCAGGGCGAATTCTGTGGGCGCGACCAGGGCTTCGGTGGCCGCCGACGGGATGGCGTCGCGAAGTTCCGGCGATTGCGCCAGGATGGAGCAGATGCGCGCGTGCGCATACTGGATGTAGTACACCGGGTTTTCGTCGCTGCGCGACAGGGCGAGGTCGATGTCGAAGACGAATTCGGAATCCGCCCGGCGCTGGATCAGGAAGTAGCGCACCGCATCCTGCCCCACCCAGTCGATGAGATCGCGCATGGTGACGTAGCTGCCGGCGCGCTTGGAGATTTTCACCTCGGCGCCGTCGCGCACCACCTTGACCATCTTGTGCAGGATGTAGGACGGATAGGTGTCGGGGATGCCGAGACCCAGGGCCTGCAGGCCGGCGCGCACCCGGGCCACCGTGCCGTGGTGGTCGCTGCCCTGGATGTTGATGGCGTGGCGATAGCCGCGTTCCCATTTGGCGACGTGATAGGCGACGTCAGGCACGAAATAGGTGTAGCCGCCGTCCGTCTTGCGCATGACGCGGTCTTTGTCGTCGCCGGTGCCCAGCTCGGTGGTGCGCAGCCACAGCGCGCCTTCATGCTCGTAGGTATGGCCGGATGCGATCAGGCGCTTCACGGTGTCTTCCACACGCCCGGAGGTGTAGAGCGAGCTTTCCAGATAGAAGTTGTCGAACTTCAGGTTGAACGCCTGCAGATCGAGATCTTGCTCGCGCCTGAGATAGGCCACCGCGAACGCGCGGATGTCGTCCAGGCTGTCGATGTCGCGGCTGGCGGTGACCGACGCGCCGTCGGCGGCCTGGACCGTGGCGCCCGCCAGGAAGTCGCGGGCGATGTCCATGATGTAGTCGCCCTTGTAGCCGTCGGCGGGAAAGCCCGGGGCGTCGGGTTCGATGCCGCGCGCGCGCGCCTGGACGCTGACGGCCAGGTTGTCGATCTGGTTGCCGGCGTCGTTGTAGTAGAACTCGCGCAGCACATCGTAGCCCTGGGCCGTGAACAGGCGGCAGAGCGCATCACCCAGAGCGGCCTGGCGCGCATGGCCGACGTGCAGGGGGCCGGTAGGGTTGGCCGAGACGAATTCCACCATGAGCTTCCGCCCGGTGGGTTCGGCATGGCCGAAACGCCCGCCCTCGTCGCTGATGGCGGGCAGCACGGCCTGATGGGCGGCCGCCGTCAGGCGGAAGTTGATGAAGCCCGGCCCGGCGATTTCGATTGCCGACACCAATGCGTTCACGGCGGGGTTGGCCCGCAGCCCTTCGACGATCTGCTGGGCCAGTTCGCGCGGGTTGCGCCTGGCGGCCTTGGCCAGTTGCATGGCCGCGTTGCAGGCGATGTCGCCGTGGGCGGCGGCCTTGGGGCGTTCGAGCGCAATGGCCTGCTGTACGTCGGGCAGCAATTCGCGCACGACGGCTTCGATATGGGAAATGAGCTGTTTTTGTTGCCCGGGGAGCATAAAGCGTGTTCGTTCAAGGATGGAAGTCAAAATGATACCGTGAAATGCCCGCCGCCTTTATGGAGGCGACCAGCCGAGGGTCTCTTCCAGCCAGCTCGCATAGCCTTCCATATCGACCCGCCCCACCACGTCGCCCGGCTCGGAGCGCCAGGCTTCGGGCCTGTCGATGAAGGCCTCGGTCTGCGCGCGCCGGGCCCGGCCCAGCCGGGGATCCTCGTCCTGGTAATTCCATCGGATGGCGCCGGACGGCCCCTGGACCGCGCGGTCGCCGTCCTGGATGGTGCGCCACAAAGGGCTGCGCATGTCATGCAGCCGGGGCGCCTGCGCGCCCGGGCCGGCGTTCGCCAGCGCGGCGAAGTCGACCGTTGCCGCCCGGGCCTGCCAGTGCATCCAGCCCAGGGCGACGTCGGCCAGGCCGGATGCGGCGGGATCGCTGTCCGGGGCCGTTGCGCCGCCCTTTGCATCCGTTGCCGGACCGCCGGGCTGTGGGGACGGCGGGTCGCGCAGCGCCAGGCCGCCGCCGATATCGGCATGCGCCCCCACGAAGGGCGCTTCCACCAGGTTGCCCGAGCCGCCGGCCTCGGCGCTGGTGAGGGGGAAGGTCCACCGGTGCTCGTGCAGGGCGACCGCGTGCGAGACCCAGGACCAGAGTTCCGCAATGCGGAAGTCGTAGAGATGGTTGTGGGAACCGGCGATGCCGAACTGGGCCACTGTGTCGAACAGGCCCATGAAGCGCAGGTCCACGCAGGCCGAGATCTGCCCGCGCAGGGGGTCGGCGACGCTGAACATACCGTCGCGCACGTGCGTGGCGATGCGGTTGCCGAAGTGGCGGGCCAGGGCCGCGCCGCGGGAAAAGCCGACGATGTCGATGGGGGTGACCGTGTCCGGCGGCTGATGTTCGAGCGCCGCCAGCAGGGCCTGCCACTGGTTTTCGAGGATGCGGCCCGCGCGCCAGGCGACGAGCGCGTCCCAGTCGAAATACTCGCTGCTGCCGGGGCCGGCATGGTAATGCGCCGCGCCATCCCGGTAGGCCTGGGACAGCTTCCAGACATTGCCCATGGACTGGGCGTTGTAGCGGGTGCCGTCGAAGGCGAACAGCAGCAGACCCCAGGGGTCGGCATAGCGCCAGGGCTGCTGGCGGGCGTAGCCGTAGGCGTCGGTGCCGGGCAGGGGGCCGAGGGGATCGGGTTCCAGGTAATGGCCCAGCCCGGCCACGTAGGTGCGCAGCAGATTATCGTGCCAGCCGGTTTCAGGGTCTTCGTACTGGCCGGGCAGCCGCAATGGAAAATGCATGTCGCCCGCCACTTGCCGGGCCTGGCCCGTGGGCGTGTAGCTGGCCAGCCAGCGCAGCCGCCGGTCGGCGTCCGTCACCAGCCGGGGCGCGCCGGAAAGGTCGGCATGCACGGCAAGCAGGCGGGGCGGACCGCCGGATGGATACTCGATCATGCCGACAGGTGTCAGGCCGGCATGAAGAAAGCGGCGGGTCACCGCGGGCGGCGCATGTCCGCCGTCGCCGCGGGCTTCCGCCACGAGCTGGTTGCCCAGATACAGGTAGTGGGTGGCCTGGCCGCCGTGATATTTGATGATGCGGTGGCCGAAGGCATTGTGGCGGTATTGGGCCAGCGGTTCGCCGGTGGCGGCGGATGCAACGCTTTCCAGGCGGCGGCCCGGGCCGTAGCGCAGCAGATGGCGGCCGGTGCGGAGGGGCAGCCCCGAGGCATCGCGGCGCACCGAGGGTATCCGGCTGCGGCCGCCCTCGTTCATGGCCGCCAGCCGGCCGTCCGGGTGCCAGGCATACCAATGGCGGGCCGAGCTTCCGGCCCGCTGGTGCAGCGCCGCCCGCATGCGGGACTGCGGATCGTGGACATAATACTGGCGATCGTGCCGGCCGAAGGGCGGAAATTCGTGGATATCGTGCAGCACCCGCCCCGCGGCATCATGGCTGCTGCGCTGCAGCCACCAGGTCTCGCCGCCATGCCCCAGCCACAGGGTGTCGGCGTGCAGGCCGGCGGGGGCGCCGGCAACCCGTTCCAGGCCGTTGCCATGGCGGTAGCCGGGCGTGCCGGCCACGGATGTGATGACCGGCTGGACCTGCCCTTGCGTGTCCTCCCAGTGCAGGGCGGCCAGCCTGGCGCCTCGCCACTCATAATGCAGGGCGCCGCCTTCGGGCAGGCGGTGCAGCGTCAGGCGCCCCTGGTCGTCGTAGCCAAAGCCTTCGCGGAAACGGAAGGCCGGCGACAGGCCGGAGCCCGGCCGCTGTACGCTGCGCCCAACGATGCGGCCCCCGCCGTCGCGCTGAAGCGATTCGGTTTCAGCAGGGTGTTCGATCCGCAGCAATTGCCGGCCGTGCCAGCGCAGCCGCGTGCTTGTGGCGCCGCGGGCCGGGTCGCCGGCGCTTTCGTCGATGCGCAGGGGGCGGCCCTGCGCATCGTAATGCAGCCGCACGGTATCGCCATTGGCGTACCGGAGATGGGCGGGGCGGCCCGCCGAGTCCGCAAGCAGGGTGGTCGGGCCCGTGGCATCGCTTTGCCAGGTGTAGCGGCCTTGCGGGCCATCATGATCGAAAGCCAGGCCGGGCCAGCCCGGCGCGGGGGGCCGCAGCAGCCCGGTGAGGCCGCCGCCGGGCGAGCGCCGCAGCAGCATGCCGCTCAGAGCGGTCAGCCGCCCTTGTGCGTCGTATTGTGCGATGGTGTCGGGCCCGGCGGCCGTATCCGGGCAGGCCGCAACGGCGCCGGACGCTGGCTGGGCGCAGCCGCCGCTCTGGCGGCTGAGCAGCCGGTAGCCCCCATGGACGTGCTGGTAGCGGATTTCCTGTTGTCGGCCGTCGCTGCCGCGCACCCGGGTCAGCCCCGCGCGGTTTCCCCTGGCGGTCTGCGCGTAATCGAAGTGCAGCACGGGCAGCCGGCGGCCATGCTGTTGCGCTTCGATCACCCGGCCATGGCTGTCGTATTTCCAGGTGGCGAGCCGGTGGTCCGGGCCGGCGGGCGCGCCGAGCGAGATGCCGGTGAGCGCATAGGGGTTGCCGGACTGGAAGCCCGCTTCGTAATGGTAGAGGCGCCGCATGCCATCGGGGCGTTCCACGGCCTCCAGCCGGGGCGACCGATGGCCGCTGGCCGGATCGGGCCGGCCATGGCGGTAACGGAATGAGCCCAGCGGCGTATCCACGGATTCCAGTGCGGCCTGGCCTTCGTATTCACGGTAGTGGAAGCGCAAAGTGTGCCCGGATGAGCTTTCGACGCGCCGGATCATGCCGGCGAGCGGATGCGGCCCGGCGTGGCGGTGGATGCGCACGAAGGCGGCCCGGCCCAGTTCGATGCGCACGAGATGCCCGCCGGCATCAAAGATCAGCCGGCGCCCATCGGGCCATTGCCAGCGCAGCTCACGCCCCTGCGGCACCGGGGCGGCGATCTTCAGGATGCTGCCGTCGCCCTGGCGCACCTGCCAGCCGTCGCCGCGTCGCCGCAGGCGCACATCATAGGAGAAGGCCCAATTGCGGCCCAGAGCGGTGCCCTGCGTCGCCAGCCCGTTGTAGTGGCGGATCAGCTCCAGCGCGGGCGCGGCAGGGTTGGGTGGAAGGTCGACATCCAGCTGATACTTGTTGCCGGTGGCCAGATGCACCGGGTTGCCCATGCCCAGGCCCGGCCCGGGCTCGGAATTGCCGGGCAGCGCCGTGCCGCCCGTGGCGCAGGGCGCGCCCAGCGCCGGCGGCGAACAGACGCTCCCGCCGGTATCGGCGCCGCCGCCCGCGACCGGCGCCATGCCCGGCCCGGGGCTCGCCCGGACAGCACAGCCAATGAAGGCGGCCGCCAGACCGGCGGCCAGGCACCCGAGGGACGGGCGGCTTCGGGATGCCGGCGGGCGGTAGGCCGCAGCGTCCGCCGCAGCGGCCGGCAAAGCATGGATGGCAGGGCGGCGCGCGCGCATCGGTGGTGTACGGGAGAGCAGGAACGGCAACATGATGGAGGACATGAAACAAAATGAAAGGCCCGGGAAAGGCCTCCATGATCCGTCTTGGCAGCGGCTGGGTGTTCGGGTAGTGTTAGGGTGTGTCCATCGTTGGAATTGCGACCATGACCATGCTCATCGTCTTTCATTCAAAGTCTTCCGCGGAAGTGCTGATGTTCTCCCGCCACGCGCTTCCCATCCTCAGGGCCGCGGGCAAGCCTTACGACAGCGAAGTCCCTGAGCGCGGGGTGATCACGCGCGAGCAGCTGGCCGGCGCGATCGCCGGTATCGAGCGGGCCATGGCCATTACCAAGGAAACCGACGAAAACCCCGACACCGACGATGACAACGACGACAAGACGCATCCGGTGAACGAGCCCGTCAGCTTCCGGCGGCGCGCTTATCCGCTGCTGGCCATGCTCAGGCTGGCGCACGAGAAGCAGGAAGACGTTCAATGGGAGCCGGCGCCCGCCTGGTAGCCGGCGGCCCGGGGCATTCTTTTCAGTATCGGGTCGCCGCCCCGTAATCGCCGATGACGCCGTGGTGTGTCACCAGGCCGTTGTGGCCGAACCAGTGCAGCTGGTAGCCGGGCGGTTCGAATATGAACCGCAGGTTGTCCGGGTCGCCTTCCAGTTCCAGCGCGATCTGGTGGGCGGTGCCGGGGCAGATCGACACCACCGTGCCGGCCAGCCGGCACAGCACGCTGCGGTGGACATGCCCGCAGACGATGCGTTCGATATTGCCGTATTGGGCGACCAGGTCCAGAAAAGTGTCACGGCCTTCCATCAGCGCCAGCCCGTCCATGCCGCGAATGCCGGTTTCCATGGGGGGGTGGTGCATCATGATCAGGGTCGGCTTTTCGGTTTCGGCTTCCAGTGTGCGGGCCAGCCAGGCGAGCCGCCGTTCGCACAGGGCGCCGTGGCCGGCGCCGGGCACCACGGTGTCCAGGGCCACGATGCGCAGCGGCAGGTCTTCGATCGCGTACTGGATGAAGGGCGTGTCGTTGTGCAGGCAACTCATGTCCGGGAAAGCCGCGCGCATTTGCTCCACGCTGTCGTGATTGCCGGGAATGGGCAGCCAGGGCATGCGCAGTTCCGACAGGACGGCGCCGACGCCCTCATATTCTTCGGGGAGCCCGTGTTCGGTCAGGTCGCCCGTCACCAGCACCAGATCGGGCAGCGGGTGCAGCATGTTCAGCGACCGCAGCGCGGCGGCCAGATGTTCCTTCGGGCGTATCAGTTCGACGTGGCGCCCTTCCAGGTGGAAATGGATGTCCGAAATCTGCGCGATCAGCATGTCTGGCTCCAGAACAGGGTTGCCTCGCCCGGCGCCGCCGGCTTGGTCGGGCGGGCCGCGATGGTCAGCGTATGCCCGCCCGCATGAAGGATTGCACGAATTGCCGCTGGAACAACAGGAAGGCCAGCAGCAGGGGCGCCGCGCTCAGCAGCGTCGCGGCCGTGATGATGGACCAGTCTATCCCTTGGTCGGTCGAGGCGAAGACCTGCAGGCCGACGGTCAGCGGCCGGGTTCCGACGGAATTCGATACGATGAGCGGCCACAGGAAATTGTTCCAGTGATGGCTGACGGACACCAGGCCGTAGGCCACATAAACGGGCCTGGCCAGCGGCACATAGACCTTCATCAGTACCTGCCATCGGTTCGCTCCTTCCATCAGCGCGGCTTCCTCAAGTTCACGTGGCACGGTCTTGAAGGTCTGGCGCAGCAGGAAGATGCCGAACGCCGACGCGAAATAAGGCAGACCGATGGCCACGATGGTGTCGCGCAGTCCCAGCCCGGCCATGAGGCGGTAGTTCTCGACGATCAGCACGTCGGGCATGATCATGAGCTGCAGCAGCACCAGCATGAACAGGACGTCCCGTCCACGGAATCGGTAGCGGGCGAAGGCGTACGCGGCCAGGGTGGAGAGCACGAATTGTGCCGCCAGCACCATGGTGACCAGCAGGAAGGTGTTCAGGAAATAGCGCGCGAAGGGGGCGGCGTTCCAGGCCGCCCGGAAATTGTCCAGTGTCAGCGGCGCGCCCGGTTCGAAGCGCGTAGCGTATTCCGACGGGTGGAAGGCCGCCCAGACGCTGTAGGCCAGCGGCAGTATCCAGAGCAGGCCGAGCAGCCATGCCCCCAGAGTGTGGAGTTCCCCGCTCCGTCCGCCGGATACCTTCCGCCCCCCGGCGGCAGCGGCGGCCTCGTATTTGCGCCGGTGGTCGACTGTCGTGTTCATTGGTAGTGTGTGCGGCGATCGAGCCAGCGGAATTTCACCAGGGCGGTCAGCGCCAGTACCGCCAGCAGGGCGACGGACAGAGTGGCGGCATAGGCCGTATCCCAATAGCTGAAGCCGACTTCGTAGATGTAGTAGAGCAGCAGTGTGCTGGCGTTGTCGGGGCCCCCCCGCGTCATGACCAGCACATGGTCGACCATGCGGAAGGCATTGATCAGCGCGTTCACCAGCACGAACAGCGTGGTCGGCATGAGCAGGGGAAGCAGAACGCGGTGGAAGGTCTGCCAGCGGGATGCCCCTTCCAGCCGGGCGGCCTCAAGCAGGGGCGGTGGAATCTGCTGCAATGCGGCAAGATAGAAAATCATGAAAAAGCCGGCCTCCTTCCAGATGGTCACCGCCATCAGCGCCGGCAGCGCCGTCGGCTTCATGCCCAGCCAGTTGTTGCCGGACAGGCCGAACAGGCCGAAGATCTGGTCCAGCAGGCCGTATTGCGGGGTGTAGAAGAACAGCCAGATGTTCGCGACGGCGACCATGGGAAGCACTGTCGGGGTGAAGTAGGCCAGCCGCAGGAAGCCGCGGCCGGCCAGGCGCCCGTTCACCCAGAGCGCCATGGCCAGCGCAAGCGCCACCGAGACGGGAATGGTGATGGCCGCGAAGGCCATGTTGTTCCAGAACGCCTGCCAGAAAACCGGGTCGTCGATCATGGCCCGGTAGTTGTCCAGCCCGACGAAGACCGCCGGCCGCGCGGCCCTGGGTGTGGAGAACAGACTGTTCCACAGCGTGGCGAGCGCGGGGTAGTGCGTGAAGGCGGCCAGGAGCACCATGGCCGGCAGCAGGAGCAACCAGCCATGTACCGCGTGCATGGAAGATTTCATGTCGCGCAAACCGGTGGGCGCATCATTCCCTCAGCGATAGGGGCGCAGCAGGCGGGTGGCTTCACGCTGCGCATCCTTCATGGCCTGTTCCGGCGTTTTGCTGTTGGTCATGACGGCCTGCACGTTGTCGTTCAGGACCTTGGTGACGCGCTGGTTGTCGTGGGTGGAAAACTCCGCCACCGCCACTTCGAGCTGGTCGCGCGCCACGAGCGCGCTGGGCACCTTGCCGGCATATTCCTTCATGCGGTCCGTTTCCCAGGCCGAGGCGCTGACCGCCACGTAGCCCGTGTCGATGCTCCACTGCGCGGCGTTCTCGGGGCTGGTCATCCACTTCACGAAGGTCAGCGCGGCCTTCCGCTGCTCGGGGGTGGCGGACTGGAACAGGTAGAAGTTGCCGCCGCCGGTCGGGCTGCCCCCCTGTTTGGCGCGGGGCATGGGCGCCACGCCGAAATCGAAATTGGCGTTGTTGCGCACATTGGCCAGGTTGCCGGTGGTCGTCCACATGATGGCGCTCGTTCCCAGCAGGAAGTCCTTGGGCGTCGTGCCCCATTCGATAGTGCCCTGCGGCATGACCTCGTGCTTGTAGGCCAGGTCGTGCCAGAACCGCATGGCTTCGATGACGGCCGGTTCGTCCAGATAGGTTTCGGTGCCTTCCTGGTTCATCAGCAGCACGTCGTTCGGCGTGGTCAGGGCCTGGAACAGCCAATAGCCATAGGCGCCGCCGGAGGGAATGCTGATGCCCCATTGCGTCACCTTGCCGCTGGCATCCCGCTTGGTGAGCCTGCCGGCGTGATCGACCAGTTCGTCCCAGGTGGCCGGTGCCCTGTCCGGGTCCAGTCCCGCTTCCTTGAACAGTTCCTTGTTGTAGTACATGACGATGGTGGAACGCTGGAAGGGAATGCCCCAGGTCTGCCCGCCGGTCTGGCTGTTGGCCATGAAGCCGGGATAGAAGTCATTCAGCCATTGCTGGTCTTCTTCCGACTGGATCAGGGGGTCGAAGGGCACGATGGCGCCCTCGTCGATGAGCGTGAACATGTCGGTGGACAGCAGGATGGCCAGTTCGGGCGCCCCGCCGCCCCTGTGCGCGGTGAGCGCCTTGGCGACGGAATCCTGGTAGGTGCCGGCATAGACCGCCGTGACGCCGATGTCCGGATGCTCCTGTTCGAAGCGTTCGACCATGCCGTCGACGATCTTGGTGATGGGGCCGCCGACCGCCACCGGGTAGTAGAGTTCGATTTCCGTCTTGGCCCCGGCCAGGGCGGGTGTGGCGGCAAGAATGCCCGCCAGTGCCAGGCTTGCGGCGTTCGCTGCGATGGATCGCATGGTGTTCCTCTTTGGGTCAGATGATGGCTGAAGGGCGCAATGCCGCGCCTGAAGCGTCGAAGAAGCGTTGATGGGCGGGGCGCCATACGGCGTTCACCGGGGTGCCCGGGCAGGCCCGGTAATGTCCGTTACTGCGCACGGCCACCCCTGAATTGCTGCCGAAGCGGCAAAGCACGATGGAGTCGGCGCCGAAGTATTCGATGCTTTCGACTTTGCCGGGCAGGCCCGTGTCCTCATCCGTCAGTTCGATGTGTTCGGGACGCAGGCCCAGGCGGCTGGCGCCTGCGGGCGCGGTCATGCAGGTGTTGCCGCCGTAGCCGGAAATCCTTCCCGTGGCGGGGTCGAGATCCAGCAGGTTCATGGGCGGGGTGCCGATGAAGCGGGCCGCGAATTCCGTCGCCGGGCGTCCATAGAGGCGGTCCGGCGTATCGTGCTGTTCGATGCGTCCGCCGTTCATCAGCACCACCTGGTCGGCCATGCTCATCGCCTCCGTCTGGTCGTGCGTGACGTAGATCATGGTGATGCCCAGCGACTGTTGCAGCGCGCGGATCTCACGGCGCATTTCCTGGCGCAGCTGCGCATCCAGGTTGGAAAGCGGCTCATCCATCAGGCAGACGGGGGCTTCCGAGATCACCGCCCTGCCCAGGGCGACACGCTGCTGCTGTCCGCCGGACAGCTGTGAGGGTTTGCGGTCGAGCAGGGACTCAAGGCCCAGGAGCCGGGCGGTGCGCGCCAGCCTTTCGGCGTGGGTGGCGCGCGCTTCCTTGCGCACTTTCAGGCCGAACAGAATGTTCTCGCGCACGCTCAGGTGCGGGAACAGCGCGTAGGACTGGAAGACCATCGCGATCCGGCGCTCCCGCGGCGGCAGGCCGGTGACGTCGCGGCCGTCGATGCGTATGCGTCCGCCGGTCGGGCTTTCCAGCCCGGCGATCATGCGCAGCGTGGTCGATTTGCCGCAGCCGGAAGGGCCCAGCAGAACGGTGAAGGAGCCCGCCTCCACCGTGAGGCTGATGTCGCGCACGGCCGGCTGCGCACTGTCGTACTGTTTGCTGATTGCTTCGAGAGCGATGGAGGACATGATTCTCTGGCGGCCGTCCGGGCCGCCCCGCCGATTTTCCCTGAACCCGTGAGAGTCTAGGCGGCCTGTGTTTCATGTCCATGACCATGCGCCCTCGCGCAGGGCTCGTCGTTCACGACGAGCTCAAGCGGGGCAAATGCGGCGCTCGGCGTTCAGGCGCTTTGTTTCTGGCGCAGCAGCGACAGCGCGGTATCCTCGATCATGTCTTCCTGGCCGCCCACCATGCCGCGGCGGCCCATTTCGACCAGGATTTCCCGCGCCGGGATGCCGAACTTCTGCTCGGCACGCTTGGCGAACAGCAGGAAGGAGCCATAGACGCCGGCATAGCCCAGGGTCAGCGCGTCGCGATCCACGCGGATGGGGAAGTCCATGATGGGAATCACCAGGTCTTCGGCCACGTCCTGGATCTTGAAGACGTCCACCCCGGTTTCCACGCCCATCAGGTCGAGCACGGCCACCAGCACTTCCAGCGGCGTATTTCCGGCGCCCGCGCCCAGGCCGGCGGCGGCGGCGTCGATGCGGTCGGCGCCCACCTCGATGGCGGCGACGCTGTTGGCGACGCCCATGGCCAGATTGTGATGGCCATGGAAGCCCAGCTCGGTTTCGGGCTTGAGCGCGTCGCGCACCGCCTGCAGGCGGTCCTTGACCGTGTTGGGCAGCAGGTGGCCGGCCGAGTCGGTGACGTAGATGCAGTTGGCGCCGTAGCCTTCCATCAGCCTGGCCTGTGTGGCGAGGCCGGCGGGGTCGTTCATGTGGCTCATCATCAGGAAGCCGACGGTGTCCATGCCCAGTTTGCGGCCGAGCGTGATGTGCTGCTCGGACACGTCGGCCTCCGTGCAGTGTGTGGCCACGCGGATGGTGTTGACGCCCACTTCGTGCGCCATCCTCAGATGATCGACGGTGCCGATGCCCGGCAGCAGCAGGGCGGAGACCTTGGCCCGCTTCAGGATGGGCACGACCGCGCTCAGGTATTCCTCGTCGCTGTGGGCAGGGAAGCCGTAGTTGACCGATGCGCCGCCCAGGCCGTCGCCATGGGTGACTTCGATGAGCGGAACGCCCGCTTCGTCCAGGCCGCGCGCGATGGAGGTCATCTGTTCCAGCGTGATCTGGTGGCGTTTGGGATGCATGCCGTCGCGCAGCGTCATGTCATGCAGAGTGATTTTCTTGCTCATGATGATTTCGTCCTTTCAGGGTCAGGCCGCTTCGGCGGCGAGGATCCGTTCGGCAAACATTTCGGCGGTGCGGGCCGCGGCGGCGGTCATGATGTCCAGATTGCCCGAATACTTGGGCAGGTAGTCGCCCAGGCCCTCGACCTCCAGATAGACCGACACGCGATTGCCGTCGAACACGGGGCCGTTCACCAGGCGGTAGCCGGGCACGTACTTCTGCACTTCGGCGATCATGGCGTGGACGGATTCCGTGATCTTTTCCTGATCGGGTTCGCCCTCGGTCAGGCAATGCACGGTGTCGCGCATGATCAGCGGAGGTTCGGCGGGATTCAGGATGATGATGGCCTTGCCTTCCTTGGCGCCGCCCACCTTCTCGACCGCGCCGGCCGTGGTGCGGGTGAATTCGTCGATGTTCTTGCGGGTGCCCGGGCCGGCCGAGCGCGACGACACCGTCGCCACGATCTCGGCGTACTTCACCGGCTGGACGCGCGAGACCGCGTGCACCATGGGAATCGTGGCCTGGCCGCCGCAGGTGACCATGTTGACGTTCTTTTCGCCCTTGCCCAGGTGTTCCTGCAGGTTGACCGGCGGGACGCAGAACGGGCCGATGGCGGCCGGCGTCAGGTCTATCATCAGCACGCCCAGGGCGGTGAGCTTGTCGGAATTATCCTTGTGCACATAGGCGCTGGTCGCGTCGAAGGCGATCTGGATGTCGTCGGCCTCGACGAAGGGCAGCATGCCGTCCACCCCTTCGGCGGTGGTCTTCAGGCCCAGTTCGGCGGCCCGCTTCAGGCCGTCGGATTCAGGGTCGACGCCCACCATCCAGACAGGTTCCAGCACGGGGCTGCGCATGAGTTTGGCCAGCAGATCGGTGCCGATGTTGCCAGGACCGATGATGGCGGCTTTGAGTTTCTTTGCCATTTTTTACTCCTGATACGCGATAGTGATAAGACAGCCCTGGAGCAGGCCGGGCGGCGGGCCGGCGCCACGGATTTCCCGATCCGCGGCGGTGTGCGGCTTGCCCAGGGCTTCCATGATGAAAAGAAGGCGGCTTGGTTTTGCTACCCGCCCATCAGGCTGAGGGGCGCCAGGGACAGCCATGGCACGTAGGTGATCAGCAGCAGCACGAGGATCATCGCGAGGATGAAGGGAATCGCGCCGACCGAGGCCTTTTCCAGTGTCGTGCCGCCCACCCTTGCTCCCACGAACAGGTTGACGCCCACGGGTGGCGTAACCATGCCAATGGCCAGGTTGACGATCATCACGATGCCGAAGTGCACCGGGTCGATGCCCACGGCCACGACGACCGGCAGCAGGATGGGCACCAGGATGATGATGGCGGCCAGCGTTTCCATGAACATGCCTACGAACAGCAGCAGAATGTTGATCAGCAGCAGGATCAGGATCGGGCTCTCGGTCAGATTGACGATGTACTCCGCGATCATGAAGGGGATGCGTTCGATGGCCAGCATGCGCCCGAAGATGGTGGCGGTGCCGACGATGACGATGACCGTGGCCGAAGTCAGCGCCGAATTGGCGATGACGTTGTACAAGTCCTTGAGTTTGATCTCCCTGTGCACGAACACGCCGACGACGAAGCCATAGATCACGCCCACCGCCGCCGCTTCCGTGGGGGTGAACACGCCGCCGTAGATGCCGCCCAGGATGATGATGGGTACCAGCAGCGCCCATTTCGCATCCCACACCGTCGCCCAGATCTCCTGGGCGCTATGGCGTTCCCGACTGCCGGTATAGCCTTCCTTGCGTGCCTTGAGATAGGCGACGACGATCAGCGCAAGGCCCACCAGCAGGCCGGGAATCACGCCCGCCAGGAACATTTGGGTGATGGATACGTTGGCCGATACCGCGTAGATGATCATGGGGATGCTGGGCGGAATGATGATGCCCAGGCTGCCGGCGGAAGCCAGCAGGCCGACCGAATAGCCCTTGTCGTAGCCGGCGCGCGCCATGGCCGGCAGCAGCAGGCCGCCGATGGCCGCCACGGTGGCGGGGCCGGAGCCGGAAATCGCCGCGAAGAACATGCAGGTGACCACGCCGATGATGGCCAGACCGCCGGTGTAGCGGCCGAAGAAGACGTTGGCCACGGCGAGCAGGCGGCGCGACAGCCCGCCCACGCCCATGAGGTCGCCCGCCAGGATGAAGAAGGGCACCGCCATCAGCGGGAAGGAATCGATGGAGGTGACCAGGCCCTGGGCGATATAGGTGCTGCTGACCTTGCCGCTGTAGAGCAGGGCGACGGCCGAGGCCAGGCCCAGCGAGATGGCGATGGGGACGCTGGCGACCAGCAGTGCGAGGAAGCAGCCGAACAGCAATAGGGAAACCATTATTGCACCTCGCCGCGGATGGTCTTGACTTCAATGACGATGCGCTGGAGCAGGCGCAGGATCACCAGGCCGAATCCGACCGTGGGCGCCAGGTATATCCAGCCCATGGGAATGCCCATCGACGACGACTTCTGCCCGAATGAAAAGATCTTCACGGTCAGCGCATAGCCTTCCTTCATCACCATGACCGCGAACACGATGAACAGCAGGTGGGACAGGATGGCGGCATAGCGCTGGTAGAGGGCGGGCAGCTTGGTGACGGCGGCTTCGACGCAGATGTGCGCGTTGCGCTTGACGGCGCAGGCGACGCCGATGTAAGTGGCCCAGATGAAGGCGTAGCGCGCCAATTCTTCCGACCAGGTCAGCGAGTCGTTCAGAACGTAGCGCATGAATACCTGCGCGCCGATCAGGACGGACATGAGCGACAGCAGAAATACCATCAGTATTTCTTCGAAATGATTGTCTAGGAACTTGAACATGATGTGAGGTCCGATGCGCGGCCCGGAGCAGCGGTTTTGAGGGCCGCCGCCGGCACGCCGCAGCCTGCGGGACGACGAGGCGTCCCGCGAGCCGGTGCGCGGCGCGGCTTGGGTATGGGCATGCCGCGCCGCGCGGATCTGTTTTCTGGAAACCTGCCGGGCTGAAAGCCCGGCGGCGTCAGTTCACTTCCGCGAGGATCGCGTCGACGATGCCGGCGCCGACACGCTTCTTCACCATGTCGTGGATCGGGCCCATGCGGCTGGAAAAGGCCGCCAGTTCTTCAGGCGTCAGTTCGGTGATGGTGACGCCGGGCATGGCGGCGACGGCCTCGTCGTCCGCTTTCCGGGCCAGATCGCGCTGGTACTCGGTGGTCTTGGCCACGGCTTCTTCCAGAATGGCCCGGTCGGCGTC
This sequence comes from Alcaligenaceae bacterium, assembly GCA_013416455.1. Classification (GTDB taxonomy): domain Bacteria; phylum Pseudomonadota; class Gammaproteobacteria; order Burkholderiales; family Burkholderiaceae_B; genus Yanghanlia. The sequence goes on along the minus strand of JACCES010000008.1, from coordinate 15,784 downwards.
GCTCATGCGCTGGTAGACATCCGGGTTGATCAGCACGGGCCATGGGGAATACACATGGTTGGTCTTGCTGATGAACTTCTGGACTTCGTAGAACTTCATGTCATAGAACAGGTTGATGGGGCCTTCCTGGGCGTCGAACGTGCCTTGCTGCAGGGCGGTGAACAGTTCGCCGAATGCCAGCGGCGCCGGGTTGGCGCCTTCTTCGCGCCAGGCGGCGATGTGCACCTCGTTTTCCATGGTGCGCATCTTCATGCCCTTGAGGTCGTCGGGCGATTTGATGACCTTTTTGTTGTTGGTGAGCTGGCGGAAGCCGTTTTCCCAGTATCCCAGGCCCTTGATGCCCACTTTTTCGAGGCTGGCGAGCAGGTTCTGGCCGATTTCGCCGTCCAGAACGCGGTAGACGCCCTCACGGTCCTTGAACATGAAGGGGATGTCCAGGGCGAAGAATTCCGGGTTGAAGTTGCCCAGCACCGCCGAGGAAATGAAAGTCATGTCGACGTTGCCCAGCTGGATGCTTTCGACCAGCTCGCGTTCGCTGCCCAGCTGCGAGCTGGGGAAGATCTCGACGGTGATGCGGCCGTCGGTCTTTTCCGCCAGTTCCTTGGCCAGGAATTCAAAAGCCTTGTGGCCCGTGTTGCTGGTGGAAGCGGCGTGGCCGGCTTTCAGCACCAGTTTGTCCTTGGCGAGCGCGGGGCCGGCGGCAATGGCGCACAGGCCTATGGCTAGTGCGGCGGAACGGATGAATTTCTTGGGTAGGGAAAGTGTCATTGAGTCATCTCCACGGGGCTGTTTCTATGCCGCGGTGGTGGCACCGCGACGCGTGTTCTGCATGGTTGCTTAGGCAAGGCCGTCACCTCTCGGGTGATGGATTCCCGCTGCGGATTGTAGATTCGTGTTAAATTTTTTTCAATTGTTGAATGTTAATCTCATTATTTGAGAATTTAAGCAGAATATGATCAGTGAACATAAGGAGCCTCCGGATATGTCCGTTCACCCAGAGCCCATGGCGGGCGACACTCCCGGGAACGCCGGGGCCTTGGGAAGCTCTGAACAAGTCGAGCGGAAAGCAGGCGCTGTGGGTCGGGATGGGATGCGAGGCGCAAAGCGCAGCGATAGCCGTAGCTATCGCGAGCATTTGCAACGAAGCAGACCGCCCGAATCCACAGATGCATGCGGCGCTAGGACTTGTTCAGAGCTTCCCTTGCTTACCGCGCTCGAAGATGCGCTTGGCAATGCCGGGGTTCTCACGGGCGCCGGCATCAGCGACAAGTACCTGCGCGACTGGAGCGGCGAGCGCGGGGGAATGCCGCTGGCCGTTCTGCGCCCGCGTTCCACAGAGGAAGTTTCCCGCGCCCTGGCTGTCTGCCACGCTCATCGCTGGCCCGTGGTGCCTCAGGGTGGGTTGACAGGGCTGGCGGGTGGGGCGGTGCCTGCGAGCGGCGCCGTGGTGATCTCGCTGGAACGCATGAGCGGCATCGAGGAAATCGACGCGGCGTCGGCCACCGTTACGGTATTGGCGGGCACACCCCTGCAGGCTATCCAGGAAGCCGCGCACGAAGCCGGTTTCTTCTTTGCGCTGGATCTCGGCGCGCGCGGCTCCTGCCAGATCGGCGGCAACATTGCGACCAATGCGGGCGGCAACCGGGTCATCCGCTACGGCATGGCGCGCGACCTCGTGCTGGGCCTGGAGATCGTGCTGGCCGACGGCACTGTGCTTCCGATGATGAACAAGATGGTCAAGAACAATGCCGGGCCGGATCTCAAGGGGCTGTTCATCGGCACCGAAGGCACCATGGGAGTGATCACGCGCGCGGTCATGCGGCTGCACGCGGGCGTGAAGGGCGCCAATACCGCCTTGATCGCACTCACGGGCTTCGGCGCTGTGGTTCAACTGCTCAGGCACGCCCAGCAACGCTTGTCGGGCCTGGTGAGCGCTTTCGAGGTCATGTGGGCCGACTACTACCGTTCGGCTACAACGGTGGGCGGCATACGCGCGCCGCTGGCGCCCGACTATCCGGTCTACGTTCTGATGGACATGCAGTCCGCCGACCCGGATGAAAACGCCGGGCGCTTCGAGTCGGTGCTGGAACATGCGCTGGAACAGGGCTGGGCGTTGGACGCGGCGGTTGCGCAGTCCCACGCCGACGCCGAGGATTTCTGGGCGCTGCGCGACTCCATCGCCGAGATGCTCAATGCCTATGCGCCCACCATCAACTTCGATGTGTCCTTTCCCATCTCGCGCATCGGCGACTGCGTGGAGCGCCTGCGCGAAGTGATGGCGCGGCGGTTCGCGGGCCTTCAGGCCATGTACTTCGGCCATGTCGGCGATGGCAACGTCCATATCGTGGTCGGCCCGCTGCCGGATGACAACCGCCGCACCGAGCGCGCGGTGGAGGACGCCTTCTATGCCGTGACCCGCGAACTGGGCGGGTCGGTGTCGGCGGAGCACGGCATAGGCATCCACAAGAAGCCATATCTGGGCCATAGCCGCGGCCCGGCGGAAATCGAACTGATCCGGCGCATGAAGCGAGCGGTCGACCCGCACGGCATCATGAATCCCGGCAAGATCGTCGACGGATGAGGCCCGCGGCCCGTCGTCCGGGGCGGGTTCCGCGCCCCGCCGGCCGCGCGCGGCGCGGAACCCGCCCGCTCAGTCGCCTGCCGCGCCCAGTTCCGCGCTGATCTGCTTTGCCGTCTTCAGGACGCTGGGCGCCAGTCTGCTCATGCGCCCCGGGCTCATGTATTCGAGCGTGCTCGATACACTGATGGCCGCGATGATGCGGCCGCTATGGTCGCGCACGGGCGCCGCCACGCAGCGGATGGATTGCTCATCCTCGCCCAGATCATACGAATAGCCGTTGCCCGAATAGTTGCGCATGGTCTGCAGCCATTGTTCCAGTGTGCAGGGTTCGCGCAGCAGATGCGCGTTGCGCTCGTAGACCTGGCGCCATTCCGCTTCGTCCGCATCCAGCAGCAGCGCCTTGCCTATCCCTGTGGAAATCAGCGGCTTGCTGCCGCCGATGCGTGAACTGATTTCGACGGCGCGGCGGCTGGCGATCTTGTCCAGATAGATGACCTGATCCTGTTCGGCATAGCCGAGGTGGACGGTGTCGGAAGTTTCACGCGCCAGCCGTTCGAGCAGGGGATGGGCGAGCCGGGTCAGGTCGATCTGAGAGTAGGCGCGATAGCCCAGTTCCAGCATTTTTCGGCCCAGCCGGTAGCCGCGGACCGGGTCGCGGGTGATGTAGTGGCGCGCTTGCAGCGCGGACAGGATGCGGTGGGCGGTGCTGTAGGTCATGCCGGTGCGCTCGGCAAGATCGGCGATGTCCCGCACGCCCGCCGAGACCGCCTCGATGATGTCCAGACCGCGCATCAGGGTCTGGCTGGCTGGTGTTTTGTCCGCCTTCACAGGCGTTCCGGGCGTGCCGGCCGGATTTCCGGATTGCTTTTCGTTATCCAACTTTGCCTACCTGTACCTCTTTTCAGCGGCTTCCGGCCCCGGGGCCGCGACACTGGCGATATTACCCCTGTGAAGAAAGCCAATGATAGGTAAGACGGCTGTGCGGCGCAACAAGCGCGCCCGCCGGCGCGCGGGCCGGCGGGAGGAACAGCGATGCCGCGGGATCAGGCAGTGACGGCGTCCTGCGTGGCGGGCGCCACGGCATTGCTTTCGTGGCGGTTGACGGCGCTCAGGATGGCGAGGAAGGAGGCGGTCACGATGTCGCCGTGGATGCCGACGCCGAAGCCCGTGGGGGCGTCGCCGATGCGGACCTCGATGTAGCAGGCGGCGCGCGTGTCCGTGCCGGTGCCGATGGCGTGCTCGTGATAGTCCATGATTTTGATGGAGCCTTCCAGGGCATTCACGAACGCGGCGATGGCGCCGTCGCCCTTGCCGGTCAGCTTGCGGGTCTCGCCGTTGTGTTCCAGCTCGACTTCGATCTCGAACTGCTTGCCGGTGCCCGGCTTGGCGTCGCCGGTGATGCGGTGGCGCACCAGTTTCCAGGGGGCCTGCTGTTCGAGGTATTCCCTGTTGAAGATGTCGTAGACGGCGGACGCGGTGACTTCGCTGCCGGTTTCATCGGTGACGCGCTGAATGGCGCGGCTGAACTCGATCTGCAGGCGGCGCGGGAGGACCAGGCCGTGTTCCTGTTCCAGCAGATAGGATACGCCGCCCTTGCCGGACTGGCTGTTCACGCGGATCACGGCATCGTAGCTGCGGCCCACGTCGGCCGGGTCGATGGGCAGATAGGGCACTTCCCAGAGCGCGTCGGCCTTCTGCTGCGCGAATCCTTTCTTGATGGCGTCTTGATGCGAGCCCGAGAAGGCCGTGAAGACCAGATCGCCGGCATAGGGGTGGCGCGGGTGCACCGGCAGCTGGTTGCAGTATTCCACGCAGCGGCGGACTTCATCGATGTCTGAAAAATCCAGGCCGGGGTGCACGCCCTGGGTGTACAGATTCATGGCCAGCGTGACCAGGCAGACGTTGCCGGTGCGTTCGCCGTTGCCGAACAGGCAGCCTTCGATGCGGTCGGCGCCGGCCATCACGGCAAGCTCGGCGGCGGCCACGGCGGTGCCTCGGTCATTGTGGGGGTGCACGCTCAGAATGACGGAATCGCGGTTGCGCAGATTGTTGTGCATCCACTCGATCTGGTCGGCGTACATGTTCGGCGTGGTCGCCTCGACCGTGGCGGGCAGGTTGAAGATGATGGGGTCGGCGGGCGTGGGCTGCCAGACGTCCATGACCGCGTGGCAAGCGGCCAGCGCGAATTCCGGTTCGGTGGTGCTGAATACTTCTGGGGAGTATTCGTAGCGCCATTGCGTTTCGGGATGCTCGGCGGTGAACTGCTTGACCAGGCGCGTGCCGTCGACGGCGATCTGTATGACCTCTTCCTTGCTCATGTTGAAGACGATCTTGCGGAATGCCGGGGCGCAGGCGTTGTACAAGTGCACCATGGCCGTCTTGGCCCCGGCGCAGGATTCCACCGTGCGGCGGATCAGGTCTTCGCGCGACTGGGTCAGCACGATGATGGTGACGTCGTCCGGGATGCGTTTTTCGTCGACCAGCTTGCGCACGAAGTCGAAGTCGGTCTGCGATGCGGACGGAAAGCCGACTTCGATTTCCTTGAGGCCGATCTTCACCAGTTGATTGAAGAAACGCAGTTTGCGTTCGACGCTCATGGGCTCGATGAGCGATTGGTTGCCATCGCGCAGGTCGGTGCTCATCCAGATGGGAGGACGGGTGATGCGTTTGCTCGGCCAGGTCCGTTCGGAGAAATCGCGGTCGAACGCGACGAACGGGCGGTATTTTTCAGCGGGATTCGGGATCATGGTGCACCTGATTCTTTTCAGTCTGGGAATGTGACGCTATCGCCGCGGCCGGGAAAAACGCGCGCGCCAGGACGGCGATACGGAAAAGTGGCCGGAATGGGGCTGCCGAACTGCCACGGGACGCTAGGCCCGGCAACCGATCGGTAGTAGAAGGAGAAGCGAGAGGGGGAGGAGGGGCGTGCGGGCGGCCTGAGCGGCCCCCGGAACACGCAGCCCCGCACCGGCCTGCGGGCCGGTGGCGGTATGGGAAGGGGCTGCGTGGAACGAATTCATAACCGTTAGTCGACCATAAATCCGCGGAATTTGCAATGGTGAAGAACACCGGCCTGCCGACCGGAGCTTGCCCACGTCGCGGTGGAGAGGCTTGCGCCTGGGCCCGTGGTCAATTATCGGAAGGCGTCACCAGCGCCGTGTCCAGCAGGGCGGCATGCCGTTCCGCAAGCTCGATCTGCGCGGCCCGCCCGCTTTGCAGCTCGCGCTGGGCGCGTTGCAAAACCCCCACGGTAATGGGTTCGCGGCGGTTCTGCCAGCTCCAGTGCACGACCTGGACCGCGGCGGGGGAAAGCCGGCTCGCCAGGACGGCGACGATATCAGCGCTGACCCGGCGGGCGCTGGCCCGGCGGTTCATGGCTTCGACGAAGCCATAAAGGAAATACGCAATAATAAGTGTGCATAGCGCAACGATCGCCCACCAGAAGAACGGGTTGTACTGCTCGACGAGCGTGACGACCTGCCCGCCGAGTGCCTGCAGGCCGCTGTAGTCCAGCCCCTTGCCGAAGGCGATCACGCGGTGCAGCAGGGACCACCAGATCAGGGCGGCGACGACCACCACGCCCACGGTGAAAATCCGTGTGGCGGCGGTCAGTTTCAGGACCGTATTTCGCAACAGGGCGGCATCGGCTCGGGTGGGTTGGGGCCTTTCAATCTTCATGAGTTGCTTTCCACAATATGCATACGCGTCAGTCACTGGAACTTCGTCAACAGCAGCAGCTTGCGCTTACGCCGCAGCTGCAGCAGTCGATCCGCTTTCTGCAGCTCTCGACCCAGGATCTGGAGCTGGAGGTGGCGCGGGCGCTGCAGGAAAACCCCCTGCTGGAGCGCGGTGATGAGTATGACATCGATGCGGATGGCGCGGTAGCGCCAGATCATGACGAGGGCCTGGAAGACCGATGGCTGCAGGCCGGTTCAGCCGGGCGGACGCAGTCGGGGGGCGATGACGACACCGAGCGGCCCGAAGCGCCGCTGCCCCTGAGCCTGCGGGACCATCTCCATGAACAGCTGAGGCTCACGCGGGCCAGCGAGCGCGATTGCGTCCTGGCCGGTCTGCTGATCGACGAACTGGACGACAACGGCTATCTGCCCACGCCGCTGGACGAAATCCACGACCTGCTTCCGGCCGAACGCGGCGTCGATGCCGATGAGCTGACCACCGCGCTGCGGCTGCTCCAGTCTTTCGATCCGCCCGGGGTGGGCGCGCGATCGCTCTCGGAATGTCTGCTTCTGCAATTGCGCGCGCGGCGCGCGGGCGGCGATGGGCTGGACGACGACATCCACGAATGCGCCCGGGCGATCGCCGCACAGCATCTGTCCGTGCTCGCCACCGGCAATCTCAACCGGCTGCGCGACATGATGGGGGTGCCGATGCCCTTGTTGCGCGCCGCTCACGCACTGCTGCTGCGGCTCGAACCCCGCCCGGGGCGCAACTGGGCCGGCGAGGCCGCCGACTACGTGACGCCTGACGTCATCATGCGCAAGGCCCGGGATCGCTGGGTGGCCGTCCTGAATCCGGCGGTGGTGCCGCGCGTGCGTGTCAACGCCGTGTACGAGAGCCTGATGGCCCGGACACAGGTCTCGCCGGAGCTGCACGCGCAGCTGCAGCAGGCGCAGGGCCTGGTGAAAAGCGTGAACCAGCGTTTCGTCACCATCATGCGCGTGGCGCAGGCCATCGTCGACCAGCAGACCGGCTACCTGGAAAAAGGCGTTGCGGCGATGCGGCCCATGGTGCTGCGGGATATCGCGCAGCAGCTCGGGCTGCACGAGTCCACGATTTCCCGTTCGACGCGGCACAAGTACGCGCAGACGCCATGGGGCGTGATCGAGCTCAAGCAGTTCTTCAGCGCGGCCCTGCAGACCGATGACGGCGACGCCACATCGGCCACGGCGGTGCGCAGCCTCATCGCCAAGCTGGTGAGCGAGGAATCCCCCCGGAAGCCGCTGTCCGACAGCAAGATAGCCGAGCGTCTGGCGGCTCAGGGCGTGGTCATCGCCCGGCGGACGGTGGCGAAGTACCGGGAAGCCGCCGGCATCGAACCGGCCATCATGAGAAAGGCGCGGGCCGCTCTCGACGCCGGATAAAAGACCGATCCGCCAAAACATTTTTCATCTTGTATTGACTTGTCTTAATGCAAGTGAAAGAATTCGCATGTAGAGAGAGTGACGAGGATGATCCGATTGAATCGCGACGGGCATACGGCCCTGTACCTGCAGATAGCGCAGAAGCTTCTCCATGACATCGAGACGAAAAAGCTCCTGCCCCTGGAAAAGCTTCCGTCCGAATACGAACTTACCCAGCTGTTCGATGTGAGCCGGGTCACTGTTCGCCAGGCCATTCGCGTTCTGGTCGACCAGGGCCTCGTGGTGAGCCGCCAGGGGAAAGGCGTCTTCGTGTCGGGCCCCAAAGTGAACCAGGAACTGAAGACCCTGCGGGGGTTCTACGACAGCCTGGTGGCTCAGGGGTACGACCCGAAAACGGAACTCATCGAATTCGAACCTCCGCGCGACATCATGGCGGCGGACGGCCAGGTGGCCGCGCTGGGCAACGTATTGCGCTTTACGAGGGTTTATCGGGTGGATGACGCGGTGGTGGCGATCGCGCAATGCACGATGTCCTGCTTTGGCGTGGAAGTCAGCCGCGAGCAGGTCGAGGCGAATCCGGTCTATGCCGTGCTGCACGATATCGTGAAGCGCAAGGTCGCAAGCGCCAGCACCAGCATTCTGGCCGTGCGCGCGCCTTCCGGGTTCTCTGAATTGCTCTCGCTCGGCGAAGAGGCCATGTCCTTATTGATGGATCGCACTTCCTTCGACGAAGAGGGGCTGATCCTTGAACGAACCCGTTTTTACATTCAGCCGGAAATCTTTGCCTTTCAACTGGAGGTATCCGGACCCATGCAGATTTCATCATCCATCCGCAAGGTGAGCTGATTTTCCATTGGGTCCGCCATGAGTTTACAAGCCAAGGCCCGCCGATGACGGGCCGGACAAAAGGAGGAAGACTATGCGGACGTTTGGAAAACCCTGGCTGCGGGGCCTTTGGCTGCCCGTCGCCACCGTAACGGCAATGATGCATGCGGGCAGCGCGTTCGCGGCGTTTCCCGAGCAGCCGGTCAGGATAATCGCCGCCTTTCCCGCCGGCGGAGCCACCGATGCCATCGCCCGGGTCGTTGCTTCGGAACTGTCCACCCTGTGGGGCCAGACAGTCATGGTGGAAAACCGTACCGGCGCGGGCGGCAACATCGGCGCCAACTACGTGGCCAAGTCGCCGGCGGACGGCTACACGCTGCTGATGGCTTCGCCGGCCGAAACGGTCATCAACCCCTTGCTCTATTCCCAGATGCAATACGATGCGGAAAAGGATCTCACGCCCGTTTCCCAGGCGGGAAGCGCGCCTTTGCTGCTCGTTGCGCATCCATCGGTGCCCGCCCGGAACGTAAAGGAACTCGTCGATTACGCCAGGCAGAACGCCGGCAAGGTTTCATACGCCTCCTCGGGAACCGGCGGGCCGCAGCATCTGGCCGGCGAGCAGTTCAAGCTGATGACGGAGACGGACATCCTGCACATTCCCTATAAAGGCGGCGCGCCGGCGATCACGGATCTGGTCGGGGGGCAGGTGCACATCTTTTTTGCGGGATTGCCGCCGGCGCTTCCCTTTGTCAGAGAAGGCAAGGCAACGGCGCTGGCGGTGACGACCAAGGATCGTTCCGAACTCATACCCGAGGTGCCGACTCTCGTTGAAAGCGGGCTTTCCGATTTCGATATCGAGAACTGGCAGGGTGTTTTCGCCCCTGGCGGCACACCGCCGGAAATCATCGACGAAATTGCCGCGGCGCTGCGGAAAGTCCTGGACCGGCCGGACGTCAAAGAGAAGCTGGCCAATCTGGGGATCTCGGCGGCACCGTCCACACCCGGGGAATTCAAGAAATTCATTCAACGCCAACGTACGCTGTATACCAGCATCATCGAGGCGGCCAACATCACGATCCAGCAATGACGAACAGCAGGGAAGGTATGAATATCATGGAGTTGACCCAGGAAGAACAGGCCATGTTCGACGGCGACAAGGGCAGGGCGGTACAGGAGGCCATACGTTTTCAGGTTGAAGTCGGGAAATTCTTCAATGCGAAACGCTTCGTTCCCATTGTCAATGCCCATGTCATGGGCGACATCGAAGTCATGGGGGACGGCGGCCTGGAAATGATGCGGCAGATCGCGGACGAAGGCGCGAAATGCGTGGTGCCCTCCACAAGCAATGCCCGTTGCATGCACTTCAGCGACGAGCCCCGCCTGCAGCCGGACAAGGCCGAGGAAGACAAAGAGCGCGAACTCGTCATGCACCTGCGCCGGATGGACATCAGCACCACCGACACCTGTATCAACTACCAGACGGTCTACCAGCCCAAGCTGGGCGAACACGTCGCCTGGGGCGATACGGGCACCGTCATCTATGCCAATTCCGTCTTCGGCGCGCGCAGCAACTTCGAAGCCGGGAAATCCAGCTTCGCCGCCGCCCTGACGGGGCGCACGCCCGCATACGGCTTCCATCTCGATGAGGTGCGGCGCGGCAATATCGTCGTGAACGTCAGCGCCACGCTTTCGGATCTCGCCGACTGGGGGGCGCTGGGCAAGATCGTCGGGCATCCCAATCAGGATTATTATGCCGTCCCGGTGTTCCAGGGCATCGATACCACGCCGCCCCCCGATGCCCTCAAGCATCTCGGCGCTTCGCTGGCAAGCTACGGCTCGATGGCGATGTTCCATATGGTGGGGGTGACGCCGGAAGCGGCGACGCTTGAAGCCGCGCTGGGGGGCAACGAGCCGCGCCAGACCATGACGGTCACCGACGACGATCTTCAAGGGATCTACGACGGCTATTCCTTTGTCGACGCCCGGAAGAACATCGTGGTTTTCTCCGGCCCCCAGCAGTCGCTTTTCGAAATGCAGCGGCTGGCCCATTTGTTCGAGGGCAGAAAGGTCGCGGGGAACATGACGGTGGTCGTCACCACCAACCATTCGGTTTACAGCGATGCGAAGCGCCTCGGCTACGTGGATACGCTGGAACAGGCGGGGGTCGTGCTGCTGCAGGGCGTGTGTTTCTACATCCTGCAGCGCCTGTCGGACATACGCGCCGAGAACGAGTGGGCAAACCTGGTTTCCAATTCCGCCAAGATCGTCAATACCATCACGGCTCATCGTTTCAACACCGTACTGCGCCGAACCGCCGATTGTGTCGATGTTGCCTGCACAGGAGAACTGAAGTGACCACAGTGCATGTCGATAGGGCGTGGGGGGAAAAGGTCGGCGGGCAGGTACTGGTCATGCGGGAAGGCTTCAGCCCGCGCTACGACCTGAACCGGGTGACCGGTGTGATCTCCCGCATCGGGCATAGCGCCGAAGGCGAATCCATCAAGGGCAAAATCCTCGTGATCCCGACCGCGAAGGGGGGCGTGGCCGGGGGCTGGGCATTCTTCGACCTGCTGCACAAGGGCATTGCTCCGCTGGCTCTCGTGTTCGGCAAGCTGAATCCGGTGATGGTCCAGGGCGCCGTGCTGGCCAATATGACCATTACGGAAGGCTGGAGCCAGGATCTCGTGCGGCTGTTGAAAACAGGCGACACCATTACGCTGGATCCGGCGCGCAAGGAGATCGTGTTCTGACAGACGCCCGTCGGGGGCGCCGGCAACCGTGGCGGGCCCGGCTCGTTGCGGTGCCGGCGCCTCACCGATGCTTCCCGGGCCCATCCCCGTTGCAGTGCGCAGGGCCGCCTATCATGCTGTTGTTACAAAAAAAACTATGGGGACGATTGCCAGAAACTATCTGCATAGTTGATAATTGTTCTCATGTTTATTTGCGTATGTAATGCCATCACGGAACGTCAGGTCCAGGAAGCCGTCGCTACTGGTGCCGCATCGCTTTCCGATCTGGAAGCCCAGCTTGGCGTGGGCGGGTGTTGCGGCTGCTGCCGTGACACGGCCACCGACTACCTGCCCGGCGGCCGCTATGCCGGCCATGTGACCGAGCCGCAGTCAGATGGGGCCTTCGATCACGAAGCGGCCAACGACCCTGATCTTCTCCCACTGCAGGTGGTTGCGGTCAGCCGGGGCTGAGCGCAAGAATACACGGCCACGGTGGGCCGTACCGGGCCGGCGGCGCACCATGAGTGCGTGCGCCGTGTTAGGCTAATGGTTGCCCCTTCAATCATCAGCCAGCGGAGTACGGCCATGAAAGGCGATCGCACCGTCATTCAGCATCTCAATAAGCAACTCAAGAACGAACTCACCGCCATCAATCAGTATTTCCTGCATGCGCGGATGTTGCGTCATTGGGGCCTCGACAGGCTCGGCAAGAAAGAATACGACGAATCGATCGGCGAAATGAAGCACGCCGATCGTCTGATCGAGCGCATTTTCATGCTCGACGGCCTTCCCAATCTGCAGGACCTTCACAAACTGCTCATCGGCGAAAACGTGCCCGAGATCCTTTCCTGTGATCTCCGTCTCGAACAGGGCTCGCAGGAAACCGTCAAGGAAGGCATCGCCTACTGCGAATCGGTACGCGACTATGTTTCGCGCGACCTTCTGCAGGACATCCTGAACGATACGGAAGAACACATCGACTGGCTCGAAACCCAGATCGATCTGGTGGACAAGGTCGGCCTGCAGAACTACCTGCAGTCGCAGATGGACGACGAATAAGCCATCGCCGCCGGGCGGATATTCCGCCGCGGCGGGTTCCGCCCGCGCCCGCTGATCCGCCTCATCCCCGCGGGGTCAGAAGCTCTTAGCGGGGCAATCCCGTGCGCGGCCCCAGGCGTTGTTGGGTTCGCAATACTTGTTGCGGGCCGACCACGAACAGCTGGGCCGGTCGAAGAAACCCAGTTGGCCGCATGCCTGCAGTTCCTGGCGCAAGGCGGCCTGCCAGTTGCCGCCGGTTTCCGGGCCCGCTGTGATGGGCGGTGGCGGCGGCGGCTGGCTGATATCCACCGGCTGAATGAATTGCGGCCCATGCGTGGGTACGCCGGGGCCGCCTCCCATGAGGTCGCCGACGTCGGCCAGCCCCTGCAGCCCGTGCGGGTTGGCATTGGCGATCTGTACGGCCTCTTCCATGCTGATGGTGGTGGTGGCAAGGCTGATGGGCGTTTCGGCCTGTGCTTCGTCGACGCTGATCGCCGCCACTTCCCATTGCACCGGTTCGGGCGGCTCGGGCACGCCCAGACGCCCGTTGACCAGCGGCTGCGGCGCCATTGCCAAGAATGGCTTGCCGTCCGCGTCGAGCACGGGCACGTCGGACAATTCAGGCGGCGTGGCCTTGATTTCCGGTTTCACAGGGCCATGGGCCACCAGCCATTCGCCCAGGCGCATGCCGCCCCAGGCTGAAGCGCCGGCGGCGATGATCAGAATGGCAAAGATGAAACGCCAGGACATCCGTATCCTCTGAGTACACGTGTTAGCGCAGTATATAAGCAGGGCAACCCAAGCTGGGAAAGCGCCGGGAAAACAAGCCCCGCCCCCTCAGTGTTGTTGACCGAATACCTGGCCACCGTGTTCCCGCATGGCGTGGAAAGCCACGCCGGGATAGAGTTCCTGAGCCACACGCAGCTGCGCCGGAGAACTTGCCAGGAATGCGGCGGCCTCGACGACATCGTAGGCGATATGGGCTGCGTTGGCATCCATGAATTTTCGCAGTGCCTTCGGGTCTTCGGCTGTAATCCATCGTGCCAGGTTGTAACGCGAGGACATCAATCTGGCCTCGACGCCGTATTCGGTCTTGAGGCGGTGGGCCACGACTTCGAACTGCAGCTGTCCGACCGCGCCGAGCAGCAGCGGGCCGCCCATTTCCGGTCGGAACACCTGGATGGCGCCTTCTTCGCCCAGCTGGGTCAGGCCGGTGCGCAGCTGCTTGGTGCGCAGCGGATCCTTGACTTCGACCGCCTGGAAGAGTTCGGGCGCAAAGAAGGGCAGGCCGGTGAAGTGCAGGCTTTCTCCTTCCGTGAGCACGTCGCCCAGCTGCAGCACGCCATGATTGGGAATGCCGATGATGTCGCCGGCGTAGGCCTCGTCCAGGAGCTCACGCCGTTGCGACAGGAAGGACACGACGTTGTTGGGCCTCATGTCCTTGCCCGTGCGGGCGACCTTCAGCCGCATGCCGCGTTCGAAGCGTCCCGAACTGACGCGCACGAAGGCCACGCGGTCGCGGTGCGCCGGATCCATGTTGGCCTGGACCTTGAACACTACGCCGGTGAACTTGGGCTCTTCGGGCGAGACCGTGCGTTCCAGCGCATGCCGGGGGCCGGGCGGCGGGGCCAGTTCCACCAGGGCGTCCAGCACTTCCTGCACGCCGAAATTGTTGATGGCCGAGCCGAAGAACACAGGCGTCTGTTTGCCGGCAAGGAAAGCGTCGCGGTCGAAGGGCACCGAAGCCTCGGAAATGAGTTCGATCTCTTCGCGGGCCTTGGCGTAGGCTTCGCCGAAACGCGCCAATGCCTCGGGATTGGCCAGCCCCTCGATGAACTCATCGTCGTCCTGGCGCCGCTCCTGGCCCGCGCGGAAGACCCGCATGCGGTCTTCGCGGATGTTGAACACACCGCCGAAGCGGCGCGCCATGCCGACCGGCCACGAGAAGGGAATGGCGTCCATGCCCAGGTGGGACTCGATTTCCGAGATCAGGTCCAGCGGCTCGCGCACTTCGCGGTCCAGCTTGTTGATGAAGGTGATGATGGGCGTGTTGCGTGCGCGGCAGACCGCCAGCAGGCGTTCCGTCTGCGGTTCCACGCCGTTGGCCGCGTCGATGACCATGAGGGCGGCATCCACGGCGGTGAGCACGCGGTAGGTGTCTTCGGAAAAGTCCTGGTGGCCGGGCGTGTCGAGCAGGTTGATGACGCTGTCCCGGTATTCCATCTGCATGACCGACGACGCGACCGAAATGCCGCGCTGCTTTTCGATCTCCATCCAGTCGGATGCGGCGTGCCGGCTCGCTTTGCGGGCCTTGACACTGCCGGCGATCTGGATGGCGCCGGCGAACAGCAGCAGCTTTTCCGTCAGTGTGGTCTTGCCGGCATCGGGGTGGGAAATGATGGCGAAGGTGCGTCGCCTTTCGACTTCGTTTGGAATGCTCATGTTTTGGATTTTAATCTTGGCGCAGTGTGGGGGCTTTTTGCCGCCGGGCCGCCCCAAGGCAAAAACGGCCCCCGTGGGGGGCAGCAAGCCGAAGGCGCAGCGTGGGGGCCTCTGACCGCCGGGCCGCCCCAAGGCAAAAACGTCTATTGTTCATGCGCGCCTGCCGAGGGTGGCCAGGACCGTGCCCGCAAGGATGAACAGCGCGCCGAAGCCGCGGTTCATCCAGCGGATGTGGCGGGGCGTGCGCAACAGGCGCAGCACGCGGGCGGCCAGCGAGGTGTAGCAGCCCATGGCCACCAGGTCGGTGAGGCACAGGGTTGCGCCGAGGATGAGGTATTGCAGGGGCAGCGGGGATGACGGGTCCAGGAACTGCGGGACCACCGCCATCAGGAACACCGTGCCCTTGGGGTTGGTGATGTTGACCAGACAGCCGCGCAGCACCAGCTCGCGCACCCGGAAATCGGCCGGGGGCGCGCTTTCGACCGCCACCGGGGCGGCGTCCGTGCGGAATTGCAGCCAGCCCAGGTAGACGAGGTAGGCCGCGCCCAGCCATTTCAGGGTGGTGAAGGCCAGTTCCGAAGTCGCCAGCACGGCGCCCAGGCCGACGGCCACGATGCAGAACTGCAGGATGATGCCCAGCAGCAGCCCGACGGTGGTCCAGTAGCCGCGCCTGAAGCCGTATCTCAGGCCGGAAGCCATTGCGGAAATGGCCCCCGGGCCGGGCGAGAAGGAAATGGCCCAGGAAGCGGCGAAGAAGGCGAGCCAGGTCGAAAGAGACATGGGCGGGCGTCCGTGTCAGCGTGGCCGGGGCATTCAGCGGGAGGCCGTCTTGCCCAGCAGCGCGGCTTGCGGAGCCTGGCGCCGCTGCCCTGTGGAACCGGCGGGGCGGGATTCGTGGCGGCCGGTGGCCGGGCGGCCGCCCTCGCGCGCGGGGGCGCCCGAACGGGAAGGGGGCGGGGTGGGGAAGAGGGGCCTTCCCCCGGGTGAATCCCGGGGGCGGCCGGTTCGTACAAAACAAAAAGAATCGGCTACGGCGTGTGCTGTGTCGCATGCTACAGCCGCATCGC
>JACCES010000007.1 GCA_013416455.1 Alcaligenaceae bacterium | reverse complement strand
AGTTTTTGAAGCGTGTCAAGCAAACCCGGGAAGTTTTTTTGCAGAACCCGGAATCGCTGTTGGATCCCCGCTACTGCCACACCACCCACGCCCGCCAGACTTTTTTCGCCCGTGCCCGCTGATAATCTTGCCGGCACCTGCCTGTAAATCTCGCTGCAGAATCTGAAATCATAACACGAATTTCAAAGCCTGCCACTGAACCCTGCCACTGCGCCGAGAACCGGCCCAGCCCGCTGAGACCCTCCCTGCCCATCCACCCGCCAACTGAGGCGGGAATCGAAGAACCGGAAGCCGCAAAACCCGGGTAAACCCTAGGTCTCGATCAGCGAGGAAACGAAATATAGCATGAAAGTTTTATGACGCGCAAATGGGGGCCGGCGGCGATGTTTGCGCCGAAAGGCATCGGGCTGAATCGGCAGTGCAATAATGCGTGGCAAGGAAGCTCTGAACAACTCGCCGCGACCACGCCCAGCGCCACGCGTCTGTCAGGTCGGCGGCCTCAAGGAAATTTCATGCAAGTACACGGAAGTTGTCATTGCGGGGATATCAGCTACGAAGCCACAGTTGACCCGCGAAAAACATCCATCTGCCATTGCTCTGATTGCCAGAAACTCACCGGCACCGCGTATCGCGTGACCGTACAGGCAAATGAAGGGACGTTTCGTCTGCTCGCCGGACAGCCATCCGTGTATGTGAAGATAGGCGGCAGCGGAGCAAGGCGCGCCCAGGCATTTTGCCCGAATTGCGGCTCATCGCTTTACGTCCATGACGCAGATGAGCCCAGAATCTATGGGCTTCGAGTTGGCTGCATTGAGGAACGCGCGGCGCTCATCCCCCGGATACAGGTATGGTCCCGCTCGGCCCTGGGGTGGACGGAAAACCTCGCCGATATAGAAAGACGCGAGACCACGTGAGCTTGGGGAGCTCTGAACAAGTCACAGCGCCTGCTTTCCGCTCAACTTGTTCAGAGCGCCCCTTGACGTTCACATGCAACTGGACTGGATGAAACGCAGCCGAATGCTTTCTCTGCAACGGCTTGATCCATAGCCCCAAAAAAAAACCGCCACAAAATGTGTGTGGCGGGTGATCAGGCTTGATGCGGCAATGGCGCCGCATCAATCAGACGGCTCAGTGACGGCTGCCGCCGCGATTACCGAACTTGCGAGCCGCGGCAGCCTGCGCCGCGAGCATGGCCAGCTCGGCTTCCACCACGGCGATATCCGCCTTGTCCTTGGCCTTGGTCAGACTTTCCTCGGCGCGCTTGCGCGCTTCGATTGCCTTGGCCTCATCCAGATCTTCGGCGCGAATCGCCGTATCGGACAGAACGGTCACGCCACCAGGCTGGACTTCCAGGATCCCGCCGGCCACGAAGATGGTCACTTCGGTGTCGTCGGGAGCCACGATCTTCACCGTACCCGGGCGTATCCGCGAAATGAGCGGAGTATGCCCGGGCAGTATGCCCAGCTCGCCGGCTTCGCCAGGCAGCGCGACGAATTTGGCTTCGCCGCGAAAAAGCTGCTCTTCCGCACTGACGACATCAACTTGCAGGTAGGCCATATTCGATCCTTATTGGATGGTCTTGGCTTTTTCGAACGCCTCATCGATCGAGCCGACCATGTAGAAGGCCTGCTCGGGCAGGGCATCGCACTCGCCTTCCACGATCATCTTGAAGCCGCGCAGCGTTTCCGCCAGCGGCACGTACTTGCCGGGGGAGCCAGTGAACACTTCCGCAACGTGGAAGGGCTGCGACAGGAAGCGCTGGATCTTGCGGGCGCGTGCCACGCTTTGCTTGTCTTCCGGCGACAGCTCGTCCATACCGAGAATGGCAATGATGTCACGCAGCTCTTTGTAACGCTGCAGCGTCTGCTGAACGCCGCGAGCCACGCGATAGTGTTCTTCGCCGACGACCTGCGGATCGAGCTGACGGCTGGTGGAATCCAGCGGATCGACCGCGGGGTAGATACCCAGGGCCGCAATGTCACGCGACAGCACGACGGTGGAGTCGAGGTGAAGGAAGGTGGTGGCGGGCGACGGGTCGGTCAAGTCGTCAGCCGGCACATACACGGCCTGAATGGACGTGATGGACCCGGTCTTGGTGGAAGTGATCCGCTCTTGCAGCTTGCCCATTTCCTCGGCCAGCGTAGGCTGATAGCCTACGGCGGAAGGCATACGGCCCAGCAGCGCCGACACTTCGGTACCGGCCAGCGTATAGCGGTAGATGTTGTCCACGAAGAACAGGATGTCACGGCCTTCGTCGCGGAACTTCTCGGCCATGGTCAGGCCGGAAAGCGCCACGCGCAGGCGGTTGCCGGGAGGCTCGTTCATCTGGCCGAACACCATGGCCACCTTGGACTCTTCCAGCTTGTCGAGCTGAATCACGCCGGCTTCCGCCATTTCGTGATAGAAGTCGTTCCCTTCGCGAGTCCGCTCGCCCACACCTGCGAACACCGACAGACCGCTGTGAGCCTTCGCGATGTTGTTGATGAGTTCGAGCATGTTGACGGTCTTGCCCACGCCGGCGCCGCCGAACAGGCCGACCTTGCCGCCCTTGGCGAACGGGCAGATCAGGTCAATGACCTTGATGCCGGTTTCGAGCAGCTCGACCGAAGGCGAAAGTTCGTCGAACTTCGGGGCGTTCTGGTGGATGGCCCGGGTTTCCGAGGCTTCGATGGGGCCGCGCTCGTCGATGGGGCGACCGAGCACGTCCATGATGCGGCCCAGTGTGGGCACACCCACCGGCACCGAGATCGGCGCGCCGGTATTGGCCACTGCCATGCCGCGACGCAGACCGTCGGACGAACCCATGGCGATGGTGCGCACCACGCCATCACCCAGCTGTTGCTGGACTTCGAACGTCAGACCGGCTTCGGCAAACGCAGAGCTTTCATCCTGGAGCTTGAGCGCGTCATAGATGTTGGGAATGCTGTCGCGGGGGAACTGAATATCCACCACGGCGCCGATGCACTGAACGATGGTACCGTTGCTCATGTTTAGTCCTTGCTAAATATCTTTGACGGGATGCCGGATCATCAGACCGCGGCAGCGCCCCCCACGATTTCCGAAATTTCTTTGGTAATGGCCGCCTGGCGGGTCTTGTTGTAGACCAGCTGCAGATCTTCGATGACTTTCTTGGCGTTGTCGGACGCCGCCTTCATGGCCACCATCCGGGCGGACTGCTCGGAAGCCATGTTCTCGGCGACGGCCTGGTAAACCAGGCCCTCGACATAGCGCATGAGAAGGTCGTCGATGACCGCCTTGGCGTCGGGCTCGTAGATGTAGTCCCAGCCATACTGCGAACTGGCCACGCCATTGGAGGCTGGATCGCCTTCTTCAGACTGGAAGGGATCCGCCAGCCCACTGGGCAGCGGCAGCAGGCGCACGAACACGGGCTCCTGCTTCATGGTGTTCACGAAACGGTTGGTGGCCAGGTACACGGCATCGATCTTGCCATCGATGAAATCGTCGAGCTGCACCTTCATCGCACCGATCAGGCGCTCGAGGTTCGGGCGGTCTCCGAGCTGCACTTCCTGGGAGACGACCTTCGCATCGATACGGCCGAGCGTACCCGCCCCCTTGCTGCCCAGCGCCGTGAACTGCACGTCGAAGCCCTGCTGCTGGAACTCTTTGTAACGGGCCAGCACCAGGCGCATGATGTTGGTGTTGAGGCCGCCGCACAGACCCTTGTCGGTGGTCACGACCACCACACCCGCGGCGCGAATGGCGCGCTCGACCATGTATGGGTGCTTGTAGTCGGGATGCGCATGCATGAGATTGGCGGCGATATCCCGGACCTTGGTCGCATACGGACGCCCGGCGCGCATGCGGTCCTGCGCCTTGCGCATCTTCGATGCCGCGACCATCTCCATGGCTTTGGTGATCTTTCGCGTGTTCTGCACGCTCTTGATCTTGTTTCGAATTTCCTTGATTCCGGCCATTGCTGTTTCCTGAGAAGGCGTTATGGCAGGCTCACTGAGGAGACGCTGCCAGGCATGTAGACGGGAAGCCTTTCAGCTTCCCCACCCTTTGCCAGCCTGGATCAAAAAGCTCCGTGCTTCTTGAAGTCCTGAATCGCCGAAACCAGCTCAGCCTCGTCGTCCTTGGACAGTTCCTTCGTATCCTGGACGCGGTTGACGAGCCCTTCATGCTTCGACTTCAGGTAGTCCTTCAGCGCCTTTTCGAACGACAGGATCTGTTCGACTTCGAGGTCGTCGAGATGCCCATTGTTGACTGCGTACAGCGAAACGGCCTGTTCCCACACCAGCTGCGGCTGATACTGAGGCTGCTTCAGCAGTTCGACCACGCGCTTGCCGCGCTCGAGCTGACGGCGGGTGGCGTCATCGAGGTCGGAGGCGAACTGCGCGAAAGCGGCCAGTTCACGATACTGGGCCAGGTCGGTACGAATACCGCCCGACAGCTTCTTGATGACCTTGGTCTGGGCGGCGCCACCGACGCGCGACACCGAAATACCGGCGTTGATGGCGGGCCGGATGCCAGCGTTGAACAGATCGGATTCCAGGAAGATCTGGCCGTCGGTAATGGAAATCACGTTCGTCGGAACGAAGGCTGAAACGTCGCCAGCCTGCGTCTCGATGATGGGCAGCGCGGTGAGAGAGCCGGTCTTGCCCTTGACTTCGCCGTTGGTCAGGCTTTCGACGTAGTCCTCGTTCACCCGGGCGGCGCGCTCGAGCAGGCGGGAGTGCAGATAGAAGACGTCGCCGGGGTAGGCTTCGCGGCCGGGAGGGCGGCGCAGCAGCAGCGAAACCTGGCGATAGGCCCAGGCCTGCTTGGTGAGGTCATCGTAAATGATCAGGGCGTCTTCGCCGCGATCGCGGAAGTATTCGCCCATGGTGCAGCCGGAATAGGCCGAAATGTACTGCATGGCAGCCGATTCGGAGGCCGCGGCGGCCACGATGATGGTGTATTCGAGTGCGCCGTGCTCTTCGAGCTTGCGGACCACGTTGGCGATGGTGGAGGCCTTCTGGCCGATCGCGACGTAGACGCAGGTGACACCCTGACCCTTCTGGGCGATGATGGTGTCGACCGCAACGGCTGTCTTGCCTGTCTGGCGGTCGCCAATGATGAGCTCGCGCTGCCCGCGGCCGATGGGCACCATGGCATCGATGGCCTTGGTGCCGGTCTGCAGCGGCTGCGACACGGACTTACGGGCGATCACGCCCGGAGCGACCTTTTCGATGACGTCGGTCCGCTGGGCATTGATGGGGCCCTTGCCGTCGATGGGCGCGCCCAGCGCGTCAACGACGCGGCCGCGCAGTTCCGGGCCGACCGGGACTTCCAGAATCCGGCCTGTGGTCTTGACCGGGTCGCCTTCCGACACGCCGGTGTAGTCCCCCAGCACCACGGCGCCGACGGAGTCGCGCTCGAGGTTCAGTGCCAGGCCGAAAACGTTGTTGGGAAATTCGAGCATTTCGCCCTGCATCACATCGGACAGGCCGTGGATGCGGCAAATACCGTCGGTCACGGAAACGACCGTGCCTTGCGTGCGAACATCGGTCGATGCGCCCAGGCCTTCGATACGGGCCTTGAGCAGTTCGCTGATCTCGGACGGGTTAAGTTGCATGTTCAGACTCCTGAATCCTGTTATCTGGCGCCCGTCAGGCCGCCAGCGTATCGCGCATGCGGGCCAATTGGGCCTGCACCGAAGTGTCAAGTACCTGGTCGCCCACGACCACTCGCACACCGCCGATCAATTCGGGATCAACGGTGACGGCCGGCTTGAGCTTGAGGCCGAACTTTTTTTCGAGCCCGGCAACGAGTTGCTGGACCTGCTCGTCGCTGATGGGGAAGGCACTGGAAATTTCGGCCAGTGCGGTACCCTCGAGCTGATTCTTCAGCAGCTCGAACTGCTCGGCAACCTGAGGCAGGACCAGGATGCGGTGGTTATCGATCAGCAATTCAATAAAGTTGCGCGCAGCGGCGGACAACGGGGACTTGACCAGACCCGTGAACAGCTCGATGCGTTTTGCGGCATTCAGCCGCGGATCGGTCAAAGCCTCGCGCACATCGTCGATGCTCGCCAGCGCGGCAAGCTCGGAGAGCAGAGTGGACCAGGCCGCCAGGGCTGCCTGGTCGTCCCGTGCCGAGGCGAAAAGCGCTTCGGCATACGGTCGGGCGATAGTCGATAGTTCAGCCATGGCTTATCCTGAATTTACAGTTGCGCCTTGAGCTGGTCGAGCAGCCCGGCATGAGCATTGGCGTCGACTTCACGCTTCAGAATCTGTTCGGCGCCCCGGACGGCCAGCGCCGCCACGTCGGCACGCAGTGCCTCGCGGGCGCGCTGCACTTCCTGCGCCGCGTCCTGCTGGGCCTGCGCCAGAATGCGGGCCTTTTCGGATTCTGCTTCCCGACGAGCCTGATCGATGATGACGGCTGCCTGCTTTTCGGCTTCGACCATGCGCGCATGGTTGTCGTTCTTGGCGTTGGCCTCGATCAGGTTGATGCGTGCCTGTGCCTGGGCCAGATCAGCCTTGCCCTTGTCAGCTGCCGCCAGACCATCAGCGATCTTCTGGCGGCGGTCGTCCATCGCCTTCGTGAGGGGTGGCCAGATGAACTTCATCGTAAACCACGCCAGCACGAAAAACACGATCATCTGGAAAAAGAGAGTCGCGTTTAAATTCACGGTCGTTTCCCTTTAATACCTCTTAGCGCCGAGCGGTGGCCGCCGACGACTAATGTCCATGCCGCAGAGGCGCACCCGGATGCGCCCGCGGCCGCTTTCCCGCAAACATTGCGGGCTGCCTTCATCATCCAACGAACGGATTGGCGAAGGCGAACAGCATGGCGATACCAACGCCGATCAGGAATGCCGCGTCGATCAGGCCTGCGAGCAGGAACATCTTGGTTTGCAGGGCGTTCATCAGCTCAGGCTGGCGAGCAGAGGCTTCGAGGTACTTACCGCCCATCAGTGCAATGCCGATGCAGCAGCCAAAAGCGCCCAGACCGATGATGAGACCGGCAGCCAGAGCAACGAAAGCGACGTCAGTCATGATAACTCCTTGGTTTAGATAACCGTGTGTGATTCAAATAGTCGAAGAAACTGCATTGCAGGTGGCAAGCCTGCGTGTCCGGCCAGGGAGGGGGGAAAGTCTCCCGGGACGGATTGCCTTAATGGCCTTCGTGAGCCTGCCCAACGTATACGAGGGTAAGCATCATGAAGATGAAGCCTTGCAGCAGCACGATCAGGATGTGGAAGATCGCCCACACCGTACCGGCCAGAATATGGCCGAGACCCAGCCCGAGGCTTGCACCATTAAAACCAGTCCATGCACCGCCGAGCAGGGCGATCAACATGAAAATCAGTTCGCCGGCAAACATGTTGCCGAACAGCCGCATCCCGAGCGAAACGGTTTTCGCCGCATACTCGATGAGATTCATGAGCAGATTGAACGGCGCCAGAAGCAGGACCGCAATGCCATGACCGTGGAACGGAGCGCTGAACAGTTCTTTGACGAAACCGCCGGGCTTCTTGATCTTGATGCCGTAATAGATCATCAGCAGCAACACCCCCAGGGACATGCCTATGGTGATGTTGAGATCGGCGGTGGGAAGAATACGGTGGTAGTACACGGGATCGCCGTAGTCGGCGCCCAGGCCCGTCACCTTCAGTATCCAGGGCATCAGATCGACCGGAACCAGGTCGAGCGTGTTCATGAGGATGATCCAGAGGAATATGGTGAGCGCCAGCGGCGATACGAAACGGCGGCTGTTCTCGTTGGGGACGATGCCCTTGGCCTGGTCTTCGACCATGTCGACCAGCATTTCAACGGCAACCTGCATGCGGCCCGGAACACCCGAGGTCACGCGGGAAGCGGCACGCCACAGAAAGAACAGGACGATCACTCCCATGAGTATCGACCAGAACAGCGAGTCGTAGTTGATGACGCCGAAATTGGCAACGGCTGATTGCTTTTCACCTATGTTGTTCAGGTGAACGAGGTGATGCTGGATGTAGTAAGACTGGGGCGAAACATCAGTAGCGGCAGCCATCTGAAACCTTATCCTGTAAACGCAAACCGGAGAATTCCCCGAAACCAATTGATGCTGCTACGGCAACTTGCGAAAAGCCAGCAGCAACACGTATCCTTTCAACACACACAGCAGGCCCAGCAGCAACGCCGGCCAGACCAGCCAGCCCTCCCCTTTCCAGGCGGCAAGCCCGAGAATGAGAATGGCGGTACTCAGCTTGAAAGCCTCGCCCCAGAAAAATGCCATGGGCCCGGACTTCATTGGGCCGAACATCCCGGCAAGCAGGCGCAGGGCGAAAAGCGCGTTCGGAACGAAATACGCCGCCGCGCCGACCAATGCCGACAATGCCGCATTGCCACCCGCCACCAGACCGGAAAGCACGATTGCGAACACGGCCATGCCTGCCTGCGCAACCAGCGCCCTGACGAGCCCCTGGCTGGCGCGCTGACCGATTCTTGCGCGTTCCGCGTCAGTCAGCACGATCGGGGAATGTTCTTCCACGCTGTACACCTTTGGGTTCGCACCCACTTGCAGCCCCGCCGGAATCCGTTCTCGGGGTAAACCCGGAAAACCCGAACCAACCAGCCCGAATCCCGTCAAAGCCCTAGAAACCACGTTCCTGCCTGGGTTCCGCTTGCAGGGGCGGCTGCAGTGCGGCTACAACATCCGCAACACCCGCTTCGGCCGCAATATTTTGCAGACCGCCGTAAAGTCCCCCGCCGTAAAGCCCGTGCCCTTGAAGCCCCGTTCCTTAAAGCCCACCGTAAGGTTTCTTAAAGGTTCCCGTAAGACTCTTTCACTTGCCCAGGCGTCAAACTCCAAGCGGCAAACCCAAGGAGTATAGCGTTTTTCAAGAATCCCAAGCAAGCGGGCCGCGTTGCAAATCCAACAGTGTGCGGCCGGAATGCCACGCCGGCCGCACATCCCCTGGTTCTTACTGGTGCTTGAACACGGGCTTGCGCTTCTCGACGAAAGCCTGCATGCCTTCTTTCTGGTCCTCTGTCGCAAACAGGGCATGGAAATTCCGGCGCTCGTACATGAGCGTCTCGTTGAGCGTGCCCTCGTAAGCGGCATTGACGCATTCCTTCGCCATCATGACCGAAGGCAGGGAATACGACGCGATCGTTTCAGCCGCCTGCATGGCTTCTTCCAGCAGACGATCGAGAGGCACGACACGGGCGACCAGGCCGGAACGCTCGGCTTCATCGGCATCCATCATGCGGCCGGTGAGCGCCAGATCCATGGCCTTGGCCTTGCCGATCGCACGAGGCAGGCGCTGGGTGCCGCCCAGGCCCGGAATGACGCCCAGCTTGATCTCGGGCTGGCCGAATTTGGCATTGTCGGCCGCGATGATGAAATCGCACAGCATGGCCAGCTCGCAGCCACCGCCGAGCGCATAGCCGGCCACCGCGGCAACGATGGGCTTGCGGATCCGCTTGAGCGATTCCCAGTTGCCCCCCAGATAGTCCTGCTTATAGACGTCGACGTAGCCCCAGCCCTGCATGGCCGCGATATCGGCACCCGCCGCGAAGGCCTTTTCCGAACCCGTCAGCACAATGGCGCCAATGCCTTCGTCGGCATCGAACTTGCGCAGGGCTTCCGCCAATTCGTCGATGAGCTCATTGCTCAACGCATTCAGGGCCTTGGGCCTGTCGAGCGTGATCAGAGCCACGCGCCCACGAACTTCCGTCTTCACCATAGGTGCATTCATACCGTCTCCTTGCATGACGTTAATATTGAGGAATGAAAACCGAATCCATTCTCTATGCGCTGGTGCCGCACGACCTCGCCGGCCACCGGCTACGCATCACATTGACCATTGCCAACCCCGACCCGGAAGGGCAGAAGCTCGCACTTCCGGCGTGGATTCCAGGCAGCTATCTTATTCGAGATTTCGCCCGCCAAGTCGAAACGATAGACGCGCACAGCGGCAAGCGTCCAATCGGCATCGTGAAGACGGGCAACCACAGCTGGCGCTGCGAACCATGCCAGGGGCCGCTGGTCGTGCAGTACGTCGTCTATGCGTGGGACCTGTCCGTGCGGGGCGCGCATGTCGACGAAACCCATGCCTTTTTCAATGGCACCAGCGTGTTCCTGGCGGTCGAGGGCCAGGAACATCAGCCCTGCCACGTGTTGCTGCACGCACCGGCCGGCCTGGCCAACTGGACCGTACACACATCGCTGCCCGAAGCCGCCGGCCACGACCTGGAGGCGCCGCGCCATGGCTTCGGCATGTACTTGGCCCCCGACTACGATGCGCTGATCGACCACCCTGTGGAAATGGGCACGCCGCAAGTCGTGGCCTTCGAAGCCTGCGGCGCCCGCCACGAAATGGTGTTCACCGGCATTGCGCCGAACCTGGACCTCGAACGCATTGCCGAAGACACGCGCCGCATCTGCGAAGCGCAGATTGCCTTCTTCGAACCGGAAAGCCGCAGGGCCCCCTTCCTGGACAGCGGCGGGCGGTATGTCTTCATGACCATGGTGACGGGCGACGGCTACGGCGGCCTGGAGCACCGGGCGTCCACTGCGCTGATGTGCGCCCGCAATGACCTGCCCGCGCGCGGCCGCCCGGATGCCGGCGAAGGCTATGAGAACTTTCTGGGCTTGGTCAGCCATGAATACTTCCACACATGGAATGTCAAGCGCATCAAGCCGCGGGCGTTCGCCCCCTATGACCTCGGCCGCGAAAACCACACCCGGCTGCTGTGGGTGTTCGAAGGCTTCACTTCCTACTACGACGACCTGTTCCTGCTGCGGGCCGGCGTCATCGACGAAGCCGCCTACCTACGCAGGCTGGCAAAGACCATCAGCATGGTGCACAGGGGCGGCGGCCGCCTGAAGCAAAGCGTTGCCGAAAGCTCCTTCGATGCCTGGACCCGCTATTACAAGCAGGACGAGAACTCACCCAATGCCCTGGTCAGCTATTACACCAAGGGATCCCTGGTCGCCGCCGGCCTGGACCTCGCCATACGCGAGGCCAGCGCGAACGCGCACTCCCTGGACGACGTGATGCGCCTGATGTGGGAACGCTACGGCCGTGACTTCTACCGTGGACAAACCGGCGGCGTGGATGAAACGGACATGCCCGGGCTGATACGTGAAGCCACCGGCTTCGACGCCACCGGCTTTCTGTCACGATACGCGGACGGACGCGAAGACGTTCCCCTGGCCGAACTCCTGGCGCCACAAGGCATTGCGCTGAGCTGGAAAACGGCGGACGGCGACCCGGGGCTGGATGCCCGGTTGCGCAACGGCAATGGCCAATGCTCGATCGCCACCGTCCATGAAGGCGGCGCCGCCCATCGCGCCGGGCTATCCGCCGGCGACGTCATCGTGGCTGTGGGCGGGCTGCGGGTCCAGGACGAAAAATCACTGCGCAGCCTGCTGGCACGCTGGCAGCCGGGGGACAGCGTGACGGTGCATGTGTTCCGCCGCGATGAACTGCGCCGCTTCGAACTGGAACTATCAGCCCCAGCCAGAACGGAGTGCGAACTGGAGCGCAAGCCCGGCGCCCCGGCCTGATCCGGGCCGCCAGGCCCCGCCTATGTGCCCCGGCGCTCCAGCCGGGCCTGCACGGCCTTCGCCGCGACCACTCCATCGGCCATGGCCGTCAGCACGCAGGGGTGCTGGCGCCGGGTCAGTTCGCCGATTGCGTAGACACCATCCACGCTGGATTCGGCAGTGTAGCGATCGGTGGATACAAAGCCCCCGCTGTCGAGCCGCAACGCGAGGCCTCCCAGGGGATCCAGCACAGGCTCCCAGCCATAGAACACCAGGATCAGATCATAGCGGCGCCCGTTCACGCTCAAGCCGGACGGTTCCACCGTGTATGGCCCCCGGCACAGCCACTGCGGGGGCACCTGGTCGCGCAACTGCCGCTGAGCCCGCACGTTGCGGGCATAGATGGTGACACTGGCGGCGCCGCGTTGCGCGACGTAAAGCGCATTCTCGAAAGCATTGTCGCCGCCGCCCAGGATGGCGACATGCCGGCCCTCATATTCCTGCCGGGCCACTGCGCCGCCGGGCCCGACGATGATTCCGGGCACCGCCGTGCCGCCATCGGCGCCGACACCCAGCTGCCAGCCGCGCGCCCGCACACCGGTTGCCAGCACCACGGTATGCCCGCGCACAGGTTCCCATCCCTTCCCGGACACGGCAAAACATCCCTGCTGCGCGCGCGCCCCGCCCCCCGGCAGAGCATCCGGGCGGGCATCCCTTTTCATGTCGGCCGACGGATTCCCATCGAGCGTGGCGCAGCGGTCGATACGGTCGACCCGGGTTTCCAGCCTCAGTTCGACACCGGCCGCTGCGACACTGCGCGCCAGCTGCCCGGCCACCGCATTGCCATCCGCCCCCGGCAGCAGCACCGTCCAGGGATCCGGAAACGGATTGCCATGGCAAAGGCCGCCGACATACGGGGCCGCGTCGAACAGCACCGGCCGCAGGCCCAGGTTTGCGAGCCAGACGGCACAGGACACACCCGCCGGACCCGCCCCCACGATGAGCGCATCGTAGATCTCTTCCCGTTCCGTGATTTCCGCCTTGCCCATGAACCCGCATGCCCCTTTCTTCAAAGCACTACAATTCAGGAATTCTACAAGGTCATGTAATGCCAACCCGACGCATCATCTTCCAACAGCTCGCCCTGGACGCGCGCATCGGCATCCTGGAACACGAGCTGCGTGCCACCCAGCCCCTGCACATCGACGCCGAGTTCGACGTCGACATATCGCAGGAAGTGAAAGACACCGACATCCACACCGTGCTGGATTACCGCCACCTGCGCAGCGCCATCGTCGACGAGTGCACACGCCGGCACGTGCATCTTCTCGAAACGCTGGCTGAACAGTTGGTGGACCGGGTGTTCAGCGAATTTCCCGATGTCAGGCAAATACGCATACGGGTGAGCAAGCCGCTGGCCTTTTCCGATTGCGCCGCCGTCGGCATCGAACTGCAGCGCAGCCGCTGAGCCACCATCCGCCAGAAAGCCATGAACGCAGATTCCCTTACGACCACCGGGCAGCCCGCAAGCAGCGCCGACAACGCGCGCCGCGCCGAACGCGCCCGCAACAATGCCAACAAGCTGAGCAAGCGCCTGATACGCGAAACCGCCCGCGCCATCACCGACTACAACATGATCGAAGACGGCGACAAGGTCATGGTGTGCCTGTCGGGCGGCAAAGACTCATACGCCCTGCTGGACATCCTGCGGACCCTGCGGGAGCGGGCGCCCATCGACTTCGACCTCGTCGCCGTCAACCTCGACCAGAAGCAGCCGGGCTTCCCGGCCCATGTACTGCCGGAATACCTGGAATCGCTCGGCGTGCCCTATCACATCGAGAACCAGGACACCTACTCCATCGTGACGCGCGTGCTGCCCGAAGGGAAGACGATGTGCTCACTGTGCTCGCGCCTGCGGCGCGGCATCCTGTACCGTGTGGCCGGCGAACTGGGCGCGACCAAGATCGCGCTGGGCCACCACCGCGACGACATTCTCGGCACCTTCTTCCTGAATCTGTTCTATGGGGGCAGGATGAAAGCCATGCCGCCCAAGCTGCAGTCCGACGACGGCAAGCACATCGTCATCCGGCCGCTCGCCTACGTCCCCGAAAAAGACCTGATCGCCTACGCCGAACACAAGCAGTTTCCCATCATTCCATGCAATCTTTGCGGCTCGCAGGAAAACCTGAAGCGCAAGGAAGTCACCCGCATGATCGCCGAATGGGACAGGCACTTCCCGGGGCGTTCCTGGAACGTATTCGGCGCACTGTCGCGGGTGGTCCCCAGCCATCTGATGGATCGGGAACTGTTCGAGTTCGTGAACCTGCATGCCGGCGGAGAACCGGATGCCGGTGGCGATATTGCCTTCGACACCGAAGAATACGAAACACCCGCCGCCCCGGAAGAGGATGCGGGCATCCCCGCCGTAGACACGTATCGGGCAGCCGAGGCAAAACGGCCGCGCGTGGTTCCTCTGCGCGGCGCAGGCGATCAGGGCCGCGCCTGATCGGGCGCCAGGCCTTGCCAGCGCGGCGACGGCACCGCGATGTCGAACATTTCAAGCACTCGCGCCACAGTGTGGTCGACCATTTCCAGGATGCTCTGCGGCTGCAGGTAAAAAGCCGGCAAGGGCGGAAAGACCACCCCGCCCATTTCCGTAACGGCCGTCATGTTCCGCAAATGCGCCAGATTGAACGGCGTTTCGCGCAGCATCAGGACCAGCCGGCGCCGCTCCTTGAGCGTAACGTCGGCGGCCCGGGTGATGAGATTGTCGGACAAACCATTGGCCACCGCCGCAAGCGTGCGCACGGAACAGGGTGCGATCACCATGCCGGCGGTGGCAAAACTACCACTGGCCAATGAGGCGCCCACATCCCGGAAACTGTGCACTTCGTCGGCCAGTTCCTGAAAGGACTGGCGCGACAGCCCCAGCTCGTGCTTGATCGTCAGCATACCCGGCGGCGAAATGACCAGATGGCTTTCCACATCGCCCGCTTCCCGCAGGACCTGCAGGAGGCGCTGGGCATAGATGGCGCCCGTCGCCCCCGTCACACCCACGACGAGCCGGCGCCGGTCGCGGCTCACTCGGCTGCCTCGGCCTCTTTCAGAACCGTATGGAGCTCACCGTTGGAGAGCATTTCGCCGATGATGTCGGAACCGCCGATGAACTCACCCTTCACGTAAAGCTGGGGAATGGTGGGCCAGTTGGAGAATTCCTTGATGCCCTGGCGGACCTCTTCGTCATCGAGCACGTTCACGGTGACGAGCTTGCTCGCGCCGGCTTCGCGCAGCGCCTGGATTGCGCGGCCGGAAAAACCGCACTGGGGAAACTGCGCCGTGCCCTTCATGAACAGCACGACAGGATGCGTGGTAACGGTTTCACGGATGAAATCTTGAACTTCGCTCATGGTGGATGAAACTTCCAATAGATAAGGGTTTATAAATGACCGCCGCTCACGCGCAGTATGCCAGCCAAATCGGGCAGGCTGTGCACCTCGCGGAAACCGGCTTGACGCAGCAACCCGCATACCGGCTCGGCCTGGTCCCAGCCGTGCTCGACATACAGGCTCCCGCCGGGAGACAGGTGCCGTGGGGCGCCCGCCACGATCGCCCGGTAGGCATCCAGGCCGTCGTGGCCGTCGCACAAGGCCATCTTGGGCTCGAAGCGCAGATCGCCCTGCGCCAAGTGGGGATCATCCTTTGGAATATACGGCGGATTCGACACGATGAGGTCAAAAACCTTGCCCGGCCGCAGGGCTTGATACCAGCTTCCCTGGTGGAAAGCCACGGTGGCACCCAGGCTATGCGCGTTCTTTCCGGCAACCGCCAGCGCATCCACGCTCAGATCGGTGGCCACGACCTCGGCATGCGGGCAGGCCAGTGCAATGGATACCGGTATGGCGCCCGAGCCTGTGCCCAGGTCGAGCACACTGCCCGCTGGGCGCCCCTGGAGCAGGCGGACCGCCGTTTCCACCAGAAGCTCGGTCTCGGGGCGAGGGATCAGCACCGCGGGAGTCACATGGAAGCAATGGCCCATGAATTCGCGAAAACCCAGAATGTAGGCCATGGGCTCGCCCGCCAGCCTGCGGGCTTCCAGCCGCCGGTAGGCATCCACCTGCTGCGCCGGGATCGGGTCGTCATCATGCGCAATCAGCCAGGAGCGCGGCACCCGCAGGACATGCTGCCACAACATGCCGCGTTCCAGCGCGGGAAGCCGGCTCTCCCGCAACAGCGCCCGCAAGGTTTCCATGCTCAATCGTGGCCCAGGGCCGCCAGTTGCTCCGCCTGATGCTCCGCCCGCAGGGCGCCGATCAGTTCTTCCAGATCGCCTTCCATGATCTGGCCCAGCTTGTACAGCGTCAGGTTGATGCGATGGTCGGTCACACGGCCCTGCGGATAGTTGTAGGTACGGATGCGCTCGGAACGATCGCCGGAACCCACCAGGCTTTTGCGCTGGGCGGCTTCCTTGGCCTGGGATTCCTGCTGCTGCTTGTCTTTCAGGCGGGCGGCCAGCACCTGCATGGCCTTGTCGCGATTGCGATGCTGGGAGCGGTCGTCCTGGCATTCCACCACCATGCCCGTCGGCAGGTGGGTGATCCGCACCGCCGAATCGGTCTTGTTGACGTGCTGCCCGCCGGCGCCGCTGGCGCGGAAGGTGTCGATGCGCAGATCCGCCGGATTGATGCTGATCTCGGCCTGGCCGTCCGCTTCCGGAAGCACCGCCACCGTGCAGGCCGAAGTATGGATGCGGCCCTGCGCCTCGGTTTCGGGTACACGCTGCACACGATGCGCACCGGACTCGAATTTCAACTCACCATACACGCCCGCCCCTTCCAGGCGGGCGATGACTTCCTTGTACCCGCCCAGTTCCGAGCCGCTTTCCGACATCAGCTCGACACGCCAGCCCCGCTCTTCCGCGAACCGCGTGTACATGCGCAGAAGATCCCCGGCGAACAAGGCGCTTTCGTCGCCGCCCGTACCCGCCCGGATCTCCAGGAAGACGCTGCGATCGTCGTCGGGGTCGCGCGGCAGCAGCAGGATCTGCAGCTCGCCTTCCAGCCGCTCCACACGCGTCTTGCCCGCTTCCAGCTCTTCCTCGGCCATTTCCCGCATGTCCGGATCGGACAGCATGTCCTGGGCGGCCTCGATGTCGCCTTCGGCCGCCCGATAGGCGTTGAAGGCCTCGACGACCGGTTCGATTTCAGACCGCTCGCGCGAAAGCTTGCGATAGCGGTCCATATCATTCGCGATTTCCGGCTCGGCAAGCAGGGCGTCGATCTCTATCAGACGGTGCGCCAGCTGCTCCAGCCGGGTGCGCATGGAATTTTTCATAGGAAGAAGGTGAAGCTAACGGCGCTTTTCGGCGTCCGGCATCAGGCGGGGCAGCAGGGAAAGCAGCTGAGCGCGCTCTGAGGATTCGCTTTGATTGAGCGCGGCCATGGGGCCATGCAGGTATTTCTGCGTAAGGCCATGAGCCAGAAGATCGAGCACTCGGGCTGGATCTTCGCCCCGGGCGAGCATTCGGCGTGCCTTGTCCAGTTCCTGCTGACGGACGCGATCGGCCGTGCGCTGAAGTTCGATGATGGTGGGCACTGCCTCGCGGCTCTGGAGCCAGTGCATGAAGTTGCGGACACGGGTTTCGATGATGGCTTCGGCCTGAACCACGGCGGCCTTGCGGGCGTCGGTGCCGCTTTGCACCAGACGGCCAAGATCATCGACCGTATAAAGATAGACATCGGCGAGACGCCCCACTTCGTGTTCGATGTCGCGCGGCACGGCAAGATCGACCATGACCATGGGGCGGTGGCGGCGCGAGCGCGTCGCGCGTTCGACCATGCCCAGGCCCAATATGGGCAGCGAACTGGCCGTACAGGAAACGATCACGTCGAAGTCGGCGATGCGATCGGGCAGATCGGACAGCTTCATGCTGCGCGCATTGAAGCGGTTGGCGAGCAGTTCCGCCCGTTCGGCCGTGCGGTTGGCCACCACCATGCTGCGGGGTCGCACCGCTGCGAAGTGTGTTGCACAGAGTTCGATCATTTCGCCCGCCCCGATGAACAGCGTATTGCACTGGGACAGGTCGCCGAACACACGCTCAGCCAGCTTGACGGCCGCCGCCGCCATGGAAACCGAATGCGCGCCGATGGCGGTGGTGCTGCGCACTTCCTTGGCCACCGAGAACGTGCGCTGGAACAACTGGTGCAGCAAGGTGCCGAGTGAGCCGGCCGCCTCGGCCGCCCGCACCGCTTCCTTCATCTGCCCGAGGATCTGCGGTTCGCCCAGCACCATGGAGTCGAGGCCGCTGGCCACGCGGAAGGCATGGCGCACCGCTTCGTTGCTTTGATACTGATACAGGTGAGGCTGCAGCGACCCGCGTTCGAGCCGATTGAAATCGGCCAGCCATTCAGGGATATGGGTGGAAACGGAAGGATCGGCCGCACAGTAGAGTTCGGTGCGGTTACAGGTGGAAAGTATGGCGGCTTCGCGAACGGAACGCCCGAAGGTGTTGCGCAAGCCATCGAGCGCCGGCTTGACGACATCCAGCGGGAACGACACGCGTTCCCGCACGGAAACCGGAGCGGAAACGTGATTCAGGCCGAACGTCAGGACATCGACAGACATGTGGGGGTTAGCGCCGCTGAAGCTTGTAACACCATGAATTATAATCGGTATATTGATTTCCCGCGCGCGCGCAGCTTGCGCTGGCGCAAGTTCGCGGGCAGATCGTTGATGTTCGTGCAAAAAGCCGTCATTCCGGCAAATTTACCGCCGCTCTGCACGGCACAAAAATATGGTGTATTATTCTGCTTCTTCGATGGCCTGGTAGCTCAGTCGGTAGAGCAGCGGATTGAAAATCCGCGTGTCGGTGGTTCGATTCCGCCCCAGGCCACCATTCGCCTGTCCCGCACGATCTCACCAAGTCCCATTTTCATCGCAAAATCAAGGGCTTGCGTCAAAAACCTCTCCCATAGTGTCTCACCGGATTCCGCTGAATCCCGGGCTTTTTGTTCCCCAAGCGGTTCCCCTAAGCTGTCCCTTGAAATTTTGGGGACCACCCAGGAGGGACAGCGATGACACTCTCAGCCAAGGCCATTGAACTGGCCAAGCCCACCGACAAGGAATACCTGTTGCTGGACGACGATAAGCTGTATCTTCGCGTCCGCCCCAACGGTTCCAAGAGCTGGCTATTCTCCTATAGGAATGTAGCCGGAAAACGGATCAAAATCACCCTCGGCACCTATCCCAGGATATCGCTGGCGCTGGCCAGAGACTTGGCGGAAAAGCACCGGCTTACCCTGGAGCTGGGTAAAGACCCCCGCCAAGCAGTCCATGAGGAACAGGCGGAGGCGCGGCGCCACGCAATGGCGACGTTCGAGGTCGTTGGTCGCGAGTGGCACACACATACTGAAAAA
The DNA here is from genome assembly GCA_013416455.1 of Alcaligenaceae bacterium. GTDB lineage: Bacteria > Pseudomonadota > Gammaproteobacteria > Burkholderiales > Burkholderiaceae_B > Yanghanlia. Next base: position 216,192 of record JACCES010000007.1, on the reverse strand, counting down.
ATACAGGAATGGAGCGACAGTTACAGTCAGAAGATCATCCGCCAACTGGAGCTGCATGTCTTTCCCAGGATCGGCCGTCACGCCATCGGTTCGCTGAACCAGCTCGACGTCCTGCAATGCCTGGAGGCCATCTCGCTGTCCGGCACACGCGAAACCGCCATCCGCACACGCGAAAGCATCCAGCGCATTTACGCCCGGGCCGTCACCCTCGGCCTGCTGGAACCCGGCAAGAACTTCATGGCCAAAGGCGTGGCCGACTTCAAGCTGCGAACCCACATCACCAAACACCACGCCACCATCCTGGACCCGCAAAAGATCGGACAGCTGATGCGCGACATTCGCGGCTACAAAGGACATTACATTGTCTGCTGCGCCTTGCAGGTCATGCCCTACGTGTTCCAGCGCCCCGGCCAGATTCGCATGATGGAATGGGAGCAACTTGAACTGGACACCGGCATATGGGTTTGCCCGCCAAGCATCATGAAGCTGCGCAAAATCCATAAGGAACACCCGCAAACCCAGCCGCACATCGTTCCCCTGCCCTCCCAGGTCGTGGAAATCTTGCGCGGCATGCACAAGGTGACGGGGCCCAGCGGCCCGGTGTTCAAGAGCGTATCGCGCCGGCGTGGCAAGGACGGCAAGCTGTCACGCTATATTTCCAACAACACCATGAACAGCGCCCTGCGCGCCCTGGGCTACGACACCCAGACCGACATCACCGGCCACGGCTTCCGCGCCATGGCCCGAACCTTGATTCGGGAAAAGCTGGGGTGGGAACGCGAGACCATCGAGAAGCACCTCGCCCACGTGTCGGATGAGGAACTAGGCCTGGCCTATGACCGAACCACCTTCATCGCCCAGCGGCAGAAGATGGCGCAGGAATGGGCCAACTATCTGGATGAGTTGGCGGCGAAGCGGACGTAGTGGTCAGGGGCGGGGGCTGCATGTTTTTTTGTGCGGCCCTCGCCTTCTCGGGGCATATGTCTTGTGGAGCCAATCGCATCCACGCATTACGTGTCATCCGTACCGGACGCGACGCACCTTGGCGCCTTGGCTGGTTGTTTCCACCGAGCAAGACGACATCAACCGGAAGTTCGCCGGGTCTCGCCCCCACTCCTCCAGATCACTGCGCCGCCAGCCTTTGGCGGCGCAGCCCAACGACACGGGCGCGGGAAACGTGCCGGACGCGATGCGGCGATAGAGACTGGAACGGCTTAACGCCGTCATCCGAAGTACGTCGCGCATGCGGTAGAACATTGGGGATGCGAGGTCGGGGTTTACTGTGGAGCGAGGGGTGTGGTGATCGACGTGAGCCATGGGGTTCTCCAGGTGTTTCGTTCAACACCAGATTGCCTCCAGGCGGTCCGAATACACACCTGCTGGGGCGTAGTGTGGCGAAGTCAAGTATGGTGGCCGTGAGAGACATAAGTGCTTGAATGTCTACAATAGGTCGGAAGCGATCCACCGGTTGAATCCGCAGCCATAACCAGCCAGATTCAAGCGTTAACCCCACGTATCCCGCTTCAGTAAAAAGAAAGGGGCCGAAGCCCGATTCTTACAGCAAACCCCGCTCGGCCAATGATACCGTTTCCTGATCCGCCACAATGACGGTAAGCGTTCGCCGAACACACATTGACGAACGGCCGCATTTGCGGCCGTCAGTGTTTTTCGAGTATGCGAGTGAGTGCACCGGTTAATCCGCCTCCGGTTTCCAGCGGTGCGGCAACAGCTCTTCAATCCGGTTATTCGGAAGTGTTGGCAGGCGTGTGAGCACGTCCTTAAGATAGGCATACGGATCATGCCCATTCATCTTCGCAGACTGGATCAGGCTCATGGCGGCAGCCGCGCGCCGGCCCGCCCGCTGGGAGCCAGCGAACAACCAGTTCTTGCGCCCAAAGGCGATGGGCCGGATCTGGTTCTCGATCCAGTTGTTGTCGATGGGTAAGCGGCCATCACCTAGGTAACGCGTTAACGCCGCCCAACGTTTCAGGCTGTAATCCAGCGCCCGGGCGATGCCGGTAAGCGATCGAATGATTCAGAGCCTCCTTAATGGTAGTCCGACTCGCGCTGATGACGCACGGCCAGTATCGTCACAATGTCGTCGGGCTCGATCTCGAAAAGCGCCACATATCCAGCGGCGCCAAATGAGATCACCAATTCGCGCAGATAAGGTGTGTGGGCCGATGCCTTGCGGCATGTAAACGGGAACTGCTTCAATAAATCGATCGCCTGGACAATACGCGCCAAGGCCCGCTCAGCCAACTCCGTGCTGTGCGGGTCTTGCTCTAATAAGAATTCGTACAATCTCACCAAATCCGCCTCGGCTTCCTCCGTGAAACGAACGGTATAGCTCATGAGCGACTGGTGCGCGTCTTGGCCGTATCCAACTTGGCTTGCAATTTGCCCAACACCACATCGGCCTCGACATAGTGACCGCTCTGCCGGGCCCGGTCGCGCGAGGCCAAGCCACGCGCCAGGAAGGCTTCATTGGCCTTGCGTAGCTCAACCTGACTGCGCACGGCCTGTTCGATGAACTGCGACAGACTTTCTCCTTCGCGCAAGACACTTTCAGTGTCTTGGCGCAACTGCGGGTCAACCCGGAGTGGTGGGAATGTGGCGGTTTTCATACTACCCTCGGATGCTTGCATAGCAATTGCGATACATTATAGGTCGTTGCCGATCACATCGGCAAGACGAGGCCGGGGTAATATTGTCTGTCGCCAGAAATACCCGAGTTCAAGACTCCTGCAACTGGCGTATCGTCGCCATCGGCAGGAACAACCGCTGGGTATTGTTCGGAAAAGCAATAAACCCGTATTTGCGATAGAACTTGGCGGCAGAAGCGTCTTTTGCATCCACGACCATCGCGTGAACAGCCATCACCTGTGTTGCGAGCAACGTGCGGTACATCGCATCCATCAGTAGGAACTCGCCCAAACCCGACCCCTGAGCATCACGATCGACAGCCAAGCGGCCAAGCAGAACTGCCGGAACAGGATAGCGCGGCAATTTCCTGGCCTGCTCCACGGGCATTTCATCCCGCTGAAAGCTGGTCGCGCTCAGGCTGTAATAGCCGCAGATTGTTGTGGCTTCGGGCCGCACGGCTACAAAAATACGAGCGACATCACGCTTGATGTCTTGTGAGGCATGTTCTCGAAGATAGCGGTCAAGTTCAGCAGCTCCACAGGAGAAAGCGGTGCGATCATACCTCTTGCTATCAAACGCCAAGACCTGCCATGGTGATGGCATGACCGTCATCCAGTCGACTTTTGATACTTGGCAAACGCTTTACGCAACGCGGCATTGGGTGCGGGGGGACTGCTCAAAGCGTCATAAAACACCTTCCAGTCCGCCGCTGACAGCGCAACGGCTTCGTTCTCGCGAATGACCTTTTCGGCTTCGGCCAAAGCCGTCGTCAGCACGAACTGACTCACCGTCTTATGACGGTAGTTCGCCGCGCGTTGAAGCACGGCCTTGGCCTCAGCGTTCAGGCGCACCTGAAGCCGCTCATCTTTTGCTTCTACTATGCTGGACATGACAAACCTCTCGGAACAGACAGAATATTGTACTTCCAAATGGAGTACAATTCAAGATATGCTCCAGTGGCTGACGCCTATGCACTACAGGCTCAATGTTTGCATCTATGGGGGCTATTACCTAAACTGTTCCCTCGAACTTCATCACTTTTCAAAAGGTTCAATGTTCATGCTGGCTTACGATCATTTTTCGATCGTGCCCCAGCCACCATTCTGCTGTTCCAGCACGCTTCAAAACCTCCCAAATCTTCAAAAAATCAATGTCTTAGGCGCAATTCGCTGCCCAGGACGTCTCACTGCGCGCCGCTACATCCCGAGTTTGTCTGTACCCCAGTTTGTACCCCACAATGGTTTCGTCATTAACGGCCTCCGGGGGTACAAGTCATGGGCTTACTGAGCGAGACTCAGATCAGAGCGGCCAAGCCCGGCCCAAAAGAATATCTGCTGAACGACGGCGACAACCTTTACCTGCGCGTTCGAGCGACAGGCAAGGCATGGATCTATCGGTACATGAGACACGGCAAACCTGTGAAGCTCGGCATGGGGCCGTATCCGGGCGTCACGCTGGCCCAAGCTCGGATCAAGGCAAACGAGGCAAACAGCCTGCGTGCCAACGGTCAGGACCCCAAGAACGTTCGTGACCGCGAGGAAGAACTGGCACGGACCGCCCGCCTTCAAACTTTCGAACTCATGGCACGTGCGTGGCACAAGAGCGCTACCAAAGACAGACATTGGTCTGATGCGTACTCGCACAGAATCATCCGGCACCTGGAACTTCATGTATTCCCTTGGGTGGGAGACAAGCCCATCGACACGATTCTGCCTACGGAAATTGTGTTATGCCTGCACCGCCCTAAAGAGCGCGGCAACCTTGAAACTGCTCAGCGGATACGTGAGGTCATTCAGCACATTTATCAGTACGCCGTGGACCTTGGCACATTGGAACCGACAAAGAACTTCGTAAACAGGTACACGGGCGGGCTGCCTTCGCCCCGTGGCCGCCATTACGCGGCTATCACTGATCCAGCGCAGCTCGGCCAGCTCATGCGTGATATCCGCAACTACCACGGCAACTTCATCACGTGCTGCGCGCTGCGGTTAGCACCCATGCTGTTTCAGCGGCCTGGTCAAATCCGCTTTGCAGATTGGGAAGACATCAATTTAGAGGTTGAACTCTGGCGCTGCCCACCTGAAAAGATGAAGATGCGCGAATGGCAGAAACGCGATAGCCGCACACCGGCACACATCGTCCCCCTGCCACGCCAGGCATTGGAGATTCTTCGGGAACTGCATTCTCTCACTGGTCCAACCGGCCCAGTCTTCCGCAGCATGTCACGCCGCTCGGAAACCAGCCGGTATATCAGCGAAAACACCATCAACGTCGCCCTGCGTACTATGGGTTACGACACCAAGGAGCAGATCACTGGTCATGGTTTCCGTGCAACGGCTCGCACCATGATTCGAGAACATCTGGGCTGGGACCCGGATGTCATCGAGCGCCACTTGGCGCATACGTCCGATGAAGAACTCGGCAGCAGTTACGACCGCGCAGAATTCATCGCTCAGCGGAAAAACATGGTCCAGCAATGGGCCGACTTTCTGGATGAACTGGAAGCTGGCAAGCTGCCCCAGCCGGACAGCAAAGTCCTGCAGTTCATACGCGAACGGCCCAAATCAAAGCTGCGATTTGGCACCTGAACGCGAATAGAAGCAGCGGCGGACTTTTGGCGGTAGCTCACCTCAAACAGGATATCTCCATGAACGAACCTCTTTCCGAGGTCATCCGTATTCGGGTGACCCCGTCTCATGCTGCACGCCTGGGCGAAGCAGCCGCCTTGTCTGGGCTGTCCCTCTCTAACTATGTAAGGCGGCGGCTTTCCGCCGACGATACGCTGCAGGAAGAACTGACGCTGCTGCGCAAAGTCGTGGCTGATCTGGGCCAACTGCGCGATACCCGCCTGGCCGCCATCGAAAGCGCCCATCTGCTGCGGGCCATGGCCAAGCCCGAACATCTCGCCATCGCACAACAGACGCTGCAGCAGCGCTGATTCTCCAGGCCGACAGGCCGCACGCTCTACCCCTCTCCCGGAGACTTCCTCATGCACACTCTTCCCGCCCTGCGGGCTGGGGCGCTGGCCCTTGCCTGCGCCCTGGCTCCTGCTGCCCATGCAAACGGCACCATTGAGCTGCTGACAGGCATTCCCCGCCTGGCCTGCGAAGCGACGCTATGCCTGTCATCCAGCCTGCGCCCTGGCGAATGCAGCCCTTCACTTGATCATTATTTCGATATCAAGGTTTACAACAAACGCGGCCTGGACTGGTCTGCGACGGTCGCAGCCAGACGGGCTTTCTTGTCTGAATGCCCGGCTTCTGGCGAAGAGGGTATGGCGCAGCGTATCGACGCCATTTCTCAAGGTGCAGGCAAATGTGATGCAGACTTTCTGAACAGTAAATATGCCGGAACAGCCTACAAATGGCGCAAACGCGGCTACAGCTACGGTGGCGACAGCGCAGAACCCGTATACGAAGTGCATCCGCTTCGCACGGTCACGCTCACACAGCTCCCCGCCTATTGTGTGGTCTACAACGATCACGCCTGGACCTATGAACTGTCTGTCCGGTACGTGGGAAGGCCGGCCGTGGGCGGCTACTGGATCAAGTCCGAAGATTACGAAGCGGCTCAGGCCAAGTGGGAAGCGGAACACACTGGGCAGTGGGCCAACGGCTGGAACTTCTCTCTGACCGACCCCAGGCACCGCAGCGACAACTGAGGACGCCGCCATGCTTACAGAACTCGCCGCCCTGGCCGTGGCCTGCGCTCCCGATATTCACCCGGTCACATTACATGCCGTGGTCAAGCATGAATCCAGGGCGCAACAGTACGCCATCGGCGTCAATCGCAAGGGCCACCAACTGAAGCGTCAACCCCGCAGCCTGGAGGAAGCCACGGCAGCTGCGCAGAGGCTGATTGACCAGGGTATCGACTTCGATGCCGGGCTGGGCCAGATCAATGTGCGCAACTGGGCATGGCTGAAGCTGGATGCCACGACCGTGTTTGACCCCTGCCGCAATCTGACGGCAGCCCAGACCGTGTTGGCTGAGTGCTATACCCGAGCCTTACCCACGCACAATGACCCGCAACAGGCGCTGCGCGCCGCGCTGTCCTGCTACAACACCGGCAATTTCAGGCGGGGCTTTACCAACGGCTATGTGGGGAAGGTACTGACCCAGGCAGGCATCAAGGTGCCTGCCCTGGTGCCGCTGGCCGACGACACAACATCCCCAGCAGCGGCTGGCACACCGGCCCAGCCACCAGAGAACCCCAAACAGAAACCGCAGCCTGAAGCGCCTCCCGGCACACCCGACGGTTTCACCTCCAACCCGGCGAATGACGGTTTTGCTCAGACGCCCGACCCTCAACCCGGCCAGCACTCCGACGCCTGACCACGGCCCACCGCAGGCCACCCGTTTCCCTTATCACCATCACCCCAGCGCCGCCCGGCGTCCGGGGCAGGAGTCTTTCCATGTCACTACTGAACCGCATCAGAAACGCTACGCAGCGCCTGCACAGTCTCAACAAATGGATGACAGCCCTGCTGCTGTTCAGCATCACTCAGGTTGCATCGGCCCAATCCATCGGCGGGCTTTCCAGGGCGCAAACCACGTTGCAGACCCTGCGCGACAACCTCGATGTCATCCTGCCGATTGCCGCCATCATCATCGGCATCATCATTTTTGTGCTGTATTCCGCAGAGGTCATGCGCAAGGACGACGCCATCCGCTGGGGTATCGGCGTGCTGCTGGCCGGGTCAGCCGCTGAACTGGTTGTACTGCTCTGGAAATAAGCCATGAACGATCACACCTACCCCGTCTTCAAGGGGCTGGGCCGCAAGGCCACCTTCATGGGCGTTCCCACACGGCTGCTTCTGGGTGCCTTCGCCGTTGTCGCAGTGATTGCCATGACGGCGGGCCTGGTCTGGTGGGGACTCTTGTTCGTGGTCATGCCTACCCTGGCCATCCTCACCCGCGACGACGACAAAGCCCTGGATGTGCTCTGGCTTGAGTTCAAGACCCGAAAACGCAACCGTAATCAGCGCTTCTGGAATGGTTCCAGCTACGCCCTGCACGGCTACCACCGACGCCGCCCCTGGCGCGCACTCATTCGATAAAGGACGCACCATGACTGCTGCCGCCACACTCGCCGTGGATGAACGGCGGGTTTCGCGCTATCTGCCCTATTCCCACCATGTCACGGACCAGATCATCGCCTGCGACAACCACGAGTACCTGGCCGTCATCAAGGTGGCAGGGCGTGCCCCTGACGCCTACGCACAGGAGGAACTGAAGGAATGGATTGAAGCCCTGCATAACGTGCTGCGCGGCCTGCCCATGGGGTCGGTCGGCTTCTATTCCCACATCATCCGCCGCCGTGTCACCGAATACCCGCAAAGCGACTTCAGCCAACCCTTCGCCTCCCGGTTCGACGCAGCCTATCGCGCCACCTTCGACGCAAGCGGCCTGATGATGAATGACCTATACCTGTCGGTGCTGGTTCACCCGGTCGAGGATCCGATACTTGGCACCTTCGCCAGCTTGGAAAAGGCCGACAGCCAGCGCATCATGCACTGGCAAACGGAATCCATCGCTCGCCTGAACGACATTCTGCGCACGCTCAAGGCTGGTCTGTACCGCTACGACCCGCAGACGCTGGGGATTGTGGATCGCAATGGCTTTGCCTTCAGTGAAACCGCTGAGTTCCTGGGTTTCCTGCTTTCAGGGCGACAACGGCCTGTACCGGTTTCGCGGGAACGGCTGCGCGACACCCTGCCCTATGCCAGGCCCATCTTCGGCAAACATGGTGAGCTTGGCGAGCTGCGTACCGTGGCCGACTCGCGCATCTTCGGCATGATGGAACTGCGCGATTACCCGGAAACCAGCAAACCCGGCCATCTCGATCGGCTGCTGGGTCTGCCGCATGAGTTTGTACTGACCCAGTCATGGGGCAGCCACACGGGAGCCGCCTCAAAGAAACTGGTGAAGCGCCATCAAAAGCTGCTGGTGGATTCCGGCGACGACGCCGGCAGCCAGGTGGCCCAGCTGACACAGGCCATGGATGACCTCACTTCCGGCCGCCTTGGCCTGGGCGACCACCACGCCACCCTGCTCATTTATGGCGACACGGCGGAAGGCGTGCGCCAGGCACTGGCTCATACCGCCACCGCCCTGGCTGAAGAAGCCATTGGCTTCAGGCCATTAGAAAAAGCTCTGGAAGCGGGCTTCTGGGCGCAACTGCCCGGCAACTGGCACTGGCGTCCGCGTCCGGTGCCAGTCACGTCGCTTAACTTCCTGTGTTTCTCCAGTCTGCATAACCAGCTGACGGGCAAGCCCGCAGGCAACCCCTGGGGGCCAGCCGTCACCATGCTCAAAACGCAGACCGGCAGCCCGTTCTTCTTCAACTTCCATGCCTCAGTGGAAGACCTGGACGAAACCGGCAAGCGACGCCCGGGCAACACCATGATTATCGGTATGACTGGCACGGGCAAAACCGTGCTGCAGGGCATGCTGCTCACCCAGGCGCAGAAATTCGGCGCAACGTGTGTGGTGTGGGATAAAGACCAAGGGATGCAGGTGCTCATCATGGCGCTGGGCGGGCGGTACTTCAACATCCGCCTGGGCGAAGCGACCGGCTGGAATCCGTTTCAGATGGAACCCACAAAAGGAAACGTGGCCTTCATGGTGCGGCTGGTTGTTTTCCTGGCTGAACGCCGGGGCGAGGCGGTCACCACCCGGCAACATGCCGACATCACCCAGGCCGTGCAGCAGCTGACTACGCTGATCGACCGCGAAGCTCGCACGCTGTCCACCCTGAACACCCTGTTACCGAACCCCTACAGCGACGATGACAGCACGAGCACCATTCATGCACGCCTGGCACCCTGGTGCCGGGGCGGTGAATACGGCTGGGTGTTCGACAACCCGGCAGATCAGCTGAGCCTGGCAACGGATGACGGCAAGCCCGCCATCTTTGGCTTTGACCTCACCGAACTGCTGGACGATGACGCGGTACGAGGCGCTGCCACCATGTATTTGAAGCACCGCATCGACGCCCTGCATGATGGCCGGCGCATCATCAACCTGTACGACGAATGCCAGCATCCGCTCAAGGACAAGCATTTCCAGGATGACATGCAGAACGCCAGCCGCACCATACGCAAGAAAAACGGCGTGCTGGCCTTCGCTACCCAGGAACCGGGCGCTATCACCGAAAACCCGGTCGGTCCCTCACTGGTTCAGCAGACCGCCACGCTGATTCTGCTGCCCAACCCCAGGGCCAAAGCCCGCGACTACATCGAAGGATTCGGCCTGACCGTGGCCGAGTTCGAGCTTTTGAAAACACTGGGCGAGGCCAGCCGCAAGTTTCTGGTCAAGCAAGGCTCCAGCGTCACCGTCGCCCAGCTGGATTTATCCGGTTGCGAAGACGAACTGCTGGTGTTCTCCGGCAGCCCCGACATGGCGGAGATTGCAGAACAGGCAGTCGCCCAGACTGTGCCTGACCCTGCTCACTGGCTGCCGGTGTACCTGGATGCGGTTCGCCAAGGCCGCATCGTTCCGGCCACGTCATAGGAATGCCCCATGAAACACAACGCCAACGAACGTGCGAAGCAGCAGGCGCTGGATGAAGAGCGGCGCCAGACACAGGCTCTTGATGATCTGCAGACAGCCAAAGATCAGGATTTCTACACGCGGTTGGGCCTGCACGGCCCGGACGCAGACACCCCGGAAGACACTTTCCTGATCTCGGTCTACAGCGAACACTGGACGCATGAAAACCTGGAAGCCGGGGAAACCAACACCCGTGACATCGAGCTTGACCGGGTGACGGTGGACGCTGACGACCTCGAACGACACAGCCAGGATTACGGCGTGACCGAACCGTCATGCAGCGACCCGCGCCAGAGTCCTGATATCTGGTTTTCCTCCACCTACCCGCGCCAGGATCGTGCCTATTTTGAGCAAGGTGTGCAAAAGTATTACAGCCTGCACGTTCATGAAGTGAATGGGCAGCGCCCCACACCGGAGGATTATCAGCGGGTGGCCGACCTCATCGGCGCCCGCTTCGACCATCCGCTAAGGCTCGCGCCACAGCATGAACAGGATGGACCAGACCTGTGCCTGTAAACCTTCCAGACCGTCAATGCCACCCCACTGCCGATGAGATTGCAGGCATGGCTTGGTGGAACAATCTGAAACAAGACGAACGTGCCTGCTGGCTTACAACTGCCGGACACGCTTGCAGCGTGGCCGACGCCTGGGCAGCGTACAAACGCAGCCAGGGGCTTACTGACAACCGACCACCATAGGAACACACCCAATGAATCGAAGACATCTCATCGCCGCTACCGGAGCCACCGCCCTGCTGAGCATCCTGGCTGGATGCAAGACGGAACCAAAGGGCGAGAAATTTATCGGTCATTGGTTCTCGGATAACGGTCGCTACCCACCGACCCTGGTCCACATTGAGCGGAACGGTGACACGTTCCTGTTCACAGAAACCGCATGGAACAACCTCGGCAAAATTGGATACCGTTCCTATACTGTTCCAGCCACTCTCGATAGTACAGACAATATCTTGGTCGTTGGCGACACAACACGCATTGCATATAAGGAGGCGGATGATGAGATCGTTTCTAACAGCCTACGAGCTCGCCGCATTACGGAGTCCGAGTATCTAAAAAAAGTGTCCTCCCAACAACAAAAACCGTAGCCGTTTATATATTTATCTATTTTTCGGGTGCACCCTTTCTTTAAGAATATCCACTATGTCTTGAGGTGATAGTTGGCCGAACCCCGAATCTCGGTAAATCGGCCCGAACACAGACAGCATGCGACGATACGCCTCAATAGACGGAAAATGGGAATTGAAACTTCTACCTTTAAATTCCTCAAATCGGTCAAGTTCGTTAACGAGAAATGATGCCGTACCCATATACTCTGTTTCATTATTTCCGTCGAACCCCGGAAATTTAGGATTGGCCCCAAACGGCTCAGCCTCCTTCTCCACCCAGCCTTGTTGCTCTGGTGAGAGCTGTGCATAACTTGTTTCTATAACGCTCCACATCTCGAGGATATCCAGAACCTCACCAACAATTTCTGGAGTATTTTGTTCCTCAAAAGGTATCCCGACATACTTCCATGGAATGCTCCAAGTATTGTTTGAGAAGATGGCAGAACGTATAAAGTCAGGCTGTATTTCACCGTCAATGCCCAGCTTATCGTAAATTTCACTCAACATCAGAAGTATGAGTTTTTCACCGTCAGTAATTTTCATATCACGACCTCTTTAATCTGCCGACAAATTTTCTTTGTGTGAGTCGGAAAACTTCTTTATGAATGGCATGAAACTGTCGATCTTATAGTAAATATTGCTGCCTGCAGCCTTCTTTTCTTCGAACGATTTCGCCTCGGCAAGCGCCACTATATCGCCACGCAGGTCTTGACATAGCTCATTTGCCTTACTCTCAAAATCAGTGTCGAATGTAGAGCTATGCTCATTCAAATACTGCGCGTAGGCCTGGACTTCCTGCGCGATGGAACCGCAGTTCACCCCACGTAAAAGTCCCGCATTGCAAGACGGACCAACCCTTGAGACTTCTTTCAATATCCTGGAGGTTTCAGCATAAACCCGAGAGACCTCGATCAGTTCTCTACGATGAATAAGTTCGTTCCTCACTCTTTCCGCTTTAGTAGCCGCCGAGATTGATTTTCTCGCTTCTCGGAAAGACCACAGCGCAGCGCCAATCGACGCCAGAGATCCTATAACCGATATCCACGTTTCGAACATTTTCACGTTCCCAAGATCTTTACCTCAACCACCCGATTCCTCCTATCCACCCCGGTTAATCAGGCCGAGCAATACATCAATTAATTATCCGAATGTATCAGGCGTCGGTTGAGAGAGGCAATCTTCTGCTTTTCCACACGCTCAACCGCGCCAACGACTTAGCTCACCATCCCCCCTACCCCCGGAGTTCTCCCATGAGACGCTACAAGCATCTTGCGGCGGGCGTTGCCCTGGCCGCCGTTTTCATGAACCCTGCCCGCGCCAGCGGCATCCCTACGGTCGATGCTGCCACCATAGCCCAATTGCAGGAACAGCTGCTCACCGCCCGCGATCAGCTGAAGAACCTGACGGATCAACTGGCGACAGCCAAGCAGCAGCTTGCCGCATTCACACAATCCAGCGGCTACGGTGTCATTCCCAATGATCACGCCATCCGCGATCAGCTTCGCGCTGCCTTGCCCTCCAGCGCCCAGGACCTGTTAGACCGATCTGGCAGCTCGGGCTTGAACGGGGATGTTTCCCGCGTCACAGACGATGTCATGGCCCCGGTAAACTTCGCCCAAGACCGACAGGAGCTGTCAAAACGGTCGCTCAACATTGAGGCCACCGCAAAAGCCATGAGTGAACGGGCCTACGATTCGATGACTCAGCGGCTGGCCAACGTCGACGCCCTGCAGGATCAGATCAACCAGACGACCAACCCCAAGGAAATTGCTGAACTGCAGGCGCGGATTCAGATTGAGCAAGCGAATATCTCAGCCGAACAGACCCGCATTCAGCTTGCCGCACAGCAACTGGATGCGGAACGACAACTGCTGCAGGCACGGGCTGAACGTGTCTATGGCGGATGGTTTGGGAACAAGCCAGCGTCAGACTCATCCCGCGGCGCAGCTGAATAGGCAGGCACACCATGGCCAGCCTCACTCCATCCGTCGCAGCACCCACCACGCCAAGCAACATAGCTGAATGGGTCATGACGCAAACCGAAGGCATCCTCAGCGATGCTGTCAACGGGCCGATGCAGGCGCTGTTCGAAGCACTCATGCCGGTCATCGTGGTGGGCCTGATTCTGCAATTCGTTGTGTACGCATTTGCGCTCATGCACGGTCAGGGCAATATGACCGTCACAGAGTTCTTCCGCAAAGCCATTCTCGTGGCGATTGTGTCCATGATCTTTGGGGCCGGCGGCCTGTATCAGAACGACATCGCCAAAACCATGATCGCACTGCCTGACGATGTCACACAGCTCGCACTCGGCACGGGCAACGTGGCGGCAGAAGTCGATAAGCTGCAGAACGAGACCAGTGAGGCATCCAATGCCATGCTTGGTTCCAGCGACCGGCCCTGGTACAACTTCATGCCTTCCACCAGGGAAGTGCTGGTCAGCATCCTGGCGACGCTGTTGCGGATCAATGCAGCAGTCGTAGGCAGCATCATCATGGTCATTGTGGTGGTCTGCAAAGTCGGCATGGCCCTGGTTGTTGCAGCAGGGCCGCTCTTTATCGCCGCGACGTTGTTCGAGCCAACAAAGCCACTCTTCAATAACTGGGTTTCACAGGCATTGAATTTTATCTTCCTGGCCTTGCTTGCTGGCCTGGTCTTCGGCCTTATCCTGCAACTCAACATCCAGCTGATCCGCATGATAGCTGACCAAATAGAAACAGGGATGGCCGATGTGCTTTCGCTGTTCGGCGCCCAGGTTCTTGTCGGCGCTGCCAGCCTGGTCATCATGATTCTGATTCCCGGCCTTGCCGCCGGCCTCTCCAACGGCTTCGGCGCTCAACTCGGTGTCGGTTCCGCCGCCCGGGGCGCGTTCTCTGTTCTGCGTCTGCGCAGCATGCTGCGACTGCGCGCCAAGTAAGCCCTTTCGCGCCCGCTGCCCAGCGGGGCCATCACACCTTCCCTTCTGCCCACGCGGCAGGACAGGAGCCCATCCCATGCACAAACTCATTGCCGCCCTGGCGCTGGCCGGGCTGCTGGTCGGCTGCGCCTTTCATGCGCCCCAACCTCCACAGCCTGCTGACGGACCGCGTGTGCCTGTGAACGCCAGTGCACCGATTTTCAAAGGAGCCTGAACCGTGTCAGAACCCCTCAAGTCTGAAGACGTTGCAGCCTGGCTGGAACAGTCGCGCGGCCTGGAGCGCGACCACCTGGGCGAACTGGTCACAAGCCGCAAGCGCGCATGGCAAGTTGCCATGGGCACGGGGCTGATCGCCTTTGCCGCCGTCGCCGCTGTAGCGGTCCTGACGCCCCTGAAGCAGCCGCCTGAAATGTATGTGGTGCGCGTGGACAACGCCACCGGCAGCATCGAGCATGTCAGCACCCTGGGCGAACCGATGGAAGACTACGGCCAGCGCATCGCCAAGTATTTCCTGAACACCTACGTGCTGAACTGCGAAGGCTATAGCTGGCAGACCATCCAGGAGCAATTCGACACCTGCGCCCTGCTGTCATCGCCGCCCATTCAAGTGCAGTACGGCAAGCGTTTTGAAGGGCAGGATGCCGTAACCACGCGCCTTGGCACCCTGGGTACCGTAGATGTTCAGGTTCACTCCATCACTCTGGGCGCAAATCAGGCAGCCATTGTGCGCTTCACCAGGACGGAACGCGAAGTCACTACCGGCAACATCACCAGGACGCGGCACCTGATCGCCACCATGGCCTACCAGTACGCCGACGTTCCCCTCACAGAAGCCGTCGCCCGTCGCAACCCGCTGGGCTTTCAAGTTGTGCGCTACGACCTGGCCGCCGACCTCTCGCGCTGACCCGACCTGGATCAGAAGGAATCCCCATGTTTGAACTCTTACCACGCAGGCGGGCGGTGGCGCTGCTGCTGTGTCTGACTCTGCCAGCCAGCGCCTGGGCGCTGGAAACGCCCCGCTCTTCACGGCTCGACCATAGAGTGCGCTATGTCAACTATGACGCGGCCAACGTGATCCAGCTGGATGCGGTGATCGGTGTTGCCACCCACATCCAGTTGGAACCCGGCGAAACCTATCAATATCACGTCTTTGGCGACAGCCAGGCTTACGCCTTCACGTACAAAAACCATCACCTGTTCTTCAAGCCCACCGCTGAAGACGCCGACACCAACCTCATTGTCATCACCGACCGGCGCGAATACAGCTTCCGGCTGTCCTACAGCCACGACCGCAGCGCCCCAGCACTTTACAAGCTGGTGATGCGCTACCCGGAAGTAGAGGCCCGCATGAAGGCACAGGCTGCACAGAAGGCAGCGGTTGAGCGCTCGTTGCAGGCATCCGCCGGCATGATGAACTGGCAGGCCTACACCCGCAGTGGCAACGCCAGCATTGCGCCCGTTCACGCCTGGGATGATGGCCGCCATACCTGGCTGCAATTCCCGCCGGAAACCGACATGCCCACGGTGTACCGCGTGACCCCTGACGGCCAGGAAGTCATCACCAACTATCACATGGCCGATGAACGCACCATGGTGCTGCATCGCACCTCGCCACGCTGGCATCTGCGCCTGGGCAACCAGGTGCTGGCTATCCATAACGAAGCCTTTGGCCTGACCCCTGCACCCGCCCACACCGGCACAGCCTCCCCCGCTGTTCGACGCACGGTGAAAGGCACGGCAGCGCCCGTGCCGACGCTGCGGGTCCGGGAGATCACGCCATGAAGGAACAGCCCATGAACGACACCGACCCGCGCCAGGAACAGACCGCCGCGACCGGCCTGGAACGCGAGGCCCTGAACCTGGAAACCGCCGGGCGCAGCGCCCCACGCGGCGCACGCGCTTTTCTATGGCTCACCATCCTGGTGGCCGTTGCCGTCGCCATCGGGGTGCTGCTGAAAGCCTGGAGCCGGGAACCGGCGCCTGCCGGCGACAGCAGCCTGGAAGCCGATCAAAGCGGAATCACCAACCGACTGAAGCCGCCCAGGGTCGAGCGACCCGCGCCGCCCAAGCCCTTGCCACCCCCGGTGCCAGCGCCAGTTCCGGCACCCTCGTATGTACTTCCACCACCCACAGCCGCCGCCCCGCCACCTATAGACGAAGTCGCACAACGGCGGCTGGCCAGCCCGCTGCAGGCGGGTGGCGCAGACGGGGGCAGTGCAGGTAGCAGTCAAGCCAGCGCCCCAAGCGGCCCCTACAGCGATGCCGGCCCCCTGGCCGACAAGCTGCGGCCTCTGGAACTGGCACCCTCTGTGGCCGGGCTGCTGGGAGATCGCAACTTCCTGCTCACCCAAGGCA
The DNA here is from genome assembly GCA_013416455.1 of Alcaligenaceae bacterium. Taxonomy (GTDB): domain Bacteria; phylum Pseudomonadota; class Gammaproteobacteria; order Burkholderiales; family Burkholderiaceae_B; genus Yanghanlia. Next base: position 199,598 of record JACCES010000007.1, on the reverse strand, counting down.
CCATGATCGACTGCACGCTGCAGACCAAGCTGGTCAGCACTCAGCCGGGGCTGCTCACCTGCCTGGCCACCCACGATGTCATGAGCGCCAACGGCAAGGTCAAGCTGATCGACGCCGGCACCAAGTTCACCGGCTATCAGTCCGGCGGCATCCAGCAGGGCCAGGCCCGCGCCTTTGTCACCTGGAACCGGCTGGAGTCACCCGCTGGCGTCATCGTTGAACTGGCCTCACCCGGCACCGGCCCCCTGGGCGAAGCCGGGCTGGACGGCCATGTCGATAACCATTTCTGGGAACGCTTCGGCAACGCCATTCTGCTGTCCCTGGTGGGCGACTTCGGCAACTGGGCATCGAACCAGGGCCAGTCCGGCGACAACAACATCCGCTTCGACAACACCGCCCAAGGCGGGCAGGAAGCCATTGCCAAGATTCTGGAACGATCTCTGGACATACCCCCCACTCTCTATAAAAACCAGGGCGAACGCATCGGCATCATGGTCGCCCGTGATCTGGATTTCAGCCATGTCTACGACCTTGAACTTACCCCTTGAAGTGGTCCCCTTTGATCGCGCCATTTCGGTGCGAACCTTTCTGCGGCCCCTGGCCCAGCATCTGCAGGACCCGAAAGTTACTGAACTCGCCATCGTGCGCGAAGGCCATCTTTACGCCCGCACAGACGGACATTGGATATCGCACGACTGCGAGGAACTGAGCTACCCGCACCTGGAGGCACTGGCGACGGCACTGGCAGCCTACAACCACATGGCGCGCAGCCCCATCATGTCGGTGGTCCTGCCCGATGGGGAACGCGGCCAGATCATTCTGCCCCCAGCCTGCATAGACGACATCATCGCCATCAACATCCGTAAACACGCCACGGAAACTTTCCTCCTGAAGCAGCTGGCATCCGGCGGGGCTTTCAAGGCCACCATGGATGCCACCGCCAAATATGGTGCTGACGGCCTGTCGAAACTCGATCAGCGGCTGCTGATACTGAAGAACAGGGGAGACTATTTCGAGTTTCTGGTGGACGCCGTCCGCGCACGCAAGAACGTGGTGATTTCGGGTGCAACAGGTTCAGGCAAAACCACCTTCGCACGATCGCTCATCAATGAAATACCCATCCACGAACGCCTTATCACCATTGAAGACGTGCATGAACTGATCTTGCCCTGGCATGAAAACCGCGTCCATATGATGTACGGCGGCACACGAGGCCGAGTGTCGGCCACCGACTGCCTGGCGGCTTGCATGCGCCTGTCACCCGACCGGATTTTCCTGGCAGAGCTGCGCGGCCCGGAAACCTGGGATTACCTTGCGGCCCTGAACACCGGCCACCCAGGTTCTGTGACAACCACGCATGCCAACAGCGCAATCGACGCCTTCGACCGGCTGGCCATCCTTATCAAGCAGTCACCCACCGGCGGCAATCTGGACTTGCCCACCATCCAGACCTTTCTGCAGCAGACCGTGGACATTGTTGTGCATGTCGAGCAGTTCCGTGTGAAAGAAATCTGGTTTGAACCTCGGCGACACGTCGTCGCCTGAGCTCCCGTAGCAGCACGCCACCCGACCCATTCGTCCCGGCCATCTGTCGGGTCACCCTTCCCTGAAACCGTGTGAGGCGCTGCACACATTCCGGGCGGCCCTTGCATGGGTTCGCCCGGAGCAACATCAATGACCACCCCCACCCGCACGCCTTTTCACAAGGATGCCAACCTGCAGCGGCTGTCAGCCGCCATGCAGCGCGCCATGCAGAAGGCTTCACAGGCCATGGCTGACGCTGCTGAGAAACAGGCCACCACCCCAACACCCTTCATGCTGCCCGGCATGAACGAAACGGTACGCGCCATCCCCAACTACATTGCCCGCAGCGCCATCTTTGCCCCAGTGCGCCGTGGCTGGCGTCCCCTCCACGATGAAACCGTGTTCCTGGAGGGAAGCCACATTCTGCTCAAAGGCTCGGGCAAGCAACTGAGCGAAGACCACGCCGACATCTGGATGCACGCCATGTATCTGCAGACCACGGCCCTATTGGGCGAAGCGCCGGTTATCAACCGTGCCGACTTCCTGCGCGGCATGGGCCGGCCCACAGGCGGCAGCGCCTACGAATGGCTGCATGAAGGCATGAAAGACCTGGCCCGCTTTACCCTGTGCATCGAGGCGCGTAGAAAAGACGGCTCCGTGAAATACAGCTATGGTCGCCACCCCTCCACCCGTGTGATCGCCATGATCGGGGGCTTTGACTACCACGAGCCCACGGGCAGCTACACCCTGTATGCCGACCCGCGCTGGGCGCAGATTTTCGGCAACCGGGAATATGCCCTGGTGGACTGGGCCAAGCGCCTGCAAATGCGCCATGACCTCTCCAAAAGCCTGCAGCGGCTGATTGGCACCTCTGCCGACATCCAGCAGAAATACAGCCTGGACATCCTCAAACAACGCGCCCAATACACCGGGCGCATGCGGGATTTCCGGGTCACGCTGGAGCGCAGCCTGGACGAACTGGAAGCCCTGAAGGTGATTGCTGAACCCCGGATTGAAGTCGCGATTCGGGGCCATGAACAGGCGGTCTGGACGCGCCTGGATCGGTAGTTTTTCATCGTCATAGCATCGCGCTTCATCCCCAAAAGCAGCTATTTTCGGCACGATTTTCAGCCTGTGGATAAGTGGTTTTGAGCATCGTCATAGCATCGCAGCTGACGCGTCATAAGATCGCGGCCTTTCGTCAGAACATCGCGCTTTATCGTCACAGCATCGCGCATGTTTTTTTGAAACCCGCATGAATACTGGCTTTCCAGCCATCGCGACGCCTTCTACCTTATCTCTACCTTACTTCTACCAAAGCAGCCTGTGAACAAGTCACGCCGTCAGCCGGCCTGACGCGCCGCACTTTACCTATTCACGACAGGCCATCTTGCATCGCCACGCTGCACAGCCGCACAGCGGCTGTCGGTCAGCAACGAAGCCATCACCCGCCCACCCGGGCCACCCCTTCTTTTCACCTCAAGCTCTGCCCGTCAAGTCACAAGGCAAAGGAGATTCCATGCACTCGACCATCGACACCCGCCTGCTCAACATCGCACAGGAAGCCGCCCTCCATGGCATCGGCACCATGAGTCTGGGCGAAGCGCTCACTGCGGCGCTTATCCTGAATCGCTGCGACTGGCTGCGCGAACGCGGCTACAGCATCGCTGAAGCCCTGGACCGCATCGGCCCGGAGTGGACCGCCCGCCTGCGCGAAGTCGAAAGACAGTTCTACGACGAAGTCACCCAGGCCCGGCTGCGCTTCAATTTCGAGATTCTTCCTCACCCAGCCGATACGGGCTGCTTCACCCTGCGCCTGTTGGAAAACGGCCAGGAAGTCGGCGGCGGTCAATTCTCCACCCACGGCCAGACGGCCCTGTTCACAGACGAACAATCCGCCTACGACGAAGCACTGGCCACGGGCCGCTCCTGGCTGGTCGCCAAACAGGCTGCCGCCTTTCCTGAACTGTCGCGATAAGCGGCACCCATCCCCTGGAATCCTATGACTGAACCCGCTCCCGTCGCACGCTACCGGGCCGCGCTCGCTGAACTGGACCCCCGCATCAGCATCGCCGCCCAGCTGCGTGCGCTTTTTCCTCTGATCGAAGCAGAACTCGCCGCCGGCGTTCCCCATGCTGCCGTACTGGATGATCTGGCCGCAGCGGGCCTGTCGGTGCAGTACAGCACCTACGCCATCACGCTGTACCGCTGGCGCAAAGCCCTGCGGTCTGCTGCGGCCAAACCTGCAGCGCAGCCAAAGCCACACGCCGCACCCGCCACGATACCCAAAGCGCCACCCGCAACCGCCCCAGCTCTCGATGCCATTCAGGGCCGGCCCCGCAACATCCAGACCCCCGGCGACCTGCGCAAGATTCGTGACATGCGTATCGACCTGGAAGCCCTGCGCCGTGAAGGCCAGTAACCCCCTCTCCCACTGACAGACCCCACAAGGAATAAACCATGAAAGTCGCCGTTCTCAACTACACCGGCTCCGTTGGCAAGACGGTTGTTGCTTCCCACCTGCTCGCGCCCCGCATGAACGGAGCGCAGATTTTTGCGGTGGAATCCACCAACGAAACCGGGGCCGACCTTGGCCTGAACGTGGATCAGCTGCGCGGTGAACACTTCGGACGCCTGTTCCGCGAACTGCTCACCCGCGATGACGCCATTGTCGATGTCGGGGCCAGCAACATCGAGGACTTCCTGACCCACATGATGCGCTACGAAGGCGCACACGAAGAAATGAGCTACTTCGTGCTGCCGGTCATCAATACAGGCAAAGCTCAGCGCGAAACCATCAAAACCGTGGCCGCGCTGGCTGCACTGGGTGTGGACTCGGAACGGGTACGGATTCTGTTCAACCGGGTCGATAGCAGCGTCGAGGAAGAGTTTCCCTCCATCCTGGCCTATGCCGCCAAGTCGGGCGAGGTGCAGGCCAACCCCCAGGCTGTCATCTACGAAAACGAAGTCTTCGAACTGCTGGCCGACCAGCGCACCACCATTGCGGAAGTCCTGGCCAATCAGACCGACTATCGCGCCCTGCTGCGTAGCGCCGACCCTGATGACCACGCCCGCATCTCGCAGCTGAGTAACCGCCACGCCCTGCGCGCCCTGGCCAAGCCGGTGGACAGGCAGATGAACGCAGCCTTCGCTGCACTGTTTTCGTGATCCGTCATGGATACCCACACCCCGCCCAGCGGCCCCCGTTCAAAACTGGATTTGCTGTATCACGAAGTCCTGGGTGAAGTAGCCGGCCTGGTGGACAGGCTGGAAGCCGTCACCCGCGACCTGAATGCCGCCCAGCAGCAGATGCAGTCCATGAGCGAAACCCAGCAGATGTTGCCCCAGCAACTCAGCCGCCACCTGAGCGCCACCCTGGAAACGGCTGCCAAGCCAGTAAACCAGCAGCTTCAGCAGGCCATACAGGCCATGCTGAACGACACCGGCACCCGGCTGGACCAGCTGAGTCGTGAATCCGCGCAATACGCCCGCATTGCCCACCAATCAGCGCGCCGTATGGCCATCATCGCCCTGGCGGTGGGCGGCGCTGCCGGCGTGCTGGGTGGGCTACTGGCCGGGCTTGCCCTGGGCCAGCTTCTGATCTCTTGAGGTTCATCCCCATGTCTTCCCTAATCTCGCCCATCACCCGGCGGCGCATTGCCGCCTTCTCCTTGGCAATTTTCCCCACAGCAGCCTGGATGACTGCAGCCACCTGGGCCAGCCAGATGCAATGGCGCGACTGGAACGCCCGCACCTTCCGGCATTTTGTGATGCTCACACCGCAGTACCCCGTACTCTACGGTGCGCTGGTGGTCGGCCTGGTGCTTTCCCTGGCGCTGATTCTTTTCATTGGACGCACCGCCAGGACCGAAGGCTTTGAAGGCGCGGCCTACAAACGCTTTGTGCGCGGCACCCGCACCACCAGCGCCAAAAACCTGGCACGCCAGTGTGAAGAGCGCGGCAAAATGCAGATAGATGTGGGCGGCATCCCCATGCCGACCGCCAATGAGAACCTGCACCTGCTTATCAGCGGCGCCACCGGCTCGGGCAAATCAGTGCTGTTGCGGAACATGGCGGCATCGGTGCTCAAGCGCTCGCAGCATGACATGGCCAGGCATTTATCCGGCCAAACGCCTGCACGCAATGACCGCATGATCGTCATTGACCCCAATGGTGATCTGCTCAGCAAATTCTGGCAGCCCAACGATGTCATCCTCAACCCCTACGATGCCCGCAGCCAGGGCTGGTCTTTCTTTAACGAAGTGCGCGCCGATTACGACTGGAAGCGGCTGGCCCGCTCCATGGTCCCCATGAGCCAGGACCGCAATGCGGAGGAATGGAACGATTTCGGTCGCCTGCTGCTACGTGAAACGGCAAAGAAACTTTATGAACTGCAGGGCGAAGAAGCCAGCATCATGGACCTGTTCCGGCTTTGCACCATCGAAGACCCCAAGGTGCTGAAGCAGTTCCTGGAAGGCACCCTCGCCGAATCCCTGTTTGTCGGTTCCAGCGAAGCCAGCAAGGCGCTGTCTTCCGCCCGTTTTGTGCTGTCCAACAAGCTCTCGGAACATACCGGCATGAAACCCGGCAGATTCTCCATCCGTGACTGGCTGGCAAAGCCCGACGGCGGCAACCTGTATATCAACTGGCGCGAAGACATGATGAGTTCCATGAAACCCCTGGTGTCATCCTGGGCCGACGTATTCATCACGTCCATTCTGTCCATGCCTGAAAGCGCCCACCGGCGCTGGTGGCTGTTCATTGACGAACTCGCCAGCCTGGAAGCGCTGCCCTCACTGGAAGCCGGCCTGACCAAAGGTCGCAAGAACGGCCTGCGAATCGTGGCCGGCCTACAAAGCACCTCGCAGCTGGAACATATCTACGGGCGCACCATGGCCACGACCATACGCGCCAGCTTCCGTAATCTGGCAGTGCTCGGCGGTTCCCGCACCGACCCGCAGACGGCCAAGGACATGAGTGAAAGTCTGGGTAAGCATGAAGTGGAAAGACCCAAGTTCAGCATCAGCCGCAGTGCAGATAATCGCAATACGTCGGACAACATGGAACGGATAACGGAAGAAGTGGTGACGGCCGCGCAGATACAGGCACTGCCGGCGCTGGGTGGGTATGTGGCTTTGGCGGGGGATTATGCGATTGCGAGAGTGACGTTACCGATCCGGCGATTTGGTGCTGGAACGGTGGAGTTCCAGGTTTTGGGAAATACAACGCATATCGTTTCCCTAGAACACATGGCAGTCAAGGGAGCGATGAAAGCATAAGACATGTGTGTGTTCTCTCGAACCCGTCCATCATAATCCCACTGATAGCCGTAAATCATAGATACATACCTACGATGACCTTCTAATGACAATCATCACTCCGCCGCTATTATGACACAGCATAGACAGGGCGCAACTCCTTTCGACGAAGTGTGTGATTTACTTGAAAACCATCCCAGTCAACAAAGCCCACATACCTCCCCAAAGAATCCATCGTACTCTTACTGATTGTTCCACCGAACAGCATATCAAAAACCGCCCGTTTATCTTTATTACTGACCGCAGGCGAACTTAAATAATCACATAAAATTAGATACCGCTCAGAATATTTAAAAACATCTGCCGCGTCGCTCAACATAAACCTAACACGCTCATTCAGATTATCAATCTGCGCACAAAAACGATCAACGTCAGTCAGGTAGCAAAAATTGAGAGAAATATATACAAAATAAGTAAGAGGTTTTTCCGACAATTTCAATAACGCTTTAGAAACCACTGAGTTACTCACAAAGTCCGCACCTATAAAATGAGCACCAGCGATAATCACATTCAAAATCTCTACCGGATCACCTACGACCCCATCAAAATCATATTGAGAAACCAAAGACACCAACTCATTTTCTATAATATGTTGAAGCTGCTCAAAATGCCCACCTGGTATCCTCCCTTTAACCTTCTGAGCAGAATAAATAATCTGACACATATTATACGTAGTCCGCACCCGCAGGTCGAGAGAACAAACATGAAAGACCACTTCCAACAATGCCTGAACGAATCGCAACCATTTATCCGCATTAGAAAGAGCACCATCATACAAATAACTGTAATGACCTCTATCCAATAAACGCCTCAGGGAGGACATAACCCATCCACTTACACTTCCCAACTCAATGTTATGACGCGCAACGATTGATCGAATAGAACCAAGCAACACTTTTAGCCTTCTCAATTCATTTTTTTCAAATGAACCATCCTTTGCCAGAACGCCTTCCAACTCTTGCAAACATTCACCGAGCTCTGATCTGGCTAAAGTTAAGGGCGTAATGAACGGACGTTCGTAAGTGCCAATCTTTTTATCATTCAGATACAGCTTTACGTCCGCCAATCTCGCTACCACGACGCTCTGAATCTCACCCAAGACTTCTTCACTATTCGCAAATATAGAAAAGTCATCCACATATCTTCTTATTGAATAATCTCTCCCTTCAACCAGCCCCTGTCTTTCGAGCTGCCGTTGTATATTCAAATCAACACCCTGAAGAATTATCTCTGCGAATATCCTAGAAATTTCTGGACCCACAACAATCCCATTGGTTTCGTTATAGTTCGCCATCTGCATCAATTTATCAAAAGAATTCTCAAAAGAATACGCCTCAGTATTATTCTTGGCAAAATCCTTATCCTTTACTTGCCAAGCTATTGAATGAGTGTAAATATGATAAAAACATTTCGATATATCCAGGGTTCTCACAAATCTAAATCTCTTCTCCAGCCTTAAAAACTCCTTTGAACTATAAAATCTCCCAAGAAGATTAAACCTCCCGTATGTAAAATAAGACACAAAGTGTGCGGGATTTAGTTCTGTATCTGATGATATCGACTCCACAACTCCCGTCTTAGACGTCATTTTCTCACGAAGATTTTTTCCTTCAACATACAGTGCGGCAAGCGCTATCGGATGACGTAGCGAAAACTTACTTTTTCCACAGTAAGATAATAGTGAACCTTCGTGCTGAGCGTAGAACCGGCAAACTTCTTGCTGCCATAACGGGTGAGCAATACTTAATTCTGTCGTTCTCGCGCTATCCTTTTTTATGCGATATTGATAGGGAATCGTGTATCGTCCTAACTTGCGATGCAGTTTCCCAATCGCTCCAGCCAAATCAGGATCGTCTATTATTTTGCTGGATAACCTATAGAACTTATCGTTAGAAAAAATAACAGGAACTTCATAAGGTAAAGTTTCTGTAACCAGCGCCCTAAAAACCCAAGAATCGCTCTTATTTTCAACCATTTCGCCATGCCTCTTTTATTTCTCGTATGCGTTCCGGACTAAACCGAACAGTCATACGATGCTCATACCCTTTTAGAAAGGAAATATCCTTTAACCTGTGCGAAACAGCTGCAAAGCTTGGTTGTTCGAGGTGTTCTCGAAACTTGCTTGTTTTTCCTCTAATGAGAAAGTGGTAAAAGGCATCTAGCGCCTTAAGTTCTGAACATAAATGAGGAGACTTATCAGATCCCTTATAGCGCCCACAGAATCGGTAGTTATAGTAGATTCCAGATCTAACATAAATTGATGTTTTTACTGAAGTCGCACCTGCCCGTCTCGCATAGTAATTACTAGCAAGAAACCTAACGCGATCCTCAAGAAGGGCATAGTTACCGTGCCTAGTAAAGTACTTAAAAGAGCAGATCAATCTGCTTTTTATTTTATTTATCTTCCTATCAGAAATACCAACCGTCACCATTCTAGGTGATTTTGCCCCACAACCAGCAGGAACACTAAATTTATATCCAAGATATTCAAAATTCTTTATGACATCAGTGGCTTTGTGCGGCAAATCCAACGAAATATCATCGGACTTTTTTTTATTGAATCTCAACCCCACCTCATTTATTATTTCCTTCAACTTAGGAACAACATCCTCCGCCTTTCTATATGAGAATATCAATATATCATCTGAATATCTAAAATACTTATAAACACCAGGAATCTCTTTGATTCGCTGATCCGTTCGCTGCATCGCAATTTCAGCAATCACCGCGCTCACTCCTATGCCTCTCGGCAACCCCCGCCTTGGAGTACACAAAAACCTAAAATAGACATCTAAGTATGATCTTGCTCTTGCCGGAATCTCCGCGCTATAGGACAAGCTATTCCTCACCTCATCAACTGATAGCGATTCATAAAATGACTTAATATCTCGACGAATAATATATATAGGAGTCGCGTCACTCAGCGTCTCTATAATTTCTTTCACTAAAGAATCTCGAGTTCGAGGATGAGCTCTGAACTTGCGGCCAAGATATTTAGCAATGACTCTCAAAACGAGATTATTAGAGTAGCTTTTCAAGGACAAGCAGGGACGTTTATTTATTATCGTTCGAAAAGGTTCCTCGAACGTCGCAGGTTCAATATTGACCTCTTTTAGCACCTGATCAAATACTGCTGAACGATTGCTCTTCAAATCCACTTTGAATCTACGGGAGTCCCCAACCCGTACAACACTAGCTAGTTTTTTTTCTGAAAAGTAACTAGGCACGCTTCCCCCCTACTTGAACGAACTGCCGTCTTGTCTATGCGATGTGCATGGTAGTGATAACTAGCATCGTATCAAAACGTAAGAATAAACAGCTCTTTTCTTTCGTTATCTATCTTAACTAAGTGTCTTGGAGTTCCCCATGATCTCCCACAGCCAGATCTACCGCGCCCGCGCCTCCCTTGCCACCCACTACTACGCTGACCAGGCCGACGATTACTACAACCGCGACGGTGGCGCCGCGACCTGGCAAGGCGAAGGCGCCCGGCGCCTGGGCGCGGTTGGTGAGATTGACCCTGCCCGCTTCAAAGCCATGCTGCAGGGCGATTTTGGCCGGAACGTGACGGCTGGCCGGTCGATCCGCAAGGATGCCAAGGCCCGCGCGGCACTCGATCTGACCTTTGGTGCGCCCAAGAGCATCACACTGCAGGCGCTGATCGGTGGCGATGAGCGCCTGATTCACGCCAACGATCAGGCGGTGGCTGCCGCCCTGAACTATGTCGAACAACACCTGACCATGGGCCGGCGCAAGGAGAACGGCAAGTCGCGGGTGGAACAGACCGGGAACCTCATCATTGCCAAGTTCCGCCATGAGACTGCGCGCCCTACAGAGGATGCGGCCCCTGACCCTCACCTGCACGTCCACGCCCTGCTGATGAACCTGACCCAGCGGGCTGACGGCAGTTGGGTATCGCTCTCGAACGAGGCGATTTTCAAGCTGCTGCGGGTGACAGACGCTATCTATCAGGCCGAGCTGGAACGTAACGTCCGCGCTCTGGGGTATGCCGTTCGTCATGAGAAGAACCATATCGAGCTGGCTCAAATCACCCGTGAACAGATCGAGTTCTTCAGTAAGCGCAGCGCCGGCATTACAGCTGAACTGACTGCGCGCGGCACAACGCGTGACAACGCCCCTCATGCGCTGCGCCAAGGCATCAATCTGGCCCACCGGCAGGAGAAAACCCAGGCTTTCAGCCGCGCGGAACTGCATCAGCAGTGGCGGGAAGCCGCAGCAGCCATCGGAATGCAGTTTGACCAGGCCCGCCACGACGTTGAACGACAGGCGCCCGAAGCACAGGAAGCATCAGCCGATCTTGTCGCACAGGCTTCGCTGGATTGGGCCATCCAACATCTGGCTGAACGGGAATCCGTCATGCCCCTGGCCGATCTATTACAAAGCGCCATCCGCCATGCCGGTGGGCATACCGACATCACTGCTATCCAGGCAGCCATCCAGGGCCGTGTCGCATCCGGTGCGCTGATCCAGGAAGCGCCGCACTACAGCAGCACTCAGGACAAGGAAGCACAGCCCATGACCCGCGAAGGATGGGCGGCAGAAGTCACGCGGCTCGCTGGATTGAACCAGGACGCTGCCCTGCAGCTGGTTGATGACGCCATTGCCCAGGGCCGCCTGTTGATGGAAAGCCCCCGCTACGCCACCCGCAATGCCCATGAAGCGGAATCCAGGATATTGGCAGTTGAACAGGCTGGCCGGGGGGCCTGGCATTCCACGATCAATGCCGCCAACGCTGAAAATGCCCTGGACGCTCTTCTGACACCCGGCCAGCGCGAAGCGGTCATGCTGGTTACCACCGGCAGCGATCAAGTAGCTGGCATCCAAGGTTTAGCCGGCACCGGGAAGTCCTTCGCCCTGCAAAACGCCCAAACCATTCTGCGTGAACAAGGTCACAGCATGACAGCGCTCGCGCCCTACGGAAACATGGTGCGCAACCTACGCGACGAAGGCATTCCGGCCAATACCATTGCCTCTATTCTTGCCGCAGCCGACAAACGCCCTTTCCTGGACTCCCTGGGGCCGACATCCGTCGTGGTCATTGACGAAGCCGGAGTGGTGCCGGTGCGGCAGATGGACAAGCTGCTGGCCCTCATCCAGCCAACAGGTGCCAAGGTCGTACTGTTGGGCGACACAGCCCAGACCAAAGCCATCGAGGCGGGTCGCGCCTTCGCCATGCTACAGGAACATGGAATGAAGACCGTATTGATGGGAGACATCCAGCGCCAACGCACGGCACGGCTGCGCAAGGCGGTAGAACTCGCCGCCACAGGCCGGGCCAGCCAGTCCCTGCCGCTGCTGAATACCATCCGTGTGATTCCAGACCAGTTCATCACGGACGAGCATGGCAGGAAGACCCGCGACAGCTCGGCCCGCTATGAAGCCATTGCCAAGACCTACACAGGGCTGAGTACCACCGAACAAGCCAACACCATTGTCGTGACCGGCACCAACGCATCAAAAAATGAGATCAATCAACGCATCCACGCTCTGCTCGGCCTGGAAGGCAAAGGCCGCCCGTGCCAAATGCTGGCACGGCATGACACCACACGCGCAGAACGCAGTGTGGCGCGTTATTACAACGTGGGCGACATCGTGATTCCAGAACGTGACTACAAGTGCGGCCTGAAACGCGGCGAACTCTACCGTGTGACCGGCAGCAACAGCCATGACCGTATCAACGTCACGCCTGTTCAGGCAGGTCAAACCAACGCGCAGCCCATAGAAATCATCCCCAAGACCATGAGTAAGCTGTCGGTCTATCAACTGAACACAGCAGAACTTTCGGTGGGCGACCGTGTCCGCATCACGCGCAACGATGCCAGGCATGACCTGGTCAACGGGCAGCAGGCGAAAGTCGTAGCCATCGACGCGATCAGCGTCACACTGGAAACCCAGGGCCGCCATGTTCAGCTACCTACAGACCATCCCTTAAACATGGACTACGCCTATGCCACCACCGCGCACAGCGCACAGGGGCTGACCTGCGACCGGGTGCTTTACAACGCCGAAAGCTTCAGCCGCACCACCGCTCAAGACACCTACTATGTCAGCATCTCGCGGGAACGACATGAGGTGACGGTATTCACCGACGATGCGGAAAAGCTGCCGGAGAGAGTGGACAGGCAGACTTACAAGGGGCTTGCTCATGACCTGCAGCCAGCAGCCACAAAGGCCTTTAGCCGGGAAGAAAACGAACTGTCGGCACTGACGCTCCCTGTCGAATCTGAACTTGAGGTGGATTGACGCAACTGTGCAGGCAGATTGCAGAAAATGGGTAGTCAGCTTGCTGTCCGTTTGCAGCCATGCTGGACCCGCACAGCCACCGTCATGTCATGAAAGTGTATAAAGCCAGCCGTCGAAATGTAGACGCGGTGCTGCTGGAAGTATTTATCCATTCGTCTACACCCTGGAAGGCCACACCCGTGGCCTTCCCTTCTGCCTTCCGATCAATGGCTTAGGCAATTTTGTAGCCCTGTTTGTCCTGCATCGCAGGTCACACCGGTTTCCCGCTAAGCATTTGAAAACACAAATCTTTCCCCACCCCGCGAGGGGTGCGTCATGTGTGGGACTTTTAAGGCCACAAATGAGCGAAGGCGAATTTGGGGACGGAAAGTCCCAGCCAGGCCGGGAACCGGGCTGGCATCGTCACCGGACAGGGTCCCAGGCGCAGCCTGGGAACTGCACGGCACCAGCAGCGCCAGCTGCTCTGACATGCTCCCCCAACAGCAGACCACCCTCAGAGAACAGCAAGCCCGACATTGCACACCCGCAGCAAACACGCGAGAATTTCTCTATGTGCAATCGCTACGTAACACCCGACCAGGCGGCTGTTGAACGCTACTGGCATGTGGGACGCCAGAACCCACCAAGGCTCTGGGGGCCACAGGTGCATCCCCGGGGCATGGGGCCGTTTATTCGTGCGGGCAACCAGGGGCGGGAACTCGCTGTGGGTCAGTGGGCGCTGATTCCCCCTTTCGCCAAGGCTGCCAAGCTGCCCTATTCCACCAACAACGCACGCGCGGAGGAACTGGCCCGGAAACCGACCTTCCGGCAAGCGTGGGCGCGGGGACAGCGCTGCATCATTCCGGCGGAATCATTCGATGAACCCTGCTGGGAAAGTGGCAGCAATGTATGGTGGCGGTTCCGGCGCGCCGATGGTGCGCCCTGGGGGCTGGCCGGTTTGTGGAATACCTGGGTCAGCCAGGAAACCGGCGAAGTAGTGGAAAACTACACCATGCTCACGCTGAATGCGGACACTCACACCCTTATGAACAGAATGCATAAGCCGGATCCCGCCAAGCCCGCCAGCGCACAGGATAAGCGCTCGGTCATTCCGATTGAACTGGCCGATGTCGATCAATGGCTGAACGGCAGCCAGGATGACGCGCAAGCCCTGTTTACACTGCCGCCCGCTGCAGCGTTTGATGCCATCCCGCTGGAACCGCCGCGACAGTCCAGCCTGATTTAATGATTTGCGCGGGTCAGCGCGGACATGACGGGACCACACCCGACAAGGCCCGGCAAAGCCGGGCCAGTCATTGTTTTTTGCCAGGCCGGTTTTACCCGGCCTGTAGTGGGCTGTCGATCAGAACGGAATTTCTGATGGTTCGACTTCCTCAGGTGCTGCGGCGGCGGCCTTCGCCTTGCTGTTGCGGCCTTTCGGGCGGGCTGCCGGTGCAGGCTGGGCGTTGTCAGTCTGTGACGTTTCCCTGCCGCCCAACATCTGCATTTGGTCTGCGATGATTTCCGTGGTGTAGCGGTCTGCCCCGGTGTCGGCGTCCTGCCATTTACGGGTGTTCAGGCGGCCTTCCACGAATACCGTGCGGCCTTTGCGCAGATACTCGCCTGCAATTTCAGCCAGTCGGCCATAGAAAACGACGCGGTGCCATTCGGTTTCCTCGCGGCGCTCGCCTGTGGCCTTGTCCTTCCATTGGTTGGTCGTGGCAATCGACACTGAGCACACGGCTGCACCTTCTGCGGTGTAGCGGACTTCGGGGTCTTTGCCAAGGTTGCCGATCAGAGTGGCGCGGTTCAATGATGCCATGATGACTTCTCCTTTGTGTCAGTCAGGGTAAAAACCTGGGCGACCTTTCGCCCAGGCGGGAAAGGTTTATTGCTGTCGCTGGGCGAGTTCCAAGGCGCGCATGAAATCCATTGCCGACCATTGGGCATTGGCGGTCAGTTGTCGCACCCAGGCGCTTCGTGTGGGACTCCAGCGGAAGCCGTGGCGCTTGAGCAAGTCGCGGGTTTCCTTGGCGGGTTTGCCGTCAAACAGGAACATGGCACGGTTTTCCTGCGGATCCTCGCGGTAGGTGTAGCCGGGGCCGCTGCGCTCAAACTCGGGCCGGTCGGCCACTTTCTCCAGGTCTTTAATACGCTGGGCAATGCGGCGAATGTTGGCGTTGTTGTTCTGCAGCTGATATGGTGCGAAACCGATGCGGCCCATAAAGTCGGGTTTGATGAGTTCGCGGGCGCGGGAGTCGTCCACCAGGCCAGTCGCTACCAGAGCGCTGATGCGGGTTTCCGGGTCTACCTTGGCATGGCGGCGAAGAATGCCATTCAGTTTCTTCATGGTGTCCTGCCATGCCTGCAACGATGCCAGTTTGGCCTTCAGCTTTTCGATGGCGTCGGGGTCATCGCTGGAAATACCGCCTTTCCCTACCGCTGCGGCCTTGTCTGCATAGTGTTCGGCCTTCTTCTGCAGATCGAAGGACTTTTCATAGCCCTGATGAATGCGTTCCCGATACCGACGGTCGCTACGTTCGGAGTGATGGCCCACTAGAATCGGCTGACCAAAGGGAATGGCCTGTGCCATATCGTGCGCCTGGGCGTGTGCCGCGTCTGCCTGTCGTTCGGCCTGTGCGGCCTTAGCCTGATACCCTGCTTTCCGTGCTGCCTGCTTCGCTTCATAGGTGTTCATGATCTGATCTCCAAATGAGGTTTTGGGTTTTCAGCTGACCGGATCCGAAGATTCTTGAGCCGAAACGTAAATCCGCCGTGTGGGGTTTATGCAGGCTCTCCGGTCTTGCCGCCGTCTTCCGTGAGTTCCGTCGCCGTGCCGATCTGGATCATGTAGCGCCGACCGGAAAGAGGCGGGAACGGAAGCCGCAGCCCGAAGCGAAGCGGAGGGATCGGGTGAGTACCCGGCGAAGCGAACCCCTTGTAGGGAGAAGCGCAGTGATACCGTCGGCGGTTTTGGCGACGGAACTCACGGAAGACGGAACAGCGGCCCGCCCGAGCGATGACCCCGAACGGCAGCCGCGCGGCGAGCGCCCCAGCCGCGCACGGCGCGGCTCTCACCTGGGCCACCGGCCCAGAGCAAGCGAAGCGCGCAGCGCCGGCAGGCGCGAAGACGTGAGGGATGGAAGCCCGAAGGGGCAAGACGCCGCAGGCGGCTTGTTGCGAAGCACGACAGCCCGGCCCGCAGCCGACAGGCGGAGGGACACGCGTGTGGACTATCGTTGAAATAGGGCCCACCCGCCCAGTCAGGAAACTAAGGCGCGGTTAGATTCGGCGCTGCTGTGGCTTGTCTTTCTGTGTCAGGGGTATGAGCGGCGGACCGCACTTAAACGCGCGTCCAGTCCCGGTGCAGATCGTCAACGATTTGGGGGTGGCGATGCACACCTTGGTTTGTGTATTCGCGCAAATGAGGATGATCTGGTGGCAGATCCGGGTGATCGTGAGGGATGTCAGAAGAATCACTAGCGGGCCAGAGCCGCAATGCCAGCCCCACTCCGGCGAGACCGATGAGCGACATGATGACGAAGGTTGACTGCAGTCCAAAGGCAGCGCCAAAACGGCCGACCAAAGGATAGGCAATGAGCCAACATAGATGAGATAGCGCGAACTGCGCGGCAAAGACCGCAGGGCGATCCTCGGGATGTGCTGAGCGACGCAACAATCGACCGGAAGGTGTTTGCGCCATGCTGTAGCCAAAGCCGACAACGACCCAGATCACCAGTAGACCAACATAGCTGGAAATCATCGCACCGGCTGCAGTTCCCAGCACCAGCATCGCCGCGCCCGCAATCATCACGGGTCGGTCGGCAAGCTTGCCAAGCAAACGAGGCAGTGCGAAGGCAGCAATCATCGAGCCGCCTCCGAAAGAAGCCAGCGCCCACGCGACCTCGGATTCACCCAGACCGAAGCGAGCCTTCACGATGACCACCGTATTCACAATCACCATTGACCCAGCAGCTGCCACTGTGAGGCTGGTCGCTAACAGGCCCCGAAGGCGGGGCGTGGCAAGATAAATCCGCGTACCGCGCGTGATGCGCTCCCAGATACCACGACGCGGGCCTGGAACGGTTGAGGGCAGCCTCACGCTTACCACGAGCGCCGCGGAAATAAGGAAGCCGAGAACCGTTCCGGCAAACAGGTTGTGAAAACTGATGACCGTGAGCAGCGCGGCGGCCAGCATAGGGGACACCAAGCTTTCTAGATCGTAGGCCAGCCGCGAAAGAGACAGTGCCTTCGTGTATTCGTCTTCATCGGGGAGGATGTCCGGGATGGTGGCTTGAAAGGTCGGCGTGAAGCCTGCCGATGCCGCCTGCAAAACGAAGATCAACACATAAATTTGCCAGATTTCGCTGACAAAGGGCAGGCTCAGCGCAATAGCCGCTCGTATCAGATCTAGAGCAACAAGCAAAGATCGCCGCGGCAGCCGATCTGCGAACGCTTGCGCCACCGGAGCAACTCCAACATAGGCGAGCATCTTGATGGCGAGCGCAGTGCCGAGAACCACGCCAGCATCTGCACCGGCAAGGTCGTAGGCAAGCAGGCCCAACGCCACCGTCATCAGTCCGGTGCCAATAAGGGCGATCACTTGAGCCGCGAACAGGTGGCGGTACGTGCTGTTCTTCAGGACAGAGAGCATCGGATGGCCTCAAAGCAGTTTGGTCAGCGCCTTCATTTCGGCCAGCACGGAGTCGTTGTCATGGGCAATGCAGTGATCGATATGATCGTGAATGAGAACGCGCTTTGCCGCCGTGACAGCGCTTTCTACCGCCGCGAGCTGACGGGCGATGTCGAGACACGAGTCGCCACCTTCGATCATCCCGATGACGTGCCGAAGATGCCCATCGGCACGTTTCAGACGCTTCACGATATCGGGATGAGTAGAGTGCTTGCCCTCTGCTTTCATGCGGCAATTTTATCCCCCTAGGGGGATACTACAAAGCAAATTTGCCGACGGTGTTGGCCAACCGTGGACCTTCCTGGTCAATTGCATTCGTGCCTATAAAAGGCAGGGCGGAACGCCCTGCCCGATTTTCTGGCTCTCACATCTCCCCACGTTCGGCGAGCGAGATCGTTTCTGACGCGGTCACGATGACATGGTCAAGAAACCGCACCTCAATCAAGGCCAGCGCTTTCCTGAGATGCTGGGTCAGATTGAGGTCGGCCATGCTCGGCTCGGACGAACCGGACGGATGGTTATGCGCCATGATCAAAGCGGCAGCATTCAGCCTCAATGCCGTTTTCACGATCTCACGCGGATACACGCTCGCCTGATTGATCGTACCCAGGCCTTGCTCCATGTAGCGGATAGGCTTGAACTTGCTATCCAGATACAGGAAAGCCGCGCACTCATGCCCCAAGCCGGCCAGCTTAGACTGGAAAAATTTGCGTACTTTCTGAGGGTTGTCCACTGGCTGTGACTGCGGCAACAGACTTTCTGCAGCCATGCGGCCCGCTGCAAGAATCATGTCATCGCTGGCCAGCTTATAGCGACCGCTAGGGCCCCGCACGTAGAGCGCAGGGGTAGCGTTCATGTTGTCGTAGCTCAGCGCGGCGGTTTGGTGTTCCATGGTTGTTTTCTCCTTTCGGGGTTAACCGGCTACCGGGGCCGAAGATTCCGAGCCTTTTGTAGGTTTTGCGGTGACCGCAGTCCTACGTCTGGCCCGGAGTGCCACCGTTGCCGTGAGTTCGTCGCCTTGCCGCGCTGGATCAAGGAAGGACGATAGGAAACGGGCTGGCACGCAAGCCGCAGCCTGAAGGAGAACGAAGAGAACCGGAGGGACCGGGTGAGTACCCGGCGAAGCGAACCCCTTGGATGAAGGAGTGGAGTGATACTGTCGGCGTTTTAGGCGGCGCACTCAGGGCAATGGCTGCCCTTGCCACATAGAAGGATTGTGGATACCAGCCGCGCGGCGAGCGCCTTTATCGCCCGCAGGCGATCCGAACTGCTGGATCTTTTTTTCCCCACCAATCGCCGAACGCCAAGTAGATCGCCCCGTGAGGTCTGACTCTGTACCGATTTAGATGACAAAAATGTAATGCGCGCGAAATGTAAATTGGCACGTAGACGTGGCATGATTGACAACAGTCGGGCGCCGACGCTACGGTCGTTTACTTGCTGTGGCGCGCCCTAACTGACGTTCTCTAAAGGATTGACGAACAGAGCCATGACACAGAAACAGCGTGATGGTCATCATAAGAATGATCAACGGAATCATCCAGGCGCCGAGGCTGCACTCACCGACCCAGTATGTGGGATGCATGTCACCAAAAACACTGAGCATCAATGGCAGCACGCCGACAGAACGTTTTATTTCTGCAGCGAAAACTGTCTTCAAAAGTTCAGTGCCGGGCCCGATAAATACCTGGGCTCAAAGAGCGACAGCGAATCAGCCCTTACCGAAGACGCCCCGGGCACGATATACACGTGCCCAATGCATCCCGAGATTCAACAGGATCACCCGGGAAGCTGTCCAAAGTGCGGCATGGCGCTCGAACCTTTGATGCCGACCCTGGATGACGATAACCCCGAACTGGTAGATTTCTCGCGGCGCTTCTGGTGGACACTGCCCTTCACAGTCGTCGTCACAATCCTTGCAATGTTCGGCCCGCAACTCGGTTGGTTCGACATAACCACACAGACTTGGGTCGAGCTCGTACTGTCCGTTCCCGTAGTCCTGTGGGCGGGCCTGCCCTTCTTCGTCAGAGGATGGCAATCGGTCGTCAACCGCAGCCCCAATATGTGGACCTTGATCGGTCTAGGCACAGGAGCGGCATTTGTATATAGCACGCTGGCGACCGTGGCCCCCGGAATTTTCCCGGAGACCTTTATGTCGATGGGACGCGTTGACGTCTACTTTGAAGCCGCCGTCGTCATCATTTCCCTCACACTGCTCGGGCAAGTTCTAGAGCTTCGCGCGCGCTCACAGACCTCGGCCGCGATCAAGTCTTTACTCAGTTTAGCGCCTAAAACGGCCCGCCGAATCAACGCCGACGGAACCGAAGAAGACGTGCCTCTGACCCATGTTCATGAAGGCGACCGTCTGCGCGTGCGCCCTGGAGAAAAAGTCCCGGTAGACGGCGTGGTGGAAGACGGTTCCAGTTCCCTGGACGAGTCGATGCTAACTGGCGAACCTTTACCCGTCAGTAAACGGGCGGGCGACAAGGTTATTGGCGCAACCATGAACACATCGGGCGCTTTGGTGATACGCGCCGAAAAAGTCGGCTCTGCAACCGTGCTTTCGCAAATCGTTCAGCTTGTCGCACAGGCGCAGCGCTCACGCGCACCAATGCAGAGAATGGCCGACCTTGTAGCAGGCTACTTCGTCATGGCGGTCGTTGCGATCGCCATCATCACTGTATTCGTATGGGGCATCTTCGGGCCTCAGCCGAGTTGGGTCTACGGCTTGATCAATGCCGTAGCGGTATTGATCATTGCATGCCCCTGTGCGCTCGGGCTTGCCACGCCCATGTCAGTGATGGTCGCAACCGGCCGGGGCGCCACGCAAGGTATTTTGTTCCGCGATGCGGCCGCAATCGAAAACTTGCGGAAGGTAGATACCCTTATCGTCGACAAAACCGGCACATTGACGGAGGGTCGCCCGGCGTTCGATAAAGCCGTTTCGGCCGGTGTAATGGAAGTGGACGAAGTCTTGCGCCTTGCTGCCAGCCTCGATCAAGGCAGCGAGCATCCCCTGGCTGACGCCATCGTCGACGCGGCTCGGGAACAAGGTCTGAGCCTGAGCCCAGTGAATAACTTTGAATCGGGCAGCGGTATAGGCGTCCGCGGCGAAGTTGACGGGAAGCGGCTGGCACTGGGTAATACAGCCCTAATGCAACAAGACGGTGTGGAGGTCACAACCTTGACCGAAACGGCCGAATCGTTCCGGGCCAGGGGCGCCAGCGTGATGTATCTGGCTGTCGACGGTCAAGTGGCCGGACTATTAGCCGTTTCCGACCCTATAAAGGCGAGCACACCGGAAGCCATGCAAGCGCTCAAAGAGGCGGGAATCCGCGTCATCATGGCGACCGGTGACGGCTTAACGACAGCCAAAGCTGTTGCCGAAATCCTGAACATTGACGAAGTGTATGGCGAAGTGAAGCCCGCCGATAAGCTCGATTTAGTGAGCAGATTGCAAGCTGAAGGCCGGGTCGTTGCGATGGCCGGTGACGGCATCAATGACGCGCCGGCATTGGCCAAAGCAGATGTCGGCATTGCCATGGGAACCGGCACCGACGTGGCCATGAACAGCGCACAGGTGACGCTGGTTAAGGGGGACTTGCGCAGCATATCCACCGCACAACATTTATCCAGGAAGACGGTAGCCAATATGAAGCAGAACCTTGGCTTCGCTTTCATTTACAACGCGCTGGGCGTGCCGTTGGCGGCCGGCGTCTTGTACCCCTTTATGGGGCTCTTGCTCTCGCCCATGTTCGCCGCGCTGGCCATGAGCTTAAGCTCGGCATCCGTAGTATTCAACGCACTGAGACTGCGCAATTCAGTGTAGCCAAGCCGGCGCAGCTGCTCCTGATCTGACCGACGCTTGAATCCCGCGGACATTACTGTTTTGTAATGTCCGCGACATCATTTCGACAGCCCCCGCTCAGTATAGTGAAAGCAATGACCATGATCGTGGTCACTTGCAAGTAAGGAGCATCACCATGAGAAAGATCCGTTTAATCGCCTCCACCATTATTCTGAGTTCGGCTAGCGCCCTGTCGTTCGCTCAGACGACAGACGAGCATAACGCACACCACCCCGGAGGGACCGGCAACAACGAAACGTCAATTTCGGATAAATCATTAGCGGCAGACCCGGCGCTTCTGAAGCAAAAGATGGATACCCATATGAAGGCCATGAACACCTTTCATGAGAATCTTCAAAAAGCCACGCCAGACGAACGTCGCGCACTCATGTCCGAGCACCACGATTTGATGCAAGAAGGCATGAAGCTAATGGGCATGGCGTCCGCAGGAATGCAGGGTATGGGAATGATGGGAAGCATGCACTCTCAAACCGGAAAAGATCCATCCGCAGCGCCGCCAGGTGCACATCACGAGATGATGCTGAAACGGATGGACATGATGCAAGGCATGATGCAAATGATGATGGACAGAATGCCGGCGGCGGCCACTACAACCCCATAACCTTGGCGTTCTGATGACAACGACGCCGGCGCACGGGAGGGAACCAACATGAAGGCGGAAACACCGAACAGTTCACAGGGGAAAGGCCGCTACGAGGCGGGCCCAGAAGCCGATACACCCGAACTGCCACACTTGGCGGAGTATGCGGTTGACGCCTGGCAACGCAGTATCCTCTATGCAGACGTCATGCGCCTGCGCGGCAATCAGTATCAAACGCACCTCGCCGAGCGTGTCCCGAATGTTCTAAATTTCCCTTCCGAAGTGGTGATGTCCGGTAAAGACTTGCCTCGACCAGTGAACTATTGGCTGGTACGGATAGTGCCGCCGCACGACAAGCCTGCGGATCAAATGAAACGACCTTTCGTGGTGATCGATCCTCGCGCTGGCCACGGCCCAGGCATTGGCGGCTTCAAAGTCGACAGCGAGATCGGTGTGGTTATCGATGCTGGCCACCCCTGCTATTTCATTGGCTTTCTGCCCGACCCCATAGAGGGGCAAACGATCGAAGACGTGATGCTCGCGGAAGCAGCTTTCCTTGAAAAAGTGATTGAACTGCATCCGTGCCCTGAAGGTAAGCCAGCCGTCATTGGCAACTGCCAGGCCGGCTGGCAAATTCTGATGACTGCAGCCATGCGACCGGAACTGTTTGGCCCGATTATTGTCGCCGGTGCACCGCTTTCTTATTGGGCCGGATGGCGCGGTCGCGATCCCATGCGCTACACCGCCGGGCTGCTTGGTGGCAGCTGGTTAACTGCAATGACGAGCGACATGGGTGCCGGCCGCTTCGACGGCGCGTGGTTGGTGCAAAACTTCGAAAACCTGAACCCAGCCAATACGCTCTGGAACAAGCAACACCATCTGTATGCAAACATCGACACAGAGGCCCCCCGTTACCTGGATTTCGAAAAATACTGGGGCGGGTACGTCTACCTCAACGATGTGGAGATGCAATACATCGTTGATAATTTATTCATTGGCAATCGTCTCTCGATCGCCGAACTGCGCACCTCGGATGGCTCACGCATCGATCTACGCAACATTCGCTCGCCGATCGTAGTCTTCTGCTCGTACGGCGACAACATTACACCGCCGCCACAGGCCTTAGGTTGGATTACTGACTTATACGGCGACGATGAAGACGTACTAACGCACGACCAAACCATTATCTATGCCACTCACGATAGCGTCGGCCATCTGGGCATCTTTGTGTCTGGAGCAGTCAGCCGCAAAGAACATCATAAATTTACCACCAATATTGACCTGATCGACGTGTTACCCGCGGGCATATATCGCGCAACGATTGCAGAGCCAGCGCAAAAAAATGGCGCGGTCCCGCTCGATAATTTTGAGCTTTCGATCGAGCCTGCCGACGTGGCCCGCGTGCGCGACATTGTCCAGCCGGATCCAGAGAGCGACCGTCGCTTCAAGGCTGTGGCGCAGCTCTCGAAGATTAATTTAGGACTGTACCGCCAGTTTCTGCAGCCATGGGTACGTCATACGTTCACACCGCAGGCGGCGCAGTGGTTACAGGCCATGCATCCGTTGAGGCTCTCTTACGAATGGTGGTCCGATCAAAACCCGTTGTCATCACACATCGCCGATACTGCAACTAAAGTTCGCAAGCAGCGTGTAGCGATTGACGACGACAATCCTTTTCTGCAGATGCAGGAAATTGGCTCGCAAGCCATTACGCAGGCCCTCGACCAGTGGCGAGATGCGCGCGACTCGGCTTATGAACGAGCTTTTGAATGGATCTACGACTCGCCCTGGATGCGCACTATCACTGGACAGACAGGCAGCGACGAGCCAGCCTACACGGGGCCTTGCACTGCACCTGATCATGATGCCTTGATCCAGCAGAAGATTACAGAGCTCCGTACCGAGATTGCCGAAGGAGGCGCGCTCGAGGCAGGAATCCGAGCCCTGATTTATATTCACCGCTTTTGTAGTTCTATTGATGAACGGCGCGCGAACTTACTGCTCGAACTACACCAGCCCGACTGCCACCGTGGCTTTGACATGGCGTCTTTCCGCGACACAGTGCGCCGCCAAGCCAATATTATGCGGCTTGACGAAAAGGCCGCAATTGCGTCGCTGCCCCAGCTGCTGGCCCGTGACGACCCGGCCCGCATTCGGCAGATCGCTGACGGTGTCGCGCGTATACGCGACTTTGGGCCGTTGTCGACTGCCGAAGAATCGAGTCTGTCTCAGATGTTGGGGATCTTCGATCATGCTGTCACTAGCCACGCTTTGAAGTTACCTTAAAGAACAGGTAAGAATCTACCCGCGCCTCCCGAGAGGCTCATCACAAAATGTCGTGATAACCGCGTCACATGCCTGCGCGGGTTGGGGCGAGGAAAGGCTACCCACATGTGCACGTACCGAGAATTGATAGGAATATCACGACTCGGTACTACGGCTAGTCTTTTGAAAAGGGCTTCCCTTCGAAATCGACCGTCACCAGCTTTCCATTTAACTTGCCCATCCCGGGGGAATTCACTGGCATGCCAGGGGCCGCCACGCCCTTCACCGAAGCGTCTGCCAGGAGCTTGTTAACCGCATTGGCCGGCACGTGTCCCTCAATGATTTGCCCCGTACTCTCGACCACGCCTGTATGGCAGGATCCCAGCTTCGCGGGTACACCCAGCTTCTCTTTGATCGACGTCATATCAGTCGTCTTGATCGCTTTAACCTCAAAACCAGACTCCCGCATATGATCCACCCACCCGGAACAGCATCCACAGTATGGATCCTGATACACCGTAATAGCGGTATCGGCGGCATGGGCCAATGAAGAGGCGGCCATCAGAGTAGCCGCGACAACCAACATTTTCATAATTCACTCCTGATAAGTGGTCGGATCCGACCTCTCGTAAGTATCCTCTTGGACTCCATCAGCCCTGGGTTCGCACAGTCACTTCTTTTTGCGCCTCCAGCACCTTGGGCGGCCAGCTGCTCTTTATATACGCCAGCACCGCGATAATTTCCTCATCAGTCAGGATATCGCGATAGGCTGGCATATCGGTCTCGTAGCCCCGTGGCGCTGTGCGCCCCGGAACCAGGCTATTTTTCACCATGTCGATTAGCATTGCATCGGGGTGATGCCACGTGTGGCCGGTCTTATCGTGCGGCGGCGCGGGCAACCGACCATTCGCCAACCGTTGGCGCCAGTCCGGTTGACCTTGCAGCTCAGCGCCATGGCAGGACGCGCAATTGTTTGCGTATATCACTCTGCCCTGCATCACCAGGGTCTGATCGTCGGGGTCGATAAACACAGGCCCCGATTGTTTCATCGCCGTGTAAAGGGCTGCGGCGGAACCCAATAAAACGATTGCCGCTGCGCCAAAGACTAATTTCTTACGTGACATTGCTTCATGACTAGCTTAGCTGACCGTTATCTCTCGAAACATCCCAGCACCTGTGTGCGCTGGGAGTAACCATGCTCTGGCCTACGCGCTGACAGCGAACTCTGTCATCATGCCGGTCTCAAGATGCGGCATATGGTGGCAATGCAGCATCCAGCGCGCGGCTTCGCCCGCGTCGAGTGCGATATCGACCTTCGACATCGACGGCACATATACAGTGTCCCGGAAGGCGCCCGAGACCGCGCGTCCGTTCAGCCCGACGACCTGGAACACATGTCCGTGCAGATGCATCGGGTGGCCCATCATCGATACGTTATGAAAGGACAGCACGACCCGCTCGCCGCTTTTCGCGCTAACCGGACGGTGCTGGCCCCAAACGGCGCCGTCGATCGTCCAAACATAAGGCTGCATTGTGCCGCCCAGCGTTACGATGTGGCTACGATCTACGGGCCGACTCGTCAGTGCGTTCAAGGCGATCAAGCGCGACTCCTGTGACAAGTCAGTGTCAAAGGCGGGTGCGTCGGTTTCTGCCAGGGTGTCAATGCGGCGGATTTCAGCGCCCGGAGTGGCAAGGATCAGCCCTGTACGCTCTCGCGCCCCTTCCCGTAGCGCGAGAATCGGCCAGGCACCACCGTCCTGCGGCAGGTCGATTTCGAGATCAAGCCGCTGGCCCATGGCCAAGCCAAAGCGCGTACCCTGGATGGGCTGGATGGCATGTCCATCCACAGCGACGAGCCGGGCTTGCGCTTTCCCAGTCTCGATCCAGAAAACCGTTGCCGCAGCAGCGTTAATCACCCGCAGACGGATGCGCCCGCCACGCTCGACCTGCACCACCTCGGGATCCGAAAGCGTGCGGTCGTTGGCAAGATAGGCATCCCAGTCGTAGTCATTGAGATCCATCGCCATGCCATCCATGGCACCATGGTCCATGCCCGCCATATCACCCATGTGGCCGCCTCCATGACCATCTCCATGGCCGCCCCCGTGGCCTTCCTCGATCTCAGCCATCACTTCCTGGGGTGTCTTGAATGAGAAATCATGCAGGAATAGCACCACCTCTTGCCGATCGGCCGCGACATCTTCCTTTGAACGAACGATCAACGGCGCCGCGAGCAGTTGCATCTCCTGAATTGGCACATGACTGTGCATCCAGAATGTGCCTGACAACGGCTCGAAATCATAGGAGCGGGTCTCACCCGGCGCGAGCATCGGCAAAGGCAAGTCTGGTACGCCATCCTGCGCGTTGGGTGGAATTTGGCCATGCCAGTGAATGATCGTACTCACATCAAGATTGTTGGTCAGGTCAACCCTGAACCTCTGTCCGGGGTCGAGAACTAAGCCTTGGCCGCTAGGACCAGCAAGACCGAAGACGGTCGCCGCGCGACCGTCGACATCGAGCGTGCGGGTTGCTGCCTGTAGAGACAGCGGGGCCACACCCTGAGCTGCCGCGAACTTGGGCAGCTGCGAATAGGCCAGCATGGCTGCACCCGCGGCAAGAAAGCCGCGTCGTGAAATGGTATTCATTATTGTTTCCTGTACAACGGTAGTGCTAATGCATAGATATAGCGAAGTGCTGCGGTCAGTCGAGTGACGCAAGCATTACTTTTTCATAATAAAAAGACATTTGAGCTGGCAGCCCACAGGGGAGCGATACGAGCTCAAGTGCGCAGAAATGCTGAGGGCACACCCATCTCATAACCGCAACAATGAGTACAGCATGACCCCTGCAAACGCGACGGCCAACACTATGAGCATTCCCAGCACTGCGATTAGAACTAAAACTGCTCTCTTGAGGTCGCCACCCATTAGCTGGTTAGGCATCCCGCCGCTTACTCACCGCCAGGCCTAGGCGAGTGAATCCCGACTTAGCGGGCTCATCCGTCGGTATCTCTGTCGACCTATGTTTCTTAGTTCCATGGTCCGTATGGCACGACTGCATACCCTTCATCATGAAAACCATCATCAGCGGACAGATCAACAAAAACAGAAATGGGCTTACCGCAACGAGCAGTTCGCGTGCGGCGGGAAACATTGCATAGGCAACCGCAATCCCAACGGCAAGCCCGGCGCCGGCCTTTAGCATCGTCTTCATATCGCATTTCATTTTGGGTTCTCTTTGGTGATGTGTTTATCGTCCGCCATACAATCGAGCGGCTCACCTTACTGTAGCCGCCGCCGCCTTTCAGGGGCATTGCTCGTGCATTACATCTTTGTCATCTTCGCCGCGCCGTCGTAACCAAGCTAATTTGTAGCGGTTTGTATTTTGTCATCGGCGCAATGCTCGGTGACTGCGCATAAAGCAGGAACGAACGATCCTTGCACATTCCATCAGGAGCCTCGACGGGGCTAGACACCAGACTTGTGGAGCAAGGTCATGCTCGTACCCGTTAGCACACCGTCGCTCGAAATATAAGAAGCCGACGTGACGTCACGTCGGCCTGCAGTTAATCGCGCCTTATTGGGCGGCGCGAACGTTCCTTAAAACAAGACGTTAAGCCGCCTGGGCCATCCGCCTGCACTCCTCAGCACATGTGCGACACGCCTCCGCGCAGCGTTGGCAATGTTCCATTTCGTGCTTCGCGCACTCTTCTCCGCAAGCTTCGCAGATCTCTGCACACAAGCGACAGATGGATTGCGCAAACTCACTCCCTCTCGCCATATAACTGGCCGCAAGGCGGCACATTGCAGCGCAATCCATATCCAGTTTTACACAGCGCGCCATGCTACTGGCGTCTTGTTCATGCAGGCAGGAAACTGCGCAGTGATCACATTCTGTAGCGCATGCATAGCAGGCGTCGATGCAAGATTGAAACTTCTTATGGGGCATATTCATCTCCAATGGTCTTAACAGGTGTTTAATCGTGCGTCCCTAAGTGAGACGCCACACGGCTAAATCAGCAAATCTCAAGCCGTCGCACCAGAGAAAAATATGAGTGGTGAGCGACACTGGGCGCGCATTACACCTTTGTAATCGTGCCGTCATTTTCTCGAATATCGGTACGTGCAGTGCCCGTCGCACCCGCAATAGCGGCATGGCATTACAAAAGGGTAATTCGCGAGTAATCGTCCGGTCAGGGGCAGCACCCTATAGTTTCAGCCATGGTTTCCCATTGCCAGAAAACAATTTTCCTTGCCTATATATGGAGGCTTCCCCATGCTAAAACTTCGTCCTGTCCTTCTCGCTGTCGCTCTTGCCTTCTCTGCCAGCACGATACACGCTGCGTCGCTGCCAAATGGCGTCGTATATAGTGCTAACGAGGGCGATGGATCCGTTAGCAAGATCGTTCTGAGCACAGGCAATGTGCAGACAACTCCGATCAGCGTCGTGCCCCATAATGTTCAGATTTCCCCGGACGGCAAAACAGTGCTCGCCGTCGGAACTGCGAAGAACAACGGAGGTGGACACGGCGGTCACGGAGAAAAGGCAGCTGGCGCGCACAGCGACGGCGCCGACGCTCATGGCGATGCCGGCCTGCTGATCTTGGACGTCGATCAGCTTGATAACGTGTTGCAAACACTGCCGTCGGGCGACCACCCTGCTCATATCGTCACCAGTTCTGATGGGCGCTATGCGTACATCACCAACGCCGATAAGGATCGCGTGTCGGTAGTGGATATCCAAGCGAAGAAAATTACCGCTGAGATTGATACCGGTTCTTATCCGCACGGCTTGCGCTTGAGCCCGAGTGGGCTCGAGCTTTACGTAGCGAACGTGACCGACAACTCAGCTTCCGTCATCGACACCAAAAGCCTCAAAGAGGTCGCGAGGATTGCAGTAGGCAAGGCACCCGTACAGGTGGCATTCACCCCGGACGGCAAGCAAGTATACGTCTCACTACGCGACGAAAACAGCGTGGCCGTGATTGACGTGGATACGAGGAAAGTGACCAATCGCATCGGCGTCGGTCGCGGCCCGATCCAACTCTATGCCGCTGCGGGCGACACGATGTACGTGGCGAATCAAGGAAGTGATACCGATCCAGACAACACCGTTTCAGTGATCGATACCACAAACCAAAAGGTTATTGGCACCGTCGTGACGGGTAAAGGTGCTCACGGTGTAGTTGCGAGTGAAGACGGTAAATACGTCTTCATCACTAACACCCTCGATAATAGCGTGAGCGCGATCGACACCAGCACTCATGATGTGGTTGCTACGTATCAGGTAGGACCCAACCCTAACGGAATCACGTACCGTAGCGCGCCATAAATTGTTTCTTAGAAAAACGCGATTGGTGCCCCGGCGGGAATATTGGGGGTTCCGTGGCAAACCCACAAAAAAACGTGCGGGTTTGCGTAGGAATAGATCACCATTGATTTGGAACCAATGAACATGCAACAGCCTCTTAATCCTGCCGAAGTGTACGAGCGCTATCTCAGCCGACCTATTGCAGATCCATGGACACGCGTTCTTTTGGAATTGGCAGTTCCCAAGCGCGGTGATCGGGTTCTCGATCTTGCATGTGGCACCGGCAGTGTGGCTCGACAGGTCGCACCGATAGTAGGGACAACTGGTACAGTCGTCGCGGTCGATATCAACGCAGACATGTTGAAGGTGGGTCGCACCCAACACCAACCCGCAGGCGCGCCGATCGAGTGGCGCCAAGGCGATGCAACGCACCTAGACCTTCTTGACGATAATTTCGATCTGATTTTCTGTCAGCAAGGACTGCAATTCTTTCCAGACCGAGGCGCTTCAGTACGAGAGATGCGCCGCCTGCTTCGCACGCACGGAACAGCCGTAATCAGTGTCTGGCAATCTCTAACTCGACACCCAATACACGAAGCGCTATTCACCGCCACCGCCCGCTACCTCGACGTCCCATTCAGGGACGTCGACGTTGCCTTCTCCTTTTCCAGCGCAGAAAAGCTCTATACGTTGCTTAGAAGCGCGAACTTTACACATGTAGAAGTTACGACGAAAGCTGTGTCGATCCAAATGCCTGAACCCGAACGATTCGTCGAATTTTCTATATTGGGCGCAGCGACATCGATTCCGAAGTTTGCTTCGTTAGACGGGGCAACGCGAAGTGCGCTCGTGAGCGAAGTAACCAAGGAAACTCACGCAGTCGTGCAAAGCTTCATGAAGGGAGATTCCTTACGATTTCCCATGGAAGCCAATATTGCGATTGCGAGATAGTTTGATTCTGCGGACTGGGGCACCGGCCACTTGTGGTCGACGACGGTTGAAGTCGGAAGTAGAACTGCACTTCAATGAGTTGCAAACGACCAGCTGCATTTTCAATTTGCTACTAACACCGGAAAGCTTTCAAGTTTGGACGCTATGCGGAACCGTGATGGAATCAGCGAAGGTATTGCTTGACCTTGTCGCAATGGGAAGGTTTATCTTGGTAGTGACAGCACGCGACCGGGAACCGTGGGTACGAGGAAACAGAGACGAGCTGTGGCTCTGACTGCCGTTTGAACTGAAACAATACTGAAGGAGTAAAGCATGAAACAAATCGAACTGAAGGTAGCGGGCATGACTTGCGGCGCCTGTGTCGCAAGAGTGACTCGGGCACTTGTTGGTGTACCAGGGGTGCATAACGCCGAGGTAGACCTTGCGCGGGGAGTGGCGCGCGCCAACGTTAACGACGTCGCTGCGATACAACCGGCTCTGCTGCAAGCTCTAGCGGCGGCGGGCTACCCCGCGCAGCAAGTGACCGGCAGTGCTGTGAGTATGGAAGGCAGCCAGGAAGCCGCTCCAGAGGGTTCTAAACGCGATCCTCGAGCAAGCGGCGGGTGCTGCGGCGGCCACTGAGCGTCTCATAAAGTATCGGGTCGATATTTCGCTG
Organism: Alcaligenaceae bacterium; assembly: GCA_013416455.1. Classification (GTDB taxonomy): domain Bacteria; phylum Pseudomonadota; class Gammaproteobacteria; order Burkholderiales; family Burkholderiaceae_B; genus Yanghanlia. Next base: position 168,191 of record JACCES010000007.1, on the reverse strand, counting down.
TATGCATTGCAGAGGGGCGCAAACGCGAGCTGAACGCCGCTAGCGTTCTAGAAAGTATTAGTTAATTTAGTTGGAGCTCCTGCGTATGAAGCATCATCCGTCCCACCCCAAGCGTCAACGGCCATCGCCCTCGCTTTGGGCGCGCCCTGGGGCGAAGGCTTGGATTTCCCTCGTCCTAGTGACGGGCTTTTACCTCATGCGGGAGCATTGGGGACATATCACAGGCTGGTGGCCTTATTTACTCCTGGTAGCCGTTTCGCTCATGCATTTAATGCATGGGCACAGAGGACACCAGCATGGCAATTCGAGCGAATCGGATTCAACGCAGCATGACGAAAAAGCCAAAGGCCAATGATATCGGTGCTGCCGGCACCGGTCACTATCCGCCCGAGGAGGCGCCGATCACGTCGTCGCTAAACCGGCCATACCGTCCATTACAAAAATGTAATGCGGGCGTCATTGGGCCGACATGTGCGCCTCGTTAAAGTCGTTGTTGGCGATTTAATTGAAGCCTCGATCATCGAAGGATGATTGATTTCCACCATCTTTCGAATTTCGGATACGCTCACGTGAAACACCTGCTACCGCCCTCGCTTGCACTGCCTATCCTGCCCCGTCGCCGATTCGTTCAGGGCCTTGCGGCCGGCGGCGTATTGTTGGGCTTGTCCCCCTTCGCCCGAGCTGCTGGGGGTTCGTTCGCCAAGACGGGCACAGGCTCAGCCGCTGTCCTGACGGGAACCGAATTCAACCTGGAGATCGGTGAATCGCCCGTCAACTTCACCGGCAACCCACGCATGGCCACGACGGTGAATAGCTCGCTTCCTGCCCCCACGTTGCGTTGGCGCGAAGGCGATACGGTCACTATTCGCGTCAAGAACCGGCTGCAGGAAGCGACCTCCATACATTGGCACGGCATCATCCTGCCTTTCCAAATGGATGGCGTGCCAGGCATCAGTTTTACGGGCATCGCCCCAGGAGAAACGTTTACATATCGATTTAAAGTCGAACAGAGCGGCACCTACTGGTATCACTCCCACTCTGGGATGCAGGAGGCGACCGGCGTCTATGGGGCGATCATTATTGACCCGGCAGAAACCGACCCCATACGGGCGGATCGGGAGTATGTCGTTCAGCTCTCAGATTGGACCGACGAGGACCCGATGCGGGTCCTGGCCAAGCTGAAGACGCAAGGCGACTACTACAACTACAACCAGCCCACCGCCGTTGATTTCTTCCGGGATGCCTCACGGGATGGCCTCAAAGCAGCCATCGACAAGCGCAAAATGTGGAACGAGATGCGCATGAGCCCGACCGATTTAGCCGACCTGTCCGCGAACGTGCTGACCTATTTGATGAACGGCACGACACCGGCGGGCAACTGGACGGGGCTGTTTCGGCCTGGTGAACGGATCCGCCTACGCTTTATCAACGGAGCAGCCAACACCTTTTACGACGTCCGCATACCAGGCTTACAGTTAACAGTCGTTCAAGCCGACGGCGTCAACGTTGAGCCCGTAACTGTGGATGAGTTCCGCTTTGGTCCTGGGGAAACCTACGACGTGCTGGTGCAACCTAAGGACGATACCTACACCGTCTATGCGCAAGCCATGGATCGCACGGGATATGCGCGCGGTACGCTCGCCACACGTGCCGGACTCGAAGCGCCTGTGCCCGCGCTTGATCCAGTGGAATGGCTGACCATGGCGGACATGATGGGCGCAATGGGCGGTGGCATGACCGGAATGAGCCACGGCGCGGCCGGCCCGTCGTCCATGAGCGGTATGGACCATGGCGCTATGGCAGGGATGAACCATGGCAGCATGCAGGGCATGAATCACGCAGGCATGGCGAGTATGGATCATGGCCCAATGGCAGCGGCTGGCGCAAGCACCCAAGTGCGCCACGCAAGGACCGAGTATGGTCCGAGCATCGATATGCGGGTCGACATGCCTCGCACCAATCTGGACGATCCCGGCATTGGGCTGCGCAATAATGGCCGCCGAGTATTGACGCTTTCAGACTTGCACACGGTGGGCGGCGCGATGGATCCACGCGGCGCAGAGCGTGAAATCGAGCTTCATCTGACCGGGAACATGGAACGCTATGCCTGGTCGTTCGATGGCGTCGAATATGGAAAATCGACACCTGTGCATTTTCGCTACGGCGAGCGGGTCAGGATTATCTTGCACAACGACACCATGATGACGCACCCCATGCACTTGCACGGTATGTGGAGTGAGCTGGAGTCGCCCGACGGCAGCTTCCAAGCTCGCCGCCACACGATTCCGGTGCAGCCGGCGCAGCGCATCAGCTTTCTCGTGACCGCGGATGCACTGGGTCGCTGGGCTTGGCACTGCCATCTGATGCTGCACATGGATGCGGGAATGTTTCGCGAAGTGGTGGTGGCATGAGCTCAATAAACAAGAAAAAGGGAATCTTCTTCGTGAATACCCATATAAAAAAAAGCATTCTTGCCGTTGCAATCGCAACGCTCGGCGCAGCTCCTTTTTTCGCGTACGCCCAAGCGCATGACGCCCATACAGGCCATACCGCCATGCCAGCGAGCTCGGCTCCTGCAGATACAGCAAGCATGCCTGGCATGGATCACAGCAAAATGAATATGCCTGGCATGGACCATGGCCAAACCAACACAGCTCCAACGGCTGCTGCTCACGATATGGGAGCAATGGATATGAGCGGCGGCGGGATGGACCATGGCGATATGCAGATGCAAGGCGGATCGGCGCCACCAGATGCACGCGATCCGGATGCCTACTCCGATGGCTATGTGCGTAACGCGGGCAAGTACGCGCTGCCACCTTCAGATGCGCTGATCATGTCGGATATGCACAATTTCGGCTCCGTCAACGTCGACCGGTTCGAGTACGTCAGGGCGCGAGGCGAGGAATGGGCCGCCTATGAAGGGGAGGCTTGGTATGGCAGCACCTATAACCGCCTCGTCATCAAAGCGGAAGGCGAAGTGGCGAGCGGCAAGTTGCAGGAGTCCGAGACGCAATTACTTTGGCGCCATGCGGTTTCAACTTTCTGGGATACGGAGCTGGGGGTTCGTTTCGATCACGGCCAGGGCGCGCCGAACCGGGAATGGTTGGCATTCGGCTTCAAGGGGTTAGCGCCTTACTGGTTCGAGGTGGATGCCACCGCTTATGTCGGCCCCAGCGGACGCACGGCTCTGGGACTGAAGGCCGAGTACGACATCTTGCTGACTCAGAAGTTGTACCTGCAACCGAGCGTGGAAGTGAATCTCCATGGCAAAGACGATGAACGTTGGGGCATTGGCAGCGGTCTTACAGACGGCACGGCGGGCTTGCGCCTCAAGTACGAAGTCACGCGTCAGTTTGTTCCCTACGTTGGCGTGGAGTGGTCCAGCAAATTTGGAAAAACGGCAGATTACGCGCGGGCAGCGGGCGACTCCAAGCAGGAAACCCGTTTCGTGGCGGGTTTGAGCTTTCGGTTTTAACGGTTTTACCAGGGAACATCATATCTGATGCTCTTTTTTTCCTCATTCAAAAGTGATTTTCATGAGAAAGACACTATCTATATTGATATTAAGCACGTTACCGGTTCTGGCATTTGCTGCCGGGAGCCACGGTGGAGGTCATGAGATGAAAGACGGCACCGTGATGCAAGGCCATGACATGTCCAGCATGAAAAAAACCGGCTCAACTATGGGGCAACCTGGCGACCCCGCCAAGGTCACACGTACGATCGAGCTAGTCATGGACGACACCATGCGTTTCTCTCCAAGCCAGTTCAACGTCAAGCCGGGCGAGACGGTTCGTTTTTTCATGAAGAACAACGGCAAAATTCCGCATGAAATGGTGATCGGTTCCGTTGCAGAACTCAAAGAGCATGCAGCCATGATGAAAAACATGCCTGGAATGAAACATGCCGAGCCCAATATGATCACGGTCAATCCTGGTCAAAAAGGTGGGCTCGTCTGGCAGTTTCCTCAGGCTGGAACCGTTGACTTTGCCTGCCTCCTTCCCGGACACATGGAAGCCGGCATGATCGGTAAGGTAAAAGTCGGATAAGGTGCCATGAAGGCAAAGGCGGCGGTACTGCGTACGCAGTACCACCCACGCTTTTTCCCCACAGCATCCAGAGTCGATCGGATCAAAGAAGACGAACCACGCTTTAGCACTAAAAAAATATTTTCTATCTGACATGCATAGGATATTAAAAGGCCTGTTTCTCGTCTTGGGCTACCTTATGACGAATACTGTGGCAGCATCGGAGGTCAGGCAGACTTCTATTATCGACGGCCCCGTTCACACGCTCGGCAAACACTCGCATAAAGCCCCACCTCGGCTTGAGAGCTTACGCAGGATGTTTCTTAACACGCCACTGAGCGAACGCGTGCATATCAATTCAGCCTATGGCTACCGACTTCATCCGGTATCGGGCAAGTGGGCCGGCCATCAAGGTCTTGATTACCCTGCCCCAAAAGGAACCCCCATCCGTGCCACGGCTCAGGGAAAAATTTCTTTTATAGGCGTTCAGAACGGATATGGAAAAGTGATTTTCATAGAACACGACGATGTCTATTCCACTGTATATGCACATCAAAGTCGATTTAAGAAAGGCCTAAGAAAGGGTGTCAACATAGAAAAAGGACAGATCATTGGCTATGTCGGTTCGACCGGAATATCCAGTGGCCCCCATCTGCATTATGAGCTGCGAGTCAATAATCAGCCGGTAGACCCCATCCAAGAAAAACGGAAACTGGCAGCCTCCAAGCCCGGTAACCCCATGCCAGATCTTGCGCGCGGCGCAAGTCTAGCAGCAAAGACGCGTTGAAATCCGGGCTTACAGCAAGACTGGACGGACTTGACCGACGGGTCGCAAAGCCGCCACCCGACATTACAATTTTGTAATCATCCCGTCATGCACGTGTCACGATGATCACTCTAGACTGTAACGATGGTTTGGTAAGGCGAAATCCGGCCGCGGGAGCCCCCGCTTCCGCGGAAACTTTCAGGAGCGATCACATGAAACTGCTTGTTGTGGAGGATGAGGTCAAGACGGGCGACTACTTGCGCCAAGGTCTGCTCGAATCCGGCTTTGTGGTCGATCTCGCCCGCACCGGCCTTGACGGTCACCATTTGGCGCTGACAGGCTCCTACGACCTAATCATCTTGGACGTGATGCTGCCCGACGTAGACGGCTGGCGCATCATGCAGTCGCTGCGTGATGCTAAATCGCAGACTCCGGTCTTGTTTCTCACGGCGCGCGATAGCGTGGAAGATAGGGTGAAGGGCTTGGAGTTGGGGGCAGACGATTACTTGGTCAAACCGTTCGCCTTCGCCGAACTTCTCGCACGCGTTCGCACCCTATTGCGGCGCGGCGCTGTCCCGGCCGCGAGCGATCAGCTACAAGTAGCCGATCTCGTACTCGACATTCCACGGCGGCGAGCGGAACGCAAAGGAACTCGGATAACCCTCACAAACAAAGAGTTCGCCCTGCTGGAGCTCCTCGTGCGTCGCCAGGGCGAGGTGCTGCCTCGATCGTTGATTGCTTCCCAAGTCTGGGATATGAATTTCGATAGCGACACCAATGTTATTGACGTCGCCATCCGGCGTCTTAGGGCGAAAATCGACGACGAGTACGAACCTAAATTGATACATACGGTGCGCGGGATGGGATACATGCTCGATGTCACCGATTCGACACCAAGCCAATGAAGCGACGTCCTGTCTCTCTGGCGGTACGACTTACCGTCTCGATCGGCGCAGTGATCACGGTTGTATTGCTGACGTTCGGATGGATCATCGAGCGCTCAATCAACAATCACTTCATCCAGCAGGACGTAGATGAACTGAATGCGGTTCTGCAAGCCCTAAAACACACTGTTGCGACACTGCCGGATGGCTCACGTGCCGAAGACGTACGGGCCATGTTTGCAAGCGCTGTTTCAGGTCATCACAATGCTCAGTACCGAATTTCGACGCCGGCTGGCTCGGTGGTCTATGCGACGCCCGGCTCGAACCTGGCAAGGTTTGCAAAGATTTCGCAACCTGTCGACCAGATTAGTGTTGATACAGTAAGTATATGGAAAGACCTTAACGAAACTTACAGAGGTGCGGTGATTCGGGTCCCAGCCGATGGTCGCGCCGGTCTGGAACGTCTCACCATTGCCGTGGGTACCGGTATAGACTTCCACCTGCACTATCTGGAGAGCTTTCGCAACTATTTGCGTGTCATTACGGCGGCTGCCTGCCTTATTGCAATTTTTCTTACATGGCTCGCTGTGCATCAAGGCCACGCGCCCATAAGACGAATCAGCCGTCAGATAGGAAGGATCAAGTCCGACCAGCTGCACATCCGGTTGTTCCCTGATGCAGTGCCTGTAGAACTTGCCGAGCTGGCCAGATCTTTCAACCAGATGCTAGACCGTCTCGAAGACGTGTTCAGACGTCTATCCGATTTCTCGGGTGATATTGCTCATGAATTGCGTACACCGATTACGAACATAAAAACCCAGACAGAAGTCGCACTTTCTCAAGCCCGCAGTGTCGAACAGTACCGTGAAATCCTGTATTCCAATCTAGAAGAATATGATCGGATGGCCAAGATGGTCGGCGACATGTTATTTCTGGCTCAAGCGGACAACAAGCTGCTAAAGCCTGAGCTAGTAGCCATCGACCTTGAAGCTGAAGTTCGCATGCTCTTTGATTATTTTGGTGCTTGGGCCGAAGAACGTGAAGTCGCCTTAGAGGTATCCGGTGGGCCTGTCAGTACTTTAGGTGACAGATTGATGATTCGCCGTGCGCTGAGCAATCTATTGTCCAACGCTATTCGACACACTCCTAGCGGTGAAACGGTCTTGGTCCAGCTGGAAAAAATGGCTGCACACGCCCCGAGTACGGTAAAAGTCCTCATACAGAATCCAGGCCCCGCCATCCCTTCAGAACATCTTCCCCGTATATTCGAGCGGTTTTATCGTCCTGACGCCTCCCGTCAGCGCTCGGGGGAAGGTGCCGGCCTGGGATTAGCAATTGCGAAATCTATTATTGAGGCCCACGGGGGTACCATCACTGTCAGCTCGAACGATGCAGCGACGGCCTTTGAAATTCTTTTTCCTGGACACAATTGACGTTTTTAGAGTCTACATCCCACCCCGCACGACACACCGGCCGAAGGTGCGTCAGGGCTGCCCAAGATCCCAGCCTCACCCCTATCCGGTTTGCAGGCATAGCCCCAAACCTGTAGAATGTCAACGATTATGAAACGATTGATTTTGCTGATAATATTTTCGTTGCTTCCGCTCCAGGCCTCCTGGGCGGTAGTCGACTTCTATTGTCCGCCAACGTCAGTCGGCTATGTGGACGACCGTAGTTTTAACCTCCAGGAAACGAAGGCGCCATCCTACGACGAAGTGAAGAAGGCAGACACTTCGTCGGAGATGTCAGGGCATTCGGACTATGTCTGTCATGCATCCTGTGCGTTTTTGTTATCATCCTCACATTCCCCCCCTCCGCCGCTCGCTTCCGACTCTGGTCCTGACCTTCGGCAGGTCGCCATGAAGCAGCGCGCGCTCAACGAGCGTCCCGAACGCCCTCAGTGGCTGCCTCTCGCCTGAGCTGGCACGCCGTGCGTGAAACTGTCGCGCAATCTTGACCCTTTCGTGGTTCTCGGCCTGAAACGCATGGTACGCCGTGCCAGTTCTGTCCAGCTTATCGAACTGCACTGAGGGTTGACGGCAGCGCCGGCATTCTTGCCCTTAGTGTCCGCAAGCTTTTGTACAGCGAGCAACGAAGTTGCGAATTGGGGACGATCGTGCTTGAAGCCATCAATCTGACCTGCGTGCGCGGTGAGCGCCGTCTATTCCATGACCTGAACGTTCATGTTGAACGTGGATCCGGCCTGTTCGTCCAAGGGCCGAATGGGAGTGGAAAGACAACACTGCTGCGTGTATTCGGGGGGCTCACACCCCCTTGCGGCGGAGCTATCCTCTGGAACGGAAGACCGATTCAACTCGCTCGAGACGATTTGCGACGGAAGCTACTTTATTGCGGTCACCTGATAGGCCTCAAAGACGACCTGACCGCAATAGAGAATCTCGTTTATGCAGCGGCATTAGCTGACGAACCTATCAGCAACGCAATCGCTCAGGAGGCATTGAAGCAAAGCGGCTTGTATGAAATTGCAGACCTGCCGGTGCGGGCGCTTTCTCAAGGCCAAAAACGCCGGGTAAGTTTGGCCAGACTGTGCTATTTGCGACGATCTTTCTGGATACTCGATGAGCCTTTGACTGCGCTTGATGACGCGGCAGCGCAATGGGTGCTCGACAGGATTTCGCGGCATTTAAATGAAGGCGGAACTGCGATTTGGACCAGCCACTTACCGATGGCCGTAGCCGGATCAATACGTACGTTGCGGATCGGCTCATGATGCAATCACTTGGTTTAGCGGCCACATATGCGGTGATTCGCCGCGACTTAGGTCTTGCGATGCGTCGTAAGTCCGACGCTCTTACACCGGTCTTCTTTTTCGTCATCGTGGTTAGTTTATTTCCCCTCGGTATAGGTGCCGAGCGCGATACGCTGAGACAGATCGCACCAGGGATCATTTGGGTCGCTGCATTATTAGCAAGCATGCTTTCACTCAACAGGCTTTTCGAAGAGGACCATGCTGATGGGACGCTGGAGCAACTCATGCTATCCACAGCCCCCCTTGGAATGCTCGTCACAGGGAAGGTAATTGCGCACTGGATCCTTACCGGTGTTCCTCTGCTATTCGTCGCACCGTTGCTGGCGTTGCAGTTTGATCTCGCACCCGCGTCATTGTTGACCTTAGCCACCTCCCTCGCGATAGGTACGCCAGTACTGAGCCTGTTGGGGGCGATAGGCGCGAGCTTGACGATCGGATTGAGGGGTGGCGGCGTACTTATCGCGTTATTGGTTCTGCCGCTCTATGTACCAGTACTGATCTTCGGTGCAGGAGCGGTCGCCTCGGTTAATGCAGGGTTAGGAGCCGAATCCCATTTCTCATTGTTAGCGGCGGCTTTGGCGCTGGCTGCGTTCTTCTCACCTTTGGCCACAACTATGGCATTACGGATCGCGTTGGAGTAAGGCAATAAATGATTAACTGGTTCAAATATTCCACGCCAAGCACGTTTTACCCTCTGGCAGGTCGTTTGGCACCATGGTTCATGCTCGCGGCTATAGCGATAGGATCCTTGGGGCTTTATATCGGTTTCTTCCTGGCACCCACAGACGCGCAGCAGGGTGAAGGCTACCGCATTATTTTTCTCCATGTGCCGGTCTCGTGGATGTCCATGTTCATATACCTTGTTATGGCATTCTGGGCAGCAGTAGGCCTTGCCTTCAACAGCAGACTATCAGCCATGATGGCGCGCGCGCTCGCACCGACAGGCGCGATGTTCACCTTCCTCTCTTTATGGACGGGCGCCCTTTGGGGCAAGCCGATGTGGGGAACGTGGTGGGTCTGGGACGCACGCTTAACATCTGAATTGATATTGCTGTTTCTTTATATAGGGATTATGGCGCTTCAGTCTGCCATTGAGAACGCTCGCCGCGCTGACAAAGCCGGTGCACTCCTGACTTTAGTCGGTGTAGTCAACATACCCATTATCTATTTCTCGGTCGAGTGGTGGAACACATTGCATCAAGGCGCGTCCGTATCCCTCACGCGCGCCCCGTCCATGGCAACGATCATGCTCGTTGCCATGCTGCTCGTATCCTTGGCCGCTTGGATGTACACAATCAGCGTCGCACTGATACGCGCTCGATGCATCATTTTGGAACGAGAACGTCATAGCACCTGGGTACATCGATTGAATGAGAAAAAACCATGAAGTGGAATAGCGCCGCAGAATTCTTCGCGATGGGGGGCTATGCCCCATACGTATGGGGCTCACTAAGTGTCACGCTCATCGCTCTAGTAGTGGAAGTCGCTCTGCTTAGCCGACGTCGGAAACGCTCGATATCGAAGTTGCCAGAGAAATCCGATTTTGAAAGGAAAAACAATGAAAGCTCGACATAAGCGGTTTGCCCTTATCGGGGGCGGCATAGCTACCTTAGGGATCGCGACCGCGCTGGTCCTGAATGCTTTTCAGGACAACCTGGTATTTTTCTTCACGCCTGCACAGGTCATTGCTGGAGAAGCCCCTAAAGAGCGCACGTTTCGAGTTGGTGGAATGGTGCAGACCGGCAGCGTGCAGCGCGATGGCTTGACAGTAAATTTCGTCGTTACGGATTCAGTTCAAACCGTATCAGTGCTTTATACCGGGATACTGCCTGACTTATTCAGCGAAGGAAAAGGTGTTGTAGCGCAGGGAAAGCTGGATGGCAACGGCCAATTTCGAGCGGAGCAGGTATTAGCAAAGCACGATGAAAATTATATGCCGCGGGAAGCCCAGCACGCTTTAGATCAGGCGACCCAGAACGCCGAAGGAACGAGGTTGTAGCCGACATGATTGCTGAATTTGGCCACTTTACCCTTATCTTGACGCTACTCGTGGCGGGTGCTCAAGGGGCGTTGACTTTGCCAGGTGCGGCAAATGGGAACGCGGCATGGATCGCTTTTGCACGACCTGCGGCGCGTATCCAGTTTGCCCTAGTCAGTCTGGCATTCCTAAGCCTGACTTGGGCGTTCATAACCAAGGATTTCTCTGTGGCCTATGTCGCAGAGAATTCCAACTCCCGGTTGCCGCTCTTCTACCGCATTGCCGCAGTTTGGGGCGGCCATGAGGGTTCGCTTTTGCTGTGGGTACTGATGCAAACCGGCTGGGCATGCGCGGTCAGCATGCTTTCACGTCAGTTGCCGGAGCCTATGGTCGCCAGAGTCCTGGGCGTATTGGGCTTGGTCAATGCTGGATTTCTGCTGTTTGTTCTGCTCACATCAAACCCATTTGAACGCCTTACGCCAGCTCCGTTGGAAGGACTTGATCTAAATCCACTTCTACAGGATATAGGCCTAATCTTTCATCCGCCATTGCTCTACATGGGTTACGTCGGATTTTCCGTGGTGTTCGCTTTTGCGGTCGCAGCACTTCTGGCGGGAAGACTCGACGCGGCGTGGGCTCGCTGGTCAAGACCATGGGCTACTGCAGCTTGGCTCTTCCTTACGCTCGGTATCGCAGTCGGAAGTTGGTGGGCATACTACGAGCTCGGCTGGGGCGGGTGGTGGTTCTGGGACCCAGTCGAGAACTCGTCGTTCATTCCATGGTTGGTGGGTACAGCCCTCATACATTCCCTTGCCGTCACCGAAAAGCGCAATAGCTTCAAAAGTTGGACCGTCCTGCTCGCCATTAGCACTTTCTCGCTATCCCTGCTCGGTGCTTTCTTAGTGCGTTCGGGCGTCTTGACCTCGGTACACGCTTTTGCCACAGACCCCCGCCGAGGCGTATTTCTCTTACTCTTGTTCGCTGTAGTGGTGGGAGCGTCACTACTCTTGTACGCGGTCCGCGCGCCAAAAGTTGGTCTAGGCGGACGGTTTGATTTTATTTCGCGCGAATCCCTTTTGCTCGTTAACAACGTACTGATGGCAGTGGCTGCCGGATCCGTACTACTCGGTACGTTATATCCACTCTTCATAGACGCGCTGGGGCTTGGAAAAATATCCGTTGGCCCGCCCTACTTTAACGCGATTTTTGTACCTCTCATGGTGCCGGCATTACTCCTTATGGCGGTGGGCCCTATAGCGAACTGGAAGTCCGCCAAGTTGCCAGCCATGTTGAAACGTCTGTACATCCCCGCATTCCTCGCCGTTGCATTCGGCATAGGTGTACCGCTAGCGCTCGGACGGTGGTCTCTGCTTGTTGCCCTCGGCGTGTCACTCGCGACGTGGATCGGTGTTGCCGTCGTCATTGGAATCTACGAACGCATGAAAGCAACACGTAGTGGCTTGTTCTCCCAGCCTCTCAGTTGGCTCGGCATGCACGTCGCCCACCTGGGCATAGCGGTTTTTGTCGTCGGCGTCACGCTCGTGATGGGCTACGAAACTGAAGAAGACGTAAGTATGGCGCCGGGGCAAACGGTACAGGTGGGAGGGTATGACTTGAAGTTCATAGGCGTGCGCAAGGTCCCCGGCCCAAATTATGTTGCCGATATGGGGGACTTCGAGATGTTCCGCGACGGAGCGTCTATGGGCCTACTGCATCCAGAAAAACGAACGTACGCCTCCTCTGCCATGCCCATGACCGAAGCGGCGATCGACGCCAACGGACTTCGTCATGTGTACGTGGCATTAGGAGAACCGCTCGGTGACGGCGCCTGGAGTGTTCGCGTGTACTACAAGCCCTTCGTAGACTGGATATGGGGCGGTTGTCTCTTGATGGCCCTAGGCGGGTTGTTGGCGATTAGCGATCGCCGCTACCGACTGAAGCGGAAAGCGCGTGATGCCTCTGTCGCTTTGAAAGGAGCGACGTCGTGAATCGTTTGCTTTGGCCCTTCGCGGGATTCATCGTGCTGGTGGCATTCCTTGCGGTCGGACTCACGTTGAAGCCAAGTGAGTTGCCCTCGCCTCTTATCGATAAACCGGCTCCAAACTTCTCTTTACCCCAATTGAAGTCGCCTGAAAACGTCTTTACCTCTGAGTCAATGAAAGGCCAGGTCTGGCTGCTGAACGTATGGGCATCCTGGTGCGCAGCTTGCCTTGACGAACATCCCGTCATCTCGGAGCTAGCCAACTCTGGTGTAGTACCAATCATAGGCCTGAATTACAAGGATGTACGCAGCGAGGCGATAGCATGGCTCGGGCGTTACGGAGACTCATATACGCTTTCTGTGTCGGACACACGGGGCCGCGTGGGAATCGATTTCGGCGTCTACGGAGTCCCTGAAACGTTTGTCATCGATAAGCAAGGAATGATTCGCCATAAGCACATCGGGCCGGTGACACAAAGCGCTGTACGCGACACGCTGCTGCCACTAATTCGGGAGCTCCAGCAATGAAATACTGGTGGTTTGCCATTTTATCTCTCTTGATTGCAATGCCGGCTTCCGCAACGACGGTCGACCCTGAGAAACGGATGTTCAACATCGCGCAAGAGCTGCGTTGCCTTGTATGTCAGAACGAATCCATTGCAGCGTCAAGGGCTGAACTAGCCGTCGACCTCCGTCAGCAGATCCGCGAGCTAATCCAAGCCGGCCGAACCGATGACGAGATCCGAACCTACATGGTTGAACGATACGGGGATTTCGTGCTCTACCGTCCGCCCATGAATGCCACTACGGTGTTGCTTTGGTTCGGGCCGATGCTGCTGTTCTTATTGGGCTTGACGATACTGATAATGGCACTCCGCCGCCGCAAGGCCCGCCTCGTCAATACTCCGCTGAGCGCCGAAGACCGCAAACGGGCACATGCGTTATTGGCCCAAACAGCTGACTCTGAGAAATTCTGATGAACCTCATTTTTACTGCAGTGGTTGTGCTGGTGCTTCTTGCCGTCGTCCTCCCACTAGGGCGCGTGCTGTGGCGCGGGCCCCGCGCAACGACACATCTTGAGCACCACGTCGTGAATTCGGCCGTGCTTCGTGATCAGTTGGCCGAACTCGAGCGAGATCGTAAAAGCGGCACCTTGTCGGCCAATGATCATGATGAAGCCGTTCAAGATTTACAACGTCGAGTGTTAGATGAGGCAAAACCCGTCGTAACAAGCGGGAAACAGCCTCGCAATGGGAAATATGCCGCGTTAGGTGTAGCGGTCGTTCTCCCCGTGGCGTCGATGTTGTTATACCTTCAACTAGGGAACCCCGCTGCGATGAATCCGGCGCCTACACAGCCGCCACCCAGCATCACACAAGCTGATATTCAGGCAATGGTGAATTCACTTTCTGCACGACTCGCACTGAATCCAGACGACCCGCAAGGGTGGCTCATGCTTGCCCGCTCATATCGGTATTTTTCGAGATATGAGGAAGCCGCAAAAGCGTTCTCACAAGCCGGAAGTGCAATTGAGACCGATCCGCTCGCACTGACCGAGTACGCAGAAACCTTGGCACGAAGCAATCCTAATGGCTTTTCCGGATATCCGACCACATTGCTCGAACGGGCGCTAGCCCTTAGTCCCGAGGAGCCATTTGCACTAACACTTGCAGGCGCTGCAGCATTAGAACGGCGAGATTATGACAGCGCCATCTCTTACTGGCAGCAGGTGCTTGGAGCGGTTCCCCCGGACTCGAACGCGGCGCGCGCTATTAGCGAGAGCATCCAACACGCGATCAATCAAAGAGACCACGACACAACTACTCCAACCCCAGCACAGTAGCCATCATGAAAAGTGCTTTGAAAATATTCTTTCTTACGATGGTAGTGATTGCTTCATTGGTCGCCATCGCATTTTTCTTGTTTACTTACCAGCGTGAGAATGCCACAGGAAAAGTCTCCGGGGGCACTCTCAACATCGCCATTGATATCGGCAATCAACGCTTCATGCGCTGGAGTACACCGCGAGATCTTCCAACCCTGCCTTTCAAGGGCGAAGCAGACAAAGCGCTCAGCTTGGCAGACTTCCGAGGGAAAGTCGTTTTATTAAACATTTGGGCTACCTGGTGCCCACCTTGCCGAGAAGAAATGCCCTCACTCGACCGGCTAAACGCCAAACGGGGCGGCGCAGACTTCGAAGTTGTGGCTTTGTCGATTGACCGTGATACGGCCTTGGTCGAATCATTTTACGAAGAGTTCGGAATAGAGACTTTGCGTGGATACTTTGATCCATCAGCACAAGCTCCAAATTTACTCCGTGCCCCCGGTGTACCAACGACTTTACTCATTGATCGAAACGGTCGAGAAATAGGTCGCGCATTGGGACCCGCTGCTTGGGACGGCGAGCAAGTCGAAGCGTTAATCGATAGAACATTACAGGGCTCGTAAACAAGCTGACGCGAAAGGCGCATTGCAATGACACAAAACGTCGTTCTTAGGATACTTCAATGCTAGAACTTACCACGATCGGAATGCTGACTGCATTTATCGCCGGTATTGCGTCGTTCTTATCACCGTGTGTTTTGCCTCTGGTTCCGGGGTATCTGTCTTATGTTGCCGGCGGCAACATATCTGCAACGACATCTGCTCACGAAGGGCGCTCGCAGCGTTTGAGAGCGTTCGGACTAAGTGCATGCTTTGTTTTCGGGTTTGCATTGGTATTCGTGATTTTAGGTGCCAGCATTACGGCAATCGGACGCCTCTTCCTCAGCTATCGCTACGAACTCAATATTGCGGCCGGTATCATCATAGCGTTAGCGGGCCTGACCGTGATGGGCGTTGTGCGCGTTCCGATGTGGGCGCAGCGCTATTACCGTTTTGACCCTGAGACAAAAGGCGGTAATCCCTGGTCCGCTCTGCTTCTGGGAGTCGCCTTTGGATTTGGCTGGACGCCCTGCATTGGCCCCGTGCTTGGCAGCATTCTGGTTCTTAGCGCAACATCTGAGAGCATAGCCCATGGGACTGCTCTGTTAGGAATCTACGCAGCCGGTTTAGGCGTTCCGTTCCTGCTTTCCGCATATTTCATGACGCCTTTTATGCGTCGCCTAAGCTCCCTACGTCGAACGGGTCGTTACATTCAGCTGATTACGGGCGCGATTCTCGTGTTGATGGGGATCGCGGTAGCGAGCGGACAGCTAATGCGTTTTGCGATCTGGCTCCTGAAGACATTTCCTGCTTTGGGGAGTATAGGCTGATGTCTTGCACCGACAACAACTCTTTCGGGACCGGTTTTTTATGATGAATGGCCCAAGCCTATCTGGGGCGCGATGGTATTGGCTCTTCGCTGCATGGGCTATTTCCCTTATTGCAACCTTCAGCGCATTATTCCTAAGTGAAGTAATGGGCCTTATTCCATGCGAGCTCTGCTGGCATCAACGAATTTTTATGTTCCCGCTTGTACTTATATTAGGGGTCGGCCTAGCGTCCTCGGACGTCGGGGTTTTTAAGTACGCGTTGCCCCTCGTTGTTCTCGGGTGGCTTCTCTCCGTTTATCACAACCTTCTGTACATCGGATTCATCCCCGAGGCATTACAACCTTGTGGGGCGGGGCCCTCCTGCGCGAAGGCCGATCTTAACTTGCTCGGCTTTATTTCCATTCCCTTGTTGTCGTTCAGTGCATTTACTGCGCTCGCCATTATTCTGGTAACCAAAATAGGTCGCAAAAAGTGAAAAAACAAACTCTGCTAGTCTTGACTAGCATCCTCGCCGTCATGACGTTTTCTGTTGGTGCTTTTCTATACGAGCAGAGCCAGCTGCGCAAGCAGGTGATCGCAGAAAATACGGCCAAAGAGCTTACTCGCATGCATTCGCCGGTGCTTGGCTCGGCGAATGCGAAGGTCACGATTGTCGAGTTTTTCGACCCGTCGTGCGAAACTTGCAGGGCCTTCTATTCATTCGTCAAGAAGATCGTGGAAACTCATGAGGGCAGGGTGAATCTTGTCATCCGTTATGCTCCCTTTCATGAGGGCTCCGAGGAGGCCGTTCGTATCCTCGAAGCTGCGCGTATCCAGGACAAGTATTGGCCACTTTTAGATGTCGTAATGGATGAGCAGCCACAGTGGGCGAGCCATCACGACCCGCAGCCTAGCTTGATCTGGAGCTACGCGGAGAAAATCGGCGTTGATGTCGATAAAGCGCGTAAAGACGCTAATAAAGACACCGTGACCTGGGTTATCGATCAAGACAAATCTGACCTCCGAACTTTAAACGTCAAGCAGACTCCAACCTTTTACGTCAACGGCAAGCCTTTGCCCAAGTTTGGATATGAAGATTTAAAGCGTCTCGTAGATCAAGAGGTTAAAGCTAACTATCGCTAGCAACACAGCTCTGTACGCCGCCACAAGGGAAAACAGAAATTCTTTAAACTCTTATGCTGACAGTAGAGATATGGACGCAACGAAGTTGATTATTATGGCGCTGAGCGCTCTTATCGGTTACGGATTTGTGCAAGGGTACCGTTATATATTTGAAGCTAATCTACCTATAAAAGGTGACGATTTTAACTTAGACGCGATCACGAAAAGTAGGGAGCAGCTACCACCTAAAGCTCGCAAAATTATACGGAAAGCCTACTCTACAAACAGAATTTCTCGCAGGGAGCGATCCTACTTGACGCGTCATCATTCCCGTTTAACACAACGGCGGCAATGATCACCCCTCAATAATTAGGTGCCGGAGATCCGCCGCTATTGCATCTATCGGATCATCGGCACGAATCAGAAGCCTAACTTGTCCACCTCGGTCAAATGCCAGAACGGCGCTGGAGTGCGAAACATCATAGCTACCGTCGTTATCCTTTTTACTGTAAGAATATGTGCTTCCATACCGCCGGGTCAATACGGTCAGCGCCTGTTTATCACCGGACAATCCTATGAATTGGGGCCCGAAGGCATCGGTATAACGCGCAAGAATCTCTAGATCATCACGCTCCGGGTCAACCGAAACGAACAGAACCTTGAGATCTTCTCGGATATTCTCATCTAGTCGTTGTGTCGCTTCAGCCAAAACGGCAAGGGTAGTCGGGCAAACGTCCGGACAATTCGCGAAGCCAAAGAATAGCAACGCGGGACCACCACGATAGTCTGCAGCTGTGACTATACGTCCGTCCTCGTCCTGCAGTTCGAACTCCAGAGGCGGCATAGCACCCGAAATTTCAGAAGTCTGCCAAACGTAATCCTTACAACCTGACAAAGCGAGAACGGTCAGCAATATAAGATGCCACTTCCTCATCGCTCATCTTCCTTAATGCGTTTAATGTTCGATCTCTGCAATATTCCGGACATGCGTCCCCCTGCTTACCTATAACGACCTCGAGCCAACACTAGCGACATAATCACGCTGTGCAGGACCCAGCTTGCCTTTCTTCTCCGTCGCCCAACCTCGCCGAGACGATAAACCCACTAGCAATCCTAACCCGCAGAACAGGAGGATCGGAACGTTACCCAAAATCACATAAGGGGTGGCACCCGTAAAGCCCTGGGCGTCGCCCTCTAAAATGAGCCGTTCAAAAGGCTGTGCTTGCCTCACCACGGTTCCACGCGGATCTATGATTGCAGTAGCCCCCGTGTTCGTGGATCTCAACATATAGCGTCCAACTTCGAGCGCTCGTGTTTTCGATATTTGTAAATGCTGCGGTGCCGCTAACGAATCACCAAACCAAGCAAGATTACTCAGATTCACGAGTACTGTGGCAGAAGGCAACGCTTGCCTGATTTCTTCACCGAACACATCCTCAAAACAAATATTAATCGCAACCATTTCTCCAGCCACTGGAATAGGTTCCTGTAAGGCGGGTCCTCGCGACATGTTATTAAGTGGAATCCGAAGAGTATCGACTACCCAACTGACGAGTCTGAAGGAAGGAACGTACTCACCAAATGGAACAAGATGCTGCTTCCTATATATTCGTTCCTGCGACACCCCCATGCTGATTGCGCTATTATAGTAAATGTCCCCTTCACCGCTTGGCTGTCTCTCCAGGATCCCAGTAATAAGGTCAGAATCACGGGCACGAATGTGTTCCATCAGCGCATCTACGTAGCTATTGGGAATCTCATCGATAAACAGAGGGATTGCGGTTTCAGGAAGCACAATTAGTTTGGCACTGCTTTGACGTACCAGCGACAAGTACAGGTCAAGCGTGGGCTTCAAGGATGCCTCTTTCCACTTTGTATCTTGAGGCACATTCCCCTGCAGCAAGGCTACCGAAAACTTGAGACCTGATGGGGATGTCCATGAAACTTGCTTTAATAGGACTCCGACACCGATGATAGCCACGAGAATTATAGCGGCTCGATATCTTCGAACATTCGATGAAGAACAACAATGAAACAACAGGCCCGAGCTCACGGCGACCGCCAACGATACCCCATAGACGCCAAAAATAGGGGCGTACCCGGATAAGGGGCTATCCACGATTTGTGAGTAGCCAACTGAAAGCCAGGGAAATCCAGTAAAGAAAGTGCCACGAGCCAACTCAGTGGCAGTCCAAAATGCAGGAACGGTCAACATCAAATACGCCAACGTATCGCGACGAACTAGCCAGCAGCAGAAGGCGAATAATGTTGGGAAGACGGCGAGATAAACGCAAAATAATACAGTAGAAAGGAATGCCATTGTTGCCGACATCCCGCCGTACGTATTCAGGCTAATATAAACCCAGCTTACCCCGGCACCAAACATACCGATGCCAAAACAAAATCCGATATAAGCGGCTCTTTGAGCGGACGCTTGTTTTACAGTGATTCCGATGAGGCATGCAAGGGCAACCACTGGTATGGGAAACCATCCAAATGGAGCGTACCCTAGAATCGTGCTCATGCCGATAAGGGTTGCCAATAAGCCCGCGCTGGCAGGTCTACTTACTAACGTGCTTACGCGGTTTAATGCGTGGCGGTGTAAGTTCATCCAGGAACCATCTGCGACGCTCAGGTTCTGGACTGTCAACGACAGCATTCGCCGTAGTTGTGATGTTTTGATAGCATGGCGTATCAATGAGCTAAAGCCGAAGGGGGTTTAACGCTGCATTGGGCCGTTGCGGAAGCCCCGGCGCCGAACTCAAACCGTGCCTCCACTTCGCTGCCGATGATCAGCCTTTCTTCCGGCTTTTCGAGCATGGCATGATAACCTCCAGGACGAAATTCGAAGCTGTCTCCTGCTGAAATAGGGATCGCCTCTACTGCAGCCATCCGACTTATACCTCCCTGATTTATTGTGCGATGTAGTGATACCTTACTGAATCCGGGTACAGACATAGATATTAGCTTCGCCTCGTGCGTTCCACTGTTGCTCACTTTGAAATATGCACCGGACGGAGTGAGTCCAGGCATGAAGCGGATCCAGCAGTCTGAAACCTTTAGGGTGCTAGATTGCACGCCTGTGCCAGCTGTGTTTTTATTTTCGTTTTGAACTGGATATGCACTGCCCTCGCTTTCAATATGGTCGGCGTGTAAACTCGTAGCGTATGCGGGTAAAATAAAGCATAGACTGAACGCACCAACGATTAGCTTCCTCATATATCCTCTGTTTTAATTTAGCGTGCTTTTGAGGCGCCTTCCGAGGTAATTTTCTTAGGGCACCCTACTTATGCTCATTCTCAATCTATCCCGTTGATGACCTGCTCATTACCGGCATAGAGCGTTCCAAATTCCAATGGATCAATGGGATCATTGTCCAGTCTTACCTCGTAATGCAAGTTATTGCCCGTAGTCATGCCTGTCGAGCCCACGTATCCGATCGTGTCACCCCTGGAAACGAAAGCTCCTTTTTCAAGTTTGTGGGCGAAGCGGCTCTGATGTGCATATAGAGTAGTGAGATTTTCATTATGCCGGACCACGACCACCTTACCGTAGCCGTTCTGCCGACCCACAAACTCAATTTGCCCATCCGCAACAGTCACAATCGGTGTTCCTTTTGGAGCGGTGTAGTCAACACCCTTGTGCATTTTTTGTCTGCCTAAAACCGGATGGCTACGGAAGCCGAACCTGGAACTAATTGAGAACTGGCTTTCGTCGATCGGCGCCTCAAGGAAAAATCTTCGAAGACGCTCCATTCGTGAATCTTCTTCTCCGACCTCCCGTCTGTTGAGTTCAAATTTCTCATGGATGATTGAAAAGCTTAGAACGTCGGCGGTGGCACTGAAACTTATGCCCGTTGTTAAGAAAATTAATATCGCTCGCCGCAACAAAAATTTCGACATAGTGGTTATATAAAAACTATAATTTCAAAAATTTCGACGAAGCTCGGGTGCCTACTTGTAGTGTTCACTGTCGTAAAACTGAACATCATCCGTCCGTGCGATTTTGCCGTTCCGTTTCAGTCTTCGAGACGGACCACGTTGAGTAAATTAGCAACATAGTGCCCCCGACGAGGAGCATATCTGCCAGATTAAACGCGGGCCAATGCCATTGCTTCCAGTAAAAATCCAAGTAATCGACGACCGCACCGCGAAACACTCGGTCAACGACGTTGCCCATAGCCCCTCCAATAATGGAAACATAGCTGAGTGTGACGGAACGGCTGTCCAGCCCTCGATACAATGCCACTAAAAGCGTGGCACTCACCACCAACCCAATGATTCCGAGCACGTACCGCTGCCACCCACCAGCGTCAGCGAGAAAGGAAAACGCTGCTCCGGGGTTCAGGACATGAACCCAATTGAACCACGGTGTAATCCCAATGCCGGCGTGCAACGGTAACGTTGCTACGGTGGTCTGCTTAAGGATCTGATCCAGTGCGACAAAACCTAAAGCCAGAAGCCACCACAACCACCATCTCCGGTTCGAATTAAATGGCTGTTTCATTCTTCGCTTATCCGGGGACGCGCTTTGACTTCAACGTACGCATGCTGACCGCGCCTTTCTCTGTCGCGCTCAGCTTGCCCTGACGCAACAGGCGTAAACCGTTACCGACAACGAGCAGACTAGCTCCCATATCGGCAAATACTGCCATCCACATCGTTGCCTCGCCGAACACAGCCAAGACGAAGAACACTGCCTTAATTCCGAGGGCCAAAGTGATGTTCTGCCATAACACCGTGTGGGTTTTCTTTGATAGCCGCACAGTGGTCGCAATTTGATGTAGGTCATCGTTCATGATGACGACATCGGCTGCCTCTCGCGCAATATCAGTTCCAGCTGCACCCATGGCGAAACCAATATCGGCTTGGGCGAGGGCCGGCGCGTCGTTGATTCCATCCCCGGTCATTCCAGTTGGCCCATACTGACTCTGTAACTCTCGGATAGCGGCGAGCTTGTCGTCCGGCAGCAGATTGCCCCGCACGTCGTCTATACCAGCTTCATGACCGATACTCTCGGCTGTCGCACTGTTATCCCCGGTCAACATAACTGGGGTTACGCCGAGCGCGCGGAGCTCACCGATTGCCGCCCGCGAAGACTCCTTGATCGTGTCTGCTACAGCAAAGATAGCAAGTACGGACTCGTTAGAGGCTAGCAGCGTAACGGTGCGCCCCGCGCGTAAATGTACATCAAGAACCTCATCTAGCTCGGCTGTGGCTTGATTACGCTCATTAATTAAGCGGTAGTTTCCGAGGACATAATCCATACCTCCTATTTTTCCTTTAACTCCGCGCCCCGGAATTGCCTCAAAGTCTTGCACTTCCTGCCCGGGAGCATCCAGTCCCTTAGAGATGGCGTTCGAAACGGGGTGATCGGATCGATCGGCTAAACTGGTAGCGATGCTGGCCACGACTCCGTCGTCATCAATCAGCACCATTCTTTGCCATGCTACGAGTTCCGGCTTGCCTTCAGTGATGGTGCCAGTCTTATCGAGCGCGACAGCCTTGAGCTTCCGGGCTTCCTCAAGGTAGGTGCCGCCTTTAATAAGCACTCCTCGACGGGCACCAGCGGCCAAGCCGCTGACAACGGTAACAGGCGTGGAAATCACCAGAGCGCATGGGCAGGCGATCACTAATAAGACAAGCGCCTTGTAGAGTGCGTCAACCCAAGTCCATTCGAAGAGTAGCGGGCCCACTGCCGCCACCACAAGCGCCATGACGAAAACTGCAGGTGTATAAACGGCTGCGAATTTGTCAACAAAACGCTGGGTCGGCGCGCGGCTGTTCTGGGCTTGTTCGACAGCGTGTATGATCCGCGCCAGCGTAGAATTGCCCGCGGTCGCAGTAACTTCAAATTCTAGCGAGCCGGATTCGTTGACAGTCCCTGCGTACACCGGGTCGCCGACGGCCTTCTCGACAGGCAGACTTTCGCCAGTGACGGGAGCCTGATTGATCGTACTGGCCCCCGCTGTGACCATACCGTCGAGTGCGACTCGCTCACCCGGCCTTACGCGAACTATTGCTCCAAATGCAATGTCGTTTGCTGGCATCATTTGCCAGTTCCCGCTGGGCTGTCGTACCTCTGCCGTTTCGGGGGTCAGGTCTAACAAATCTCTAATCGCATTCCGAGCGCGGTCAACCGCGCGGGCCTCAATAAGTTCAGCCAACGCAAAAAGCGCCATGACCATAGCAGCTTCGGCCCATTGTCCAATAAGGAACGCGCCGGTAACCGCAACGCTCATAAGCGCGTTGATGTTGAGTCGCTTTCGACGCAGTGCTAGGAAGCCCTTAGTGTAAGTTTCCAGGCCGGCCAGCCAGATTCCTATTGCGGCGAGCCCCATTTCGGCCACTTCCCAGAATGTTGTTTCAGGGGAAAAAAAAGCTACCACTTCCGCCCCAATGGCCAGCACCAAGGCCAAAATTAAACGCGGAATCCCGCTAGAGAAACCGCGCTGCATGCTGAGGGAAGTGCCGGATCCGTCTCCTTCCCCGTCTCGGTGTTGCTCTTGAGGGTCGTAGCCAATATGACGTATGGCAGTGACGGCGCGTGAAAGCACGTCCTCCGGAGCGTCGATAGCTAAAGTACGAGCACTCAGCTGAAAATTTAAGCTACGAATGCCCTCAATCTCTTCGAGCGTGCGTCGAATTTCTGACTCTTCAACGGAACAATCCATCGTTGCGATTCGAAA
The DNA here is from genome assembly GCA_013416455.1 of Alcaligenaceae bacterium. Taxonomy (GTDB): domain Bacteria; phylum Pseudomonadota; class Gammaproteobacteria; order Burkholderiales; family Burkholderiaceae_B; genus Yanghanlia. The sequence goes on along the minus strand of JACCES010000007.1, from coordinate 144,738 downwards.
CGTTCGAACGGACGCCGAGCTCGTCTGCTCCATGGACTCGTGCTTTGCCCGGGATTCGGTGCCGCCGCAGCAAGACACACCGGCAGCTTCGGAATGTATGGATTTATGCTTCATCATGGTTTCCTCTAATCGTTGCATTGGAAACCATGTAGCTACTCCAGAGTCAAGCCCCATGTAGTGCATGCACAGCAAGGCCATGCAGAAACCGTGCTCAATATGGCAGATCGAAATGCGCCATAGGAGGTTGGTGACCAGGCTGTATGCCAGCTGAGCCGCTGTGACTGTGCGCTGGACGATCTAAAGTCTATACTAGCTTTATAGTTTTTCCCTTCGGAGAAGTCCATGAAAATGAGGATCGGCGAGCTCGCCATGCGATCAGAATGTCCGGTAGAAACCATCCGGTTTTACGAGCGAGAAGGCCTTCTTCCGCAGCCCGGGCGCAGCGCAGGCAATTATCGATTGTATGGCGACGAATATCTCGAACGCCTCCGGTTCATTAAGCACTGCCGTACGCTTGATATGCCGCTAAACGACGTCCAGAGGTTGCTTACCTTTCGGGACGACCCCCGCCAGGATTGCGGTGACGTGAACAAGTTGCTCGACATGCGAATCACAGAGGTCGAAGAGCGGGTCGAAGAACTACAGCAACTGAAGGAACACTTGACGACTTTGCGCAGTCAATGCTCCAGGACGGCCCCGGTAGAAGCTTGCGGAATATTGCGTGCTCTATCGGATTGCTCATGCCATTGATTACTACCTCAAGCCAAGAACACTTTATAGCCGGGTCAGCATATCAATAGAGGACAGCGCCGCCTAACATACCGCTGATGGACCGGCCGACCATCATAAACTTTCTGGTGCTGACGTAGATCATATCGGGCTTACTCCCGCTCATCCCGCAAGATGTTATATGCGCAAGGCTTGCGCTCTCGTTCGTTCTCCTAGCGCCCTGTATTCATTCAGCCATCACTCATCGTTCATCTGGCCGATCGAGCGCCCGCTAACTTCGTGCGATAACATGGGTACTACTGACTCTGCGGATACTCTTGCTCGCCCCCTCCTTGCGCTAATGCTATCCGCCATACCCCTTCGCATCGCGCTGTTGTCGTCAGTTTCCCGGTCGGCCGGTGAGTTAGGCCATATCTGCATACAGAACCCCGGGCCTGTCATCCCACCTCGGCATTTAGCCCATATCTTTGAACGATTCTACAGGCCCGACGCATCGCGCCAACGCAGCGGCGAAGGCGCCGGTCTCGGCCTCGCCATTGTGAAAACACTCATCGAAGCACACGGGGGAACAATCACAGCCGAGTCTACACCCGATAAAACAGCGTTTGAGATATCAATGCCCAAGACTCTGTGCTAACGCGCCCTAGCCGCAACTCACTAGACACAGTAGCGGCATGATGTCGTTGCGTTCTCTGAAACTACGTCAACTCGTTCTCACGTTCATGAGCCATGGCGGCCTCGGCTAGCCGCAGCACTTCGGCTTCAACGGCCTTGCGTTCACTGTAACGATCGACAAGGTAATCCGCACGGCCGCGCACCAGCAACGTGAATTTAATCAGCTCTTCCATCACGTCCACGACTCGGTCGTAGTAAGCCGATGGTTTCATGCGGCCAGCCTCGTCGAATTCCTGAAACGCCTTGGCGACTGATGATTGATTCGGGATTGTCACCATGCGCATCCACCGGCCCAGCACACGCAAGGCATTTACGGCGTTGAATGACTGCGAGCCACCACTGACCTGCATCACGGCAAGCGTGCGCCCCTGCGTAGGCCGGACGCTACCCACTTCCAGAGGCAACCAGTCGATTTGGCTCTTGAAGATGCCGGTGATCGTACCGTGTCGCTCAGGGCTGCACCACACCTGCCCTTCCGACCATAGCGACAACTCACGCAGTTCAGCCACCTTGGGATGGTCGGCCGGAACGCTGTCTGGCTGGGGCAACCCGTACGGATCGAAGATCCGGGTTTCGGCGCCCAGGCGCTGCAGGATGCGGGCAGCCTCTTCAACAAGAAGCCGGCTATACGAGCGTTCGCGCAGCGAGCCATAGAGCAACAGAATGCGCGGCGGGTGTTGAGCGTCAATGGGGATGCCGAGTCTCTCGTGCGAAGGGATGTCCAACAAGGACTCGTCCAATGCGGGCAACGACCCGTCGTTTAGCGATGTAAATTGCTTCATTCTAAATTTCCACGTGCGCGGTTCAGCGCACACGATTTCCGTGTTCGTCTATGACCACTTCGCCGTCCTCTTTGGTGAACGGACCACGTTGGGGCTGCTCCAGGATGTCGAGTACCAGCTCAGACGGTCGGCACAGGCGCACGCCAGTGGGCGTCACGACGAAGGGTCGGTTGATAAGAATGGGATGCGCCAGCATGGCGTCTAATAGCGCATCGTCTGAAAGCGACGTGTCGCCCAAGCCGAGCTCTTGAAAGGGCGTTCCTTTCTCCCGCAGCGCCTCGCGCACTGACAGTCCGGCACGTTCGATCAACGACTTCAATACTTGCCGCTCCGGTGGAGTGGTTATGTACTCGATCACTTGCGGCTCGATCCCGGCATTGCGAATGAGGGCAAGCGTGTTGCGCGATGTTCCGCATTTGGGGTTGTGATAGATAACGACACCGCTCATTGCGATAATTCCTCTGATTGAGTTTGGTAAACATGCGACAGCGTCGCCCCGATTTCTTGTGCAGTACTGCGTGCCGTGCGCATGACGCCAACGAGCGTGGCGGACGCGAAGCCCGTCCAGTCGCCGTAGCCGACGAGCCATAACCCTGGTTCGGCCACGGCACGCGTACCCTCGACCGCGACTCGGCCATCTGCCCCCAGAACGCCCAGTGGGCTTAGATGGTCAAGCGCCGGCTGAAAGCCCGTGCACCAGATGACGGCATCAACCTCTGAGTGCCTGCCATCGGGCCATACAACACCGGTTGACGTAAAGGCAGAGAAAGGCCGAACAGATTCAAGGTCGCCACGTCGTCGCGCAGCGGCGACAGAGGGCACCATCACGATATCTCCAAAGCTCGCAGCTTCTTGCGGCGGCGGCAAGCCTTGCTGCAAGGCCTGCCAACGTTCGGTGGCCCGCTCGAACAACACACGTCCGTCAACATCATCGGGCAGGAAGACTGGTTCGGAAGGCGTGACCCAGGTGACTTGGGCGGTACCAGCCAGCTCCGCCATGATCTGTGCGCCAGAATTACCGCCGCCGACGACCAGCACACGCTGCTCGGCAAAGGCTTGTGGATCCCGGTAGTGCGCCGAATGGATCTGCACGCCTGCAAAACTGTCCTGCCCGGGATAGACGGGCACGTAGGCATGACGCAAAGTGCCGGTGGCGCTCACCACTCCACGCGAACGCCAAACATGGCCGTCCTCCGCTTCAACCTGAAATCGGTCACCATTACGCCGCACCGCCTGCACGAGCACCGGCCGCACGATAGGCAAGTTGTAGCGAGCCTCGTAGCGCGCGAAATAGTCGATGACATGATCGCGCGACGGATAGCCAACGGCAGGTGGCATGGGCCAACCTGGAAGCGAACTCCACTGCGACGGAGAAAACAATGTTAGGGAATCCCACCCATGCCGCCACGCCGCGCCAGGCCCTTCCTCTGCGTCGAGTAACACGAAGGAGAGCTCAGCGCGACGCAAAAAATACGCCGTTGCGAGCGCTGATTGGCCCGCCCCTACGATTACAACATCGACATCATTCATGTTTCGCCTTGTTCCGATGGTACGCACGAGATGCCTTCGCAACAGTTCTCTGCAAGGTATCCCAGAATGGCGTTCATCACGGCGAAGTTGGCGCTATAAAAAACGAAACGACTCTCTTGACGCGAGGTCAATAGACCAGCATGGGAGAGCTCCTTCAGGTGGAAGGACAATGAGGAAGACGGGATATGGGTGAGCTCGGCAATACGGCCAGCGGGAAGGCCAGCTGGACCGGCCTGCACCAAGAGGCGGTAGACAGCCAGACGTGACTCCTGCGCAAGCGCCGACAATACCCGGATAACTTCTTTTGATTCCATATTTCCATTATCGTGGAAACATAAAGTCTGTTCAAGGATTATCTTTTGGATGATGCATGATCAAGCGTTGCCACTGTGACGGCTTCCAACAACAGCGCGCGACGCGGGGGGCGCTTGATCGTGCCCTTGGGGATGGCAATGGTATTGAGTGAACTACGGCCGACAGGAATGCTGAGTACTCTCACCACCTTAACGCTCTCGCAGTGGTGACATGGCGCTTGCCGGTATGCACATGATCACACGGGAAGTCGTCGTCGCATCCCTTTGATATTTCTGCTATTCTCGAATTATGGACACAAAAGACATTGTGCGGTTACTCGCCGCTATCGCTCATGAAACACGGCTGCAAGCGTATCGCTATCTCGTGGAAGCCGGTCCTGCGGGGTTACATGCTGGGCGGCTAGCAGAATTGCTCGAGATACCACCCTCCTCACTGACGTTTCACCTCAAAGAGCTTGTCCACGCAGGTTTGCTGTCGTCCCGTCAAGAAGGCCGCTTCGTCTCCTATTCGGTGGAGTACGCGGCCATGAATTCGCTTTTGATTTACCTCACGGAAAACTGTTGCGGCGGCAACCCCTGCTCGCCTGTAAGCGTGGAAGTCTGTTCCCCCGCCGACCAGAATCGCCGGTAACCCCATAAGCCCATCCCGCCATCGGCGGCGCTATCGTTCAAGGGAAATGTAATCGCCATGTCAGACAAGCTATATAACGCCCTGTTTTTGTGCACGGGGAATTCCGCGCGCAGCATTATGGCCGAAGTGTTGCTCAACCAATTAGGCAACAATCGTTTCCGCGCATACAGCGCAGGCAGCAATCCCGGCGGTCACGTGAACCCGCTGACAATCGAGATACTTCAGGCGGTTCAGCTCCCCATCGATAATCTGCGCAGCAAACGCTGGGACGAGTTCGCCCAGCCTGAAGCGCCGCAAATGGATTTCGTGATCACGCTATGCGACAGCGCCGCAGGCGAACTGTGCCCCGTGTGGCCGGGGCAACCTATCACGGCCCACTGGGGGTTTGAAGATCTTGCGGCGTGTACAGGATCAGCCGAAGAAAAACTGGAGCGTTTCGACCAGATTTTCCGGCAGATTGCCAACCGCATCAAGATTTTCACCAGCCTGCCGCTGGCGACACTCGATCGTGTCGCCATCAAGCGTGAGCTCGATACCCTGGGCACCAGCCGATGAACGTCCTGTTTCTCTGTACCGGCAATTCCTGCCGTTCGATTCTGGCCGAAGCCACCTTTAATCATCTTGCCCCACCCGGTTGGCAAGCACTCAGCGCTGGCAGCCGTCCCACGGGGGAAGTGCATCCCCGATCACTGTCCCTTCTTGCGCGCGAGGGCATATCGACAGCTGGCTATGGCAGCAAATCCTGGGATGATCTACCGGTGACGCCAGACATTGTCATCACCGTGTGTGCGAGCGCAGCCGGTGAGGAATGTCCGGCATATCTCGGGAACGTTATGCGGGCCCACTGGGGCGTGGAAGACCCTGCCCACGCCACCGGTACCGATAGCGAGATTGATTCAGCTTTTGAGACGGCTTATCGCATACTCAGAGCCCGAATCGAGGCTTTCATGGCCTTGCCTCTGGGCGAACTGCTGACGGATTCGACGGAGCTAAAAAAAGCACTCAACCGGATCAGTTCTATCACACCGTCCGTGTAGCGCGCACTGCAAAAAATACTTCCACCCGCCGTCACCAGACGGCGCTTTTCCATTTCCGCAACAGAGAGAATTCCCCGTGGTTGTTGCATTACTCATCTTCCTACTCACGATTGTGCTGGTTATCTGGCAACCCAGAGGTCTGAATATCGGCTGGAGCGCCACGCTAGGCGCCGTGCTCGCACTGGTCTTCGGCGCAGTCAGTTTCGGTGATATTCCCGTGGTATGGAATATTGTCTGGAACGCCACCGCAACCTTCATTGCCATCATCATCATCAGCCTGCTGCTGGATGAAGCGGGTTTCTTCGAATGGGCGGCCCTGCACGTGGCGCGTTGGGGTGGAGGCCACGGCCGGCTTCTTTTCGTGCTGTTCGTCCTGCTGGGTGCAGCAGTATCAGCATTCTTCGCCAATGATGGCGCGGCATTGATACTGACGCCCATCGTGATGGCTATGCTGGTCGCACTCGGCTTCACGCCGGCGGCAACACTGGCCTTTGTCATGGCTGCAGGTTTCATCGCGGATACGGCCAGCCTGCCCTTCATCGTATCGAACCTGGTGAATATCGTTTCGGCCGACTTCTTCGATATCAGTTTTGCGCGATATGCAGCCGTCATGGTGCCGGTCAACCTGGTCTCCGTAGCGGCGACCTTGGTTGTACTTTTGGTCTACTTCCGCAAAAGCATTCCGGTGACTTACGATGCCAGCCAGCTCAAAGCGCCAGCCACCGCCATTCGCGACCGCGCCACGTTTCGCGCAGGCTGGTATGTTCTTGTTCTGCTGCTCGTCAGCTTCTTTGCGTTAGAAGGCTTTGGCATTCCTGTCAGCGCTCTTGCCGCTTCCGGTGCTGCCGTCCTGTTGTTGGTTGCGGGGCGCGGCCACGTAATCAGCATTCGCAAGGTGGTGCGCGAAGCACCCTGGCCCATCGTAGTGTTTTCGCTGGGCATGTATCTGGTCGTGTACGGCCTGCGCAACGCAGGGCTGACCGACATGATCGCGGGGTGGCTCGACGCTATGGCGAATCAAGGCATGTGGGTCGCCACATTGGGAACCGGTCTGCTAACTGCCTTACTGTCTTCCATCATGAACAACATGCCGACCGTACTGATCGGCGCGCTGTCCATTGAAGCCAGCCAGGCGACAGGGCCGATCAGGGAGGCCATGATTTATGCAAACGCCATCGGCAGCGATCTCGGCCCGAAAATCACGCCCATCGGAAGCCTGGCGACGCTTCTGTGGCTGCATGTATTAGCCCGCAAAGGTGTGAAGATCACATGGGGCTATTACTTCAAGGTCGGGATCGTGCTCACGCTTCCTGTATTGCTGATCACGCTGGCAGCACTGGCTGTGCGATTGAGCGCTTTCTAAAAGCCGGACATAGGAACGGCAATGATCACGCCGTTTCTATTTTGCCATCTTGCAGACCTCGGATCCCGGGCCCGCGATTCCCGGATCGATTCATACCGACGGCGACTCTTTCAGGATTAGTTGCCCGCAAGCGAGAGCCGAGGACACGGTCTAGCGCGCCTGAACGGCACGGCGACGGGCTGCAGTTGCATCAGTGTGAATAGCCGAACCTGAGCAGCGCAGTTTGCATCACTGACGCCCACAGTCATCCTCACACAAACCATCACCAAGCTTCTGTTTCTTCCCGCATATCTCAGGCTAGTGCCACGGTTACCTCAACATAGAGGCAAACCCTAAGTCCGTATCTCGCACGCTAACAGGCGACACCCGGCGAAGCTTTGAAGGCTTTCCTGTCATTGTGGATGACCGCAGCTGTGGTGCCCCGGGGTAGGTGCGAAAAATGCTCCACGGTTTCAAAGCATGGTAAACCTGCGTTCCACGGCGTTCCAATACCTGCCACAATGTCGCCACAATGACATTTCAACCCCCAAGATTATTAGTTATTTATTTTTATCTCCGGTCATAGTTTGAACCGAAGATCTGTCATAATGTATCTTTCTACCAAAAAACATACCGCAAACTGCACAGCATGAGCACCATCGGCGACCGCTTACGCATCGCGCGCACGAAACGCGGCCTCACGCAGGAAGCGTTAGCCAACCTTGTCCAGACGCCGCTTACACAAGGTGCCATAGCTCATATTGAGGGTGGCCGCAGCGAATCCTCGCGACACATCGTATGGATCGCCGCAGCGCTGCACATCAGGGCTGAATGGCTGGTCACTGGCAAGGGCGAAATGTTTGAGGAAGAATGGCCCTGGCCTAGTACCCCCTGTAGCGTCGTCGCGGAACTTCCTGCACATGTGCAGGAAGACATTGGCGACTACATTCAGATGAAGTTGGCGAAGCACACCAAGAAAGAAGACAACGGCCCCACGTCCGCCGCCTGACAATAAAGCGCCGCGCCGTTTCTTCCCCCGACTCTGCAAAAAAACGACAGCCACCCAGTTTCGGGCCGCAGTCCCTTGACGAGCCAATACGGATCTCAGCGTGTCCCTTTCTAAATTTTTCTCCCGTCCGAGGGGAATTCGCTTTATCGATATGACTTTTTAGTATTACATTTGTATTGACTCTGCGTAGTAGATACGTAATGATTACATCAACCCTGCTCTTTAACAACAGAACACCGATAAATACCGCGCCCTGCTCCATCTGAGCGGTGCGAGTGCGCGGCTACCCGTGTCACCAGCTTCGTACTGGGTGACGTGCACCTGGGTAGGAGTAAAGCAGGTGAAAAATCATTCCTCTTCTGGGCCGGTAGCGACTGGTGCGAACTGGAAGGCGTGAGTGACGATCCGTTCACACGGACGCCGGCGCTGCCGAAGTGCAGGCCACATTCGATAGATGGCGCGTAATCCGTCGATGACAGCGGCAAAGACCGCAGTTCCCAGCATCCCGCCGAACCGCGACAGCGGGCCCAGCGGCGGGCGCTGCTGAGAATGATGAAAGCACCCGGCCCCCATCGAGGCAACTTGGCGGGTCGGACAACACGGCGCTGGTTGCGCCGGCTTTGGAAAGCATCCTGAGTCTCCAGGGTGCTTCCCAAGGTCTAACGGAGGAACAAATGAAGGAACAGGCACTGTCGAACAGCATCTTCGGCTACCCGTCACCCAGCAAGCAAGCCCCGAAACCACCTGACGAGGCTCTTCTATATCGGATCCACACGGCGGAAGCGAAGCTCGGCGTGTCACGTTCCACGATCTATCGGTTGGTCAATGAGGGGGAGTTAGTACTCATCAAGATAGGCAAGCGATCTAGCGGCATAACAGCCGCAAGCGTGCATGCACTGATCGAACGCAACAAGGCCGTGGCCAGTTAGCTCAAACCTTGCATCAATCGACTCTGTCCGAAAAATGACAACAAACATCGGGCAGAGAAACAACCACCGTTGTAGCTACCGCGAGGTCAGCGGCAGAAAGAGCTTGGCGAAACGTGTAGTACCGGCTTTTGACTCTCAAAACGGCTCATGAAATATCACCACAGGCCACTTTGTCGCTTTTTTGCATCGTCCGCCGAGTTGTACCCTATTTTGTACCCCCGCGCTCCCGAAAGATTTGGGAACCCGCATGAATAATGGACTGTAGAGGCTCAATTAGATTCCGCCCCAGCCGCCATTCGGACACGCGAAAGCTCCAGCGCATCTACGCTCGCGCCGTCACTCTGGGCCTGCGGGAACCCGGCAAGAACTTCATGGGCAAGGGCGTAATCGACTTTAAGCTTCGCACCTGCATCGAGAAAATCGAGCGCGTCGATCGAATGTGCTTCTCAAAAAGCATAGTTTCGAATGGTCTCGGGAAAACATTTTCGGTCTCTTTCACCGACAAGCTCTGTGACTCAAAGATCTTGTCTGAGCAGACTATGGCAATATATTTCCCGGCGGAATAACAAACAGAAACTTGCTCCCAACTCATTCAATTAACCGCTGGAACACCCAAAACATTCAAAGTATCAGTTGTCATTTTACCGGTCGCCGGAAGCGATTTAATCGTCTGAAACTGCTTTAGTGCTTGCACCGTCTGTGGCCCCATAATGCCATCAATAGCGCCACCATATAGCCCAATCGACGTCAGCTGGATTTGTACTCGCATGACTTGAAGCTTAAGTTTTTCGCCACGTGTCATTTCCACAGCGCCTACTCCCGCTGCCGAGCCGGCCGCGGGACGACCAGTTGTTGACCCTCCAGGCGGCGCTACGGCGCGTGGCGTCGAACCGGAGCCTGGTGCAGGAACAACACTTTGAGAAGGCGAGACCGAGGGCGCCACAGCCCGTGGGGCGCTAGACGGCGGTGCCGTGCGCGCTGGAGCAGGAGAAGAATAGACCCGACCGCTTGCGCCTGAATAATGCGAGCGATGACTGGAATGAGACCTATGACTTGAATGCGAGCGGTGGGCGGCAAACAGATTGTCATGCTCGAAGTTCAAAGGCCGCAAAGGCACCGCCTGGGGCTCGTTGAGCGCATTGAGAACGAGATCCGGCGCAGTAACAGCCGCATCGACCGAATTACCGGATAATGGCGTAATGCCAGCAAGAAAAAGCCTGAGGTTCTTGACGAAGCGGCTCATATTGTAGACTCCTTGATGAGCTGTACAGTCTTTGAAGGCTTCCAGCCACGTTCATGCCAAGCAAAAAAGCCAGAGCAATCTGACTTCACAACACAGGTGTCGCATTCTGGAGCGTAAACGTTCTTCCAGTCCGAAATACTTCGATGGGCGTACTGCTGAAGGTCGGTCGGAAGTGCGCACAATGGCACATTCATGAAGAGAAACGGTACCGCGTAGCGACTCAGGTAGCGAGCCGAACGCTGCAACGTTTCATGCCAATCAACAAGGTCCACTTCGCAGAGTTCTCGATTAGCTAACGCAAAACCAATCGGCTCGCAACCCATCAACGAGACCTCCTTAACAAAAGGCAAATTTCGACCAATGAACGCACATAGTTCCGGAAGAATTTCCAAAACAGGTTTAATGAGAACAATACGAAGCTGAACAGGCTGGCGATAAGCCTGTAAATTGAGCAGTCCTTCTATCGTCTGCTCATAAGCACCAGGAGCTTGCACCACAAAATCGTGAAGAAAATCCGCATGCCCGTACAGAGGTACCAGCCAAGTGGTGGGCGTCTGCAGATCGTCCAAAATAAGCCGGCTCAAATCCGCACTGGCAAGCAGTCTACCGTTAGTCAACACTTCGACTCTCGTTTCCGGATGCCAATCTCCAACACACTCCAGGACGTCACGCAATTTAGCGCCGAGCAATAATGGCTCACCGCCGCTCAGACCGAGGACTGTGGGCGAATGCGCCATGTGCCGGACGACATCCACGGTCTCTTGCACCATCCACTCATCATTGGCTTGTGTCGGTGGCTGCGAGCACATGAGGCAATAGCTATTACAGCGGTTGGTAAGCTGCAAGCTATGGTGCTGATCCGAGGGACGATGCAAGACAGCAACCTCATCGCGGTTAACGAGCGGGACAATGACGTCGCCCGCTTGCACTCCGTCGGACTCGATCCAATCCACATTAAGTAGACCCGCCGTTCTGAACTGCTCGACACGCGACCGCTCTTCGTCGGAGGCCGAAATCACCAAAAACCTTAGATCGGGTTGCCATTGAGCAGCCAGTAGATCAACCTCAACAAGGCGACAGACGCCATCAGCGACAGTATCCCCCAACTTGGCTTTTACTCGGCGCATACGCTTTCCTCCACCGCAGGCCTGGCCCAGGTATGAAGTAAGTCCAGCAGCTCATCATCGGCATTGCGGATCGTCTCAAAGAAAAAATCGAATAACCATTGGTGCCGAAGGCAATGCTCCGTTGTCAAAACCGGGGCATCAAACCGACCAAACTGAGCTTGAGCATCCACAGGATTAGGAGCACAGAAGGACTGAAAGGCACAGGTGCGACAACCCGCGACCTCGGAAACCGTACTCGCAGCCACCAAGGCCTGTTGCACCGGCGACGCTTGCAGAGCGCTCAATGGTGTTCCGATCCGCCCCAGCCGCAAGGAAACATCCCCCGTCTCAGCGAGCATACGTGCCTCGTCGCTGGGATAGACATATCCATCATAGTTGTAGACCAACACACTTTGGCCCGCACCAGTCGGACTCTGTAAATCCACATAACCACCGTCAAAGGGTGAGAGGATCTTGTTCAATACAACCGACGCATACACTTCACGCAACGCCACACCTTCTCGGTTCCACCAGAACACCCGGGCCAGCGCCTTACGATAAAAATCCTGAAACTGTTCAGATTTATATCCCAGCAAGGCTTGGTTGCGCTTGGCAAAACCATAGCTACTCAACGGCCGTAAAAAGATGTCCTGGAAACCCAGCTTGACGTACTCGTCAACAATCGCCTCCGGGAACTCCAGCGATGCTTTCGTGGTCGTCATGAGTGCTGAAACAGCGTGATGTCCGAGAATGCCTCGCGCCATATCGATCCCGATCAATGTGCGCTCATATGCGTCACGACCAGGAACGGGACGGTTCCGGTTGTGCAGCGCTGCTGGCCCGTCAATACTTGTTGATAATAGAACGCCGTGCTTCCCGAAGAAACGGCACATGTCTTCGTTAAGCTGGTGTAGCGTTGACGCTACCACGAAGCGTATTCTTCGCCGGTAGGCACGATTCAGCTCTTCGATACGAAGAATTGCTTCCTGCAGGAGGTCAAACCGCAATAGCGGATCTCCACCCTGAAACTCGATTGTCAACGATGGAGAGAAGCTTTGAAATATGGCGTCGCAAGCGCTATGAAGATCTTCCTTTGACAGCGTATGTCCGGCGTCGGACAGCGACCGACTGACCTGGCAATACTGACAGGAATGCGCGCACTGCAATGTTGGCACAATAATGTGCAGACCAGGGCCGGTCTGAACGGTTTCATGACGTGCTGCCTTACGAGACGCCAACAGGCGGCGACTACCAGCCTGACCATGTGAACCGATAAAAAAACGAGACTTCAACCGCGCTTGCATATCCAGGGACAGGTCCTGGATATGACCTCCGCTCAAAGCTTGAAGCTGGTTATCGTCCAAGAACACATGGTCGCCAGAAGAACTGACCGCAAGCCACTTCTCTCCAATGCGCCGCGTCTGATGCGGTAAGAGCTGCACAGCGTATCTATCCACACGCCCCCCCCCAGAGCGCAGATACCCCGCGCAGACATGCCAAGAGTCCATGGAATAATGTAGCATCTATTTACCACGATTGATTGCAGGGTTTTCGCCAAGGCACGGCAAGCAACAAGATCAAAAAAAGCCAAGATTGCTCGTGATAACCGACAACAGAAACGGTCTTGTTATCGGCCCAGCCCCATGCTTCGCATATCGTCTTCGGATCAAAAATATATGGCTGCGAAGTGCCAATTCGAGGGATCTTATCCGCCTAACCTGTTGAAATTCAATCGCCACATATGATGCTATTTTTTCTGCGCCATAGCTTCTTAAGAATGAAAATCATCTATAGATTTCAACCAATTAGGCTATTGAAAAATACCATCTGTGGCAACCCACCATATAAACTTTCTCGCCCGCGTGCCACCACTGAAAGGCAAAAAAAAAGAGACCTGAATCCTGGCCCCTTACAGCGACCCCTGCTCGGCAAACGACACCATCTCCCGGCCCACCACAACAGTATGATCGAGCAACGAGACATCTACCAAAGCCCGTGCTTTCTTGGGATGTGTCGTCAGCGTCTTGTCCGCAGCGCTGGGCCCGGGATTCCCGCTTGAATGATCGTGCGAAACGATGGCCGACACGGCGTCGAGGCGCAACGCTTCCTTGACGACCTCACGCGTATACACCGATGCGCTATTGGCCGTGCCTCGGAATGGTTCGACATATTCGAGCAGCTGAAGTCGAGAACCCAGGAATAGGATGGCAAACACTTCATGGTCGAGGCCAGCCAGTTTCGTCGTCAGATACTTCCCGACAATGCCCGGCGATGTAAATGCCGTACCCCGCGATATTTTCTGGTCACCCGCCCGGCGGGCCCCTCAAAAATCTGCTCCGTGGTCGCGGGCAGGTAGCACCCCTGCGCGTCACGCACCAACAAAGCAAGCCGCCCTTCACCGCCTTGTGATCCAAATCGAAATATGTCACATTCTCATTACTGCAACCTGGAGTGAGTCATGATGATCAAGCACATCACCGCTGCCATGTCCCTTGCCCTGCTATCCGCATGCGCCGGCCCAACCATCGACACCGACGCGGATCCAGCCGCACAGTTCAGCCAGTACCGCACCTATGCCTGGAAGCAGGAGCCCACGGATGCGCCCCCGCTGGTGAAGCAGCGCATTGTCCGCGCGATCGACGCGGAGTTGCAGGCAAAAGGCTGGCAGCGCCAGGACTCCGAACGCAATGCGGATATCGGCATTGCGGCGCACGTGGCGACGGAAAAGAAGCAGACGCTGGATACCTTCTACAGCGGCCCAAACTGGAACGCCTGGGGCTGGCATGGCGGATGGGGCATGGGCATGGGTATGGGCACGGCCAGAACCACGGTGCGCACCTACGAGGTCGGCACGCTGGTGGTCGATATGTTCGACCTGCAAAGCAAGCGCGCCGTATGGCGCGGCACCGTCAGCGGCACCATTCCCAGCTCTTCGGAGAAACTCAACCAGGGTGTGCAGGATGGAATCACCAAGCTCTTCGAGGCTTTTCCGCCCGGAAGCGGGGTGAAGTAAGGACCGGCCCTGGCAACAAAGCCCCAGTTCGCTCACTGTGGAGTGAGCTTAGACAAAGCGTTCGGCCTGAACAATAAGGCGCAAGCCCAGCGCCTGTGCAAACTCGCCTGTATTCGAGCTCGTCATCGCGGGTAAACAAACCTCACTCGCCACCGGCCACCCAGTTTTCTACCTCAAGCGCGGGTACCTGCGCGAACTCGGACACATTGTTGTTGCGGCTAACGCAGCCCGGCCATGGTGTCCACCAGACGGGTGCTGGCCTGGCCCAGGGCATCTTGAGCGGCCTCAATGTATTTGGCAGGTTCGGCGTTGAAGACAAATTCGCGGGTCTGGTTGGCCTGACTGGTGAAAGCGCCCAGGATGCCGCCGGAGAGCAGGCCGGTCACGGCATTGGCGGCCGCTTGGGCGGCAACGTCACCGTCGGTAGTGACGTTCTCGATGCTGGCGAAGGGGATGCTGCTGCCGACAGGCTGGCCCAGGTTGAGCTGGGCGATGGTGGCCGTGCGGATGCCGGTTTCGTTGCGGCTCATCACCAGCGAGCCGCGATCGACGGCCATCAACTGGCCGATCTCAAGGTGAGTGGTCGAGAAGTAGCCGCCCTCGGAAGCGCCGGCGAAGTCCACCATGAAGGCGACGCCCAACACGCGCACATCGTTTTCGTGGCCGAAGCGGTCTGCGGCGTCAAGCAGCCCCAGGCCGCCAAAGCCGGCCATGAAGCTGGGGTCGTTCTCGCCAGGGAAGAAGGCCTGCTTCTTGCCGATGGGCGTGGGCGAGTAGTAATACCCGACACCGTAAGACGAGAACAGACCCGATTGATCGACCTTGTAGGGGAACTCGGCCTCGGTGACCTTGGCGTAGGCCGGGTAGGCCAGCAACGGTTCGCGCGGCAGCACCTGGTAGCCCTTGTCTTGCAGCTTCTGCACAAACTGCGCGTAAAGATGATCGGTAATGGCCTGGCGGGTGGCCTGATCTATGCCCTGCAGCTTGACCAGCGCCGTGGCGACCGAGGCTCGCGAGAGCGCGCCGCCACGTTTTTCTTCGTAGCGCTTGCTGTCATTGAAGCCGACCTTGAAGCCGCCGATGATGACTTTGTTGACCCCGGCAAAGGCCTGGGCCAGTTGCACCTCGACATCGTCCTTGGTGGACAGGCCCATGAAGCCGCCACTGCGTTGCTGGGTGTTCATGGTGCTGTCGCCCTGCTTGGTCTGGATGCTGGAGCACCCTGCCAGAAAGACTGCCACCACGGAAACTGCAAGATAGCGATACAAAATTTTCATTCCGGATCTCACTAAGAACTGTCAAAGCAAGATACTGTGTAACACTTTAATGCAGAAATTGCAGTATTTTTGACATCACCACGCATCGCCCTCACTACCGGCGAATACAATTCGCTGTCGGATATGACAAGCGGATATGACAAGCCTCAAGAGCTTCGTCACTTCACCCGCCGGCCTTACGGCTGCTCGCGCGGCAAGGAAAAAATCATGTCGGAAAGAACCGGCTTCTCGGCGCATAGCGATACTTCGGGCACGCGCGGCGCGGTGCACGCCAATGCCACTCGTGTCAGGGCTTCTGGCGTCAATGCCACCGGCGCCTCGGCCAAAGGGGCGTTTGCCGTGGGGGCCCTGGCCATAGGGGCTCTGGCAATCGGCGCCCTGGCCATAGGCCGTCTGACTATCGGCCGGGCGCGCATCCGGCGACTTGAGATCGATGAACTGATCGTCCACAAACGCAGTTAGCCCGGCGCCTTGCATCCCATCTCACGCCCATTCGCGCCCCCGACAAGCCCGTCGTATTGTTCATTCTTGGCCATGCCGGTACAGGAAAATCCTGGCTCACCTCCGGGGATCAGGCCATGGCCGCGGTCGACCGCTGGCGCAGGCTGCTCCACAGGCCCCACGCCAGCAAGACTGCCGTCAGGAGCAGCACCCACATGCTGATCGGGCGCTCGATGAAGGTCTGGATGCTACCTCGTGAGAGCAGCATGGCGCGCCGGAAGTTTTCCTCCAGCATCGGGCCCAATACGTAGCCGAGCAGCAGCGGAGCGGGCTCGAAGTCAAGCACCCGCAGTACGTAGCCGGCAATGCCGAACACCAGAACTGCGTAGACGTCGAAGACGTTGTTGTTGACCGCATAGGTGCCGATGCAGATGAACATGATGATCGCCGGGTAGAGGATGTGATATGGAATCGTTAGCACACGGATCCACAAACCGATCATTGGCACATTCAGGATTACCAGCATGATGTTACCGATCCAGAAGCTCATCACCAGGCCCCAGAACATGTCAGGATGCTCGGTCAGCATCTGTGGCCCGGGCTGAATGCCGTGGATCATCAGCGCACCGATGATCAACGCCATCGTCACACTGCCGGGTATGCCGAGCGTCATCGTCGGTATGAAGGACGCCTGGTCAGATGCATTGTTGGCCGTCTCCGGGGCCATGATGCCCTCAATCGCGCCCTTGCCGAAGCGCTCGGGCGTCTTCGAGCTACGCTTTTCGAGCGCATAGGCCATGAAGGCGGCCACGGTGGGACCCACGCCGGGCAATATGCCAAAAAACGACCCCACACCCGATCCGCGCGCCATGGGCCCCCAGGAACGCTTCATCTCGTCACGTGTGGGTAGCATCGACTTCATCGATACGTCGATCTTGCGGTCGGCCGCCTTCACATGGTTGATGCTGGCGATGATCTCGGTGACGCCAAAGAGGCCCATGGCAAGTGCGACGATTTGCACCCCATCCTGGAGCTCTGGAAATCCGAAATCGAAGCGTGACACGCCGGAATTGACATCGGTACCTACCAGCCCGAGCAGAACACCGCCCACGACCGTGGTGATGCCCTTGATGGCCGAACCCGACGACACTACAGAGGCCGCCACCAAGCCCAGCACCATTATCGCAAAGTACTCGGCGGGACCGAATTTGAACGCAATATCAGCGATAAGTGGAGAAAACAGCATCATCAAAATAATGCCAACGGTGGCCCCGTAGAAGGAGGCAACGGTCGTCATCAACAACGCGACACCTGCACGCCCCTGCTTGGCCATCGGATATCCATCCAGACACGTCACGGCGTTGGCTGGCGTTCCCGGAAGGTTCAACAGGATCGAGGCTGTCGATCCGCCGTAGGTGCTGCCGTACCAGATGCCGGCCAGCATGATCAGCGCGGCGGTCGGTTGCAGGACATAGGTGATCGGAAACAGTAGCGACATTGTCGCCAGGGTCCCGACGCCCGGAATCACGCCGATCAAAGTGCCAAGCGATACGCCGATGATGCACCAGAGAAGATTGTTCCAGTGGAGCGCGGTCGTCAGACCCAGCATGACGTTGTCAAACAGTTCCATCTTTTTCTTCTCCTACCAGGGCCAGGCGAAGGTCGGCAGGATGACTCCCAGGCCCACTTTGAAAACCAGGGTTGCGCCGACGGAGAGCGCGCCGGCGAGGATCAGCGACCCCCTCCAGGACAGTTTGCAATCCGATATACCCGCGAGAACGGTTTGCGCGAAGACCGCGGGCACCAGACCGAACGGGAGGACCAGCAACGCGAATGCGAGCACCGAAAGGCTGATCCAGAACATCGGCCTGAACTCGACGGTTGGAATTGGCCCCGCACGCAGCAGTGCAGGGATGAATATCATGATCCCGCACAGCATCAACAGACCGCCTACGAGGGCGGGGAAGTAACCGGGTCCCATCCGGGCGGCCGTGCCGACGCTGAATGCGGTCAATGAGTGATACATCGCCGCCGCTCCGGCAAGCGTGGTCAGACCGCCACCGATCAAGTCCCGGTAGTCGACTCTACGCATGCAATTGTCTCCTTGAATATTGTCGAATACAGCTCCCGTCCAATGCGCGGAGCTGAGGTCGTAGATGTTCCTTTAGGCGACTCTCATGCGTCAACTAACCTTTTCATGACCATTTGGTCATGTACTGTTTCTTCGGATACTTGGTCGCCAATGATCGAGCGTTCCGGCAGCCAGACAGACGACGCGATTCTGGAAAAAAACAGCCGCCACAGACAGTCGACTTTTATTTTTATATTGGCGAGGCTGATCGCTGCGTTTGAAGCTCAGCATTAATGATGCTCTGAATGATTCGAGCGGTAAGCGGGCGCCCTGGGTCGGAATGAGATGCAAGGCGCAAAGCGCAGCGATAGCCGTCGCTATCGCGAGCATTTGCAACGCGGCAGATCGGCCGAATCAAGGGATGCATGCGGCGCGATGAATTATTCAGAGCATCATTAATAACCGCGATGTGTGGGCTTCAGGCCTTTTGTGCGCTCTCGGTATTAAAGCAGCGCTGCCGGAAAGCCGCTATTCAGAAGGCACCGCGACGAGAACGGGGCCGGATTTCTTTGCCACCATGCTTGGCGCGATATTGTTTTTTTCGGTGTTATAAACCGATTCCGCTACCGGCCTTTCTCGTGGCAAAGAGAAAGAAAATCATATTGGGCCGCCCGAATGGCGTGGCTGGCGCGGCATTGTCAGCCGCGCCAGCCTTTATCGTGCTCGGTAGATAGTCCCTCTTCCATCCTGAGTTTCAGCCTGGTTCCGGCAGTTCAGGCATCCGTACTTCCGCATCCCGCCGGGCCCGCCTTGAACACGATCAGTCATCGCTCGAAATATGGGCCGCATTGATGATCTGGCCCCAGCGATCGGATTCGGCGGTAAGCATCTGAACGTAATCGCGCCGGCTCAGAGGCTCGACGTCCATGCCAAGGCCGCCGATCTTGCTGATGTATTCGGGAGAACGCATGGCGCGCACGACCATCTCGTGAAGCTTGTCGGCGACGGCATCCGGTGTTCCAGCGGGGGCGAACATGCCGAACCAGGGGGTGACGACGAAATCGGATACACCGCTTTCTTCCATCGTGGGCACATCCGGCAGGCCCGACAGGCGCTTTTCGCTGGTCACGACCAGCGCCTTCATCTTTCCACTCGCTATATGGCCCTTGAGCGTAACCGGCGAAGTGGCGGTGATGTGCGTATCCCCGCCGATGATGGACAGCAGAGCCGGCCCCGCGCCCGAATACGGCACATGCAGCAGGTCGGCACCCGTACGGAACTTGAACATTTCAAGCACCACGTGCCCGGATGCCCCGACGCCGGGAGAAGAGAACGCCAGCTTGCGCGACTTGGCCAGCGCAATGAACTCGTTGACGTCCTTTGCCGGCAAGTCTGCACTGACGCCGAATACGAATGGCGTGCTCGCGACGACGGTGATCGGCGTCAGATCCTTCCAAGTGTAGGGCGAATCCTTCTTGACCAGTGGATACACCGTAATGGCGTCGATCGCGGCCAGCACGATCGTGTAGCCGTCCGGTGGCGACTGCACGACAGCCTGTACACCAATGGAACCCGCGGCGCCGGCCTTGTTCTCGACGATGACCGGCACGCCCGTCTGCTCTCCCATGAATTTGGCGAGCACGCGGCCCATCGTATCCGTAGGGCCGCCCGCCGCCGCGGGCACGATAATCTTGATCGGCTTGTTCGGGAAGGAATCCTGGGCGACGGCCGGCCCCATCCCGGCTACGGCCAGCCCGCAGATCGCCATCAAGACGGCTTTGGTAAACACTCTCTTGTCCATATGCTCCTCACTGGTGGTTGATCGTGATGAAGTGAATGGAAGGCTGCCGCAGGGCTCAGTGTGCCGCCTTCCGCTCGCGGAGCTTTTTCGCTTCCTCATATTCGCCGCTGTCAAAGAGCGCGAGCTGCGCGGCCATTTCGCGCACAAGACCCGTTTCAACAGCCTGTTCGAACTGAACGTCGATGAGTTGCTTCTGCCGCCGCACCGAGCCGACCGGGCGACTTGCGAGTGTCGCCGCGAGCTCCAGGGATTTCTGCTCCAGCGCTTCGGGCTCGACGGTCCATTCCACCAGCCCCCATTGCAGGGCCTCGTCGGCGGCGACGGGCAGGCCCGAGAGCAGAATCCATTTCGCACGCGCCGGACCGACGAGCGCGGTCAGCAACGTCGAGGAACCCGTGTCGGCGACCAGCCCAAAAGGTACTTCGGGCAGGCTGAACTTCATGTCCCGCGCCGCGATGCGCATGTCGCAGCCCAGTGCCAGCTCGGCACCCGCCCCGATCGCATGTCCCTGGATCGCGCACACCATCGGCTTGCCGCAGCCGAGTTGCCGGCGGCGCACTTGCTGCGCCGTAGCAATCAAAGCCGAATGGCTGGCGCCGTGCGCGGGATCCACGAAACCCTTGGTGTCCCGGCCCGAGCAGAATGACTTGCCGCGACCGCGCAGCAATACGGCACGCACCTCGTCGCGCCGGCGCACCTCTTCGAAGCAATGGGTCAGCGCGGCGCGCATCGCGTCGTTCAACGCATTGTGGACCCCCGGCCGATTGAGGGTGATGATGGCTACGCCTTCCCGGACCTCGAACTCGACTTCGTCCTCATGCACATGGGGATGTTGCATTGCCTTCATGATTGCCTGTCTCCCGCCGGCTCCGCCTGATCAGAATTTATTCTTTTGACGAGTCTGGACGATATCACAAAAATTCTCTGTCAAGAATATTTTTCTCTTTATATGGGGAAAAACACTTCCTCCGCCCACACGTTACCGACGGGTCGCTTATCCACATTTTCTGTGCACAAGTCACCTTCATGACAAGTCATCGATCCCCGGAAGCCGCGCCACATCTGGCGTCAGCATAGAATGGCCAAGATTTGCTCACGCGGCATGCCCGCCTTTCGTCGGCGGGGCCCGCGATTCACCACATGCGCCGCCTACACGACCGCAATCAGCGGTTCGCATCGACGGTGGCGGGAGCCACCAGAACGTCGCACCCTGCTCCAGTGAGGACCTTCCGCGCCACACTTCCCAACAAGTGTCGGGCCATTACATTCGCGCCCTGCGTGCCGACAGCGACAAGGTCCGTTGTCCGCCGGCGCGAGGCATTGATCAGCATGGAAGCGGCATCCCCATGGACGACCCTGGCACGCGCTCCCTTTGGCAATCGACCCTTTGCACCGAACATGCTTATGATCTGCTGGCGCGCCGTTCTGGCCTTTGCATCACGGTAACGGTCGATTTCCGCTTGGGAGGTGCCCGCCTTGAGCATGGTCTGCTCGAATACGAGCGGGACTTCGAAGGCATGGAGGAACTCGCGCGAAGCCATGGGCGACAACCGGGAAGCCCACAGCGCGGCCGTTTGGGCATGCGTCGAGAAGTCCACCCCCACAGCGATACGGCTGTAGGGCGCGCCGGCATCCTTGCGCACGACGAGGACGGGACAGGGCGCGCATCCGACCACGCGATCGGCTGTGGAACCGAACACTTTCTCGCGCAAGCCTTTGGCGACGCCCGGGCCAATGACGATCAGATCGGCATGATGCGACGCAGCCAGGCTTGCAATGATGTCATGGGGTTTGCCGGCTTCCACACGAATGATCGCCGGCTTCTCCGCGCTCCCGAGCAGGGACTGAAGCCGAAGCGTGCTCTGATCCTCGATCATGCCGGCGAGCACGGCCGTGTCGATCGACGGCGGCAGACCGGGATCAAGAAGAGGCAGATTCTCGATGACATGGGTGCCGACGAGCTGCGCCTTATGTTGATTGGCTAATTGAATGGCCCGGTCGGCAACACGCTTGCTATCGTCTTCAAGCGCCAGGGCGACCAGTATTGTCTTGATTGGCATGGGATCGACCCTTTCCAGAACAGGCGCGGGCACAAGGGGCGACGGGCCAGCGCCGTTCCCCCTGCGTTGGCTATGCGTTGGTTGAGGAACTCCGGCCCGCCGGCCGGAGCGTTCTTCGCCACAGTGCGGCGGAGCCGGCCTGTGGACGCGGCTTGCGCGTGGGCGCGGGGTCAGTGCGGATAGCGCAGGATCGCCGCAAGATCGTGGCCGCCGGGAATGTCTTCCTTTCTGACCCCCAGAACCTTCGCCCCGTTGGCGAACGCCCGGGCTGTGATCTCGTCGATCACGCCGTAAGCCTTGGCATCATCTTTATCCACGAAAGACACCGCGCCCGTTTCATCATCGACAAAACCGGCAACGATGGAATCGATATTGACCAGGAGCGTCTGGATCGCCCCGAACGTCGCCGCGCGTGCCGCGTCAGAAATATCCGTTGTGGTACGGCGTTCCCCTGTCCGCTTTTCAAACAGCGCCTTGATGTCCGCAATCTCCTGTGCATAGGCATTGTCGAGTACCGGCCGCACCCGCCTGGTCAGCTCGGCTTCCGTCAGATGATCTGGGCTTTCCGTGATCGTCTCTGGCAACAGATCCGAATAGGAGCAAAGTTGCTTGAACAGATCGGCAAGTCTTCCTGTTGCGGCCAGTACCAGCGGAATTTCGTGGCCGGCAAGGAGCGGCCGGAGCGCGGCATCCACTTGGCGAACATACTGCTGAAGCCGGACGTTATGGCCCTCCATCCCATGGATGCGGCCACTGAACGCGCGTTCACTGCTCGGGGACCTGCCCACCGACGACGCGACATCCCTGGGCATCCCGGGCACGTCGACCTCGGCGGCAGGCAGATCGGCATTCATTTCAAACAGGCGCACGGCATTTTCCGACAGAGCCAGAATGAACGCCGAATGCGGGAAGGTAATCGCGCGAAACAGCGGTTTGAGGTGATACCGGTCGGCGACCTGCACCATGGAGTTCAGATCGTTTGCAAGCCTATAGGTGCGGATACTATCCGGCGTGGCAAAAACGGCCAGACTGTTCGCCTGGAAGCGCCAGAATTCGTTGTCATCCAGAAGATCGTTGAGGCCATCCAGCAGCGCGGCCAATCGCCTTTTGTCGAATGCGGCTTCCTCGAGCTGCGCTTGCGCCTCTTTGATGAGGTTCCCCATTTCGATCCGGGAGGCCTGGATATCCTGTGTGACGGGAGTCGTTTTCAAATATATTGAAACACAGGCATCGGCTCGCTTATCGGCGAGCAGAGAAAATTCATTCCGGGTCGGAATGTCGACATAAAGCATAAAAGTTCCTTTCTTGGTTTCTTTACTACCCCGTCGGATGGGAATTAACAGGCATGATTGCCACATCAATATCGATGATACTCGATAGCGCTTCTGAAAATATTACGGCGGAGGGGATCCCGGCACGGGCTATCCGCTTCGCTGAAACGATTCTCCCCGGAGTCATTGCATACCCGGGGATATGGATGCCGGTGCGGCTCGACAAGGCCTTGATTCACTCCCCAACCCGGCTGCTATCATGCAGACGGCCTCAGGCACCCGGTTCCAGCGCCCACTTCCCACTTAAACCATGACCACAGCCCGATTCCGCAGCTTCCTTGAAGCAAATCAGATTCCGGTCTACCTCGGGGCCGTACTGCTTGCCTTTCTGGCCGCCTGGGCTCTGCCGGCCACCCGTGTTCTGTCGGCGGCCATCGATCCGCTGATCGCGGTGATGCTGTTCGTCACCTTTTTGCAGGTGCCCATGAGCGATCTGCGCCGGGCCATGGTGAACGTCAGGTTTGTGGGGGCGCTGGCCACGGCCAATTTCATCGTTGTTCCGATTCTGGTCGCTTGTCTCCTGCCCTGGGTGCCTGGCGACCCCCTGGTCCGGATAGGTTTCCTGCTGGTGTTGCTGACTCCATGCATCGACTATGTGGTGACATTCGCGCATCTGGGCCGCGCCGATGCTCGTTCACTGCTGGCCTCCACGCCCTTTCTTCTGGCCGGCCAGATGCTGCTGCTGCCGCTGTACCTGGGGGTTTTTCTTGGCGATGAGGCCCGCGAACTTGTCCGATGGGAGCCATTCGCACAGGCTTTCGTCTGGCTGATCGCGGTGCCGCTGGCGCTGGCGGCGGCTTTCCAGGCATGGGCGCAACGCAGTGTCGCGGGGGCGAGGGCGACGGAGTGGCTGGGCGTGATGCCGGTCCCGGCCACGGCGGCCGTGCTTGCCGTCGTGGTTGCCGCCATTACCCCTGAACTCGGCCTGGCCTTGAATGCGGTGCGGCAAGTTGCGCCTGTGTATGTCGCCTATGCTGCCATTGCCCCCGTCATCGGCTGGATGATCGCCCGCATGTGGCGCCTGCCGCCCGCCCAGAAGCTGGCGGCGGCCTTCAGCACATCCACGCGCAATTCGCTGGTCGTGCTGCCTCTGGGGCTGGCCATCCCGGGGGCGGTTCCGGTCCTGCCCGCGGTAATCGTCACGCAAACACTGATCGAGCTGATGGCGGAACTGCTGTACGTGAACATCGCCGTGCGCAAAAGACTCGGGCAGGTAACCCCCGGGAATGAATGAACTGCACGACGAGGATTCAGCCCGGCGACCGTAATACTTGACATCTCCATTATCACCTTACAATGGTATACAGATACAACAACTCGAATAAGAGCTGTATCGCCATGGCGAGGGAGCGTTATGGAACAGAAATGCACGTATGACGGCGGCCAAAGCGATTTCTTCGCTTTTTCGTCCGGCCGCCCGCAACAACATGTCTTTCAGACCGCCGGCACCTGGCAGGTCGAGTCCGCCAGCCGCTATGAGTACTGGGTCGAGACGCAGATCCGGCACATCACCGTGGACCGCCCCAACGCGGCGCAGCGCAAGGATTTCCGTGCCAAGGTCACTTCCCTGGCCAGCGCGACCATGGAAGTCCATTACGCCGAGTCCGACGCCTTCAGCGCATCGCGCACGCGCCGCGACATCATGGCGGATCCGGTCGACGAACTCGCCCTGCTGTTCGTGCTCGAAGGCTCGCTGCATGCGCGCCTGGGCGATCACCATGCCCTGTCGCTCGGGCCCGACGATTTCTATCTCTATGATGCGGGCTACCCGCAGCGCCTGGAATTCTCGCGCAATCGCATCGTTCAGTTCGACCTCTGCCGCCGCAAGCTGACCGCCGCCTGCGGGGGCCGCACGCCGCAGCCCGCGGTCATCACCGACGCACTGCGGCGCAGCGGGCTGACATCCATGCTTCGCCTGCAATTGAGCCAGTTCCCCCATGCCTATTACGGCCTGACCCCGCAGGAACGCATGGTGATGCAGTCGGCCACCGAGTCGCTGGCGCTCACCGTGATCAGCGCCGCCCTGCTGTCCGACCGGCAAGCCACCGTGAACGGGCTTCACCTTGCCGAAGCGGCACGGCGCTACATTCATCTCAATCTCGACAATCCGGAATTCGATACCTCCGACATTGCCCGCAACCTGGGCTGCTCGCGCGCCACCCTGTATCGTGCGTTCCAGCTGACGGGGGTCTCGGTGGCCGGCTACATCCGTGAGCAACGTCTCCAGAAGCTGTATCAAATGCTGCGCAACCCGCTGGAACGGCGGCCCATCTCCGCGCTGGCGCCGCTTTGCGGTCTGTACGATATTCCCAACGTCAGCCAGATGTTCCGCAAGCGATTCGGGATGTCGCCATCCGAGGCGCGGCGAAGCGAGATGAATCCAGCGGTCATCTGAGACGCATTCATTACGGCATGCGCGAAGACGGCACCTATCATGCACGCGAGCGGCCATCCTCGGAGACCCAGCATGATCCCACGCCCAGCGCCCACCTATGAGAGCACTCCCGGCAGCAGCCATCGTATTCTGAAGAACCGGCTTCCGGCCATCGCATGCGGAAGCGCCTTGTTCCAGTCCCTGCCGGCCGGCATCCTCGCCGTCGCGGCCTGCCTGGCCACCCACGGCGCCGTCGCCGGCACCCATGATGCCGGCGCATTGGGCAAGGCTGACGTCGAGGCTCTTCTTCCCGCTGTGGAAGAAACCGTCAGGCACGCCATGGATACATGGGAAGTGCCCGGCCTGGCTGTCGGCATCGTCGCCGACGACCAACTGATCTACGGGAAGGGTTTCGGCGTCAGACGGTACGGAAGCGACGAACCCGTCGACATCGACACCCTCTTCCAGATCGGATCCTCGACCAAGGCCTTTCTCGGGGTGACGCTGGCGCAATTGGTCGATGACGGCAAGCTCGGCTGGCACGACAAGGTCGCCGACCTGCACCCGGGCTTCCGGCTGATGGATTCCTGGGTCACGGGAGAATTCGAAGTGGCCGACCTGCTTGCCCAGCGCAGCGGGCTTCCACAATCGGTGCTGACCACCATGATGACTTATGACTACCCTGAGGAAGACATCATTGCGGCCCTGCGGCACATCACACCGGTCACGAGCTTCCGTTCAGCCTTTGCCTACCAGAACGCCTTTCATCTGGTCGGCGGCCGTATCGTCGCCCGGGTCGGCGGCACCTCCGACTGGGAAGCCTTCCTGACGGACAGAGTCCTGAAACCGCTGGGAATGAACCGCAGCCACGGCACCGCCCAGGCCATGCTCGATACCGAAAACCGGGCCGCCGGCCACGGCTGCAACTTCGGCCAGACAGCGTGCATCAAGTCGCTCTTTCCCTTCCCCTACAACGCCCATGGCGCCGGCGGCCTGAACTCGTCCGTGCGGGACATGGCCCAATGGCTGCGCATGCACATCAACGGCGGCGAAGTCGACGGCACCCGGATCGTGTCCGCGGAGGCGCTCGAAACGACTTACGAACAGCGCATCCCGATAGGGGGGGAAATCATGAGGGCCCTCGGTATGCATCCCACCGATCGCGGCGGCTATGCCACAGGCTGGTTCATGCATTCCATTCCCACGGGGCGTGTGACGGAACATTGCGGCGCGACGATAGGCTACATGGGCTGCGTGGCCTTCGACCCCGATCGCCGGGTCGGCATCGTCGTGCTGACGAACCGCCTCATGGATCTGGATCTCGGCCTCGCTCCCAACCTGACGCATCAGATCATGGCCCTGCTGCATGGGCGCAGCGACGCCGATTTCGTCGATGGGCGCCGTTCGCGCACCGCCGACATGCTCCAGTCGTATGAACAGTCATTGCAAGTGCCCCACGATGCCGCGCCGCCCCGCCCGCTCGCCGAATATACGGGCTCCTACGAAAGCACGGTACTGGGCAAGGTCGAGGTCACCGTGCGGGACGGCAGACTGGCATTCGAGGTGGGGCCGAGGCGGCTGCCGGTCGTCCTGGACCCCTGGTCGGGCGACGTCTTCATGTCCCATACCGGATTGCCCGTCTTCCATGGCGACCCCAGCACAGAGACCCGGCCGCTGCGCTTCACTGTGGATGCACAGAATCGCGTCGACGGCTTCGACTGGTCCGGCCGCGGCGATCACCTCGGCCTGCCCGCCTTTCACCGCGGCACCCCTGGCACCAGGGATTGAAGCAAGGAGAACATCATGTACTGGACGCTTCGATTGAAGCAAGGCTGCGCAGGCGCCCTGACCGCCGTCGCCCTGTTCTTTGTTTCCGCCGCCTGGTCGTCCGACCCGGAAAACGTTGAACAGCCCTCCGTCATCCAGGACCGGATCACCATCGGCGATGAGCAGCTGGATTACACCGTAACGGCCGGCCGCCTGCTCATACGCACAGCCACGGAGGAAGCCGCCGCCACGCTGTCCTATGTGGCCTATACCCTGAATGGCGGCGAGCCGGCCGGACGGCCGGTCACCTTCTTCTGGGACGGCGGTCCGGGCGGCGCCACCTTCGCTGAAAACTTCTTCGGCTTCGGACCCAAGCGCTATTTCCCCGGCAAGCACACTGGCGCTGGCGCGCCCTATGTTCTGGAAACGAACCCCCACACGCTATTGCGCTACAGCGATCTGGTATACATCGACCCTGTCGGCACCGGATACTCGCATGCCTTGGGCGAGTTTTCCAACCAGGATTTCTGGGGAGTGGAATCGGATGCCGAAGCCATGTCGGCCGCCATCATCCGCTACCTGCGCCTGAACAAGCGCTGGCAGTCGCCCAAGTTCCTGCAGGGCTCGTCCTACGGCACGACGCGAGCGAGCATCATGGCCGACAAGCTGCAATCGTACGGAATGGCGATCAACGGGGTCATTCTGGTGGGTGCGGCCCTGAATTTCGGCATGCAGGACAACGGCCTGGATCAGCAATTCACGCTCAGCCTGCCCAGCATGGCCGCCGTCGCCTGGCACCACGGCAAAACCGCCCATCAGTCCAAGGCCCTGCCGGAATTCCTGAAAGAAGTTGAAGCGTTCGCGCGCACGGAATACGCCCCCGCCCTGTATCTGGGCAACCGGCTGCCCGAGGCGGAAAAACAGGCCATGGCCGCCAGGCTGGCCGAATACATCGGGCTGGATCCGCAATACATTCACGATGCGCATCTCAGGGTGTCCGTCGTAAGGTTCCGCAAGGAGCTGCTGCGGGACCAGGGCCTGGCGCTCGGCCGCCTGGACGGCCGCAGCCTGTCGGCCGATTTCGACACGGTGGGCGAGGAACCCGAAAACGACTATTGGCTGCTCGAAAAACTGCTTCTGCCCGCGCGCAGCATCATCGAGGATTTCTACGGACGGGAAATGGGCCTCGAAACCACCCAGGGCTACAACATCATCGCGGATGGAGCCATTCAGGCATGGGACTGGCATCACGATCTGCCGAACATCGCCGGCATATCCCGCAACGAAATACAGGAGCGCAATATATTCCCGCAGAATACGTGGGTGGCGGCGCACCTGTCCGCGGCCATGCGCGGCAACGGCAACCTGCGGGTCTACCAGGCCCACGGCTATTTCGACCTCGCCACCCCCTACGCCTGGGGGGACTACGATCTGTCCCACATGACGCACGACCCGCGGATCATGGACCGGATCACGACGGTCTACTACGACGCCGGCCACACCGTCTTCTTCGATGACGATGTCCTTCCCGGCATGGTCCGCGACATCGGGAATTTCTATCAAGAGGCGCTGCAACCCCACCCCGGACGCTGACCCAGGGCCGCGGGCCCGCGGGCATGCGGGCCGCGCTGATGCGCCGGCGGCACGGGAAGCCTCTCGCCGCTTCGCCGATACGCATCGCGCCCCTCGTTTCCTGCTATCGTGCATCTTGCCTGGTTCATCCAGCAGCATGACAAGCACGATTCATCACAATACTCAAAGCAGGGAGACATTCATGGGGCAACTCGACGGCAAAGTCGCTTTGATCACGGGGGCGGCAAGCGGATTCGGTGAAGGCACCGCCAGACTGTTTGCAAGGGAAGGCGCGAAGGTCATCATTGCCGACCTCAACGAAGCCGGCGCCAATCGCGTGGCCAGCGAGATCGGCGCCAACGCGCTGGCGCTGCAGGCCGACGTATCACAAAGAGAGGATATACAACGTATCGTAAAAGAGAGCGTCGGGAAATTCGGCTCCCTGGATATCGTCGTCAACAACGCCGCCATCACCCACAAGAATCAGTCCCTGATGGATGTGGACGAAGCGACCTTCGACCGCATGTTCGCGGTGAACGTCAAGTCCATCTATCACATGGCCCAGGCCGTCGTGCCCGTCATGCGCAAGCAAGGCAAGGGCGTCATCCTGAACATCGGCTCCACCGCCGGCATCCGCCCGCGTCCCGGCCTCACTTGGTACAACGGCTCCAAGGGCGCCGTGAATGTGCTGTCGAAATCGATGGCCGTCGAACTGGCGCCGGACAAGATCCGGGTCAATGCGATCTGCCCGGTCATGGGCGTGACCGGCTTGTTCGAGCTTTTCATGGGCTTGCCCGACACGCCTGAAAACCGGCAGAAATTCCAGTCCACGATCCCGCTGGGCCGCTTCTGCCAGCCCGAAGACATCGCCGCCGCGGCATTGTTTCTCGCCAGCGACGCGGCGGAATTCATCACCGGTGTGGAATTCCCCGTGGACGGCGGCCGCACCATCTGAATACCGGGCACGGCGCTGCATGAATGGGCCCTGATGCTTCCTCACACAGGTGAAAAAAGTCAGCGGGATGGAAACTGTACATGCTCTCGCCGAAATCCCTGCCCGAGAATGCGTGCGGGAAGCGAGCGTATGAAGGAAGACCTCAGCAGCAAGCGTGCGATACGCGGCAACTCGACCGGCCTGTCGGAGGCCTCGGCGGCCAGGGCCGGCGCGATCACACGCCGCTGAATGAACACCTGAAGCGCCTGGATGATCTTCGTCGGCAGCAGGCGCCGCTGTTGCACGGCAGCCAGCACAGACTCATCGGGCAGGCCGGGAGCCTGTAGGGCGCGAGCCAGGATATTGCCGGCCGCGACCGCGTCTTGTATGGCCAGATTGATGCCCACGCCACCTATGGGCGACATGGCATGTGCGGCGTCGCCGATCAAAAGCAGGCCGGGGCGGTACCATTGCTGCAGCCGGTCCACCCGCACCTCCAGCAGCTTGACGTCATCCCACGAGACGATGTTGTCGACCCGATCAGCCAGGAAGCCGACTTTCCGGGCCACCTTGGCCCGGAACTCATCGATCGGCTGCTCTCGCCATCGATCTGCTTCGCCCTTGGCGATCACGCTGGCCACCTGCCAATACTCATTGCGATTCAGCATGACCAGGAAGTTGCCATAGCCGGGTACCCCATAGGTACCCGACGGGTCGGAAGGGAGCCGCGGAAGCCGGAACCACAGTACGTCCATGGGGGCGCCCAGATTTTGCGGCTGCAGGCCGGCGGCCTCACGAAGCGAAGAATGCCGGCCATCGCACCCAACCACGAGATCGGCATTGAACTGGACCATGCCGTCCGGCGTCCGGGCGATTACGCCGGTGACCCGCCCATCGGGGCCGCGGACGAGTTCCGTCGCCTCGTGCCGCATGCACAACTGAAAGCCATCATGGCGCTGCGCCTCGGTGGCGAGCAGATTGAGAAAATCCCATTGTGGAACCAGCGCCATGTAGGGAAAAGGCCGCAAGCGGCGGAAGTCGCCCAGCGCATGGATGCCATCGGCGAACATGCCCTCCAGTTGTTCCACGCGATGCTGCGGCAAAGCGTCGAACTGTTCTTTCAGCCCCAGCTCGGCCAGTATCTCCAGCGTGGAGGGATGCACGGTATCGCCACGAAAATCCCGCAAAAAATCACCGTGCTTCTCGAGCGCGACAGTAGCGACGCCGGCGCGCGCCAGCAGCAGCCCCAGCATCATGCCGGCTGGCCCGCCACCCACGACGCAACAGCGTGTATCTGTGCTTTGCATGGGGTTTTTCATCCGTGAATTCTGCGCTCGGCGCCTATGAGCGTCAAGAAAAAGCGCCTGTTTCCGAGTCTTGGCGGGGTCAGTGGGCGGCAATCCGCCAGAGCGGGCATGCGCTCAGCTTCGACACTGGCTTCGGATGCTTGATGCCAAGAGGCCTGTTCATCCGGCTTTCGGTACAAATAGGACATACATGCGTTCGCGGTCATCCGCAGCCTCGGACGTCTCTATTCTGCCAGCGCGAACACCACTAAGCTGTCGCCCACCTCGGTTTCCAGCCGTGCATGTCCGCCGGCTGCCACGGCGACGTACTGGCGGCCATTGTGCATATAGGTGAGCGCTCCGGACTGCGCGGAGTTCGGCAGGCGGCCTTCCCACAGCAGCGCTCCGCTGGTGGTCTCGAAGGCGCGCAGGAAGTTGTCCTGGGCGGCCGCGATGAAGGTGAGGCCGCTGCGCGTGGCAACCGGCCCACCAACGTTGGGCGTACCGATGGTGAGTTTCAGACGGGTCGGAATGCCCAGCGGGCCGATGTCGTAGCCGGTGCCCAGGGGCTGGCTCCACAGGAGACTACCAGTGCGCAGATCAGTGGCGGCCAGATAACCCCAGGGCGGCGAGATGCAGGGCACGCCTAACGGCGACAGCCACATCGGTCGGTCCACACCGTAAGGAGTGCCGGCCTGCGGCGCGACAACCTGGTCGGGGCGCGCGCCCCCATCGCCAATGGCTAGGTCTTCGACCTCGTCGCGCGCCACCAGTTGCACCCGGTTCGGCAGGCGGCTGTGGTTGGTCACCACCACCTGCCGGTCCTGATCGACCGCTATGCCACCCCAGTTGGGACCACCGATGGTGCCGGGAAACAGCAGCATGCCCAGCCCTTCGTCCGTGGGCGGGGTATAGATGCCCTCGTAGCGCATGCGTTCAAACTGCAGACGGCAGTACAAAGCGTCGACGGGTGTCAGGCCGAAGGCGTAACTCGCATCCAGGCGCTCGGGATGAGGGCCTGGACGGCCGGCCAGGTTCGGAAAGGCGACCGACTGCGGCTGATCCGCTGCGGTCCAGTCGCCCGGCACGGTGCCTTGCGGCGCAGGCACGCGTTCGACCGGCCGCAGGGCCACGCCACTGGCCGCATCCAGTACGAATAGGGAGCCGGTCTTGGTGGCAATCAGCACGACGCGCCGCATCGCGCCGTCGATGTCCATGTCCATCAGCACCGGTTGCGCACCGATGTCGTAGTCCCACAAATCGTGATCGACAGTGCGAAAGTGCCATCGCGCTTCGCCGGTAAGGGCATCGACGGCGACTACCGCTGCGGTGTATTCATCGTCCTCAGGGTCGCGATTGCCGCCGTAGTGGTCGTTGGCGGGATTGCCGGTGGGCAGGTAGACCAGCCCCAATTCCTCGTCGGCAGAAATCACATTCCAGACATTGGGCGTCCCGCGTGGCCAGATCTCCCCTGGCGCCAGAGGCTCCTGCGTCCTATCCGTGCGCTTGGCGTCCCAGGCCCAGGAGAACTCGCCGGTCATCACGTCGAACGCCCTGACCACGCCCGAGGGCGCATCCTGGCGCTGATTGTCGCTCACCTGCTGACCGACGACGACCAGATCTCCCACCACAGCCGGCCCGGCGGTAGTGGACGACAGGCCAGGAGCCTGGTTGGCCATGCCCTCGCCTAGATCCACTGTTCCTTGCCTCCCGAAACCCGGACACGGCAGACCGGTGTCGGCATCGAGCGCGATGAGCCGGCTATCCTGGGTTGCGAGCAGAATGCGCCGCGGGCATTCGGCCGGCTCGGCCTCGGCCGGCGCCTCATGGTAGGCCACGGCGCGGCATGCCACACTGAACAACGGTTCCATGGCCTCGGGCGATACACGCGGATCGAAGTGCCACTGCTGCTCGCCAGTGCCCGGATCGAGCGCGAACACCTGGTTGCTATTGGAGCAAACGTACAGGCTGTCATCGATCTTGAGCGGCGTGTTTTGAAATGAGTAGTACACCCGATCGTTCGGCGGATGATCATTGGTCCGGAAACGCCATGCCTCTTCGAGCCGGGCGACGTTACCGGGATTGATCTGAGCCGCCGGGGAAAAGCGTTGGCCGAGATTGGAACCGCCGTAAGCCGTCCATTCGTCGTCGCCACGCTGCACGGCGGATCGTCCTCCCAATGCCGCTGCTTCGGCCGGACCGGTCGGCAAAGACGCCGCCGCGAAGGTCGATCGAAACTGCGGTTCCTGCCGGAACACGCCCAGTACGACACCGGCCAGCAGCACTGCGAGGGTCGATGTCAGCCATAGCAGCGGCGGCGTTCCTTTGCCTTGCGAAAACAGTTGCCGACGGCGCAAGAATGTGGCGGCAATGACGAGCAACAGCAAAATCCCGAGGGGCAACCCGATCCGACCCGCCAGGTCGAAACCCCAGGATTGCATCCAGCCTTTGCCGTGGATTTCCCAGAAGGACCACAGCACAGTGGCGAGCACCGTACAGGACAGCACGGCCATGCCCACCGACTCACGCCGCCACAGCAGCAGCACGCCGGCGGCCGCAAAGCCCAGCCCGGCCAGCATGTAGTACCAATTACCGCCCAGCAAGACAAGCCAGGCGCCCCAACCGGCCATGACCAACCCCAGCAAAAGCGCAAGTACGGCCCCCAGGATCACGGCACCTCGGGCGATGGTCACCCCGGCCGTGCGCGGATACGGGTCTGTATGGCGGTGTGGGGGCGGCATAAGCTTGTCTCCGTCTACACATCACCCCACGACGACAAAACCGCATCGGACAGCGGCACATCGCAGTGTGAATGATTCGTAACGATCGGCTTCAGCATGTGGCATGCCCGCCCCTGCAGCGTCCTTGGCCGCCGTGGCATTGTTTCTTGCCAGCGACGCAGCGGCGTTCATCACCAGCGTGGCGTTTCCGGCGGACGGCGGCGCAACATCTGAATACCGGCGGCGGGCCCCGTTGCCGCGCGCATCGGGGCTACCGGCCCATGATGAGCGCACCCCGGAACGTGCGGCATGTGAGTCTCGGCGCCCTGAAGCCGCAGTTCTACGATTTGTTTCCAGCAGAATTGGGGTTAAAGCTTACGGGCAATCAAGTCGCGCATGACCTCATTCGCTCCGCCATAGATACGCGCAGCTCGCCAGTCGACGAAAGCCCGTGCGATGGGGTATTCCAGCATATACCCGTAACCGCCGTGCAATTGCACCATGTCGTCAATGCCCTTCCACATCGACTCTGTTGAGAAAAGCTTGGCTACAGCGCCTTCTTCTCGCGTAAGTTTTCGCTGAAGATGCGCGCGAAGATAATGATCCACCAGCGTGCGCGTTGCCAGTGCTTGCGCCTTGATATCCGCTATCTTGAAGCGCGTGTTTTGAAAGTCCCAGATGGTCTTGCCGAAGGCGGGGCGCTGTTTCAAATATTCGAGCGTCTGCTCGAGCAACGTTTCGAGTTTCACGGCAGCTCCCAACGCGATGACGAGGCGTTCCTGGGCCAGTTCTTGCATCATGTAGGTGAATCCTTGATTCTCCTCACCAAGCATGTTCTCGGCAGGGACGCGCACCTCATCAAAGAAAAGCTCCGCGGTGTCCGCAGCGGGTTGACCGACCTTATGCAGCTTGCGCCCGCGGCGAAATCCTGCACGGTCTGATTCAACGACAAAAAGGGAAATACCTTTGGCTCCAGCGGCCAAATCGGTCTTGCAGACCACGAGAATCAAGTCGGCGTTGAGTCCGTTTGTGATGAATGTCTTGCTACCGCTAATAACGTAATCGTCTCCATCAAGGGTCGCACGGGCGCGGATAGATTGGAGATCGCTGCCTGCGCCCGGCTCGGTCATAGCCATGGCAAAGATCTTTCGGCCAGCACAGGCATCAGGCAACCAAGCGCGCTTTTGCTGTTCAGTCCCAAGCCGGACGATATAGGGGGCCACAACGTCCGAATGAACACCAAATCCGGGACCACTTATTCCAGAGCGCGAGAATTCCTCAACGATGACCGCCACATGGCCGAAATCGCCACCGCCGCCACCATACTCCTCGGGGACGCTGGCACATAAAAGCCCCGCCGCACCAGCTCTCAGCCATGTTTCGCGGTCACTCTTGCCTTCTTCGTCCCACTGCGCTTGCTTCGGCATACATTCTTGCTCAAAGAAGCGGCGCGCAGTTTCGCGCAACAGCTGGTGGTCTTCTCTGAAGATGTTATCCCGTTCAATGTTCATGATTTTCTACCGCAACAAAAGGTTCTGGCTGGGATTGATACAAGATGTCCACCAATTTGTGCCTTCGTATTCGGACTGCGGCCTGATTTACATATCCTTTTTCGGAGATCTCAGCGTTTTCTGGCGGATCGGCCAAAAGAAGCAGCCTGCTTATCCGAGCCGAGGTGCTGCCGGATTGCTTGGCCAATTTCCTGACGAGCTCTTCGATGAGCCGAGGATGTCGACACAGCTGATCAATCGGGATATGCGCCAAATCGTCGTGCAATTGCCGGCAATTCGCCACATTTGGCCAGGCCATGGCCGCCACGAAGTCACGGTCATGACCGCATATCACGGCGTCCCGCACTAGCGGTGAACAAGCCTCAAGAAGTTGGAGCCGCGCAGCGCCCGTCCTTACCCAACTGCCCGTTACCAGCTTGAAGTCTTCTCCGATGCGTCCGGCGAACATCAGCCCAAGATCCGGATCATCTGGGTCCACTAGCGTCAATGCATCACCCAGACTGAAGAAGCCCTCTTCATCGAATGCCTCGTCCGTCAGGTCCGGCCGATTGAGATAGCCCGCGAACACGTGGTCCCCCCGCATGCGCACTTCGTACCTCCCCTCTCCTGAAGGAAGAGGCACGAGTTTCAACTCGGAGCCGGGGACAGGCGTCCCCACATTGCTTACATCGTCCGTGAATCCGCTGAAAAAACTGCCGATCGCACTGGTTTCCGTGCTCCCGTAGCCAGAGCAGAGGACCATCCGCTCACCCACGGTCTTTTCGGCCACCCGTTGAATACGCTCCCATACACTTCTCGGCAAGCTTGCGCTTCCAAAAACACAATATTTAAGACGGTGGAAAAAGGTGCGAGCCAATGCCGCGTCGGATTCCAAAGCGGGCGCGAGCATGGTCCACGCAACCGGAGCCATACCCATAATGCTAGGCGAAACCTCCCGCAAGTTTCGCAAGGTCAGATCGAACTCCTCCGGGACGGGACGACCGTCATCGATGTGTAAATCCCCGCCTAACACGGTCGTTCGAACAATTCCCCACAGCCCACCTGCCGCATGGCTCCAGGGCATCCAATCGAGGAGTACAGGTCGCTCCTCTTTAAACAGATCAGTGTGAAGATAGAGGCACTGTCCAATGGTAGCTTGAACGTTCCGATAGGTTAGGGGAACCGCCTTGGGCATTCCCGTTGATCCGGATGTAAAAAAGATACGCGCAACAGATTCTATTTGAATGCGTTCACGCGATTGAGCAATCAAATGAGGATCGACTTCGGTATGGATGATTTCATTCCAGATGAGTCCTTTAGATCCTGTCACTGTAAGGACCTGGGCATTGCTGCTTTCGAGCGCCTCGATGGCTTTTCCATACCGTTCAAATGAGTCAGCAAAGATCAGCTGTGGATTCAACAGCTCGGAAAACCCTTGGAGCTTGCTGAAATCCTTCGCTTTGATGGAATAAGCAGGTGACACGGCCGCCACGGGAATTCCAACATAATCGGCTGCCATCAGAAGTACGAAGAGCTCGATGGAATTCCCAGAAAGCGCGAGTATGGGGCGCTGGAACTCCACTCCCGCCTTCAGCAAGCCAGTGGCGACGGATAACATCTGTTCAGTCAGCATTGACCAGGAAATTTCCCGCCAGATGTCACCATCGCGTTGGCGAACCGCCATATGATCAGGGTGAGACCTTGCATAATGCGAAACGTAGTCTGCTACGCCGAGATACTCTGGACGGATAGACTCGGCATCCACACTTAACACAAGGACACCGTGTTCGCGCTTAACCATTCGGACTTTTGCCCGCGGAATATTGACTTGACGTTCTTGATGCATTTTTCTGGATCAATATTGCTGAGGTAAATACGCCCCGATGAATCCGAGGATCTCACTATTCGAGCCACACGAGGCTGCTGGTGCCTCTCTCAACGCGGAGCGACTAGGCGGTTCTTTAAAGGAAGATGCCGATCCTATTTGCCGATCTCGTCTGCTGTCGTGAGGCGTCATGCTTTCATCGATATGCCGAGGAGCTTGATGACGTCTGTCATCTTCTTTCTGAAGGCCACGTATTCAGCGCTAGTTGATTCAGGCGTACTGCTGTTAGGGTCCGAGCCAATGGAACGGATCCGTTCCATGACGTCTGGTGTTTGTAGTGCCTGCGTGAAATCTTTGTTGAGCGCCTGGACGACGGCCTTAGGTGTGCCAGGAGGCGCAGCAAGAAAAAACCAAGGTGTGATCCCATTTGCTGCGTCCGGCAATCCAGCTTCAACGGCTGTTGGAATATCTGGCATCAGCGCGGACCGCTGCTCTTCCATGATGGCGATTAGACGTACCGCTCCGCGTTCCAGTTGGGGCCGGATGGTGCCATAGTCGATCAAGCCGAAATCGACTTCTTCGCGTCCAAGCGCGACGGAAACCGGCCCCCAGCCCTTATATGGAACCGAGATTCCCGTCAATCCCAAGCGGTTGAGCAGTGCCCCGGTGGCAAGAGCGGGCGATGAACCGTTTCCACCGTGGCCATAGCTGAATTTTTCATTATTTTCCTTCAGAAATGAAAGAAATTCCGCACCAGTCTTGGCTGGCACACGGTTCACATTCACTGCAATGAACGACGGTGATCTTCCGACCAGCGTGATGGGTTCAAAGTCAACCCCCGGTTCGTACGGCCGCTTCGAGTTCTCGAAGATAAGAGGAAAAAGGGACGTGCTCCCGTACAGGATGCCAATGGTGTTTCCATCCGGCCTGGCGTCGATGAGCGCATCGGCGCCCAACCGACCAAAGACGCCGCCCTTGTTCACGATCACGACCGCACGCGAAGTCAGCTCGGTGACGCTATTGCCAATGATCCTGGCGATGACGTCGCTTGAACCCCCGGGTTGAACAGGGACAATCAGCTCAAGAGGCCTGTCCGTGCTTGCTGAAACCAGTGTCGGCATGGCTGTGGAAGCAGCACCTACTGCCAAAAGCCGCAGTGCCGTCCGTCTGCTTACATTCGTCGGGAAATTCATGTTTGTCTCCTTGGATAACTTCGATTGGCGTAATTGAAGGGCTCAAGCCATGGTCACAACATCTTGACGAAGCGGATGTTGTATGGGAAAAGCGAAGAAGGCGGCGGTTTTAGAATTCTGTGCCGTCCAGGGGTCCTTGACTGGCCGACATTTGAGTGCGACGCATGCGGCTCTGGATCTTCTCTCGCAGCACCGGAGGCACCCCGGTTGGATCGATCAGAAACCCGTGCACTATCTCATTGTGCGCGTGGCTAAGCTGATGAATGTTGAACGCAGCTTTTACTCCTTCGCGTCGCCCACTCATATCTTGAATCTGATTGACCGACTCCTTGATGGCTTTGAGGACGAAGTGACTCTTCTCGGCAATCCTCTGAGCCATCTGCATGACAGCTTCGTCCAGCGTCGCTAGCGGAACGACGCGATTGACCATGCCGCGCTTTTCAGCTTCTTCGGCGGAAAGCCAGTCCGACATGAAAAGCCACTCTTTCGCCTTTCGGGCCCCCAGCTCCCACGGATGCATGAAGAACTCACACCCTGGCGCTCCAAATTCGGGGGTGGGATCACGGAACCGCGCTTCCGAGGAGGCCACGATAATGTCGCATGCCCATGCCAGCATCAACGCGCCTGCGATGCAACTTCCCTGCACAGCGGCGATCGTCGGCTTTGGAATATTGCGCCAACGCTCGCACATGGCAAGGTAGATTTCCGTCTCCCTGCTCCAGCGGCCTTCTACTCCCGGCGAGTCGAATCTGGCATCGCCTTCCAGGATAGGGAAGTCTCTCCAAGTCTTCCCTGCGTCCCCGGACAGGTCATGACCAGAAGAGAAGTGATCCCCTTCGCCGGAAAGCACAATGACCTTGACTTCGTCATCATGGGCTGCGCTCATGAACGCCGAGTTCAACGCGTACGTCATTGATATATCTTGCGCATTGCGCGAGCCTGGACGGGCCATCACAATACGAGCGATGCTGGGCGTAGGACGGAGCAAGCGAACACCAGCGCCCGCCATCTCCGGCGTCGTCTCATCAAGAGAAGAATTCAAAATATTTTTATCCATAGGGTCAGGCTCTGGCCTATGCCTCCAATATATGCACACTACAACTTTTACTAGAATTGAGTATACGGAAGTGTTATATGCAGCTCAATTCATATTTTTTGTACTGATTGTCCGATTTTGGTGAACAGTTGGCCGTTCATTACCAACAGTGCAGCCGGAGTTGGGCCAAGCCCTTTTGAAGTACCTAAGAGGAGCCAAGAATGCAGCATAGAGAGTGGCCTGACGAGACCGAGAATGACCGCGTTGCACACTGTGCGACGGGAAGTCGGGCCGCTACCCGATTATTGATATATTCTCTTCCCTTATCGGCGTGCACATCCATTGTCATGAAGGGAAAGGCGGTAACCATTTCGGCTGGCACTGGCGGTAAATACGCTTCGGAGATTTTGCTGCAGGTGGCCACCACTTCCCATTACGCCACGCAATCGGCCATTGATATGGAGGACGCCCTTGAGCCCATCCTGATCGCCTTGATACGCACTATCGATGGGGATAAAGTCGGCGCATGTGCCTTGCCAGCTGACCCGCGTCTCCCCACCAGCGCCTTATACCCTAGTCGGCTTAACGCCCGCCGGACATGCGCCTGGCGATCGCGCCACCAAACGTTCAGGGAGAGACGCCAGCAGCCCTTCCATAAATCGTTCCAGAGGCTCGATGCTGTCGAGCCGTTCTTCTTGCATATCGATCACCATGCTTAATGATCGATGACGTCACTCCAGACCGCTTCAGACTCACCTCATATTGGGAAAGACTGGATGAGCTCAAGCAAGCCTTACAATGATATGATGATAGAGCTATGATACGCCACTTCGACCACACAAGTTTGCAATTGGTTTCCTTGATTGTCGACGAACGAAGTATGACGAAGGCAGCCGAACGCATGCACATTTCTGTCGCTGCGGCGAGCATGCGCATCAAAAACCTAGAAAGTCTTGCCGGTATCAAACTCTTCCGTCGATTGGGGCAAGGCATTGCACCGACGCCGGCCGGAGAGACAGTTGCGCGCCATGCGCGCATCATTGAAACGCAGTTGGATCAGCTGTGGAGTGAGCTTCAAGAGCAGGCTCTCGGCACCAGGGGCCGTTTGCGTATCTTTGCCAATACGACTTCGGTGTATGAGTATCTCCCACGAGTCCTTGACAAGTATCTTCCCGCTCACCCCGGGATAGATGTGGACATTCGCGATAAGATGACGCATGAGGCGGTCAGAGGCGTCATCGAAGGCCAGGCGGACATCGGGATCATCATTTCTGACGTCAACAAAGAACAAAACGTGGAGGTTCGTCCTTACCGCCAGAACCGCATGGTGGCTATCGTTTCTCCGGGCCATCCACTGACGAAATTGAGCCGCCCGATCCGATTCGCATCAACTCTGGATTACGAACATATCGGTCTACCAGAAAAAACGGGACTCCATATCCTTCTCAAACAACTCAGCACGGGAATGAATAAAGCACTCAGGATGCGCATGGTGGCCGAAGATTTCGAAATTGCATGCCGTATGGTGGCGTCGAATTCCGGTATTGCCATCATTCCCGAGGTGGTGGCTGTCCGCTACGTACAAACCCTGGCGATCCATATTCTGCCGCTCGAAGACTATTGGGCAAAGCGTTCCTTACAGATCTGCGCACTCAGCTTCAATGAATTGCCGCCTTTCGCTACAGATCTTGTTGATTTGCTTCTGGCAGACCCGGGCCTCGAAGCGATTCCGGACGTATCAATCGACTCCCCTTAGTTTCCAGCCGAGAGGCAACCCTTTTTATCTCACGCGGAAGCAAGACATGAGTCGGTGCGTTGTACGCCCACTCAACCAAATCCGCCTGTCTGTTCCACCGACGGTTCAATTACAGTAAATCGACTGTTCAGAAACCATGAATTGAATATTGACTGCGTTGATGCGATCCTTACCGTTTTCCGTAATCCGAGTTTGCCATGAAATCCATTAGTTACCGCGCATCTTCATTCGAGATGACGGGCGACGTCGGCGTATTCACGCATCGCGATCCATCATCACGCAATTCGCTATCCGAGGCGTTGCGGGGGGACTATCGGGAGATGCTGGACCTGGTTGACGGCAACAGATCCATCCGCGCGCTGGTCATCACGGGTTCAGGGGGCAGCTTTAGCTCTGGCGGTGACGTGAAGGGAATGTCCGCTCGAACCTCCTGCAAGGATAATTATGAGAGATCTCCGGATTACATGCGCCGGCATATAAGCAGGCAACACTATATCTGGTTGGACCGACTGCGCTCGATCGAAGTGCCGGTTATTGCGGCGGTCGATGGGCCCGCATATGGAGCAGGGTTTTCGCTCGCGCTTTCCGCTGACTTCATCCTCGCATCGACGCGCGCCACTTTCTGTGGGTCATTCGCCCGTGTAGGCGCGATTCCAGATTTGGGAGCGCTGTATTTGCTACCTCGGATTGTGGGGCTCACTCGGGCCAAAGAGATCTGCATGACTGCGCGGCGTGTCGAGGCTGAAGAAGCTGCGCGTTTGGGCATCGTACTCGAGACACATGCTCCGGAGAGTCTGCTGGACCGAGCGATACATCTTGGGAAACGCCTTGCGCAAGGGCCTATCGAAGCTATGGGGATGATGAAAAATTCATTGAACCGCAGCTTTGAGCTTGACTATCGCTCGATGGGTGAACTGGAGTCGGCACAGCAGGCAGTTGCCCTTGCAAGCCAATTTCATATCGAAGCTTCCGCACGCTTCAGCAGAAAGGATGCAGCACTTTATGATTGGGAGCGTGGGTCAGAATAGTCCAAATGTGTATGGCGTCTCAACTTCTTGCGGTTGTCCGGGTCCAACCCACCTTCAAGCCCCCCATCATGCTGCCAGCGGGTATGCTCCACCAAATAGTCCAGAAATACTCTAGACCAGTGTGGAATGAACTTGCGGCTGAGCAATGCCGCATACATAGCGAGCGAAGCAATGTCGATGCGCCAGACAATGGAACGCCGTGCTCATCGGGCCGGCCCATGGGCAACAGCACCGGTTCACATTGCCCATAGAAATCCAAATCAACCAGACAAGACCCTAGTTGCCGGCTTCCACCTTGGCCACCAGTTCGCCCTCGCCGGTGGCCAGTATCAAGGTGTCTTCAGCGTCGACGGAAAAACCGCGCACGGCTGACAGATACCGATCCACCGCATTTCCCTGCGCCATCGCTTCCGGCGCGCATGCCATGCGGGTGGTGCCCAGCTGGCCGAATGTGATGCCTTCACCGGTGATGGTGTAATTCCCCATCAGGCGGTTGCAGCCGTTGTGCCCCGCCAGCCGGCCTTCGGGCAGGAACTCGATCCATGCCGGGGCGGCCAGGGCAGCATCGCCCATGGACTTCAGCACCCAGCGTACCCCCTGCAGCAAACGCGCGGGATCGCCGCCGCACCCCTGCAAGGCCTGGCCGCCGCTGTGTAAAGTAACAGCGTATGGGCGCATCAGGCCGCTCATGGAGTCCTGGCAGACACCTTCCCCGATATCCAGCCGCAAGGTTTCCCCGCCCTCTTTCCCTTGCAGCGCCAGGCCGTCGGGACGGCGTTCAGCCACCTGCGCATCAAAGCTGCGGGCGGGGACGCCCGGCTGCTGCAAGGTGATCTGCCAGCCGTCGTAATCGATTGCCCAGAACGGCTCATTGCCGCTCGCACGGAACGGTGTCACGACAGCCCCCGCTTCCGTGCAGGTCGGCAGCGCCTGGCCGGACCACGTGACATTGGCGACCGCGCCCTTGTTCCAGAATTCGGTGCCGGAATCATCGGGCGCCGCATAACGGGCGCCCGAGGCCGACATCGCCTGCAGCAGGATGCGGCTTTCTTCGGCGATCTTCACTTCCAGCGCGCTGCCGAGGAAACGGGTCTCGATGGGCAGCCGCGCACAGTGCCATACCGTGTACGGATGGCTTTCAGCGGTGACTTCGGCAAGCCGGACCTGCGGCACCGGCTGGGCGGCCGCGGATGCCCCGGCCCATGACAGCCCCGCCACGCACAAAACCCGCGCGAATCGTGAGAAAACAGACGGTATGCGGCGGCGCAAAAAGAAGAACGGTCGGTTTGATGGCATGATGATACCCCCGCGTCCATATCAAAAACCTGTGTCGGCCCGCTCAGAGGGCACAGTGCGGCACAGCGATCACGCTGCTCCCTGTAGTCACTGGCATGGTCATGCTGGACACGGGCAGTATACTCGGTAGAGTGGTTCAACCTTTAAGGATGCTCTGAACAATTCGAGCGGTAAGCAGGCGTCCGTCCGGCCCTGGCCGCGAAGCCTCTTATTGGCCCGGCGGCATACCGGCCCACCGCCGCAGTCGATCCAGCGTGCCCCAACTATGCAAGTTCCGGATTTTTCCACCGATCATGACACAGGCACTCCCAGCGGTACCAGGGCCGTGCCCGTCCATCGATACCAGGGTGGCAAGCCGGCCACGGCGCCGGAAGCGGACTGGCTTGCGCAGGAAATCCCGCTGGCGCTGGAATACAACGGCATCAGCCATGCCACCGTCCTGGCAACGCCCTGTGACCTCGAAGATCTTGCTCTCGGGTTCTCGCTGACCGAGGGCATCATCCGTTCAGCCGCCGACATCCGCGACGTGGAAATCATCGAATCCGCGCAGGGCTATGTGGCGCAA
Source organism: Alcaligenaceae bacterium (assembly GCA_013416455.1). Lineage (GTDB taxonomy): Bacteria > Pseudomonadota > Gammaproteobacteria > Burkholderiales > Burkholderiaceae_B > Yanghanlia. The sequence goes on along the minus strand of JACCES010000007.1, from coordinate 100,575 downwards.
CTGACCATCGCCAGCTACTGTGTCGCGGAACTCAAGCGACGGCGCCGGACGCTGGCGGGCCGCAGCGGCTGCGGCCTGTGCGGGCTGGAAAGCCTGGACGACGTTGTCCGCCCCCTGCCGCCGGTTGCCGGCCCACGGCATCCGATTTCACCCGCGGCCGTCGTCCGCGCCCTGCGGGACCTGCGCCAGCGGCAGCCCTTGCACCAGCAGACCGGCGCTACCCACGCAGCCGCATGGGCCGACCTGTCAGGCACCATTCAACACGTTCGTGAGGACATCGGCCGGCACAATGCGCTGGACAAGCTCATCGGCGCGCTGCTGCCCCGCCGCGGGGCGCAGAAACCGTCGGAAGGATTCGCCGTCATCTCCAGCCGCGCCAGCTTCGAAATGGTGCAGAAGGTCGCCGCCGTCGGCATCCCCGCCGTGGCGGCGGTGTCGGCCCCCACGCACTATGCCGTACAGACCGCGCAGCAGCTCGGCGTGCTGCTGATCGGTTTTGCCCGCAACGGGGATTTCACCGTCTATGCGCACGCCGGGCATCTGGGGACATGAGAGGCGGGACGGCCATGGCCGGGCCCGCCGACGTGCGGGCCCGCAAAAGACGCCCGGCTCAGGCGTGGGCGTCCGTGCCCAGCAGCGCTTCCCGGAAGCGGCTGCGCAGGTATGGGCCGTCGCGCGGGGGCAATGAAACCGTTTGCGGTTCGTTCGCGACCTTGATTGTGACGAGCACCGGACCCGTGCCATGCCTGATCGCATCCACCGATTTTTCGAGTTCCTCTTCGGTGCGCACGGTGATGGCTGTGGAAAAGCCGCAAGCCGCGGCCACGCCGGCGATATCCACGCCGCGTCCCGTATGCCCGGGCTGCATGCCCGTTTCCGCGTAGAGCTCATTGTCGATCACCACGACACTCAGATTGCCCGCGCCATGGGCGGCCACCGTCCCCAGCGACCCCAGGCCCATCATCATTTCCCCGTCGCCGGCGAAGACGATGACGCGCTTCGCGGGTTGAGCCTGCGCCAGCCCCAGACCGACCATCAGGGCGCCGCCCATGGCGCCCCAGAGATAGAAGTTCTGCGCACTGTCGCCCGCGGACGCGAGATCGAAAGTGGGATTGCCCAGGCTCGCTACAGCCAGCGCATCGCCCCGGTCGCGCAGGAGGCGCTTCACCACCTGGCGCCGGTCGAGCATCGGTAAATTCGGCTTCGTCATGATCAGCTCACTTGTTGAAATTCTTGGTGCCAATGACACGCTGCCCGATCAGGACCGCAACGCTGCGCCCGGTCTGATAAGCGAAGCGCGCACCCGCGGCGACGTTGGCCACGACGTCATCCGCCGTATCCGCCCGGTACACATACACCCCCGAGTCCTCAAGCACGCTCTGAGTCGACTTTCCCATGGCGATCTGCCAGGGATTGAACTCGCCCCATTCGCCACGCATGGTCACGATCATGAACAGAGGCATGCGGGTTTCCTGCTGCAGGGAAAGCATATTGATGCAATTGCCCACACCGCTGGACTGCAGCAGCAGCGCCGCCCGCTGCCCGCCCAGCCATGCGCCGGCGGACATCGCCACGCCCTCTTCTTCGGTCGTCAGCGACACCGACTGGATTTCCGGGTCCGCGTCGCACAGGCGGATCAACGCACTATGGCCCGCGTCGGGCACATAGGAAACCTGGCGGACGTTCAACGCCTTGAACTCTTCGTATAGCTTTCGAGGCCAATCTGGATTCGACATATTGCTTCTCACTGAACATGGAATGGGTCGGCGCATCACCCCGGCAATGGCCCGGCTTGCGCCTGGACCGGCGTCTTGCCCTTTCTCGAACCGGCTCATGAAAGAATGAAGCCACCGATCGGATGGCAGCCTTGAATTATCAGACAGGAAGCACCACGAATAAAGGGAATTAATATCATGCTATGCATTCCCCCAAGGAATGGCAAAAAGCGGATGGCATTGCGAAGGACGCTGCCGGCGGTGAATGACGAGGCTTGCGCTTTGGCGCGTGGTGAAGAACTCCGGCCTGTCGGCCGGAGCTTCTCCGCCACGGTACAGGGGCGCCTGCGGCGCCGCATTGATTTTGCCTCGCTTGACCTCGCCGTCAACGGCGAGATTTGCACTTTGGCGCGTGGTCAATGCGCTTCGGTCTTGAAGTCGCAGCATTCCTGCGCGAGGCCGGCTACCGTCCTCGGCAGGACGGAGCCCAGTTCTTTGCGGTACATCGCGTAGTAATGCACCGTCGGGGGCGCCTGCCGGGTACGCAAAAGCACCAGCCTTCCGTCCTGCAAGTACGATGAGAAGTAGTCTTTGGGCAGACACACCACCCCCAGGCCAGCCACCGCCAGGCCGGCGATCGCAATCAGGTTATCGATAGCCAGAATGGACGAATGAGATGACTCCATGCTCAGCCAGCGGTCGCACAGGGCGCTCAGAACCGACTCGCTGGACTGGCCGAGAATGGCCATTTCGCTGATTTCTTCGACACTGAAGCACTTGTTGCCGTCAAAATGGCCCGGGCTCCCCATCCAGGCGAACTCGACCAAAGCCAGGGGCAAGGCTTCGAGTTCCGGATGCAGATACATTTCCGGAAGGAAGGCCAGGTCGAGATCGCCGTCCAGCAGTTGATTCTGAAGCTTGCCGCTGAGGTCGAGCCGGGGGTGCAGCGCCAGCGACGGATAAAGGGCCTGTGACTTCCGAATGAGCGTCGACAGCCAGGTCATTGCCGTCATTTCGGTGGTGCCGATCCTGAGTATTCCGGTCAGGCTGGGGTTCCCCTCCAGATGAAACAGCATCGCGTCCCGCTGCTGCAGCATGCTCTTGGCAAAATCGTGAATACCCCGCCCCCGCTCTGTCAGCATCAGGCGATGTCCCGACCGGTCGAACAAGGTGACGCCAAACCGGGACTCCAGTTCCTGGACCCGCTTGGTGATGGCCGACTGTGTCGTATGGAGCCGTGAAGCCGCTGCCGTGAACGTACCGAGTTTCACGCTCCAATAGAACGCCTCTACTTGCTTGATGGTGATCACCGTGACTCCCTTCTTCATCCCGCGAATCCAAAGCGCTCTCAACCGGATCCGGGCAAGCGGCCATGGCCGCCGATTATAGAAAAAGCCTGGAATCCATAAGAAAACCGCAGGGCTCAACAAACAGCTTTTTTTCAGATCCTCATATTATTCCTGAATTAGAAATAATTAATGTTTATATAACCTATTTATTCATTTAAATGGAAGTTCTAAAGTTACACCATCGACGCAGCGACAAGCACAACAGCTCGCCGAAACCGCCGGAACACGATACCAGCGGTCGACCCAAACTCATTGACCTGAAAGGATATACACCATGACACGCACTCAGATCTCCACCATCGCCTTCGCCGTTGCCACCCTGTTTGCCGGCCAGGCCATGGCCGCTGGCGACGCACCCGTGACCCGCGCACAAGTCAAGGCGGAACTGGCTGAAGCCATTCGCAGCGGCAACGTCATCATTGGCGAGGACGGCACCCTGATGAACGAAGTCTTTCCGCACAACTACTCCGCGCAGCAGGCATCCAGTGTGACGCGCGCCCAGGTCAAGGCTGAGCTGGCCGAAGCCATTCGCAGCGGCAACATGTCGGCAAGCGAAAGCGGCGTACAGCTCAACCAGGTCTTCCCCCACAACTACGCGCGGCAAGAGGTCAGCGGCCCGAGCCGGGCACAGATCAGGGCTGAACTGGCCGAAGCGGTCGCCAACGGCCTGCACGACCGCCACATCGAAGCATAAGGAAGCGGAAGCGCATTACGAACATCCTGCACGGCATACGGCCGGCCCGCTCATCGAGCATGGCCGGCCGTATGCGTTCTGAAACCGTCAACCGAACAGCTTGGACGCAATCTGCGCCACATGCCGCCCCTGATAACGGGCGCCTTCGAGTTCCACCTGGCTTGGCTGACGCGAACCGTCGCCCCCTGCGATGGTGGACGCCCCATAGGGGGAATTGCCCATGACCTCATCGACGCCCATCTGGCCCTGGAAGGAATAAGGCAGGCCGACGATGACGAAACCCAGGTGCAGCAGTACGGGATGGAAGGTGAGGATGGTCGATTCCTGCCCGCCATGCTGTGTCGCGCTGGACGAGAACACCGAACCGACCTTGCCCACCAGTGCGCCGCTTGCCCACAGCGAACCGGTCTGGTCGATGAAATTCTTCATCTGCGAGGTCATGTTTCCGTAGCGTGTGCCGGTTCCGAAAATGATGGCGTCATACTCGGGCAGTTCCTGTACGGTGGCGATGGGTGCGCTCTGGTCGAGCTTGAAGCCCGACCGGCGCGCCACCTCTTCCGGAACCAGTTCGGGCACCCGCTTGACGACGGCTTCCGCCCCCGCTTCCCTGGCGCCCTCCGCCACGGCGTACGCCATGGTTTCGATGTGTCCGTAGGATGAGTAGTAAAGCACCAGAACCTTGGCCATGGTCAGTCTCCTGAAGTTGGCGGTGAAAAGACCGTATCGGTGAGCCTTTTCCCACTATACATGGCGTTGTGCCGCCAGTCAGCAACGTCAATCCATGGAGGTTGTCGCCGCTGGCACATGACGCGGTCCCGGATGGGAATGACGGATGCGCCCGGCCGGGTGCATCCGTGAGAGGCGGCGTCTGTTCAGTCCACGGCAATGCTGGCGGAGTGGATCACGTCACGCCATTTGGCGATTTCATCACTAATGAAGGAGTCAGCCTCCTGAGGAGCTGTCGGGATGATCTCCGCTCCCAGCTGCTGCAGTCGTTCCCTGAATGCCGGCTCGTTGATGGTGTCATTCAGCCTGCTGTTCAAGCCTCCGATTACATCGGTCTGTGTGCCCTGGGGAACAAGCAGGGCGAACCATCCGGAAATCTCGAAATCGGACAAACCGCTTTCCATGACCGTAGGCACATCGGCCAGCAACGGCGAGCGTGCGGCAGACGTGACCGCAAGAGCTCGGACTGCGCCACTTTTGATATGTGGCAACACGACCGCGATATTGTCAAACATGATGGGAGTACGGCCCGCCGCCAGATCCGAGAAAGCCGCCGCGCTTCCTTTATACGGAACATGCAGCATGTCGACGCCTGCTGCTTCCTTGAACATTTCTCCGGCGAGGTGCTGAGCGGTTCCGACACTGGCCGAGGCGTAGGCGAGCTCACCCGGGCGATCTTTCAGATAGCCGATCAGATCGGCCACCGTGTGCACAGGCAAGGAAGGATGCACAACCAGAACGTACGGGGTCGAGGCCACCAGACCGACAGCAGAAAAATCCTTTTCGGTATTGAACTTGGTCTTGTACAGCGTGGCGTTGGTCGCGTGGCTGCTGGGAGCGAACAACATGGTATGGCCATCCGCCGTCGCTTCCGCCACTTGAGCCGCGGCAATATTCCCGCTGGCCCCCGGGCGATTCTCGACGATGATGTCGCGGCCAAGCTGCTTGCTCATTCCATCTGCCACCAAACGGGCAATGATGTCCGTCGTACCCCCGGGAGAGAAACCGACCTGAAGGCGCACTGGCTGACTGGCTTGTACTGAAAAGCTGACACAGCCGACAGTCAGCGCCATGATGAACTGCCTGATAACAATCACAAAGGTCTTCACTATTTGTCTCCGTCATTCTTGTATGAGTTCGGGTGAAGAGCGCCGGCCCGCCGGCCAGGGCGTATTCGCCTTCCCGCAGTGGCGCCTGCGGCGCCGCATTGATGTAGCCGCGCTTGATTGACCGCGACGTGAACGAGGTTCGCGCGCGGGCGCACGGTCAAGATATCGCTGCAAGAGCGCTTTTCATTGATATTTCAGATGTTTCATTGTCAATCACGTACCCGGAGTGCTCGCCAAGCAGGGAGCATCGCAACATATGCCGGCTCTGCGACTGATCGAAATCCGGCAGCGCTATGTGCAGCGTCGCCCGGTTGTCCCACATGATGACGTCGTTGACGCTCCACCTGTGGCGATAAACGAATTCCGGTGAGGTTGCGTGGCCATTCAGAAAATCAAGCAACGGCTTGCTTTCTTCCTCGGTCATCCCGACAAAGTTGCGGATCCGTTCGCTTATGAACAAAAGCTTCTTCCCGGTTTCAGGATGAACAGGCACCACCGGATGGGCGATCGGGGGATTCAGACGGGTCATTTCCTTGATCTGTTCCGGATCGCGGCGGCTGAAACCCTTGATCAAGGTAATGTCATGCACGGCCTCAAGGGTGTCTATGAACTTTCTTATGGTGGGACTCAATGTTTCGTATGCCATATACAGGTTCGCAAACATGGTGTCACCGCCCACTTCCGGCTTTTCCTGGCACATCAATACCGATCCTTTGGCCGGCCGGTCTGTGTAGGTCAGATCCGCATGCCAATTCCTTCCCGTATTACGGGTTTGGGACGGTTTGCCATTCGTCGTCTTGTTCGATATGAGCAGAACCTCCGGATGCTCCGGATGACGGTAGTAAGGCACATTGTCGTTGCGCTCTACTTGGCCGAACTGACTGGTGAAATCGATCAATTCTTTCGGGCTCAGCCTCTGATCCGGGAACACGAGCATCAGATGCTTGTGCCACGCAGAGGTGATCGTTTTCATCGCATCCTCTTCAAGCGGCCGCCGCAGATCAGCGCCTGCAACGCTGGCACCCGCCGCATATCCCAAGGGGGTAATTACTGGAGAGGTCATGTTCTCATCCTTTAAGTTGACGATTGTCGACAGGAGGTACCACTGGGTAGGTGATGGCTGAGAACTATATCATGATTTATGTCGACAATAGACAATCGACACTTAAAATATTGAAGAGACAGCCTTTTTTCCGTGGTTCATCACGCTGCCGCTTGTGATCGCATCAGCCTGGCCGCGGCTTGATGTTGGTCGTTACAGTCTCTACACTCCAAAGGATCGGAGCGCATCAGACAGGATCGTTTCACAGAGTGAGCGAGATGTCGGCTGAACCGGCTCATTGGCAGACGCCGAAATTTCCCCAGGAGCATGATGAAACCCAAAAATCCAGATCAACAGCCCTCTCAGTCCTGCAGAGTTCCCGCGGTCTCTGTCGGGCGATCAGCCAAGTCGCTTCCCGATATCGTTGCCGGGCATCTCATGGAGGCCATTCAGAGTGGCACCCTGCCTCAGGGAGAACGCCTCAAAGAAGAAATGCTTGCAGAAAACTTCGAAGTCAGCCGCTCCACAATACGAGAGGCCATTGCTCTCTTGGAGCGCAAAGGAGTGGTAGAACGGATTCCACGCCAGGGGGCTCGCGTAATAACCATCGAAGCAGATGAAATAGAAGAGATTTTTCTTATTCGTGCTCAATTGCTGGGGCTGGCGGCCAGGCTTTTCGCGGAAAACGCCCCCACGGAGTCCCTGGAGGGGTTCGAACATCAGGCACACAAGCTGGAACAACTTGCCAGCAACCCCGAAACCGCTCCCCTCGACTATGCAAACGCGTCCATAGACGCTCAACATATCCTGATGTCGTTCGGAAGCCGCGACCGCCTCCGCACCATCTACGAAGCGCTCAGTAATGCGGCGTTATGGCGTTCGGTTGTCAGAGAGCGTGCCATAAGCTTTACAACCGACTCCCGGCGCAAGGAATCCGCTCGGGATTGGCGCCGGGTCGCTGCCGCAATTCTGGCGCGCGACGGAATGGCAGCCGAGGAGCATGCAAAGCTGGTTCTATTGCACTCATACGAATCTGTGAAAGCCAATCTGACCAAGCCGCCGGCCGATGCCGTGGGCTCCTGACCCCAAAACAACAGAGGTACAAAAGCTCCGGCCACCGACAAACCGCCAGCCCTCGGACGATCACGCGCTATGCCGCGCCGGGTCCATCAAACGGCTGTCTTGCCGGGCTTCGTCATACTGCGCGGCCAGGCGCCGCACGAAAGCGGCGGCGGAACCGATCTCGCGCACGGTTCCGATCCCCTGGCCGCAGCCCCAGATGTCCTTCCACGCCTTGGGCTTGCCGTGGCCCGTGCTGAAATCCATCTTCGAAGGATCGGCGGCCGGCAGATTATCGGGATCCAGGCCCGCGTTGCGGATCGACGCCTTGAGATAATTGCCCAGGACACCGCTGATGGCGTTGGTATACACGATGTCGTCCGCCGAGCTGCCGATGATCATCTGCTTGTAGGCATCGACCGCGTTGGCCTCATGGGTCGCAATGAAGGCGGACCCGATATAGGCCAGATCGGCGCCCATGATCTGGGCGGCCAGGATGGAGCGGCCGGTTGTGATCGAACCCGACAGCGCCAGCGGCCCATCGAACCATTCCCGGATTTCCTGGATGAGCGCAAAAGGGGATTGCGACCCCGCATGCCCGCCGGCGCCCGCCGCTACCGCGATCAGGCCATCGGCGCCCTTGTCGATCGCTTTGTGCGCAAAGACATTGTTGATCACGTCGTGAAGAACGATGCCTCCCCATTCATGCACGGCATCATAGATTTCCGCGCGGGCCCCCAGCGAGGTGATCACGATGGGCACCTTGAACCTGGCGCAAACCGCCATATCGTGCTCAAGACGGTCATTGGAGCGGTGAACGATCTGGTTCACCGCGAACGGGGCGGACGGACGGTCGGGATGCAGCTGATCGTGTTCGGCCAGCTCATGGGTGATCCGGTCGAGCCAGACTTCAAGCTGGTCGGCGGGGCGGGCATTCAAGGCGGGAAACGACCCGATGATGCCGGCCTTGCATTGCGCAATCACGAGATCCGGATTGGAAACAATGAACATCGGGGAAGCGATCACCGGTATGCGAAGGCGCTCCCTCAGAACAGCGGGAATGGTCATGATAGCGACAAAGGAAGGAAATGATTGATCTTGTATAGCCGAACACGGCCCGCCGGCAACCCCTTCGCCTGCCGGCCGGGCCCGATCAGGCCCGGCAATGCCGATACAGGCGCGGCGGGCTCCGCGCCAGGGCCTGTTGACACTAGTCGGTGACCACTTCCTTGGCTTTCTTGAACTCGCTTTCGATGAACTCGGCGAACTGCTTGCCGCGGCTACCGACGAACAGCGTGCCGGCATGTCTCGTCAAGCCATCCTGGAAGGCCTGCTCCTGGGTCACCTGCTGCAGCAGGTCTTCCAGCTTGCTGGCGATCGGTTCAGGCGTATCGGCATGAATGCCATAACCCACGAAGATATACAAGGAATATCCGGGAAAACCGCTTTCCGCAACGGTGGGCACATCCGGCACGATATCCAGGCGCTCTTCGCTGCCGATCGCCAGCGCCTTCAGCTTGCCGGCCTGGATGAGTGGCAGCGCCCCGCCGAGATCGACCAGCGCGACATCGACCGTGCGCCCGACGACGTCATTGATGGTGGGGCCGAAGCCTTTGTACGGAATGTCGTTGAACTGTACGCCGGCCTGTTTCGCCAGCACCCGGGCGCCGAGCCGATAGGTATTGCCATACAGGCCCATGCTTACGGTTTCAGGCGCCTTGCCCGCTTCGTCCAGAACATCCTTGAGGCTGTTGAAACGTGAGTCCACAGCCGTCACCAGGACACCGACGTTATTGGTCAGGTGGAGAATGGGGCGGATGTCTTCCGGCTTGTAGGGCAGTTCCTTCTGAAACAAGGGGTTGATGATGGGGGCGCTGGGTGTGATCAGTACCATGGTATAGCCGTCGGCCGGGGCATTCAGGGCGGTGGTGGTGCCCAGAATGAGATCCGCGCCCGGGCGGTTCTCCACGACGACGGGCTGGCCAGCCACTTTCTGGAAGCCATCGGCCAGCGCCCGCGTATTGGTATCGGCGCCGCTGCCCGGGCCCAGCGGAACGATGAAGCGCAAGGGCTGCGACGGATAGTTTTCAGCCGACTGCGCATGAACGGCGGGGGACAACAGGGTCGTGGACATCAATGCTGCCAGCAACAACTTCTTCATGAGGGGTCTCCTTCCAGGATTAAGCGGCGGATGCATCCGCCACTTGGATATGAGACAGGCACGGGAACGGGTCCGGCATGTGCCTGGCTTTCTTATGGTCATACTGCACCATCGATTTCTGGCGCGTGGTGAAGAACTCCGGCATGTCTGCCGGAGCTTCTCCGTGGTCACAAGGTTCTCGAAATGATCTCTTTCATGATCTCGTCGCTGCCGCCATAGATACGGCCGACACGCGCGTCGACCCAAGCTCGACCGATCTGATATTCGTTCATGTATCCATAGCCGCCGTGCAACTGCAGGAACTCGTCGAGCAGGCGGTTCTGCATGGCGGTCGCGTTCAGCTTTGCCGCGGCCGCCAGTTCGGGAGAAAGCTTTTTCTCCATGTGAAGGGCAATGCATTTGTCCACGAAGACACGCAGCATGATGGCCTGCGCCTTTGCCTCCGCAAGCTTGAACTTGGTGTTCTGGAAACCCAGGACCGGCTGGCCGAAGGCTTTGCGGTCCCTGGTGTATTCGATGGTCTTCTGCAGAAAGGCCTCGATCGACGTCGCGGAACGCAATGCAATGACCAGGCGCTCCTGCGCCAGTTCATGCATCAGATACGAGAACCCCCTGTTCTCTTCCCCGAGCAGGTTGTCCAGGGGGATCCTGACATCTTCGAAATACAGTTCGGACGTGTCCTGGGCCAGCAGCCCGATCTTTTCGAGCCGCCGCCCCTTGCTGAACCCCGGGGTGCCTTCCTCTACCACGAACAGGGAAATGCCTTTCGCCCCCAGTTCCGCGGAAGTCTTGGCAACGACGATGACGATTTCCGAATTGATGCCGTTCGTGATGAAGGTCTTCTGGCCATTGATCACGTACGAATCGCCATCCCGGCGGGCCGTCGTGCGGATCGCCTTGAGGTCGCTGCCGGCTTCCGGTTCGGTCATGGCGATGGCGCCGATCAGGTCACCGCTGGCCATCTTCGGCAGCCACCTGTCTTTCTGTTCGGGTGTGCCGTATTGATGGATGTAGGGCGACACGATATCCGAATGCAGCGGGAAACCCAGGCCGCTGGCGCCGGTGCGGGCGATTTCCTCGATCAGGATCGCGGCATGGCCGAAATCGCCCCCGGCACCGTAGGGTTCGGGCAGCATGGTGTTCAGCAGGCCGAGCCGGCCCGCCTTGCGCCAGACGTCTTTCGGCACGAAGCCCTGTCTTTCCCATTCCGCATGGAAGGGGGAGACTTCGTCCTTGAAAAAGCGTTGCACCTGCTCACGGAAATAATCGTGATCGTCCCTGAATATGCTGCGGTTTTCAATGTTCTTCATGATGTCTTCCGGTCTTGGGGTTCAATGCTCTGGCTTCGGGACTGGATAACCGGATTCACGTCGAACCCCGGCAGGGGAATATCCCTGTACTCTTCCTTCAACTTCCTGCGCAGTATCTTGCCGGTCTCGAGCCTGGGGATTTTTTCCACGAACACCAGCCGACGGGGGATCTTGACCCGGGAAAGAACGCCCGCGGCCCGATTCACGATGTCGGAAGCAAGATGCCGGTCGGGCGCCGTGCCGGCAACGGGCACCACCACCGCCAGCGCCTGCTCGCCCAGGTCGGGGTGCGGAATGCCCACCACGGCGATATCCGCGACGCCCGGATGCGGGGAAAGCGCGTCTTCGATTTCCTTGGGGTAGACGTTCACACCGCCGCTGATGATGAGATCGGATCGGCGATCGCTCAGGTACAGATAGCCCTCATCATTCAGATAGCCCAGATCGCCATAGGTGGCCCACCCCTTTTCATTGAAGGCTTCTTGCGTTTTTGCCGGATCATTGAGATAGGAAAAAGGAGCCACGCCGGAGAAATAGATTTTTCCGACCTCGTTCGGCGGAAGTTCGGCCCCGTCTTCTGAAAGGATATGGATCTTCCCGTTCACCGCTCTTCCCACGGAGCCGGGATGCCGCCGCCATTCTTCCGAAGTGATGAGCGTCGCGCCGCAGCTTTCGGAACCGGCATAGTATTCAACCAGGATGTCCCCCCACCAATCCAGCATGGCCTGTTTGATGTGGACGGGACAGGGCGCGGCCGCATGAACGGCGAATTTCTGGCTGGAAAGGTCGTGCTTCTTCCTGATTTCCGCTGGCAGGGCCAGAAGGCGCTGGAACATGGTGGGCACCCATTGGCTGTGGGTCACCCGATACGCTTCCACGAGGGGCAGCGATTTCCCGGCGTCGAAGCGTTCCATGATGACGATCTTGCCGCCCATGTTCAGCACACGGATGCATGTCCTCAGCGGCGCGGCATGATAAAGGGGCGCCGGCGACAGATACACGGTGTCCTCATTGAAGCTCAGCTGCCGGGCCCAGAATGCCAGTTCGGGATCGGCAACCCCCTGGCGGACCTCTGGCGGGAACAGCGCTTTCTTGATGCCCTTGGGGCTGCCCGTGGTGCCCGAGGAATACAGCAGGTCCCTGCCCGCCGGCCGATCCGACAAATCAATAGGGGCGGGCCGCCCGGCAAGATAGCCGTTGACCAGTGTGCGCAGGGAAGCCCCGCCCGGGCGCTCATCGATCAGGTACTTGTTCTTGATGTTCAAAGTGCCCGCCAGGCTTTCCGTCTTGCCGGAAAGAAACAGCATCTTCGCCTGGCAATCAAGCACAATGTAGCTCACTTCCGCCGCGGTCAGATGCGTGCTTATCACCGCCACATACGCGCCGGCCAGCCGCGCCGCCAGCGCCAGTTCCAGTATCTCGACACGGTTTTCCAGCAGCAATGCAATGGTGTCGCCCGGCTCGATGCCCTGGGCGGCGAGCCACTGTGCGTAATCCCGGGACTTCCGGGCCAGTTCGCCAGCGGTGAATTGCGTACCGGCGTCCGCCATGACGACCGCCACGCGCTCCGGCTGAGCGTCTGCCCAGCAATGAAAGTCATGCAACTTCTGTCTCCTGTGCAGTGCGCGGACACTGCGATATGACCTGAATGTGGCCAGGCACCCTGCTGATCACCATTTAATGATACATAAATCTCGAAAATAGCTCAACAAAACCATAAAAATAGGTAAATACCCTAGTAAATATGGATATAAATCTATTTTTTATGAAATACACATGCTTTTATGGGACAATCGTCCCAGTTATTTATCATTCTCACCAGGTGACGGAGGTCGAATTGAGACAGGCATTCATAGTTGATGCGATACGCAGCCCCATGGGGCGCATCAAGGAAGGGGGAGCCTTTACCTCGCTTCACCCCGCAGACCTGCTGTCGCAAGTGCTGAAGGGGCTGGTCGAGCGCAATGGCCTGGATCCGGCCCGTGTGGACGACGTCATTACCGGCTGCGTAAGCCAGGCGGGCGAACAATCGGGCACCCCCGGGCGTGTCGCCTGGCTGGCCGCCGGCTTTCCTGAAAGCGTGCCCGCCACGACCATCGACCGGAAATGCGGCTCCAGCCAGCAGGCCGTGCATTTTGCCGCGCAAGGCGTCATGGCCGGCGCCTACGACATCGTGATCGCCTGCGGTGTCGAATCGATGAGCCGCGTGCCCATGGGGTCGGCCCGCATGGGCCAGGACCCGTATTCCCCCGCGATGCAGGCCCGTTACGCCCCGGGGCTGGTTTCACAGGGCATCGCCGCGGAACTCGTGGCGGCGCAGTGGGGGCTGGGCCGGAATGATCTGGACGCCTACGCGGCGCAGTCGCATCACCTTGCCCATACCGCAAGCGGGTCGGGCGCGTTCGCGCGGGAAATCCACCCGATCAACGTCGGCGGCACACGAATCACCGCCGATGAAACCATACGCCCCGGGACGACACCGGAACGTCTGGGCTCGCTCAAGCCCGTCTTCCACACACAGGAATACGCAGAGCGCTACCCCCACGCCGGCTGGCATGTCACCGCGGGCAATTCATCCCAGATGACGGATGGCGCGGCCGCCCTGCTGATCATGAGCGAAAAGGCGATCAACCGTTTCGGCCTGCAGCCAAGGGCCCGCTTCGCCGCGTTCGATGTATGCGGCGACGACCCCGTGCTCATGCTCACCGCTCCCATACCGGCCACCCGCCGGGCCCTGGAAAAAAGCGGGCTGACGCTGGACCAGATCGAACACTACGAGATCAATGAAGCCTTTGCTTCCGTTCCCCTGGCCTGGCAGAAAGAACTGAAGGCCGATGCGGCACGCCTGAACCCGCGCGGCGGCGCCATCGCCCTGGGGCATCCGCTGGGGGCGTCGGGCGCCCGGCTGATGACGACCATGCTGCACGCCCTGGAAGACAACAAGCAGCGCTACGGCCTGCAGTCCATGTGCGAAGCGGGCGGGATGGCGAACGCCACCATCATCGAGCGCATTTAAGCAGGCTCTGAGCGGGATGCCCAGGCGGCGCAATGAATCATCAGCGCCTCCCCAAGCTTGAAAACATCCGGGTGGATACCCCTGTTGTCATCCACCCGTCCAATCAATCGGGAATTTGAGGATACTGTAATGAAGCTGCATGAAATGTCGGCCGTGGTGACCGGCGGCGCCTCGGGGCTGGGCCTGGCCACCGCCAGGCAATTGGCCGCGCGTGGCGTCTCCGTCGTGATCGTCGACCTCAACGAATCACTTGGCCAGGAAGTTGCGCGGGAAAGCGGCGGCGCCATCCGGTTCGCCCAAGGCGACGTCACCAATACGGATCAGATGAATGCCGCTTTCGACCTGGCGGAATCCCTGGGCACGCTGCGCGCGCTGGTGCATTGCGCCGGCGTCGGCGGGCCGGTGCGGCTGGTCGACCGGGACGGCGAGCCCGGTTCGCTGGAAAAATACGAATCCATCATCCGCACCAACCTGATCGGCACATTCAACGTGCTGCGGCTCGCCGCCGCGCGCATGGCGCGCAACGAACCCGTGGACGGCGAACGCGGCGCCTGCGTGCTGACCGCTTCGATCGCGGCCTACGAAGGGCAGATCGGGCAGATACCCTATGCCTCCGCCAAGGCGGGAATCGTCGGCATGACGCTGGTTGCGGCCCGCGACCTCGCGTCCCGCATGATACGGGTCTGCACCGTCGCCCCCGGCCTGTTCGACACCCCCATCCTGGCCAAGCTGCCCGAAGAGGTAAGGGCCTCGCTGGCGGCCTCCGTTCCCAATCCGCCGCGCCTGGGCCACGCCGATGAGTATGCAATGACGGCCCTGCACATTCTCGAAAACCCCATGCTGAACGGCGAAACCATCCGCCTGGACGGCGCCCTTCGCATGGCGCCCCGCTGAACGGCGATATGCTTCGAGGCACACTTTTGAACGAAGGACAAAGAATGGAACCATCTCTGCTGGTGGAAGTCAGGGATCACACCCTGATCATGACGCTCAACAAACCCCGGGCGCGCAATGCCGCGGACATCGAACTGGCCACGGCCATGGCCGCAGCCATCGACCGGCTGGAATCGGACAAGGACCTGCGGGTGGGCATCATTACCGGAGCGGGCGGAAACTTCTGCGCTGGCATGGACCTCAAGCGCTTCGCGGCCGACGGCAGCCGCCCTTCGCTCCCGGGACGGGGCTTCTGCGGCGTTGCAGAGAAACCGCCCGCAAAGATCCTGATCGCGGCGGTGGAAGGCTATGCGCTGGCGGGCGGTTTCGAACTGGCACTGGCCTGCGACCTGATCGTCGCTTCCCGCGAGTCCCGTTTCGGGCTGCCCGAAGTCAAACGCGGCCTGGTCGCGGCGGCCGGCGGTGTGCTGCGCCTGCCCCGCAGGCTGCCGTATCACGTCGCCATGGAATGCATACTCACCGGCGACATGCTGGAAGCGGAAACGGCCTTTTCCCATGGGCTGGTCAACCGGCTGGTCGCCCCCGGCGAGGCATTGAACACCGCTCTGGAAATGGCCACCGCGATCTCCAGGAACGGACCGCTGGCCCTGGCCGCCAGCAAGAAGGTGATCATGTCCTCACAGGACTGGAGCTCTGCCGAGATGTTCGACCGCCAGCGCGAAATTATCACACCCGTTTTCGAGTCGGCCGACGCCCGCGAAGGCGCGCTGGCCTTCACCGAAAAGCGGGATCCCGTGTGGCGGGGCGTCTGACCACCGCCCCACGCGCCAGGGTCCCGGCAGCCGGGCCATGGCGCGTCCGTTCAATGGAACAGGAGAAATCAATCATGAGTAGCGGACGTTCAGTCCAGATGCTGCTGGCCTGTGCCAGCGCATTCGTCCTGGCATGCGGTTCGGCCCAGGCACAGAAAAGCGCCGACTGGCCCACACGGGCCATCACCATCATCGTTCCCGGAGCCGCGGGCGGCACGACGGATAACCCCACCCGGCTGGTAGCCCAGCCCCTCAGCGAACTGCTGGGGCAGTCCGTCATCGTCGACAACAAACCCGGCAGCGGCGGCATCATCGGCATCCAGGCGCTGATGCGCAGCCCCGCCGACGGCCACACCCTTCTGGTGGGCAATACAGGCTCCAACGCCATCAATTACAGCGCCTACAAGAAGCTCACCTACAAAGCGAGCGACTTCACGCCCCTGACCGACCTGATCTCGTTCCCGAGCGTCCTGGTGGTGAATGCGGAATCCCCCTTCCAGACGGTGTCCGATCTGGTCGGGAAAATGCGAGAAGAAGGCAGTCAGCCCTCCTTCGCTTCCGCGGGTATCGGGCAGACCACCCATCTGACCGGCGAACTCTTGCAGGCCAGAGTGAACGGGTCGGCGCTGCACGTGCCCTATCGGGGATCGGCACCGGCCACCCTGTCGCTGCTGTCCGGCGAAACCGACTTCATGTTCGACAACCTGACCCTGGCCTTGCCGCACATCCAGTCCGGCAAACTGCGGGCGCTGGCAGTGACCAGCGCCGAGCGCATCGCCAGCCTGCCCGATGTGCCCACCATGGGCGAAGCCGGCGTGGCCGATTTCGTGGTGACCGGCTGGCTGGGCTTCTTTGCGCCGTCCGGCACGCCCGCCGAGGTGGTCGATTCCCTGCAGGACAAACTGCGCACCGCGCTGGCCATGCCGGAAATTTCCCGGCAGCTCACCCATATGGGAGGCATTCCCGGGGGCCGTGCTCAGCAAGACTTCGCCAGCTATGTGGAAGCGGAAGAAAAGATGTGGCGGGAAATCATCGAAGCGCAGAACCTGGTCCTGGATTAGGGCCTGTTCACGCTAAAAGGTGCCTTGCACTGGCTGGTCATCGAACGTCAGGCTAGGCGTGCAGGCCGCCGCGTGGCCGCCCCACGCAAGGTCTGCGCAACAACGCTTGGCGTTCGATGACCTGCCAGCCCGCAGGGTGAGTGCGTAAACACGCGTCTGCCTGCGTTGCAAATGCTCGCCGTGGGCCCGCCACGGCTGCGCTTTGCGCCTTGTCATCCACCTGTTTGCGTACTCATGCAAGCCACCTTTTAGCGTGAACAGGCCCTAAGACCGGCCTGGCCGCCAACGATCGCAGCAAAAGACCGCGGCATTTCAGTGAAATGCCGCGGTCTTTCTGCCAGGACACCAAGGATGCTCTGAACAACTCGTCGCGCCGCACACATCCCGATCCAGGGTGCGTGCTTACCGCTCGAACTATTCAGAGCATCCCTAACTGATATTGCCCAGGGCGGCTTCGACGCTGCGGACCACGGTGCTCAACCGGGGGCCCAGATCGGTTTCGAACAGATTGCCCTGCACGCTGAACACCGGCACGGACGCCGCAAAGACCCAGGTTTCATCATCCAGCGGTTTTTTCATCGGCACCGCAATGGTCAGGATCTCGCGGTGCAGATCACCATGGCTGCGGCAAAAGCCGTGTTCCCGCAAATCGCTCGCGGCGTCGGCCAATCTGGATTCCAGCCAGCGCGCCCGTTCGGCATCCCGCTTGCGCAACGGGTCAAGGAATTCTTCCCGCCTCTGCTCGGACCAGGTAGACATATAGGCGCGCCCCGAGGCCGTTCGCGACAAAGAGACACGCATGCCGATTTCCGGCCTGAACACCTGGCTCTGCCGCCCTTGCGCCAATTCGGCATAGACCAGATTCAAGCCGCTGCCCACCGACAGCTGGATCTGCCCATTGATATGATTGGCCAGGTCTTCCATGAACGGCCGCGCAAGCTGGCGTATGGTCATTCTCGCCAGCACGGGGGCCGCCATGTTCAGCAGCACGATGCCCGGAAGATACTTGGAAATCCGCTCTGAATAACGCAGCAGCCCCAGTTCGCACAGCGTGTCGAGCAAACGGAAAAGAGTCGGCTTGGGCAGCCCGGTCAGTTCCATGAGCTCCCGGCCGCTGAGTTCGCGCGACAGGGGGGTGAAACAACGCAGAATGCCAATGCCGCGCGCCAGAGCGCTAACCAGATTTGTTTTGTTATCTAGGCTCATGATATAGATTTTTGAAACATGAGTCTTATTATAACTCAACAACGAGCCGGTTTATGCTTCGAAGCAGGCGTTACATTTAAGCAAAAGCATGAACAGATGTATCCGAAAAACGTTCCTACAGTTCGGCTTCGGTCCTCATGCCGGCCGCTCCACTTGGAAGCGGTCGCTTCGCCACTGACCCACCCTTCGCTGGTAACACACATTAAGTAAGCTCAGAACAATCCGTCACGCCACATGCATCCGCGGCTCCGGGCGGTCCGCTGTGTTGCAAATCCGCGCAATCGCTTCGGCTATCGCTGTGGTTTGCGCCCTGCACGCCTAGCCTGCCACCCGATATCCAGCCAGTGCGAGCCTCCTTTTAGTGTCAACAGGCCTCGGAATTAATTATTCAGAGATTCCTTATATCCCTATTGCGGAATCAGTCCCGCCTTTTCGACAACTCCCGACCACCTGTCATGATCTTCATTGAGAAATTCCTCGAATTCTCGGGGGGTATCGACCACGGGCTGCACCCCCATATCCTGGAGCCTGGCTCGTAATGCCGGGACAGATAGCGCTTTGGAAAACTCTAGATGCAAACGCTCCACGATCGTATCGGGCGTCCCCTTTGGCGCCAATACGCCCAGCCATATCGCAGTATTCTCGAAACCTGGAAAACCGGATTCCTCCAAGGTGGGCACGTCGGGAAACTGATCCAACCTCTGTTTGTTCGCCACACCCAGGACCTTTATTTTTTTATCCTCGATCTGTTGCGCAATTCCTATTGTGGGGTAAAACATAAAGGAAAGCCTTTCCGCAATAACTTCCATTAGTGCAGGGGCATTCCCTTTGAATGGGGCATGCAACATTGTGGTTCCTGTTTCCTGCTCAAGCATTGCTCCAGCCAAGTGACCCGAACCGCCCACCCCCGCAGATCCATAACTTACGGTTCCCGGGTGTGCGCGTGCCTCTCGTATAAGGTCAGCGAGGGAGGAAAAACGGGACTCATAGCCTGTAGTCAAGACAAGCGGCAAAACACCCACACGCGAAATAGGAGAAAAATCCTGTACGAGGTCATAAGCCGCTTGCGCAGGATTGAGAATCGGATTCACGACATGCGATAAAGAAGCCATCAGCAGCGTATGTCCATCTGGTTTAGCCCGCAGGATATCGTTGGTGGCAATCAATGCGTTCGCTCCCGCCTTGTTTTCCACAACGACAGGCTGCTCCAAGGATCGGCTTACCTCTTGCGCCAAGGCGCGGGCAACAACGTCTGCCGTGCCCCCCGCCGAATAGCCCACAATCAGTCGGATTGGCGTTGAAGGGAAACTTTCAGCCCCGTAAGCAAAAGAAAACCCAGTGCAACCAAGGACGGTCGCGAGCATGCATATCGAAACTTTCAACATTATTTGATCCTTTGATCCAGATATCCGCCAAACCCGGATACCTGGAAACGATGAGTTCGGATATGACTAAGATCCGACGTCCATGCATGTATAGCCATCCGCCAGAAATATAGAATTCACTCTCAGAACCGTGATCAACGGGCACTTATATTCACTTCCTTAATCCAAGAGTCCCATTTTTCCAAATCATCTCTGATCAAAACGGCAAAATCATCTGGCGTACCAGTACCCAGAACCTCGAACCCCATATTTCCGAGCCTTTCTCGAATCTCGGGATCGACGAGCACCGCCCGCAACTCTTCATTCAACTTAGCCACAATGGCCTCAGGCGTCCCCGAAGGCGCAAGTATTCCATTCCATGATGTAATGGAAAAGCCTGGAACCGTTTCACTAATCGCGGGCACACCAGGCAATAAATTCGTCGGGTTTCCCGCAACGGCCAATGCGCGGATTCTTCCATTCTCGATGTGGCTCAAACCCGTTCCGAAATCAATGAAATAAAATTGCGTTTCATTTCCAATCAAACCAAGCGCCGCATTGGGGCTAGACTTGTAAGACACACCGACCGCATTAAAATCGGCATCACGGATGAAAATCTCGCTGGACACCTGCGCTGTAGGAGATGCGTAAGCAAAAAACAGTTCCTTCGGCCTCGACTTAGCATGATCGATCAACTCCTTGACCGAGGTCGCCGGCTGCTCATTATTCACGACCAGCGCAAAGGGAACTTCTCCGACCAGTAAAACAGGAGAAAAGTCCTTGACGGAATCGTAGCGAATATCATTATGAAGAGCGGGATTGACGGCGAGCGTACCGCTTGTTGCCATCAACAGCGTATATCCGTCGGGTTTTGCTTTTGTCACATATTCCGTTCCGATACGCCCCGTTGCCCCAGGCTTGGACTCGACGATCACACTCTGGCCCAAGCGTTTACTGAGGCCATCGGCGACGATCCGGCCAACGCTATCCGTAGCGCTACCTGCCGCAAACGGGACAACAAGAGTAACCGGCCTGTCAGGGTATGCCGCTCTTGCGGCACAGGCAAATAAAAACCCGATCGTAATCACAAATAGACGTGATGAAATCCCTTTCATGTCTCCCCCTTTTTATTTTCTGGGTGTCGCGCGAGCGACAACATGTTATCAATTATTTACCCACAACCATTAGAGCCATATCCAATAAACCCTTTATATGACTCCTGGACATATGCTTTAAAAAACGGGAGAACCCGCCACAGTGGTTCGATGCATGAGCCTGCGCTGCGGGAGGGCATAATCGGCAATCGCCAAGTGCTGAGTCGCGCTGTTGTCCCACATAAGGACATCACCCTTGCGCCATTTATGGCGATACATGAATTTTTCCTGGCGACTGTGCTTATAGAGTTCGTTCAAAAGCGTGGTGCTTTCATCCTCTGGCAGGCCGACAATACCTGTTGTAAAGCCTTCATTCACATAGAGAGATTTCCGCCCCGTGAACGGATGGGTACGGACCACCGGATGCACTACTGCCGGAACCTCTTTCTTTTGCTCTTCCGTCAAGTCTTTTCGAGTCTTGTTATTTTCTTTCATCTTATGATAACGCGCCTGGTAGTGATGCTCCGCCTTCAAGGTCTGCAGGTACGATTTCATGTCTTCATCCAGATCATCAAAGGCTGCCACGGTACTTACGAAGCAGGTATCCCCGTACGTCCTATCTCCTGAAGGGTCAGGTATTTCCTTTCCATACAGCACAGAACAGCGACTTGGATTTTCTTTATACGACAGATCAGTATGCCAATATTGACCTGCGTCACTTATCCCAATACCTCGGCCGTTCTCTTCAATATTTGAAATAACCAGAATCTCAGGGTGATTCGGTAATAAATACTCCCGCAGAACATGTATTTCGAGATCGCCAAAATGGCGACTGAAATCAATATGGTTCTGCTCAGTTATATCTTGATCTCTGAATAGAAGCACGCTGTGCTTATTGAAACAGCCCTCCAGCTCCTTTGCGGCACCTGGACTCAAGGCTTCGGACAAGTCTATGTTCAGGATCTCTGCTCCGATCAAGTCCGCCAGCGGTCTTAATTCTATTTTCATCATTTCTTCCACACTAGACGATTGATAAATATTAAATTTCTTGAAGCTCAAAACAAGTTTAGTTAGACTCGCTATAAGAGTAAATTCAGAATATATGATCCAGTGATAAGTTTTCTTTATGACCAAGCCTTCATCATTTTCGTTCCGACTTTCCAAGCTACGCGTACGTCACCTGGCCCTGTTGGAGATCATTGCGGAAAGCGGATCGCTGCGCCAAGCGGCGAACACTCTTTCGGTCACGCAACCGGCCGTCACGGCAATGTTGCAAGAACTGGAGGCACTGCTTGGCGCGAGACTCGTGGAGCGCGACCAACAAGGAGCTCGGCTGACACTAGCGGGAAATGCCGTACGTGAGCGGCTATGTCTTGTCCTCAACGCCCTTCACGGCGTTGAAGCGACGTTCTTGACCACACCCCCACGTCCGCACTTGCGTATAGGAGCTTTGTCTTTCGCCATGCTCGAGTTGGTGCCGAAGGTCTTGGCGACACTGAGAAAAGATCGCCCGGACATAACATTCGAGTTTATCGAAGGTACAGTAGAAGAGATGATATCTGGAGTTTTGACTGGCGACTTTGACTGTGCTCTGGGAAGGCTGGACTCACAGATTAACACTTTGCAAGACAGCGATATCGAGTTCAAGATCTTATGCAACGTTCCACTACGAATCGCTTGCGCAGAGAATAACCCCATAAGCAAGCGGCGCAATGTGACGCTCGAAGAGCTGCAGCAGGAACCGTGGGTTCTGCTTCCCCAGGGTACTGGCTCACGGAGAACGTTTGAACAGGCCTTTGCTCAAAGAGGATTGCTCCCACCGTTTCCTACGGTGGAGTCGATGTCTTTTGTATCCAATTTTCATCTTGTAGCGACAACCAACCTGTTGACCATTTCCACGGCGACAGCTGTTGAGGAATATTGCCGCTATGGGATAATTGCGCCGGTGGATATACAGTGGCCGGTCAGCTTGGCTCCATTGATGCTCTTTGCTCGTAAAAACACAATGGAATTGGAATCGGTACAAGCCTTCTATCAATGCATCGAAGCTCACACCAGCACCCCTTCGTGAACCTTCACGCGGCTTGCGGCGTCGTGGGCGACAAACTCAATCTGCCGCAAGATGCCTGGCCTTGGCAACGCTTCTGACTGCGAGCCAGGCCAGGAAACCGCGCGGGCAGAGCGACGGCAATTTTCGAGTTACACCCCCCTTATACGGTTTGCGGACGGATTCTCGGCGCGCGCGTCGCATGCTCGAAATATTGACGGGCGTCCGGGCAGGTGACGGTATCGGGTGTGCTCGTCCAGATGCCTGAACCGAACAACAGGGGTTGCGCCACGGTGATGATGCTATTCATAACCGCTTTTTCGATGACTCCGAAATTTCGATGCATGGCGATGGCGAACTGCACAGGATACATAAAGGCCGGATCAGCCATAGGACGAGCCTGTAGCCTGCCATCATAAAGCTCATCAATGATGGCGCCGATCGGTGTAATGGTCGCCAGATCCTTCTGCAACAACAATCGCCGGATCAAAGAGAGCGATTGGACCTGATGGCGCACATCCAGTTCGATGCCGTGCTTTCGCGCCATGTTGATCAGCAATCTTCCTACTCCTTCTTCATACGATAAAGTGGCAAGAAACAGGGGGAGCCCGGAGAGCTCTTCGATACTGACGGTATCGCCGCAGGACAGACGGGCAAACAATCTCGGCGCCCCAACCAGGCAGAAAGGCTCATAGCCAAGCGCCCATGCGCGTGTTGAACCTGTATCCCTATCCAGGCCGTAAGTCACGATGCAATCGACGCGCTCTTCAAGCAGCAACTCGTACAGACGCGTCATGAATGCCTCGACGATGATGACATCCAGCCCTGGTGAAGTCTCATGCATATGCCGCAGCAGATGCTCACCAATAAGATTGCTGATGCCAGGAGTAAGGCCCAATATCACTCTGCCGGATTTGCCTGTCTGGAACTGCCGCAGCTTCTCGCGGCTTTCCGAAACGCTGGAGAGGATCTGAGCCGCTTCCCCGGCAAAAGTCAGGCCGGCGGCCGTCGGAGTGCATTTTCTGGAATTGCGGTCGAAAAGCCGGGCTCCCAGATCCTCTTCGAGAGCCGCCACTGACTGGCTGATTGCAGGCTGTGCGACTCCCAGCGCCCGAGCCGCGGCGGAGAACGACCCATACCGAACGACCGCAGTGAAGTGCTGTAGTTGCACCAGCGTGAATGCCATAAACCCTCCGTATGGAATTCATAAGTATATCTTTTAGATAAATGACTAGTATTTTCCTGTAACCCAGAAAAAAGGGAAACAATATTCCCGCCGAGGCTGGACATCAATCAGTAATTCTGATGGAAAAAGACAGCGCTACGGTAAGCAACGGAGGAAATACATGAGGACACCGGCTCGATCTTTCTTGTTCGTACCCGGCGACAGCGAAAGAAAGCTCGCCAAAGCAGGCTCGGCTTCAGCGGATGCGCTGATTCTCGACCTTGAAGACTCGGTCAGCGCTTCAAACGCGCAAGCCGCGCGCGCGCTGGCTCGCGAATACCTCGCGCAGCACAAGCGAGGCAACCGTCCGCAGGAAATATGGGTGCGTTGCAAACCTCTTCAGGATCCGGGCGCTTTGGCCGATCTCGCCGCCATCGTCGCCGGTGACCCGGACGGCATTGTCGTGCCAAAGGTACGCTCCGGCGACGACCTGCGGACGCTCAGCCACTATCTGAGCGCACTGGAAACCCAGGCCGGCCTGCAGCAGGGCTCCGTCCAGATACTGCCCACCCTGACGGAAACTCCGCAATCCCTTTTGCTGGCCCACACCTTTTCCGGAGAACACACGCGGTTGGTGGGTTACTCCTGGGGTCCGGTCGATCTGATGGCTGCTCTTGGCGCAAGCACCAACCGCAACCCCGATGGCGCCTTCGAAACACTGTATGCATATGCCCGCGGTGTCTGCCTGCTTGTCTCGGGCGCTGCCGACGTCAGCCCGATAGACACAATCTGTGCCGATTACCGCAACCCCGGCATGTTGCGTGACGAATGCACCTTTGCACGCCAAGCGGGTTTTACAGGAAAACTCGCCATACATCCCGACCAGATCAGCATCATCAATGAATTGTTCACTCCAACCCGCGACGAAATCGAGCACGCGCAGCGTGTGGTGGACAGTTTCGCAAACGGCGCTCTGGGCGTCGTGGGCATGGACGGCCAGATGCTGGACATGCCGCATTTACGGCAAGCCCAAACCATTCTGCGTCGCGCAAACCTTCCAGCCCAGGAGAATTGATCATGTCGGTCGACGTGGAAACAGAAGACGGGATCTGCACAATCACCATCAATCGTCCCGAGAAGCACAATGCGATGGACGGGGAACATTATGCGGCGCTTTCCAGGGCCTGGGCGCACGTACGCGACGACCCGGAAATCCGGGTGGCCATCATCACGGGCGCGGGTGAAAAAACCTTCTCCGCCGGCGCCGACCTGAAAAACATGGAGTCCGTCTTCAATGGCATGGGCGACATATTCCTGACCCAGAAGGATCAGCTTCTGAACCGCGGCCTGGAAGTCTGGAAACCCGTCATCGCGGCCGTCAATGGCAACTGTTTCGCCGGTGGCATCACGCTGCTGTTCGGAACCGACATACGCGTTGCCGTGGACACCGCCACCTTCGGCATCACTGAGGTCAAGCGTGGGCTGCTTGCGGCCAATGGCGGCACGCAGCGGCCATTGCGCCAATTACCCTATGCGATCGCTATGGAAATGCTGCTGACGGGCGATCCGATCTCCGCCCAGGATGCGCATAAATGGGGGCTGATAAATGCCGTCGTGCCCAGAGAACATCTGATGGAAAAAGCACGCGAGTATGCGCATCGGATCATACGAAACGGGCCGCTCGCGGTACAGGCGACGAAAGAACTCGCCATCAGGAGTCAGGACATCGATATAGCCACCGGCCTGAGGATGGAACAGGTAATGATCCGGCATTTGCTCGCAACCGAGGACGTCAAGGAAGGGCGTGCGGCCTTTGCAGAGAAACGCGATCCGGTATTCAAGGGGGTTTAGGAAAATGCCTTGCACCGAAATCGCATCGCCCTGGGCAGCAGAACAAACGGTGGAGCCCGCATGAGCGAACAGAGGGCGGACTGGCTGCACGGCCTCCGGGTCGTCGAACTGGGGCAGTTCCTATCGGCCCCCTATGGCGGAATGATTCTGTCGGATCTGGGCGCGGAAGTCATAAAAATCGAAGAGCCGCGGCATGGAGATTCCGCGCGCGGCATGGGGCAGCCTTTCGGTGACGGGGATGCGCTGCTCTTCCGGGACCTGAACCGCGGAAAACGGTCCGTGGCACTGGACTTCAAGTCCGAACCCGGGAAAGCGGCACTGCGGGCTCTGATCGGGACGGCCGACATCGTCATCAGCAATCTGCGTCCCGGCATCGTGGAGAAGTACGGCCTGGACGGACCCAGCCTCACAACACAATACCCCAGGCTCGTCTACTGCGATCTGTCTGCCTTCGGCCAGAAAGGTCCATTGGCGGCCCTGCCCGGTTTCGAACCGTTGGCGCAGGCATACAGCGGCTTGGCCAGTGTCAATGGCACGCCAGATGGTCCGCCGCTCAGGACCGGGCCTTCCATCGTGGATATGGGCTCGGGAATGTGGATCGTCATCTCGGCGCTGGCGGCAATACGTAAACGAGAAATGACGGGTCTTGGCGCAGTCATCAATCTTTCACTGCTGGATACCGCACTTGCCTGGATCTCGATGGATGTCAGCGGCTACCTGAACGAGGGCCGGGTACCCGAACGGCGGGCAAACGGCCATCCCCTGCTCGTTCCGTACGATGCCTTTCCGGCGCAGGACGGGCCGCTGGTCATTGCCGCAGGAAACGACACGCAGTTTGCCCGCCTGGCTACCGTGCTGGGCCACCCGGAATGGGCGGCCATGCCGGATTACGGAACGAATGCCGCGCGGTTGAAGAACAAACAGGCGCTGATGCAGTGCATTTCCGAGATATTGAGGGGAAAACCGCGCAAATACTGGATGTCCCGGCTACAGGCAGCCGGAGTTCCCTGCTCCAGCTACAACACCATTCCCGAAGCGATCGCTTCAGAGCAGGTAAAGAAAAACGCCATTATCAAGACGTCAGCCAGAACGGGGCGCCAATTGATCGGCCTGCCGTTCACGATCGACAATGCCCGGCCGGGCAGCCTCGAGGAAGCGCCGCTGCTGGGACAAGACAACGATTTGATAAGAGCCTGAACACAGGCATAACGATAGCGTCCACCGACGCACAAAGGAGACAAGCCATGAAATACTGGATCAGCCTGCTGCAGGCACTAGCGTTGATCGCTCTTTCACCGGCCTTCGCCGAACCATCCTGGAAGCCAGACCGCCCGGTCAACATGATCGTGCCCTTTGCGCCCGGCGCGGCAGCCGATACCACCATACGCATCGTCAGCGAAGAGCTGGCCACGGCACTGGGCCAGCCCATCGTGGTGGAAAACCGTGGCGGCGCCGCGGGTGTCATAGGCACGCGCGCCGGCGCCACCGCCTCAGCCGACGGCTATACGCTGCTCGGCCTGTCGGATCCTCCACTCACCATCATTCCCCACCTTCAAAGCGTTCCTTATGACCCCGCCACGGCGCTCGATCACGTGGCGCTCATTGCGGATGTGCCTCTGTTCCTGGTGGTCAGAAAGGACCTGGGTGCAAACAACGTCCAGGAGCTGATCCAGAAGGCAAAGGAAGCGCCGGATTCTCTGACGATTGCATCCTCGGGCAACGGTTCATCCGGCCATCTTGCCGCTGAATTGTTCAAGATCATGGCTGCCGCGCCCATGCTGCACGTCCCCTACAAGGGACAAGTCGCCGCCGTATCCGATGTGCTGGCCGGACGCGTGGACGCGACATTCAGCTCGCTCGGTCCCGTGCGTCAGCATGTCGAGGCCGACAACCTGAAGATGCTGGCCGTCTCAACCGCCAAGCGTTTCGTCGCTTTGCCCGAGGTGCCGACGGTAGCCGAGGCCGGCGTTCCAGGGTTCGACATCGCCGTATGGATAGGCTTCTCCGCACCAGCGGGCACTCCCCCCGAGGTGATCACACGCGTCAACCAGGAGGTCGGCAAGATTCTGCGTTCGCCGAAACTCAACGAAAGGCTGACCGGCATGGGCTATGTACCGCTGCCCGGGTCACCGGCGGACATGAAGCAACGCCTCGACAATGACTACGAGCGGTTCGGCCAATTGATCAAGGATGCAAAGATATCCTTCGAGTAATGTGCCCATAGGCAGACCGATCAGTCAGGCAACAGAGGGGGGCACGGCAGGATGGCGGCGGCTTTCATGGCTTCATCGCGCCACGTCCCGCCCCCCTCTTGCCGTATGGTTCCGGGTTGCTTACAGTAAGGACTAAACGCGCGGCCGCGCATGAAACCGCGCCACCCGAGCCGTCAGGTACGTTCGCCGCAAGGTCTTGCCCGCCAATGACCACCTCCAGCCCGCCTTTTTCTGATTCCTTCCTGCTAGGGCTGCTCAGCCTGAAGCAGATCGACTATTTCCACGCATCGACACAGCATCAGTCGCTGCGGGCCGCCGCCACGCAGCTTGGCATTCCGCAATCGGTACTCAGTCGCCAGGTCCGCGCACTGGAAGAGGCAGTGGGTCTCGAACTGCTGTTACGCACACGGCAGGGAATCACGCTGACGGACGCGGGCCGGCAGCTGCAACGGCATGCCGCACGGATCCTGGACGAACTGCGACAAACCAGACTGGCCGTCGAACGATTTCGCGACATCCCCATGGGCAAGGTGCGGCTGGGCATTCCAGCCACGCTTTCCGGATTCTTGCTGCCCCCGCTGTTCAGGCTGTTCTCCTCCGACATGCACAAGACCAAGCTGAGCATTGTCGAGGGATCCGCGCGCCATATCGAGCAATGGTTGCGTAATGGCGAGGTCGACGTCGGCATCATCGTTGGACCCAGCCGCGATCCAGTCATTGAGGCGCAATGCCTGTATAAGGAGGATCTGTATCTGATCCACCGGGCCACCACAGCCATGGCTGTGGGCGACGAGATCACATTCATCCAATTGGCCGACCTGCCCCTTGTACTACCCTTGCCGCCCGTCGGCAGCCGGCAGGTCCTGGATCAGATGGCCAAAGAAGCCGGTTTCCAGCTGGCCCCGATGGTCGAGGTCGACAGCCCGAATTCGCAGAAACATCTGGTGCTGGAACACGGCCTGTATGGCGTATTCTCTCGGCTGGTCTGCCGCGCTGAACTGGCCGACGGCATCTTGCGCGCCATTCCGATCCGACCTGCGCCACAACGTGCGTTCTACATTGCGACCCGCAAAGGTGCCAGGCTATCGCAGGCCAGCCGCCTGCTTTCCCCCGTGCTGCGGCGGGTCGCCGCCAGCCTGGACCATGAGGCTGACTGACCTTCGCGACGATCAGCGGCTTTAGCCGCCGTCCATTGCGATACCCGCCTTGTCGACAACGCGCTTCCAAAGCTCGACCTGGCGGATCTGCTCGGCGCGGAAAGCTTCCGAACTATCATCCTTTTCGATGAATACGCCTTCTGCGCGGAACTGTTCGACCAGTTCCGGATCGGCCAGTGCCTCCAATGTCAACTTGCTGAGTCTGTCGGTAACTTCCGATGGAATACCAGCCGGAGCGAACAAGCCGATCCACACTGACATTTCTGCTTCTGGAAAGCCAATCTCCGCAACGGTGGGAACATCAGGAAAGAGATTGGAGCGTTCGCTGGTGGTGACTGCAAGAGGCACCAGCGTACCGGATTGGATGTGCGACAGGACCAGCTGGGAATTGCCGAAAATAAGATCGATGCGCCCGCCCAGCAGATCGCTCAGGGCTCCAGCTGCTCCCTTGTAGGGAACATGCGTGAGTTCCACGCCGGCCACCTGCTGGAGCAGTTCACCGCCCAGATGAGAGGTCGACCCGACACCGCCCGAGGCATATGTCAGCGGATTGCCTTGTGCCTCCCGCTGCTTGGCCAGCGTGATGAGTTCGTCCAGCGTCCCGATATCAAGGCTCTTCTGCACTACCAGGATGTTGGGGAAGGAGCCGATCCGGGTGATGGGTGTGAAATCATCCACCGGATCATAAGACAGATTCTTGTAAAGCCCGCCATTGATTGCATGCGTGCTGATGGTACCCGCCAGCAACGTATAACCATCCTTAGCCGCGCGCTTGGCCGCATTGACACCGACGATACCGCCCGCGCTGGGCTGATTCTGAATCACGATAGGCTGATCGATGCGCTTGGCCATTGTCTCCGCCACGCGCCTGGCAGTGACATCAGACGACCCGCCGGCAGTGAATGGCACGATGATGGTAATGGGACGGCTGGGATATTCGCCTTGCGCCGCATGCAGCGGACCTGCGCCGACGAAGCCTATGATGGCAGCGGCGGCAAGCCGTAATCCCACCGCCTGATGAATAGTAGTCAACATGATTGATGCCTCCAATTAATAGTTATTGAAGATGACGCTAGTGGCCGGTTCGTTGATCAAGCCAATGCTTCAGCTTGCGGATGCCGTCCCCGACCGAAACTTCAGCCCGCCAGCCGAGCTGCTGCTGCGCATGGGCCACCGATATATCCAATGCCGTATTGGAGGCTGCCTTCGCGCTGCGTTTATCCTCGGCGTGGCGCGGCACGAGATCCGAGCCATATTCCTGCAGCACCATCCGCACGACCTCATTGACGCTGGTGGACACTCCCGATGCAATATTGAAGACATCGCCGGACTTACCCTGCTCCATGATGGCAATACAGCCGCGCGCCACATCGCCTGCATAAATGAAGTCGTGCGCCTCCTCGCCAGTACCTGGAATGACGGGTGCCTCGCCCCGTGCGACAGATTGCATGGCTTCCAAGATATACAAGGCATTCACGCCGCGGGCGTGCTGGTTCTCGCCATATACCGTGGAAAAGCGCGCGCTGCAGACCTCGACCCCGTAGGACTGCGCATACAGACGGCCCAGATGCTCACCCACCAGTTTGGTGGCGGCATAGGTCGCAAATGCGGGGGACAGGTCGTGAGAACCGAATGGTGTGCGTTCATCGATAGTGGTGTGGCGCTGGTCCCCATAAACAGAGATCGAGGATGCCAGGACGACTTTCTTCTTCAGCACGCGGGCGGCGTCCAGCACATTGAGCGCCCCCATGACATTGACCTCGACCCCCAGGCCCGGATTGGCGGCCAAGGGCAGGGTCAGATAGCCGGCCAGCGCAAAGACACCGTCCACCTCGGCCAGCGCCTGCAACAGCTCTGGCAGTCTCAGGATGTCGCCCTTGACGACGCGCACGCGCGGGTCGCGGCCCAGCGTCCCGGCCATTTCCGCATTGCCCAGGCTGAAGTTGTCCAGAAGCACGATATGCTCGGCACCGGCCGCCAACAGTGCGTCGACCAGATGGGAACCGATCAGGCTTACACCACCGGTAATCAGGACACGCTTGTATTTCGTGAGTTGCATGAGAGATCCTTGTTGTTCGCTGTTCAACGCCGGACGTCGCACGGCCGCCGTTACAGCGTGGCCGCGCGGTAGATCTCACGCGCTTCGGTTTCGACTTCCTTCAGATGCTTGGCGAACGATTTGTAGTCGATGGAATACACATAGAACGCCGTATCCCCGGCTGTGTCGGCCTGAATGTCGGACGGATCATTGATGTATCTGCCATGTGCGATACCGCGGCGCTTGGCGGCAGCGGCGATCTTCTCGACTGCCGCAAGCACCTGCGGGTGGCGCAGCTGACCGTGCAGGCCCATGGAAGTCGCCAAGTCGGCCGGCCCCGGCATCACACAATCGACGGCGAGACTATCCAGCACATTGTCGATATCCTCGACAACCGAAGCATCTTCGATCAAACCTATCGAAATAACGTCCTGGTTCGACTGCTCGGCCGCCTCGGCGAATGGTTTCAGGCCGAAACCGGCCATGGGCACACCCGTACAAGTCGGACGTGAGCCCTGCGGCGCATAGCGCATGGCACGAACGACCTCATTGGCGCCATAGGTGGGATGGCCATAGTGCGGCAGCATGAATCCAGCGGCACCGGCATCCAGCAGTCGGCCAGCGTCATGAAAGTTGGCCACGCCCAGGCGGACGATGGACACGATTCCGCCCGCCTGGCAGGCACGGACATGGCCGATCGTGCTGCGCACATCGTTGGCGCCATGCTCCATGTCGATGATGACGAAGTGAAAGCCCGCATGCGCGTAGACCAGCGATATATCGGGATCGGGCGAAAAAACGAATGCCCCCAACGTCGGCGCGCCTGCATTCCGGTTGCTGCTGAATTGAACCTTCAGACTACTGACTGTCATTACTGCATCTCCGTGATCTCTGGAAGGGCAAGCCGCTCTTGCAAACTTGCCGGAACTGAAATCCTACCTGTCGGAGAGACAGAGTGACCGCATTTTGTGATGCGATATTCTTAATATAGTGATGCCATAAATATTTGTTTTAACCTATCTGAACGGCCGATCCGCCTGCACTGCAATGCACAGGTCGTCCAGTTGCCGGAATACTGATTCCACATGCGTCAGCAGCACCGCGCCAGCCTCCGTCAGTTCAGTCTGCCTGCGTCCACCACGCACGAACAGCACCACTCCAAGCTCGCTTTCCAGTTGCCGCAGCGGCGCCGACAGCGCGGGCACCGTAATTGACAGGCACTGCGCCGCCTGACGATAAGAACCAAGCGTCGCTACCAGATAGAAGCAGACCAGCGTGCGGGTGTCGCACAGGCGGCTGGATTGAGGGAAACGGGAAACGGTCGTCATGGGAGCGGAATCATGTTCGTGGGCCTGAACCGCAGTTTGACAGTTCAGCGGCATGAAGCAAGCCGGCCTGTCCGGGACAGTCCGCCTCAGAGCTCCCGGGCTTCGATCTTCAAGACCGTTCCAATCGCGAACAGCCGCTTTCCGACGCCTGGCCCGAATGATCGCCCGGAGAATGCCTGTCGCTCAGCATCATCACCAGGCGCCTGGCGAACACCGGCAGCTGTTCGAAGCTTCGGACGCATATCAGTGAAGCACGCAGCGACCAGGGGTCGGCAAGTTCGATGAGTTTCAGCGACATGATGCGAGCATAGCGTTGCGCCGCGGACTCGGGCAGGATGCCGATGCCGACACCCGCTTCTATCATCCGGCAAATGGCCTCGAAACTGCCGACCTGTATGCGCGTGGAAAACCAGGATCGATGTATCTGGGCCTGACGCGCCAGAAACTGGTACAGGGCACTGCCCTCATGCAGGCCGATATAAGGGAATTCCAGGGTTTCCGCGAAATCGACCTTCTCGCGCCCGGAAAGCGGATGCGTGGTTGCCGTGGCCAGCACCAAGGCTTCATGGCAATAAGGAAACACTTCCAGGCCTTCCGTGGAAACATCGTCGGAAACGATGGCGATATCGGCCGACTCATCCAGGACAGCCCTTACGCCATCGGAACTCAAACGTTCGCGCAATTCGACGTCCACATAGGGATAAGCCGTCAGATACTGTCTGAGAACCATAGGCAGGGAAGCGCTGATGGAAGTCGCATTGGCGAATATCCGGATATACCCCTTCAGCCCCTGCGCATGTTCGTGCATATCGCCGCGCATCATGCCGAGCTGATTGAATATCAGCTTGGCATGGCGAAACATGATGATCCCCGCCGGCGTCAGTGTGGTGCCAAGCTTGGTCCGGTATAACAGCTGGGTTCCCACGACTTCTTCGAAGGCCTTCATTCTCATGCTGGCCGCCGACAATGACAGATGTGACCGCTCCGCACCCCGTGTCAGGCTTTTCTCTTCCGAAATATGGATCAGCAGCTGCAGATCCACGAGATCAAATTCCACCTGTCGCCCCCGATGTCCTGAATCCCCCGCCTTGCTGTCGCGTCAAGCGCTGAGAGAAGAGCCCGCGACCTGGACCCCGGCCCACTGCTCGACCAGCTTGACGATACTCGTCGAACCTTCATCCGGCCCCACCTGCAGAACCGTATGCATCCACAGCCGGTCGACCGCCGTACCCACCCACAGAGGCACTTGCAGATCCTCCGCCATTTCCAGGCAGAGCCGCACATCCTTTCTCATCAGGAAGTTGGAGAATCCATTATTGAAAGTACGCGGCAGCACGTGCTGTGGAAACCGGTCCGCCGTGGCGGAATTCCGCCCCGAGCCGGCATTCAAGGTATCCAGAATGATCTCGGGCCGCAAGCCCGCCTTCACCCCCAGTGTGGTTGCCTCGGCCGCCAGCGCAAGGTGGGCGGCCGCCATCAGGTTGTTGATCAGCTTCATGCTCTGGCCCTGGCCCACCTCGGTGCCCACGATGCTTTGCTTGCCCAATGCATCGAAGAACACCCCCAGCCCGGCGACGACCTCGGGCTTGCCGGACACCATCAACACAAGACTTCTTGCCCGGGCACCGCCGACACCGCCGCTGACCGGGGCGTCCACGCACTGGATCCCCCGGGCGCCGAGCTTTTCCGCAACGGCTTTCGCCATGCTGGGGCCGGTGGTGGACATATCGACATATGTCCTGATCGCGCTTCCATGCACGAGCCCCCCTTCACCCAGGGCAACTTCCCTGACGACCGCGGGAGTCGGCAGGCACACGAACACCGTTTCACACAAAGACGCCACTTCCTGCGGCGTCTCGACGCTCACCACATCGAATTCCGAGAGTGCTTGATAGGCCTCTCGCCTGGAATCATGTACCACCAGCCTGAGGCCGCTCGATGCCAGGTTGGCGGCCAGCACCGCCCCCATGCTGCCCAGTCCGACAAATCCAACAGGTTCATCCGTTTTCATATTTCACCCACATACGGTTTCACACATTCACGACAAACGTCGCACGATTCACAATCAAATACTCATGGTCCTGAAAACGGGCTCTGCATTCATCGGCCCGGGTGCCCGTTCAATCCGCCGGGTCGACATCGAGACGAACGACATATCCTTGCCCTTTTTCGTCAGGCGACGGATATCTGCGCATGACCTCCGGGTCGTGTCCGGGGATGATGTGCCGCGGCGAATCAGCCAACCGGCGCACCCGCTCATATCCATCAAGCATATCGGCCACATGAAAGACCAGCGGAAACGGGTGATTGCGTTCCATATTGCCGTACAGATGGGAAGCATCCGAAGCCAGAACGACCCAGCCGCGCCGCGTCCAGACACGCACGACCTGCAGACCCGCACTATGGCCGCCGACCCAGTGCACCGACAGGCCGGGCGCGATTTCGGCGTCTCCGCAGTGGAACCGGATCCTGTCCTGATAGAGGACCCTTACATAAGTCACGATGTCTTCGACATTGAAGGGCTGGCGCAATACCGAATGGCACATATGGCGGCCCGTCGCATAGGCGGCCTCTTTTTCCTGCAAATGAAACAGCGCGTCCGGAAAGTTTCCCATCGTTCCCGCGTGGTCATAATGCAGGTGGGTGATTATCACATTGCGGACCTGGCGAGCCCGGACATCGATCAGTTCAAGGCCCGCCTCAACGGGAATCAGAAGTTCCCGCCCGCGCTCTTTAGCCGCGACCTCGTCGAACCCCGTATCGACCAGATAGATTTCATCATCCCGCCGCGCGACCCAGACGTAATAATCCAGGTCGGAATCCGAATCGTGGAAATCGGCGCCTCCAAGATAGTTGTCGCATGCCGAGCGATTGCGATGCCGCCCATAACGCAAGGCATAAAGTTCAAACGGTTTTATTGTCTGATTCATTTCGGTCTGATTCATTTCATCCGGCTTCCCGAGGTTGGTTACCCGCCATGTCCCGCCGGCTCGCTCAGCGGGACATCCATTCAGGCAACCATAGAGCAAGGCCGGGGAAGAACACAATCACCAGCGCCAGAATGATCAGCATGAAGACATAGGGCACCGCGCCGCGGATGGCATCCTGCAATCTGCCGTGGCCGGCGCGCATCACCACGAAGAGATTCATCCCCACCGGCGGCGTGATCAATCCGACTTCCATGGCGACCACGAACAGCACGGCGAAATGGATGGGATCCACATTCAGCGCCAGCATGGTCGGCAGCAGCATCGGAACCATGATCAGCAACATGGAAGTAACTTCCATGAACATGCCCAGCACCAGAAGAATGGCCATTACCAGCAGCGTGAAATGCAGGGCGTTCAAGCCGGCGGATTCGATCCCCTCGGCGACGCGGAACCCGATCTCGACAATGCTCAAGTAGTGCCCCAGCAGCATGGCGGCGGCCAGTATCACCATGATCGCGCCGGCGTCCACCATGGATTTGCCCATGATCCGCAGGATGCCGGCCAGGCTTTGCCTGGTGTAGAAGATCTGCCCGATGACCAGGGAATAAACCACCGAAATGATCGCCGCTTCCGTGGGCGTGTAGATGCCGCTGTAGATGCCGCCCAGGATGAGGATGGGAAGCAGGAAGCTTGGCAATGCTTCTTTCGCCGCGGCCAGCCGTTCTTCCCGGCTCGCAACCGCGCGGCGCGGGTAGCGTTTGACCCGGGCGATGGCAACCGCGCAGATCAGCAGGCCAGCCACGGCCAGCAAGCCTGGAATCAAGGCGGCTGAGAACAGCGCAACGATGGACTGGTCCGTGATGAAGCCATACAGGATCAGGGGAATGCTGGGGGGTATCAGTATGCCCAATGTGCCTCCGGCCGCCGTCACCCCCATTGCATACGAGCGGTCATACCCGGCGGCAACCATTGCCGGTATGGAGATTGCGCCAATGGCCAGTGCCGTCGCCACGCTGGAACCGGATATCGCCGAGAAGACCGTGCACGCCAGGATTGTCGCGACGCCCAGGCCCCCCCACAGATGGCCGACCCAGACCTGGGCGAACTTGACCAAGGCATCGGATATGCCGCCCGCCGTCATCAGGTTTGCCGTCATGACGAAGAAAGGGATGGCCAGCAGCGTAAATGGCGTGAGGCTGTTGTAGACGATCTCGGCTGAAGCGATCAACGGGAGATCGGCGATATGGAAACCCAGAACGGCACTGAATCCCAAGGACAGATAAATGGGCGCCCCGATTGCAAGCAGGACAACCAGTACGGCAATGGGCAGGTATTCAATCACGATCGCCCCCGGCTTGCCGCCGGTCCGCCAGATTGAGCAGCAGACCGGCGAGCACGAACAGAAAACCCACAGGCACGGCCGCCCGTGAAACCCACTGCGGAAACTGCAGCAGGGTCGGCGACACTTCATTGAACAAATAGCGTTGCCACGCGACTTCCACGCCAAAATAGACCAGCGCCGCCGCGAACAGTATCCCCAGAATCCTGGAAAACAGAAGCAGCCGCCCCTGGTGTGCCGCCGACATTTTGTCAAGCAGGATCGTGGCCCTCAGATGCTGGTTGGAAAGCTCGGCCACCCCAAAGGAAATCAGCATTCCCCAGACGATCAGATAGGTGACGATCTCGTCCGACGCGGTAACGGAAGCCGACAGCACATACCGGGCGAACACCGCCGCCGCGCCCAGGATCGTCGCCGCCAGCGCCACGACGCCCAGGGCGATAACCGCCAAATCGTTGATTTTTTTGATATTTCTGTGAGTCACAACCCGCTCCCGCACAGGCGGCACAAAAGCGGCCACGACGTGCGATGCTGTTCGCGTCCGCCATGGCCGGCTTGTCGAAACATTTGATCAGCCCGAATGGCCGGGCTTCATTCCAGGCCGCTGCTTTCCCGCGCCAGCCGGGCGGCGTCTTCCAGATTCCTGGCCTTGACGAATGCCGCTTCGGCCGACGCGGCCGCGCCCGAGAATTCCCGCAGCTCTGAAGCTTCAAGCACCTTGACGTTCACGTTCTTTTCCTTGAAGGTCTGAATGGCGGCCTGATTGATTTTTTCCAGCTCACTGTCCTGCCATTGAACCGACTCTTGCAGCGCTTCGATCATCACCGCCTGCATGTCGGCCGGCAGCTTCTTCCATGCCCTCATGTTCATGATGACCATGTAGGGCGTGTATTTGTGGTTGGAATACGTAAGGTTGCCGATCAAGTCCCAGCCTTTTACGGAATCGAGACCCGACATCGTGGTTTCCAGCCCATCGATGACCCCCTGCAGCAGGGCCGTCGGCACCTCCGGCCAGGCCATCTGAACGGGCTGGCTGCCGAGGGCGTTGAGCGTCTGCTCGACGAGAGGGTTGCCGACCACTCTCATTTTCTTGTTCTTGAAATCACCGGGGGCGGCGATCAACTCGGATTTCTTGTTGGTGCCCCACACCCACGCGCCCATGTTGTAATACCCCAGGACTTTCACGCCCAGCCTTTCCTCGAACTTCTTTTCCAGGCTTTTGCCGAAATCGCCCTCCACCATGCGGCGATACTGTTCATAACTGATTCCCCACAGGGAAGGCAGTTCAAACACCGCCGCTTCCGGCACCACCGAGGTCAACAAGCTGCTTGGCGGCGCGCCCATATCCACCGTGCCCGAGCCAACGGCCGGAATCACATTCACATCGTTGTACAACTGCGCCCCCGGAAAAATCCGGATCGAAACACGGCCATCGGATTTTTCCGCAACCAGGTCGGCCCACTTCTGGAAGGCCTGGACCTTGATGTTCGTCGTTGGAGAGTCGGCGGAAAAACGGAACCTGAACTCCTGGGCACCGGCCGTCTGGGACACCGCAAGCATGGAAAATGAAAACAACAGGGACGCGAAGATCTTCATGAGTTCTCCTCTACATTATATTTTTCGCGGGCACGGCGGCGCCGTCCGCTGATGCCGTCATCAGCGGGATTGCATGAAAAAGGGGAAAGCCGGGCGTATGGATCTTTATCCGTCGACCATGGCACTGACAAGCGGTATCAATTTATCCCCGCAACGGAAGACCGGCAAATGCGAATTCGTCAACCGCCGTTTACCAAATATCAACCGCCCTGTTCCTTCAGGAGAAAGGTCAGCAGCTCTTGCGACGGACCGTCGAGTTCCGATGCCCGGGTGCAGACAAAGATCTTTCGTTCCACCCAGGAATCGGTGACCTCCACCATTCTGATCCTGAGGCGTGGAATGAATGTCCTTGCCGCGGCGCTCGAAAGCATGCCGATACCCATATTGGCTTCGACCATTCTGCACAAGGCTTCGAAACTTTGGGTCTGGACCCGCAGCCGCAAAGTCTTTCCGTGCACGGTTGCCGCGGAGTGCATGCGCTCCGTCTGCAACGCGTTGGTATCCAGCCCGACGAAATCGTAGTCCAGCAGCTCTTCGAAAGAGACACGATTCGCCTTCAGGGGATGGCCAAGCGGAACCACGACACATAAATGGTCGACCTGATAGTCATATACGGAAAGACCTTCCATGCCGGCGCCTTCCATGACGATCCCTATATCGCCGGCCCCTTCCCGGATGAATGACGGAATATCGGCGCTGCGCCGTTCCATGACCTCGACCTTGAGCTGGGGCCGCCCGGCTGAAAATTGCGCCAGCCTCATCGGCAGGCCTTGCGCCATTGCCGTTGTATTGACGAACAACCGCACCACGCCCCTGACCCCGCCCACATATTCGGCAAGATCCTGTTCCAGACGATAGACCTCTTGAAGAATCCGTTCGACGCCCTTGGCCACCATCACGCCCGCCGGGGTCGGCTCGATGCCGCCGCCCGGCGGCCTTTCAAAGAATTCCACGCCGAACTGATGCTCGAGCAGCGATATGCGCCGGCTTGCGGCGGATAACGTAATGTGCATACGTTCCGCCGATTTGGACAAGCTGCGACTTGCCACCGCGTGGCGCAACAGGGCGAGCGATGTCAGATCAGGAAGCATGTTTATTTCTCTTCTTTGACTACGCTGAACCTTATGTCCAGGAATTATGAATTGTCCCTTCCGGAACACTGAAGCAAAATAGGAAGCGCTGCTTCAGCGGAATAACCGCCCCGAATTCAAGCGGCGCATTTTTGTGTTTATCGCTGCTCATGCACGGATCACGGCTTATGTGCGACGGAAATCATCAACAGAATCTGGGCTGGAAAGGCTGGAGCCCCTTGCCTGAATCCGCCAGAATACTTGCTCACGGGCCATGGAGGGATTTGACTCATCCTCTGGATACCGATGTGCCCCGCGCGGAGGTGTTTCCCGTTCCCCTGTTCCGCAAGATTCGCAGCCTGCCGGAAGACCCGTTGAATGTAACAGAAATGGGAATGGTGGTGCATATCGGCACCCATGTCGACGCCCCCCGCCATTTCTTCAGCGATGGCCCGGCATTTCATGAAATCCCCCCTGACCGCCTCTGTGGAACCGGCGTCGTACTCAGCATCGAGAAAGACGAGAACGAACTGATCACCGCGGCGGACCTGGAAGCCCATGCCGGCCTGATCCGGCCGGGAGACATCGTCGCCATAAATACCGGCTGGTCTCGCCATGCCCGGTCGGAACAATATCACGATCATCCGCACCTGTGCACGCAAGCCGCGCAATGGCTGGTCGACCACAAGGTAAAGCTGGCCGCCTTCGATATACCCACTCCCGATCTTCCCATTGGCCGCCGGCCGCCTGATTTCAACTGGCCGGTTCACCATATTCTGCTTGGCCACGGGGTTCTGGTGAGCGAAAACCTCACGGGATTGTCGGCATTGAACAACCAGCGTGTGGAGTTCGTATTCGCGGCACTCAATATTGTTGAATCCGATGGCGCGCCGGCCCGTGTTTTTGCGCGTCCCGTTGAAGATTGAGAAACGCACGCCCCCGCGTCTATTCCGCGGCCAGCAACGGCAAAAGAAAGAACAAGCCGGAAGGCTTTCAAGCGGCCCGCCATATTCTGAACAAAACCATATCTACATTCTGGAGAAATGATGATGGAATCATTACCCGTGGGTTTCGTTGGCATAGGAAGCATGGGCCTTCCCATGGCCAGGCGATTGTCCCGGGCGGGCCATCAATTGATCGTCCACGACATCGACGAAGCGGCGGCCCGCACACTGGAAAGCGACGGCGCCCGGGTTGCGGGCTCCCTGCGGGAAGTGGCGGATTCGGCGCATACCGTCTTCCTGAGCCTGCCCAACGGTGAGATCGTGCGGTCCGTCACCCAGGAAGGCCAGGGGCTGATGGGCGGCGGCAGGCTCAAGCGCATCATCGACTTATCGACGATAGGGCCGCTGGCCGCCTCGAAAATCGCTGAAACGCTGCGGAACCAGGAAATCGCCTACATCGACGCGCCCGTCAGCGGCGGCGTGGCCGGTGCGCAAGCGGGCAAGCTGTCCATCATGGTTGCATGCGCCTCGCCACAGTTCGACGAACTGCGGCCCTTGCTGGCGGCTATCGGAAAGCCGCTGCATGTCGGAGAGCGCCCCGGCCAGGCGCAGCTCATGAAACTGGCGAATAACCTGATGTCGGCGGCAGCCATTGCCATTACGTCGGAAGCCATGGTGATGGGAGCAAAGGGGGGGCTGGACCCCAAGGTGATGATAGAAGTCTTCAACACCAGTTCCGGGCGCAACAGCGCCACCCAGGACAAATTTCCGCAGGCTGTCCTGACCGGTACTTTCGACTACGGATTTTCCACCGGCCTGGCCCACAAGGACGTACGCCTATGCCTTGATGAAGCGGAACAACTGGGTGTCCCAATGTTCCTGGGGACGACGGTGGGGCAGCTGCTGTCCACGACTCATTCGGTATACGGCGCCGAATCGGACTATACGTCGCTATGCCGGCTGATCGAGTCATGGGCTGGCGCCACGGTTCGCGCCTGATACCAAATTCACTTTCACACATCAGTGTGAATCAGATCCAACGTTCACTACGGAGACGAATGCAAATGAAGAAAACGATTCTTGCCATGTTGATGCTGGCGGCCCATATGGTACCGGTCAGCCATGCCAACACGAATTACCCCGATAAACCCGTAAAAATCATCATTCCGCAAGCCCCGGGCGGGGCTTCCGATGCCCTGGCCAGACTGGTCGCCCAAGGCCTTTCCGAAACCTGGGGTCAATCGGTGATCGTGGAAAACCGCGCGGGCGCCGGCGGCAACATCGGGCTGGACGCCGCGGCGAGATCCGCTCCGGATGGCTATACCCTGCTGTTTTCATATGAAGGGACCCAGGCGATCAACGTCAGCCTGCGTACTCTGCCCTTTGATCCCGTCAATGACTTCACGATGATCGCAACGGTAGCGACCGTACCCTTCATCGTGACCGTCAACAAAGATATCGAAGCCTCTACCTTCAATGATTTCATCAACCTGAGCAAGTCGCGGCAGAACATGACCTTCGGCTCGGCGGGCAGTGGAACGGTGAACCACCTGCTGGGGGAAATGGTGAATCGTGACACCGGCGCCGACCTTACACACATACCTTACAAGGGCGCGGCGCCGGCCCTGACGGACCTGCTTGGGGGACGTATCGACGCCGTCTATACAAGCGTTCCGTCCATCGCCGCCCACATAGAGGCGGGCAGCGTAAAGGCGCTTGCCATCACATCCAATACCCGGTCATCACGCTTTCCGGACATCCCCACACTGGCCGAATCCGGCGTAAAGGATTTCCATGTCGCCCCATGGTTCGGCCTGCTCGGCCCGGCCGGCATACCGGACGACATCGTGCAGAAGATCAACCACGATGTGAACGCGTTGCTGGACACCCCCGAGATGCAAAGCAGCCTTGCCCAGCATTCGGCGGAGCCCATGAAGATCAGCCCCCAAGAGATGCGCGACCTGCTCATATCCGACATCGAAAAATGGGCGGTCGTCGTCAAATCGTCTGGCGCCAAAGTCGACTGACCCACATTACAGCGCATCATTGGTGCACGGCCCCTACGGGGGCCGTGTTGCCATCAGGGGCCGGAATCCGCATCAACGCCCCGCCTCGCATCCCGCGCATGATGCCGGCAAGCGCCTCTGCCTCGAAAATGTTACTATTATTTTCTATTTTTCTTAAAAAGAAATAACAAGTAACCATGAACAAACCGCCCGGGCTGGATAGCTCATCAGAGCCGCGTCATACCCGCGGCCCGACACGCCGACCAAAGTGCTGAAGCCCCTCGAATACGCCGTGGGCAGTACCGCTACGCCGGCATCGTCTCAGAGCCGGGGCGGCCGCGCTATGCTGATTGACTCCAGCGGCCACCGGTTTTCATTACAGCACCGCGTCGAGCGCATCGCAATGTCAGTGAAAGGTATCGACGCGCGCATCACGCACCTGACCCACATGCTGGGCCTCGACCTGAGCCAAGAAGCCAACATCCTGCGCGTATACCGGCTCGAAGGCGCCGGCGCAGGCGGCCGCCATCATGGGCAAGGCATGGAAGAACTGCGCGCCCTGCTGGTGATTCGCTACAGCATGATCCAGCAATGCGCGCAATCGCTGGGCCTGGCGGCCACCCGTTCCCTGTTCGTCCGCACAGACAAACAGTCGATGGTCAAAGGCGTCAATCCCGACGCTTCGGCCGCCGATGTGCGCCACCTGTTCGGCGAAGCCTGAAACGCCTACCGCCTACCGCTTTCAAAGGGCCCCGGCTTCCGGGCCACGGCCTATCTAGCGATAGCCCGTACCCATCACATAATCGCGCAGCAGCTCTTCCTTGTATTCGGCTTCCTTCCACAGCCATTGCAGCGCATCATTGGCGTACAGCACCCCGACCGGCCGTGATTGCTCGTCACTGATCGGAATCTGCTTCAAGGCCCTGCCCTGCATCACATCCCAGACCTCGCGCAGACGATCGCCCGGCCTGCACGCCACCACATCCCGCGTCATGATGCCGGCAACGCCTTCGGTACAGCTGCAGCCGGTGCAGTGGCTGATCTGCTTGACGATATCCGCTTTCGTCAGAACCCCGGTCATGGCGCCACCGTGATTGCAAACGACCAGCAGATGCGTGTCCGGCGCGCTCAGCAGCTTCGCCGCTTCAATGACAGGCGCCTCTACGGCCAAGGTGACCAGGCGCGTACGCGCTACAGGCAGTGTTGCACTAACCAGCATGATTCCTCCGGT
The DNA here is from genome assembly GCA_013416455.1 of Alcaligenaceae bacterium. GTDB lineage: Bacteria > Pseudomonadota > Gammaproteobacteria > Burkholderiales > Burkholderiaceae_B > Yanghanlia. The sequence goes on along the minus strand of JACCES010000007.1, from coordinate 57,048 downwards.
AGTCAGCAAATGAACAAGCGACTCCAGGACCTGAAATCGCGTGCCCTTCGTGGTTCAGGGGCGACGCCGTGACGGGTTCGGACACTGTTCGAGCGTAGCAGAGCCAGCGCTTCGGATTCTGCTTATCCCTGATGGAGTGAAGGGAACTTTTGGTGGTTCATCACACCATCACGCTCGCCTGAGGCAGCCGAGGCGGCCGTCGCCTTCGTCGATCCCTCATGCGCGGAACGATGCCGGGTAGCGGCCGATCTGGGCGATGCGCTGTCCGAAGCCGGCTATGTTCAGGAAAGCGCGCGGCCCATCGCATAGGCCCCGTCCTTTTCCTGAAAATGGAAAACACATCTGAAAAATTCGCCGTTGTTCCCGCGTGGTCGTAATGCAGGTGCGTAATTATTACGTTATGGACCTGGCTGGGCCGAATGCCGAGCGATTGCGATGCCGACCGTAACGCAATGCAATGCAATGTATAAAGTTCGAAAAAGTTTTATTGTCTGACCCATTCACTCAGCTTCCCGAGGTGGGTTCCCGCCATGCCCCGCCGATGCGGTCATCAGGACATCGATTCGGGCAACCATGGAGCACGACCGGAGACGAACACGATCATCAGCACCAGAATGGCTTTGATCGCGCCGGCATTTATCATGGGTTTTCCCCATGATCCGCAAGATGCCGCCACGGATGAATCGGTGAAAAAAACACCGGAAATATCTCTTTGCCAAAGCCGATCGTTCTGAAGAAAACCCAGGCACCCCACGGTGTATACTTCTTAGCCGTCTGGTATCGTGCCGGGCAATCCATCAGGATCGCTGCTCAATCGCAGGGTCCCATCATCACCACCCTTCACGAAAGCACCACAATAGGTCGTTCCTTATGAGCGAAGCGCAGCACATTGCCAAGCAAAATCCCGTCGCAGCGCCCGAGCCTTCGCAGGCCGAAGCTACCGCAGCGCAGACATCCGCTGCTCAGCCACATACCGATACGGCACTCACGCCGCAAGCCCTGGAAGAACAGCAACGGCATATTCTCAAGCAATACGCCATCTTTGCCCATCGCAGCAAGCAGCGCAATTGGCTGCTTCGCGCATTGGCACGGAGATATACACGCTACTTCACCGAGCGGCGCGCAAAAAGCAACGACAAGCAGCGCATTCTTGCCAGCGGCCTGTTCGATGTCGACTGGTACCTGGATCAAAACCCGGATGTACGCCACAGTGGGCAAGACGCTCTTGAACACTATGTGCGCTACGGTGGTTTTGAAGGACGCGACCCATCGCGCCACTTCGACACGCTTGCCTGGCTGCAGCAGCACCCCGGCCTGATCGAGCAGCAGATCCACCCGCTGATCCACTACATTGACCAGTTGCCGCAAGCGCCCGGCCCGGTGCAGGGCCGCCGCGGCAATGTCGAAGCGCTTTACAAGCAGTTGATAGCCAGCGCCTCGCAGCCCAGTGAAGAGCACGTTGCCGCCTCGGACCATCATCTTTCCGAGCCGTCGCGCCTACGCGCCATCGCTTTCTATCTACCGCAGTTCCACCCCTTCCTCGAAAACGACACCTGGTGGGGCAAGGGCTTCACTGAATGGACCAACGTCAGCAAGGCCGTGCCTCAATTCGTGGGCCACTACCAGCCGCGCCTGCCCGGTGAGCTGGGCTTCTACGATCTGCGCCTGCCGCAAATCCAGGAACGCCAGGTCGAACTGGCGCGCCAGTACGGCCTGTCCGCTTTCTGCTTCCACTACTACTGGTTCACCGGCCGGCGCCGCCTGCTCGAACTGCCTCTGGATCAGTATGTCGCCAATCCCAACATCGACTTTCCTTTCTGTATTTGCTGGGCCAATGAAAACTGGACGCGCCGCTGGGATGGCCAGGAGCAGGACATCCTCATGGAACAGCGCCACGAGCCCCAGGACGACCTCGAGTTCATCGAGGATGTCGCCCCGCTGCTGCGCGATCCGCGCTATCTGCGGGTCGACGGCAAGCCGCTGCTGATCGTGTACCGCATCAACCTGCTGCCCAATCCGCGTAGAACAGTCGAAACATGGCGCAACTATTGCAGGGAACAAGGCATAGGGGAACTGCATCTGGTGGTGGCGCAAAGCTTCGGCATCGGCGCGCCCCAACCGTATGGCTTCGATGCCGCGGTGGAATTCCCGCCGCATGGCATCCACATCGACCGCCAGAACCGGAACATCGAATTCATCAACCCCGATTTCCGAGGCAATGTCTACGAATATTCGCATGTCGTCGAATCGCAATTGGCGAAAGACATGCCGGAAGACTACGTCCTGTATCGCAGTGTATTCCCATCCTGGGACAACGAAGCCCGCAAGCCGGAACGTGGCCATGTTTTCCACAACGCCTCTCCGGAACTCTATCTGCGCTGGCTGGGCGGCATTTGCGATCAGACCGACAAGCGCGACAACCCGGACCAAAAGCTGGTGTTCATCAATGCCTGGAACGAATGGGCGGAAGGCGCTTACCTGGAACCCGACCGGCGCTATGGCTATGCCTATCTGCAAGCCACGCAGCAGACCCTGGCTCACTACCCCCCGCCTCAGGCCGGCCTGCACGCCGCCGCCGAAGTCTTGCTCGGGCAGGCCAAGCGCCAACATGACACCGCCGTCATTCTGCATCTGTTCTATCCTGAGCTCTGGCCTGAGATTCGTGCCGGCCTGGCTCACCTGGACAGTGCCTACGATCTGTATGTATCCGTTCCCGACACGGCCCAGACCACTGATTTCGCTCAGGTGCTGGCCGATGTACCGGGTGCGACACTTCTGCCGTTTCCGAACCGTGGCCGCGATGTCGCTCCCTTCCTGACCATCCTCAAAGGCATCCAGCCCTTGGGATACCGGCAAGTATGCAAACTGCACGCCAAGCGTTCGCTGCATCGTGCCGACGGCGACCGCTGGCGGCACAGTTTCCTGGACCAGCTTCTGGGTTCACAGGAAAACGTGCAAAAAATCCTGCAGGCATTCGCCGGCAACGATGAACTGGGAATGGTCGGCCCTTACGGCCACTGGCTGAATTACGCGCATTATTGGGGCTATCCGGCCAGCCGGCCCGACAACCTGCGCGAATTGGCCATCCGGATGGGGGTGTCGCCGGAAGACTTCAAGAGGCTGCATTTCTTTGCAGGCTCCATGTTCTGGTGCCGGCCGGACAGCCTGGCGCCGATGTTCAACAGCATCACCCCTGATGCGTTCGATGTCGAGCTGGGCCAGATCGACGGCACCCTGGCACATGAACTGGAACGTCTGTTCGCCGGTGTCTGCCAATCAACCGGCATGAAGGTAACCGACAACGCCAACCTGCATGGCCAGCCGCACACGGTAAGGATGTATGCCTTCGCCGCGCCCAGCCCGCCTATGGTAGCGGGTGGCGCGGCCGTCGAATGGCAAGAGCGCATCAAGACCCAGCAGCGTTACGTCCGGCTGCGCGAAATCGTCAGACGCATTCCTTACGCCCGCCGCATTTACCACGCCATACGTAGTATGTGATCCATGCCCTGCGGGGGCGCCAGCTGCCAGGCGCCCCCGCAGGGCAGCATCATGAGCCGCCCTTGGCCACCGCTGGAATCATCGCCCCCTCACCAGCCGCAAAGGCTCGGTAACCCAGCGAATGAAACGATAACCCCGCGATTGCACAACGTTGTCCAGATAGCCCTGGAGTTCGCTGATCTTTTCATTCAGAACGGCTTCTCGCTGCGCATATATCGCGGCAGCTTCCCGCTTGTCCTGCTCGGCCGCCGCACGAACGGCTTCGGTTTCGGCACGCGCCTCATGCACCAGCCGCTCTACGGCTGGCAGAGACTGCTCAACGTCCTGGCGTGCCTGCCGCTGCTGCCATAGCTGCCACAGCAGGCCCGTGGCCGACCCGCCGACATCCGCGATATCCTCGTAGCGCCGCAGCCGCTCCCGTGCGATAGGGCTGAACGGATTGCCCATCAGGTCTTTTTCGATTTGGGGCAGATCGCGATAGGCATGCCGCTCCAGGGCATCGATGGCCACGCCGTCGCTATAGGCCCCGAAGGAATAAGGCCGGACGAAAGGCTGTACAGGCTGTGCGTTGGCGGCCACTTCGTCGGCGTATTCCAGGGCAAGCTCCGCAATGGGCGAACCCGGCTGCGCGCGATAGCGGTTCTGATGGCGCGACAGAGCCAGGGGATCATCATGCGTGAATCCCGAGAAATGGAAGAACACCAAGGGGCCGTCTGGCGTGGTCCAGCCCTGGCCATCACGCGCCAGTTCCCGCTGCGGCGCGTTCCAGTAGGCATAGTTGTAGCCCTGGTGATGCCACACCCGGATGTCGGGGATGAAGCTAGCGACCATCGCCCCATAGAACTGGTCGACGAAGTAAAAATGATGGGGATGGAAAATGCAGTGATCGGCCAGGCGCTGCGCCCACCAGTCGATGAAGCGTCGCGCCACGGGCGAATGATTGAAGCCGACGAAGCCAAAGTTGAACTGGCCACAGCGCACCATGTTTTCATTGGACGGCGACAAGCCATCATCCGGCAGCGGCGCCGCAAGATGCGGCGTCACGACGGCCCCATGAAGCCGCAATTGCTCCCAGAGATGATCCAACGGCGCATAGAGCCGGATATCCGGGTCCAGGTAGATGACTTCCTCATCGCCTTGATCGAACAAGCGCTGGAATACATAGGGCTTGACGGCCGTATTGAACTCGGTGATGTCGTACTGAAACGCCATCTGTCGTTCCCGGGGCAGGGCCAGATCGCTGCAGCGCAAGACCTCGCAATCCAGCAGGCGGCCCAGCGCCTCGGCGTCCTCCTGGGCGTAATCCTGTTCGACCAGCACCAGCACCCGCCGTGAAGCCTGCTCATACCGGCTCAGGGAATCCATCAGCACTTTGACCGTGGGTAAATAATTCGCCGAACATATCGTGAAGACCGTCTGTTTCATGCGTCCACCAACCCTGCTTCAAGAAGCGCCACTACGGCAGCGGGAGATATGAAATTCCGGCATTCCGTGCCGCCGAACCGCGGACATGCCACACGGCTGCCGCAAGGCGAACACACCAGCCCGCGACTGGCCGCCAGATATTCCGGCGCATCATGCGCCAGGTTCCAGACCCTTGTCGAGGCGAACAGGCACAGCACCGGCATGTCGCGCTGCTGCGATGCATAGTGGCAGGGAAAAGAATCCATGCCCACCAGCACGTCGTGCTCGCTCAGCAAGGTATTGAACTGCGCCAGGCCGGCAAACCCGTGGGTGGGCACATCCGGCCTGACGGGGGCGCCCAGCACCGAAACCCGGAACCCGCGCGCCAGCAGCAGATCGACCAGTTCCCGCTGCTCGGCCGCCGGATAGACTTTCAAAGGCCAGCCGCCGTCAAAATGCAGCAAGACCCGCCTGCCCGGAACGCGCAAGGTGGCGGGTGCGCAAGCCTGCGTCGGCGAGACTGCGCCGGCATCCCTCCCGTTGCCGTCTTCGCCGGCGGCCAGGGGGCCCTCGGGATCCAGCATCAGGACGCGCCCACCCGGGAAACGCGCCACATCCGCCGCACTGCCCACGGCAAACGCCAACTGAGCCGACAAAGTGGTATCCGCCGGAATGTAATCACGCTGGGCGCGCATCAATACTATGGAAGCATCCTGCGGCAGTACCGGCAGCACATGGTTTTCCAGGTACAACAGTTCATCATTCAACGGATGGGCCAGGGTCACGGCGTCTCCGCGCGACGGCAAGGGCCCGTCGACGATGATACAGGGCAAGTGGGGGCATACCTCGCGCACAATGTCGACATACATCCGATGCACCACCACACCATCCACCCTGGTGTCGCATGCGGCCAGCACTCGCATGGCCAGGAAGATGTCGCCCGCATGGTGCGTCGCCACCGCCAGCAAACGCCTGCTGCCCGCGACATGCATGGCCAACCGTCGACGGGCGACATGCAAGGCCATGGCTTCGATGCCCTGCAGGCGCGGCAGGGCCAGGGCCGGACTGAAGCCCACCGGCATACGCACGCGGCCCACGTCGGCCGGCACGCCCGCTGCCTGCAGCACAGCGGCGTCCAGATGCGCATCGAAGCAGCTCAGGAAACGCAGATCGAAGCATGCCGCTTCGGGGAACGCTTCAGCCTCATTGAACACATAAGCAATAACATGCCCATCGAGATCGGCCAGCACACGCACAGCTGGGGTCGCCTCGCCTCGAAAGGCCGTATCCTGCATGGTGACGGCCACGGCGAACAAGGCATCAGGCGGCAGGTCGCTGGCCGGATTCAGGATGACCAGGGGCCGGCGCCCGACCGCAGCGCGCCCATGCAGAAACAGGTCCGCCAGATAGCGGCCCGGCAGGGCCGCAAAGGAAAAAGGCAGGCCGGGCGCATCCGCCGCATACGCCACCGGCATATTGAACAGTGTTACGTAAAGGTCGGCCGTGAGGGGCAGACGCCACGGGCGCTGCGCCGCATCCAGGCGCACGGCCAGAAAGGGCTGCGGTGGCGGCGGCATCATGCCGCACCTTCTGTCGTCACCCCTACAGGATCGATACGAATGTCCAGCATCGGGATACCGACGATACCTGTGCTGACACTCGCACAAAGAGACTGCACGATCAGCGCATCATGCACCCAATGGTGCTGTATGTGGTCGACCTGCGTGCCTTCCGCCACCGACACCGTCACCGCGTACTCGCCGGCCGGCAACAGCGGCATCTGAAAGCGGAAGCGGCATTCCTGGGTTTCGCCCGCGCCGATCGGAACGGGTTCGTCCATGGTGGAAATACAGGTGTTGTCGCCAAACAGGATCTGGCCACGCTTATCCTTGAACTGGAAACCCACGATTACGGAGTCGACCGCTAGGTGGCTGACGTAGCGCACAACCAGAGACACGACCTCACCCCCCGTGATGGAAGCCATGACCGTGCCGTCGGCATCTTCCAGAAAGACATCCCGCACCCGCATCTGCCCCGTGCCGAAGCCATCTTCCGCATCGAACGCCTGCACCGTCATGGCGTTACGCAATGGGGTATCCGCCAATCGATCCCAGCGCCCGTCGAACACTTCTTGCGGCACCGCATCGATAGCCTGGGGCCGCCGCCGAGGAGCGGCCGGCGCATGACCGGATGCCGGCTCGGCCGGTTGCGGCCGCGGTCGCGCCGCCGTCACCCCATTCGGCTGCTGGTAGACCTCGGCGTTGTACTCTTTGCAGATGTCCCGCGCCGGGCCAATGGCCCGCATCCTGCCGTGCTCGAGCCAGATGGCGCGTTCGCACAGGCTCGTCACCGCCGCGCTGTCATGGCTGACGAACAGCAGCGTGCCGGCTTCGCAGAACTTGCGCAGGAAACGCATGCATTTCTGCGTGAAATGGGCGTCGCCCACAGCCAACGCCTCATCGATAATCAGAATGTCCGCGTCCACATGAGCAATGACCGCGAATGCCAGGCGAACGTACATGCCCGAGGAATAAGTTTTGACGGGCTGGTCGATGAATTGCCCGATATCCGCAAAAGCGGCAATATCGTCAAAACGCGCTTCCGCCTGTTCCCGGCTCAGGCCCAGGATGGCGGCATTCAGAAATACATTCTCACGCCCCGAGTATTCGGGGTTGAAGCCCGCGCCCAGTTCCAGCAGTGCCGCCACGCGGCCGTTGACCGTGATATTGCCCGTAGACGGCGCCAGCGTGCCGCACAGCAGTTGCAGCAGGGTGGACTTGCCCGCGCCGTTGCGGCCGATGATGCCCACCGTTTCGCCGCGGCGCACCTGGAAGGACAGCCCCTGCAGGGCGTCAAAGGGCTGGAAGAAGGTCTTGCGGCCACGATACAGCATCTGCAGCAGGCGCTGATGCGGCTGGCTGTAGATATGGTATTGCTTGCCCAGGCCTTCCGCGCTGATGGCAATTTCAGGAAGCCCGTCGCCGACTTGCGCCTCGTGATCAAAGGACATCTGCAAACCCCTTGCGCGTCTTCTGGAACCACGCATACCCGAGCCAGGCCACCACCAGACTTGCCAGCCCATGCAGGCCCAGTACCGGCCACTGCGGCCACTGGGCCGACAATACGACCAAGCGTAATTGTTCCACAGGCACGGTAAGGGGATTGAACGCCATGAGCCCCCGGAAGGCTTCCGGAATCATCTCGATCGGATAGAAGATCGGCGACAGGAACAGCAGCAGGGTGGCCAACAGGCCGGTCAACTGCGTGACGTCCCGCAGATACACCGTGATGGCTGCCAGGAACCAGCTGATGCCCAGGCAGAACAGGAGCAGCGACAGCAGCACGACGGGCACCGCCAGCACCGTGATGGGCAACCCGCCACGCAGCACCAGCACGACCAGCAGCAGCAGCAGCAGCGAAATCACGGCATGGAACAATGCCCCGCCTACGCCCGTGACGGGTAGTATTTCGAGCGGAAACACCACTTTCTTCACATAACTGGCGTGCTCGATCAGTTTCTGGGGTGAACGCAGCAAGCATTCCGCCACCATTCCGTGCAGCAGCAGGCCGCAGAACAATTGAAGCGAGAAATCCATGGTGGAGCCACTACCGCCCCAGCGCGCCTTGAAGATGCCACCGAACACAGCCGTGTAGACCAGCAGCATGAGTAACGGAATAGCCATCGACCAGGCCAGCCCGATGGCTGACCCCTTGTAACGCCCGCCAATGTCGCGCACGGTCATGGCCAACAACAATGAACGCTGTTGCCATAGCGAAGCGATCATGGAAATTGGTCCAAGCGAATAGGTTTGCAAACGTTTTTTCCCGGGTGCTTTCAAACGAAGAATTGTACCGCAAGGCACCCTTCGGATAGAGGCCGGCGGCCGGCCCAGCACCTGACGAACCCCTGCGGTAGCTCATGAAAAGGCGTCAGCCTATAATGCGTCGTTCACACATTCGAGGTGAAGGCAAGCCCTTGAAACCATTGGTCATTGATTTGGACGGCACGCTGCTTCAGACAGACATGCTGCATGAGTCCACATTCCGTGCGGTTCGCGACCACCCGGCCGTTCTGTTGCGGATCCCGGCATGGCTGGCGAAGGGCAAGGCGGGCCTCAAGCACCGCTTGGCCGAACTGGCAGATCTCAATGTCGAGTGCCTTCCCTATCACGAGGAACTTCTTACCTGGCTTCGGGAACAGAAGGCCAGCGGCCGGCTCGTCGTCCTGTGCACCGCCAGCGACCGAAAGTACGCGCAAGCCATCGCGGCTCACCTGGGCGTCTTCGACCAAGTCCTGGCCAGCGATGGCACCACGAACCTGTCAGGCGCCAGCAAGGCCGATGCGCTGGTCAAGCAATTCGGAGCCGGCGAATTCGACTATGCTGGCAATCACGAGTCCGACCTGCCTGTCTGGGCGCAGGCACATCGCGCCATCGTCGTGAACGCGCCGCCCGGCCTGGCCGACAAGGCCGGAAAGCTCGCCACGGTCGAGCGCATCTTCCCCCGGGCCGCCACCGGCCCGGCCACGTGGCGGCGCGTGCTGCGCATGCATCAATGGATGAAGAACCTGCTGCTGTTCGTACCGCTGCTGGGCGCGCATGCCTTCGCCGAACCCGAACGCTGGGCCATGGCCCTGCTGGGCTTGCTGGCCTTCAGCCTGTGCGCGTCATCGGTCTACATCGTCAACGACCTTCTCGACCTCGAAAGCGACCGGCTGCACATACGCAAGCGCAACAGGCCATTCGCCTCGGGCGAGGTTCCCGTATGGATGGGGGCCTGGCTTGCCCCGCTACTGCTGGCAGCCAGCGCCTTCCTGGCCTATCTGACCGGGCCCGCGTTCATGGGCTGGCTCGGCGCCTACTTCGTGCTGACAACCGCCTATTCGTTCGGGCTGAAGCGCATCATCCTGCTGGATTGTCTCGTACTCGCACTGCTGTATACCTTGCGCATCGTCGCCGGCGCGGCAGCAGCGAGCCTGGCGCTTTCCTTCTGGCTGCTGGCGTTCTCGGTCTTCCTTTTCCTGTCGCTGGCGTTCGTGAAACGTTATGCCGAACTGCATTTCCAGCAGGAACAAGGTCTTCAGAAGGCACACGGCCGGGGCTACTACACTTCCGACGCCAGCCTGATTCAGACCATGGGCGTGACAGCAGGCTACGGCGCGGCACTGGTGCTGGCCCTGTACCTGAACAGCGACGACGTGCTCAGGCTCTACGCTACCCCCGTGTTCATCTGGGGCGCGGTGCCCGTCATGCTGTTCTGGATAAGCTGGATGTGGCTGCAGGCGCACCGCGGCCGCATGCACGACGATCCGGTGATCTTCGCCCTGAAGGACCGCGCCAGCCTGGCCGCTGGCGCCGCCTTCCTGGCCGTGCTGGGCATGGGAACCGTGGGCTGGACATGGCCGTAGCCTATTCCTGGGGCCGCCTGTCCGCCTGCGAGCATACGCCCGTCCTGCTCTCGGGCTGCCAGCAGGCCGCAAGCGAGATTGCGCGCGGGGTGCCGGCCGGAAAGGGGCTGCCCTATGGAATGGGGCGCAGCTATGGTGATGTCTGCCTGAATCCCGGGGGCGTGCTCTGGCATACCCGCGGCATGGATCGCTACCTCGCATTCGACGAAGACACCGGCCTGCTGGAATGCGAAGCGGGCGTGCTCCTGCGCGACATCCAGGCCCTCATGGTGCCGCGCGGCTGGATGCTGCCCGTCGTCCCCGGCACGCAACTCATCACGGTCGGCGGCGCCATTGCCAATGACGTACACGGCAAGAACCACCACGTATTCGGTACCTTCGGCGACAACGTGGCGGCCCTGACGCTCGTGCGCACCACAGGCGAAACGATCGAATGCGGCCGCGACCGGAATCCGGAGTGGCTCGCCGCCACCATCGGCGGTCTCGGCCTGACCGGCCTGATCTCCAAGGCCACCTTGCGTCTGCGCCGCGTGGACGGACCATGGCTCGATACCGAAATCGTGCCGTTTGACGGCCTGAGCGATTTTTTCAATCTCGCCGACACGTCCGAGGCCGGCTGGGAACACACTGTGGCCTGGATCGACTGCCTGTCCGGTTCAGGGCGCGGCATTTTCATGCGGGCCAATCACGCGCGCCGCAGCGACTGGCGCAGTGTGAAGCCGGGCAGGCTGTCCGTGCCCTTCGTGCCGCCCGTCTCACTCGTCAATGGCTTGACACTGCGGCCGTTCAACACGGCCTATTTCCATCTGCAGGCCCGCAAGGCGGGGCGCTCGACAGTGCATTTCCTGCCATTCTTCCATCCGCTGGACGGCATTGGCCACTGGAACCGGATCTACGGGCCCAAAGGCTTCCACCAGTATCAATGTGTCGTGCCACGAGAAGACGGCGAACGGCTCATGGGACAAATCCTCAGGGAAATTTCACGCAGCGGGCAGGGTTCGTTCCTGGCAGTATTGAAGACTTTTGGCTCCATGCCGCCGGCGGGCTTGCTCAGTTTCTGCCGCCCCGGTGTAACCTTGGCGCTGGACTTTCCCGTGCAACCGGCGCGCAACGCCGCGCTGTTCCAGCGTCTGGACGCTCTGGTGCGCGAGGCCGGCGGGCGTTTGTATCCGGCGAAGGATTCCCGTATGTCGGCGGAAATGTTCGCCGCCGGCTATCCCCGCCTCGAAGAATTTTCGGCATGGCGCGACCCGGGCATCAGTTCGTCCATGTCACGACGACTTACAGGTAAATGATTATGGCGGCTTCCGGGCAGCGGGTTCTGATTGTCGGTGCGACATCGGCCATGGCGCAGCACTGCGCGCGGGCATGGGCGCAGCGTGGCGCGGCGGCTTTCATTTTGGTCGGGCGCGATGCCCGGCGCATGGAGCCCATCGTGGCGGATCTGCAAGTGCGCGCACCGCAGGCCGACATCCGCGTGCTGACTGGCGACTTGCTAAGCACCCAGGGTGTGCGGGACATCGTCGATCAGGCGTGCGAAGCAGGGCGTATCGACCTTGCGCTGATCGCCCATGGGTCGCTGCCTGATCAGCATGACTGCCAGAACGATCTCGAACAATGCCGGACAGCCCTGGAGGTCAACGGCGTGTCACCCGTGCTCTTTGCCGAGGCCATCGCCGGCCGCATGGCGCGCGCCGGCTTCGGCACCCTGGGCATCATCAGTTCCGTGGCGGGCGACCGCGGGAGGCGCTCGAACTATGTATACGGGGCGGCCAAGGGCATGGTGACACGCTACGCGCAGGGTCTGCAGCACCGTCTGGCCGGTTCGCCCGTGCGGGTCACGCTGATCAAACCCGGGCCCACCGATACGCCCATGACCTCGCAGTTGCGCGAGCGCGGCGCCTCGCTGGCGCCGGTCGAAAGCGTCGCCGCCGCCATTGTCACAGGCATGGATCAGGGGCGCGCCGTCGTCTACGCGCCGGTAAAGTGGGCCGCCATCATGATGGTCATCCGGCATCTGCCGCGCTTCCTCTTCAACAAGCTCGATATCTGAATCCACACATGAAGAAAAGCAAGATCATTTTGCCGGGCGGCGCCGGGCTCGTCGGCCAGAATCTCGTCGCCCGTTTGCGCGAAAGGGGCTGGACGGATATCGTAGTGCTGGACAAGCATCGCGCCAACCTGGACGTGCTGCGCAAGGTGCAGCCCGACATCGTGGCCGAATACGCCGACCTCGCCGAACCGGGTGATTGGCACAGGCATTTCGAAGGCGCAAGCGTCGTCGTCATGCTACAGGCGCAGATCGGCGGGACGGACTATGCCGAATTCACGCGCAACAACGTCGATGCTAGCCGCCACATACTTCAGGCCATCCGCGATCATGGCAACCCCTACTTGGTCCACATCAGCTCGTCCGTGGTGGAATCGGTGGCTGACGACTTCTATACGCGCAGCAAGCGGGAACAGGAACAACTGGTGCTCGATAGCGGCATTCCCTGCCCCATCCTGCGCCCCACCCTCATGTTCGGCTGGTTCGACCGCAAGCACCTGGGCTGGCTCTCACGATTCATGCAGAAGGTGCCGGTGTTCCCCATTCCCGGCAACGGCCGCTACATGCGTCAACCGCTATACGTGGGCGATTTCTGCAACATCATCATCAGTTGCATCGAACGGCGCGTCGAAGGCGGTATCTACGACATTTCCGGGCATGAAAAAATCGACTACGTGGATATCATCCACGAGATCAAGCGGGTGACAGACTCGCGTACACCGATCGTGCACATTCCCTACCGCCTGTTCCACCTGCTGCTCTGGATATGGGCCCGGTTCGACCGCAATCCCCCATTCACGACGCAGCAGCTGGAAGCGCTCGTCGCGCGCGATGAGTTCCGGGTCATCGACTGGCCGGCCATCTTCGGCGTGGAATGCACACCATTCCACAAAGCCATTGAAGAAACCTTCACCGATCCACGTTACAGCAAAGTGGTGCTGGAGTTTTGAATGAACACTGAACATCCCCGCATCGCTGTACTGGGCGCCGGCCCCATGGGCCTGGGCGTCGCCTGGCAGCTCGTCCAGGACGGCCACCGGCCGGTCATCTTCGAAGCCGACGACCGCGTCGGCGGAATGACCGCCACCTTCGACTTCGGCGGGCTGGACATTGAACGCTACTACCACTTCCACTGCACGTCGGATACCGACTTCCTTGCCATACTTGAGGAACTGAACATCCAGGACAGGATGCAATGGAAGGAAACCCGGATGGGCTACTGGTATCGGGGGAGGCTTCAGCCGTGGGGCAACCCGGTCGCGCTGCTGAAGTTCAAAGGGCTGGGCATGGTGGCGAAGTTCCGCTATGGTCTGCACGCTTTCCTTTCCACGAAACGCAACGACTGGCAGCCACTGGACCACAAAGAAGCCACGGGATGGGTGCGTGGCTGGGTGGGCGACGAGGCCTACGAGGTGCTGTGGCGCAAACTGTTCGACCTGAAATTCTATGACTACGCCGACCAGCTCTCGGCCGCCTGGATCTGGAGCCGCATACGGCGTATCGGCCGCTCGCGCTACGATCTCTTTCGTGAAAAACTGGGCTATCTGGAAGGCGGCTCGGATACGCTGCTGCAAGCCCTGAAGGCCGGCATCGAAGCGCGCGGCGGGGAATTCCGGCTGAAGTCGCCCGTGAGCGAAGTCGTGATCAGCGACGGGCAGGTCCGCGGCGTCCAGACGCAAGGGGTGTTCGAACCATTCGACAAGGTGATCAGCACCGTCCCCATGCCTTTCGTGCCGCGCATCATGCCAGGCCTGCCGGAAGACATTCTGCAAAAGTACCGCGCCCTGAAGAACATCGCCGTGGTCTGCGTGATCGCGAAGCTGAAAAAGCCCGTCACGGAAAATTTCTGGCTGAACACCAACGACCCGGACATGGACGTGCCCGGTATCGTCGAATATACCAATCTGCGTCCGCTGGACTCCCATATCGTCTATGTGCCGTTCTACATGCCGGGCGAGCACCCCAAATACCAGGAACCCGACGAGCAGTTCATCGACAAAGTGCGCCGCTACCTGAAGAAGGTGAACCCTGGCCTGGATGACCACGACATCATCGACATCCGGGCCAACCGCTACCGGCATGCGCAACCGATCTGCGGACCAGGCTTTCTGGAAACCCTGCCGCCCATGAAGCTTCCAGTGGAAGGGCTGTGGGTCGCCGACACATCGTTCTATTACCCTGAAGACCGCGGCATATCGGAAAGCCTGGGTTTCGGGCGAAAGATGGCCAAAGACGCGATTGCATGAGCAGCCTGTTCCTCTCGCGCCAGTTCCTGGCCTTCATTGTCACCGGCGGCATCGCGGCGGCCATCAATTTCGGCAGCCGCATTCTGTACAACCAGTGGATGGGGTATTCAGCCGCCATCGTACTGGCCTACCTGACCGGCATGGTGACGGCCTTCATCCTGGCACGGGTATTCGTGTTCCGCGGCAGCGCCCAGGCACTGCATCGTTCAGCGGGGTATTTCGTACTCGTGAACCTGGCCGCCGTGGCCCAGACCTGGCTGGTCAGCATGGCGCTCGCCTATTATGTATTGCCGGCCTTGGGGGTCACCCAATACATCCGCGAGTTGGCGCACGCAGTGGGCGTGGCTGTGCCGGTATTCACCAGCTATGTCGGGCATAAGCGGTGGTCATTCAAATGAAACCGCCGGCGCAGCCCCGCACGAGGCTGCGCCGCGCAGTGATCCCCTTGCTGCTGATCATGGCGGCCCGGTTTACGTTTTGCCCCCATTCCAATATTAATGCTAGCATCCGGTAACCAGGCAACGGGCAAGTATCAATTTGATGCAGATATCAAATCACCGTTCAAATGAATTCATGAAAGATTTGTCCGTCAAAGCCGCCGCCTATGTCGCGGTTCTTATCGCCATCATTTTTTCGCTGAACTTTCGGCCGTATCCGTATGCGGACGACTGGGCATATGTGAGTCCGCTGGGTCTGGAATGGCCGGAAGCCTTCCGCTGGGTTTTCGAACAACATGTCGATCACTATATTCCCCTGCAGAAGATATTCCACTTCACGCTTGCCTATTTGACCGGCTATGACTTCAGGGTGCTGCTGCTGTTCAACCTGATTCTGGCGTTCCTGACGGCGCTGTGCATGTTGCGGGTGGCGCGGCTGTATCGCGGCAAGGTCTCGTGGGGCGACATCATCATTCCCCTGGGCATACTGAACCTTTCTCTGGGCTACACCACCTGGGCCTTTCAGCTCCAGTTCCTGTCTTCCGTATTCTTTGCTTCCCTTTTCCTTTACTGTTTTGTGCTCTTCGAGCGTGGGGCGGGCCAAAGGCCCGGAAACGCCGGGCGCTCGAATGGCTACCTGTACTGCGCATTCTTTTCGCTTGTGGCCCTGGCCTTGTGCGGCATGAACGGGGCGCTGTCCGCGCTGGTGATCCTGGCTGGACTGGGGGGATGGTACCTGTTGTCGGGCCGGAAGACTCTGCCTCTCACACGCACAGGCCTGCTGGTGTTATTGATGCCGGTGCTGACTGTAACGACCGTAGTACTCGCATGGCAACCCACCGGCGCCAGCCAGACGGTGGGAAGCGTCCTTAATATTGCAGAAATCCACTTCTACCTGCAGACCGCAAGCCTATCGTCTGGCGCAAGGAATATGTTGGGCGCAGGCGGCGCCGCCGGGCTGCTTCTGATGCTGATTCTTTCAGGCGCCTGGCTATACGCCAGATACAGGAAGAATACGCTTGACGGCAGTGATGCCGCGCTGTTTTCTGTCTTGCTGGCTACGCAAGCCGTACTGCTGTCCGTTGCCGTCGGACGGGCTGTGGTACAGGGAGGGTGGACCGGTGTGGTTGCCATGCATTACGGGCCTTTGAGCGTTCTGTCGCCACTGCTGCTATGGATACTCCTGTCTCGCGCCCTACCCGGAAGAGGCGTGGCGCTGCTGGCGGCCGGCTTTGTCGCTGTGTATGTCTTTTCGTATGCCAACGGCCTTAAACATCGGTTTGTACATCAGAACCAAGCGCTTGCGCATCAGACCACGGTTCAGCTGGCGCTGAAGACGGAAACGGATATCGAGCAACTGGTGGATAAATACACGCTGGATCTGACCTGGAAGGATGAAGACGAGTACAAGAATGGTGTCGTCAGAGGGCTGCGGGCACTACGGGAAGCGGGCTATCCCATATATAGTCTCGCTCCCCCCTTCAGGACGACACGGACGTCTCTACCGATCGGCAGTGCCCCCGATGAGCTCGTTTCCGGGCACCAGCGTGTTCAAGTGGATAACTGGCGTGAAAACGGGGACTACGAACGCACCCAACTGGATGGCTACACAGTATGGGGCAGTTTCGTTTCCGGCGACACCGACACCGGGAGCCTGAGTTTACGTATGCGCAGGGGGCAGGCCGTATTCGTCAGAACTGGCCCGGTGGCGACGAACCAGAGAATCGTGGTTCTGGCCAACGGCATCCAGAACGACTATCCCATGCCCTTGTCCCAAGCGTACACCCTCCTCGTATTCGACTCACCGATATTGCCAGAACATTTCCAGGTCATCTTCCACGATGATGGCGACGGTTGGGGGGAATGGGCTGCCATCGCACTGAAGCGGGAATGAGCCGGCACGCGTCCCGCTACCGGGAAGATGAAGACGCACTGCAGCGCTATCCGGCAAGCGAAGATTCACGCAAATCCGTTCAGATTTCCTTGGAAGCCTCTGAACAAGTCACCACGCCTGCTTTCCGCTCGACTTGTCCAGAGGCTCCCTTGGTCGCCGAAGTAGCCAACGCCTTACCTTTCCTTTGGCGCTGAATCGGAGCCGCCCGAGCCGCCTTTTCCCCCGCATCAGCTTGACCGTATGCGGAGCGCGACCGTTACGCCGCCCAGCAAAATCTGATTACATTGCGCCTGGCCAAAACCAGGAATCATGTCACGTTATACAAGGCGTTGGGAGGCGGCTGGATTGACGGTGAGTCCAGTATGTGGTTGTACGCATCGCATCTCACCCCGGGCCCGGGCTGCGAGCTTGAAACAGAAGACAACGCGTGGCATCTTACTTGCATCGCTTTATTTGATTGGCACAGTCTTGCTTGATTTGGATTGTCCGGTCCGGTTGCATCGTTATGCCCATAGAGGAATATCAGCACCATGAAATGGTTACTGCCAGTCATCTGGCTCCTGTCTATTTTGTATGTCCACTTCCGTGGAACGACGCGATTGCCGCTGCGGCGTCAATTGCTGGATCATTCTGTGCTGCTCGCGCCAATCAACGCATTATTGATCCTGAACTCGCGCGTACCCAAAACGCCGTATCTGGATCCAGCGGAAATTCCCGAGCTCGCCCTCTTGCGCGAGAACTGGGAAACCATACGAGACGAAGCCCTGAATTTATCTGAAGCACGTCATATCAAAGCGGCCGCGAAGCATGATGACATTGGGTTCAATTCTTTTTTCAAGTACGGGTGGAAGCGCTTCTATCTGAAGTGGTATGACGCCAGGCACCCGTCCGCGATGGCCTTATGCCCCAAGACCGTATCCTTGCTGAAGGAACTGCCCTGTGTGAAAGCAGCCATGTTCGCGGAACTTCCACCCGGGGGTAAGTTGAATCCGCATCGCGACCCTTTCGCCGGCTCTTTGCGTTACCACCTTGGGCTGTCCACACCCAACGATGACCGCTGCCATATTATTGTTGACGGTCAGGCTTACAGTTGGCGCGATGGTCAGGACGTCCTGTTTGACGAAACCTATGTGCACGAGGCGTATAACAATTCCGACGTTACCCGTGTCATCCTGTTTTGTGATGTCGAGCGTCCCGTAAAATGGCGCTGGGTGGAACGCCTTAATCGGTGGTTTGGACGCGTCATCATGTCGGCTGCGAGCTCGCCTAATGAGAATAGCGACCAGACCGGAGCCATTAACCGGTTGACACACCTGCACTGGAAGATTGAGCAGCAGCGAAAACGTTTCAAAGCCTGGAACCGAACGGTATACAAAGCGACCAAATACAGCCTTATCATTTTGATTGTGGTGGTATTTCTGGCGTTATAGTTGCGTGTGTCAGTCCGGTGATGACCGCCCCCCGCATTATATTTTTGTCACCCACAAATCAGGAGAAACCCATGGCAGAAACGCCACCAGCCCTTGTTATCCGCAAGAATTTCCGTCGGCCTACCGCAGAGCAGCTAGCAGCATTCAATGGTGTCCAGACCGGCTTCGTCGTTGATGCTCAAGGCCGGCGAGGCGCGCTCAGCCATCGCATCAGGCCGCTTTCAACGGCAGTTCGTTTTTGTGGGGTCGCCATCACCGTGCAAAGCCTCCCTCGCGACAACCTGGCATGCTGGGCGGCGCTCGAGGCCTGCCGGCCGGGTGACGTTGTGCTGATCGCCGTTGATGAATATGAGGAAGCCTCTGTAGTCGGCGACGTTTTCGTGGCAATGGCGAAAAATAACGGCGTGGTTGCCTGCGTCACCGACGGCATGGTTCGCGACATCCGTGGAATCAATGACGCAGGAATTCCGGTTTTTGGCCGCGGCTTATCACCCAATTCTCCGTTCAAGGATGGCCCGGGCGAAATCGGCACTACCATTACACTGGGCGGCGTTCATATCGGCTCGGGTGATATCATTTTGGGCGACGAAGACGGCGTCGTCGTTGTACCCTATGCCAATATCGATCAGGTCATCAGCCAACTGACCGAGATCAAGGCCAAGGAAGCCTTGATGGAAGCGGGTGCCAAAAGAGGCGATAAAACGCCTTCCTGGCTGCAACAAGCGCTTGCCGACAAAGGTGTACGCTACATCGATGCGCAAACACCGTAAATCCCGTTTTCCATAACGATTCTGCCACGCAAAAAATCTACGATATTATCCACAGCGCCATGCCTGCCGACCACAAGCCGCTTACTTACACCGAGCGAGGGTTCCGATGCCGAAAGGATGCGCCCGACGCGGCATACCCGCGGCTAGAATGCGGGCGCTCTTTGCCAACGTTGAACGGTTCCATCAAGGCCTGCCGCTGCGCAACGGGATAACACCATAACCGTCTGATCATCAACGGCTTTACCACAAAATATGCACATAATTATCGTTAATTTCGAGATCCATCCCGCCAATTTCCAGGAGTTCCTGTTATTGGTTCAGGAAAATGCCCGGCTTTCTTTGCAGATCGAGCCTGGCTGCCACCAATTTGATGTATGCGTCGACCCTGCTCAAGAAGGCTCGGTTCTTCTTTACGAAGTATACGAAAATGAAGCTGCCTTCGGCACCCATTTGTCGATGCAGCATTTCAAGGTTTTCGACGATCTGGTAAAAAACATGGTCCGCAGCAAGTCGGTCAGAAAGCTGTCGCGGCTAGAGCAAGACGGCAGCCCCGCGGATTGAATCCGGCAGGAGCATGACGCCGGGCCGATAAGAATAAGTACTCCATACCATATCGGCATATGCGCCTGATGCGCACAAAATGCGCATCAGGCGGGCAAGTGCAATATGGCCAAGACCAAGGTAAACTGGCATCTAGACCGCCAGCAGGTCAAGTCGATCCGCCCGGAGCCTACCCACTCAAGGAGAATCGCCATGCAGCTGAAAGGTTCCTGTCACTGCACCGCGGTGACGTTTACGGTAGAGAGCACCACGCCTTACCCGTATCAACGGTGTTATTGCTCTATTTGTCGCAAAACTCAGGGCGGCGGGGGCTACTCTATCAATTTGTCAGCCGATGCCCGGAGCATGCAGACCTCAGGTAGCGAAAACATAGCCATATACCACGCAAGAATCAAAGACGACGATGAAGAGCATTGGCATGCCAGCACTGCCGAACGTCACTTTTGTAAACTGTGCGGCAGCGGCCTGTGGCTGTTCAGCCCCGAGTGGCCCGAGCTTATCCACCCATTTGCGTCGGCCATCGATACTCCGTTGCCCACGCCGCCGCAACACACTCATTTATTTCTTGACTCCAAAGCATCCTGGGTCGAAGTAGAAGCCCTTCCTTCCGATAAACTGTTCCAGGGCTATCCGGAAGAGTCGATAGCTCAATGGCACGACCGCCTGGGCATCACATCAAAGTGAGCCCACCAGTTTTGTATATACACTGAATCAACCTTCTGGCATCGGACGGCGCCTGTACTTTGTCGTCATTGTCAAAATAACAGTAAACATCGCGTCCAGCCCGTTGTCGCGCCGGTTTCGAAGATATCCGGTGTACATCGTCCGGTTCATTGCCCTTTGCCCATTTGCCAATGCGCTTCGCCCATTGATTTAGAGCGGCATCGCTGTATTTGCCGCCATATCGAGTCTTGGTTCCATGCAAACGCAGGTAGGCGAAGTCAGAGGTCATATCCTCGGCATAAGGCCAATCCTCCACGGAATCCGACACCACCAGGGCAACACGATATTTGCGCAGCAGCTTTATAAATGCCTCTTCACAAAAGCTGGGGTTGCGTATCTCTATTGCGTGTCGCAATCGCCGTTTGCGCCCGGCCGACAGGCACACCTCTTTGACATGCTTGTCATGTCTTGCAGCAAGCTCGGCCGCTTCATCCGTATTCGCGGGCAATGATTGCAGGATGGCCTCGAACGACGCAGAGTCGAATTTGAAGTTCGGGGGAAACTGCCAAAGGATGGGCCCCAGCTTTTCGCGCAAATTGAAAAGACCCGAGGCAAAGAAATTGGCCAGTGCCACGTTGGCGCGCTCACCACGAAAGCGCAGCACATGAGTCAGGAAACGCGGGCCTTTCAGGCTGAAGACGAAACCTTTGGGTGTCGCGTCATACCAGTGCGCATAGCTTTTCGGTGATTGTAGAGAATAGTACGACCCATTGATTTCAATGGACTGCACTTCACGCGATGCGAATTCCAATTCATGCGCTTGCCCTAATTTGGCCGGGTAGAAAACCCCTCGCCACCCAGCGTAGCGCCAACCTGATATACCGATGCGGATGTGTGCCATAGACGCTTGATGATAAAGAGAATCGCTGCGAAAGTGCGCGATTCAACCGGGATATTCCAACGAGCAATATTTGTACCTGGCTGCCTCATGCTGGCCGCCGCAGGGCCATGCCTTATGCTACATCCCGCTAGGGCCTGTTCACACTAAAAGACGCCTTGCATGAGTACGCAAACCCGTGGATGACAAGGCGCAAAGCGCAGACGTGGCGGGCCCACGGCGAGCATTTGCAACGCAGGCAGACGTGTGTTTGCGCACTCACCCTGCGGGCTGGCAGGTCATCGAGCGCCAGGCGTTGTTGCGCAGACCTTGCGTGGGGCGGCCACGCGGCGGCCTGCACGCCTAGCCTGACGCTCGATGACCTGCCAGTGCAAGGCACCTTTTAGTGTGAACAGGCCCTAGGCCATGTTTCCGGCGGCTGCTATCGCGGGACGGCTGGCAAATGAAGTGCATCGAGCGCGCGGCTTGTATCCGTCAAGATGAAGGCGTCATATTGGCATGGAACGACGGTGGGCACATCATTGCCCCAGCGTTCGGCCTTCGGGTTGTAGACAACGCCAATGGCTCGGTGCTCAATCACAGTATCGGGGTCATTGACACCGCCGTCGCGAGTGTCATTGAAGAACGGCCGCCCGCAGGCCCGAGCCGACTGTCGGCAATGTCGCATGACGTTGCCATTAAACAATGCCATGCCTCTTCAGAAGCGCCTGTTCATCGCCTGACATCCAGCCGAAAACCCTGGCCTTGCCGCCCAATATCTGGACAAGGTAGTGAACATCGAAATCGATATTCGTGTCTGCCCGATCCTTGCGTGCGTAGGTCGCGCTCCAAGTCACATGGGCCACGCAATGCAGCTCATCTACCGGGGAGAGCCGGACATTCAGGATCCGCATCTCCTTGGTTCCTATCGCCCGATAGCGCACATACCCTTGCTCCATGGCCTGCTTGAACTGATCGTCGTTCTTCCCGGCCATCACCCCAGCGGGAGAAGCCGCGATGAAATCCGATGCATACAGCGATACCATCTCATCCACGTCCATGTTCCCGTGAAGGGACCGGTTGAAAAAACGCTCGTATCGCTTGAATAGCTTTCTTACGGCCGATTCCATCAGTCCGCCCTCTCATCGAAATGTGCCGCCACGAATCAGTTTAGCCGCCGTGGATGCGGCGGCCAATGGATCTTTCGGGATCAGGGGCTCACCAGGTAACTGACGAATTGCCGGGCATAGCTGTTGAGGGGCATCTGCTCGGGCGCAACGATACCGACCGTGATTTCGCGTTCCGGTACGAACGGCCGCCTCACCACATTCGGAAAAATTCCATCGTGAACGAAGAAGTCGTCCACCACGGCGACCCCGTAGCCCGCATTCACGGTGGCGTATGCGGCGACCGAGTGGTTCACCGTTACTTTCGACTGATACTTGACCCCATACTCATCAAATGCGCTCATGATGATTTTGGTATACGCCTGGCTGGCTCGATAGGAAATCAAGGGGAGGCTCTGCAGGTCGATCGGACTGATCTTCCTCTTCTTTGCCAAAAAATGCGTCTTGGGAAGAATGCACGCCAGTCTCGATGAGCACAAAGGCTGTGTGCCTTCGAACGACGCATCCCCCGGAAGATGGATCACCCCAAAATCAATCATGCCTTTTTTTGCGCTGGCGACTATCTGCTCGGTCTGGGAAACGTTGAAATTCACCTTGATGTCCGGATATTCCTTCTTGAACCGGGCGATCGCCCTGGGGACCATCGAAATGGAAAAGGTGGAAACCGATTCGATCCAGAGGCTGTCCACGGCATCATCCCTGATTTCACGCACCCGGCGCTCGAACATCGCAATTTCATCTCTGATCTGCTGAGCCTCGCGGAACAGGCGAAATGCATACTTTGTCGGCTTGAGCCGGCCGCCCGATCGTTCGAAAAGCTCTATGTTCAGTTGGGATTCGAGAGCGCTTATAACCTTGCTGACCGTCGGTTGTGTAGTGAACAGCAGTTCGGCGGCACGTTGCGTAGTGCCGCTTTCCATGACCTTCAGAAAGACCTCGATCGATCTGAGGTCACCCCGCAGAAAATGCAGATTCATACGCGAGAAGTCCCCGGACATACGATCGCTTTCCTTTGCAATGTCACCCGAAATGCAGATTGCGACGGGCATGGAATCATCGGACGGGGTCAAGCCTTCCGCCGACATCGGAAAAGTACGACTTTAGCCGCTCTGCGCGGCTCAGTCGATACGCACCGGCGCAACCTCTGACGCCCTTCTGCTCGGGCATGCCTGCGCTTGCGCCCATGACGTTTCCTTATACGCAAGAAGCCGAGGCGTGATGCGCGATGAGTATTCCAAGATTGAATAGGAGGGTAAAGATTGAGAATTAGACGGGCGACATGGATCGGCCCAGAATTCCTGATAGCGAAAGCATTGCAGCGCTTGTCCGATCGAGATGTCCGACACAACTCATTCAGGAGATGGCATGAAAAAACTCAAGAGAACCATCATGTTGCTTGCCCTTGGCGCAGGCGCAGGTTTCGCACACGCACAGACGGGGTTTCCGGCGCAACCCGTGTCACTGGTCGTACCTTTCGCAGCGGGCTCGGGCGCCGACACCGTCGCCCGGGTGCTCGCCGAAGGCCTGGAGGACGAATGGAAAACGTCCGTCATCGTAGTCAATCGCCCTGGCGCGGGCGGGCAGATCAGCATGCAGCATGTAGCCAGGGCCAAGCCTGATGGCTATACGCTCGGCATCACGAGTTCGGGCACGCTTGCCATCAACCCCAGTATCTACAAGGACATCAAGTACGACTCGCTCAAGAGCTTCGAGCAGGTTTCGATACTGGCCGAAGTCCCCTTTGTCGTTGTCGTCAAGAACCCATCCGAACGGATGGATCTCATCAGCTGGATCGAGCATGCCAAGAAACATCCGGGCAGCGTATCCATAGGCAATGCGGGCATTGGCAGCCACCAGTATCTCGCAGCGCATCAGTTTGCGAAATCCGCGGGCATAGAACTGAACATGATTCCTTACGCCGGCGGGCCCGCAATGGCGGCAGACCTCGTAGGCGGCAGCCTGGACCTGGTCCTGGACAACACGATCGTACAGCTCCCCTTCATCAATGGCGGGCGCGTCAAAGGGCTTGGAATCTCGACGGAGTCGCGCGTCGACTTCCTGCCCGATATTCCCACCATCAGCGAGGCAGGCCTGCCGGGGTACCGCGAGATCGCATGGTATGGCCTTGCCGCCCCGGCGGGAACACCCAAGGAAATCGTCAAAGCCATTCAAGAAGCATCGGCCAAGGCTTTGCGCAAGCCCGAAGTCACGAAGAAACTCAACGATACAGGGGTCACCGTCGTGGTCTCCACGCCGGAAGCCGCGACCGAGATGGTGCGGCAGGACATCGTGCGCTTTAAGGGGCTGGTCGAAGAGATCGGCCTGAACCCGAAATAGCATGCAGACAACAGCCTGATTGATCGGTGATTTCTAGAATCGAGGCAATTGATGACGGTACTTATCGGTATAGATTCCGGCGGCACGTTCACGGACGTAAGCCTCTTTGACCGGGAAAACGGCGATTTGAAAGTGGGCAAGGTGCCGTCAACTCCGGACGACCCTTCGGTTGGAATCATCAACGCCTTGAATGAGATTCTCAGAATCGCCGGCAAGACCGAAAAGGACATCGATTTCCTGGGGCACGGAACCACAGTGGGCACCAATGCCTTGATCCAGCTGAAGGGATCGACGACAGCGCTCATCACCACTCAGGGTTTCAAGGATCTGCTGGAGATAGGAAGGCAGAAACGGCCCAGCCTGTACGACCTGCAGGCTGACAAGCCGGTCATCATGGTTCCGCGCCACCTGCGGATGGAAGTGGCGGGAAGACTGAAGTTCGACGGCTCGGTCGTCCAGCCCCTCGACCTGCGCCAGATTCCGGATATCGTGGACGCCCTTCGCCGCAACAAGGTCAGCGGCGTGGCCGTCTGCCTGCTTTACAGTTTCATCGACGATGCCCACGAGGAAACGGTCCGGAAGATTCTGGAGCGGGAGCTTCCTGGAGTCTTCATCAGTATTTCAAGCGAGATCGCCCCGGAGTTTCGGGAATTCGAGCGTATGTCCACGGTGGTAGTAAATACCTATCTTGGTCCGATCATGAAGGTATATATAGACCGCCTCGAGGCAGGCCTCCGGGAACGAGGCGTCAGCGTTGCTCCCAAGCTGACGCAATCCAACGGCGGGGTGATCAGTTTCGAAGCCGCCGCCAGACAGCCTGTCCGGACGGTCCTGTCGGGGCCCAGCACCGGCATCGTTTCGGCGCAGAGAATCGCGGGCATGATGGGCGAAAGTGAAATCATCACCTTCGACATGGGGGGCACGAGCACCGACGTCGCGCTGATGCACAAGGGCATCTGCGGGCTGAGCGGGCAGGCATCCGTTCATGGCTACCCATTGAAGGTTCCGATGCTCGACATTCACACTGTGGGGGCCGGAGGCGGCTCCATCGCATACGTCGACAATGGTGGGCTGATGAAAGTCGGCCCCGAGAGCGCCGGCGCTTTTCCCGGCCCGATCTGCTATGGCAACGGGAACACGAACCCCACCGTCACGGACGCCAATCTGGTGTTGCAGATCCTGAATCCCGACCGGTTTCTGGACGGAAGAATGCAACTGCAGCGGGGAAAAAGCATTGCCGCGATAGAGGCACTGGCCAACCGACTGAATGTGGATGTCATGGAAGCGGCCCAGGGCATCATCTCGGTGGCGACTTCCAATATGGCGAAGGCAATACGCGTGATCAGCGTCCAGAAGGGCTACGACCCGCGGGATTACCTGATGATGGCCTTCGGAGGTGCGGGACCTCTGCATGCAGCCCGCCTGGCCCGCGAACTGGAGATGAAAAGAATCGTCATCCCCAGATATCCGGGGGTGTTGTGCGCAATGGGCCTGCTGCTGACCGACCTGCGCAGCGATTTCATGGCATCCCGGCTTCTGAGTCTGCATGAGCGCCCCATCGTCGCACTCAACAATATCTTTGACGGCCTTGTCGCCGATGCCAAAAAATGGTTCGCCGACGAGGGGATCGGCCAGCAAGCGCAATCGATAGACTTGATGATCGATATGCGTTATGCGGGCCAGAATTATGAACTATCGATTCCGGTCGAATACGGAATCATTGACGAAACCGGGCTGGACAGTCTGAAGCATGCCTTTTTCCAGGCCCACAAGAAACAATACGGATTCGCGGTCGACGAGGCTGTTCAGCTTGTCACGTATCGGGCCATCGCCACCGGCAGATCCCGATCCGTGCAATTGCCACAGTACCCCATCGCCGGCGAAAGCCCTGACGATGCACTGACGGGGTTTCGAGACATCTGGTATGCGGAAACCGGATGCTGGCGAGAGACCCCCATCTACGATCGCAAGCTGCTGAAAGCCGGCAATGCGCTGGCCGGGCCCGCGGTCATCGAACAAATGGATACCACAACCTTTGTCCTGGCAGACATGACGGTATCGGTAGACACCCATCTGAATCTGATCATGGAGGATGCAAGAGGCGGCCATGCAGACAACTAATACGAGCCGTCCCGATCCCATCACGGTGGAAATCATCGGCAATGCGTTTTCCTCCATTACGGAAGAAATGGGAGCGGCGCTGATCCGGACCAGCCATTCCACCAACATCAAGGAGCGCCAGGACTGCTCCACCGCCCTGTTCGACATGCATGGCAACCTGCTTTGCCAGGCCGAACACATCCCCATGCACCTGGGCAGCTTCCTGGGGATCATCCCTTGCATCATGCGGACCAACGATGTCTCGTCCTTGAAGCCAGGCGACGTTTTCATCGGCAATGACGCATACGAGGGCGGAGGCACCCATCTGCCCGACATCGTTCTGGTCCAACCCATCTTCCATCGGGACGGGCTGGTTGGATGGGCGGTGAACACAGCTCATCATTCCGATTTCGCGGATCGGGGCCACGCTCATATCTATCAGGAAGGAATCCGTATTCCGCCCGTCCGGCTGTACCGGGCCGGGGAGCTGCAGGAAGACCTGCAGAGACTTCTATTGCTGAATTGCCAGGTACCCGGCGAAAGGCTGTCCGACCTGCGGGCCCAGCTGGCGGCGAATCGGGTAGGCGCGGAACGGCTGGTTTCGCTATGCGACAAGTACGGAACCGATGTGATTCTCGCGGCGGGACAATCCCTGCAAGATTACGCCGAGCGAAAAATGCGGGCGGGAATCCGGTCCATACCCGATGGCGAATACAGTTTCTCCGATCGTTTCGATCTGCTCGGCACGCCCTTCGACATGACCTTGTCCGTCGTGGTGGAGGTGCGCGGCGACGAAATGACGCTGCGGTTCGAAGCCCCGCCGCAGGTCAGGGCCGGCCTGAACCTCATCTACACGGGTTTGCTTGCCTGTGTCTACTACACCATCAAAGCCATCGTGGACCCGACGATTCTGCCGAACGCAGGCCTGTCGCGTCCGATCAAGGTCGTCGCTCCGCATGGCTCGGTGCTCAATTGCGCCCATCCCGCCGCGGTGAATGGCCGGTCTGCCATCGCCCAGCGTGTGGTCGACCTGATCAGCGGCGCGCTATACCAGGCAGTGCCCGATCGTTCCATAGCGGCAAGCAACGGCTGTTGCCTTGTCGCCACCTTTTCCGGCGCCCGCAAGAACGGTGACCTGTGGGTCTATCTGGAAACCATAGGGGGCGGCATGGGCGCCCGAAAAAGCAAGGACGGACTGGACGGGGTGCATGTGCACATGACCAATACCTCGAATCTGCCGGTGGAGTCTCTGGAACTCGAATACCCCATCATTCTGCGCAATTATGAACTGGTGGACGGGTCCGGCGGGGTCGGCAGGCAGCGAGGCGGCATGGGATTGCGGCGCACCTATGAGCTCGAGGACGATTGCCGCGTGATCATCAGCAATGTCTCGCGCACCCGCTCGGAGCCTTGGGGCGTGGACGGCGGCGGCAACGGCGCCGGCAGCAGAATAACGTTCTTGAGAAACGGCGAGAGGCTGCCGGAAGCCACCCGCGATTTCATCAAAGGCGACATCATTGAAATCGTTACCCCCGGGGGCGGCGGATACGGCCCCGCGGGATCGCGCTCGGTCGCTCACGTACGGCGGGACCTCCGGGACGGGGTGATTACCAAGGCTCAAGCAGACCAGCATTATTCCGGCCTGGCGGAATAACGATTCTGAAATCGTTTCAGGCCGGGCAGCCGCAAGGCGCGGTATCGCTGCCGAACATGCCGACCCTCGAAGAGGCAATGGCCGTCATGGGCGATGAAGATCTCGTTACGTGGTACGGACTGCTGCTGCCCGCCGCCACGCCACCGGAGGCGCAGCAACAACTCGAACGCGCGGCTTTCGCCACCCTTGAACAGCCCGGCATGCGAGACAAGTTCGCAACGTTGGGCACCGATCTGGTGGCAATGCCCAGCCGCGAATTTGCGGAGCGGATGGAAGGGGAGTCGGCCCGCTTCCAGGCGGTCATCCAGCGCCTGGCACAAGCACGACTACACACAGCGATCCCCCGCGCATATACTCGCACCTTGTGCAGTCGCCCGACAACAATTTTTACAGGAGACACGTTAGGCATCGCGCAGCCACGCCCATCAGCGGGTTTGCCGCGCCAACGTACAAGCCATATGTCCAATCACACCAGCTTGCTCGATTCCAAACGCCGCCATCTCCTTCTGGCCTCCGGCGCCGCGTCCTGTCTCGCCCTGTTCGGCGCCGGCCGCGCCTTTGCGGCGCGCAAGGAAGTTTCATATGGCCAGGGCAGCATAGACCCCATCTTCACGGCCGGTTACGTGGCGCTCAAACAGGGCTACTTCGCCGACGCGGGCCTTGACGTCAAATATCTCAATAGCCAGAGCGGCCCGCGCACCAACCAGCTGCTGGCGGCCAAGCAGATTTTCGTGGGCGCAACGGCGGCAACCGCCGCGCCGGCCCTGACCGTTGCCGGCAAGCCCGCGGCGCTCATCTTCGGGTTCGACCGCCGCATGACCTACGCCAACGTACTGGTCCGCAAAGAAGACTACGACAGCGGCAAATTCCGCAGCCTGACAGACCTGGCCAATCAGAGAATAGGCGCTACGCAGCCAGGGTCGGTCACCGCGCTGATGGCCGTCTACCTGACCCAGCAGGCCGGCATCGCCGACAAGGTGGATATCCGCCCGCTGGGCGACCTGGCCACGATGCTCGCCGCCCTCAAGACCGGTTCGGTGGCCGCCACCATGGCCACTGCGTCCATGATGGAGCAGGCCGTGGGGGAAGGCTGGGGCACGCCCATCTTCAACGGCATCGACAGCGAAGTATGGAACACATACATGAAAGGCGATGTCCCCGGCATAGCGGCCTATGCGCTGCGCGAAGACATAGAAAACCGTCCCGACGACGTACAGGCGTTTGTCAACGGGCTGGTCAAGGCCCAGGACTTCATCAACCAGCACACCCCCGAGGAAATCACTGAAGCCATCTATCAGGATTACCTCAGCGCGCTGTCGCGCCCCTCGGTGCTCAAGGCCATCACTGACTACAAGGCCAACGTCTGGCTGCAGGACAACATCATTACCGAAGACGCTTACGACCGCATGGCGGCCATCATGGGAGACGGGCGGCAGTTCTCCAACGAAGAAATGAAAACCGTCCCCTACAGCCGCTGCGTCGACATGAGCTTCGTACGCAAGGCGCGAGGCATGTCGTCGTGATTGAACTGCAAGAGGTTTCCAAGGCCTACCAGACGGACAAAGGCCATACCTGGGCGGTGGGAAACGTATCGTTTTCCATCGCCCAGGGGGAATTCGTATCCATCGTCGGGCCATCCGGCTGCGGCAAATCAACCTTGCTCAACATGATCGCCGGGTTTCTCGAACCCACGTCCGGCGTCATACGCGTGGCCGGCAAACCCGTCCAGGGAAGAGTGCCCGAGTCGCTCGGGTACATCTTCCAGAAGGATACCTTGCTGCCCTGGTTCACCGTCTATCGCAACGTCGCCCTGGGCCTGAAGTTCCAGGGCGTGCCCGAATCCCAGATCAGGCCGCGCGTCAAGCAACTGCTGGAGCTCGGGCATCTGACGGGCTTCGAACAGGCCTACCCGCATCAATTGTCCGGCGGCATGCGCAGGCGCGTAGCCCTGCTCATGAGCCTGGCCGTGGAGCCCAGCCTGCTCATGCTCGACGAACCCTTTGGCGCCCTGGACACCCATACCAAGACCCACCTGCACCGCGAACTGATGGAAATCTGGAGCAAGCTGGGCCAGACCGTGGTCATGGTGACACACGATCTGGACGAGGCCATCACCCTGTCCGACCGCGTCGTCGTTCTCTCCTCGCCGCCGAGCCGCATCCTGCTGGATGAACGGATCGACATCCCTCGTCCGCGCGATGTCTTCACAGTGCGAGAAAGCCCCGAATTCGTCAGGCACTTCCAAAGCATCTGGAGCGTGCTGGGCGAGCAGTTCCGCAGCGCGGCATGAGACACCCCATGGAAAGAACAACAGGCCACGAACCTTCCGCCCCCTCCCACGCGCACGCCGACACCCTGGCACAGTTGCGGCGCCAGGCCATGCGCCGGCGGCTGCACATCACGCTGTGGCAGGCGGGCATCCTTGTCGCGATATTCGGGCTATGGGAAAGCCTGACCCGCATTCCCTGGTTCATCGCCAACACGATCTTTGACCCCTTCTTCATCAGTCAGCCGTCGCGCATCGCCGTGCGGCTGTGGCAATGGCTGCAGCCCGGCCCGAACGCTGTCTGGCCGCACCTCTGGCTCACACTGCAGGCGACCTTCCTGGGCCTCGCCGTCGGGGTGGGCAGCGGCTTCATCGTCGGCATGGCGCTCAGCCGAAACCGCTTTGTCGCCGACATGCTCAACCCCTTCATCGTGGCCTTCAATTCCATGCCGCGCATTGCCTTCGTGCCGCTCATCACCATGTTCTTCGGACTCGGGCTGGCATCCAAGGTGGTCACATCGTGGTTCGTGGTGTTTTTCCTGGTGTTCTTCAACACCTACAAAGGTGGCCGCAGCGTAGAGCGCGAGCTTCTGCAGTTCTGCCAGACCCTGGGCGGCTCGCCGCGGCAGATCCTGTGGCGCGTACGGATTCCCACCGCCGCCGCCTGGACTTTCGCGGCGCTGCCCAACGCCATCAGCTTCGCCCTCATCGGCGTCGTCCTGGCTGAATTCGTCGGCTCGACCACCGGCATGGGCTACCTCATGATCACCGCGCTCGCGACGCTCAACGCCACCGACATGTTCGCGGCGGTGCTGCTGCTATCGGTGGTCGGCATCGTGCTGGTCTATGGCGTCACCCTCATCGAGCGCCGCCTGCTGCACTGGGCGCCGGAATTCAGGGATGTGCAGTAAGGGGCATAAGCAGCCGCCCCAACAGACCACGATAACGCTGCCGGCAATGCGAAATGGCCCAAACCGAAGTCTGGGCCATTTCTGTATCCTGGAACGGGAGGTGTTGGTGGGTACTCCGGTCCGTCGGAACGATTCTCAGATTCTTTCGTCAGGGCCAATACAATGTAGTCGCGGAAAGTAGTTGCGGTACGGCTTCATATCCCGACTGAGTACGGCCAGATTGGCGACTGCCGCATGAGCGCCGATGTAGAAGTCCGGCAGGGGTACGAGCCGGGAGCCTCCACTACGGCGATAGCTCAAGTAAGCCTGTGCCGCCAATCCCGCGCACGCCCAAGGCAAAGGGCTGCGCAGCGTGTCATAGACATCAAGCATCGCATCCAACGCCACGACATCCGGGCCAGGAATCAGCAGCTCGGTGTAGATCACCAGATTCACATGCAGTGGGGCTCGTTCGCTGCAGCTCTGGAGCTGATCCACAGACCACTCATGCCAACGGCTGTCTGAATCCATGCAGTCGATCCAGATATTGGTATCAACCAGGAATCCCGCCGAACCGTCGTACTGGGACAGCTCAAGCATGGTCATCGCCCGGGCGCAAAAAAGCCATGATGTCTTCGCTATCCATCTGCCTGAAGGGTTCGTCAAGGCTTTTGCGCACCTTGGCGGCAGCGGCGCGCAGCGCCTTGCGCCGGTCATCCGTCCCCATGCCGGTTTTCTGGATGATGATCTTTCCCCCTTCCAGGGTGAAGGATACCTGGCTGCCAGGCAGAATACCGGCGGCATCACGCAGGCGCTTGGGGATGGTCACTTGCCCTTTTTCCGTCACTTGCATGGCCGGCCTCCAATGTAAGAATTCCAAGTAGGAATTCTACCCCTGCCTGCTATCTGACGCAATCCGAACGAAAGAAAACCTCCAATCGCACGCTCATAGATCTACGCACCATTTCGGGAATGAAGCGTCTACGGGGTGCCGTCAAGGGCTGCTAACTAGGCGGGAAACAGCCCTCTGCCTTCCAGAAGGCACGATACGATTTCGATTTGACCAAACGTACGTTAAAACGTATCGCTGAGGCGTATTTGGAGATCTACCATGTCCACAACCATGACCGCGACTGAGGCGCGCGCGAATCTCTACCGCCTCATCGACCAAACCGCCGAGTCTCATCAACCTATTCGCATTGTCGGCAAGCGCACAAGTGCCGTGCTGATCTCGGCCGCCGCCCACTGCCGCCAGACGCAAAAAAGCCCAAACCGAAGTCTGGGCCCTTTCTGTATCCTGGAGCGGGAAACGAGACTTGCAGTGGGGCACTAAGTCGTTGTTTCCCAAATACTTTCTTCGCCGAGATAGCCAGCGAACACCTTGATTGTAGTCTTATTCTCCGTCCCCGGCGGCAAAACTTGTCCACCGACTTCCAGCGGCGTCCAGCGAGCGTCTACCTCTCTGCCGCAAGCCACGGTTCATCCTTGACGATTGATTTCCCTCTCCAATGCGGACAGACGCTCGACTATGTGATCGAAAGTCATTGCCTCGCCGTAGAACATCTGGGCGTCCAGCATGGCCTGGTAGTCCTGTTGCAGCGCACGGAGCAGTGCGGCATCGGGAATCAGTCGCAGGCCACCCGCCTGGCACTGCTCGTAATGGCTGAACCCGCTGCGGTAGAAAGTCTCCTTGATGTGCAGCACATCGCGCAGTAGCGCGGTATCGGCTAGCGCCTTGCGCCCGACCTCGTGATCGGCCAGACGCGCTAGGTCGTACCAATGCCGGGACAGTCGCTCTGCGCCGACGCGCAGGTCAGGACGATGGCACTCGACATGGATCAGCGTGGCTTTTTCCCAGAATGTGCGCATCGGCGACAGCACAGCCACCTGGGCATTCGGGAACACCAGCCCTGGCACGCGCGCAGCCACATCCGGCACGATCGTCACGGAGTCCTGCGGCAGCGTGGCATTGCGTCCACCGAACTCGATCAGCACGCTCGGTCGCAGATAGGCGTCTGTGTTCTCTACCGCGCTGGGGTAGTACAGCCAGAGCTTCTCTGCATCGTCGCTGACCTCGAGAGCGACCTCATGCTCGGGGAGTGCTTGCGCCAGCGCCTCTCGGAGTGCCGGCACCAGTTCCTCGGTGACGTGCTCCACCAAAGCCTCTCTTTGAGCGCATCGGACAGTTTTTTGCGCTGGGTGTTGGAAAGACCCACGAGATCAGGTACATCGGTCGCCAGACTCCGATAGTCGATGGTGACGTCGATGTCCTCGGAAAAACGTTCGATGGCTTGATAGACCTTGGACAACGATGTACCGCCCTTGAAGGCCATCGGCCTGCGATTTGGTAGTGCGAACAGGGCGCCCAGCGCTTGGCACAGCCAGATGTCTTTTTCCAGAATTTCGGCGCGGCGGCCCAGCACCGGTGCCAGGCCATGCAACAGCTCGGCCTGTTCGGTCAGGGACAAATCGAAGTAGTGCTGCGTGGATTCAGGCATGCGCCAGTTCGCCTCGCTCGTAGCAGGTCAGGGCTTCAACCATCCAGGCCGGCATCGATGCCTTGGCTCTGCTCAGCGCCTCGAACTCGGCTGTAGGCAGTTTCTTCGCGATCTGCTTGAACGTGTGTGGCGTGACCTGGCTTCGCCCCAGGTACCACAGGGCCGACAGCGCCTGTCCTGCGGGCCGGCCCGCCAGCGCCAGCTTGCGCGGCGCCACGTGCTGCAGTCGGACGACCAGTTTGCCCAGCCGGATCTGATGGGAGGATCCCGTGGTCTGAAAAACCACCTGTGCCGGCATCTGCGTGGACAAGCCCAAGCGCCGCGCGGCTTCCGCCCCATGGATCTCGATCATCGCCCCTTCGGCTTCGGCCACAGTCCGCGCCACCTGCTCGGGCGTGGGCATCGACTTGATACCGAACCGTCCGGTCTTGGGCACGAGATACAAGCCATGACCGATGTGCTCGATGCTGCCCGCCTTGGCCAGCCGCATCAGGGTCTGATCGATAGCCGCACGTGAACCCAGCCCCGCAAACAATGCGGGGGTGAAGGGCTCACCTGCGGGTTGCGAGGCGATGCATTCACGGATGGCTTGGGACGTGCTCATGGCTGGATTGATCTTGATTGTTAGATATTTTAATGAAAAATCTAACAACGTGCCATCCGCCTCGTCCTGAGCAATGCGGGACACTCAACTCTTGCCAAGCTCTCGCTCGGCGCCAGCAGTCCCCTAGAGTACCGCCAGCATTTGGGGATTGCAGCATAATCAGTCCAAGAAATCGTCCGCACCCCCCATTTCAATTGCGCTTGACAAAGGAGCAGTCAGTGACATCACTGGAAAACAGTCAATCAACGTTGATCAAGCTATGCCGCCCAAGCAGGGTTGATTCACTTGTGGTTATGCCTCGCACACAAAATCCCGGATAGGCCCGCGTAAGGTACTTGAGCGTGAGTTCAACGCTCCTTATCGTCGGCCTTTTTCTCGGTGTCTGCCATGGCCTTGGCCCACTTGTCGTAGAGCTTTTGAGACTCCACGAAGAATTCGTACTCACTTGCGTCCAGGAAGGGACTCAGGCTCGCTGGATCGTCCCGTGACCAAAGGAAGCGTGGATCGACGATTTCGAAGACCGTCTGCAGCCTCGCCCACTTCAGCGGCTTCGGGGAGGAAGCCATGGCGCGGAGGTGGTCCATGGCGGCCGCCTCGAGGCGCCTGCTCCTAATCGCGCCGAGTGCGGCGCTGCGAACGGCCGCGTCCTCGTCGTCAGCGAGACCATCGAGCCATCCCAGGCTGAGACTAGGCGGCATCCACCCGGCTAGCTCTGCAGACGTGCGGCGGTGCATCGCATCGATCGATGCCGCCAGCTTGCCGAGCCAATAGTAGCGAAGGTGCCACGACTTGCCGCCAGTGGGGGCCACCACCAGGCCGAGGCCATCGGTGTCAGGTAGGCTGTAAGCTTTTTCAGCGGCCTTGGCTTGCCGCACAGTCAGATCAGAGAGTGCCATTTTGAGCTCCTAAGTCGCGACTTAGGCTCAATGGTCGTCACTGTTCCCATCCAACCCCAGCAACAACCCGGAACCGGCACCCTCCGCATTCTTTGGCCTCAATTTTGGCCTTAAAAACGCTGGCTGTAGGTGGATTTCAGTGGCTTTTGCTGGAACGAAAAAAGGGCCTTTCGGCCCTTTTTTCAAAGACTTACAGACGTCAGTGGAAGTCTGTAGATCAAATATTGGAGCGGGAAACGAGTCTCGAACTCGCGACCTCAACCTTGGCAAGGTTGCGCTCTACCAACTGAGCTATTCCCGCGTTGCCTGAAACCGCGAATTGCGTGTTTCGTGCTTAGGGGCGTAAATATAGCACAGAAATCCGATTGTGCAATGCAGGTTGCGTCCGGCAGCCCAAACATGCGACATTGGCAGTGCATCCGCGCCACAGCTGCGCGCCCGCCCCCAGTTGCCGCGAGATCGGTCCGGGAATAACCGCGCGCCAGCAAGCCACTCAGTCAGTCCACGTCATCCTCCGGAGATAAGCGACATGAACCTGTCAGACCTCAAGCAGTTCGGGCTGGATATCCCCTTCCCTTACAAGCCCAAGTACGACAACTATATCGGCGGCAAGTGGGTGCCGCCCGTCAAAGGCGAATACTTCGACAACCTTTCACCCATTACCGGCAAGCCGTTCTGCCAGGTTCCACGATCCAGCGCCGATGACATCGAGCTTGCGCTGGATGCCGCGCATGCCGTGCGCCGGCAGTGGGCCAACACGCCGGCGGCGGAACGCTCCAACATTCTGCTGCGCATTGCCGATCGCATGGAACAGAACCTGCATCTGCTGGCCGTGGCCGAGACCATCGACAATGGCAAGCCCCTGCGCGAAACGCAGGCGGCCGACCTGCCGCTGGCGGTCGATCATTTCCGCTACTTCGCGGGGTGCCTGCGCGCCCAGGAAGGGACGATTTCCGATATTGACCCGGACACGGTGGCCTACCACTTCCAGGAACCGGTCGGCGTGGTGGGGCAGATCATTCCCTGGAACTTCCCCATTCTGATGGCGGCCTGGAAGCTGGCGCCGGCGCTGGCCGCCGGGTGCCCGGTGGTGATGAAGCCGGCAGAACAGACGCCGGCGTCGATTCTGCTGCTGATGGAACTCATCGGCGATCTGCTGCCGCCGGGCGTGGTGAACATCGTGAATGGCTACGGCAAGGAAGCCGGCGATGCGCTGGGCACCAGCAAGCGCATCGCCAAGATTGCCTTCACCGGTTCCACGCCGGTGGGTCGGCAGATTCTGCGCAACGCGGCCGAAACCCTCATTCCCGCCACGGTGGAACTCGGCGGCAAGAGTCCCAACATCTTCTTCGCCGATGTCATGGACCGCGACGATGATTTCTTCGACAAGGCGCTGGAAGGGCTGAGCCTGTTCGCGCTGAACCAGGGCGAGGTGTGCACGTGCCCGTCGCGCATCCTGATTCAGGAATCCATCTATGATCGTTTCATAGAAAAAGCCATCGCCCGCGTGCAGAAGATGAAGACGGGCAATCCGCTGGCGGCCGACACCATGGTCGGCGCCCAGGTCTCCAAGGTGCAGATGGACAAGATCCTGGGCTATATCGATATCGGCCGCGGGGAAGGCGCCACGTGCCTGACGGGCGGCGGCCGCAACGAACTCGGGGGCGGGCTGGAAGAAGGCTATTACATCAATCCGACGCTGCTCCTGGGCAAGAACGATATGCGCATTTTCCAGGAAGAAATCTTCGGGCCGGTGGCTTCGGTCACGACTTTCAAGGACGAGGACGAGGCGATCGCCATTGCCAATGACACCTATTTCGGGCTGGGCGCGGGTGTGTGGAGCCGCGATGGCTCGCGCGCCTACCGGGTCGGGCGCGGTGTGGAAGCCGGCCGGGTATGGACCAACTGCTATCACATGTATCCGGCGCACGCGGCATTCGGCGGGTACAAGCAGTCGGGCATCGGCCGCGAAACGCACAAGATGGCGCTGGCCAATTACCAGCAGACCAAGTGCCTGCTCGTAAGCTACAGCCCGAAGGCTCTCGGGTTCTTCTAGCTTCGTAGCGGCATCCGGGTCCCCTCCCCGGACGGGGACTCGGTACTGAGCCCGCAGGCATCGCATCTCGTTGGATGCGCGGATTGAAACAGCGGCAACCGACACGAAAGCGTGCCGCGCGCCGCCGCATGCTCCTCAAGCCAGACTCTCAATACCGGCACGAACGCCGGCTCCCTTCCCCGGCGTCGCCAGGCCCGCCCTGCGGGCCCGCCGCCCTCCCTTCATGAAACCCCTGCTTCCACTGGCGCCCGACTTCGCGTAAATTTCGCAACAATCCCCACATGCAAAGACCCAGGAGGAGCATGGCAATCATCGAAGTCGACGGCGCAACTGTTTCGTATCAAATCGACGGCGAAGGGCCGGACCTAGTGCTGGTCGCCGGAACCGGCGGCAATCTGAACAGCAACTGGGATCATCTGATTCCGGCACTGGCCGCAAATCACCGGGTGCTGCGTGTGGACTATGCCGGTTCGTCCGGCGCCACCCATGACCCGGTGCAGGAACTGACCGTGGAACGCCTCGCGGGCCAGGTCATGGGCGCGGTGCGCGCGGCGGGCGTCGAACGATTCGATCTGGCCGGCTATTCGCTGGGCACCGCCATTTCCATGTACATTGCCGCGGAACACCCGGCCCAGGTCCGTTCGCTGACGCTGCTGGCTGGCTTTTCCAGTGGCCGCGACACGCGTTTTGCGCTGCAATCGGCGCTGTGGCTCGATCTGATCGAGCATGATCCGCGCAGTTTCGCGGGCCTGATCGTGCTGACGGGGTTGAGTCCCGAAGTCGTGTCGGCTTTCAGCGAGGAAGAGGTCAAGGCCTGGATAGATGCCATCTGCGACAACAATGATTGGGACGGCATCCGCCGGCAGATCAGTCTGGACGGCCGCCTCGACATTACCGCGATGCTGCCGAAGATCCAGGCGCCCACGCTGTCCATCGGCTGCACCCACGACCACCTGGTGCCGCCTCACCATGCCCGCGCGCTGGCCTCGGCCATTGCCGGCGCCCGATACGAGGAACTGCCCAGCGGGCATCTGGCGCCCTTCGAACAGGCGGAGGCCTTCGCGGCACTGTTGCTGGGCTTCATCGGCAAGAAGACGGATTCCGCGCATCGTGACAGCATTGCGGCATCATGACCACGAATCAGGGCGCCAGCCCGGCAAAAGGGAACACTATGGATGAATTCATGCAGGCGGCCATCGAGGAAGCCCGGCAGGGTCTGCGGGAAGGCGGCATCCCCATCGGGTCGGTGCTGGTGCATCAGGGCCGCATCATCGGGCGCGGGCATAATCGGCGTGTGCAGCGCGGCAGCGCCATTCTTCACGGTGAAATGGACGCGCTGGAAAACGCCGGCCGCCTGCCGGCTCGGGTTTACAAGGAATCCGTGATCTACACGACGCTTTCACCCTGCCCGATGTGCACGGGCGCGATTCTGCTCTACGGCATCCCCAAGGTGGTCATCGGCGAGAACCAGACCTTCATGGGTGGCGAGGCCCTGCTGCGCGACCAGGGTGTCGAGCTGCAGGTGCTGCAGGACGAAACCTGCGTGGCGCTGATGCGTGAATTCATTCAGGCCAGCCCCGAGCTCTGGAATGAGGACATCGGGGAATAGGCCCCGCGGAAACGCCGATTTCCTTCGCCAAGAGAACCGCCATGCCCACAACCCACCGGCCCGCCGCCCACCGCCTTGCCGTGGCGCTTTTGCTTGCCACCTGTTTTCTGCCGGCCGCCGCGTCAGCAAAAGAGACAGCGCCTGATGCCGCGCTCGAAGCCCTGAACGCCGGCTTCCGCAGTCTTTACCATCAGCGCACCCGGCAAGTGCTGGAGGCCCTGCCGCTGGTGCTGGTGGTGCAGAATCATGCCATCACCGCTGTGCGCGGCACACAGCGCCGGCTCTATTCCGTGCCGACGCAGCGCCACTATCTCGACGCCCGCGCCATCGTGCACGCGGCGCTGGGCTTCCATGGATTGATGAGCAGTCTTGCCCAGGCCGGGCCGGAAGCCGCCGGCTGGACACAAGCGGACGCGTTCCGGCAGAACCTGCGGCGCGGGCGCGGGATGGTGGACCACACCGCCCTCAGCCATGCGGAAAAATCCCTGGCCCGCGAAGTTCTCGATCTGCTGGATGATGCAACGCGGCAGGCGCTGTCGACGCGGGACGTGCAGGCAGGCTGGATCGCCGCCACCCTGAGCCGCGCCGAGCCTCTTCTGGCCGCATTCGCGGAATCGGTGGGCCGGGCACACGCGCACAGCATGCTCGCCGTACTGGCCAAAGTGCGGTCGGACGCCACGCCGGAAGAGTGGGCGAACGTGGTGGCCGTGGTCACGGGGCCCATGACGCCCCGGCGCAACAACCTGGACACCGCCATCGTGGCCTCGGTGCTCGGCAAAGAGCATCTGGGCACCCGCATTTTCTATTCAGAGAACATCTTCAGCGTCGACGGCGCGCTGGATTATCTGCAGATCGTGGCGGGAGACCAGGAACTGTCCCGCGACGTCTTCGGCGACCCGAAGCGCATGTGGGAAGATCTGTTCGCGCCGGTGTCGCGCACACTGGTGGAAGGTGATTTCTATACTGAACTGGGGAAGTGACGGGGTCGCGGCCAGGGCTTGTTCGCGCTAAAGGCCCCAGGGCCTGTTGACACTAAAAGGAGGCTCGCATGAGTACGCAAACGTGTGGATGGCAAGGCGCGAAGCGCAGTCGTGGCGGCCCCCCGGCGAGCATTCGCAACGCAGCCAGGCGCGCGTCTGCGTACTCACCCTGCGGGCTGGCTGGATATCGGGCGCCATGCGTCGTTGCGCAGGCCTTGCAGGGAGCGGCCATGCGGCGCCCTGCACGCCTAGCCTGCCACCCGATATCCAGCCAGTGCGAGCCTCCTTTTAGCGTCAACAGGCCCTAACCCGGCAGCGGCAGCGCCGTCTTGTACAGCACCTGCTTCAAGGTGAAGCTGGACCGGATCTTCTCGATGCCGGGAATGGGCGTCAACTGATCCAGGATGAAGCGTTCCAGTGCCGAAATATCGGTTATGGCGACGCGGATCAGATAATCGGAATCGCCGGTCATCAGATAGCATTCCATGACTTCGGGGTGCTCGGCGATGCGGCGCTCGAAGTTGGCCAGCGCTTCCTTGTCCTGCGACTTCAGGCTGATGGAAATGAAGACGTTCAGCCCCAGCCCCAACGATGCCGCGTCGGCCAGCGCCACATAGCGCGTGATCACGCCCGCGGCTTCCAGCGCCCTGACCCGCACCAGGCATGGCGAGGGCGACAGATGCACCCGCCGCGCCAGTTCGACATTGCTCAGTGCGCCGTCGCGCTGCAGTTCATCAATAATACGTAGATCGGTGGCATCGAGCCTGACTTGCTGCTTCATGTTGTGGCTTCATTGGACTGTCGCGGCTGGCGGCGGGCGGCCCCGCCGCGACATGGAAAATGCGGGTGTTCCGGCCGGCTTTCGAAACGGCATATTCGCTTGCTCAGCATAATAATTCAAGAACACAACATTCAAAAGAATTTCATGCTGTTGATCACGATTCCCGCATGTCATTTCGAAAGCTCATGCTGCCGGTCTCCCTGCACAATAGGCTTTGAGATCCGGCGCCAGGCGCCGCCCGCCCAACCCCTGCAAGAGCCTTGCCATGAATGCGCCACTGACCCTGCCCCTGTCATCCTTCGCGGACCGCCACGGAGACACCGACCCGGAAGAAACCCTGGAATGGCGGGAAGCCTTCGAGGCCCTGGTAGCCACCCAGGGCCCCCAGCGCGGCACCTTCATGCTGCAGGAGCTGCAGCGCCTGGCCAGCACCATGCATGTGCATTGTCTGCCGCCGACCGGCACGCCCTATGTGAACACGATCCCGGCTCAGCAGCAGCCCGCCTTTCCGGGCGACCTCGACCTGGAAATCCGGCTGGGCGCGCTGATGCGCTGGAACGCGCTGGCCATGGTGGTACGCGCCAATGCCGCCTATGGCGAACTGGGCGGCCACATCGCCAGCTATGCCAGCGCGGCCGATCTCTTCGAAGTCGGTTTCAATCATTTCTTCCAGGCGCGGCGCGAAGGCGCCGATGCGCATGGCGGCGATCTGGTCTTCTTCCAGCCCCACAGCGCCCCGGGGGTGTACGCCCGGGCCTATCTGGAAGGCCGCTTGCGGGAACAGGATCTGGCCCACTACCGGCAGGAACTGCGCGCCCCGCGCGAAGGCGCGCGAGGGCTGTGCAGCTACCCCCATCCCTATCTGATGCCGGATTTCTGGCAGTTTCCCACCGGCTCGATGGGCATCGGCCCCATCAGCGCCATCTACCACGCCCGCTTCATGCGCTACCTGACGGACCGCGGACTGGTGAACTGCGGCGGCCGCAAAGTGTGGGGCATATTCGGCGATGGCGAGATGGACGAGCCCGAATCCATGAGCGCCCTCACCCTGGCGTCGCGCGAGAACCTGGACAATCTGGTCTGGGTGGTGAATTGCAATCTGCAGCGCCTGGACGGCCCGGTGCGCGGCAATTCAAGGGTGGTGGACGAACTGGAACGGCTGTTCCTGGGCGCCGGGTGGAACGTCATCAAGCTGCTGTGGGGCAGCGACTGGGACGGACTGTTCGCCCGCGACGTCCATGGCGCGCTGGTACGCGCGCTTTCCAGCACTGTGGACGGCCAGATGCAGACCTTCGCCGCCAAGGACGGGCGCTACAACCGCGAACATTTCTTTGACCAGAACCCCGACCTGGCGCGCCTGGCGCAAGGCATGACCGATGAACAGATCGACGCCCTGAAGCGGGGCGGACACGATCTGGTGAAAATTTACGCCGCTTATGCATCGGCCGCCTCGCATCGCGGCCAGCCCACCGTCATCCTGGCCCACACCAAAAAGGGCTACGGTATGGGCGCCGCCGGCCAGGGCCGCATGACCACCCATTCCCACAAGAAATTCGAGGACACCGACCTGCTGGCCTTCCGCGACCGCTTCAAGCTGCCGCTGAGCGACGAACAGGCGCTGCGGCTGGACTTCTACAAGCCCGCCGAAGACAGCGCGGAACTGCGCTACATGCACGATAAGCGCCAGACGCTGGGCGGCTACCTGCCCGCGCGCCAGACGCAGGCGGATCGCGTGGCCGTACCCGCCCTGCCGGACTATGCCCGGTTCGCGCTGCAAGGGACAGACCGCGAGATGTCCACCACCATGGCCTTCGTGCGCATGCTGAGCAATCTGCTCAAGGATGGCGTGCTGGGGCCGCGGCTGGTGCCCATCGTCGCCGACGAGGCCCGCACCTTCGGGATGGCCAGCCTCTTCAAGCAGGTCGGCATCTATTCCAGCGTCGGCCAGCGCTACGAGCCCGAGGACATCGGCTCCCTGCTCAGCTACCATGAAGCCATCGACGGCCAGATCCTCGAAGAAGGCATCAGCGAGGCCGGGGCCATTTCCAGCTGGACGGCGGCCGCCACCAGCTATAGTGTGCACGGCTATGCGATGCTGCCGTTCTACATCTATTACTCGATGTTCGGCTTCCAGCGCGTAGGCGACCTGATCTGGGCCGCCGCCGACCAGCGCCCGCGCGGTTTCCTGATCGGCGCCACGTCGGGGCGCACCACCCTGGCCGGCGAGGGCCTGCAGCACCAGGACGGCAGCAGCCACCTGTGGTCGATGGCCGTGCCCAACTGCAAGTCCTACGATCCGGCCTTCGCCGGGGAACTGGCCGTCATCATCGACCACGGCCTGCGGGAAATGCTGGTGGAACAGCGCGACGTGTTCTATTACGTGACCGTGATGAACGAGAACTATGCCCAGCCCGCGCTGCCCGAGGAAAAGCACAGCGACGTGATCGGCGGCGCCTATCATTTTGCGCGCTACGAAGCGCAAAGCGGCGAAGCGCAGGCGGCCCACGCCACCCTGCTCGGCTCCGGCGCCATCCTGACCGAAGTGATCCAGGCCGCCGAACTGCTGGCCACAGAAGGGGTCACCGTGGATGTCTACAGCGTCACCAGCTGGAGCGAGCTCGCCCGCGAAGGCCAGGGGGTCGTTTCCGCCGATCTGGCGAATGCCGAGGCGGTCAACCGCAGCTTCATTGCCCGCCGGCTGGCGGGCAGCGCCGGCCCCATCGTCGCCGCCAGCGACTACGTGCGTCTGGTGCCGGAATCCATCCGCGCCTATCTGCCGCCGGGGCGCCGCTATCTGACGCTGGGCACCGACGGATTCGGCCGCAGCGACAACCGCAGCGAACTGCGGCGCCACTTCCAGGTGGATGCGCAGGCCATCGCCGAGGCGGCGCGCGCGGGGCTGGGCCGGGCCACGCTTCAGCCCTGACCTGAGGCCGGCCCCGGCCGCAGCGTCTGCCCCGGCGCGGGCACCACGCCCGTGCCAGCCGTGCCGGCTCCTTCCCGAGGATCTCCGGCGGCGCCGGCCGCCGGGCCCCCCCCGCCATCTTGTCCGCTGCCGCCTGATCCGCTGCCGCCTTGTCCACCGGGGCCCGACTCCGAACCGCCATCCGGCGCATCCG
This sequence comes from Alcaligenaceae bacterium, assembly GCA_013416455.1. GTDB lineage: Bacteria > Pseudomonadota > Gammaproteobacteria > Burkholderiales > Burkholderiaceae_B > Yanghanlia. Next base: position 12,894 of record JACCES010000007.1, on the reverse strand, counting down.
CGCTCTGGCGCAGCGCCTCGACGGCGCGCACATCCACCGCCGCGGCATGACCGTTGCGGTCGCGGCCGAAATGCACCACGGTCTGGGGGTAGGGAAGTTCGATGCCGGCGGCGTCGAACCGCTGCTTCACCAGACGATTGAAGCCGCGCTGGATCATCCACTGACTGCCCGGCGCGGTCTTGATCAGTACACGCACGGTGAAGCCGCGTTCGTTCAGCGCCGTCACGCCCGGTATCTCGATGTCCGCCAGCACTTCGGCGGCGAGCGCCGGATCCTGCATCAGATCCTTGAAGGCCATTTCAAGCTCGGCCACGGCCTGGTCCACGTCCTCGCGGTGGGCGATGTTGTATTCGCCATAGTGGTAGCCGAAGTCACGGGTGTGATTGCTGACCGTATCGATGGCGGAAAAGGGGATCAGATGATAGCCGCCGTCCAGGGTGCGGACCACGACCGAACGGACCGTGATCTTCTCCACGGTGCCGAAGCGACCCGCGACCTCGACGATGTCGTTCTGGTTCATGCCGTTCTCAAGCTGGATGAACACCCCGGTGATTACATCCTGCACCAATTTCTGCGCGCCGAAACCGATGGCCAGGCCGACGACGCCGGCACCGGCGATCAAGGGCCCGATATCGATGCCTATCTGGGAAAGCAGCACCAGCACCGTCATGGTGGCGATCACGATCGCGGCGGCATTGCGGAACAGCATGAGCAGGGTTTTTTCGCGTTCGCTGGCGCGGCGCACATCCGTCGCACCCAGCCGGTGCTCGATCAGGCTGGCCAGCACCGTCCAGGCCAGAGCCGCCGCCCCGAGTACGACACCCACCCTGAAGATCAGGGCCAAGGTGGCGCGGCCCCTGTCGGAATCCAGCCACGCCGACAGATCGAAGGCACGCCAGGCGTCGAACACCAGCAGCGCCACGATCACCAGCAGGGCCAGCCGCAGGCCGCGCAGGGCGGGATCCTTGTAGCCATTCACTCGCCGTTCCAGCAGAGGGAAGTTGCGGTTCCACGATTCCGGCAGCATCATGTGCCGGGACTCGAGCCGTGTCAGGCCCGCCGCCAGCAGGGCCCCGGCCACGACCGCGACCAGCGACTGCACGGTCGCCGCCACCATGAAAGCCAGCGCCTCAGCCTGGGCCGCCTGGCTTGCCACGAGCAGCACAGTGAAATACGCCAGGGCCAGCCAATGCCAGGTTCGCGCCAGCGCGCGCAACAAGGTGCCGAATACGGCCGTATCGGTTTTGTGGGCTCGCTCCGTGAGGCTGGCCCGCACCGTCGCCTTCTGGCTCCAGACCACCCGCACCCCCGTGATATAGACGCACAGCATGATGACGAGACCGATCAGGCGGGCGATGGACGGCTCGAACACCGCCTGCCCGACCGGCACGACCACCAGCAGGCAGTATCCCGTCAGCGCCATCAGCAAAGTGATCCAACGGTTCCAGTAGGCGGCGGTCGCCGGCTCCATGGGCAGCAGGCGCAAATGCTCATAGCGCGTCGCAAACACCGCTCTCGATACCGATTTCGCGGCCTCGATCAACACAAAGGCCGTCAGGAACTGAAAGGCGAACAGGGCGCTGGACGCATCGCGGTCGGACAAGGCGGCCGCCGCGACATAGCCGATGAGCGCGGCAAGCAAGGTGGCGCCCAGATCAACGAACAGCGCCAACAGCACACCCAGCAGCTTGCGGCTGAGCGTGAGCCGGCCGAAACGGTGGCCGGCCCTGCGCCCCTGGAAGCGCCCAGAGGGCGACTCCGCCGCGCTGCCACCGGTCACGGTCGGCTCGCGGCGTATCCAGGTGTTCAGGCGGCCGAAAAGCAGGCCGGCGACCGCGCGCAGAACGGCATAGGCCACCAGGGTGACCGCAATCACCAGCGCCAGCAGCCGCAATGCGGGCAGCCAGGCATCGAGCATCCCTTCCGTCAGCCCGTCGCTGGTGCCCAGATTGCTGAATGCATCGACGGTGTTTTCAACATCGGCGCCCAATTGCGCCGTCACGGCCTGAAGAGCATGGCCCAGGCGCTGCGACAGCACGGGCCCTTCGGCTGCCCGCCCATCCCCATCGCGGGAGGCCGCCGGCCGGGCGGATGCGGCGCCGGGTGCGCCCGCCGCATCCGCCGTGGCGCCGCCCTGCGCCTGGGAAAGCTCCCGCAACTGTTCAACCAGCCGGTCCCGCGCAGCGGGATCTTCCAGAACATCCGCCAGGGCTCCGTAGGAAACCCCGGCGGAAGACGGTTCGCCGGCCGCGGCGCCGGCCTGGGTCTGCCCCTGGCCCTGGCCCTGAGCCGGCGCGGCGATGAACAGCGCAAAAAGCAGGAAAGTGAAGAAAACAAGGCGGACGGTGGCCGCAAACCGCGACGGCCCGCCATGACGAAGGTGAATGCTAGCCAGCAGAAAAGTCACGCGGCACCCCTTTTGTCGGTGGAACGAAAAAGCACGTCCCAACAGGAAGCGTGCCCGAACCCAGGGTAACACGTTAATTTGTCACACAAAAAATTTGAGCTGAAACAAAAATGCCCCCACGCCGCGCAGGCCGCGCCTGCTTGCTGCCCCCCAAGGGGGCACTTTTTGTCTTGGGGGCGGCCCTGCGACAAAAAAGAAGGACAGACCACGTTTTTCCAGATGACTTGAGCTGCTCCAATGGAAGAAACAACCTGACGCCTGAAAACGTGGCCTGCCCTCTGTTCGCTCCAAAGCCGGGCAGCAGCCGGCCGTACAAACCGGTGGCGGCCCGGGCAACTTATTTACCCCATGAGGTCGGGCGGCATCGGCATGTTGCCGATCAGATCATAGGGACTGACGCCGTAGAATTCATTCCAGATCAAGTCCACCAGGTCGCTGGGGTCCAGAAGGCCGCTGCCATCGGGATTCAGATTGGCCGGGTCGAGCAAGCCGGACTGCAGGATGGTGTTTTGAAGGTCGACCAGCTGCTGCATGAAGCCGCTGCCCAGCCAGCCGGGCAGGAATTGGTCCAGACCGTCCAGATTGGACCAGATCGAATCCCAGTCCGCGGTCTCGAAGATCGAATTCCAGTTTGGAATGAGCTCGATCAGGCGCTGGTAGGCCAGAGCCCAGTTACCGTCGGCGTAGGCCTGGGCAAGCGCGGCATCCTGCTCGACGGCGGCCCAGTCCACCTGGCCGAAGATATCGGAGAAATCACCCCAGTCTGGCAATTCGCCGGAGGGGTCGGGATCGACAACGCCCCAGTCGATGTCGGGCAGGTTGAAAATGACATCCTGAATGAAATGCTGCACCAGTGAAATCTGGCCGGCCGCGAAAGCGGCGGCAACGTCGGCGTTGGCATCCAGATAGGCCTGCAGGTCGATTTCAGGATTGAAGTTGCGAATTTCGTTCGAACCAAAAAGCAGGAAATGTTCGGTTGCGGTGGTCCGGCCCTCGTCAACGGCTGTCGCCACATCGGGATTCTGGTCCAGGTAATAGCCCACATCGAAACCTTCGAACGGCGCCCTGCCTTCTTTGATGCCGTAGGTCTGGAAGTGGTCGTAGGCGGTGAGCAGGCCCTCGTCAACGGCCGCCTTCACATCGGGATTTTGATCCAGGTATTCGACAGGATTGAACAGTGGGCTGGCGACTCGGCCTTCGGCCCGGCCCCACTGGTTGAAATGGCTGCGGGCATCGATGTCCCCGCGCTCAACGGCTGCCCGCACGTCAGGGTTCATTGCCAGGTAGAAACTTTCATTGAACAAGTCCAGCGTCGCCATAAATGTGCTCCGAAAAAGAAAGATCGATCAGCTTGCGGCGCCCATCACATCGCCACATGTCACGCGGAGGTGACGACATGTGATTGACAGTTACATAAGTAACAAAAGCAACCTTACCGTTGTCTTTAATTTGCGTCAATAAATAGCGAAACAGAGGGATCCTATAGTTTTCCCTTAGTTTGGAGGCGCTGGCGTCACGCCAAGCGGCGACAAGAGACGAAGAAAGCCCCGGCGGCCGTACAGGCATGATGCCTGTTCCAGCAGCCGGGGCCGAGACCGATGATTATGAGGAATCCCCTTCCCGGGAGTCGGCTCGGGAAGGGGGGTGGGATCAAGCCGCCATCATTTCATTGAACATTTCCAGACCCGGTGCGTCGATGTCGGGCACGCCGATCACCGACAGGGCGGACAGATCGCCACTCGCGCCGGTGATTTCCACGATCGTGTCGGCCTGGGCATTGAAGCCGGCATTGCCGTCATTCAGGACGACGAAGCTTCGTGTATCCTCGCCCTCGCCCACGGTGAAATAGGCGCCGGCGTTCGCGGCAAAGTTCTGGGCGTTCAGCGCATTGGAAATGGTGGCCTCATCCAGATTGATCAGGCTGCCACCATCGACGAAGGCACCCGCGTGGATCGCTGTATGGCCGACCAGCGCGTCCTCGCCGATGTCCAGGTCGACGATGTGGTCCATGGTGGCCAGGCGGGAGCTGGCCTCGTTCGACAGCACGAAGAAGTCGCGTCCGCCACCGCCCGAAAGGATGTCGGCCTCCTCGCCGCCTATCAGGAACTGGCCACCATCGCCGCCGCGCAGGATTTCGCCGGCCTCATCCCCGGCACGCAGCACGCCGCCGTCGGAAATGTTCAGCTGCATAGTGTCATAGCCTTCGAGGCCGGGAATTTCAGGCAATGCGAATTTCATGGTGTCGTAGCGGGCTCCCGTCACTTCGACATTGGCGTCGTCGTCGCTGAACCAGATACCTACGCTGTCACCGGCGTAGCCCTCGCCCGATTGCCATTCCGTGCCGTCATGCTCGGCTCCGCGCACCTCCATGGCGAAGATATCGAAGCCTTCGACCTGGCTGAGATCGATGATGTCGCCCTGCTCGATGTCGTAATCGCTGATGGTGATGACCGACGCAACGCCGGCGGTGGCTGAAATCACGAAGGTATCCGCCCCTTCGCCGCCCACGGCGGTCTGGGTATCGGCGACCGTGATGATGTCATCGCCCTCGCCGGCATCGATGGTCAGATTGGCTACATTCCATTCCGATGCGTCGATGGTGTCGGCCTCGGCGGTGCCTTCGGCAAGCACAGCGCCTTCACCCGTCACAGTGAGCGCGCCGATATCGCTGTACAGGCCGGCCAGTTCCTGTTCCGCCGTCAAATGGACGGCTCCCGAACCGTCCATGGGCAAAGTCTGGGCGGCAATGAAGCCGCCCTGCGTGAAGGCGGCCTGGCCATCGAGGTTGATGACGCGAATTTCACCGCTCACTTCCGGGCCGAAGGACAGAACGCCCTCGGGCGAAACCTCAGCGGCGAAAGGCTGTTCGAAATATTCGGGCAGCATGACCGGCTCTTCAGGCACCCAACCTTCGGGCACGCGCAGCAGCACGCCTTCGGGTGGCACGAAGTCCTGCGGAATCGGCCAGTCAGCCGGCAGCTCGAAATCCTCGGGCGCGCTGAAAGCGGGCAGGAAGGGTGCGACCTCGCTCATGCGGGCCAGCACGGCATCAGTGTCACCGGCCGCCAGGGCTTCCTGGTAGACGGGATCATTTCCAAACTGCACGGCGGAAATACCGTTGCCAAGGTTGCGGCCCTCTTCCAGCCCGTGGGCAAGCAGATGCCCCAGGGCCGTGGTCTCCCCCGCCTCGACGGCAGCGGCCACGTCAGCATTCAGCGCCAGGTAGGCGGCCAGGGAAATGACCGGGCTCAGGGGCCGGTTCTCACTGACGCCATGGGTGAGAAAATGCGTCGCCGCCGAGATATGGCCGGCTTCCACGGCTTCGGCGACATCGGGATTGGCAAGCAGGTAATGATTAGCATCGAAGGACGCCAGGGGCGCACGGCCCTCATCCATGCCGTAGTCCTGATAGTGTTCGTACGCCGACATGCCGCCGCTGTCGACAATTTCGGCGACATCGGGGTTCTCATCAAGATAGTTGGAGGGGTTGAAATACGGGCTGGCTACACGACCTTCTACATGGCCATGCTGTGCGAAGTGCTCATACGCGGTGATCAGGCCGAAATCCACAGCCGGCCGCACGTCGGGATTGTGCTCCAGGTAATATTCGGCGTCGAACAGCGGCGAAGGCGAGCGGCCCTCATCATTGCCGAACTGCTCGAAATGCTCTTCAGCGGTCATGCTGCCGTCGGATATGGCTTCGGCAACGTCCGGATTTCGCGCCAGATACCATTGCTCATCAAAAAACTTCACAGCCATCGGAATCTCCTTTCAAGTCATACTTGAGTAGGGAACATCGATACGACATTCGCCCAAGCCAGTGTAGGAAGTCCTCGTCTCAGGGATAACCCGAAACGTGTCCGAATCAGGGAAATTGCGACAGGCGACCGAGGCGGAAAATAATGACAATTGCAAGCATTGACTAAATATGTTCGCCGGCTGCCGCACGCGCGCGGGGCAGCCGGCGTGGCGGCGGACCAACCGAGTCACCGTTCAAAAAGTTACACGAAGGTCGCCCGTTTACATTCACGCGCACATACGGCGCGGGGTTCGCGACAAGACTTGAATCCCATCGTAATCCCCTCTTACCCGCCTGCCGGCGAGCGCTGCAAGGCGGTTCACCGAATGAACACCTGGTCGAGCCGTCTTTGGGCGGATGAGCTGTCGCTATCGTCTTTTGTGACCAATGAGTCGCACTGCGATCTCATGGGTCAAGCGCGGGGGCTGCTGGCCGGCATTGCGCGAAGCACCTTGCAAGGTGGCCCTTCTGGCATTGGTACGGACCGGACACACATTGACGCCGCGAAGCTACCGGCGGCGCCTGCTTGATGGGCCGTCTTCACTTCAGGGTTAAAGACACCTCACGACTTCAGACTTTGAATCACAACATATTGATTGTTTGATTGTTTCACTCTGACCACCTCGTTTTTGAGCGATTTTTTACAGCTCAAAATCCGGATGAGAGAAATTTTGCTTGCGTAGAATTTTGGATTTCGGACTGCATCGCTAGGGAAGCTCTGAACAAGTCGAGCGGAAAGCAGGCACTGTGGGTCGGGATGGGATGCGAGGCGCAAAGCGCAGTGATAGCCGTCGCTATCGCGAGCATTTGCAACGCGGCAGACCGCCCGAATCCACAGATGCATGCGGCGCGGTGACTTGTTCAGAGCTTCCCTAGAAAAACAAGGTCGAGTGCCCGCACCACTCAGCCCGATGGAAGCAGTTGTATTCTGTCAGCCGCCCCGGCTGATTTGTGCGGTTTAGGACGCTTTAAAATGAAGCTGCATATAACTGAAACAGCCTTGAAATCCATTGACACTGGAGCCGCCGCTAAATTGACGGTTTTTTACCAAGAGCAAAAGGGCTTTGCTGTCGTAATCACTTCGAAAGGAACAATGACCTATTCCATCGTATACCGCGACGCCCATGGCAAACAGCGGCAGGAGAAGCTGGCTTCGGTTGAGTCCCTTTCATGTAATGCGGCCCGGGCGTTAGCGAAGACCCGATTGCAGGAAATAGCCGAGATACGCGGTGATAAAAGTGTGCTCCGTCGTTCATCGTGCCCCAGTTTTGACCAATATTTCTTCGATTCCTTTCTGCCACAGATCAAAAATGAAAGCCGATCCTACGAAACACATGCCTCACTGTATCGCAATCACATCCAAGAGGCCTTCGGGCACAGACGTTTGAACGATGTCGATGGCCAGGACGTTATTGCATTCCACACCCACCTGCGCAATAAGCCTATTGCCAACGGGCGCTGGGCGGCGCGAGCGGGGGAAACGCTGTCGGAGGGAACGGTCAAGCGTGTTCTGATACTCCTGCGACATATTTGCAATGCAGCCATCCGGGATAAGCGCATCAACTTGAAAGAGAACCCCACACATGCACTGAAGCTGACCACGGTTCGCAAAGTGAAAGGCCGATTCCTTACCAGTCAACAGTTACAGCGATTGTTGCGGGCTGCCAATGAGTCGCACAACGGCAGTCTGAGCGATATCATCCGAGTCATGGCTTCTACCGGCTTACGCCGTGATAATGTGCTCGGAATGCGTTGGTCCTGGTTCGATGCTACCCGTGGCACTTTGACAGTGCCAGAGTCGGAAGACAAGGCCAAAAAGGGATTTGTCATTCACCTGGCGGGCAGCGTGCAGGACCTGCTTTCCACGTTGCATTTGAACGCAGAAGGCCCCTGGGTGTTTCCGAACCCCAAGACAGCCAAGCCGTTCGTCTCATGCAGAGCAGCCTGGGTCACGGCGTGCCAATCGGCAGGCTTGCCGGGCTTGCGCATGCATGACCTGCGCCATACTTTTGCCTCGATGATGCTCGACAATGGGGCGGACATTGTCGACGTACAGCAAGCTTTGGCGCATACGCAGCTGAAAACGACAGCCGTATACCTGCATCTCACTGAAGCCCGCAAGCGCATGCATGCCAATGCCACGGTGAATGCTACCGGCTTGTTCGCTTGATTCTGATTCTCGCCCTGCCGATCAGCAAGGCTTCTTTTTAGATTCTAGGCAAAAGGCTTTCTTCAAGGCGGACGCCAGTATCGCTACGGTGGTGCACCGGTTGCCTGAAGGGCTGCTCGATTGAGCCGGTTGCCAGACGCTGACATGCTGACAGGTATGACGCACCCAGGTCCGGGCTACAGACCACGCCCGCAACGCCTTCGCGAAAGCCCGTACTCTGTCAGCGGTAACGCTGACAGAAAGGACGCGGGACGATATAAGCAATTAAAAATCAAACCCTTACGCGACGTCGCACCTTCACGCTCACTACGGGTGTGGATGACCTCCCCGGTACAGACGGCGACGATGTTTTCAATGCCCCTCTGAGCAGGGCTGGCGAGCTGCCGGTCAGCGAGCAGACATTGCAAGGCATTGACAAGCTGGATGGCGGCGAAGGTTACGACGTACTCAACGCTAGCCTTAATGGCTTCAGTGGCGCGTTCGACGCTGAGAATCCCGAAATTGCCAATATTGAGCAATACAACCTGACTGTCGCCGCCGACGGCGCTGTTGGCGCCCTGGACCTTGCCCGTGCCAATGGCTACGAAGTGCTGCAGAACCTCAATTCGCGCGGCTACCTTGATCTTTATAACGTCAACGTCGACGCAGCAGGCGCAGCACCGACCATCGCCCTGACCAATGTGCGTGGCAATACCGCCGTCAGCTACGACACCAGCGTTAGTGCCGTCGAGGTACAGAATGTCGTCGCCAGCCAGGTGGGGAGCGCTTCAAATTCCGTGAATCTGCGCGTGGACGTTATTGCCGCGAGCGCAGGCATCAACACGCTCAATCTGGACGTATCCAATGGCGTGTACCTGAACCTCAGCCGCGATGCCCAGCGCGTCGAAAACCTGAATATCACAGGCTCCGGTGTACTCCAGCTGACAACTTCAACCGATTTCGTAAACCTGGTCAGTCTGAACAGCGCAGACTATAGCGGCGACCTCAATCTTGACATCTCCGGCAGCGTTACGCTCGAGAACGCTGTCACCGGCGAAGGTGACGACACGCTCGCCATCCATGGGGACAACTTTGTCACGGACAACGGCCTGAACGTCGATTTCGGTGGCGGAACCAACCAGTTGATCCTGACCGACGTCGAAAACGACGACGACGTCAGCAACCTCGACTTCGTCACGAACACCGTCACCGGCATGAACACTGGTGCCCTGATCTTCCGTGACCGCATCACCCTGGCTGACGACGCAACGCTGGATCTTGATGGCCTCGACGATATCGAGACCTTGTTGTTCCATGACGTTGAAGATTCCGGTGTGAGCGATTTCACCATCCTCAACTCTGCCGCAAACCTCACGATCGACTCCACGTGGGATTTCGAGATCGATGGCGCGATCAGGGGCGGTTTCGAGACTCTTGGCGTCATTACGGGTGACGATGCATCTTTCGAACTCGATGGAGAGGTCGGCAATCTCACCGACGTCACAGTCAACGCAGGTGGCGAGGCTGACATTGGCGTTTACAATGCGGCAACGCTTGTCTCGCTTGCTGTGGCAGCTGGAGACGATGCATCTGTCGTGATCGACACCACTTTCGACGACGAAGATAGCCTCGACGCACTGGAAACCGTTAATGTCACGTCAACTGCTGGCGATGTGGATCTTTCCGTAGAAGGCAACACGAACCCCGACGGTTCCACTTTGGCTTCGCTGACTGAAGTGAATGTGGTTGCTGCCTACGACGCTGACGTCGTTATGCAAGATATTTCCGGCGAGTTCGCCCTCGACGTTCAGGCGGGCCTCGCAGCCGATGCGGTCTCGGGAATTAATAATCTTGACGCCGATGTATCGTTGTCGAATGTCGGCGTGACGTCCGTCAACGTAGCCGCCGGTGATGATGCTGACGTCTACATTGACAATGCACCGAACCTGGTCTCGGTTGACGTCGTGGCAGGCACAACTACCGCAGACGGCTACACAAGCAATGCGGATGTCGAGTTGGTGGCTGATGCCGACAACTTCGACTCGCTGACCACGGTCAATGTCAGTGCCAGCAGTGACGCTACCCTTGAAATGCGTGGGACGGCTGGTCAGCCCGGCGTACAGCCGGTGCAAGCCTTCACGATTGCGGCGGGCGCCCTTGTCAACACAGGTAGCTATGTATTCAGCTTCCCGGGCTATGGGCTTTTGAACGTTGATATCTCTGGAGCTGAAGCGCCTTACGCCAACAACACGAGTACGGCAGTTGCTCAAAAGATCATAAACGCAATAAACACTCTTGTTCCGGGTTATTCGGCAGTATGGGAAGGCGATGCGACTGCTGAGAAGCTTGTCACCATTACCGGTGATAATGAAGCGTCGGCTGATTGGATCCAGGTTGTCAACGCAGGCAATAGGGTGATAACCGAGCGGGTCGACCTTCGGGATGACGGCCAAGAATTCATCGCAGGCGAAGGCTTTGACGGTCTTGAAACCATCACGGTCGACGCAGGTGAGGACGCAGACGTTGAGCTCACAGACGTCAGCGGGAACTTTGACCTCGTTGTCACAGCCGGTGACGATGCCTGGATCGATCTCGATAATACCGGCGCAGTGACGGTGACCGTGACTGCCGTCGATCACGTTGACCTTGACGTTCAGGGAGACACGATCGGTAACAGCTCGCTCGAAACGATCGAGGTCGCGTCCGATACGGCCGACATCACTCTGGAAGGCGACCTGTCGAGCTTCACAACGCTTGACGTGTCGGGTGTGGCCACACTGCTGACGGTCGACGCTTCGGCTGCTGAATACGATGACTTCGTCACCTACGAGATCGGCGCAACCGGAATCGTCAACTTCACGGCTCAAGACTACAATGTCATAGATAGCCATCGCGAAGTGTTCAAGTTCGTTGGTGAAGATGTCGGTACTGTCGTGATTGACAACTTCGACGACAGTCCGATTGCTGCGGTTCGGGATGCGCTCGACTTCTCGGCATTTGCCAACATCACAGGTGCTGCAAACCTGGCGTTTGCGGATGATGGTCTTGACTTGGTTATCACTGCAGCGGATGGTCAATTCGATGGAGCGATCACTCTGGTTGGTTTGGCTGGTCAAGCAGACTTCGTCGCCGACTTCAGCATCATCTACATGTGATCTACTTATGGTGATCGGATAACAATAGATGGGGCTCCGGCTCCTCTTCTACCGGTTATCAGGTAGTACACTGCTAGTACCGCAGTAACAGCAAGGGGAGCTTCGGCTCCCCTTGTTTCTTCTTGGAGACATCACGATGTTCAAGCGCAAGGAAGCCCTGAAGCCCGCCCAGCACGGCGGGCTCAGGGTCTTTGAAACCAATGATTACTCCTACGCCCGCGGCGAGGTGCTGGCGCCCATCGTCTTTGATGAAATGGCCGACATCGCCCGCGAATACCCCATTGTCTTTCCCGATAACCAGTCCGGCCTGCCCTGCGCCCTGCTGGGCCTGGAGGATGGAAAAAATGCCTATGTAGACGACCAGGGCCGCTGGCAGGGTATTTATATACCCGCCCATATCCGGCGCTATCCCTTCATGCTGGGCCAGACCGATCAGCCCGCGGCGTCGCCGGCACAAGGCAAGAATCGCTACCTTGTCCTGTTCGACCCCGATGCGCCCCATTTCCAGGATGCCAACGGCCATCCTGTCTTTACCCCGGCCGGCGGGCTGACCCAGCATGCGCAACGCCGCCTGGCGTTGCTGGAAAGCATCCAGAAGGCGGTACCCGCCACGCAAGCCCTGGTGGCGGCCATCGACGCGCTGGGTCTGCTGGTGGAGCGCACGATACAGGTCAACAAGGACGGCAAGCTGACCAATGTGGTCAAGGGCCTGAAAGTCGTCGACGAAAAAAAGCTCAATCAGCTGCCCGAGGCCGACTTCGTCAGCTTGCGCAACACAGGCGCTTTGCCCCTGGTCTATGCCCACCTGCTGTCGTGGGCCAATTTCCGTCAGGGTCCGCTGGCCGGGAAATATCCTGACCTGGCGGCCAAACCCGCCGGCAAAGATCCCGCTTTCCTTTTTGAAAGCGACATCATCGGCTTTTCCGGCCTGTCCTGACGGCACATCCCTGTCCCTGGCGCCGCTTCGGCGCGCAGCCCGCTTATTTCTCATTACAAGGAGATGCCGCAATGGCCGAACCACAAACCATCACTATCGACAATCGCAAGTACGAGCTGGGCCAGTTGACCGAGCACGCACGCGCGCAAATCATCAATCTGCGCGTAGTGGACGAGGAAATTGCCAAGATTGAACGGCACCTGACCATTTTCAAGACCGCCAGGGCCGCCTATGCACACACGCTGAAAGCGGAACTTGAAAAATCGGCGCCCTAGTGTCTCGTCCCAGAAATAACTTTGCATAACCGAGCCACTTTCTGAAGGATGGAATCGGCGGTTGCCGTCCAGACGAATGGACGGTTGTGCTGGTTGTACTGTTCAACGTAACGTTCGATGTCGGCAATCAACTGTCGCACACTGCTGAAGGAGCCGCGCCGGATAGCCTGCT
>JACCES010000006.1 GCA_013416455.1 Alcaligenaceae bacterium | reverse complement strand
GTATGGGGTCGAGCCGATCTGCAAGGTGTTGCAGGTCGCCCCGTCAGCCTACTGGCGACATGCCGCCCGATGCCGTAATCCTGAACTGAGAAGCCTGCGGGCCAAGAGGGATGAACAACTCATGGTGGATGTCCAGCGTGTGTGGGAGCAGAATTTCAAGGTCTATGGGGCTCGCAAGGTCTGGAAGCAGCTGAATCGGGAAGGCGTGACGGCGGCTCGCTGCACGGTTGAGCGCCTGATGCGTCGCCTTGGTATTGAGGGTGTCAGACGTGGCAAACGTGTGCGTACCACGGTGCCAGATAGTGTCGCGGCCTGCCCGAGAGATCGGGTCAAGCGCCACTTCGAGGCGGACCGCCCGAATCGCTTGTGGGTAGCGGATTTCACCTATTGTTCGACTTGGCAGGGATGGTTGTATGTCGCCTTCATCATCGACGCCTACGCCAAGCGGATCGTCGGCTGGAGGGCCTCCAGCAGCATGACGACGGACTTTGTTCTAGATGCGTTGGAGCAGGCCATCTATGACCGTAGGCCAGCGCAATCCGACGGACTCATTCATCATTCCGACAGGGGCGCCCAATACGTATCCATTCGCTATTCAGACCGGCTCAGTGAGGCCGGCATCAACCCGTCAGTCGGCAGTACGGGCAGCGCTTATGACAATGCGCTGGCCGAGACGATCAACGGTTTGTACAAAACCGAAGTGATTCACCGCCGGGCGCCCTGGAAAACCAAGGCTGCCGTGGAACTGGCCACCCTGGAATGGGTGTCCTGGTTCAACCATCAACGCCTGCTGGAATCGATCGGCGACATCCCGCCGGCAGAAGCCGAAGAAAGGTATTATCGTCAACTTGCAGCACCCGCTGCGGAACCTGTTTTACTTTAATCAAACAGCCTCCGCAATTCCCGGTTCGATTCAGAATGGCATCACCGTGAACCCGAAGCGGTGTGAAATTGAGCTGCAGCTGTCGTGCCATATGCTGTCACATCCTCTTGTTTTGCCAGACCAGCGCCTGTAATTTCGTGGTTGCTGCACAGATGAACGGAGTCCACCGCCACCACCCGTGGCAGTTTCCCGAAACCGAGGTCGACGCCATCAAGGAGTGCCTCAATGACTACGTTAAGACCATTCATCGGTTCTCTGACCTCCATGGGCACGCCAATCACCGCTTCGGCGTAAATCTAAACGGTATGACATTGCCTTCCATGGCAACAGGCGCATCTGCGCTGGGCACTGAACGCAAACGAGCCAGCTGCACAATCTTGGGCTTGCCCTGAAAATACCCTTCCGGTAAGCCCGCTAGCATCTCAATGTCATAGGCTGCCAAGCCAATGTGCCTGGGGATCGAGTCGAGGGGCATCACGTTCTCCTCGACAAGAAGATCGATCGTTCGACGTAGGAGGCGCGGCTGCTCCGGCGACCTATCGCCATCGCCCGGTTCGGACTTGGCGCCCCAACGAGCGGACCGTCGTTTGAAAAGTGACTGCGCCGCCTCTTCATCGAGAATCTTCAACGCACGCAAACGCATCACGATCGCAGCGACGGAAACACCCCATCTGCGTTTAAGCAAGAGAAGATCGTCTAGCGTCACCGGCGTACGTACCTCACTCGCGAACGTTTCCGCAGGAAGCAGGAATGCGCCCGCAAAGCGATGAGCTTGTTGTTCCAGTTGTTTATGACGATCGCGCTCGGTCGGTCGCGGAATGAACCGATGAAGGATCAGGTGGCCAAGCTCGTGCGCCAAGTCGAAGCGGCTTCTATAGCCGTTATCCTTGTCAGCCGAGAGCAAAACCAGCGGGCGTCCCAGCGCCTCGCTCCATGCCGACAGGCCTTCGATCTGAGAAATGCCAGTCTCTTCGCGGATCAGCACCACACCCGCGCCTTCAATAGCCAGCGCCAAATCCGGCACAGCCATACGGCCGATACGCCAAAGATCGCGGCATTCGCTCGCCGCCAGTTCAATCTCATCAGGTGTGATCTCATCAGGCTCCTTGAACTGCCGGGTCGGCAAATTCAGCACCGGATAATCCACGAACTCCGCTAATGCGAGAGCGACGTCCTGCGCCCACTCCATGCGCGCTTCCAGCATTGCACGTGCCGCCACATGAGCGGAAGCGTTGCTGCGAAACAGCGGCGGCGACACCTTGGTGGAGGGCGCCCGCGTGAACCATTCGGGGGTGACGTTGACCACGCCGGCAAGGCGTTCAAGGGCTTCACGTTCGGGCGCCTGATTGCCCGAACGCCACTTGCTGACCGTCGCAGGTGACACGCCGACCAGCGAGGCCAATTGCGCTTGGCTTAAACGCCTCGCAGCAAGGATCTGGCTGAGGCGCTCACTCTTAAAGCCTTGAATACCGCCGCGGCTCATGACACGCCGCCATCGTTGCCCTGCTTCTTGATTTTCTTGAGCTTGGGCTTGGCCAAATCGTCTTGCGCTGCGGGCTTTTGCTCGTACCGCTGCAGAAAAGCATTCAGCGGCTCCTTAAACAACCAGCCCCGCATCTCGCGGTCAGGCACAGCGATCTGTATCGACATCGGCGCGTCTGGCTGGATATGCAGAGAGCCTGAGAAGCACGCCACAAAAAACGCGACCGCATCGGAAGGCGCAGTGTATTGATCGAACAATTCTGGCTGTACCAACGGCTCGATAGCCTTGTTGGCAAATGACATCTGGCGGCGAGTGTGGCTACGTCGACCGTTGATCCAGAAACCGTCCGGAATGTTGAACCTGGCTAGTGTGAAAACTCCTGCCCGACCGGTAACGATGCCGTTACCGCGAATCGGAGTCGGCGAAGCCTCCCCCATCGCGAGCGCTCGGTGAAACGCCTCGTTCATATGGAAATGCCGTAGTTGGCCAACCACATGAGGCAAGTGGCCCTCGTCCATGCCCTTGGATGCAGCGTGCGCACGCTGGGCACCAACGCTCAAGGCTTCCTCGACAGCCATCACCAGCTCGCGCGGTAAGCTGCACTGCAAGAGATCGGGAATTGTGTCTAAAGGCGGCTTGCTCATTCGACGTCCAATATATAGTTTCGCTTATTGTGATTCTATCATGAAAAAATTTCGTTTAAAAGGATACTCATTGAGATTGGTTGCTTTCTAGAGGGCGACCTTGGTTTCCAAGGGACTGCCGCACACAGGAAGCCGCGCGGCGATCGACTAGCTGCTGTCTCGGCTTGTGCAATGCGATGCCCTGCTGCTCGTGGGCCACGGCACCTACGACCTGCCGGTAGAGGGCTGTTGACTCCGTGCCCGTCGGCATAGGACTCCTCCTTCCTCTGTTTTCACTCGTCGAAGGGTAGTCATTAGGGTCGTCCCTTAGGATCGTCCTTTGTATCCAGCCGGCGGTGCCTTTAGGGTCTTCGGAGCCTTAGCTGCGGATGTGGATTTGAAGAGAGAAGGGTCGACTTCAAACACGCTGACAGCGACTTGCTGATTTCCATGCACATGAGCAATGAGGCGCTCGTGCTTCGGTAGAGGCACCTGAGCTGTCGAGCCGCCGAATTCACCCGAATTAGCGAGGATCACCGGCTGGTACATGTGGAAGTGCAGCGCCGCCACCATGTTGTCGAATGTCTGAACGTCTTGATTCAGCGCTGCGACCAAAAACATGTCCGACTTATCGCGAAGGTCGGCTACGAGATCCAAGTCTGTGGCGTCGTAGCAAATGGCCGCCGCGATGCGAGTGCGTGACTTGGCACCAATCGGCAGCTCAACCACGGTCACATGCGGCCGATGCCCTTTCACTCCCATCCTCACTTCGTCCTTCATGGGATGCAGCTTACCCTGCCAGACGTACTGGAAAGCCCGACCGTGCGCTGGAGACTCGGTTCGAATCAGCCATAGGCCTTGATTGACAGTGCCGCCCGCTTTGTGCGAGTGAAGGAACGTCAAGCCGGTGAAGATGTTGGCTTGTACCTTGTCTGAAAGCCGTCTCAACAGGAAGACGTGCTCCGGATGCACGGCCAGTTCAGGAAATAGAATGACGTCGACCACCGGGGCATCGATCTTTTCAGGCGCCGTCGTAGACTTTGCCGATGCCCAGGTCTTGAGCTTCTGATGGGTTAGCCTGCAAATCTCGGCCAGGTGGCAGCGATGCTCGGCCAAAGTTCCCGGCGTCCAGTGCGTCGGGTCTTTGTCATCAAACTCTTGTCGCTGCGGGCGCATTGGCTGAACAATGGCCACACGCAGTGGCCGGTCCTGCAAGGTCTCATGGTCATCGACAGGCACCACATACATCGGCGTCTTGCTTCGGCGACCAAACAATCCACGCTGCACCACGATGCGCGCTTGAATAAGAGCGAGCAATTCGGGAGCGGTCCGGACATCACCCGCAGCCAACGCAGCGTTTGCGCGGAACTCAACTCCCGGCCATTGCAGAAGCGTTGAAAGCAGACTGGAGAGCCACGGCGACACTGGTCCTGGCTCGTCCAGCAGCCCGCGTCCGGAGTTCAAGAGGCCGAAACGACGTTTGAACCAAGTGCTGCGCAGGCCACTGTATCGGCCTACCTCCTCAGTGACAAGGTAGCGACGGCTCGTGAAGTCAAACTCTCCGGTAAGGGCCGAACGCAGGATGCGACCCAGTCCATAGAGCCAAGCCTTCTCAGGCGCCACCCATGGTGGGCTGGCATACAAGGGGTTTGCCGCATCGCCTTCCTCAATTGACTCCACTTCCAGGAAGCCAGGCTGCTCCGGCAACTCCGATAGCTTCGACCAATCCTTGCATTTGAGCATGATGTCAGCGGCGCTCTTCCCTGAGGACAACTGCTCCTCGACCTTGGGGTAACGGAGCAACGCATCCGCGAGCATGAGTAAAGCGTTTTCTTGGTCGAAAAGATTGTTTAATTCGCTGATGATTTGCAGAAGGGATTGGCTGCCCTTTAACTTCGCCGGCAGCTTTCGTGTACTACGCGGCCTCTTGTTGGCTTGAACCAGCGCGACAGGAACAAATTGGCGCCAATTCGATCCCCGCCGCCCGTTCAGCGCTGCTATCAACAAGTCCGGACGGCTCAGCGCTACGGTTCGCACAACGGCTCCCTGAACCCCTTCGTCATCCGTCCGCCGGAGTCCTTCCGACAACCACACGCCGAAGCGCCGTGCATTCGGCTGCAATTGCTGCGCTACGATAGCCAGGGGTATAGCCTTCCTCAGTGCATCGCCCCACACGGGCTCAAAGAGCGTCGCGCGTTGCAATGCAGCGTACTCCTTCACCTCATGGGTATCTTCGACCTCCCTAGCGAGCGAAGCATCACCGATGGAAGCCAGATAGAGGCGGGCTTGCTGGCGCAGGTACCAGGGCGACGACTTTCGTTCGATCAAAACGCGGCGTGCGATTCCGCCGAGGTCTTCACGGTAGCCCTGAATATCCACACCGTCCGGGTACTCCTCCGGGTCACGGTAGCCAGTCTCCACCGCACCAGCTCGCAAGAGGTCAGCCAGGACATACTCCGCCACGCGCACTTGCCTGCGCTTGTCAGTGTCCAAGTCCGTAGCCACGTCGAACAATTTGATATTGAGCGCTTCGGTCACTGGGCTCAGCAGGCGGGGGTGCGGAAATAGGTCCAGGCCACACCGCAGCAGCAAGGCCAGCGCGGGGTTCTCCGCCCAGCATTTGATGAGCTTGCGTGCTGTTGACTCAAACTCATGCGACAGCACCACGCCCTGTGTCACTTGGTCGCTAATGGTCTCGGTCGAGCCCGCTGGGCTTTCGAGGTCTGTCATCGCCAGCCGGTGCCGCATCAGTTGGGCAATGCGCGTCGCGACGAACCGCTTCACGGTGTCGTCTCGCACGTCAGTGTTGGGCACAGCGACCGTTGCCAACGACAATCGAGAGGGCTTGGGGGCGGCGACGCTTTCAATCTGCTCAGACACCCACAACAGCCCGTCAAGGCCGCCTGCTGCCTGTGCCAGAGACTCCAGGTCGAAGGTACCACTCAACTCTGCGTTGAGCATCTCCATTAGGGCCGATACATGGCTCTGCGCTGAAATTGCGCGGTACGAGGTAGCCACGCACTTTTCCAACGACAGCTCGAGCGCCCTCCGCGCGCCGATGCGGTCGCAATGTGCATTCAGAACCGAGCTTACATAGCATTTGACATGCTCCAACACCGCAGCTTGGCCGAGTCCGCTAGGCCCGCTCTTGGCCTCGACAACGAGACGCATGTCATCGACATACCGGCAGTAGTCCAGCAGCTTGACGTCGTCGCCAACCATAGCACCTTCGACCACAGACTCCTGCATGTCGCGGTCGAATCGAACCAGATAAGCGTTCGCAAGGAATCCCGAGGCGACCAGTCCTTGGGGCAACCCGAGCTCAAGCTCTTGATGCTCTCCGCCGCGAATCAGCTCAGCCTCTGGCTGGTCTTCGGATCGCCACTGCCAGGAGAAGATTCGCGCAGCTCGCTCCCAGAATGCCGAGTCTGCCGCTGCCAAGTCAGGCAGCCTGTGTTCCGCCCGGTGCTCGCCCTCTAGGATTTTCAGCTCCGCGAGCAACGCGTTGCAGTCGACATGGTCAAAGAACGACTTAATATCCAGAGACACCACAAACAACTCCCGCCGTGGCTGCAGCTGAGGCGTCAGTTCCGCACAGATGCGACGAGGACGCGCGAGGAATGTCCGGTAGTCTTGGAAGTATTGGCGATAGGTTCTGCTGTTGCCCCAGGAAAACTGAGCTCGAGGCCGGATGTCAGCATTGGTGGCCCATGTGCAGTGCAGGCGGTTGCCGTAGCTCACCACGCCACTTGCCCGCATTGCCGCTACATCAGTGCCCGTTGTATCGCCTTGTGCGGACTCCACAGCCTCCGCCAGGCACATCATTACCGCCGTCGCCAAGGTCTGGTCACGAATGGACAGGTGAGCCAGGGGTCGTAGCTTCAGGCGCGGCTGCTCTTGTCCTGGTTGCCCAACAGGTCCTTCTGCCTGATCTGACTCACTGGGTGTCCAGTCCTCAAACGTCGGCTCGGTGCCTAGGGTATTGAGGTTAAGGTCCAGCAACTGATCGAGCGAGGTGATGGTGGGTGTCGGGCGAAACCACCAGCGCGCGTTCTTGGGCGCCGGAACGAGCAGCAAGTCCTTCGGTCGGAAATCGGCATGGCAAACCTCCGCTGCCCAATGCACCAGTTGGTTCTCTAGGTCGATGGTTGAAGCATCCAGCTCCAGAACATCGGCATACCAGTTGTGCCGGCGTATGTAGGTGTGCGACTTCTTCCAAGCCTGTGCGAGCACGACTACATCGCAGAGCTTCTCGCCTCTCGGCGGAAGGACTCGATACTCTTCTTTGACGATAGACACCCGACTCCCCCTTAGTTCTTATTGCGCTCGCTTCCCCGAACTTCTGTCTGCACAGGGAATCAGGCTGGCCTTGCCCAGCCAACCGTGGCATCGGCGCAGTCGCTGTTCGCCAGTCGGCGAAGGACATCCTCCTGCGAGCCCATGCCTGAGTCAAGTGCATAGACCAGCGTGAAATCGTGAACCATGACGTCAGCCTCCCACGTCATCTGGTACCGGCAATCCGCACTATCGTCTCTTCAAGTCGTAGCCGATCTGTGGCACGCTTAGCCGCCGTACGCTGAGCAAGGTTGTACAGCTTGCGCCGTACTCCCGGGAGTTCCGCCGCATGCGCGAGTCCGATCAAGTCGAAATCCGGCTGTTCACCCTCCACGGATCGCAGGAATGCACATGACGGCTCATTCAGCCACCGTGCTACCTGCGCGAGCAGGCGCTCCCGGCTCTCCAGCAAGGCTTCTACGGTGACGGCCTGGGTCGTCATGCCCTTGAAATGGACCTCGAAGATCGCCTCGAAATCCGCAGGCATGCGCGGTGCCAGTATCTCCCACGCGGGCTTGGGACTGCAGGTCAGGTATACGAGGAAGGTACGCCACAGCGCCTCGTCCGCCCGCTCGTCCTGCAACAGCAAGCCCACATCGAAGAGATCGCGCGGATGCTGCCGCGACAGTGCCGCCGCCAGTTTGCCGGCATAGAGGTCGGCGAAATCCAGCACTTGCACCTCGGCAAAGCCGAACACCTCCTCCACCTGTGGGCACACCCTCATGCGGCGCACCGGATGCACCGTGCCACGCATGACCGGCGTCGTCTCGATCTGCACGCGTGCGCGGCCGCGGCTGGCTACCAACCGGGTGACCGCCCCACCTTCGCCCGCCGAGGTCTGCACTTGCAATTGCAAAGGCCGGGCACGCAGCACATCGGCCAGCCGCGCAAGCGCTTCGGCGATCAGCTTCGCATCCTCGGCATAGTCGTGCACCGGCAGCCACGCCAGGTCGATGTCTATCGACAGGCGCGGCAGGTCATGCTCGAACAGGTTGATGGCGGTGCCGCCCTTGAGCGCGAAGCGCGGCTCCTGTGCCAGCACCGGCAGGATCTCGACCAGCAGCCGCACGCGGTCCGTGTAGCGCCGGTCCCAGTGGTCAAGCCAGGTGCTCATCGAGGTCTCCCGGCAAGGTGATCTGGTAGCTCGGATGCAGGCGCCCGCCGGGTACCAGCGCGCGCTTGCCCCGGCCCAGATCGACGTCCTCCAAGGGCACGTGCGACAACCACGCATGCCGATGGCGATCAGCCAGGGCCAGAAACAGTCGCTTGGCTTTGATGCTGCGGCAGTGGCGCAGCATCAAGCCGACCCGCTGCGGCCGCAGCGTGGTCATGGCCTGCATCAACGCATCAACCTCGTAGACCCCCGCCGCATCCGATACACCGTCGCACAGTTCCAGCATGGCCCGCTCGGGCGTGGAGCACACCAGAGCCTCCGCGCCCGACCCAAACCGGTGCCAGACCAGTCCCTGTGCCGTCAACGCCGTTTCGGACACCTCATCCGTGTACAGGATGGCAGGCAGATCAAGCGGCCCGTTGCCCTGGTACTCGAAGCGCTGCGGCAAGGACAGCTTGCCCACCCAGCCAGGTGGCCTCACCGGTCCATAAAGGGTAATCGCCTCAGCCTCGCCGAGTCGCAGGTAGTGCTCGTGCCCTTGCAGGGCCAGGGCAAAGCTCCCACCAATATGCAGAGCCAACCCCTCTCCAGCCTGCAGGCTGCGGACCACGCCCTCCCACTGCAGCCGCCCACCTTTGCGCATGTAAACGCCCCGCGCCGGTGATACCAGCCAGCCGCTGCCCACATAGCGCGCAACGAGACTGTTCGAATAGCCATGCGCACGCAGCCAGCGGCTGGACACCAGGCGCGTATCGCCCAGTTCGGCCAGCAAGCGGTTCAGTTTTCCTGAATTTTGAGCATCCATAGTGCTCAAAATATCAGATTTATAAACCAAAGCCAAGGAGTAATAGTTTGGCATTAGCCGAAAAAGATCACTCATAGTGATCTTTCTGCAACTTATGTAAACCACATCCTGCCCAGCAGTTGCACATCTCGTTGAAGTCATCACGCCGCCTCCTCACAAGGCCGGACTGAGCACTGGAACCGGGATGTTCTCCGGCTGCAGCTTCGGTACATGGGTCCGCCCGTCTATCCATGCATCGACCATATCCGCCCACTCCTGTAGCATGTGACGCCGCTGCTCGACGTACTCAGCCTTGTTGTAGACCGAACGCGAGGTCCGCCCTTCTTCGTGTGCCAGGCACTTCTCGATCCAGTCGCCATTGAAGCCCACCTCGTTGAGCAGCGTCGAGCCGGTGCGGCGCAGGTCATGCACCGTGAACGGTTCCAGCGGCAGGCCTGCGGCCTTGGCCCGCTCGACGATGAGCTGGGTAACGCGATTCAGGGTGGCATGTGACATGCAGCGGTTGGGCTCGTAGCGCGAGGGCAATACGAACTTCGAGCCCGCCGCGCAAGTGTGCAGTGCCACCAGGATGTCCATGGCCTGCGGCGACAGATAGATCACATGCGGGTTGCGCCCCTTCATGCGCTCCTTTGGGATCGTCCAGGTCGCATTCTCGAAGTCGATCTCGCTCCAAGTGGCCTCGATCAGTTCGCTCTTGCGCACCAAGGTCAGCAGGACCATGCGCAGCGCCAGACGGATCGTCGGATAGGTCGCAATGGACTCCAACTGATGGAACGCCAGCCGGATCTCGGCTGGCGACAGCGCCCGGTCTTTCGGGACAAAGGTCGCGATCGAGGCGGCCGCCACATCACTGGCCGGGTTGTCCACCTTCTCGCCGTGAAGGATGGCGAAGGCATAGACCTGCTTCACGATATCGCGGACATGCACCGCCGTGGCAGGTGCCCCGCGCGCCTTCACCTTGCTGCACAAGGCCCGCAAGTCATCGGCGGTGATTTCATTGAGCAGCCGGTTCTGGAACACCAGCAGGATATCCCGGTCGACCACGTGCTTGCGCATGGCGCGCGTGCTGTCGGCCATCCGGGCGTTCGTCAGCCATTTGAGGGCGACCTCGCCAAAGTTCTTGGAAGCGGTCAGCCTGCGCTTCTCGCGCTGCTTTTCCATTGCTGGGGACCGGCCGGCGGCGACCGCCTTTTTGGCGTCGATCAACTTTTCACGGGCCAGTGCCAGTGAAATGCCGGCGGGGCCATAGCGGCCGATGGTCAGGGTTTCTCGCCGCCCGTTCAGACGGTAATCGTAGCGGAAGGTGACGGTACCGGTGGTCGATACCGTCACGTACATCCCGTCGCGATCAAAAACCTTGTAAATCTTGGACTTAGGCTTGAGATTGCGCAGTGCGGTGTCGGTAAGCATCAAGGATTTCCTCCTGTTTCGTGACGGCTTTTACCGTCAGGGGCCAGGAGACCCGTTGATGCCCGGAAAGCCGCATGAAATCAGCATTCCAGAGGAGCTTTTTACCGTCAAAGACCGGTTTGGTCTCAATAGTAAACGGGAGAGTCTTAATCCGACCTCCGGTTCTTACCGTCCGTTTCGCCGTCAGCCTGTTTCGCTGGCCGGTGATAGCCACCGATAGCATTCGCAATTATTTTCTTTTTAAATCAAAGTGTTATGGCTGATTTTCGATAATTGGCGATAAGTCCAAAAGGACGTAAATTCACTCCCACTCTATTGTAAACAAGACATTTTTATCTTTTATATTCAATGGCTTATTTTCCTGCTAATTGGTAATACCATGAAAAATACCATGCTCAGAAAAGGCTTAACAATATTTTGAAAAATTGCCTACTGAGCGCTGCCGCACAGCTCCATAGGCCGCTTTCCTGGCTTTGCTTCCAGATGTATGCTCTTCTGCTCCTGCAGCTAATGGATCACCGCAAACAGGTTACTCGCCTGGGGATTCCCTTTCGACCCGAGCATCCGTATGATACTCATGCTCGATTATTATTATTATAGAAGCCCCCATGAATAAATCGCTCATCATTTTCGGCATCGTCAACATAACCTCGGACAGTTTCTCCGATGGAGGCCGGTATCTGGCGCCAGACGCAGCCATTGCGCAGGCGCGTAAGCTGATGGCCGAGGGGGCAGATGTGATCGACCTCGGTCCGGCATCCAGCAATCCCGACGCCGCGCCTGTTTCGTCCGACACAGAAATCGCGCGTATCGCGCCGGTGCTGGACGCGCTCAAGGCAGATGGCATTCCCGTCTCGCTCGACAGTTATCAACCCGCGACGCAAGCCTATGCCTTGTCGCGTGGTGTGGCCTATCTCAATGATATTCGCGGTTTTCCAGACGCTGCGTTCTATCCGCAATTGGCGAAATCATCTGCCAAACTCGTCGTTATGCATTCGGTGCAAGACGGGCAGGCAGATCGGCGCGAGGCACCCGCTGGCGACATCATGGATCACATTGCGGCGTTCTTTGACGCGCGCATCGCGGCGCTGACGGGTGCCGGTATCAAACGCAACCGCCTTGTCCTTGATCCCGGCATGGGGTTTTTTCTGGGGGCTGCTCCCGAAACCTCGCTCTCGGTGCTGGCGCGGTTCGATGAATTGCGGCTGCGCTTCGATTTGCCGGTGCTTCTGTCTGTTTCGCGCAAATCCTTTCTGCGCGCGCTCACAGGCCGTGGTCCGGGGGATGTCGGGGCCGCGACACTCGCTGCAGAGCTTGCCGCCGCCGCAGGTGGAGCTGACTTCATCCGCACACACGAGCCGCGCCCCTTGCGCGACGGGCTGGCGGTATTGGCGGCGCTGAAAGAAACCGCAAGAATTCGTTAACTGCACATTCGGGATATTTCTCTATATTCGCGGTTCAGCAGGCATGTCCCCTTTGAGGGCGACCCGACGACAGGATAATCGACCTTATGGTGCGCAAATATTTCGGCACAGACGGTATTCGTGGCAAAGCCAACGAAGGCGCGATGACGGCGGAAACCGCCTTGCGCGTCGGCATGGCGGCTGGCCGTGTCTTTCGTCGCGGTGACCACCGCCATCGTGTCGTGATCGGCAAGGATACGCGCCTGTCGGGCTATATGCTTGAACCCGCGCTCACAGCCGGTTTCACCTCGATGGGCATGGACGTATTCCTTTTTGGCCCGCTGCCGACAACGTATAGGAAGAATAAACGCCCTTTTCACCCAAGTCCAACAGCTTTGGACCGCAGTTGACTCTTTCGACACCCCTGCGATGCAACCCAATCCGGCTGACGGGGAGCCAGCAACGCTGAAAATTTACCCTCCTCTTTCCCACTAGCGGCTCCTTTTCCGACAACCAGCACGGCGGATCCCTGCCGCGGCGCTGTGAACGCAGCATTTTGATTGGTATCGTTGGCCTTCAGGCTCGTCAGTCAAACAGACCCAGGAGCAGCTCAGCCGGTGGCGCCCGGCTTTCGGGTAACGCCCTGGTCCCGCTGGTTTCGGCTTTGTGCTTCAGGTGATCAAGGATCTGCTTGATCACTATAGGGTCTTCAATGCAGGCGATGACTTTCATGGCGCCGCCGCAGCCGCTGCAGGTCTCGATGTCGATATTGAAAACACGCTTGAGCCGTTGCGCCCATGTCATCGACGCTCGCCGTTGTGCTGGTGTTGCCGGTTCATCAGCCACCCTGACCTTGTTGCCCCTGCCCCGTTTTGCCGGCGTGACCAACGCCCGGTGCCGACTGTTGGGTGCGAACACCCCGTGGAAGCGGGTTAGGTTGACTCTGGGCTTCGGTACCAGGGCGGCCAGCCTTGCAATGAAATCCAATGGTTCGAAAATGACGTGCGTGGTGCCGTCCCGGTACGGCGTCTTGAGCTGGTAGCGCACGTTGCCGCCTCGTGTTAACGACAGCCGCTTCTCGGATACCGCCGGGCGGCTGATGTACCGGCACAGCCGTTCGAGCTTCTTGCGTTCATCGGCCCTGGCCGCCACGCCGGCGTGCAGGCTGGACCCGGCTACCTTGCCAATCCCGTCACCGAACGGATCACCACTGGTCGGCAGAGTTTGCAAAGTGAACACCTTTCGCCCCGCCTGTGAACCGACAGCGATACGGTAAGTGATCGAGTGCCCCAGCAGGGGTGTCATCGGGTCGTCATCCACCGCATCCGAGGCCAGATAGCTGTTTTCGACATCCCGTTCCAGCAGGCCTTGCCGTTCCAGATAGCGACCCACCCGGTGGGCGATGGTGTGCGTCAGCTGGGTGAGCTCTGGGCTGGTCGGCGCCTTGACCCAGCGGAAACGCGCTGAGCCGTGGGATTGCTCGACATACACACCGTCGAGAAACAGCATGTGGAAGTGAACATTCAGATTGAGCGCCGATCCAAAACGCTGGATCAGGGTGACCGCGCCCGTCTTGGCCACTTGGTGGGTATGGCCCGCTTTCTTGACCAGGTGCGTGGCAATGACGCGGTAAACGATGCCCAGCACCCACCCCATGATCTCGGGCCGGCTGGCAAACAGGAAACGCAGCTGAAACGGGAAGCTCAACACCCACTGACGCATGGGTTGTTCAGGCAGTACTTCATCAACCAGCAAGGCGGCACTTTCGGCCATCCGCCGCGCCCCACAGCTCGGGCAGAAACCGCGACGCTTACAGCTGAAAGCGACCAGGTGCTCGGCGTGGCAAGACTCGCAGCGAACCCGTAGAAAGCCATGCTCCAGCCGCCCGCATTGGAGAAATTCTTCAAATTCCCGTTGCACATAGCCCGGCAATTCCTTTCCCTGCTCTGCCATAAGCGCAGCGAATGCCGGGTAATACTCGTCAACGATCTGATAGAGAAGGGTTTGCTCGGGTCGGTGGCTCTGGTAACGACCAGTATCCCGATCCCGGCTGGCCGTCCTGGCCGCCACATGAGGCATGTTCCGCGTCCTTGCAATACTGTGTTTACATACAGTCTATCGCTTAGCGGAAAGTTCTTTTACCCTCAGCCGAAATGCCTGCCGTTGCTAGACATTGCCAGCCAGTGCCCGTCACTCCCACTCGATTGTAAACAAGCACACAAAACCCTTTAGTGACAACAATTTGCAAGAACTATCAGGCTCAGTGCCATGAAAAATACCATGACCAGATCATGAGGTTGAACACGGCTTGCGCCGGCAGCGTTCACGCTCCTGGTCGGCGATCTCGCCCGGCTGCAATGCTAGCTCAGCATCGGTCATGCGCTCCAGCACGTCGCGTAGGCGGATGGTGCAAGGAATGGGCGGCAGCTCGAACTCATAGCCGCCGGCGATCATTTCGGCCGCAATCTCCTCGGTGATGAAAAACGGCTCGTCGTCTTGGTTCGGCTTCTTCATGCCCTTTCCTCCTGGCGCTCATCCTGGCCGACAGCGGCCAGGGCATCGGCTTCCGTCAATGCGTCCTCCACGAACGCGCCGTGCTGCTTCGCTTCGGCCTGGCTGACCTCGGCCCATATCCGTTTCACCTGGGCCGCACTGTACCCGGCCAGCTCGGCGGTCTTGTTGATGCTGTAGCCGGACTTGCGCAGCGCGACAACTTGGGCGCGGCGCTTCGGATCAGCACGGCGGCCCTTGTACCGCCCGGCCTGGCGGGCCAACTCAATGCCTTGGCGCTGGCGTTCGCGCCTGTCCTCGTAGTCGTCGCGGGCCATCTGCAAGGCCAGGCGAAAAAGCATGATCTGCACGGCTTCCAGCACGATCTTGGCGACGCCCTGGGCCTCGGCCGCCAGGTCGGATAGATCGACCACGCCAGGGACGGCCAGGCGTGCGCCTTTGGCCTGTATCGAGGCCACCAGGCGCTCGGCCTCGGGCAAAGGTAGGCGGCTGATGCGGTCGATCTTCTCGGCAATGACCACCTCGCCGGGCTGTAGGTCGCCGATCATGCGCAGCAGCTCAGGCCGGTCGGCGCGTGCGCCGGATGCCTTCTCACGGTAGATGCCGGCGACGTAGTAGCCGGCGGCCTTCGCGGCCGTAGTGATCGCCTCTTGGCGTTCCAAGTCCTGCGCGTCGGTGCTGACGCGCAGATAGACCCGCGCCACCATCGGCGCGGCTACTGGCTTCG
This sequence comes from Alcaligenaceae bacterium, assembly GCA_013416455.1. Classification (GTDB taxonomy): domain Bacteria; phylum Pseudomonadota; class Gammaproteobacteria; order Burkholderiales; family Burkholderiaceae_B; genus Yanghanlia. The sequence continues at coordinate 340,779 of JACCES010000006.1, read as the reverse complement.
TCCTGCGCATACTTGCGGGCTCCTTTGGGCATACTCAAATGCACCCATCTTAAACTGGCAGGCCAATTTATCACATATCGATCTAAATGCGCCTAGCTCATTTTTACAGCTTAAATGAGCTATTGAGCACACTCCATATTTCGACTATTATTGAAACATGGAAACGATAAATGCTGTAGCCGCCCTGGCGGCCATCGCTCAAGAATCGCGCCTCGCGGTGTTCCGGCTTCTCGTCCAGGCCGGCCCCGCCGGCATGGCCGCCGGAAAAATCAGCGAAGCGGCCGGCATCCCGCCGTCTTCGCTATCCTTCCACCTGAAAGAGCTGGCACACGCCGGCATGGTCACGTCGCGGCAAGAAGGCCGATTTGTGATCTACGAGGCGAACTTTTCGACGGCCACTAACCTGGTGGCCTTTCTCACGGAAAACTGCTGCGGCGGCCAGGTGTGCAACCTGTCTTGCACCACGGAAGCCGGGAAGGTGTTGGCATGAGACTTCGCCATCTTTCCGACCCCGATTCTTTGCCCGCTTTGGACAAATCCTTTGCCATCGAGCGCCCGGCGCTCGGGCTGGCACCCGACGCCCCGCCGGTGCGTATCCTGCTGCTGTATGGCTCGCTGCGCGCCCGCTCGTTCTCACGGCTGGCCGTCGAGGAAGCGGCCCGGCTGCTGCAATTCTTTGGCGCAGAAACACGCATCTTCGACCCGTCCGATTTGCCGTTGCCCGATCAAGTGCAAAGCGACGATCACCCGGCCGTCAAGGAGCTGCGCGCCCTGTCCGAGTGGTCAGAGGGACAAGTCTGGTGCAGCCCGGAACGCCACGGTCAGATTACCAGTGTCATGAAGGCGCAGATTGACCATCTGCCGCTTGAAATGGCCGGCATCCGGCCGACCCAAGGCCGCACCCTGGCCGTGATGCAGGTATCCGGCGGCTCGCAGAGCTTCAACGCCGTGAACACCTTGCGTCTGCTCGGCCGCTGGATGCGAATGTTCACCATTCCGAACCAGTCGAGTATCGCCAAAGCGTTCCAAGAGTTCGACGCGGCGGGCCGCATGAAGCCCTCGCCGTACTACGACCGAATAGCCGATGTGATGGAAGAACTGGTGCGCTTCACGGCGCTGGTACGGCCGCACCGTGAAGCACTGACAGACCGCTATTCCGAACGGAAAGCGGCCGGCCACGTCATCGACGAGGCCACCGATCTTTCATCCATCGCCATTGCTCCCCAGCCACTACCAGAAAGCGAAACATCATGACCGAAAGAATCTATAACGTCCTCATCCTCTGCACCGGCAATTCGGCGCGCAGCATCATGGCCGAAGCTCTCATCAACACGATGGGGCAAGGGCGCTTCCGCGCCTACAGCGCCGGCAGTCACCCAACCGGCAAGGTCAATCCCTTCGCCGTCGAAAAGGTGGAGTCGGTGAATTACCCGACCGAGAATCTGCGCAGCAAGAGCTGGGACGAGTACGCCACGCCCGACGCACCGAAGATGGACTTCATCATCACCGTCTGCGACAACGCCGCCGGCGAAATGTGTCCGGTGTGGCCTGGTCAGCCGATCTCGGCGCATTGGGGATTTGAAGACCCGGCCGCCGTCGAAGGCACTGACGCCGAGAAGCGCCGGGCCTTCGAACAAACCTTCCGGCACATGATGAACCGCGTCCGCCTGTTCGTGAATCTGCCTCTCAAAATGCTTGACCAGACGGCCATCAAGCGCGAGCTGGCGAACATCGGCAAGACCGAGCAGGAAGCATGAGCGCCGGCGCACAGGCCATCGCCGCGAAGCCGCGCCAGGCCCCGATGAGCGGCTTCGAGCGTTACCTGACGCTGTGGGTGGCCCTGTGCATCGTCGCCGGTGTTGCGCTCGGCCAGGGCCTTCCTGACGTGTTCCAGGCCATAGGCCGCATGGAAGTGGCCCAGGTCAATTTGCCGGTGGGCCTGCTGATTTGGGTAATGATCGTCCCGATGCTGGTCAAGATCGACTTCGGGGCGCTGCACCAGGTCAAAGAGCATTGGCGCGGCATCGGCGTCACGCTGTTCGTGAATTGGGCCGTCAAGCCATTCTCGATGGCCCTGCTGGGGTGGCTGTTCATCCGACAAGTGTTCGCTCCGTTCCTGCCGGCCGATCAACTGGACAGCTACATCGCGGGCTTGATCTTGCTGGCCGCCGCGCCCTGCACGGCAATGGTGTTCGTGTGGAGCCGCCTTACCAACGGCGACCCGCTTTTCACGCTCTCGCAAGTGGCTCTGAACGACGCCATCATGATCGTGGCCTTCGCGCCCATCGTCGGCCTGCTGCTGGGCATGTCCTCGATCTCGGTGCCTTGGGACACGCTGCTGATTTCGGTCGTGCTCTACATCATCGTGCCGGTGATCCTGGCGCAGCTCTTGCGGCGGCATCTGCTCAAGCAAGGACAGGCCGCCTTTGAACGGGCCATGCAGAAGATCGGGCCGTGGTCGATGGCCGCGCTGCTGCTGACGTTGGTTCTACTGTTCGCCTTCCAGGGCGAGGCCATCATCCGGCAGCCGTTAGTGATCGCCATGCTAGCCGTGCCGATCTTGATTCAAGTGTTCTTCAATTCCGGGTTAGCCTACTGGCTGAACAAGCGGGCGGGGGAAAAGCACTCTGTCGCCTGTCCTTCGGCCCTGATCGGTGCCAGCAACTTCTTCGAGCTGGCCGTGGCGGCCGCCATCAGCTTGTTCGGTCTGCACTCCGGCGCTGCATTGGCAACCGTGGTCGGCGTCCTGGTCGAAGTGCCGGTGATGCTGCTGGTCGTGCGCGTGGTGAATCGCTCGAAGAGCTGGTACGAACGAGGTTGAACATGAGTAGGAAAAAACTGAGGAAATGATTGCAGATTGCCGCGCCGGCCGCTTCCTGGCGCATTCGATCACTGACCTGGAACACCTAGTATCCATGCTTGCTGAGGTCGCCCGATGACAGACCCAAAGAACCTAGAGAACAGGCTGCATGAGAAGGCCGACCCGGCCCGCGCCGTTTCCACTGGTCGGGTGCGCTACACACTGGCCGAACTACTGGCCGACGCGGAAGCATCCGGGGCTTACCCGCTGCCGCCGGAGGAACGCGAATGGATGGATGCGCCGTCTGTGGGTCGGGAATGGCCAAACAGTGAAGATTGAAAAAGGCGGCCAGTTCGAGTGGCCGCCCTTTCGTCATTAGCTGCACGCTTGGCGCAAGGCGTTCATTGCTTCTTGAAAATCAGCCTGTGTCGCCCGGCCCGTTTCAGCTTGGTAGTACACCACCATAAAAGCATTAGCGACGGCTTCGGCCAATGGCCCAAGGCTCCGCGCTTCCGCTTGGTTGATGTACTCCAAAGAAGAAAGAATAGCCGCTGCTTGATGCACTGCTTGCCCTGGTTCGATAATATGTTGTGTTGTCATAATTCACCTCTCCAGTAGGTGTTGATTGAAAGTGCCGGGCTGGTTGTGGCCAGCCCGGTGCGCCTACAGGTACAGCCCCGCCGCCTCCGCGAATGCTGACCGCTCATTCCTGCCGCCATTAACCTCAATACTTATCGGCTTAGTTTCGCTCTCTCTCATAGGGTCTGGCCGTGATACAAAAGCGGCTGTTTCTGTCTCTGCATCGACCTCGGTCGATTGATCACCCAGCGGCGAAATAAATACCTGGCTGACTTCTTCCCTTGGCGCTTCATCCAGGGCCGCCAATGCGGCCATGTATGTTGATGTCGTCATCGTGCTAACTCCTGACTTCGTTACTATCTGGGCCAGAATCGGCGCCCAAGCTATTGCCCTCGAACTGGCCAGATTGGCTTGCTTCTTTCGGCTCCATGCTTTCGCGTATCGAAGCAGCCAGTTTTCCGCCTGTGGTTTCGCTCACTCGCTCCTGGAATCCCTGCTTCACTTGAGAGCCGACACCCTTGGCTAACTCGGAGGCCGTGCCTGTGGCCAGCTTCGCGGCCTTGGCAAAGCCGCCACCGCTTGAGCTACTGCCGCTGTCACCAAAGCCAGCCGCTTGGGCGAATGGGCTACTGCCAGCAGTACCCGCTTCACCACCACCGTTTCCGCCACTGCTGACAACTGACCCCATGCTGGACATGTCACCGCCGGTTTCCATACTCGCTGATGCTTTCTGAAAAGCCGCTTGGAGTGCACTTGCACCTCCGGCTGCACCGGCTGCGGCACCCATAACCGCTTTACCTGCCAGGGCAGCGCCGCCAGTTGCCATACTGGCCGCCGTCACCGCCGCCCCAACTGCCGCACCCGCACCGAAGTTTCCAATTCCACCGGCTGCGCCAATACCACCACCAGACACAAGACCAGAAATCATCGGCGGAACTTTGTTGACCAAGAAAAGCAAGATGACCGATATAACCAACATCACGGCCAGTTCCTGGGATGCCATGTTCTCGCTGATTTGCGTGTAGTAGTGATTGATGAACTCTTTGCCAATCGCAACCAGAAGCACCATTGCCATAAGCTGTGCGGCCAGGCCCAGCACGGTCTTGTAGTAATTGATCGCCATGTCGGAAGTCCAACGACTTCCACCAAAGCCAAGGAAGAACACACCGGCATACAACAGAATCCAGGCTGATGCGAGCAACAGCAACAGGTTGACCGCAATCAACGCCAGGACAAACAAAACAGCCAGGGCCATTAGCTCCATGACCAGAGCAGTTGCCATCTGCCGCCATCCCAGCTCCGAGGTGGCCTGTACTGTGCGGTTGTATAACTCGAAACCAAGATCAAGGATGCTGGAGGGCCCAAGATTGCTATTGGAAAGTCCCCCCGCCTGCGCGCCCAGAGTTTGCAATGACTGAACAATCGTACCGGCGATATTCATGCCCTGGTTCGCATTCGTCAGCAACCACCAGAAAAAGCCGGTGAAGATCGTGAAGCGAACGAACTCCGCGAAGAACTCGCCAATGTCGGCCTTGCGCAAAGCCATCATGCCGAATGTCCAGACCATCGAAATCACAACCAGCGTCCAGAACAAACGCGATGCAGCGGACTCAATAGCTGGCCCCCATGTTGCGGCAGCATCATGAAAACGCTTGAGCACATCATTCATAACACCGCTGCTACTTAGCTCCTGCGCCATTGCAGGTTCAGCCAGCACCATTGTGGCGACCATCATCAAGCCACCTAGAGCAATTTTCTTTCTCATGGCGACCACCTCAATAATCATCTTTAGGGCTGGGCTTGAACTCCCACTGACGCATCTGCTTGGCCTTCTGGAATGCTCTGCATTCCTCGGTAAAGGCCTCTCGGTTCGCTTCGCTGCGCATTTCATTCAGTGCTGCCTGGAACGCATCGGGGGCACACGTCGCCGCATTTGGTTCGGGCATCCTTTCCTGTTCACATCCAGCCAACAACAGCAACGTAGCCGCGGTAGTAAAAAAGATTTTTTTCATCTCACCGCCTCCCTAGTAGTTGTCTGCCGGACTCGGGCGAAACGTCCAGGTACGCATTTGCTCGGCCCTGGCATCACCTCGCGCCTCGGCATCGAGTTCTGCTGCAATCCGGGCTGCCTCCGCGTTGTGTTGGGCGGTCAACATGGTGCGAATCTGCAAGAGCTGATTGGCCTGCTGGCTGGCGAGCTGGTTGGCGTAGCCGATGGCCTGTAGCTGGCCAGTTGCACCCTGGGCCGCGCCTTGCAGCCGCTCCAGGGTACGGGCGTCATCCTTCAAAGCCTTTTGCTGGTCGGCAACGGTCTGGAACAGGGCATCGTTGGCCTTCTTTTGCGACTCTGACGCCAGGCGGCGGTTCTCTTCCATCGCTGCCTTTTCGGCCGGCGTGCATCCGCCGCTGCCGTTGAAGCATGGCGAGCTGCGGTAATAGGCCACGTCCTGAAACTTGGCCAGGTAACGATCCAGGCTGCCTAGCTGGTTCTCGTAATAGGCCAGCGTGTTTTGCGCGGCAATCAGCCGGTTGATCGTAGTCTGCGCCTGATCCCAGATATACGCGGCTGGGGCCATCGTGTTCTGGAGCTGATTTTCGTACTGCTGCAACTGGGTCTGGTACTGCTCAATCTGCTTGAGCGTCTGCGCCACCGACTCGATGGCCGTCATGATGTTCTGGGCCAGGTTGCCGCCGTCGATGACGGGGATACCAGCTTGCACAGGGGCGGTGGTAGTGGTGATAAAGCCGGTTGCGAGTGCAACGGCTAGAGCGGTTTTTTTAGCCGCTAAAATTTTGGACTTCATGGTCGTACTCCGTCGATGAAAAGAAGGCATTGCCTTGACCAAGCGTTGTGCTTGTTCTCGGCAACGTTTCATCGAAGAGCTACGCCACTAGCTGATCGGTATTGCCCTTGGCGCTGAGGCCCGGACTTACAAACGTAAAACTACTCTGTTTTTTTATCGCTTTCGGACAAGCCAACTTCCCGGCCAATCTCTTCAAGCTCTAGCGGCTGTACTGCCGCCGTCAGTATTTCGCGTATTTCCGCGTCGGTGCTCCTATCGTTGAGCGCTGCTCGAACTTTCAACGCACGGTGCACCTCGGCGGGTAAATTCCTGATAAGCACATTTGCCATATCAATACCCTTTTGGTGTACCCGACAACCATGCTATCAAAGATATTAAAAATAGCAAGACCTATACTCTTGCAACCGGCGGTAGCCGATCAGCCCCGCAGGGCAGGATTCCCGTTGAGTGCCCCCGGCGCGAATAAGGGACAGTGAAGATAGATAACCGGCTTGCCGGTTAGCTAACTTCACCCATCCTGCCCGCATTTCACCCACTATTGAAAATCTAGCGCATATCGAACGTAAAGCGTTTTATCGTCAAACAAACACCGATTCTTGGCAACATAACCGTAATCGTCACCAAATCGGCCTGCAATCGACATAGTCGCTTCAAAATCGCTGCTCAATCGGCTTTAAATCGGAACCTAAAATGCCAACAATCGACACAAACCATTCGCCCCGATGGGGCGAGTTGGACGCCAAAAAAGAAGGGCATAACCCGCCCCTCAAGTGTCAATGAACACAAGAAATTTGCCTCCCCTCCCGTCATACCACTAAGGCGACGTATTGATACTTGAGGGGCAACCTTTCCTGATGTTGACACCTTCACGCAGGTTACTGGTTATGGGCGTCCAACACACACGGCTCATTCCTGCTTGGTAATAATAAGAATAATAATCTTCTTATTATTCTTACCGAACGAATGGGCACTGCTTAGCCATTTCACGTTTCGAGCCAAGGTTTCAGTACAGATAACTACAAGTGCACACAGCGGCCCTCCAGCACCGTTAGACGCAGATTCTGCTTCAGCTCATGGAATAAGGGACTCCGGGTTGTTTTCCCCTCTCACAAGGCGTTTCAGCGGCCACTGAAGCCGCCTTCTCTTCTTGGCGTTAAACCATCGGCCTATGGCCGATTGATAAAGCCCGCCAGGGCTTTATTGGCAAGGTCAGAACGCGCCCTCAAGGCGCGAGCTGCACCGCGCATGATGGATTATCTTTAGATAATCTTGGATGGATTTCCCAAACTGCCCGCAAAGCAGCGCACCGTCTGGGTTTTCCAAATTGGGACGGGGAACGTTACGACGGCAGAAGGGGAGCGTTACGACGGTAACAAGGGAACGTTACGACGGTAAACGGGTGCAGTTGCCGTGGGGCCAGGCCTCTTGATCTCCCATTTTCCCTTGGCGTATTCGTTCACTACCCAACCCACGGCGGCAAGTTCGGCCAGTGCCTTCCGGGCAGTCTGACGGCGTTTTTTCATAGCTTCGGCATTGGCTTCATCTGGCCAGACATAGCCGCAAAGCGTGTCCAGTTCCACGCGCCCGGATTTGCCGGGGTCGATCCAGCCGCATAGCCGTTGGTGCATCAGCCGTGCCGGATCAGTCTGTAGCACCCGCACTTCCGCCATGTCGATACGGGCATATGGACGATGCCCCAGGATCGCTTCGGCAATACGCGGATTCAGGGCAACCCATAGCCTGCCGTCCGTCTCGTCAAAAGCATGACTCATCAGGTGGAACGCGGCTTGCCGCCGTCCCTTCGTCACAAGGATGGTGACGTTCGACATGCGCAGCAGGCTGGCTTTGAGCGCCTTGATGTTGTCGCCGCTATCCGTCATGCCCGTTTCTGAGAGCAGTTTGGTCAGGCTCTCACGAACCACCAAGCCGTCTTGCTCAATGGCTTCGAAACGGGGTTCAAGGAATAGCCGTAGCTGTCGCCCCGTCTCACTGGTCGGTTCCGGGGTTAGCAAGATGCCGTTCGGGCCGCCAAGGGCCACGATGCCTTGCAAAAGACGCATATCATCGGCCCCGAGAGGTTCGAATCCGACGAAACGCATGGATTCGTCCTCGCCAAAGGTGTAGGTCACGTCCAGCTTGCAGCGTTTGCGATCGCCACGCTTGAGGCTGCGGAACAGGCCAGGTGCCAAACAGTGCGCGGGATCATGTCGGACGTGGGTCAGGTCATGCTTAGGCTTCTTCACGCTGTCTCCTTTTCACCTTGCACTGCCGCTCCAGTACAGCAGGCTTCAACACGCCGCCGTCGTGCCGTCTAAACCAGAGTTCTTGAAAAGGTGCGCCATAGTTGGCCTTGCTGACGCCAAAGCGGACAAAATACCCACGCTGACAATCATCGACCCCCAGTATCTCGGCCTCGCCTTGCGTCATGCCGGATAGGTACGATTGCCAACGGATGTTATCAACCAGTACGGACGATCCACGACTGGCCTGCTGTTGATCGCCCGACCCCATCATGGCTGCGCTTTTACTCGCGTGGTGCAGAAACACAATGGAGCAGCCTGTATCAGCGGCTATGGCCTCCATGTGCCCAACAACCTGCGCCATCGGCCCGCTAGCGTTCTCCTCCTCAATGTGGAAGCGCCGCAAAGTGTCCAAGATCATCAAGCGACGACCTTCAGCGGCTCGTTTGAGAGCATCGAACCAGCTAGCAGCCATGATGTTTGGGCATTTACCGATCAAGGGTTCAATGAGCAAACCATCAGCCACGGCTTGCCGTTCCGCTGCGCTGAGGTGTGCCCCAAGGGCGTGCAGACGATGGTGAATAGCGGCCGGTGGATCTTCAGCAGGCAGATAGACCACTTGCCCGGTGGGAAACTCGCCTATTTCAAGTAAATCAGGCCCGCCTGCAATCTGTGCAGCCAATTGAAGGGCCAACATGGATTTACCAGCCCCACCAGGCGACACAAGAGCACCAACAGTGCCAGCAACCATATTAGGCAGAACATAATCAATGGGTGGCGGCAATTCCGTGAAAGCCGCCATAAGATCAAGAGCCATATAACTAGCCCTCTATAGGGCCAGGTCGCGCAGCTTGATCACCCGATGATTTACGTGCCTCAATCCACTCTTCGACCTCTGACAAATCCCAGGCGACATTTCTACTGGTTAACGCGATACGGCGTGGAAAATCCCCTCGCTGCTCCAGGTTATAAATTGTTCGTGTCGAAAGCGGGATCATCTCCAGGAGCTTCTTCCTGTTGATGAGGGTCTTTATATTTTGCATGGGTCAATACCTCTCAAATGAATAGTTGCTATTCATCGAGTAGCTGCGCGAAGCAGCTAATCGGTAATTGACCTGCCCGATGCCAATGGCGGCCTTATTTATAAATTCACGGCATCAACTTCAATGCTATCAAAGATAGCAAAAACATCAACCCTTACTGCCTCCCGAAGTCCACTCATCAATCATATCGGCCCAATCCTGCAACATCGCCGCCCGCTGCTCGCGGTACTCAGCCTTGTTGTAGACAGCCCTCACGCCCTTCTGCTCGTGCGCCAGGCACTTCTCGATCCAGTCGGTGTTGTAGCCGGCCTCATGCAACAGCGTGCTGGCTGTGCGCCGCAAATCATGCGGTCCGAACTTGGTAAGTGACTTCCCATCTTTCTGCGCCGCCTTGTAAGTCAGCGTCAGCACCTGGTTAAGTGTGGCAGCGCTCATCGGCGCATCCGAGTCGTACCGTGATGGCAAAACGAAGTCGGAACCACCGGCAAAGGTTTTCATGGCAATGAAAATATCCAGAGCCTGCTGGGACAGAAATACCAGGTGCGGGTTACGGCGTTTCATCCGCTCCTTTGGAATCGTCCACAACGCTTCGCTGAAATTGATCTCGCTCCAGGTCGCATTGGTCAGCTCGCTCTTGCGCACCATCGTCAGCAATAACAGCTTGGCCGCCGCACGGTTTGTTGGGCTTGTGCCCACTCGCTCCATGTACTGGTACATCAGCCCAATTTCTTCTGGCGTCAACGCTCGGTCACGTGGCTCGAATCGAGCGATGCTTGTTGGGCGCACCAGTTCTGCCGGGTTTTCGACCTTCTGCCCACGCTCGATGGCCCAGCGAAATACCTGCAACACGATTTCACGCACATGAACGGCGGTGGCCGGTGCGCCTCGCTCAACAATGGCATCAGCCAGCGCCCGCAAGTCTTCGTGGGTGATCTCCACCAGCTTCTGATTGCTGAATTTCGGCTTCAGCTCACGCTCATAAACCGAGCGGCGCATATCGCGGGTGGAGTCGGCCATCTGGTAGCCACGCAGCCACTTCTCCGCCCAGGCACCGAACGTCTCTGCATCTTTCACCCGCGCCTTGTCTCGGGCTTTCTCCTTGGCCGGCGACTTGCCCGCCGCAACCATCTTCTTGGCGTCACCCAACAGCTCGCGGGCTTCGGCCAGGGTGATGCCACCGACACCATAACGCCCAAAGGTGATGGTCTCCTGCCGACCGTTGATTGAGTAGTTGTAACGGAACGAGATGGAGCCGGCTGGAGTCACTGCCACATAGAGACCTTCCCGGTCATTCACTTTGTAGAGTTTGTCCCTGGGCTTGAGATTGCGCAGCTTGGTATCGGTCAGCATGTACCTTGTCCTTCTTCGTCTCCGATACCATGCTGAAAAAATCTCGAATTTATCGTATTTTTTCTTACGAAACAGTAACTTATAGAATATTAATACCATGAACACACAAAAGAACGCAGCATGGTATCGGCATCAATCATGGCATCGCCAAACCATAATACCAGCTTTAATGCCATGCTCAAACGGTGCTTGGCGCTTCCTCCCGTTGCCAGATCGTGCCAAACACAAACAAAAAAAAGCCCGCAATTACGCGGGCTTAGCGGCATTTCATGCCATCAGGTGCCTGGCTGTGCCAGACGCGGAATCATTCCCACTCGATCGTCGCCGGCGGTTTGCTCGACACGTCGTATGCAACCCTGTTGATGCCTCGCACTTCATTGATTATTCGCGAGGACACTTTCTTCAGCAGCGCGTACGGCAATTCCGCCCAGTCGGCTGTCATGAAGTCGGTGGTCTGCACCGCGCGCAGGGCGACGACGTAGTCGTAGGTGCGGCCGTCGCCCATGACGCCGACGGACTTCACCGGAAGGAAGACGACGAAGGCCTGGGATGTGAGGTCGTACCAGCTTTTGCCGCTGTTGTGGTCGATGGTATTGCGCAATTCGTCGATGAAGATGGCGTCGGCGCGGCGCAGCAGATCGGCGTATTCCTTCTTGACTTCGCCCAGGATGCGCACACCCAGCCCCGGCCCGGGGAAAGGGTGGCGGTACACCATGGCGGGCGGCAGGCCCAGGGCGATGCCGAGCTTGCGCACTTCATCCTTGAAGAGTTCGCGCAGGGGTTCCAGCAACTTGAGATTCAGCGTGTCGGGCAGGCCGCCGACGTTGTGGTGGGACTTGATGGCGACCGCCTTGCCCGTCTTGGATGCCGCGGATTCGATGACGTCGGGGTAGATGGTGCCCTGGGCCAGCCAGCGCGCGTTCTTCAACTTGGCGGCTTCGGCCTGGAAGACTTCGACGAACTCGCGGCCGATGATCTTGCGCTTGTCTTCGGGGTCGGTAACGCCCGCCAGCTTGCCCATGAACTGTTCCGTGGCGTCGACGTGGATGACCTTCACGCCGAAATGCCCGGCGAAAGTGTCCATGACCTGCTGGGCCTCGTTCAGGCGCAGCAGGCCGTGATCGACGAAGACGCAGGTCAGCTGATCGCCGATGGCCTTGTGGATGAGCGCCGCGGCTACGGAAGAATCGACACCGCCCGACAGGCCCAGGATGACCTCGTCGTCGCCGACCTGTTCACGGATGCTGCGGATGGCTTCCTGCGCGTAATCGGGCATGTTCCAGTCGTGGGTGCAGCCGCAGATTTCCGTGACGAAGCGGTTGAGCAAGGCTTCGCCCTGGGTGGTGTGGGTGACTTCCGGGTGGAACTGCACGCCGTAGAAGCCGCGTTCTTCGTCGGCCATGCCGGCGATGGCGCAGGTGGGCGTGGACGCCATGAGCTTGAAGCCCGGCGGCAGCGCCGTGACCTTGTCGCCATGGCTCATCCAGGCCTTGAGCATGCCGTGGCCTTCGGGCGTGCTGAAATCCTGCAGACCATCGAGCAGCCGGGTGTGGCCGTGGGCACGCACTTCGGCATAGCCGAATTCGCGTTGATCGGACCATTCCACCTTGCCGCCCAGCTGCAGCGCCATGGCCTGCATGCCATAACAGATGCCAAGCACGGGCACGCCCATTTCGAATACGCGGCCAGGCACTTTCAGGGCCTCTTCCTGATAGGCCGAAGCATGGCTGCCTGAGAGTATGATGCCTTTCAGGCCGGTTTGCGCGTCCAGGAAGGTATTGTCGACATCGCCAGGGTGGATTTCACAATAGACACCGGCTTCGCGGATGCGGCGGGCGATGAGCTGGGTGACCTGGGAACCATAGTCGAGGATGAGTATGCGCTGATGCATGGCGGGAGAAATTAGAAGAATTCAAGGCGTTAATGTAACGTATCGCACCGGTTTTCGCAGGAGCAAGCATGTCAAACAACCCGCCCGTCCGTACCCTTGCCTGGGCCGGCCTGGTCGCGCTGGCCGTTGCCATGGGCATAGGCCGGTTCGCCTTCACTCCACTGCTGCCCATGATGCAGGAAGATATGGGCCTGGGGCTGGCACAGGGGGGCTGGCTGGCCAGCGCGAACTACCTGGGCTATTTTGCCGGCGCGCTGACCGCGGCCTATCTGCCGTGGAGCGCAAGCACCCTGCTGCGCGCGGGGCTGCTGCTGGTGGCTGCGACCACGGCCCTGATGGGCTGGACGCAGGTGTGGTCGGCCTGGGTGGCGTGGCGCTCCATCGCCGGCATCGCCAGCGCCTGGGTGCTGGTGGCCACGGCATCGTTGTGCCTGACCCGGCTCGCGGCCGCCGGCGCGTCCCGCAACGCCGGGCTGGTGTTTGCAGGCGTGGGCGGCGGCATTGCGCTGGCGGGGCTGCTGTGCATGGCGGCCGACCTCATGGGATTGAGCTCCGCCCGGACCTGGCTGATGCTGGGGGCGCTGGCCGCCGCTGGGCTGCTCGCCACCTACCCTTTGTGGAAGGCCCCGGCCGGCACGCCCTCTCCCGAGCAAGCCCCATGCCGCGAAGGCAACGGCGGCGGCCATCCGCGTCTGCTGCTGTGCTATGGCCTCTTCGGCTTCGGCTATATCCTGCCGGCGACCTTTCTGCCGGCCCAGGCGCGGGCACTGCTGGATGATCAGACGCTCTTCAATCTGGCCTGGCCTTTGTTCGGTCTTGCAGCCGCCGTGTCCACCCTGATCTGCAGTTCGCTGCTGCAACGGTTTTCGCGCCGTCAATTGTGGCTGGCGGCCCAGCTGCTGATGGCGGCCGGCGTCGCCCTGCCGGCCCTGGCTCCCGGTCTGGCAAGCATCGTGGCGGCGGCGGTATGCGTCGGGGGCACCTTCATGATGGTCACCATGCTGGGCATGCAGCAGGCCCAGGCCTCGGGCGGCCCCAGGGGGCAGGCGCTCATGGCCAGCCTGACGGCCGCATTCGCTGGCGGCCAGCTGGCCGGCCCCGTCTTTTTCAGCCTGCTGAACGAGCACCTGGGCGCCACGCTGGAGAGTTCGCTTTATATGGCTTGCGCCGCCCTGCTGGCGGGATGCCTGCTGTTGCTGAAACCCTTCCAGGAACATGCCGCCGGCCCGGAAGCCGGCGGCCTGCCGGATCAGTCGGCGCGATAGTTGGGCGCTTCCTTGGTGATCTGCACGTCATGGACGTGCGACTCGCGCACGCCCGCCGCCGTGATTTCCACGAATTCCGCCTTGTTGCGCATGGCTTCGATGGTGGCGCATCCGCAGTACCCCATGGATGCCCTGACACCGCCCACCAACTGATAAATGATGGCGATGACGCTGCCCTTGTAGGGAACGCGCCCTTCGATCCCTTCCGGAACCAGTTTGTCGACGTTGTTGGAAGGGTCCTGGAAGTAGCGGTCGGCCGAGCCGTCGGACATCGCCCCCAGGCTGCCCATGCCGCGATAAGCCTTGTATGACCGGCCCTGGTAGAGCACGACTTCGCCGGGGGATTCTTCGGTGCCGGCGAACATGCCGCCCATCATGCAGGTGGAAGCGCCCGCGGCCAGTGCCTTGGCGATATCCCCCGAATAGCGGATGCCGCCGTCGGCGATGAGCGGCACGCCGGTGCCTTCGAGAGCTTCCGCGACATCGGAAATGGCCGTGATCTGGGGCACGCCCACGCCCGCGACGATGCGCGTGGTGCAGATGGAACCGGGACCGATGCCGACCTTGACGGCGTCGGCCCCGGCTTCGACGAGGGCGCGCGCCGCCGCCGCGGTGGCAATATTGCCGCCGACGACCTGGATGCGGGGATAATTCTGCTTGACCCAGCGGACCCGCTCGATGACGCCCGCGGTATGGCCGTGTGCCGTGTCGACCACGATGGCGTCGACGCCCGCCGCGGCGAGCCTGGCGACACGGTCTTCGGTGCCTTCACCCACGCCGACGGCGGCGGCCACCCGCAACTGGCCGTGAGCGTCTTTGCAGGCGTTGGGGTGTTCTGTGTTCTTGACGATGTCCTTGACAGTCGCCAGGCCGCGCAGTTCGAAGGCATCGTTCACGATCAGCACCCGTTCCAGGCGATGCTTGTGCATGAGTGCCTGGGCTTCATCCAGTGTGCCGCCCTCTTCCAGGGTGATCAGCTTTTCCTGCGGCGTCATGACCTGCCGCAGCTGCACGTCCAGACGGTCTTCGAAACGCAGATCGCGATTGGTGACGATACCGACCAGCTTGCCGCCTTCGACCACCGGCAGGCCGGAAATGCCGTGCTCGCGCTGCAGGGCGATCGCATCGCGCACCCGCATGTCGGGCGTGACGGTGACCGGATCGATGACGATGCCGAATTCATGCCGCTTCACGCGCGCCACTTGCTGCGCCTGGGCTTCGGCCGACAGATTCTTGTGAACGACCCCGATTCCGCCTTCCTGTGCCATGGCGATGGCCAGCCCGGCTTCGGTCACCGTATCCATGGCCGCGGAGACCAGGGGGATATTCAGGGTGATGTCGCGCGTGAACCGGGTGGACAGACTCGTGTCGCGCGGCAGGATGTCCGAATATGCAGGCACCAACAAGACGTCGTCGAATGTCAGTGCTTTCTTGATGAGGCGCATGTACGAGCTCCGTGCAAAGGGCGATTATAGCGCGGGGTATGCGGCGCTTCAGCCGATCCACGCACGGGCATTGCGGAACATGCGCATCCAGGGCGAGTAACCGCCGTTCGGCAGATGCAGGCCGCCCTGGTCCGCGGCGCCCCAGCGCTCGGGCGCCCACGACATCATGACATTGCGCGTAACCCGTTCCGGGTGCGGCATCATGACGGTGAAGCGCCCATCGGCCGTGGTCACGCCGGTCAGCCCGCCGGCGCTGCCATTCGGGTTGTACGGATATTGTTCGGTCGCGCGGCCCCGGTGGTCGACGTAGCGCAGGGCCGCGATGGCCCGCGAAGAGTCCCCCTGGCGCTCGAAATTGGCATAACCTTCCCCGTGCGCCACCGCCACCGGCACCACGGTGCCGGCCATGCCCTGCATGAATAGCGAAGGCGACTCGGGGATCTCGACGAGCGAAAGCCTTGCCTCGTACTTTTCGGAAATATTGCGGGTGAAGCGCGGCCAGTGCTGCGCCCCGGGGATCATGGACGCCAGGGCCGCCATCATCTGGCAGCCGTTGCACACGCCCAGGGCAAAGCTGTCGCCGCGGCCGAAGAAGGCGGCGAACTGATCGGCCAGCATGCTGTTGAAACGTATGCTGCGCGCCCAGCCTTCGCCGGCGCCCAGCACGTCTCCGTAGCTGAAGCCGCCGACGGCGACCAGCCCTTGCGCATCATCCAGCCGCGCCCGGCCCGCCAGCAGGTCGGTCATGTGGACGTCCACGGCTTCGAAGCCGGCTCTGTCAAAGGCCCAGGCCATTTCCACCTGACTGTTGCAGCCCTGTTCGCGCAGGACGACGACCCGCGGACGCTTGCCGCTTGCGATATAAGGCGCGGCCACGTCTTCCTGGGGATCGAAGGCGACACGCACCTGCATGCCGGGGTCGTCCGCCTCTTTCCAGAGGTCGAACTCGGCCTGGGCGCAATCGGGATTGTCGCGCAAGGCCATGATGCGGCGGCTGACTTCGGCCCACTGCATGCCCAGTTCGGCGCGCGGGCGCTGGTAGACGAGCTTGCCGTCCCGGAAGATCTGGATTTCATCGTTCGCATTGAGCGAGCCGATGACGTGCGCATGCCGCGCCAGGCCCGCCTCGCGCAAGCGACGCAGGACGTTGTCGCGTTCCCCCCGCTGCACCTGGATGACGGCGCCGGCCTCTTCGGCGAACAAGGCCTTGAGAGTGAGTTCGTCGCGCTGCACCGCGATCTGTTCCGGGCGGATCTTGTAATCGCCCCAGTCTTCGGCATGCGGATCGATGGTGAGCATGTCGAGATTGAGCGATACGCCCACATGGCCGGCAAAGGCCATTTCGCAGAGCGTGGCAAGCAGACCGCCATCGGAACGGTCATGATAGGCTAGGACCAGGCCGTCGCCCGCCAGCTCGCGCACGCTGCGGAAGAAAGCGGCAAGCAGACTGGCATCGTCGATATCGGGCACCTGGTGTCCGACCTGGCCATAGACCTGGGCCAGCACCGAACCGCCCAGCCTCTGCCGCCCCGCCCCGAGGTCAAGAAAGATCAGCACGGTATCGCCGCGGTCGGTGCGCAACTGCGGCGTCAGCGTGGCGCGCACGTCGCCGACGGGCACGAAGGCACTGACAATGAGCGACACGGGCGCCAGCACTTCGCGCCGTTCGCCGTCCTGCTCCCAGGTGGTCCGCATGGAAAGCGAATCTTTGCCGACGGGAATGGACAGGCCCAGCGCCTGGCACCATTGGCTGACGGCGGACACGGTGTCGTACAAGGCCGCGTCCTGGCCCCGCGTGCCGCAGGCGGCCATCCAGTTGGCCGACAGCTTGACGTCTTCGAGCGCACGCACGTCGGCCGCGGCCAGGTTGGTCAAGGCCTCGGCCACGGCCATGCGGCCCGAAGCCGGCGCATCCAGCACGGCCAGCGGCGTGCGCTCGCCCATGGACATGGCTTCGCCGCGCACGCCTTCATAGTCGGCCAATGTGACGGCGCAGTCGGCCACCGGCACCTGCCATGGCCCCACCATCTGGTCGCGGCTGGTGAGCCCGCCCACGCTACGGTCGCCGATGGTGATGAGGAAATTCTTGCTGGCCACCGTGGGATGGCGCAGCACCCGCTCGATCGCCTCGCCCAGTTCGATGCCTACCACGTCGCAAGGCTCGCCCTCGATACGCTCGCGGGCCACGTCGCGCGTCATGCGCGGCGGTTTGCCCAGGATGACGTCGATCGGCACATCGACCGGCCGCAGCTCTTCCGGGCGGCGCGGCACGGCCGGCTCGGCCACGCCGGGCAAGCCTTCGCCGTAGGTGACGCGCAGCTGGCGCTCTTCCGTCGCCACTCCGACGATGGCATAAGGGCAGCGTTCCCGCCGGGCAATGGCGTCGAAACGCGGCAGGTCTTCGGGCTGGACGGCCAGAACATAGCGTTCCTGCGATTCATTGCTCCAGATTTCGGCGGCCGAAAGCCCCGACTCTTCCAGGTGCACCTGCTGCAGTTCGAAAATGGCGCCGCGGCCGGCGTCGTTGACCAGTTCGGGGAAGGCGTTCGACAGGCCGCCCGCACCGACGTCATGGATGGCGAGTATGGGGTTGTCGTCGCCCTGCTGCCAGCAGCGGTCGATGACTTCCTGTGCGCGCCGCTCCAGTTCGGGGTTGCCGCGCTGCACGGAATCGAAATCGAGTTCGGCGGTATTGGCGCCGACGCTCATGCTTGAAGCGGCGCCCCCGCCCATGCCGATGCGCATGCCCGGCCCGCCCAGTTGGATCAGCAGCGCGCCCGGAGGCAGGGGGTTCTTGTGCGTGAGCCGGCTGTCGATGGAACCCAGGCCGCCGGCGATCATGATGGGCTTGTGATAGCCCCAGCGGCGCTCTCCGGCGTGCTGTTCGAACGTGCGGAAATAGCCCAGCAGGTTGGGCCGGCCGAATTCATTGTTGAAGGCGGCCGCGCCGATGGGGCCTTCTATCATGATGTCCAGCGGCGAGGCGATGCGGTCGGGAGCGCCGTGCGGGCGGTCTTCCCAGGGCTCGATGGCATCCGGGAAGCGCAGATTGGATACGGTGAAGCCGGCCAGGCCGGCCTTGGGCTTGGAGCCCCGGCCGGTCGCGCCTTCGTCGCGGATTTCGCCGCCCGACCCGGTGGACGCGCCCGGGAAGGGCGCAATGGCGGTCGGATGGTTGTGGGTCTCGACCTTCATGAGGGTGTGCACCACGGCGGCGTGGCGGCCGTAGCGGCCCCGGCTGTCGCTTGCGCCGGCATGGAACAGGGTCGCCGGCCCCCCTTCCATGACGGCGGCGTTGTCGGAATAGGCAACCACGGTGCCGCGCGGCTGGGCGGCGTGGGTGGCGCGGATCATGCCGAACAGGGTTTCGTCCTGCGGCTGGCCGTCGATCACCCAGGAGGCGTTGAATATCTTGTGCCTGCAGTGTTCGCTGTTGGCCTGGGCGAACATCATGAGCTCGACGTCGGTGGGATTGCGGCCAAGATTGGTGAAGGCATCCGCCAGATAGTCGATTTCGTCTTCGGAAAGAGCGAGGCCGAGAGCGGTGTTGGCTTCGTTCAGCGCCTGCGTGCCCGCGCCGATGACATCGACGGTCGTGGTGGGCTTGCCGGGCAGCGAGGCGAACAGCGCCGTGCCATCGAAGGTGGAATCGACGACGGTTTCGGTCATGCGGTCGTGAAGAACGCCGGCGGCCTGGGCCAGCTGTGCTTCATCGAGGGATTTGCTGCCGAGCAGCCCGCGCGCGGGGCTGATGGTGTAGCGGATGCCGCGTTCAATGCGGCGGACGCCGGCCAGGCCGCAGTTGTGGGCAATGTCGGTGGCCTTGCTGGCCCAGGGCGATACCGTGCCCAGACGGGGGAAGACACGCAGCACGAGGGAGCCGCGGGATTCCTGCCTGCCTTCGAGAGGCGTGCCGTAGTCGAGCAGCCGTTCGAGCTGCTGGCGGCCGGTGTCGTCGAGCGGGGATTCCAGCCAGACATAGTGTTCGTACTGGCCGGTGATGTCCGCGATGGGCAGGCCGAGAGCCGAGAAGCGTTTGAGGAGCTGTTCGCGACGGAACGGGGACAGGACGGACGAACCGGGAAAATGCAGAATGGAGTTCACTGTATACGGGCGGGCGCGCAAGGGGGTGGACTGAACATTGTATTTTACCCTTCCGGGCGGAATGCCGCGCGCCGCATCCGCCGTCGGATTCCGGCCGTGGACGGCACCTATGGCCGCGGGTAGCTGACTTCGAGGATATCGAGCTCTTCGACGCCGCCCGGGGTGCGCAGGATGACGGTGTCGCCTTCCCTGGCCTTGAGCAGCGCGCGCGCCACCGGGGAGATCCAGCTGATGCGGCCTTGCAGGGGTTCTGCTTCGTCGATGCCGACGATGGTGATGCGGAATTCTTCGCCGGCGGAATCCGAATACAAGACGGTGGCGCCGAAGAAGATCTGGTCGCGGTTCGGCTGCTGGGCCGGGTCCACCACCTCGACGGTTTCGAGCCGGCGTATCAGGAAACGGATGCGCCGGTCGATTTCCCGCAGTCGTTTCTTGCCGTAGAGGTAATCGCCGTTTTCCGAACGGTCGCCGTTCGAGGCCGCCCAGGACACGGTTTGGACCATGTCCGGGCGCTCGACGTTCATCAGCTGTTCGAGCTCTTTGCGCAGTTGTGCGTATCCGTCGAGGGTGATGTAGTTCTTGGTGCCGGCCGGCAACGGCGTACCTTCGAGTTCGAGGTCGTCGTCGTCCTGGTCGTTTTCCTTTACAAATGCCTTGCTCATGCTGCGATACCCTTCATGCGATGGCCGTCATTGCCAATCATGCCAGATGGGGGTGAGATCGTCGGGCAGGCTGGGGAGCCGGCCGAGATCGAGACGGGCCTCTTTGGGGCTGTGGAAGTCAGAACCGCAAGATGCCAGGAAACCATAGCGGCGCGCGACATCGGCATACTGGCGGTACTGGTCGGGCGTGTGGCTGCCGGTGATGACTTCGATGCCTTCCCCGCCCAGGTCGCGGAACTGTTCGAACAGCGCGTCGAACTGCAAGGGCGTGTAGTCGTAGCGGCCCGGATGGGCGATGACGGCACGGCCGCCGGCCTCATGAATCCAGCCCACCGCCTGTGCGAGCGAAGACCATTGCATGGGCACGTAGGCGGGCGAGTTCTCGCCCAGGTAGCGGCTGAACACCGCCTGCACGTTCTTGCAATAACCCTGGTCGACGAGGTAGCGGGCGAAGTGGGTGCGGCTGATGAGGGCGGGATTGCTGACATAGACCAGCGCGCCTTCATAGCTGTTGTTTACGCCCATGGCGTCGAGCCGTCGCCCGATTTCGCGGGCACGCTCGGTACGGCCCGAGCGCACCGCGCGTAGACCTTCGTTCAGGCCTGCATGGCCATCGTCGACGTTCAGCCCCACGATGTGGACGGTATGCCCCGACCAGGTGACGGATATTTCCACACCGGCAACGAATCCCATGCCGAGCGCGCGCGCCTGCGCACGGGCCGCCGGTACGCCGTCGAGAATGTCGTGATCGGTCAGCGCCCAGAGCCTCACGCCGTTGGCATGGGCGCGGCGCGCGACATCTTCGGGCGTGAGCACGCCGTCGGACATGGTTGAATGGCTATGGAGATCGACTGTGATGATGATATTCCTCTGATGAGCGGGGCCCGGTTCCCCGCGCCCCGCGGCGAAGACACCCGGCCTGCCGGCCGGAACGCCGCCGCCCTTGCCGCCAGACAGGCCGGAAACCGCCGGCTTCAGGCGGCCGGAGCATCCCGCAGGAAGGCGGCCACGGCCTCGATCTGATCGGCTGAACGCAATGTGGGCGCGTGCCCCACCCCCGGGAAAGTGATGCCGCGCGCCAGTACGTTGCGCTGCTGCATTTCCCGCATGCTTTCAGCGGTGAGCAGATCGGAGGTTTCCCCGCGCAGGATCAGTACGGGATCGCGCAGGCTTTCGAAACCGGCCCAGAGCGTGGCTTCCGCCCCCCGCAGCACTGAAGCATCCTGCCGGGCGATGGGTTCGGCAATGCGCAGGTCGTAGTGCTTGACCCATTGCCCGTTCTGCCGGTTGAAGACGTAGCGGGTAAGGTCTTCCCAGCCCGCCTGGTCGTGCGGCCCGAATCCTTGCGACACGTTCTTCACATATTCGACCGCCTTGTCGAAGCTGTCAAATGTTTCCTGCCTGCCGACATAGTCGGCAATACGGCTCAGCCCGCTGTCGTTCAGGCTGGGCCCGATATCGTTGAGAACCATGTGCCCCAGGCCCAGCGTCTGGGAGGATTCCAGCCCCAGTTCGCCACGCTGGGGACGCATGGCGGCCGATATCGCAAGCCCCGCCGCCAGGCCCATGCCGATCAGCCCGCCCATGGAGGTGCCGACCCAGTCCAGCCGCGCCGGATCCAAGCGGGCGATAAGGGTAAGCATGTCCGACACGTACTGCGGAATCACGTAGTGGTCGGGATTGACCAGCCAGTCGGAGCGGCCCCGGCCGACGATGTCGGGGCAGACCACCCGGTAGGTATCGGCCAGCCGCGCCGCCAGGGGATCGAAGTCCCGCCCCGTGCGCGTCAGGCCATGAACGCACAGGAGGACCCGGTCATTGCCTGGATCCCCCCATTCCCAGTAGGCCATGCGATGCAGGCCCCCCGGGCTGGCGCACATGACATACTGAAGGCGGGGCTCGTCGATGGAACGCAATCGCGGCAAGTCACTCATGGCAGGCTCGCAGGAAAGAGACACAGGCTGCCGATTGTAAGCTCAACCGTGCAGCCCCTGCCCCATCGCCTTCAAGGCGGCTTCCTGTATCGCTTCGGAAAGCGTCGGATGAGCATGCACGGTGCCCGCCACGTCATCGAGCCTTGCGCACATTTCGATGGACTGCGTAAATGCCGCGGCCAGCTCCGAAACATTGGGGCCCACCGCCTGCCATCCCAGGATCCGGTGGTCGTCGCGCCGCGCGACGACCCGCACGAAGCCATCGGCCGCATCCAGCGTCAGGGCGCGGCCGTTGCCCGCGAAGGGGAAGGACGCCACCAGGACGTCGCCGGCCTGCGCCTGGGCCTGCTCGGGCAGCAGACCCGCCACGACGACCTCCGGATCCGTGTAGCAGACTGCCGGAATGGCCTGGGGTTCGAAGCGGCGGCGCTGGCCGGCAATGACCGCGGCCGCCACCTCGGCCTGGGCCATGGCGCGATGCGCCAGCATGGGCTCGCCCGTGACGTCGCCGATTGCCCAGACATTGCGCATGGAAGTGCGGCACTGTTCGTCCACGCGGATATAGGGCCCGTCCATGTCGAGCATGAGCCGGTCGATGCCCGACTCGGCCGAACGCGGGCGGCGCCCCACCGCGACGAGGATGCGTTCCGCCTGTATCTGCCGCGATTCGCCTTCGGAAGGCTGCAGGGTCAGTGTGCCGGCGTCGGCGTCGCCCTCCACCAGGCGCGTATCGAGCAGGAGCTCGATATTCAGGGCCTGGAGCCGCCGCTGTACGGGACGGGTCAACGCGGTATCCCAGGCGGGCAGAATGCGGTCCTGGGCTTCGACCACTGTGACGCGCGTCCCCAGTTTTGCGTAGGCCATGCCCAGTTCCAGGCCGATGTAGCCCGCGCCCACCACGATCAGGCTATCGGGCAGGGACTGCGGCACGAGTGCTTCCGTGGACGAGATCACCTTCCCGCCGAAGCGCAGCATGGGCAGTTCCGCCGGAGCCGAACCGCTGGCGAGCACCAGATGCTGGCAGATGATGCGCTGGCTCGTTCCGGCATCGCCGTCGATGCTCCGCACTTCAACCGTCTTGCCATCCAGTACGAGGGCGTCGCCGTTGATGACCTTCACACCGGCCCGCTTGAGCAGCGCCCGCACGCCCGACGTCAGCTGCCCGACGATGCCCTGCTTCCATTCATTGAGGCGCGCCAGATCCAGAGTGGGCGGCGATGCCACGATACCCAGGCGAGCTGCCTGGCCGCCCGCCCCGAGCCGGTGG
The DNA here is from genome assembly GCA_013416455.1 of Alcaligenaceae bacterium. Taxonomy (GTDB): domain Bacteria; phylum Pseudomonadota; class Gammaproteobacteria; order Burkholderiales; family Burkholderiaceae_B; genus Yanghanlia. The sequence continues at coordinate 317,395 of JACCES010000006.1, read as the reverse complement.
AATTCATCAGCGGCGTGGATCAGCGCCTTGGACGGGATGCACCCGATGTTCAGGCAGGTGCCGCCGGGGTTGTCGCGTTCCACCAGCACGGTGGCAATGCCCGCCTGCGCCGTGCGAAGGGCGGCCACATAGCCGGCGGGGCCGCCCCCCAATACCAATACATTCGTCGACTGCATGGATCTGTTACTCCACAAATAGCATCGAGGGACATTCGAGATAGGCGCGGATGCACTGAATGAATTCAGCCGCATGCATCCCGTCCACCACACGATGGTCGAACGACGAGGAAAGATTCATCATCTTGCGCACCACGATGGCGCCATCGAGTACGACCGGCCGTTCGACCACCCGGTTGACACCCACGATGGCCACTTCCGGGTAATTGATCACCGGTGTGTTCACGATGCCGCCCAGCGCCCCCAGGCTGGTGAGCGTGATGGTGGAACCGGACAGCTCATCGCGCTGGGCGGAGCCGTTGCGCACGGCATCCGCCAGCCGGCGGACCTCGCGGGCGCAGCCCCAGATATCGTGGCTTTCCGCATGGCGCAGCACCGGTACCATGAGCCCGGCGTCCGTCTGCGCCGCCACCCCCAGATGCACAGGCGCATAACGCAGCACCACACCCTTTTCGTCATCGTAGCGCGCGTTCATCTGCGGGAACTCGCGCAGCGCCAGCACCATGGCGCGTGCCAGCAGCGGCAGGATGGTGAGCTTGCCGCGCGTGGCGCCCCAGCGGTCGTTCAGACGCCGGCGCAGCGCTTCGAGCTCGGTGACATCGATTTCCTCGACATAGGTGAAGTGCGGAATATGGCGCTTGGATTCCTGCATCTTCTGGGCGATGCGGCGGCGCAGCCCGATCACGGGGACTTCTTCGACCCCTTCGCGGCGCGCCAGCGCCATGCCGGAATGGCCCGCGCCGGCACCGCCGGCGGCCGGCGAAGCGGCGCCATGCTGCAGCCAGCGGTCAAGGTCTTCGTGCGTGACCTGGCCGACCGGGCCGGTACCCGGCACCGCACGCAGATCCAGCCCTTCATCGAGGGCGCGGCGGCGCACGGCCGGGGAAGCCAATGGCCGGGCGCGCCGGGCCGCCGATGCGGGGCGCGGCACGGGCGCCGCCGTTACCGGCGCACTGGCGGCCGGAACCGCCACGGTCGGCGCTCTGCGCGCGCCTTCGCCGGCCGCGTCGTCATGCGCGCCGCCGTCACGCGCAATGTCATCGTGCGCACCCTCGTCGGGCGCATCACGGCCGCCGGCAGCGGCACCAGACGTCCTGGCCGGGGTTTCGGCGCGGGCCGCCCGGGCATCATCGCGCCCGGCATCCGCGCCGGCCGGCGACGCGCCATCGTCATCCGCAACATTGCCCGTGCCTTCCACTTCCAGCCGGATGAGGGCCGAACCCACCGGCATCACTTCACCGACGCGGCCGCCCAGCGCCAGCACCTTGCCGTGCACGGGCGACGGCACCTGCACCGTGGCCTTGTCCGTCATGACATCGGCCAGCACCTGATCCTCGACGACGCTGTCGCCTTCTTTCACATGCCACTCGACCAGTTCGACTTCCGCAATGCCTTCGCCGATATCCGGCATCTTGATCACATAAACGCCCATGTCAGCTCTCCTCTCCGCTTTCCGTCCCGACGTCGTCTTCCGGAATCAGCGGCGGCAGCGGCGACGCTTCTCCGACCAGCCTTCTCATGGCATTGGCCACGCGGCGCGGACTGGGGAAATAAGCCCACTCATGGGCGTGGGGATAGGGAGTGTCCCAACCGGTGATGCGCTCGATGGGCGCTTCGAGATGATAGAAACAGTGTTCCTGCACCAGCGAGACGAGTTCGGCGCCAAAGCCGCTGGTCAGTGTCGCCTCGTGCACCACCATGCAGCGGCCGGTCTTGCGCACCGAACGGACGATGCTTTCGATATCCAGCGGCCACAGGCTGCGCAGATCGAGGATTTCGGCATCGAGGCCCGTTTCGGCCACGGCCGCCTCGGCCACGTAGACCATGGTCCCGTAGGCCAGCACCGTAAGCTGTTTGCCCGGGCGATGCAGGCGCGCCGATTCCAGCGGAATGCTGTAGTAGCCCTTGGGCACATTGCCCAGCGGATGGCGCGACCACGGCACCACCGGCTTGTCGTGATGGCCGTCGAAGGGGCCGTTGTAGAGCCGCTTGGGCTCCAGGAAGATGACCGGATCATCGCTTTCTATCGACGCGATCAGCAGGCCCTTGGCGTCATAGGGGTTCGACGGAATCACCGTGCGCAGGCCGGTCACGTGGGTGAACAGCGCCTCGGGGCTCTGGCTGTGCGTCTGCCCGCCATAGATGCCGCCGCCCGAGGGCATGCGTATGGTCAGCGGCGCGGTGAACTCACCCGCGCTGCGATAGCGCAGCCGGGCGGCTTCCGAGACGATCTGGTCAGTGGCCGGATAGAAATAATCGGCGAACTGGATTTCCACCACGGGCCGCAGGCCGTAGGCGCCCATCCCGACCGCGGCGCCGACAATTCCCCCTTCCGAGATCGGCGCATCGAAGACCCTGTGTTTTCCGTACTTTGCCTGCAAACCTTCGGTGCAGCGGAACACCCCGCCGAAATAGCCGACGTCCTGCCCGAAGATCACTACGTTTCCATCGCGTTCCAGCATGACGTCCATGGCCGAACGCAATGCCTGGATCATGGTCATGGATGCGACATCCTGACCAACTCTATGTATATCCGCCATATCTACACTCCCAGTTGCTGGCGCTGGCGGCGCAGGTGCCAGGGCATCTCTGCGTAAACGTCCTCGAACATCGTTGCGACGCTGGAGGTCTGGCCGGTCAGCAGCGACCCGTGGCTTTCCGCCTCTTTCTGGGCGGCAATGACCTCGGCCTCGCATTCTTTCTGCACGGCCTGATGTTCGTCTTCCGACCAGTGCCCGATGCGGATCAGATGCTGCTTCAGCCGCTCGATGGGGTCGCCCAGAGGGAAGCGCGACCAGTCGTCGGCGGGACGATACTTGGAAGGATCGTCGGAGGTGGAGTGCGGGCCGGCGCGATAGCTGACCCATTCGATGAGCGTCGGACCCAGATTGTTGCGGGCGCGCTCTATGGCCCAGCGCGACACGGCCATCACCGCCAGAAGGTCGTTGCCGTCCACACGCAGCGAAACGATGCCGCTGCCCAGACCGCGCGCCGCGAAGGTGGCACGCTCGCCGCCGGCGAGGGCCTGGAAGGTGGAAATCGCCCACTGGTTGTTGATGACGTTCAGCACGACCGGCGCCTGATAGACGTGGGCAAAGGTAAGCGCCGTCTGGAAATCGGACTCGGCCGTCGCGCCGTCGCCTATCCATGCCGAAGCGATGCGCGTATCGCCCTTGATGGCCGACGCCATCGCCCAGCCCACCGCCTGCACGAACTGCGTGGCCAGATTGCCCGAGATCGAGAAGAAGTCGTGTTCCCGCATGGAATACATGACCGGCAGCTGGCGCCCCTTGAGCGGATCGCACTCATTGGAATAGAGCTGGCACATCAGGCTGGACAGCGAGACGTTCTTGGCGATGAGCAGATTCTGCTGGCGGTACGACGGAAAGCACATGTCGCCCGGTTCGAGCGCCAGTGCCTGGCCGGTGCCGATGGCTTCCTCGCCCAGGCTCTGCATGTAGAAGGAAATCTTTTTCTGGCGCTGGGCGATCAGCATGCGCGCATCGAAAATGCGCGTCTTGATCATTACCCGCATGCCCTTGCGCAGCAGTTCCGGCTCGATGGCCGGTTCGGCCCAGGGCCCGACGGCGTTGCCTTCGTCATCCAGGACGCGGATCAGCGAAAAAGCGAGGTCGCTGTTCTCCCGGTGCCCGATGTCGAGCGCGGGCTTGCGCACCTCGCCGGCAGCGGAGAGGGAAAGATAGGAAAAATCGGTTGCATGCCCCGGTCGCCCGGAGGGTTCGGGCACGTGCAGCCGCAAAGGGGAAACTTGTCTCATAAAGCCTCGGAAAATCATCTTGTGGAGTTTTCTTGTAGCGCTTGTCGTGTTGGCTGAATAGCCTGCTTCTTGTGGAAGCAGGCGCTATCATCGCGCATCCGGACAGTCCGCGCAAGAAGCCGTCGACCAATACCGCGGGCGGCGCTCCCGCTCGGCCTCGACCGTCAGCCGCCCGTTCCTGGAGCGGGCAATTACCGCGCCATCGCGTCCGGTTTCCCAGAAGGCGGCGCCGTGCGCCCGCCAGCGCCGGCGGATCACCGCCGCGGGGTGGCCGTAGCGGTTCCAGCGGCCGGCCTGGGCAATCGCATGTTGCGCCTGCAGCGCCTTGACGAAGGCGCCGGAAGACGAATACCGTGAGCCGTGATGCGCCGCGAGCACGACATCCGCATGGGTCAGACCGCGCTCCACCAGTGCGTTTTCCTCGTCGACGCCGATATCGCCGGGCAGAATGATGGAATGATGAGCGCCTGCGATGCGCAGCACGCAGGCATTGCGATTGCGCTCGCGGCTGCCGGCGCCGATGGCGATGCTGCCGGCGCCCAGCGGCCACAGAAATTCAAAGCCCACCCCATCCGCCCGCCAATGCATACCGTAGGAACAAAGCCCCCCGGCACGCGGCAGCGGCGGCGGCCCGCGTCCGCCGAGTAGACGGCCCTCGTGCGCCAGCCAGCCGGGCACATCGAAGGAAGCGTAGGCCTGTTCCACCGGCAGGGCTTCCAGCAGGCTGCGCAAGCCGCCCACGTGATCGATATCGCTGTGCGACACGACCAGTACGTCGATACGATGTATTCCCTTTGCCCGCAGGAACGGCAGCAGAGTCCGCTGGGCGGCGTCCGAATCCGGGGAATGGCGCAGCCCGGTGTCATACACCAGCACATGCGACGAGGTGAGCAGCACCAGGGCACTGCCCTGCCCCACATCCAGGGCATGCAGTTCCCAATCGCCGGGCGCGGGGCGCGGCGGCATCCAGAACAGGGCCGGCAGCATGAAGGCCCAGCCCAGCGCCCGGAAGGGAAACCCCCTGGGCAATAGCGCCACGCCGACACCCGCTATGGCGAACAAAGTGAACCACCACGGCGACGCGGGCACGATGACGCTTGCGCCGGGCAGGCCCGCCAGCCATTGCGTGGGCCACATGCAGGCTTCCAGCAGCAGATGCGCCAGGGCCGCCGTCCAGTAAGCCGGCACGCCCATGCCGGGCACCAGCGCCAGACCGGCCAGCAGCAGGGCCAGAGGCGTGACCAGCATCCCGATCACCGGTATCGCATAGGCATTGGCCAGCGGCGATACGAGCGATACTTCGCTGAAAAGCAAGGCCAGCGGCGGCATGAGCGCCAGCGTGATGAGCAGTTGCAGGCGCGCCGCGGCCGCCAGCTTCCTGATTGCCGCCGGCAGACCCCGGCGGGGCGCAACGATGGCGGGCTGCCCCCACCAGCCCGTGCTCGCCATCAGCACATACACGGCAAGAAAGGATAGCCAGAAGCCGCTGGCCAGCAGCGACCATGGGTCCATGGCCACTACGGCGAACGCGGCCACTGCCAGCACATGGGAGGGAGCCAAGGGCACGCGCAAGCCCAGCGACAGTGCCATGACCGCAAGCATGACGAAGGTGCGGCGGGCCGGCACCCCCCAGCCGGCCAGCAGACAATAGAGCCAGGCCACCAGCAGCGCGGCCCAGGCGCCCGCAAGCTGGGCCGGCAGGTGCTCCGCCAGCACCCGGCCGCGCCACCGCAGCCGGCGCCAGAGGAAATTGACGACGATTCCGGCGATGACCGCGATCATCGTGACATGTGAACCGCTGATCGAGACCAGATGCGTCAGACCGCTGCGATTGAAGATCAGCCAGTCGGAGGCCGCCACGCTGGCCTGATCGCCGATTGCCAGGGCCAGGAGTACTCCCCCCCAGCGCAGTTCGCCGATATGCGGCAGCATGGCTTCGCGCACCCGGTGGCGCGCCCGCTGCGCGGCCACGGACAACCCGGCCCATGGATCGTCTCCCACCAGTACCGGCGTACCGCGCACAGTGCCTGTTGCGCGTATGCCTTGCGCGAACACATGGCCCTCATAATCGAAGCCATGCGGATTGCGTTCGCCATGCGGGGTGCGCAGCACCAGAGCCATGCGCCATGCCTGGCCGGGCACGAGCTCGGGAAAATCAGCGGCGGGCCCGTGCCCGGATTTCGGGCCGTAGGGCCCCGAGTATCCCGATGCATTCCATCTGACCTGTATGCGGGCGGGCACGCCCGCCGGAATCGAAGACAGCACGTCGGCCACGAACACACGGCTTTCCGGGTTCAGGCGCGGCAGCTCGGCCACGCGCAGGACCACTCTTGAGACCTTGTCTTCGTTGGAAGGATCGAGCGCATCGCCCAGACGGTCGGCGACCCGGGCCGAGCCGTACGACAGGCCCGCCGCGGCCGCCGTGGCCAGCCACAACCCTGTGCCCAGCACCGGATGCCACCATGCCACCCACGCCGCACACCGCCCCCGCCACAGTGCCGCCGGCAAGAGCAGCGCCAATGCGAAAGCGAACAGCACGGCGGAAGGCGGCGCCGGCAGCAGATGCACGATGCCCACACCCCCCACGAACGCCAGCAGGCCGAGTCGGCCGATAGCCACCAGGATCCTCCGAAAGCCTAAGGAGCCTCTGAATAAGTCGAGCGGAAAGCGGGCGCTGCGCAGACTTGCTCAGAGCCTCCACAGCGTAAGCGTAGGCGGAAGGACGAAGCTCCGATCGGAACAGGAATCAGCCAGGCGGAAAACTACTTAGGGGAGGAAAAGAGAAACGGGGATAGACCACGATTTCGCAGAGATCATGGTCTGTCCCCTTTTTCCTCATGATACGATCGCGAATCGTTCCTATTTTTATTTTAGGAAACTCATCAAGGATCGCTGTGAAGGATCGCATTGTGTCAAAACTCGCAACAGAACCCGATCACCCTCCCGACGGGAACAGGAATTTTTCGTTCACTTCCGGCAACCGGGAACTGATCACCCGGGGGCTGATGGAGCCCATCGACGCGCCGGCCGCCGACGGGCACGAGGCCGACAGCCGGTTCTGCAAAATAGTCGGGCATGCCCTGGACCGGGCGCGCCTGGCGGGCCAGGACAACCCGATCCTCGTGGGCGCCATTCCTTTTGACCCCAAGCAGGCTTCATGCCTGTACGTTCCGGAACAGTACGAATGGCGCCGCCTGCCGGAGGCGAGTCATGCCGCAACAGCCGTCCAGCCTGAACTGCTCAGCCAGAACAATGTCCCGGACGAGCATTCGTTCAAGCAGGCGGTGGAAAAGACCATCTCGAACTTCCGCCCCAACAATGTGCTCAAAGCCGTGCTCTCTGTGCAGCGGAAGCTGACCTTCACCCGGAATGTCGATCTGCCGGCCATGCGCGACAGCCTTGTGGCTCAGAACCCTTCCGGCTACTTTTTTCATGTGCCGCTTCCCGACGGCTCCACGCTGATCGGCGTGAGCCCCGAACTGCTCGTCAGCAAGCAAGGCCCGACGTTCATCTGCAACCCGCTGGCCGGGTCGGCCAGACGACTCGCCGATCCTCGGGCCGACCAGGAAAACGCGGATTGGCTGTCAGCGTCGGAAAAGAATCAGTACGAGCATCGCCTTGTGACGGCGGACATCGCCAATCAACTGGATGGATGGTGCAATTGGCTGCGCGTGCCCGAGCAGCCGTCGTTGATCCGCACCGACACTCTGTGGCATTTGTCGACCCGCATCGAAGGCGAACTGAGCGACCCGCGCACAACCGCCCTGCAGCTGGCCTGCCGCCTGCACCCCACTCCCGCGGTTTGCGGTTTTCCCACTGAACCCGCGCGGCGCCTGATCCGCTCCGTCGAACCCTTCGAACGCGGTTTGTTCACCGGCATGGTCGGCTGGTGCGATGCCGCGGGAAATGGCGAGTGGGTGGTCACCATCCGCTGCGGCACCGTCAGAGGCAATCACATGCAGCTGTTTGCGGGCGCGGGCATCGTCGAAGCCTCCGATCCCGCTTCAGAATGGGCGGAAGTCCAGACCAAGCTCGGCACCATGCTGCGCGCCTGCGGGCTGCCGCATTGACCCCAACAGGCCCTAGCGTGGTTCAGTAAACACCTGCCGCGCCGCACTGCGATCACCATCAAATCATCCTGAATGACGAATAGAGCATGAGCATTCCCAAGATCATCGATTACCCAATGCCGCAACGCGCGGACTTCCCCGCCAACAAGACCGACTGGCGGCCCGACCCGGCCCGGGCCGTCTTGCTGATCCATGATATGCAACATTACTTCCTGCGGTTCTACGATATGAACGGCGGGCTGGTGCCCGCGCTGGTTCGGAACCTCGTTCTCCTGCGGCAATGGGCGCGCCGGAACGCCGTTCCGGTCGTCTATACGGCGCAGCCCCACAAGCAACCGGCCGCTGACCGCGCGCTGCTCAACGCCATGTGGGGCCCGGGGCTGCCCGCCGCCAGCCCCGAGCAGCAGCACATCATTGAGGAACTGACCCCGGGAACGGACGAAATAGTCCTGACCAAGTGGCGCTACAGCGCCTTCAATCGCTCGGATCTGCTCGAACGCATGCGCAGCCAGGATCGCGATCAGCTCGTGATCGGCGGCATCTATGCCCATATAGGATGCATGGTCACAGCCGTCGACGCATTCATGAACGACATACAAGCCTTCCTGGTCGGTGATGCGGTCGCCGATTTCTCTGAGGAAGAGCACAATTTCGCGCTGAAATACGTTGCCACCCGCTGTGGCCATGTGATCGGCACCCAGAGCCTGGCCGGCGCACCGGCGGGCGACATCCCCCCTGGACAGCCGCACGCTCCGGCACAGCGGCCGTCAGCCGGAACTCGACAAGGCGAAACCCCATGAGCAACAGCATCCAGAACAGCGGCGGTGCCGCCCGCTTTACCGCTGACCGCGTGCTGGTCACCGGCGCGGCAAGCGGAATCGGCCGCCGCATCGCAGAACGTTTTTCCCGGGAAGGCGCCGAAGTGATCGGCGTGGACTGTCTGAGCGCCGATGTGCCTTTCCGGCTGCTACATGCCGATGTCGCCAACCCCGCCGACGTGAAGCGTGTCAGTGATCAGATCAAGGACGAAGCTGAACGGCTGGACGTGCTGGTGAATGTGGCGGGCATACTGAAGCTTGGCGTGAGCGATACGCTATCCTGCGAAGACTGGCAGCGCTGCATGGATGTCAATGCCAGCGGTGCCTTCTATCTGATGCGGCATTGGACACCGGTATTTCGCCGGCAGCGCTACGGCGCCATCGTCAATGTATCCTCCAATGCCGCCCATGTTCCCCGCATCAACATGGCGGGATACTGCGCGTCGAAAGCGGCATTGACGAGCCTCAGCCATTGCGTGGCGCTGGAATTGGCCCCTTACGGCGTGCGTTGCAATGTCGTGTCTCCCGGCTCCACCCGAACGCCCATGCTGAGCGGCATGCTTGGCGACCCCGCGGGGGAACAGCGGCTGGTCGATGGCCTGCCTGAACAATTCAAGCTCGGCATTCCTCTGGGCCGGATCGCCGACCCCGATGATGTCGCCGATGTCGTGCTGTTCCTGGCATCCAGCCAGGCCAGACACGTGACCATGCAAGACATCGTCGTGGACGGAGGGGCGACCCTTGGTTCTTGAAGCCGGAGCGGCTGCCGCGTCCTTCGACGTGATGCCGCCGGTAACGGCGGTGTACCAGCCGCGGGCAAGAGCGAGCACAATATTTCGTTCATCGCCCGCCCAGTCTTCAGGCGTGTTCCATTGCGCAACAGTATCCAGAAGCGCGCGTTCGAGGTCGGCCCTGGGTATCGGGCCAAACAGGACTTGCGCGGCGGGGCCCACGATGGCGATATTGTGCATGCGGGCTTGCGCAATAAGGATCGCCAGGTCAGGGTCGGCCGCAGGCTCTTCGAAAACGCCCGCAAGAATCTCTTCGCGCAGCCACTCGCCGAATTGCAGCTCCCGCCTTGCGGGATAGCGCCAAGGCACAAGGTCCGGAAGTGACAGCACAGTGACCTCGAGCGCACGTAGCGAGGCGGAGACACCCGGGGGAGCCGAGACGGCCAGAAGCTCCCGCATCAGCTTGCGTCTCACCGCCGCGCCGAGGGGCTCATTCACCGTCACAAGCAGGTCGATATCGCTATAGGGCCGGAGCCCTCCATCAACCGCCGAGCCGAACAAGTGAATCGCCGCAATGTTCTGCGCCAGATGCCGTTCAAGTATGGCGCGCGCCCGGGCCACCTGAGACTCAATGGAAAATGCGGGATCGTGGTCTGTCCCTCTTTTTCTTTTTCGCCGGTACACTATCAACGAATCTTTTCCCTTTCCAGAGAACCATGAGTGCCCTGCCCCCTTGCCCCCAATGCGATGCCGATTACACCTATGAAGATCGGAATTTTTATGTCTGCCCACAATGCGCGCATGAATGGTCGGGAAACGACACGGACACGACGGGAGCGGACGGAAAAGTGTATCGCGATTCAGCCGGAAACATGCTGCGGGATGGCGATACGGTTACGGTCATCAAGGACCTGAAGCTGAAGGGCTCCAGCGGTGTCGTCAAAATGGGGACCAAGGTGAAGAATATCCGTCTGGTCGACGGCGATCACGATATCGACTGCAAGATCGACGGCTTCGGCTCCATGAGCCTGAAATCCGAATTCGTGAAGAAAATCTGACCGGGTCCCGCCGGCCCCTTTTCCCGCGAAATCGTGGTCTGCCCCCCTTTTCCCTTACGCCGACAGGCGCGGCAAGGCCCTGCGGGCGTTGTTGCCGGTGGCTTCCACCACGGCCTCGTAGGCCAGGCCCCGCAGCCGGGCAAGCTCGTGGCCGATGCGGGCCACCTGCGCCGGTTCATTGCGCGGCGGCGCTTCGCCCGGCCGGCTGAGCCAGGCGGGCGGAATGTCCGGCGCATCGGTTTCCAGCACCAGGGCATCGAGCGGCAGGCGGCTGGCCAGGCGCCGGATCTGCAGGGCGCGTTCGAACGTCATGGCGCCGCCGAAGCCCAATGCAAAGCCCAGGTCGATGAACTGGCCGGCCTGCTGGAAGCTGCCATTGAAGGCATGGGCAATGCCCGCCATCCCGGGCAGGCGGCGCACATGCTTGAGAATGTCATCCTGTGAACGGCGCACGTGCATGATGACCGGCAGCCCGAGCCCTTGTGCCAGTTCCAGCTGGGTCTCGAAGAAAAGCTCCTGTTTTTCGCGCATGGCCGGCTGTTTGAGCGCGGGCAGGAAAAAATCCAGGCCGATTTCCCCCACCCCGACGAAGCGCTCGTCCGCCAGCGCCGCCTCCAGGCGTTGCCCGAGGATTTCCAGGTCTTCTTCCTGGGCGTCGGGCACGGCGATCGGATGGATGCCCAGGGCGTAGTATCCCCCCGTGAACCGCTGCGCCAGCGCTTCCACCGCATCGAAATTGGCGCGGTCCACGGCCGGTATGACGATGGCGCCCACCCCTTCGCGCCCCGCACGCTTGATGACGGCATCGCGGTCAGCCGAAAACTCCACCGCATCCAGGTGGCAATGTGTATCGATCAGCACATCCTACCTCCACTGATTCGTGGCCCGGCTCATTCATCCCGATCCGCGGCGGTTTCCGTATCGGCGAGCCTGCCCTTTTCAATGTAAAGCCGCCGGTGCGCCAGCCCGGCCAGCGCCGGGTCGTGCGTGACGATGGCAAGGGCCGTGCCGAACTCCCTGTTCACCCTCAGCAGCAGTTCGAACATGCTTTCGGCGGTGTAGCGGTCCAGGTTGCCGGTGGGTTCATCCGCCAGCACGCAGGCGGGCTTGGCCACCAGGGCTCGCGCCAGCGCCACCCGCTGCCGTTCACCGCCGGACAGCTGCCCGGGATAGTGGTCCATGCGATGGTCCAGCCCGACCTGGGCCAGGATCTCGCGAGCCTGCGCGCGTGCCGCATTGCGCTTTTCCCGCCGCACGATCAGCGGCATGGCGACGTTGTCGACCGCCGAGAACTCCGGCAGCAGGTGATGGAACTGGTAGACAAAGCCGAGTCGCCGGTTGCGCAAGCGGCTGCGGGCGCTTTCGCCCAGGCCATCCACCCGTTCGCCATCGACTTCGACATGGCCCGAAGTGGGCGCATCCAGCAGCCCCAGCAGATGCAGCAGCGTGCTCTTGCCGGAACCCGAAGCGCCGACGATGGCCACCATTTCACCAGCGCCGATATGCAGGCTGACGTCGCGCAGGACCTCGACTGTGGCCCCGCCCTCGGTGTACCGCTTGACCAGGTTGACCGCGCGCAGCACATCAGTCATGACGCAGCACCTGTGCGGGTTGCAAGCTGGAAGCCCGCCAGCTCGGGTAGAGCGTGGCCAGCAATGACAGCACGAGGGAAGTAAGCGCCACCACGATGATGTCCTTCGCCTCCGGTTCGGAAGGCAATTCACTGATGAAATAGATTTGCTGCGGCAGGAATTCGATGTTCAGCATACGTTCGATGAAAGGGACGATGACGTCGACGTTGAAGGCGACGAGACAGCCCAGGCCGACACCCAGCGCGGTCCCGACCACCCCGATGAGCGCGCCCTGCACCAGGAAGACGCGGGCCACCTCGCGCGGCGTGGCGCCGATGCTGCGCAGAATGGCGATGTCGGAACGCTTGTCCTTGACCGCCATGACCAGGGAGGAAAGCAGATTGAAGGCCGCCACTGCGACGATCAAGGTCAGGATGATGAACATCATGCGCTTTTCGGTCTGCACGGCGGCAAACCAGGTGCGGTTGTTCTGCGTCCAGTCCTGCGCATACAGCCCCCCTGGCAGCATGGCCTGCAGCCGCCGCGCAACCTGGGGCGCCGCCTGCATGTCGGCGATCCGCAGGCGCACGCCGCTGTTGCCGCTATCGCGGAATACCCGCGCGGCGTCATCCACGTGCATGAAGGCCAGCGTCGCGTCATATTCATAATAGCCGGTGGAAAACACGCCGGTGACCGTGAACTGGCGCATGCGCGGCGTGAATCCCGCCGGCGAGATCGAACCCTGCGGGGCCAGCACCATGACCGTGTCGCCCTGGCCCACGCCCAGGGCCTGCGCCAGCTGCATGCCCAGGGCAATGCCGAAACCGCCCGCCGTGAGCGTATCCATGCCCCCCGCCACGAACTGCCCCGATAGCTGCGACACCTGGTCTTCCAGTGTGGGGTCGATGCCGCGCAACTGCACGCCCTGCAGCGCCTGGCCGCGGGCGATCATGCCCTGCGCCGCCACGAACGGCGCGGCGCCCCGCACGGCGGGATCCTTGAAGGCTTGATCCGCCAGGCCTTTCCAGGCCCCGAGCATTTCTTCATGCGGCACCCCGGGCGCGTAGACTTCGATATGCGGCAGCACCGACAGCATGCGGTCGCGAACCTGCACCTGAAAGCCGTTCATCACCGACAGAACGATGATGAGCGCCGCCACGCCCAGCGCGATCCCCGCCATCGAACTGGCGGCGATGAAGGAAACGAAACGGTCGCCCGAACGGCCCCGCCGGCGTGAAGGCGCCAGGCCCGCATAGCGCGCCCCTATCCAGAACTCATAAGGCATGGTGTGAAGCCACCTCGATCAATAAACACTACAATCCGTGGAATGCAGATCGTACTACCTGGCGCGCTGCCCGATGCGGCAATCGCCTCCGAGCTCGCCTCCCACATGGAAAAATCCGCCCCCCGGTTCACCGGGTGGCTGGGGCGCGCCCAGGCAGCCGTAACTTCCGCCGATCCGGCGGAAACCTTCTGCACCCCTTATGAATACTGGCTGCTGCGGCACCACGGCTTCGAAGCCCGGGCCGGGCAGCGGGCCTCGGCGGGCCTGGCCGCCCTGCTCGCCCGCGAAACGGGCGCCGCATCCGAACTCGGCGAACCGCTCTGGCTCGCCCAGCTGGTCCATGTGGCTCCGGCACGCGATGGCGCGGCGCTGATCCCGGCAAGCGAGCTGGCCATCACCCCGGAAGAAAGCGCGCTGCTGCTCGAAGCCGCCGGGGACTTCCTCGCCGATTCCGGTTTCGCCATTACTCCCTTCGACACCACACATTGGCGTGTCGGGCCGCCCCCGGAATACCGGCCCGCCTGTGCCAGCCCCGCGCTGGTGAGCATCACTTCCGTGAACGACTGGTGGACCCAGGATGCCGAAGGCCGCCCCTGGCGGCGGCTGGTCAATGAATTGCAGATGCTGTGGTTCGACCATCCCGTCAATCAGGCGCGCGAGGCGCGCGGCCTGCGCCCGGTGAACAGCCTGTGGCTGTATGGCGGAGCCCGCCCCTCGCAGCTCGGAACGCCCGACGCCGCCGGAAACGGCGAGCCTCCCCGTGTGCTGCGCGGCCTGCAGGGCCCCGCCCTCGTCCAGGATTGGGGCAGCTGGCTGCAGGAACTTGAACGGCTCGAACACGAAGAATTCGCCGCGCTGCCGGACATGCCGCGGCTGGTCCTGACCGGCCGCGACCGCATCGTCGAACTGTCTCCCGGCCGCAAGGGGTTTCTTGCCAGGCTGCTGGCCCCCCGCAAACAAGATTGGAGGCGCTGGTGCAGCGGCCACGACTGACTACCCGCCAAGCTAACGCGGCCATCCAGGAATTCTTGCGCAACGCGGGCATTCACCCGCTGCTGGCGCGGCTCTGGTCGGCGCGGGGGATGGAAGATCCCGCCCAGGCGCAGCCGACCTGGTCCGCCATGATCCCGCCGCTGCGCCTGACGCACGCAGAAAGGGCCGCGGCGCTATTGGCGGACGCCATTGCGGCCAGGCGCCGCATGCTGGTGGTGGCCGATTACGACTGCGACGGCGCGACCGCCTGCGCCGTTGCCCTGCGCGCCCTGCGCCGCATGGGGGCGGTGGTGGACTTCCTGGTGCCGGACCGCTTCGCCACGGGCTACGGCCTGTCGCCCGCCGTGGTCGGGCTGGCCGTGGCGCATCATGCGGGCAAGCCCGATCTCCTGGTTACCGTGGACAACGGCATTGCCAGTGTCGACGGCGTGGAAGCCGCCCGCCAGGCCGGCATGGACGTCATCATCACCGACCATCACCTGCCCGGCGATACGCTGCCCAGGGCGCTGGCCATCGTCAACCCCAACCAGCCGGACTGCGGCTTTCCTTCCAAGCATCTGGCCGGCGTCGGCGTCATTTTCTACCTGATGCTGGCGCTGCGGGCCAAATTGCGGCGCCGCGGCGCCTTTGCGGACGACGGCCCGCGCCTGGACGACCTGGCCGATCTGGTGGCGCTGGGCACAGTGGCCGACGTCGTGCGCCTGGACGCCAACAACCGGCTGCTGGTGACGCAGGGCCTGCAGCGCATGCGCAAGGGCCGCATGCAGGCCGGTGTGCGTGCCCTTTTTGCCGTGGCCGGCCGCGACCCGCGCCAGGCCACCGCCTTCGACCTGGGCTTCGCCCTGGGCCCGCGCATCAATGCGGCGGGCCGCCTGGCCGACATGAGCCTGGGCATACATTGCCTGCTGACCGATGACCCCGCGCAGGCCCAGGCGCTGGCGCAGCAGCTCGATGCCATCAACCAGGAGCGCCGCCACATCGAACTGGCCATGCGCGAAGAAGCCGTCAATGCGCTTGCGCACGATACGCCGGCCCGCGATGCCAGCGTTTGCGTCTACCACCCCGACTGGCATCAGGGCGTGGTGGGCCTGGTGGCTTCGCGCCTGCGGGAAACCTATTGGCGCCCCGCGCTGGCGTTCGCGCGCTGCGAAGACGGCACGCTGCGGGGATCGGGCCGCTCGGTGCCGGAAGTCCATCTGCGCGACGTGCTGGATCTGGTTTCCAAACGCCAGCCCGGCATCATTCTGAAATTCGGCGGCCACGCCATGGCGGCCGGCCTGACACTGACGGAAGCCGCCTATCCCAGTTTTGTGGACGGCTTCGACGCCGCCGTGCGCGAACTGTCGGGCGCCGACCGTTTCGAACCCCTGATCGAAACAGACGGTTCGCTGGAGCCTCATTTCGCCACCATCGAAGTGGCCGGGCTGCTGCAGGAACAGGTGTGGGGGGCGGGCTTCCCCGCGCCGGTATTCAGGGACAACTTCCAGGTGCTGCATCAGCGCCTGCTCAAGGGCAAGCATCTGAAACTGTTCCTGCAACGCGGCGCGCAGCGCTTCGATGCCATCTGGTTCAACCATGCGGAAACGCTGCCGGAACATGCGGAACTGGCCTATCGGCTGGACCGCAATGAATGGAACGGGCGCATTTCAGTCCAGCTGGTGGTCGAGCATGCGCTGCCGGCCTCGAGCACATAGCACAATTTCCGCCTTCTGCCGGCGCGACACCTATGAACCCGAGCAGAACTCCCGGGCGGCCCGCAGAATGTCCTCCGGCGCCACATCCCTGACGTGGGTGGCCAGAGACCAGCGATGGCCGTAGGGGTCTTCCACGACCCCGTAGCGGTCGCCCCAGAACATGTCGCTCACCGGCATGATCTCCCTGGCCCCGGCTTCGACCGCCCGCCGGAATGCCTGGTCCACGTCGGGCACATACAGATGCAGGGTGACGGCGGTGCCTTTCAGGGTATGCGGACTGGCATTCCCGCAACGCTCGTCCTCCTGGCCGATCATCACCACGGAATCGCCGATGACGATTTCGCCGTGCAGGAAATTGCCGTCCAGTTCCAGCCGCCCGTGCGGCATTTCCATGGCATTGAAGGCCTTCTTGTAGAAATCGATGGCGGCCCCGGCGTCCGCGCAGACGATATGCGGCGATACCGTCGACATGCCGGCTGGGATGGGCCGCACGCGCTTGCCGTCATCATCGGGGGTGAGGTGGAACATCGCCTTTGCCGACGGCATCTCGAAAGGCGCTGAAAAATGTTCATGGGCGATCTTCCACTCGCCGCCCCGCCGCTTCAGGCCGGCCGTCATGCGCATCCATGAAGCCTCGATATGCTCGCCCTCCTTGTATCCGCAACGCATCAGGGCATGCGCGAACGCGATATCGCCTTCCGACTGCACTACCAGCTCATGCATCTCGAACACGGACTCCTTGTCGCCCATGGGGCAGAACTCCATGCAGGCCTGCCAGTGCCTGCGATAGGCTTCCCGGCCCCTGAACTGAAGAGCGAGAACGGCATCGAAAGCCAGCACATCGTCGGTGTAGAACGACATGATGGCATCGAGATCCTGGCGGCGCGCGGCGTCCAGCCAGCCTTCATACAGCTGTGCGATGGCCGATTGCGCGGCACCGCCACTCGTACTTGTATCCATGCGGGTCTCCTGGCCGGGGAAAAGTGCCGCCAGGAAGAGGAGGAGCGATGGCGGCAGGCGTTCCGGCAGAGTCAATTTATCATTCTTTAGTCCTAAATTAATACTAACAAAGTGTATTTCAGAACTAATGATCTATACTGAAATGCATGAGCACGATACCGGATGCAAATCCTTCTTCCGTCGATCAGCCGCCCGGGCCGGATACAGGCAGCCCCGCCCGGCGGCCGCCGCGGTCGTCCGCCGGCGTGCGCGGCCGGCGCCGCTACGACGACGGCTGTGCGGCCGCCCATGCGCTCGACCTCATCGGCGAGCGCTGGGCCCTGCTCGTCGTTCGCGAACTGCTGCTGGGCCCCCGGCGGTTTTCCGATCTGCGTCAAACCCTGTGCGGCATCAGCCCCAACGTACTCACGCAAAGGCTGGGCGACCTCGAAGCCGCCGGCGTCCTGCAGCGCCGCAGCCTGCAGCCGCCCGCCGCCTGCCGCGTCTATGCGCTGACCCCCTGGGGCGCACAGCTGGAGACCGTCATTCTGGAGCTTCTCAAGTGGGGGGTGCGCTCGCCCGGCTTTGAACGCGGCCAGGCCTTGACGGCGGACGCCATGGCCCTGTCCTTCAAGGCAATGTTCGACCCCGATCTTGCGCAAGGCCTGGCCTGCCGCATCACCCTCGTCATGCATCGCCATGCCTATCATGTGGCGATCGGACAGGAGCGGCTGGCCGTGGCCCGAGGCGATCCCCCCTGCCATCCGGCCGAAGCCGGGGGCTGGGCGGCGGCAACGCTGTACGCCGAACCCGTCACCGTTCTGCAGCTCGCGTACGCCGGGCGTCCGCTCGAAGCAGCGCAAGCGGCGGGCGCCTGCCGCCACGAGGGCAATACGCAGGCCTTGCGGCGCTTCCTGTCCTGCTTCCGGGTGGCGCCGCCGGTTCTTCCGGCTGGCAGTGCTTCGCCCCCCGTTGCTATGATTGACCCATTTTCCTGAAAATTCGCACAGGTGCGTGATACATGGCTGTATTCGACATTCAACCCATCGTTTCCGAACTGGCCTACATCCGCCAGCAATGGCGGGTATCGCAGGGCCGCCCGCTGGAATCCGGCGGGCGCAATTTCCCCTCGCCGCAGGCCCTGAAGGCCATCATCACCGATCTGAGGGGCATTCTGTTTCCGATGCGGCTGGGGCCCATAGACCTGCGCCAGGAAAGCGAAGATTTCTATGTCGGCCACACACTCGACTCCGCGCTGCACGCCCTGCTCGGCCAGGTCAGGCTCGAACTGGGCTACCAGCATCGCCACGAGCCGCCGGATACCCAGGCACTGGAAAAAAACGCCATCGAAACGGTCCAGGCCTTCGCCAACTCGCTGCCCGAGATCCGCCGCCTGCTGGATTCCGACACGCTGGCCGCCTTCGCCGGCGACCCCGCCGCCCGCAGCGTCGACGAGATCCTGCTGTGCTACCCCGGCCTGCATGCCATGATCCATCACCGGATCGCGCATCAGCTCTACCATCTGGGCCTGCCGCTGCTGGCGCGCATGAGCGCCGAGATTGCGCATTCAGAAACCGGCATCGATATCCATCCGGGCGCGCGCATCGGCGAACATTTCTTCATCGACCATGGCACCGGTGTCGTCATCGGCGAGACAGCCATCATCGGCGATCACGTGCGCATCTATCAGGCGGTGACACTGGGAGCCAAGCGTTTTCCTTCGGACGCCAATGGCGCGCTTACGAAGGGGCTGCCGCGCCACCCCATCGTCGAGGACGACGTGGTCATTTACGCGGGCGCCACCATCCTGGGCCGTGTGACGCTGGGCAAGGGCTGCACCATAGGCGGCAACGTCTGGCTGATCAACGATGTCCCGCCGGGCGCCCACGTCACCCAGGCCGGGTACCAGGGTTCCGAAACCTGCGACCCCGCGGCCGAAGCGCAGGCCGCCGCCGCTCCGGCAGCAGGAACGCGGCGCTGAAGCGCCGCGCCGGGGCCGTACACTGAAACTCGGGCCGGGCCCTAATGGCAGTCCGGCACTTCCTGATCCATATAGACTTCAAAAGCGATGTCGCGCGCGCTCTGGCGCGTGAGCTTGGCCAGCAGATCGGCGTCGCGCCACTGCCGCACCTGCGCATGCAATGTCCGGGCGAGCGCGGCGTCGCCGTCGGGCAGAACGAAGGCCAGGTCCTTTTCCCGCTGCACCGGCAGGCGGGCGGAGAACTTCTTCCATTCCGGAAATTCCAGCAAAGCTTCGAGCATGACACTGTCGTGCACCGCCGCATCGCAGCCGCCGATGCGCAGGTCCAGCAAGGCATCGGCAGGCGCGCGGAACACTTTTTCGATGGCCCCGTAGTCGGCCTGCATCTGCCCGGCCAGACCGCTGCCCTCGGCCAGGCAGACCGTGCGCCCACGCAGATCCTCCCAGCGGCGGATGTCCGTATCCGTGCGCATGATGGCCATGATGCCGGCCCGATAGCCCGACGGGATCACTGTTGCCCGGGCCAGGCCGGCCTCGTCGCCATCGAGCGGCAACAGCAGCGCATCCACATCCTGCAAACCCGGCCCGGCCTGGGAAAAAGCGCCTGTACGCGGCACGGCCACCGGCTGCAAGGGTAGCTGCCGGCCCAACCGTTCGGCCAGTACGGGAGCCAGACCCTCGGGAGTACGGACCTTGGAACCGGGAACGTGCGGCGGCACGACATAGCCCATGCCCAGCTTGAGAGGCCCGCCCCCGTTCGCCGCGCCCGGCCCGGCGGCATACGCCGCGGTAGATGTGGCGGACAGGCTTCCGGATGCGGGATTGCCCGGCGCCACGGCCTGGGCAGCCGCGACGGCCTGTGCGCCCACCCCCGCCGTGAACAGCAGGACCCCGGCCATCGCCCGCGCGCCGCGCATGCCCACGCGCCGTGCCGGCGGGGTTTCCCTTGCCGTTTTTCTATCCGTTCCAGTTAGACGACGACGCATCGCGTTCCCCTCAGACATACTGATAGCGCAACACCCTGCGCTTCAGATTTTCCAGCATCACCTGGTCGATCAGCGTGGCCAGGATGGCAATGGTGAGGATGTTGGACATCACCCCCAGCATGTCGGCCGTTTCGCCGGCATAGGCCAGCGTCCGGCCCAGCCCCTGCCCGAAACCGATCAGCATTTCAGCCGAAATCAGCGCCCGCCACGCATTGCCGAAGGCCAGCTGCGCCCCCGTGATCAATTCGGGCATGACCGCCGGCAGGTAGACGCGGCGCACCATGTCCCAGCGGCTGGCGCCCATGACCCGCGCCGCCGAGACATGCACCGCCAGCACGTTTTCCGTCGCGTTCATGACGGACAGCGCGGCCGGAAAAAAGGCGGACAGCGCAATGACGACGATGATGGGCATGTTGCCGAAGCCCATCATGATCAGGAACAGCGGCACCCAGGCAATGGATGGAATGGACTGCAGGATGATGATGGCGGATTTCAGCACTTCCCGGAAGAAGAACAGCAAGGCGCCGACCAGCCCGAAGCCCACCCCGAACAGCAGCGCGAAGCCGTAGCCGGCCCCCAGGCGCGTCAGGCTGCCGGTGAGCGCCGCGCGGAAGGCGCCGGACTGTATGTCTTCCCAGAGCCGCGCGATCACGGAAGGCACATTGGGCATGAGAAAGTCCGGCAAGGACCACGCCGCCGCCTGCCATATCAGCAGGATGGCAAGCACCGCGACGGCCATGGCCGCTTTCTTGAGAGGACCGGAAAGCTGTTTTTGTGTACTCATTCAGTCTCGGAAACATAAAACGGAAGCGCTGAACGACCCGGGGCGCGTACTGGCCGCTCGAATCATTCAGCGCTTCCTGAAGGTAGCCGGCATACGACCGGCCGCCCTGTTCATTCCAGGCAGATGCGGGCTTCCGACAGAAAACAGGGTTGTTGTACCCCGCCGGAAAACCCGCGGCCCCGGGAAACGGCCGCCCCGGCCCTGGCCTGGAAGACGCCAGTGACCGGAAATCGGACGGATCACAGTTTACGCGCTTCCTGCCATTCCAGATCGACGATCCCAGTGACATCGAAGGGCGAACCGTCGCGGGTCTTGAGCGCGCCCTGGGCCTGCATGATGTCGGCGATTTCCTGCATGCGCTCGACTTCCTGCGGCGTCAGCACGGGGCTGAAGGTCTGGCTCTTGATGGCGCCGCTGATCACTTCTTCACGGGGAATCTCGCGGCCGTCCAGCGTCTTGAGCGTGGGTTCGGCGATGAAATAGGAAGCGATCAGTTTGGCGGCTTCGTCGGGCTGGTTCTGCAACAGCTCGATGGCATCGCGCTGGGCGTCGAGCGACTTCCACACGGCGTCCTTGCGCTCGTCGAGCACCTTGCCCGAGGTGATCACCACCATGCATGGGAAGGGCCAGACCTCGCCGATTTCATAGATCTGCTTGACGGGCGCCACCAGTTGGGCGATGCGCGCCTGCGGTTCGAACAGGAAGGCCGCTTCGACGCGGTTCCCCACCAGCGACTGCACGGCCACCTGCGGGCTGACGCCGAGCACGTTCACATCGCCGGGCGCCAGGCCGGCGTCCTTGAGCACCACGCCGCGCAGCACGGTATCGGCGGTGCTGCCTTCACGCTGCGAAGCCAGGGTCTTGCCTTTGAGGTCGGCGACGCTTTCGATCTTGGCGTCCTCACGCACCACGATGGCATGGAAACCGTGCTGCGCGCCGCCAACCACCTTGAGATCGGCGCCCCGCGAAGACCACGAGGCCGCATTGGTGAACCCCAGCACGCCGGTATCGAGCTGGCCGCCCACGATGGCCTTGATGAGGTCGGTGCCGGAAGAGAATTCCACCAGTTCGACATCAAGGCCGTGCTTCTTGTAGAAGCCGCCTTCATAGGCGGCGATCGCCTGGGCATCGTCCATGACGCGCAGATAGCCAACGCGCAGCTTCTCGGCTGCGAACGCCTGACCCGCGACGGCCAGGGCGGCCAGCGCGGGAATCAACATACGGGTGAATTTCATGCTGCGACTTCCTCGGTGGTATATGAAACGGAATCAGGATCGGCCTGGGCGGCGGCGGTATCCGCCTCGGCCCGGATGCCCAGCAGCCCCAGGATCTCGCGGCGCATGGGAGCGAACTCGGAAAGATCGTGGGTCTTCTCGTGGTGGGCGAGATTGAATTCTTTCAGCACCACCGCCGGCCGCTGGCTGAAGACCAGGATGCGGTCCGCCAGAAAGAGGGCCTCGTCGACATCGTGGGTCACCAGCAGCACGGTCGGCGCGGCTTCACGGATGAGCTCGCGCAAAGCATCCTGCAGGGTCATGCGCGTGAGCGCATCGAGCGCGCCGAAAGGTTCGTCGAGCAGCAGGGCCTTGGGCCGCGAAATGAAGGCGCGCGCCAGTGCGGCGCGCTGCCGCATGCCGCCGGAAACCTGTTGCGGAAAATATTCTTCGAAACCCGACAGCTGCACCTTGGCCAGCCACTCGCGGGCCAGTTCACGCGCCCTGCGCTTGTTGCTGCGCTGGAATTCGAGCGCCAGGGCAACGTTCTGTTCGAGCGTGAGCCAGGGGTAAAGGGCGTTTTCCTGGAACATCAGAGTACGCTCGGGGTTCGGCCCGCGTATGGCCTTGCCATCGGCCAGCAGGCTGCCGCCGCTGGGGCGCTCGAGACCCGCCGCCATGTGCAGCAGCGTGGATTTGCCGCAGCCCGACGGCCCTACCAGGGCAACCAGCTCGCCATGATCGATTTCGCGGCTGAAGTCGTCAATGACGCGCAGGTCGGAAAAGGATTTCTCGATGTTCTGAAATGAGAATTTCATCTTGGGGATCCGTATCGGATACAGGGAAGCCTTCGGCTCCATCCAAAACCTCACTTTATTCCTGCTTTTATAGCCAAACAACCAATTTTCTTCTCTTTGCTTATTTCCATTGGAAATAAGGAATGACCACGGAACAGCAGCGTACAATGCGGCCCTGCGGCTGCGCCCCGCCGCCTTCTTCCGCGTTTGCATGCTCCAGATTCTCTCGGTCACCGCGCCCATCTTCATCCTCATCGGCCTGGGCTACTTCTCGGTCATGACCGGCCTGATCAGCCGCGAAACCACTCGCGGCATGGGCCTGTTCGTGATCACCATCGCCCTGCCGGCAATGATTCTGCGGGGCATGGTGAACAAGCCGCTGGGCGCGTCGCTGGACACGGATTTCCTGATGGGCTATGCCCTTGCCTCGGTGCTGCTGTTCGCACTGGGCGCACTGGCGT
Organism: Alcaligenaceae bacterium; assembly: GCA_013416455.1. Lineage (GTDB taxonomy): Bacteria > Pseudomonadota > Gammaproteobacteria > Burkholderiales > Burkholderiaceae_B > Yanghanlia. The sequence continues at coordinate 294,059 of JACCES010000006.1, read as the reverse complement.
TCCGCTATCTGCGCAAGGGAAGCGTCGCGGAAAGCAGCCTGGCGGGCCTGGGCATGTCCTCGGCCAACACCGGCTTCATCGGCGTATCGATATGCGCCATGGTCCTGGGCACGGAACCGGCCTCGCGCGCCGTCGCCATGAGCATCATGGTGGAAACCATGCTGATGTATCCGCTCACGCTAGCGCTGGCGGATGCCGGCGCCGGCCAGGGCGGTCAGCGGGCGCTTGCGAACCTGGCCGCCACACTGAAGCGGCTGGTCCGCAACCCCTTGCTCATCACCATCTTCCTCGGCCTTTTCCTGGCGGTGTTCCAGATTCCGCTCCCCGACATCGCCCTGCGGTCGATCGACATGCTGGCCATGACCGCCGCGCCGGTCGGCCTGTTCGCGGTGGGGGGAAATCTGCATGGCCTGCGGCCGGCCGGCATGCTCGCCGACGCCGGCGGCATCGCCCTGGTCAAGCTTGTGCTGCATCCCGCCATCACCGCCCTGGTGTTCCTGCTCTTTCCCGATCTGGACCCCGGCATGCGCAAGGCCGGGCTGATCTTCGCGGCCTCGCCGCTATTGAGCATCTACCCCATCATCGGCATGCGCTACGGCCTGGAAGACCGCTGTTCCACCGCACTGCTGCTGTGCACCGGGCTGTCCTTCATCACAGTCAGCACGGTCATTGCCCTGATCACCTGACCGGCGGCGGCCCGGCCTGCCCCGGCAATTCGATCACATGCAGCTGCCCCGCCAGGGCTTCGCGGGCGAGTTCCACCATGTGCGCGTGATGGGTCAGGAAGATGATCTGGGTGCGCCGCGCAACCGCCGCAAGCTTGCGCAGGCCCGCGACCGCCCGCTGGTCGTCATAGTTGACGAACAGATCGTCGGCAATGAAAGGGAGGGGCGCGGCATGGTCCAGATAGAGCTCCAGGGCGGCAATGCGCAACGCCAGGTAGAGCTGGTCGCGGGTGCCGTCGCTCAGCCCGTCGAGCGGCACGACCCCGCCGTCGGCGCGCCGGGCATGCAGCACCGCCGCTTCGCCAGGCGAAACACCGCCGCGCCGTCCTTCAGCGGCGCTTTCAGCCCCGGAAGCGGCGCGCCTTGCCTGGCCCCGCCCGGCGGTGCGCGCCTCGCTCACGGCCGCATGGTCGATCTCCAGCCCGGCATGCGCCCCCAGGGTCAGCTCGGAGAACAACTGCCCGGCCCGCGCCAGCAGCGGCCCCTGGCGCCGCTCCCGGTATCGTTCCGTGACACGTTCCAGCAGCCGCTGTTCCGTGTACAAGCGCACATAGCGTTCGGCAATATCGGCCATGTCGGCAAGCGCTTCCTGGCGCCGCGCCGCGGCGTGCGCGGCGGTATCGCCGCCCGAAATGGCTTCGAGCGCCTTGCGCGCCTGTTCCCGTTCGACGGCAAGCCGGCTGCTGACCGAGGCCGCATGCTGCAGCGCCGTACGCAAGGCTTCCGCCCGGCCCGCCAGCGCGGCCACATCGATGGATTCCAGTTCAGCCTCGATCTGCGGCCGGGAACGGCCCTCGCCTTCCTGCAGCAAGCGTTCGCTGAGCTCCGCCAGCCGCTGGCGCGCCTCTTCGCGCGAACGCTCGGCGGCCTGGGCCTGCTCCAGCCGCAGCACCCATCGGCGCACGTGCTCATGCACGGCCGCGGGATCGAAATCGGCATCCCGCAGCCGCAATGCCAGCGCTTGCGCCGCCCGGCCGAACCCTTCCAGCTCCGACTCCATGCGCGCACGCTGTGCGTGGCATTCGCGCAACTGGCCCGCCAGTTCATCCGCATCGGCCAGCAGAGCGACCGCCGCTTCGACGAAAGCGGCTTCCGAGTCCTGCGGCAGCCCCGCCCGCAGCAGGGCGTCCCGCCACCGCCGCCGCCACTGCGACCGATGGCCCGCAAGCCGCTCCGCATCCTTTTCCAGCCCGGGAAGCAACGACTCGATACGGGCAGATTGTTCGGCCAGCGCCTGGCGGCGGGCCTCGGCCCGTCCGGCCCGCTCCAGCAGCGCCCGGGCGCATTCCTGGGCGCCGGCCAGGGTGGGGGCAGGTTCTTCGCCCCCCGGATCGGCCGCCATTCCATCGCCGCCCCGCCGCTCCGCCGCCAGCGCGGCCATCAGGCCGCCAAGCACGGCCTCATGGCGCCGCTCAAGCGCCGCCGTCTCGCTACGGGCGGCCTGCAGTCTTTCGTGCGCCATCAGTGCGGCATCGCGGCCGGCCAGCCAGCCCTGCAGGTCAGGTGGCGGCAAAATGGGCAGATGGCGCCGCCGGCAGGCTTGCGCCCATTCCGCATCGCAGACCGCCAGAGCCTGGGCGGCAGCCGACCGCGATCCCCGCAGGCCCTCCAGCGCCGCTGTGCGCCGCTCCAGCTCGTGCTGCAGCGACTGCAGGCGCGCCGCATCGCCCACCGCCTGCAGATGCAGATCCGCGAGCGTATCGGCATGCCGCAAAAGAACCCCGAAACGCGCCGCCTCTGTTTCAAGCGATGCCGAGCCCTGGGCAATGGCCTGCCAGAGCCGGTCGCGATCACCGCGCGCCGCGAAGATATCATCGCGGGAAACCGCCTGGCGGGAACGGCGGAACTGTTCCAGCGCCAGCTCGGCGGCCTGCTGCTCGATCCCGGCTTCCCGGACGCGTTTGTCCAGCGTATCGATCTCGGCCTGGAACTGTTGCCGCCGCTGGACGCGCTCGTTCAGGGCCGGGGTTTGCCAGGGCTCCATGCGCGCCAGCCAGGCCACGGCCTCGCCGGGGTCGGCGGGCGGCGCCACGCCCGGCTGGGCCAGCTCATCCAGGCGGCGCTCCAGTGCGGCCCGCTCCCTCTCGCCATTGCGATGCGCGCCATCGAGCTGGGTTTCGATGCTGCCCGCCGCGGCAGCCGCTTCGAGCGCCCGCCGCAGGGGCTGGCCCACGGCGGCGGCGGGCTGCGCATCGATCTCCGCGCGCAGGCGGGCCAGCTCGGCCCGGCGCTCATCCAGCGCGCGCTCGGCGGCCTCGCCTTGCGCCAGGACATCGCGGCCTTCGCGCAGCAATTGCGCGATTTCCTGGCGCAGAGGCAATGACGGCAACTGGCCGGCCAGGCTTTCCAGCCCGCCGTGATCCGCATCGAGTACGGGCCGCCCAAGCTGGCGCAGCACCTGGCCGAGCTGGGACCGCAAAAGCTCCATGCGGGAAGCGCCGCGCTCGATGCCGGCCCCGTGATCGGCAAGGCGCAGACGCGCGTCCTTCAAAGCGAGTATGTCGGCTTCATGCGCCCGCAGCGGCGCCCCGCCGGCGGCGTCGGCGCCGCCGGCATCGTCCAGCAAGGCTTCGTAGCGCCGGATCTGCGCCAGCAGCGGCGCAATCCGCCGCAGCCGCTCGACCGCCTGCACCTGAGCCACCAGGCCGGCATGCTCGGCCTGGGCGCGGGCAAATGCCTCATCCTGAAGCCGGCTTTCCCGCTGCGCGTCCACCCATGCCGCAGGCCGCACGGTGGCCGCCTTGAGCGCCGCATCGGCTTCGGCCAGCCTGTCGGCCGCGGCGTACCAAGCGCGATCACGGCTGCGGCGCGGCGCCCACAATGCGGTGGCTTCCCGCCCCAGGGCGTCCAGCACGCCATTGAGCGCCGACACCCCGGAGGCGGCCTGGAAAAGCACGGAATCGACGTTGTCGCCGGCCTGCAGCATGGCGCGGCTGCCCCGTTCCAGCCGCCGGTGATCGAGCCCGAACATGCGTTCGTAGAAAGCCGCATTCACCTCCCCCAGCCAGGCATGCAGGGCATCCGCCGCCAGCGGTTCGCCGGCGGCATCGATCAGACCGCCATTGCGCCGGCGCCGGCGCCCGAATGCCAGTTCGCCCGGGCCTCCCGAAAGCACCGCCCCCAGTTCCAGTTCAGTGCCGGGGTACAGAAAACTCATGGCGGTATCCATGGGAATGCCGAAAAGCAGATCATGGAAAGCCTGTCGCAAGGTGGATTTGCCCGCCTCGTTCCTGCCCACGATCAGATGAAAGTCGCAGTCCCGCCGGGGAAACCTCAAACCATGGCCGGAAAAATGGCCATAACGGACCAGCTCGATGGCATCGAAACGCATGGCTCAGGCCTCCCGTTCCAGACGATCGAGCACGGCTGCCGCCGCATCATCGAGCAGCGCGTCCATCCGGCCTTCCCGCAAATCGGTGAACACGGAAACCTGGTCCGACAGTTCATACGGCGCGCGATCCAGCAATGGCCGCAGCCCCTCGCGGATCTCGGCCTGAAAGGCCGGATCGGCCGCCGCCTCGGCCAGCAATGCAGCCAGATCATCGGCATCGACCCCGCCCCGCCCACGGCGGGGCGGCCGGGTGTTGATACGCAGCTTCTCAAGCCACAGCCGCTCGCCCGCCGTGGCGGCCAGAATGGCGAGCACGTCGGCGCGCAACTGGCCCTGCATGCCGATCAGCTCGCCATGCAAAGGCGTCTCGCCGTCTATGTGCAGCCGCAACACGCAGGGCTTCTCGGCGGCCTGCTCCCGCAGCACCGGCTCCAGCGCGCCGCGTATCCGGGACAACACCTCGGCGCGCGAGGCGCAGGCGGATACATCGAGCCGCAGGCCATGCCAGCGCAGTACATCCACTTCCAGGCGCTCGATGGATTCCACCGCCCCGTCCCCGCAGCTCACCAGCACCGCGCCTTTCAGCCCCTGCTCGCGTATGTGGCGGCCCTGCAGATTGCCGGGGAACACCACCGGCACCTGGCCGGGAAAAATGCGGAACTCGTGCACATGCCCCAGCGCCCAGTACTGATAGCCGCGGGCCTGCAGCTGTTCCAGACTGCAGGGCGCGTAAGTGGCATGTTCGGCATTGCCTTCCAGGGCGGTATGCAGCACCCCGATGTTGAAGTGTCCCGCCACGGGCTCGGGATAGCCGGCCGCCAGATTTTCTGTGACGGCCGCCTGCGGAAAGCTGCGGCCATGCAGCGCCACCCTGTGTTCCTCCAGGATGAAGGTGGATGGCTTGTTAGACCGGAACACATGCACATTGTCCGGCAGCGACAGCCGGCGCGTCATGACGCTTTCCGCATCATGATTGCCATGCAGCACATACACCGGGATGCCGGCATTGCGCAGCCGCCCCATCTGACGCGCGAAGTAAATGCCGGTGTTGTGATCCTTCCAGTCGCCATCGTACAGATCACCAGCGATCACCAGGAAATCCACCTCCAGCGCCAGCGCTTCTTCGACCAGGCGGGTAAAGGCCGCCCGGGAAGCGCCGCGCAGGATGTCGACAGGCAGATCCTCGCTGGACCCCAGGCCCCGCAGGGGGCTGTCCAGATGAATGTCCGCTGCATGAATGAAACGCATGATATCGGCTTCGACCTAAAACAGGGAATGGGCGACGGGCCGGCGGCCCGACGAATCCCCGCCAGTCTGCCACAAGATGCGGGCCCTTCGCTGCGGCCGCCGCGACGCGCCGCCCGGATTCAGGCCGGTATTCGTTCAGCATGCTCTCGGTCATGTTGATGTAACGCCGGAACACCATAATCGCATACGGGCTCCCTTTCCCATCCCCGGGAGCCTTCCTGGATGCGAAACCATGCACAAGAATCTCACCCTCAAGAAGGGTTTCATCGTTTTCCTGCTCATACTGGGCCTGCTGTCGGCCATGGTCGTCACCGCCGTCGTCAACCTGAGCGGCAGCGTCGACCATCTCCGCCTCATCGAGCAGAGCCGGTATCAAAGTACCCGGCTGGCCACCGAGTACAAGAACCTCACGCAGGCCATGACACGCGACGCCATGGCTTTCATCTCGACCGAGCAGCCCGAATTCCTCGAAAGCTATGAGCAGCACGTCGCCATCCTGAACGGGAACGCAGGTGACGCCGCCGGGCGGCGGCAGGCCATGCTGGAGCGCTTCCGTGAAGCCGGATTCACCCGGGAAGAAATGGAGAAGCTGGAATCGGCCCACGCCGCCCATATCGAACTGATGAAGGAGGAAAAGGAAGCCATCCAGACCGCCAGCGGGCAGTTCGACGATGGCCAGGGAGGCGTGCGCGTGGCCCTGCCCAACAGTCTCATGGCGAAAGTCCTGATCTTCGGCCAGCAGTACACCGGCGCGGCGGCCGCCATCGCCGCGGACATCGACGCCTTCGACCGCATGCAGGCGCAGCGCCATACGGACGAAGTACGGCAGGCCAGCGCCGACATCCAGAGGGACGGCGGCATCGCGCTGGGAGCCATGGCCATCCTGTTCCTGGGCAGCGCGCTGGCATTGCGCACGCTTTACCGGGGCATCAAACGGCCGCTGGACACCGGCGTGGCGCTGGCCGAACGCCTGGCCGACGGCGACCTGGCCGCACGCGTGCACGTACAGCGCCACGATGAACTCGGCAAGCTGCTGCTGGCCCTGAACGGCATCGGCGCCTCGCTCGCCCATACGGTGGGCGAAGTGCGCCACCGCGCCGACCGCATCGCCCTTGCCGCGCACGAAACGTCGCAGGGCAATCTGGTGCTGAACCAGCGCAGCGATGAGCAGACCCGCCACCTGCAACAGACGGCCAGCGCCATGGAGGAACTGGCGGTGACCGTCCAGAACAATGCCGAAGGCGCGGCCATGGCCCGCGATCTCGTCCGCAATGCCTCCGATTCCGCCGATCGCGGCCATGGCGTCGCCCAATCGGCGCTGGCGACCATGCAAGCGCTGCGCGACAGTTCCCGCACCATCGCGGAGATCACCAGCCTGATCGACTCCATTGCCTTCCAGACCAATATCCTGGCGCTCAATGCCGCCGTCGAAGCCGCCCGCGCCGGCCCCCACGGCAAAGGCTTCGCCGTGGTCGCCGCCGAAGTCGGCACGCTTTCGCACAAGACCTCGGAAGCCGCCCGCGAGATCGCGACGCTGATCAAGACATCGGTGAAGAACATGGATGACAGCGCCTCGCTGGTGGACAAGACGGTGGACGCCATGAACGAGATACGCGACAGCGTGGAACAGGCCCGCCGGCTCGTGACGGATATTTCCGACGCCTCGCGAGAGCAGGCGGTGGGCATCGCCCAGGTTTCCCGGGCCGTCGCCGAACTGGATGTCCTCACCGGTGAAACCGTCAAGCATATCGACCTCGCCACCCAGGCGACACACCGCCAGGAAGACCAGGCCGACCGGCTGGCCGCGCTGATCGCGCGATTCCGGCTCGCCGACCCGGCCGGCTCCGACGCGGGCGACCCCGATGCCGCCGGCCCCATCGGGCACAGCGCCGGCGCCGGGCGGCACGTGGAAGCCGCGACGGAACGGCGCGCCCGTTCCAATGAATACACACGGCGGGCGACGGCATTGTCCGCAAGCCTGTCATCGGTGACCATGCCGCAGCTGGAAGGCTGAGCCCCGCCCGGCCGAGTCCTCCCCGCGCCCATCCGGATCCGGGCCCGCCACCCGGCGGGAACACGCCCGGATCCGCGCCTATTACACCCGCCGTTTCCATGCCAGCCGCAGAGCCTGGGGTTACAATAACCGGTTCACATTTACGGAAAGACCATGGAAGCAGAACGCCAGAACCAGATTGCCGCCCGTATCGACGACTACGACGAGCGCCAGTCCTCCTTACGGAGGTATCTTTGACTACGATGCCAAAGCGGAACGCCTGCACGTAGTCAATGCCGAACTCGAAAGCCCCGACGTCTGGAACGACCCCAAGCATGCCCAGGATCTCGGGCGCGAAAAGAAAACCCTCGAAAATGTGGTCGGCACGCTGAGCCGCATCGCCCAGGGCGTCCACGACGCGCGCGAACTCTTCGAACTGGCCGCCGATGACGACGACGACGCCGTCCTGCAGGCCATCGAAGCCGACGTTGGCGCCATCGGCGAACAGCTCGAAGCCCTCGAATTCCGCCGCATGTTCTCCAATGCCGCCGATCCCATGAACTGCTTCATGGACATCCAGGCCGGCGCCGGCGGCACCGAAGCGCAAGACTGGGCTTCCATGTTGCTGCGCCAGTACCTGCGCTACTGCGAGCACAAGGATTTCCAGACGGAAATCCTCGAAGAATCCGAAGGCGAAGTCGCCGGCATCAAATCGGCCACCATCAGGGTGACGGGCGAATATGCCTACGGGCATCTGCGCACCGAAACCGGCGTGCACCGGCTGGTGCGCAAGAGTCCCTTCGACTCCGCCAACGGGCGGCACACATCCTTCGCCAGCGTCTTCGTCTATCCCGAAGTCGACGACTCGATCGAGATCGACGTCAACCCCGCCGATCTGCGCATCGACACTTACCGGGCCAGCGGCGCCGGCGGCCAGCACATCAACAAGACTGACTCGGCGGTGCGCATCACCCACATGCCCTCCGGCATCGTGGTGCAGTGCCAGAACGACCGCTCCCAGCACCGCAACCGGGCCGAAGCCATGCAGATGCTGAAATCCCGGCTCTACGAACTCGAGCTGCGCGAACGCATGGCCGAGCAGCAGAAGCTGGAGGACTCCAAGACCGACGTCGGCTGGGGCCACCAGATCCGTTCCTACGTGCTGGACCAGAGCCGCATCAAGGATCTGCGCACGAACGTGGAAATTTCCAACACCCAGAAAGTGCTGGACGGTGACCTGGATCCCTTCATCATCGCCAGCCTCAAACAAGGAGTCTGACCCCATGGAATCCACCACCATTGCCGTGATCAGCGGCGCCAGTCGCGGCCTGGGCTTTGCTCTGGCCAGCGAACTGCTGGCCTCGGGCGCCACCGTCATCACGCTGGCCCGCGGCAGCAATGCGGCGCTCGGCGCCGTCGCCGACGAACACGGCTCGCGGGTGCAGCAGCTCCAGGCCGACCTGTCTCAGGCCTCGTCCATCGAGGCCGCCGCCGGCCTGATGAGCGCCGCCCTGCCGGCCGGCGCCTCGCGCTACCTGCTGATCAACAATGCGGGAACGGTGGATCCCGTGAGTCTGGCCGACGGCCTGTTCGATGCCGCCTCGATCGAGCGGGCCTTCAACCTCAATGTCGCGGCCACCATGGTGCTGACGGCCGCCTTCCTGCGCTCCGCGCCCCCGGAGGCCGACCGGCGCATCGTGAACATCTCGTCCGGCGCGGGCCGCCTGCCGACGCGCGGCTGGGGCGTCTATTGCGCCACCAAGGCCGCCATGGACCACTACACACGCGTGCTGTCGGAAGAAAATCCCGGCCTGCGCGTCGCGTCGCTGGCGCCGGGCGTGGTGGACACCGCCATGCAGGAACACATCCGCGGCAGCAGCAACCATGACTTCCCCGAACTCGACCGTTTCCTGCAGCTGCACGAAAAAGGGCAGTTGCCGAGCCCCGAGGCGGTCGCCCGGAAAATACTCCGTCACGTCGCAAGCGAAGCCTTCGGGCGCGAACTGCTGGATGACATACGCAACTACGATTGACTTTCCCCGACATGAATGAACCGACGCCCACCCCGCTTGCCTCCGACGAAAATCGCCTGATCGCGGAGCGCCGGGGCAAGCTGGCCCGGCTGCGCGCCGACGGCATAGCGTATCCCAATGATTTCCGGCCGGACAGCAAGGCCGCCGAACTGCACGCCGCCTACGGCAACCTGGAAAAGGACGAGCTCGAACAGATCGGCAAGCGCGTCAGGGTCGCCGGGCGCATGATGCTCAAGCGGGTGATGGGCAAGGCCAGCTTCGCCACCGTGCAGGACGGTTCCGGGCGCATCCAGGTCTTCCTGGACCGCAACACGGTGGGCGAAGACAGCTACGCCGCTTTCAAGGGCTGGGACATCGGCGACTTTCTGGCCGTCGAAGGCACAGTCTTCAAGACCAACAAGGGCGAACTTTCCGTGCACGCCGCCACGGTCCGGCTCATATCCAAGTCGCTGCGCCCTCTGCCCGACAAGTTCCACGGGGTGGCCGACCAGGAACTGCGCTACCGCCAGCGCTACGTCGATCTCATCATGACGGACGACACCCGGCGCACCTTCGCCGCCCGCAGCAAGACCATAGGCAGCATCCGCCAGCACATGCTGGCCGCCGGCTTCCTGGAAGTCGAAACCCCCATGCTGCACCCCATTCCCGGCGGCGCGGCGGCGCGGCCCTTCGTCACGCACCACAATGCGCTCGACATGGAAATGTACCTGCGCATCGCCCCCGAGCTCTACCTGAAGCGCTTGATCGTCGGGGGCTTCGAGCGCGTTTTCGAGGTCAACCGCAACTTCCGCAATGAAGGCGTGAGCCCGCGACACAACCCGGAATTCACGATGATGGAGTTCTACGCCGCGTACACCGACTACCGCTGGCTCATGGACTTCACCGAAACCCTGATCCGCGAAGCCGCGATCGCGGCCACCGGCAGCGCCGTGCTCGAATACCAGGGCAAGCCGCTAGACCTGAGCCAGCCCTTCGACCGCCTGACCATCGTCCAGGCCATCATCAAGCATGCGCCCGGCTATACCGACGAACAGCTGCACGACACCGGGTTCCTGCGCCAGGAACTGCGCCGCCTGGGCGCCGACGTCGACGGCCCGGTGCTGTCGCGCGCCGGCCTCGGGGCCCTGCAGCTCGCGCTGTTCGAGGAAACGGCCGAGGCCAGATTGTGGAACCCGACCTACATCATCGATTACCCGGTGGAAGTCTCCCCGCTGGCGCGCGCCTCCGATGCCAATCCCGAAATCACCGAGCGCTTCGAACTCTTCATTACGGGCCGCGAGATCGCCAATGGCTTCTCCGAGCTGAACGACCCGGAAGACCAGGCAGCCCGCTTCCTGCAACAGGTGGAAGCCAAGGATGCCGGCGACGAGGAAGCCATGTTCTATGACGCCGACTACATCCGCGCCCTGGAATACGGCATGCCTCCCACCGGCGGCTGCGGCATCGGCATCGACCGGCTCGTCATGCTGCTGACCGACAGTCCCAGCATCCGCGACGTCATCCTCTTCCCGCATCTGCGCAAGGAAGACGAGGCCCGGGCATAATAATCGGCACGGATACCTGTCCTCAGTCCTTCCCGAACAGATCTCTCGTATATACTTTGTAGATCACATCCCGCAGATCCGGACCCACGCGGTTGGCGACGATGACGTCGCTGACCCGCTTGAACTCATCGAGATCGCGCAGGACGCGTGAACGGAAGAATTCCGGCGCCTGAAGGGCGGGTTCATATACCACGACCTCGACACCCCGCGCCTTGATGCGCTTCATCACCCCCTGCACGGCCGATGTGCGGAAATTGTCCGAACCGGCCTTCATCACCAGCCGGTGGATGCCCACGACCCGGGGCTGCCTGCTCAGTATGGATTCGGCGATGAAGTCCTTGCGGGTGGCGTTGGCCTCGACGATGGCGCGGATCAGGGTGCTGGGCACGTTGTCGTAGTTGGCCAGTAGCTGGCGCGTATCCTTGGGCAGGCAGTAGCCGCCATAGCCGAACGAGGGGTTGTTGTAGTGGTTTCCGACACGCGGGTCCAGCCCCACACCCTGGATGATCTGCCGCGGATCCAGGCCGTGCATCTCGGCGAAGGTGTCCAGCTCATTGAAGTACGCCACGCGCATGGCAAGATAGGTGTTGGCGAACAGCTTGATCGCCTCGGCCTCTGTCGAACCGGTCAGCAGAACGGGGACGTCCTGGCTCAGGGCGCCCTCTCGCATCATCTCGGCGAATTGCCTGCCATGTTCCGAGCGGTCGCCGACGACGATGCGCGAAGGATGCAGATTGTCGTGCAGCGCCCTGCCCTCGCGCAGGAATTCCGGCGAGAAGAACAGGCGATCGGTGCCCAGGCGCTGGCGCAGGCCGCGGGTGTATCCCACCGGCACGGTCGACTTGATGACCATGACCGCGGCCGGGTTGATGCGCAGGATGTCCCGGGCCACCTGCTCGATGCTGGAGGTATCGAAACGATTCGTCCGGGGATCATAGTCGGTCGGCGTGGCGATCAGGACATAGGCCGCGTCCGCGTAGGCGGCCCGCGGGTCCATGGTGGCGTGGAAGTCGATCCCCGCCCGCCGCAGCCATGATTCGATATCCGCATCCGCTATGGGCGAACGGCCGGCATTGAGCGCCGCGACCCGTTCCTCGGCAATGTCCAGCGCCACGACCCGGTTCCGGCGCGCCAGCAACAGGGCATTGGACATGCCCACATAACCCGTACCTGCCACTGCTATCTTCATACGCACTGCCGCCGCACTCCCTGTCCACATCGATGGCGGCCGCTTGAAATGCCGCCGCAACCCTAGATATACCCGCGGGGCATGACAGCGGCATGGCAACCGCGCGCGATTTTCCGGACGGCGATCCGGTATTTTTTCTGTCATGCGGCTGACACGCCAGGATCACACGACGGTGGCTTAATCCTCGCCGTGGACACCTCATACGATTCTTCAGCGCTGAACGCCGCATCCGATATCAAGCGCTACCGCACGATCTGGATTTCCGACGTGCACCTGGGCACCGCGGGCTGCCAGGCGGAACGCCTGCTCGACTTCCTGCGCCGCCACGACGCGGATACCCTTTATCTGGTGGGCGACATCGTCGATGGATGGCGCTTGAAGAAGCGCTGGAACTGGCCGCAGGCCCACAACGATGTGGTGCAGAAGCTGCTGCGCAAAGTGCGCAAGGGCACGCGCGTCATCTATATTCCGGGCAACCACGATGAATTCGCCCGCCAGTACGACCAGCATTTCTTCGGCGGCATCGAGGTAAGGCTGGAGGCCGAACACCATACCGCCGACGGGCGCCGCCTCTGGGTCACCCATGGCGACCAGTACGACGGCGTGATCCAGTATGCCAAGTGGCTCGCCTACCTGGGCGACCAGCTCTATACCGTCATCCTGATGCTGAACCATTGGTTCAACCGCGCCCGCAACCGCCTGGGTCTGGGCTATTGGTCGCTGTCGCAGTATCTCAAGCACAAGGTCAAGGACGCCGTTTCCTTTATTTCAGCGTACGAACAGCTCATCATCACCGAGACCCGGCGCCGCGACTATGACGGCGTGGTCTGCGGCCATATCCACAAAGCGGAAATGCGCGAAGTGGACGGCATACTCTATTGCAACGACGGCGACTGGGTGGAAAGCCTGACCGCGTTGGTCGAACACGAGAACGGACGGCTCGAACTGATCGATTGGAGCCAACAGGAAACAATGCATGAAACTGATGATCGTCACCGACGCATGGTCCCCGCAGGTCAACGGGGTCGTGTTCACGCTGGGCCAGACATGCCGCGAGCTCATCCGGATGGGCCACCAGGTGGAAGTCATCCAGCCGGGCCGGTTCCGGTCCATCCCCTGTCCCAGCTATCCGGAGATACGGCTGTCCCTGGCCACCCCGGGCCATCTGAGACGGCTGATCGGCCAGTATGACCCTGATGCGGTGCACATCGCCACCGAGGGACCGCTGGGCCTGGTGGCGCGCTACAGCCTGCATCGCGCCGGCCGGCGCTTCACCACCGCCTACCACACGCGATTCCCCGAATATGTGCAGGCGCGCACACGGCTGCCCGTCGCGCTCACCTACCGCTGGCTGAGGCGTTTCCATGGCGCCGCCGTCCGCACCATGGTGCCGACCGCCGGCATACGCGAGGACCTGATCGGGCAAGGCTTCGATCCCTCCAAGGTGGTCGTCTGGCCGCGCGGCGTCGACCTGGACCTGTTCCGGCCCGGACCTTCGCCGGACGAGCCGCGGCCGCCGCGCCGCGATGGCCCGGTATTTCTCTACGCCGGACGAGTAGCGGTGGAAAAAAATCTGGATGCCTTTCTGGGCCTGGATCTGCCTGGCGAAAAATGGGTGGCGGGCGGGGGGCCCACGCTCGAAGCCATGAAGGCCCGCTATCCGAAAGTGCGTTTCTTCGGCCCTCAGCCTCATGACAGGCTGGCGCATTATTACCGCATGGCCGACGTATTTGTATTTCCCAGCCTGACCGACACATTCGGGCTGGTGCTTCTGGAAGCCATGGCCTGCGGATGCCCGGTTGCCGCCCTGCCCGCACGGTCGACGCGGGATGTGCTGGGCGCGTCGGGCGCCGGTATCGCGGAAGCCGACCTGCGCCAGGCCTGCCTCAAGGCGCTTGCCATTCCCCGGGAAGTGGCGGTCGCCCATGCCCGGACCTTTTCGTGGACGGCCGCCACGCAGACATTCCTGAACCATCTGCAGCCGTTCAGGCCCGAAGGGCCGCCCTTGTCGTGATGCCGCAGGGGCCTGCTTGCTTACCCGGGCGGCCAAACCTTCGGCGGCTCAGACGGTAAAGGATTCCCCGCAGCCGCAGCTGGCCTTTTCATTGGGGTTCACGAACTTGAAGCCTTCGTTCAGCCCTTCGCGGACGAAATCGACTTCGGTGCCATCGATGTACTGGATGCTGTCGGGATCCACATAGACCTTCACGCCATGCTGTTCGAACAGCAGGTCTTCGGCCCGAGGCTCGTCGACGTATTCCATCTTGTAGGCCAGGCCGGAACAGCCGGTGGTCTTGATCCCCAGGCGCAGGCCGATGCCCTTGCCGCGTTTTTCAAGATAGCGGCCGATATGGCCGGCGGCCCGCTCGCTGATCGTAATGCCGTTCATACGTATATCCTCTGCTTGTCCTTGTAATCCTGAATGGCCGCCCGTATGGCGTCTTCCGCCATCAATGCGCAATGCTGTCGCGCCGGCGGCAACCCCAGGGCTGCGACAAGCTGCTTGTGGGTGACCGCCCCGGCCTGTTCGAGGACGCCGCCCCGGATCGTTTCCGCCAGCCATGAGCCGGCGGCAATGAGGGCGGGCGGCCCATATGCCTTGAAGCAGCTGTCGGTGATCAGGCCGTCTTCATCCACCCGCAGCTGGATGCGCAGCACGCCGCCTGTTTCCGTTGCACCCGCCGTGCCGGTACCGACGTTCGCGGCATCGCTGTCGAACTGCCCCACATGGCGCGGCCGCTCGAAATGATCCATCAATGCATCACTGTATACCATGCGCATGCATGAGCCCCCGGTTTTCCTGTTCCCATAGCGGCGAAAGATTGCGCAAACGCTCGACGACCCGCCGCAGCTCCAGTACCGCGGCGTCGATCTCGGCTTCCGTAGTGTAGCGCCCCACGCTGAAGCGGATGGCACTGTGGGCCAGTTCATTGCTGCGCCCGAGCGCCCGCAGCACGTAGGAGGGTTCCTGGCTGGCGGACGTGCAGGCCGACCCGCTGGACACGGCGATACCCCGCAGGCCCGCAAGCAGGGCCTCGCCCTCGACATGGCTGAAGCTGACGTTCAGGTTGTGCGGCACGCGCCGCTGCATGTCGCCATTCAGCCAGATCTCGTCGAGCACGGACAGGCCGTCCCAAAGGCGGTCGCGCAAGGCCTGGATGCGGGGCAGTTCGTCGGCCATTTCGAGGCGGGCCAGACGAAAGGCTTCGCCCATGCCCACGATCTGGTGGGTGGGCAGGGTGCCGGAACGATGGCCTTTTTCATGGCCCCCGCCATGGATCTGCGCCTGCAGGCGCACGCGCGGCTTGCGCCGTACATAGAGCGCCCCGATGCCCTTGGGGCCGTAGACCTTGTGGCCCGACAGGGACAGCAGATCGACCGGCCATTCGGACAGGTCGATGGCCTGTCTGCCCGCGGCCTGGGCCGCGTCCACATGAAAGAGCACGCCCCGTTCGCGGCAGAGCCTGCCCAATGCCGGGATGTCCTGCACCACACCGATCTCGTTGTTCACCGCCATGACGGAGGCAAGAATGGTGTCGGGGCGCAGCACGGCGGCAAAGGCTTCGAGATCGAGCAGCCCGCTGGCGGACACCGGCAGATAGCTGACTTCGAAACCCTGGAGTTCGAGCTGGCGGCAGGTGTCGAGCACCGCCTTGTGCTCGGTGCGGACGGTGACGATGTGCCGGCCGCGCTCGGCATGGAACTGCGCGGCGCCCTTCAAGGCCAGATTGTTGGATTCGGTGGCGCCGGAAGTCCAGACGATCTCGCGCGCATCGGCATTGATGAGACGGGCGACTTCCTCGCGCGCGTTCTCGACGGCGTCTTCCGCTTCCCAGCCATAGCAATGCGTATTGGATGCCGGATTGCCGAAGCGTTCGGCCAGCCAGGGCAGCATGGCGTCGACCACGCGCGGATCGACCGGTGTGGTGGACGCGTAATCCAGGTAAATGGGGCGTTGCGACATTATTGAAGGCTCCGGCATCACGCGGGATGGCGGCTCAGCACCGCCTCTCCGCGGGCGGCCAGCTGGGCCTGGGTGGCTTCTTCGAGCTGGCGCATGCGCTGCTGGTCGACGAGATCCTGGAGCGACACGGAGTCGAGATAATCGATCATCTTGCGATTGAGCGTGGTCCAGAGATCGTGCGTCATGCAGATGGGAGAATTGCCCTGGCGGCCGACCTTGCAATGGCCCTTGCCCCCGCAATTGGTGGCGTCCAGCGGTTCGTCCACCGCGAAGATGATGTCGGCCACGGTGATATTGCGCGCCAGGCGGGCCAGAGAATAGCCGCCGCCGGGCCCGCGCACGCTGTCGACCAGTTCGTGGCGGCGCAATTTGCCGAACAGCTGTTCGAGGTAGGAAAGAGAAATATTCTGCCGTTCGCTGATGGCGGCGAGCGTGACCGGCCCGCGCTGCTGACGCAGAGCCAGGTCGATCATGGCAGTGACGGCGAACCGTCCTTTGGTAGTCAGGCGCATGGCGAATTCCTTGCCCGGAAAAACTGGAAAGGCACGGCCAGAAAAAAAACCAGTAACCCTGTGGCCGACCCGGTTTCGGGGATTGTAGCAAATTCCCGAGTATTTTAATAGGGTATCAACCTCGGCCGGCGCACAATGAAAGAGGCCGCGCTTGCGGCGCGGCCCTGGCCGGGAAAACGAGGGGCAGCTGTATCAGGCCGAGCCGCACAGCGCCGCCCCGACCGCCACGCCCGGCCCAACGCGAATCAGGCGGCCTGGTATTGCAGGGCGCGCTTGCGCACCACTTCCATCACCCCTTCACAGGCGTCTTCCAGGTAGTCGAGCACTTTGGCAAAGCCTTCGGGGCCGCCGTAGTAGGGATCGGGCACCGTGGCTTCCTCGAATTCGTTCGAGAAGCGCATCAGGAGCATCAGCTTGTGCTGATAGACCTTGGGGCACATCTGCTGGAGCGCGGCCAGGTTCTCCCAGTCCATGGCGAGAATCAGGTCGAATTCGCGGAAGTCGTCGGCCGTGACCTGGCGCGCGACATGGGCGGAAAGCTCGTAGCCCCGCTTGCGTGCGGCAGCCTGGGAACGGACGTCGGGCGCTTCGCCCACGTGATAGGCATGCGTGCCCGCAGAGTCCACACCAATCACGCCCGCGAGACCGGCTTCGTCCACCATGTGGCGAAACACGCCTTCTGCGCTGGGGGAACGGCAAATATTACCCGTGCAAACAAACAGTACCTTGGTCATTTTGAGGGCAGGAAAATTAGAAGAATGGACTTTCTCGCTGCACCGCAACAGCAGGAAAACGAGAAAGGAATATTTAATGGTAAACCCTAGTGCTTCTGTGGGCAATACTTATACAGTACAAAGATCTGAAAGATATTGCGCCTGGATGAAACCGGGAAACGTACGTTGCATAGCAGCAACACCCGGCCCTAGCTCAGCAACGCCTTCTCTTTCAGCCTGTTCAACGTGTCGCGCACGGCGGCCGCCTGCTCGAACTCCAGATTGCGGGCGTGATCCATCATCTGCTTTTCGAGACGGCGGATTTCGCGCGCCAGGGCCTTGTCGTCGCGCAGCAGTTCCGGATCCGGCTCCTGCTCCGCCCGCACGGCGGCCTCGGCCGCGGTGGACATCACCCCGTCTATCATTTCACGCACGGCCTTGCTCACGCCCCGGGCGGTGATCCCGTGCTCGGCGTTGAACGCCAACTGCTTCGTCCGGCGCCTCTCGGTTTCGTCGATCGCACGGCGCATGGAATCGGTCACCCGGTCGGCATACAGAATCGCCCGGCCGTTCAGATTGCGCGCCGCCCGCCCTATCGTCTGGATCAGGCTGCGCTCGGAGCGCAGGAATCCTTCCTTGTCGGCATCCAGGATGGTCACCAGCGACACTTCCGGCAAATCCAGGCCCTCGCGCAGCAGGTTGATGCCCACGAGCACATCGAACACGCCCAGCCGCAGATCGCGGATGATCTCGACCCTTTCCACGGTATCGATGTCGGAATGCAGATACCTCACCTTCAGGCCGTTTTCGATCAGATAGTCGGTAAGATCCTCGGCCATCCGCTTGGTGAGCGTGGTCACCAGCACCCGCTCGCCCTTTGCGATCGTGCGGTTCACCTCGCCCAGCAGATCGTCAACCTGGGTGGCGGCGGGCCGCACCTCCACCAGGGGATCCACCAGGCCGGTCGGGCGCACCACCTGCTCGACGATGCTGTCGGAATGATCGGCCTCGTAGGGGCCCGGCGTGGCCGATACGAAAATGCTCTGGCGCATGCGCCGCTCGAACTCTTCCAGCTTGAGCGGGCGATTGTCCATGGCCGAAGGCAGGCGGAAGCCGAATTGAACCAGGGTGGATTTGCGAGAACGGTCCCCCAGGTACATGCCGCCCAGCTGGCCCATGGTGACGTGGCTCTCGTCGATGAACATGAGCGCGTCGGAAGGCAGGTAGTCGATCAGCGTGGGCGGCGGCTCGCCCGGGGCCGCCCCCGACAGGTGACGGGAGTAGTTCTCGATGCCCTTGCAGAAACCGAGTTCCTGCAGCATTTCCAGATCGAAGCGCGTACGCTGCTCCAGCCGCTGCGCCTCGACCAGCTTGCCGTCGGCCACCAGCTCGGCCAGCCGCTCGCGCAATTCCAGCTTGATGGTTTCGATGGCGCGCAGCACGGTCTCGCGCGGCGTTACGTAATGCGAGCTGGGAAAGACCGTGAAGCGCGGCACCTTCTGCTGCACCCGCCCGGTCAGCGGGTCGAACATTTCCAGCGTTTCGACTTCGTCGTCGAACAGGGTGATGCGCAGAGCCAGTTCGGCGTGTTCCGCCGGAAACACATCGATGGTCTCGCCACGCGCCCGGAAGTTGCCCCGCGCGAACTCGACGTCGTTGCGCTCGTACTGCATGGCCACCAGCCGCGCCAGCAGTTCCTGGCGGGGGATGCGGTCGCCCGAGCGCAGGGTCAGCACCATGGCATGGTAGTCGCCCGGATTGCCTATCCCGTAGATGCAGGAAACCGTGCCCACGATGATGGTGTCGCGGCGCTCCAACAGGCTTTTAGTGGCCGAAAGCCGCATCTGCTCGATGTGCTCGTTGATCGAGGAATCCTTCTCGATGAACAGATCGCGCGCGGGCACGTAGGCTTCGGGCTGGTAATAATCGTAGTAGGAAACGAAGTATTCCACCGCGTTGCGGGGGAAGAACTCCCGCATTTCCGCATACAGCTGGGCGGCCAGCGTCTTGTTGTGGGCCAGCACCAGCGCGGGCCGGCCGGTGCGGGCGATCACATTGGCCATGGTGTAGGTCTTGCCCGAACCCGTCACCCCCAGGAGCGTCTGGTACATGAGGCCGTCATCGAGACCTTGCACCAGGGCGTCGATCGCGGCGGGCTGGTCGCCCGCCGGCGGGTAAGGCTGATAAAGCTGGAAGGGACTGCCTGGGTACTCTACGAAACCTGCGGTCTTGGCCATACTGGACATGCCTAGGGAAAACCCCGTATTATCACATTCTTACGCGTCATAGAGCCAGCCCTTCAATTTTCATCCCCTTGCCCGTCAATATGAACTCGCTTTTCGAATCCGTCGAACTTGCACCGCGCGACCCCATCCTGGGTCTGAACGAACAATATAATGCCGACACCCGTGCGGGCAAGGTGAATCTCGGCGTCGGCGTCTATTACGACGACGAAGGCCGCATCCCGCTGCTCAAGGCCGTGCACAAGGCCGAAGTGGCCCGCATTGAAGCGGCCGCGCCGCGCGGCTATCTGCCCATCGAAGGCATCGGCGCCTACAACAAGGGGGCGCAGCGCCTGCTGCTGGGCGAAGGCCATCCGCTGCTGGAATCCGGCCGTGTGCTTACCGCCCAGGCCCTGGGCGGAACCGGCGCCCTGAAGATCGGCGCCGATTTCCTGAAATGGCTGGAACCCGGCGCCAAGGTCGTCATCAGCGACCCCAGCTGGGAAAACCATCGCGCCCTGTTCGAGCGCGCCGGCTTCCCGGTCGAAACCTATCCCTACTACGATGCCGCCACCCACGGCCTGAACTTCCAAGGCATGATCGGCGCGCTCGACGGCATGCCGAAGGGCACCATCGTCGTTCTGCATGCCTGCTGCCACAACCCGACGGGCGTCGATCCCAGCTTCGACCAATGGAAGGAAATCGCCCAGGTCGTCAAGCAGCGCGGGCTGGTTCCCTTCCTTGACATCGCCTACCAGGGCTTCGGCGAAGGGCTTGAAGAAGACGCCGCCGTGGTGCGCCACTTCGCGGACCAGGACATCACCATGCTGGTGAGCTCGTCCTTCTCGAAGTCGTTTTCGCTGTATGGCGAACGCGTCGGCGCCCTTACCCTCATCTGCTCTTCCTCCGAAGAAAGCACGCGCGTCCTCAGCCAGCTCAAGCGCGTCATCCGCACCAATTATTCCAACCCGCCCACCCATGGCGGCACCATTGTTTCCATGGTGCTGAACACGCCCGAACTCTACCAGCTCTGGACGGAAGAACTGGCCGGCATGCGCGACCGCATCCGCGACATGCGCCATCAGCTGGTCGAAAAGCTCAAGGCTCAGGGCGTGACGCAGGACTTCGGCTTCGTCCTGGCGCAGCGCGGCATGTTCTCGTATTCGGGGCTCACCAAAGAACAGGTGGATCGCCTGCGCGAAGAGCACGGCGTCTACGCGGTTTCCAGCGGCCGCATCTGCGTGGCCGCCCTGAACAGCCGCAACATCGACTACGTGGCGCAAGCCATCGCCAAAGTCCTGGGCTGATTCCCATACACGCCTTCGCGAAGGGCCCGGCCGCAAGCGCGGCCGGGCCCTTCATGCGCTCAGCGGCGTCGCCAGCGGTTCGCTGCTGCCCTGCACAGCCCGCAAATCCTTCAGGTAGCGGGTGCGCCATCCGTTGATGTCCGACGCGCACAGCACCTCCCACATGCGGCGGTAGCGGGCACGGCGCTCTTCTCTGGACATGGACAGCGCCTGGCGCATGGCTTCGGCCACCTCGCCCGGATCATGCGGATTCACCAGCAGAGCGCCATCAAGCTGGCTGGCCGCCCCCGCGAAACGCGAGAGCACCAGCACCCCGGGGTCGTCCGGGTCCTGCGCCGCCACATATTCCTTGGCAACCAAGTTCATGCCGTCCTTCAGCGGCGTCACCAGCCCCACCCTGGCCTGCCTGTACAAGGGCATGAGCATGGCGCGATCGTGCTGGCGCTCGACGTAGCGCAGCGGCTGCCATTCGAGGTCGCCATGGCGCCCCAGGATCTGTCCCGCCAGCGCGGTCAGTTCGCGCCGCAGTTCCGCATAGGCCGGCACATCGGTGCGGGACGGCGGCGCAATCTGCACCAGTTGGACATGACCGTGAAGCTCGGGGTGCTCTTCGAGCAGCAGGGCATACGCCTTGAAACGTTCGGGCAGCCCCTTGGTGTAGTCCAGCCGGTCGACGCTCAGAATGCCCTGGATATGATGATCGTCCTCGGGCCAGAGTTCCACCAGCGGCGCCGCCTCGGCCTCGCGCTGCAGCTCATGCGGATCGACGCCGATCGGGTAGACACCGGTGGTGGGCAGGCGGATCTCGGGACGCCGCTCGCGGCACAGTGCGACGAAGGCCGACCTGTCGTCCTCGGTCTGGAACCCCAGCAGATCGTAGTCGCACATGGCGTCCAGCAGCTCGTCGATGCGCGGTATCGCCTGCGCAACGCAGGGCACCGGAAACGGAATGTGCAGGAAAAAGCCCATGCGTTGCGTTATGCCCAGCTGACGGCACATGCCCGCGAACGGCAGCAGATGATAATCATGTACCCAGATCAGGTCGCGCTCGCGCAGCAAAGGGCGCAGCTGAGCCGCCATGTGCTGGTTGACTTCGAGATACCCGAGATAGTCGTCCTCGCTGAAACACATCAGGTCGAGCCGGTGATGAAAGGCCGGCCAAAGCACCCCGTTGGCAAAACCGTTGTAATAGCGGTTGTGCGCATCGGGCGTCAAAGGAATGGCCGCCACCGTCAGACGGTTGCGACTGAAGAGCTGAACCGTATTGCTGTCCTCTTCCCGCAGCTCCCCGCTCCAGCCGAACCACAGGCTGGGCTGGCGTTTGAGTGCATCGAGCAGCCCCGATGCGAGGCCGCCGGCCGACTTTGCGGCCGGTGTCCGATTCGCCACTATCACCACGCGTTCCTGCATTTCCATGTCCCTGTTCCTTCTTGATGAGGTCAGCATCTGATCATCCGAAGCTGGGTGCGCAGCCAGTCCGCGAGCGTTTCGACATCAGGCAGCCACCAAGGCGCGAGCGTGTCCGCCGGTGGGCCGATGCGCATGGCGCCCCCACCCAGAGCAAGTGCCGCGGCAAAGGCGTCTTCGTCCGTCCGGTCGTCGCCGATCGCCAGCGGCCACCGGCCCGCGAAGCCCGGCAGGCGCATCAAGCGTCTCAGGGCCACCCCTTTGTCCCGGCCGGCCGGGCGCAACTCGTGAACGCAATGCCCTGCCAACAGCCGCCAGCCGGGCGCAATCGCCAATGCCTGCCGAGCCAGGTCATCGACCTGATCCCCGCAGCCCGGTGCCTGCCGCCAATGCAGCGCCAGCGCCGCCGGTTTGCGCTCTATCCATACACCCGGAAGCCGCGCAACGCCTTGCTGAAGAACATCGATCAGCCCCGCAGGCAGGCCAACGCCTACCCTGATGCTGCAGCCCTGCTTCAGCCCAAGTTGCGCGCCATGAGAACCGGCCGCCGGAATGTCGACCGGAAGCAGCAATCGGCGTACCTGGGATAGCGGCCGGCCGCTGAGCGCGGCCAATGCCACCCCGGAATGCTGCAAGGCCAGCAAGGTGCGCCGGGTGCCGACGGGCACATGGCTCATCTCGGGGCGCGCCGTGATCGGCGCCAACGTGCCATCGACATCGAGAAAGAGAGCAAGCCGCCCGGAGGGAAGATGCAGCCGCAAGGGCGGTTGATGCAAAGCACGATGCCTGTGGGAGACGCCAGCCTGGATGCCGGCGTTCCCGCGCCGCCCGGAGCCGTTTCCGGCTTCGCGGCGAGGCGCTTCCGCCGGGCTTCGCCCTGAAAGACCGGGCCGGCGCTCGGGCGCGTTGTCGTCGCTCATTCATTCATATTACACCGGACCGCCGCGGGCGTCCCCGCCCGATCCCGCCGGACATGACATGGATCAGAAACCGGGGCCGCTTGATCTTCCGGAGCAAAGACGGCAAAATCGTAACTGTATAAAAAAACAGTTCATTATCATGGCCGCCAAACTCACCGCCCGCCAACAGGAAATCCTCGATCTCATCCGCTCGGAAATCCAGCGCACCGGTTTCCCGCCGACCCGCGTCGAAATCTCACAGGCCCTGGGTTTCCGTTCGCCCAATGCGGCCGAAGACCACCTCAAGGCGCTGGCCCGCAAAGGCGCCATCACGCTCACCGCCGGTGCGTCGCGCGGCATCCGGCTGGCAGACCCTCCGGCGCCGGCGGCGCCGGAGGGCTTTGCCGCCACCGCCGCCGATTCCCTTTCCCTGCTGCTGCCCATCGTCGGGCGCGTGGCCGCCGGCAGTCCCATCCTCGCGGCCGAACACATCGAACGCGAAATCAGCGTCGAACCGTCGCTGTTCAATCCCGTCCCCGACTACCTGCTGCGCGTGCGGGGCCTCAGCATGCGCGACGCCGGCATACTGCACGGCGACCTGCTTGCCGTGCATAAGGCTCCCGAAGCCCGCAATGGGCAGATCGTGGTTGCCCGCCTGGGCGACGAAGTCACCGTCAAGCGCCTGGAACGCAAAGGCGGCATGTTGCAGCTGCTTCCCGAAAACCCCGATTTCTCGCCCATCACGGTCGGCCCCGGCGATGAATTCGCCATCGAAGGCATCGTCGTCGGGCTGATCCGCGACACCCCTCTGCACTGAACGGGCGTCCGGCGGGCGGCTTCCCGCCCAGCAAGGGCAGTCTTGAACAGAAACGACGACGGCCTCGCCTGATGTGTTCATCAGAACGAGGCCGCCCGGGTACCTGGCCGAACCTCCGGCACAGGCCCCGAAACAACCGGTGGGGCCCGTCGCCGGGGCGCGTGCTCAGTGCTTCACGATATCGCCCGCCGCGTCTTCCACCTTCTTGGCCGCGGCCATCGATTCCGCCGCCAGACGCGCAACCTCCTCGTCCGACAAGGGGGTGGGCAGATGCTGCAGCGCCACTTCCAGCACGCGGTCTATCCACCGCACCGGAATGATTTCCAGGTGGTTCTTGACGTTGTCCGGAATGTCGGCAAGATCCTTGACGTTCTCTTCCGGAATCAGAACCACCTTGATGCCGCCACGGTGGGCCGCCAGCAGTTTTTCCTTGAGGCCGCCGATGGCCAGAACCTCGCCACGCAGCGTGATTTCGCCTGTCATGGCGACATCGGCGCGCACCGGGATGCCTGTCAGTGCGGACACCATGGCCGTGGTGATGGCGATACCTGCCGAGGGCCCGTCCTTGGGCGTGGCGCCTTCGGGAAAGTGCACGTGCAGGTCGCGCTTTTCAAAGGCGGTGTTGGCGATGCCCCACTTCTGGGCGCGGGCCCGCACCACCGTGCGCGCAGCCTCGACGGATTCCTTCATGACATCGCCGATGGAGCCGGTACGCAGCACCACGCCCTTGCCCGGCATGTCGGCGACTTCGATGGTGAGCAGGTCGCCGCCCACTTCCGTCCAGGCCAGGCCGGTGACCTGACCGATCTTGTTTTCCTTTTCGGCCATGCCGAAGGTGTAGCGGCGCACACCCAGGAAATCGGCCAGATTCTCTGCCGTGACATGAATGGGGTCGACCGTCACGGCGGGCGCCTTGCGCTTGCCGCCCGCGGCCCCGGATTCTTCGGGGCCGGCCCCCGCCTGCATCAGCAGTTGCTTGACCACCTTGCGGCAGATCTTGCTGATCTCGCGCTCCAGCGCCCGCACACCGGCTTCACGCGTGTAGTAGCGGACGATGCCGCGCACGGCCTCGTCGTCGATGATCAGCTCGCCTTCCTTGACGCCATTGTTCTTCATCAGCTTGGGCAGCAGGTGGTCGAAGGCGATGTGCACCTTCTCGTCTTCGGTGTAGCCCGAAAGGCGGATGACCTCCATGCGGTCCAGCAGCGCCGGCGGAATGTTCAGCGTATTGCTGGTCGCCACGAACATGACGTCGGAAAGGTCGAAATCGACCTCGACGTAGTGGTCCTGGAAGGTGTGATTCTGTTCCGGGTCGAGCACTTCCAGCAGGGCCGAGGACGGATCGCCGCGGAAATCGGCCCCCATCTTGTCGATTTCGTCCAGCAGGAACAGCGGATTGCGCACTGCCACCTTGGACATGTTCTGCAGGATCTTGCCGGGCATGGAACCGATATAAGTGCGGCGATGGCCGCGGATCTCGGCTTCGTCACGCACGCCGCCCAGCGCCATGCGCACGAACTTGCGATTGGTGGCGCGGGCAATGGACTGGCCCAGCGAGGTCTTGCCGACGCCGGGTGGCCCGACCAGGCAGAGAATGGGCGCCTTGAGCTTGTCGACCCGCTGCTGAACGGCCAGGTACTCGATGATGCGTTCCTTCACCTTTTCAAGGCCGTAGTGATCCGTGTCGAGCACATTCTGCGCATTCGCAATGGAATTGTTGATGCGGCTCTTCTTGCGCCACGGCAGGCCGATGAGGGTATCGATGTAGTTGCGCACCACGGTGGCCTCGGCCGACATGGGCGACATGAGCTTGAGCTTCTTGAGCTCGGCGTCCGCCTTCTTGCGCGCTTCCTTTGGCATGTGGGCGGACTCGATCTTCTTTTCGAGTTCCTCGATGTCGGCGCCTTCCTCGCCTTCGCCCAGTTCCTTCTGGATGGCCTTGACCTGTTCGTTCAGATAGTAGTCGCGCTGGCTTTTCTCCATCTGTTTCTTGACGCGGCCGCGAATGCGCTTCTCGACCTGAAGGATGTCGATCTCTTCCTCGAGCTGGTTCAGCAGCCCTTCCAGCCTGTCGGACGTGCCCGCCACTTCCAGCATCCGCTGCTTCTGATCGAGCTTGAGCGGCAGATGCGCGGAAATGGTGTCGGCCAGGCGGCCGGGGTCGTCGATGCCGGTGAGCGAAGTGAGGATCTCTTGCGGGATCTTCTTGTTCAGCTTGACGTACTGTTCGAACTGGGCCATCACGGCGCGGCGCAGGGCCTCGACTTCGGCGCTGTCGCCGGTTTCGGGCGCCAGCGGCATGACCACCGCCGAGAAATGGGTCTCGGCATCGGTGACGTTGTCGATGCGCCCCCGCTGCAGCCCCTCGACCAGCACCTTGACCGTGCCGTCGGGCAGCTTGAGCATCTGCAGGATGCTCGCCACACAACCGATCTCGTAGAGATCTTCGGGCCGGGGGTCGTCCTTGCCGGCCAGCTTCTGCGCAACCAGCATGATGTGATTGCCAGCTTCCATGGCGAGTTCCAGTGCCCGGATGGAGCGCGGGCGACCAACGAACAGGGGAATCACCATGTGCGGAAATACCACTACATCGCGCAATGGCAGCAGCGGTAGATCCGTGGGTTCCGATGTAAGAATCTGGCTCGCAGACATAGTCATTTTCCTTAAAATTTCGGCTACAGATGCGAAAGGGAAGCCTGGGCCTCCCTTGTCAGCGATTTCCTGCCAGTGTAGATGGTGCCGGATGCAGGAATTTCAAGCGAACCAGCCGAGATCGATGCCATATCGCCGTTCGGCCAACGGATTCCAGGAATCAGGCCGCCCCCCTCAGCTTGCGGGAAGGCTCGCTAACCACGGCGGCGGCAGCTTCCGTACCATCTTCGTAAATCAACATGGGCGCCCCCTTGCCGATGATGGCGTTCTCGTCCACCACCACCTGCTTCACGTTCGTGAGCGAAGGCAGCTCATACATGGTGTCGAGCAAGGCCTGTTCCACGATGGAGCGCAGCCCGCGCGCACCGGTGCGACGCTTGATCGCCCGCTGCGCAATGGCGTTCAGCGCGGCGGGACGTACTTCAAGTTCGACGTCTTCCATCGCGAAAAGTTTCTGGAATTGCTTGATGAGCGAATTCCGAGGCTCGGTGAGGATGCGGACCAGGGTGTCTTCGTCGAGTTCCTGCAAGGTGGCGACCACTGGCAGGCGCCCCACCAGTTCGGGGATGAGCCCGAACTTGATCAGGTCTTCGGGCTCGACTTCGGTGAACAGTTCGCCCACGCCCTTTTCCGCCTTGGCGTGCACCGTGGCGGAAAAACCGATGCCGGAACGCTCGGTGCGGTCGCGGATGACTTTTTCCAGCCCATCGAACGCGCCGCCCACGATGAAGAGGATATTGGTGGTGTCGACCTGCACGAAATCCTGATTGGGATGCTTGCGGCCGCCCTGAGGCGGCACCGAGGCCACGGTGCCTTCGATCAGTTTGAGCAGGGCCTGCTGCACACCCTCGCCGGACACGTCGCGGGTGATCGAGGGGTTGTCGGCCTTGCGGGAAATCTTGTCGATCTCGTCGATATAGATGATGGCGCGCTGCGCCTTCTCGACGTCGTAATTGCAGTTCTGCAGCAGTTTCTGGATGATGTTCTCGACGTCTTCACCCACATAGCCGGCCTCGGTCAGGGTCGTGGCATCGGCCATCACGAAAGGAACATCCAGCATGCGGGCCAGCGTCTGCGCCAGCAGGGTCTTGCCCGAACCGGTGGGCCCGATCAGCAGGATGTTGCTCTTCGTGAGCTCGACGTCGTCGCCCTTGATCTCGCCATAGCGGATGCGCTTGTAGTGATTGTAGACGGCCACCGCCAGCGTGCGCTTGGGCTTTTCCTGCCCGATGACGTAACCATCGAGAAAGTCCTTGATTTCGGCGGGTACGGGAAGCTCGTTGCGAACGGCGTCGCGCGCGGCTTCCTGGGATTCCTCAAGGATGATGTCATTGCAGAGGTCGATGCATTCGTCGCAAATGAACACCGACGGCCCGGCGATAAGCTTGCGCACTTCATGCTGGTTTTTACCGCAGAAGGAGCAATGCAGTGCCTTATCGTCGCTCGAACCTTTTTTTTCGGGCATAGGGATTTCGGATCAATCAATGCAGCGCCACGGGGACGCCGCGACAATGGCGGCCAGCCGGCGATATGCCGAAAAGCCGTTCGTTGGACATCCCGGCCGGGAGGCCGGAGCCGCCCGCTCGCACGGGATGTGTCGGACGGGAGATGGGCTCAATGGAGTCCGGACTGGAAAGAGCGAGGCTGGCACGCGGGCCGGGCTTGACGAAGGTTCAAGCCTCTTCCCGGCGGGACACCAGAACCTTGTCCACCAGCCCATAAGATAGCGCATCTTCGGCGGACATGAAATTGTCACGTTCCGTATCCTCGGCGATGCGCTCCACCGGCTGGCCCGTGTTGGCGGCCAGGATCTCGTTGAGGCGCTCGCGCAGGCGCAGGATCTCGCGCGCCTGGATCTGGATGTCGGAAGCCTGCCCTTGCGCGCCGCCCGAAGGCTGGTGAATCATGATGCGCGAATTCGGCAGCGTGTAGCGCTTGCCCTTGGTGCCGGCCGCCAGCAGAAAGGCGCCCATGCTGGCGGCAATGCCGGTGCACAGCGTGGAGACGTCCGGCTTGACGAACTGCATGGTGTCGTAGATGGCCATGCCCGCGTAGACCGACCCGCCCGGAGAGTTGATGTAAAGGGAGATGTCCTTGTCGGGGTTTTCCGATTCGAGAAAGAGCAGCTGCGCCACGACGAGGTTGGCGGACTGATCCGTGACCGGACCGACGAAGAAGATCACCCGTTCGCGCAACAGGCGCGAATAGATGTCGTAGGAGCGCTCACCGCGCCCCGATTGCTCGACCACGATGGGCACATAGCCCAGGCTCGTGGGCACTACCGAATCACCACCATACAGCGAGGCGTAAAAATCGGTAAAACGCGACATTAGTTGGTCCCCATGATTTCATCGAAGGCGACGTCTTCGTCCGTCACCTGTGCGTTGGACAGCACGTGTTCGACGACGTTGTCTTCCAGCACCACGGCTTCGATCTCCGCGCGGCGCTGGCGGTCGGCCAGATAATACGCCACGACCTGCGCGGGCTGCTCGTAATTCTGTGCGAATTCCTCGATGCGCTCACGCACCTGCTCGGGCTTGGCCTGAAGGTCTGCGCTGCTGACCAGTTCCGATACCAGCAGGCCCAGGCGCACGCGGCGCTCGGACTCGGCCTCGAAGGCTTCGACCGGAATGGGCACGCTGTCGGCATTGGGCACGCCGCGCTGCTTGAGGTCTTCGCGGGCGGCGGCCACGCGGCTTTCGGCATCGTTCTTGACCAGCGACTTGGGAACGTCGAATGTGCAGGCCGTAACCAGCGCATCCATCACGCTGCCCTTGGTGCGCGCCTGCACGCGTGCCTTGACTTCGCGTTCGATGTTGGCGCGCACGTCGGCGAGCAGCTTTTCGACATCGCCTTCGGCCTGACCCAGCGATTTGGCGAACTCATCGTCGACTTCGGGCAGGACGCCTTCGGCCACTTCGTTGACCGTGATGGTGAATTCGGCGGTCTTGCCGGCGACTTCCGCGCTGCCGTAGTCTTCGGGGAAGTTCAGCGGAAAGGTCTTGCTTTCGCCCGCGCTCATGCCGGTGACGGCCGCTTCGAATTCCGGAAGCATGCGGCCCTGGCCGAGCACGAAGGGGAAGTTCTCGGCTTTGCCACCTTCGAACTCTTCGCCGTCGATACGGCCCACGAAGTCGAGCGTGACGCGGTCGCCCTCGCCGGCCTGGCGGCCTTCGCGGGCTTCGTAGATGGCGCGCTGCCTGCGCAGGATGTCGATGGTCCGCTGGACGTCGGCATCGGACACCGCGCACTGGCTGCGGGTGATGCTCAGGGAGGAAAGATCGGGCAGCTCGACGTCGGGATAGACTTCGAAGGTGGCCAGGAAGGCCAGCGAGCCCTCTTCCACGCCTTCGGTCTTGGGCTCCAGCGAGGGGGTTCCCGCCACACGCAGCTTGGTCTCGCTCAGCACGCGGTCCAGGCTGCGGCCGACTTCTTCGTTGATGACGTCGTAGCGGATGCCGGGCCCATGGCTGCGCTCGATGATGGACAGCGGCGCCTTGCCTGGGCGAAAGCCTTGAACCTTGGCGCTGCGGGCGACGCGTTTCAGCTGGGCCTGTACTTCCTTCTCGACGTCGGCAAGCGAAACGACCAGATCAACACGGCGCTCAAGGCCGGACAATTTTTCAACCACGGGCTGCATTCGGAACCTATATAGATTGTTGTATTAGAAAAAGCGTTAAAGGACTGGACCCGCCATTTTACCGGAAAGTGCGGCGCACGAATGAAAGGGCAAGGGCAACTTATTACAATCGTACCGGATCGCGGGCAACCGGCGCGCCCGGGCCGCCCGGGAAGCGCCGTCATGGCGATGATTCATTCAGGTGTGCCGGGAATGCGTGATGCGGAATCCGGCGCCGGCGGGAACAGGCTTCCAAGAGCCCTGGCGACCGATATGCGGCGGGAGCGGCCGGCCCCGCAAAGAACCAATGGCCACTTGCCGGCCATCGTGGTGCGAACGGAGAGGCACCAAGATCCTTGGCGCATGCGGCTTTCGGATATTTTCGGGGCTTTTCCGGGGCCGCCTCAATAAAAAGAGGTGCTCGCCTTAAGGGCCTGTTCACGCTAAGGGAAACACCCTCCCTGATACCAGGGCTGATAGCGCAGCCGGTCGCCCAGGTGGGCGACCGCCCTTACGTCAGCCCCGCCCCAGAAACCGCAGCGAAGGGATATTTCCCTTGACCGTATGTATCCTATTTTCTACAATAAGCCTCATGAAAACGATCCATACCACCGAGACATTCGATGATTGGTTCGCCAGCTTGCGCGATAAGCAGGTGGAGAAACGCATCCAGGCGCGAATCCGGCGGGCCGAGCTTGGCAACCTCGGTGACTGCGAGCCAGTCGGCGAAGGCGTATCGGAGATGCGGATTCACTACGGGACGGGCTACCGCGTGTATTTTTCGTAGCGCGGCATGGAGATCGTGATCTTGCTGGCCGGTGGCGACAAGTCCACTCAGAGCAAAGACATAAAGACCGCGCTGGATCTGGCGCGGCAACTGTAAGGAGAGAGCATCATGGGAACCATCAAACTGCGCAAATGGGACACTGTCGAATACCTCAAGACCGAGGAAGACATGGTGATGTACCTGCAAGCCTGCATGGAAGAGGCCGGTGATGATGCAGCCTTCATCGCGGCAGCGCTCGGCGACATCGCCCGCGCCAAGGGCATGACGCAACTTGCCAAGGACACGGGTCTGGGCCGCGAGAGCCTTTACAAGGCGCTGTCAGGCGAAGGGAATCCGAGCTTCGGCACCATCCTGAAGGTCATGCACGCGCTAGGCATCAAACTGCAACCGCAACCCGCCGCCCACGCCTGACCGTACCCAAGGAAGCTCGATCACTTCCCTGAAAACGCCCCTCGAAACGCCTCCCGCGTGAACGTTCGCGGCTCCCCGCCGCTGTTGGCGTGCTCCAGATTGCACCCGCAGGAGTGCGCCCAGCATGGGCACACACGAAAAACCCGCAAAGCCTTATGCCATGCGGGTTTCGAGATAGGGACTGCTGTATGGTGCGAACGGAGAGACTCGAACTCTCACACCTTGCGGCGCCGGAACCTAAATCCGGTGCGTCTACCAATTCCGCCACGTTCGCAAAGGTTTGCATTCCCTATAAAAGGGAAGCCAATTAGTGTAGCCCACCGCCATCCCGCCCCGCAAGCCCCCGTGTTGGCCCCCGCCCCGGATCATCCGGGCACCGTCCGGGGTGTCATGCAACCGACATGCGGCCCTGCTAGATTGATGGCTTCCCAAGCGCGGCAAGCTATGATGCAATCCCGGGCACCGTGATCCGATCCCGCCCACGCCGTCATTACGGCTGGCCGCCGCCCCCAAGAATTCCCGAAACTGCCTGACTCCATGAAACAACGACTCAATCTGCATCCCATGCTTCTGGAAAGCGACGTACGCGGCCTGGTATTCGATCTGGACGGCACGCTGATCCACAGCGCCCCGGACATCATCCATGGCCTGCGCGTTACCTTCGAAGAAGCCGGCCTGGGCCGGCTGCCGGAAGATTACTTTCCCGACAACCTGCATGGCACCAGCGAAGGCATCATGCGTTCCATCCTGGCGGACATGGGATGGGCGGCCCCGGCCGACCTCGCGCCCGTCAAGGCGCGCTATGTCGAGCATTACGCCGCCCTGGGCCACCAGCGCACCCATCTTTACACCGGCGTGCCGGACGTCCTGGCCGCTTGCCGCGTTGCATCGCTGCCCATGGGGATCTGCACCAACAAGATGCACATGAACGCCGTCGCCGCCACACAGAAGGTCGGCATCCACGGGCTCTTCGATTTCATCAGCGGCGCGGACACCTGGCCGGAAGCCAAGCCTTCGCCCCTGCCCCTGCTGGAAACCATCCGGATGCTGGGACTCGAACCCGGGCAATGCCTGTATTTCGGCGACACGTCGGTCGACGCGGAATGCGCGCGCGCGGCCGGCGTGCGTTTCGTCCTGTACGAATCGGGATACGGGGACGCGGACCTGGCCGGCGGGTTGCAGCACTTCGCCTTCCGCGATTGGAATGAACTGCTGGCCCAGGATCCCCTCCTCGCGCTGCAGGACGAAGCCTGACCCGGCGCAAGCCGCCCGCAGCCAGCAAGCCGCCCGCGTCCGCCAGGCGCGGCACAGCGGGCGGTGAGATTCCGCGGCTGCGGCTCATCGACTTTTCTGTAAAATGCCTGGTTCGTTCGCAAACGCAGAATTGGCGCGGCCGCGGGTCTTTCCGATTCGCGGCTCCAAGGATGCTCTGAACAATTCGAGCGGCAAGCAGGCGCCCTGGCGCAGCGATAGCCGTCGCTATCGCGAGCATTTGCAACGCGGCGGATCGCCCGAATCCAGGGACGCATGCGGCGCGGTGAATTGTTCAGAGCATCCTTAACGTGTTTTCCGTAAAGGCGGGCGCACTTCAGCTCACCCTCCTTCAGCGTGAAAAGCATGAATCCCAGACTCGACGCCCTTCACCCCTATCCGTTCGAGAAACTCCGCCGACTCCTGGCATCCGCCAAACCGCCCCCCGACCTGCCGGTCATCGACCTCTCCATCGGTGAACCCAAGCACGCTACGCCGCCCTTCGTGATCGACGCCATGACAGCCGCGATGGGCGGGCTGGCAAGCTATCCGCCCACTAAGGGCGACCCTGAACTGCGCCGCGGCATGGCGGCATGGATCTCCCGCCGCTATGGCATTCCCGCCCCCGACGCCGATACGCAGATCCTGCCTGTACAGGGCTCGCGCGAAGCCTTGTTCGCCTTTGCCCAGACCGTGGTGGATGCGTCGCAGACCCCCTACGTCATCTGCCCCAACCCTTTCTATCAGATCTATGAAGGCGCCGCCCTGCTGGCCGGCGCCCGGCCCTGGTATCTGAACGCCGGGCCCGGCAAAGGCCACGGCTACGACTGGGACGCCATTCCAGCCGATGTTCTGGCGCGCACCCAACTGATCTATGTCTGCTCTCCCGGCAACCCGGCGGGCGCCGTGCTGTCGCTGGACGACTGGCGCCGACTGTTCGAACTGTCGGACGAATTCGGCTTCGTGATCGCGGCGGATGAATGCTATTCCGAGATCCATTTCGATGAAGACCACCCGCCGACCGGGTCGCTGGAAGCCGCCCACCGTTTGGGGCGCCATGACTACCGGCGTCTGGTTTCCTTTTCCAGCCTGTCGAAACGCTCCAATCTGCCGGGCCTGCGCTCGGGCTATGTGGCGGGCGATGCCGGCATTCTGGCGCGCTTCCTGCTCTACCGCACCTATCATGGCAGCGCCATGAGCGCGGTGGTGGCGAAAGCCAGCATCAGCGCCTGGAACGATGAAACGCACGTGCGGGAGAACCGGCGGCTCTACCGCGAGAAGTTCGATGCCGTACTGCCCATCCTGGGGCCCGTGCTGAACGTCGGGCGTCCGCAGGCCGCCTTCTTCCTGTGGGCGCCCACCCCCGGCGACGATGCGCAGTTCGCGCGCGACCTGTACGCCGCCACAGGCGTCATCACCCTGCCGGGCAGTTTCCTGGCCCGCGAAGCGAACGGGGTGAACCCCGGGCACGGGCGGATACGCATCGCCCTGGTCGCCCCCAAGGAACAATGTATCGAAGCAAGCCGGCGGATCGCCGGATTCTGCGCCTCTTCCTCCATCAGGACATCGACATGACCCAAGAACTCGAAGCCATCATTGAACGCGGCTGGGACATCCGCGCCACGCTCAGCCCGTCGTCCGCCCCGGACGAGATCCGCGACGCGGTGGAAGCCGCCATTGAAGGGCTGGACCAGGGCAGGCTGCGGGTGGCGGAAAAAACGGATGGCGAGTGGCGGGTGAACCAGTGGCTCAAAAAAGCGGTGCTGCTGTCCTTCAGGCTGCATGACAACCGGCCCATGGACGCGGGCGCCATGCGCTTCTACGACAAGGTGGACGGCAAGTTCGAACATTACGGCGAACAGGATTTCCACAGCGCCGGATTCCGCGTCGTACCCGGCGCCACGGCCCGCCGCGGCGCCTACATCGGCCGCGACGTCGTGCTGATGCCCTCGTTCGTGAACATCGGCGCCTACGTGGGCGAAGGCACCATGGTCGACACGTGGGCGACCGTGGGTTCCTGCGCCCAGATCGGCAAACATGTCCATCTTTCGGGCGGCGTGGGCATCGGCGGCGTACTGGAACCCCTGCAGGCCGGCCCGACCATCATCGAGGACAATTGCTTCATCGGTGCGCGCTCCGAAGTCGTCGAGGGCGTCATCGTCGAAGAGAATTCCGTGCTGGCCATGGGTGTCTTTCTTTCCCAGAGCACCCGGATCTACGATCGCTCGACGGGCGAAATCCTGTACGGCCGCGTTCCCGCGGGCTCCGTGGTGGTACCCGGCGCGCTGCCCGCCGCCGACGGCACGCACAGCCTGAATTGCGCCGTCATCGTCAAGCGCGTGGATGCCCGGACCCGCTCCAAGACGAGCATCAACGATCTGCTGAGGGCCTGATGCCTGACCACCGCGTACTCGATCTCACCCGCGAACTCATTGCGCGGGCTTCCGTCACACCCGACGACGGCGGCTGCCAGCCACTGCTGGCCGAACGGCTGCGGGCCGCGGGCTTCCACTGCGAATCGCTGGCCTTCGGCGAAGTCGACAATCTCTGGGCAAGACGCGGAACGGCGGGCCCCCTGCTGGTGTTCGCCGGACACACCGACGTCGTGCCCGCCGGCCCGCCCGAGCAGTGGGATACGCCGCCATTCACCCCCACCGAGCGCAACGGCCGGCTTTACGGCCGCGGCGCGGCGGACATGAAGACCTCCATTGCCGCCTTCGTGGTGGCGGTAGAGGAATTCGTGGCGGCGCGGCCCGATCACGCCGGCTCCATCGGCCTGCTGATCACGTCGGACGAAGAAGGCCCGGCCCTAGACGGTACGCAGCGGGTCTGTGAAACCCTGGCCCTGCGCGGCGAAACGCCCGACTACTGCATCGTCGGCGAACCCACCTCCGTGGAAACGCTGGGCGACACCATCAAGAACGGCAGGCGCGGCTCGCTCTCGGGGCGGCTGACGGTGCGGGGCAGACAGGGCCATGTGGCCTACCCGCATCTGGCCCGCAACCCCATCCACCTGCTGGCGCCGGCCCTGGTCGCGCTGACCACGGAAGACTGGGATGCCGGCAATGAATACTTTCCGCCCACCACCTTCCAGGTTTCCAATCTGCATGCCGGCACCGGCGCGACCAATGTCGTGCCCGGCACGGCGGCCGTGGACTTCAACTTCCGCTACTCCACCGCCAGCACGCCGGAATCCCTCGAAGAGCGCGTCGTCGCCATCCTGGACGGCCACGGACTGGACTACGATATCGCCTGGACGCTTGGCGGCCAGCCCTTTCTGACGCCCCGGGGCGAACTGAGCACCGCGCTGGCGGAGGCCATCAAGGCTGCCACGGGCGTCGAACCGGCGCTCTCCACCACCGGCGGCACGTCGGACGGCCGTTTCATCGCCCGCATCTGCCCGCAGGTCGTAGAATTCGGTCCCATCAACGCCAGCATCCATCAGGTAAATGAACACGTGAACATCGCCGACATGGAACCGCTGAAGAATGCGTACCGGGGCGCGCTCGAACGTCTGCTCCCGGTACGCTGAACACCCTGGCATCATCGAGGATCCGTCCCATGCCCCATCGAAATCCCGCCGCACTGGCGGAACTTCAGACATTACGCGACCTGCTGCGCTACGCAGTCAGCCGCTTTCATGCCGCCGGCCTGAGCTTCGGGCACGGCAGCGACAACGCTTGGGACGAAGCCGTCTACCTGCTGCTGCATACCCTCAGCCTGCCGCCCGAAAATCTCGAACCCTTCCTGGACGCCCGGGTGCTCGGCGATGAGCGTCAGCGCTTTCTGCACATTTTGACGCAGCGCTGCGACGAACGGGTGCCGGCAGCCTATCTGACCGGCGAAGCCTGGCTGCAGGGCCAGCGCTTCCTGGTGGACAGGCGCGTCATCATCCCCCGTTCGCCGATCGCGGAACTGCTGGCGGAATCACTGCAGCCCTGGGTGGCCGACCCCTCCGACATCGGCCGCGTGCTGGATCTGTGCACCGGCTCGGGCTGCCTCGCCATCCTGGCGGCCCAGGCTTTCCCGCAGGCGCAAGTCGACGCCGTGGATCTGTCGCCCGATGCACTGGAAGTCGCCGCACGCAATATCGACCTGCACGGTCTGCGGGGCCGGCTGCGCGCCATTCAGAGCGACCTGCTGGAAGCCCTGCCCGCCAAAGAGCAATACGATCTGATCATCTGCAACCCGCCCTACGTCAACCAGGCGTCCATGGATGCGCTGCCCCCCGAGTACCTGCACGAGCCGCGGCTGGCGCTGGCCGGCGGCGGCGACGGCATGGACCTGGTGCGCCGCATCCTGCGCGACGCGCCGGCGCGCATGGCGCCGGGCGGCCTGCTGGTGCTGGAAATCGGCCATGAATACGATCATTTCACGGCCGCCTTCCCTCATCTGGAACCGGTCTGGCTGAGCACCGCCGCCACCGACGACCAGATCCTTCTTCTGACACGGGAGCAGCTCGAGCCGTGATACGCGCTTCCGGAATCGTACTTCGCCGCGGCACCAAGGTCCTGCTGGACGACGCCGACTTCGTCGTGAATCCCGGTGAACGGGTCGGCATCGTGGGCAAGAACGGCGCGGGCAAATCCACGCTGTTCGCCTTGCTCGAAGGTCGCCTGGATCCCGATGCCGGCTCGCTGGAGATACCGGCCGCCTGGCGGATCGTGAGCGTCGAGCAGGAAATCCATGAACGGGACCGGCCGGCGCGCGAGTTCGTCATCGACGGCGATCGTGCCCTGCGCGGCCTGCAGGCCCGGCGCGAAGCCGTCGACCCGGCCGACGGGCAGCGCATCGCCGAACTGGAACAGGCTCTCATCGAGGCCGGCGCCTGGACGGCACCCTCGCGCGCCGAACAATTGCTGGCAGGCCTGGGCTTCACTCCCGAACAATGGATGAGCCCCGTGGGCAGCTTCTCGGGCGGCTGGCAGATGCGTCTGGCGCTGGCGCGCGCGCTGATGGCGCCCTCCGATCTGCTGTTGCTGGACGAACCCACCAACCACCTGGATCTGGACGCCATGCTGTGGCTGGAGCGCTGGCTGGCAGGCTACCCCGGCACCGCCCTGCTGATCTCGCACGACACCGAGTTCCTGGATGCCGTGGCCCGCGCCATCCTGCATTTCGACCACGGCAAACTGATCCGCTACCGTGGCGGCTATGAAGATTTCCTCGAACAACGCAGCGAGCGTCTGCGCCAGAGCCGCCTGGCCTGGGAGCGCCAGCAGAAGGAAACCGTCCGCCTGCAAGGCTTCATTGACCGCTTTAAGGCCAAGGCCACCAAGGCAAAGCAGGCGCAGAGCCGCGTCAAGGCGCTGGCGCGCATGGAAAAACTGGCCCCCATCCACGCTGAATCGGGCATCACCATCCGCATTCCCGAACCTGAAGCCATGCCCGACCCTTTGCTGGTGCTGGATGGCGTGAGCACCGGCTACCGTTCGGCCGATGGCGATGCGCGCAAGGTTCTGGCCAATGTCACACTGATGGTGCGCGGCGGCAGCCGTATCGGCATCCTCGGTGTGAATGGCGCCGGCAAGAGTACGCTGATAAAGACGATTTCGGGGGAACTGCCGGTGCTGGAGGGCGGGCGCAACGCCTCGCGCGGCCTGGAGATCGGCTATTTCGCCCAGCACCAGCTCGACATGCTCGACGTCGAATCGACCCCGCTGCAGCATCTGCTGCGCATCGAACCCCAGAGCCGCGAGCAGGACCTGCGCAACTATCTGGGCGGCTTCGGATTCAGCGGCGATACCGTGAATGCCCCGGTCGGCCCCATGTCGGGCGGCGAAAAAGCCCGCCTGGCCCTGGCGCTGATCGTGCGGCAGAAGCCCAATCTGCTGCTTCTGGACGAACCCAGCAACCATCTGGACGTGGAAACCCGCGAGGCACTGGCGACGGCGCTGGCGGAATTCGGCGGCAGCATGCTGCTGGTCTCGCATGATCGCCATCTGCTGCGCACCACCGTCGACAGCTTCTGGATCGTTGCGGGCGGCGGCGTCCGGGAATTCGACGGCGACCTTGAAGACTACCGCGCCTGGCTGGCCGATCACGGCAGCCAGCAGCGGGCGCAGGAACGCGAAGAACGCAACGCCCAACAGGATGCCGCCGGCGCCGTCGACAGGCGCGCCCAGCGCCGCGTCGAAGCGGAAATCAGGCAGCAGCGCGCGGTCAAGCGCCGCCCGCTCGAACAAAGGATAAACAAAGTAGAAACAAAAATGGAAGCTGCGTCACGCCGGCTTGCCGAACTCGACACCTTGATCGCCGACACCGGCCTGTACAGCGACGAACGCCGTGATGAGCGTCTGCGGGTACTGAGCGAACATGGGGAATTGAGCAAGCAGCACGGCGCTCTTGAAGAAGAATGGCTGCTGCTGCAGGAAGAACTGGAAGCCGTGGACCGCGAGTTTTCGGACTGAGGACAAAAGCCGCATGCGGCCCGCCGGCCCGCGGTGTTTCCCGATCGCCCTGCCCGCCCCGCCCAGAGGCGGGATACGAGGCTCCGGCCGGCCGGAGCCTCGCACCCTCATTCGAATACCACGGAGTCGCGCAGGCCGCTGCCCGAAGCCAGGTTATCAAAGCCTTCGTTGATAGTGTCCAGCGTGAATGCCTTGCCCAGCATGCGGTCGACCGGCAGGCGCCCGCCCTTGTAAAGATCGATGTAGCGCCTGATATTCAGGGCCGGCACGCCCGATCCGAGATAACTGCCGCGCACCTCGCGTTCCTCGCCCACCATCTGCGAAAGCGGCAGCGAAAACGCCTGCGCCGGGTGAGGCAGGCCCGACGTGACCGTAGTCCCGCCGCGCCGGGTGAGCGCATAGGCGGTCTCGAAGGCCTTCAAGGCGCCCGCCATGTCCAGGCCGTAATCCACCGGGCCGCCCGCCATTTCGAGCAGGCGGGCCGGCGTATCCGCCTGTGAGGGATTCACCGTCTCTGTGGCTCCCAGCGATCTGGCCAGCGCCAGCTTGTCATCGTTGAGATCGACCGCCACGACACGGCGGGCACCGGATGCGACGGCCGCCAGCAAGGCGCTGAGGCCCACGCCGCCCAGGCCCACGACCGCCACACTGTCGCCCGCCCGGACCTTGGCGCGGTTGATGACCGCCCCCGCCCCCGTCAGCACGGCGCAGCCGAACAGAGCGGCTTCGCGGTGACTGAGCTCGGTATGGACTTTCACACAGGAATTGCGCGCCACGACGGCATATTCGGCGAAGCAGGACACCCCCGCGTGGTGATTCACGGCTTCCCCGCCGAGCTGGAGCCGGCGCTGCCCGCTCAGCAGGGTGCCGTTGCTGTTGGCCACGGCTCCCGGTTCGCACAAAGCGGCCCGCCCTTCAAGGCAGGGATTGCAGCATCCGCACACCGGCACGAAAACCATGATGACATGATCGCCCGCGCTCAGATCGGTCACGCCTTCGCCGGTTTCCACGATTTCCCCGGACGCTTCGTGGCCCAGCACCATGGGCAGCACCCGCGGCCGGTCGCCATTGATGACGGACAGATCGGAATGACAAAGCCCCGCCGCGCGTATGCGCACCAGCACTTCGCCCCGGCCGGGCGGCTGAAGGTCGACTTCGGCGATGCTGAGGGGCCGTGAACTGGCATAAGGCGCGGGCAAACCCATTTCACGCAATAAGGCGGCACGGATCTTCATGTGTATGTCTCCATTGTTGGTTCTTGAGTCGGGAATAAGGATCTGCCGCCTCTGCGGTTGCGCCATGCCGTCCGCTCATGAAAGCCCGATTCAGGCAATCACCTCCAGACGGGCGATGCCCAGCGCCAGTGTCTTCAGGCCGACGTCCCTGAACTGGATCTGCGCCTGGGCATCGGTGCCGTTGCCGCTGAGCGATATCACGGTGCCGTCGCCGAAGCGCGCATGGCGCACGCCCGTGCCGATACGGAACTGCTGGTCGCCCACGGTCACGCCTGTCGTCACCGACAGCGGCACGGCCGGCGCCAGGCTGGCGCCCGATGCTGAAAAACCGCGCCCGCGCCGGAAAGCGCCGCCCCAGGCGGCCGCCGAACCGGCCGACCCACGGCTGGATTCGCGCGGCGTCAGCCATTTCAAGTGTTCTTCCGGGATTTCTTCCAGGAAGCGCGAGCGCAGCGCATAGCGGGTCTGCCCATGCAGCATGCGGCTTTGCGCGAGGGTCAGGTAGAGCCGTTCGCGGGCGCGCGTGATGGCCACGTACATCAGCCGCCGTTCTTCCTCAAGCCCCGCCGCTTCCATCAGGCTGTTCTCGTGAGGGAACAAGCCCTCTTCCAGACCGGTGATGAATACGACGTCGAATTCCAGGCCCTTGGCCGCATGCACCGTCATCAGCTGGACGGCGTCCTCGCCGGCCGCCGCCTGGTTCTCGCCGGCTTCCAGCGATGCATGGGACAGAAAGGCCGCCAGCGGCGACATGCCGGCCGCCGTGGCAAGGCCATCGGGAAACGCCGGAACATCGCCCGTGGCCGGCGCTTCGAGTGCGCGGCCGGCGAGCAGGCCGTCGAAGCCTTCCTCGCTGCTGAAGACGGCGGCCGCATTGACCAGTTCCTGCAGGTTTTCGAGCCTGTCCTGGCCATCGCGATCGGCTTCATAATGGGCCGCCAGGCCGCTTTCCCTGACCACCTGCTCGATCAATTCGGTGAGCGTCAGCGACTGAGCGTCATGGGCCAGCTGCTGGATCAGCGTGGCGAAACGGGCAACGGCCGCGCCCGCCCTGCCCGGCACCAGAGGCGCCGCGCGATACAGGCTGCTGCCCTGCTCGCGGGCGATATCGGCAAGCTGCTCGATACTGCGCGCGCCGATGCCGCGCGCCGGAAAGTTCACTACGCGCAGCCAGGAGGTATCGTCGTGCGGATTGTCCAGCAGGCGCAGATAGGCCAGCGCATGCTTGATTTCCTGGCGCTCGAAAAAACGCAGCCCGCCGTACACCCGGTAGGGGATGCGCGCCGAGAACAGAGCGTGTTCGAGCACGCGGGACTGCGCGTTGCTGCGATACAGGACGGCGATCTCGCTGCGGCGCCGGCCGTCGTTCAGAAGCGCGCGGATCTCTTCCAGCACCCACTGCGCCTCCAGCATGTCGGAGGGTTGCTCGGTGATGCGTATCGGTTCGCCGTGGCCCTGTTCCGTCCAGAGATTCTTGCCCAGCCGCCCGGTATTGTGCGCGATCAGCGCATTGGCGGCGTCGAGTATGTGGCCATAGGAACGGTAGTTCTGTTCGAGCCGGATGACATTGCCGTGGGCATAGTCCCGTTCGAAATCGGCCATGTTGCCCACGTTGGCGCCGCGAAAGGCATAAATGGACTGATCGTCGTCGCCCACCGCGAATACGGCGGCGCCGCCGCCGGCCAACAGCTTGATCCAGCGATACTGCAGGGCGTTGGTGTCCTGGAACTCGTCGATCAGGATATGGCGGAAACGGCGTTGGTAATGTTCGCGCACCGGCGCATTGCGCTGCAACAGTTCATAGGCGCGCAGCAGCAGTTCGGCGAAATCGACCACGCCCTCGCGTTCGCATTGTTCTTGGTATAGCCGGTAGATATCGACCATGCGGCGCCGGAAGGCATCGTGAGCCTCGACCTGATCCGGGCGCAGGCCCTCTTCCTTCGCCCCGCTGATGAAGCGCTGAACGTCGCGTGGCGGAAACTTCTCGTCATCGATGTTGGACGCCTTCAGCAAGCGCTTGATGGCGGCAAGCTGGTCCTGGCTGTCGAGGATCTGGAAAGTCTGCGGCAGCCCGGCATCGCGGTGATGCGCCCGCAGCAGGCGGTTGCACAGGCCGTGGAAGGTGCCCACCCACATGCCCCGCGTATTGATCGGCAGCAGGCCCGACAGCCGGGCGAGCAGTTCGCGGGCCGACTTGTTGGTAAAGGTGACCGCCAGGACACCACCCGGACTGACCTGGCCGGTCTGCACCAGCCAGGCGATGCGGGTGGTGAGAACGCGTGTCTTGCCGCTGCCCGCCCCCGCCAGTACCAGGGCATGTGCGTCAGGGAGCTGGACGGCTGCCTGCTGCTCGGGATTCAGCCCTTCCATCATGCCGCGTAGCGGCGCAGACGCAGGGCGAACTGTTCGAGGCTTTCGATACCGCTTTGCTGGGCGCGCTGGCACCATGCCTGCAGGTCGGCCAGCAATTGTTCGCTGCTGGCGCTGGAGCTTTCCCACAGGCGGGCAAGTTCGGCACGCATCTGGACCAGGGTGGACAGCGACTGGTGATGAGCCAGCGCCGACTCGATCTCGGCGAGCTGGGCCGGGGCGAGCTTGTCGTCATCGCGGGCGAGCAGCTTCTGGGCGCGCCGCAGCAGCGCGGCGTTGCCCGCATCGCTGGCCGATGCCTTGACCTTGGCGAGTTCTTCGGCGGCGGCCTTGCGGACCATGCGCGTGTACTTGGCCAGAATCTCGTATCGATGCGTGATGATGGCCTGCAATGTGTCGAGATCGACGGCGCTCTTGGCCGGCGCCACCTTGAGGCGAGGCGCCACGCGGCGAATGGTGGCCAGCCGCAGGAAGCTCAGGATCCGGATGTACATCCAGCCGATGTCGAATTCCCACCACTTGGCGGAAAAACGGCAGGACGTGCCATGAGCGTGGTGATTGTTGTGCAGCTCTTCGCCGCCGATGATGATGCCCACCGGCAGAACGTTGGTGCTGGTGTCGGGGCTGGAATAATTGCGGTAGCCGATGTAGTGGCCCAGGCCGTTCACCACGCCGGCCGCCCAGAACGGGATCCATGCCATCTGGATGGCCCAGACAGTGAGACCCAGCGCGCCGAACAGTGCCAGGTCGATACCCAGCATGATCAGGATGCCCAGGGCGCTGTGGCGCGCATACAGATTGCGTTCGATCCAGTCGTCCGGTGTGCCGTGCCCGAAACGCTTCAGCGTCTCGGCGTTGGCCGCTTCGTCGCGATAGAGTTCCGCGCCGCGGAAGAACACCTTGCCGATGCCGTACACCAGCGGGGAATGCGGATCGCCGTCGCGCTCCACGAAGGCATGATGCTTGCGATGGATGGACACCCATTCCTTGGTGACCATGCCGGTCGTCAACCATAGCCAGAAACGGAAGAAGTGCATGGCCGCGGGGTGCAGATCAAGACCGCGGTGCGCCTGGCTGCGATGCAGGAAGACCGTCACGGACACGATGGTGATGTGTGTGAGCACCAGTGTAACCAGCACGATCTGCCACCACGAAAGCTGCAGCAGGCCGCCTGCCAGATATTGATAGACTTGGTCCATATAAGGTACAGGTGTCCCCGTTCAGTAATAAATCACGAAAAGTTTAGCCCAGAAGGCCCCCCTGTCATAGCGGCGTTGCAATTCACGTCACACTGTGCAATGCATTTTTCATGCCGCCCTTCCGTGGGATGCCCCCGTCAGGCCGGCGGGCGGCGCTGCATCACGGCGGCAAAGAAACCATCCGTACCGTGCTGGTCGGGCCGCAGGCGCAGATAAGGGCCTTCGGCCTGCAGGGCCTTGCAGCGCTCGCGGGCGATTCCGGCCGCATCCAGCAGTTCGAATTCGGGATGCGTCTCCAGGAAGGCCTGCACCTGCCCCTCGTTTTCTTCCGGCAGCAGGCTGCACGTGGCGTAGACCAGCCGCCCGCCCGCCGCCACGCAGGCCGACGCCTCTTCGAGTATCGCCTTTTGCAGCCGCAGCATTTCAGCCACACTTTCCGGATGCTGGCGCCATTTGAGGTCGGGATTGCGCCTCAGCGTACCCAGGCCGGTGCACGGCGCATCCACCAGGACGCGCTGCGCCTTGCCCCGTAAACGTTTGACGCGCTGATCGGTGGAGGGTTCAATCACCACCGGCACAATGTTCGACAGGCCGCTGCGCGCAAAGCGCGGCTTGGCCCGGGCCAGGCGCGCCGACGAGACATCGAAGGTATAGAGCCTGCCGGTGGAGCGCATGAGAGCGCCCAGCAGCAGCGTCTTGCCGCCCGCGCCGGCGCAGAAATCGATGATCATCTCGCCCCGGCGCGGCGCCATGAGCGAGACCAGTATCTGGCTGCCTTCGTCCTGGACCTCGATCTCGCCCTTCTCGAATGCCGGCCAGCGGGTGACCGCCGGACGCCCCTTGAAACGGATGCCCCAGGGGCTGTAGGGCGTGGGGGCCGGCTCATATCGCGCCGCGGGCCCCCCGGCGAAACTCGCCAG
Source organism: Alcaligenaceae bacterium (assembly GCA_013416455.1). GTDB lineage: Bacteria > Pseudomonadota > Gammaproteobacteria > Burkholderiales > Burkholderiaceae_B > Yanghanlia. Next base: position 249,301 of record JACCES010000006.1, on the reverse strand, counting down.
CATGTTTTCGCGATCCGCCTTCAATGGATTCACCCGGATGTCCAGCGGCGCAGGCTGGTTCAGGGCCGCCACCAGGGCATCACTGTCAGGCAGGGCCGCGAGCCGCTCGTCGAGCCAGTCGGGCAGGCTCTCGCGCACGGCGCGCGGCATGGCCCGCAGGTCGATGCGGCGGACGTGCTCCAGCCACTCGACTTCGCCCCCTTCCAGGCCGGGGGCCAGCCATTCGGCCGGCATGGTCGCGTTCAGGCCGAGAATGGCCAGCCGGCGCGCCGCCGGACCGCTGCCGCTCTCGGCCAGCCGCCGATACCGGCGCAGGTGGCGCAGCACGTTGAAGACGGCTTCGGTGACTTCTGCGCGATCGCGGCCGCCCAGCTTGGGGTGGGCCCGCATCCAGCGTGAAAGAACCTGGTCGGCGGGATACTGCCATTGCAGGATCTCGCCCAGCACCGTACGCAGCTGTTCGATGCGCGCAATGGCCGGAACGTAGGGACGCTCGGCAGGCCTGGCGGGCGGCGCGGCACCCGCGCCGCGGGCGGGCCTGCCGCCATTGCCCGGGCGAGCGGGACGCTCATGCCGGGACTCCGGCTTCCCCGCCCGGGACGGCGCGCGCCTGGTGGGCCGGGATGATTGAGAATTCATGATTGCTCCTTGCCGGGGCCGCTCATCAGCGTGCCATCCGGCAGAAATGCGCGTGTGGCCACATCCCGCACCCTCACGCATTGGTTGTCGTCCAGCGACACGCGGCCTTCCGCAAGCCAGCCGACGACTTCGGCGTACAGCCTGTGCTCGACGGCCAGCAGGCGGGCGGCAAGGGCATCGGCATCATCGCCGGCAAGCACAGGCACGATGCCTTGAGCCACCACCGGCCCGTGATCGAGCTGCGCAGTGACGAAATGCACGGTGCAGCCGTGCCACTGTACCCCGATCGCCAGCGCCTGCTGGTGCGTATGCAGACCGGGGAAGGCCGGCAGCAAAGAAGGGTGGATGTTGAGCAGCCGCCCTTCGAAGCGGGCGACGAACGACGGCGTCAGCACGCGCATGAAACCGGCGAGCAGCACATAATGGGGTTCGTATTCGTCGATCGCGGCCGCCAGCGCCTGATCGAAATCTTCACGCGCCGCATAATCGCGGTGCGGCAGCACATCCGTTTGGATACCGCGTTCACGCGCCCATTCCAGGCCGCCGGCATCGGCGCGATTGGCGATGACGGCGCACACCTGCGCGGGCAGCATCCGCTGCTCGATGGTATTCACGATGGTCTGCATGTTGGAGCCTCGCCCGGAGATCAATACGACGAGGCGGCAGATGCCATTTCTGAGGTCGGCCACGATATTTCCTGAGTTGAACGTCGCAAAATTGTAAACTCCCGCCTGTGAAACCGAGTTGCCACCTCTACCGACGCCTCCCCCGCCATGACACGCAGCGCCCCAGCGCCGTGACCATCGGCAATTTCGACGGCGTGCATCTGGGCCATCAGGCCATTCTGGATCGTGTCCATGCGCACGCGGATGGCCATGGGCTGGCGCCCACCGTCATGACCTTCGATCCGCATCCGCGCGCCTTCTTCGCGGCGCGCGCGGGCAAGCCGGAACTGGCGCCCGCCCAGATCAGCACACTGCGCGACAAAATCCAGCTTCTATGCCAGCACGGCATGCGGCAGGTCGTGCTGGCGCGTTTCGACGCGCGTCTCTCGGGCATGGCGCCGGAGGACTTCATCCGCCGCCTGCTGGTGGAAGGGTTGAACACGCGCTGGCTGCTGGTGGGCGAGGACTTCCGCTATGGATACAAACGCGGCGGCGACGTCGACTTGCTGCGCAGCATGGGCCGGCAGCAGGGCTTCGAGGTCGATGCCATCGCCGATGTGCCCGACGCCTCGGGACGCAGGATATCCAGTTCGGAACTGCGCCTGGCCCTGTCCCGCGGCGATCTGGAACACGCCCGCGGCCTGCTGGGCTACCAGTACCGCATCAGCGGCCACGTCGGCCATGGGCAGAAAATAGGCCGCACGATCGGCTACCGCACTCTCAATCACCATGTGCCCAGTCATTGCGCACTGCGCAACGGCATCTACGTCGTGCGCGTGCACGGGCTGGCCCCGTCCCCGCTGCCAGGCGTGGCCAGCCTGGGCGTACGCCCCACCGTCACCCAACAGGGGCGGCGCGTGCTCGAAACGCATTTGCTGGACTGCAACATCAACGCTTACGGTAAACTCAGTTCTGTCGAATTCATCCGCTTCCTGCGCGACGAAAAAAAGTTTCCGGATCTTCCCACCTTGATTGCCGCCATCGACGACGACGCGCGGCGCGCCCGAGATCATTTCGCTTTCCATGGACTATAGAAAAAGCCTCAACCTGCCTGAATCCCCCTTCCCCATGCGCGGAAACCTGGCTAAACGCGAACCCGGCTGGGTCGCCGAATGGGAAGAAAAGCGAATCTACGCAGCCATCAGGGAAGCCAGCCAGGGAAGGCCCAAGTTCATTCTGCACGACGGCCCGCCGTACGCAAACGGCAACATCCATATCGGCCACGCCGTCAACAAGATCCTGAAGGACATCATCGTCAAGAGCCGCAACATGGCGGGCTTCGACGCCGTCTACGTGCCGGGCTGGGATTGCCACGGCATGCCCATCGAGATCCAGATCGAGAAGCAGCACGGCAAGAATCTTCCCGTGGCCGAAGTGCAGGCGAAAGCGCGCGCCTATGCGCACGAGCAGATCGACAACCAGCGCCGCGAATTCAAGCGGCTGGGCGTGCTGGGCGACTGGGATCGGCCCTACCTGACCATGAATTACAGCAACGAGGCCGACGAACTCCGCGCCTTGTCGCGCATCATGCAGAAGGGTTTCGTCTTCCGCGGTCTCAAGCCCGTCAACTGGTGCTTCGATTGCGGTTCCGCCCTGGCCGAGGCCGAAGTCGAATACGCCGACCGCAACGATCCCTCGATTCACGTCGCCTTCCCCTTCCATGACGCGGCGAAGGTCGCCGCCGCCTTCGGCGTGGAACAGGCCGACGCGGGCGCCATCGTGATCTGGACCACTACCCCCTGGACGATCCCCGCCAACCAGGCGCTGAACGTCCACCCGGAATTCGAGTATGCCCTGGTGCGCCTGGACACGCCGCGCGGCACCGGGCCTCTGCTGATCCTCGCCAAGGAACGCGTCGAAGCCTGTCTGGCCGAATGGGGGCTGAGCGGGCAGGTCGTCGCCGTGACGACGGGCGAAGCACTGGCGGGCATCGAGTTCCGCCATCCGCTGTACGACGCCCACGAAGGCTACCGGCGCCTGTCGCCCGTGTATCTGGGCGAGTATGTCACGCTGGATTCCGGCACCGGCGTGGTCCACTCGGCTCCCGCCTACGGTGTCGAGGACTTCATTTCGTGCAAAGAGCACGGCATGGCCGACGCCGACATCATCAGCCCGGTAAAGGGCGACGGCCACTATGCCGACAGCCTGCCGCTGTTCGGCGGCCACACGATCTGGAAAGCCAATCCTCTCATCGTCGAGGCGCTCAACCTGGCCGGCACACTGCTCAAGGTCGAAACGCTCAAGCACAGCTACATGCATTGCTGGCGGCACAAAACGCCGGTCATCTACCGCGCCACCAGCCAGTGGTTCGCGGGCATGGACCGCCAGCCCTCCGAAGGCGGCGCCACCCTGCGCGAAATGGCCCTGCAAGGCGTCGAGGACACCGCCTTCTACCCCGCCTGGGGCAAGGCGCGCCTGCACGCCATGATCGCCAACCGGCCCGACTGGACACTCTCGCGGCAGCGCCAATGGGGTGTGCCCATGGCCTTTTTCGTGCACAAGGAAACCGGCGATCTGCATCCGCGCACGCCGGAACTCATGGAAGAGGTCGCCCGGCGCATCGAACAGGCCGGCATCGAGGCCTGGCAATCGCTCGACCCGGCCGAACTGCTGGGCGCGGACGCCGAACACTACGAAAAGAATCGCGACACCCTGGACGTCTGGTTCGATTCCGGCACCACCCATGCCACCGTACTGGGCGGGCGCGATCAACAGGTGAAAGGCTCGCATGCGGGCGAACTCGCCTGGCCGGCCGATCTCTACCTGGAAGGTTCCGACCAGCACCGCGGCTGGTTCCACTCATCGCTGCTCACCGGCTGCATGCTGTATGGCCGCGCGCCCTACAAAGCCCTGCTGACCCACGGCTTCGTGGTGGACGGCCAGGGCCGCAAGATGAGCAAGTCCGTGGGCAACGTCGTGGCCCCGCAGAAGGTCTCCGACACCCTGGGCGCCGAAATCCTGCGCCTCTGGACGGCGGCCACCGACTATTCCGGCGAACTGTCCATTTCCAACACCATTCTCGAACGGGTGGTGGAAAGCTACCGTCGCATCCGCAATACGCTCAAGTTCCTGCTGGGCAATGTCAGCGACTTCGACTTCGCCACCCAGGCCGTCCCGCTCGACGAGATGTTCGAGATCGACCGCTACGCGCTGGCCATGGCCGCCGCCATGCAGGCCGACGTCCAGGCGTGGTACGAACGCTACGAATTCCATCCGGCCGTATCGCGGCTGCAGGTCTTCTGCTCGGAAGACCTCGGCGCCTTCTATCTCGACGTGCTCAAAGACCGTCTCTACACCACCGCCGCGGGCAGCAAGGCCCGGCGTTCGGCGCAGACCGCCCTCTGGCACATCACCAACGGGCTGCTCAAGCTGCTTGCCCCCATCCTGTCGTTCACGGCCGAAGAGGCCTGGAAGCACCTGCGCGCGCCGGCCGATCCTCTCACCATCTTCACCGAGACCTGGCACCGCTACCCCGAAGCGGCCGATTCCGCCGCCCTGCTGGAAAAATGGGAACGCATCCGTGACATCCGCGCCGAAGCCATGCGCCGTATCGAAGACGTGCGCGGCACCGGCAAAGTGGGTTCGTCGCTGGCGGCGGAAATCGACATCCACGCCCATGGGCGCGACCTCGAACTGCTGCAATCGCTGGGCGACGATCTTCGCTTCGTATTGATCGTCTCGCGCGCAACGGTGCATGCCGCCGGCGACGGCGTCCTGCGCATCGACGTCCAGCCCAGCGACGCCCAGAAATGCGAGCGCTGCTGGCATCACCGGGCCGACGTGGGCGCCGACGGCCAGCATCCTTCGATCTGCGGCCGATGCGTGGACAATCTGTTCGGCGACGGCGAAATCCGCGAACATGCCTGACCACGCGCCCAGGCGCAGGCCACACGCTTCAGAACCGGGCCAGGCGGGGCATGCCTCGCCACAGCCCCCCACCCCCCATCCCGGACGCGGCCGCTTCCTGGGATGGCTGCTGCTGGCATTTGCCATTCTCGCGCTCGACCAGGCCACCAAGATCTGGTTCGACGCCGGCCTGCAGTACGGCGAGCGCTGGCGGGTGCTGCCCTTCTTCGATTTCACACTGCTCTACAACACCGGCGCGGCATTCAGCTTCCTGGCCGACGGCCAGGGCTGGCAGCGCTGGCTGTTCACCGCGATTGCGCTCGTGGCGACCATAATCATCACGCGCCTGCTGTGGAAACACCCGCGGGAAGGCGTGTTCTGCGCCGCGCTGGCCTGCATACTGGGTGGCGCGGTGGGCAATGCCATCGACCGCCTGCTTTACGGGCACGTAGTGGATTTTCTGCTGTTCTACTGGCAGGATTGGTACTTTCCTGCGTTCAACGTTGCGGACATCGCCATTACCATAGGCGCCATTCTGCTGCTTCTCGATGAAATACTGCGCTGGCGCCGTCAACGGCGACACGTCAATACGCCCTAGACCTAGACTGTCATGCTGGAACTTGCCAACAAACGGATCGTACTCGGACTGACCGGCGGCATCGCCTGCTACAAGATTGCCGAATTCATTCGCCGGGCCACTGAACAGGGGGCCACCATCGATGTGGTCATGACCGAAGCGGCCACGCATTTCATCACACCCGTCACCATGCAGGCGCTGTCGGGGCGCCCCGTCTATATCGACCCCTGGGACGCCCGCGTCCCCAACAACATGGCGCACATCAATCTGAGCCGCGGGGCCGATGCCATCCTGGTCGCGCCGGCCAGCACCGACTTCATGGCCAAGCTGGCCCACGGCATGGCCGACGACCTGCTCTCGACCCTGTGCGTCGCGCGCGCGGGCAGCCCCCTGCTGGTGGCGCCCGCCATGAACCGGGAAATGTGGCTGAACCCCGCCACTCAGCGCAATGCGGCCCTGTTGCGGCAGGATGGCATACATATCCTGGGCCCGGCCGAAGGTGAACAGGCCTGCGGCGAAACCGGCGGCGGCCGCATGATCGAACCCGATCAGATCCTGGCTGAAATGATCGCCTTCTTCCAGCCCAAGGTCCTGGCCGGACGCCGGGTGCTGATGACGGCCGGCCCCACCTCGGAACGCATCGACCCGATACGCGTCATCACCAACCGCAGCTCCGGCAAGACGGGCTACGCCATTGCCCGCGCCGCCCGCGAAGCCGGCGCCGAAGTCATCCTGATCAGCGGCCCGACGGCCCTGCCCACACCCTGGGGCGTCACCCGGGTCGACGTGGAAAGCGCCAGGCAGATGCACGCCGCGGTCATGCGGCACGCCCCCGACAGCGATATCTTCATCTCGGTGGCCGCCGTGGCCGACTGGCATGTGGTCAATGCCGGCGACCAGAAACTCAAGAAGACGGCTTCCGGGGCAACACCGCAACTGGAATTCGCCCCCAACCCCGACATCCTGGCCGAAGTGGCCGCGCTGCGGAACGGCCCCTGGTGTGTGGGCTTCGCGGCTGAAACGGAAAACCTGAACGAATACGCCGAAGCCAAGCGCCGGCGCAAGGGCGTGCCCCTGCTGGTGGGCAACCTGGCGCAACACGCCATGGACGCCGATTTCACCGAATTCGTGCTGTTCGACGATCGCGGCCAGACATCCTTTTCCCCGCAGCCCAAGCTGCAGGCGGCCCGCACATTGGTGGCCGCCATTTCGCAACGCCTACCGAACACGACACAATGAGAAGAATCGCCCTGAAGATCCTGGACCCGCGCATGACCGACTATCTGCCGGCCTATGCCACGCGGGGCTCCGCCGGCCTGGATCTGCGCGCCTGCATCGACGCGCCGCTCAGCCTGGCGCCAGGCGCCACCGAACTGATACCGACCGGGCTTTCCATCCATATCGCCGACCAGGCCTACGCGGCCGTCATTCTGCCGCGCTCCGGGCTGGGCCACAAACACGGCATCGTGTTGGGCAATCTGGTGGGGCTGATCGATTCCGACTACCAGGGGCCGCTGATGGTATCCGCCTGGAACCGCGGCGACCGCCCCTTCATGCTCGAACCCATGGAACGCATCGCCCAGCTCGTGGTGGTGCCTGTGCAGCAGGTCGAATTCGACATCGTCGATGAATTCGGCGACAGCGACCGCGGCGATGGCGGCTTCGGCAGCACCGGCAGGCAATGAATCGGCCACGCGCCGGCGCAACTTCGTCGTCCAGGACAAGGCCAGAGGCAGGCTTGGCCGTAGCCACGCCCCAATCCGCGCGGCCTCTCCTTCCTTCCCACGAGGCTTCTGGCCCTGGCCGAATATCAGGGTTTCCCCCAACATAGCTTTCGCCTAATCGCCTATTAGCAATCAGTATTTGATACAGCCGCGTTACGCCCAATACACTCTCCGGCAATCCAGGCTGTGGTTCACAAATACTGAGGTGCGACATGTCAGAAAGCGTCAAAACGATTTACATCAACGGCAATTGGTCGGAATCCCATAACCGCGACACCATCGGCGTCGTATCGCCCAGCAATGGCGAGCCGATAGGCAGGATCTCCCGCGGCGGCAAGGAAGACATCGACGCGGCGGTCAAGGCCGCCCGCCAGGCATTCGAAGGTGTCTGGGGCAATACGGCGGCGGTGGACCGGGGCCGTCTGCTGTCCCGGCTGGGCCTGAAGATCACCGAACACGCCGAAGAACTGGCGCAGCTGGAAGCACTGGACACGGGCAAGGCCATGAAGCTGGCCCGCAGCGACATCGCCGCCACGGCGCGCTATTTCGAATTCTACGGTGGCGCCGCCGACAAGCTCCATGGCGAGACGATCCCGTTCCTGGACGGCTATCAGGTCCTGATCATCCGCGAACCCCGCGGCGTGGCGGGGCACATCATTCCCTGGAACTATCCCGCCCAGATGTTCGGCCGCACCATTGCCGCCGCGCTGGCCGCGGGCAACACCGCCATCCTGAAACCGGCCGAAGAAGCCTGCCTGAGCATCATCCGCCTTACACAACTGGCTGAGGAAGTGGGCATTCCCGCCGGGGTGCTCAACCTGGTCACCGGCCTGGGCGAAGAAGCCGGCGCCGCCCTTTCCTCCCACAACGATATCGATTTCCTGTCGTTCACCGGTTCGCCCGAGGTCGGGACCCTGGTCCAGAAGGCCGCCGCGGACAATCATGTTCCCTGCGTGCTGGAACTCGGCGGCAAATCGCCGCAGATCGTATTCGACGACGCCGACATTGAGAAAGCGCTGCCCGTCATCGTCGGCGCCATCATCCAGAACACCGGCCAGACCTGCTCGGCGGGCAGCCGCGTGCTGATACAGCGCAGCATCTACGAAGAATTCGTCGCCGCCCTGGCCAAGCGTGTCAACGCCGTACGTGTCGGTTCGCACGAGGCCGACCTCGATTGCGGGCCGGTGATCAGCGCCGTCCAGTGCGAGCGCGTGAAAGGCTTCCTGGACCGCGCGCAGGCGGACGGCATCAGCATCATAGGCGAAGGCAAGCTGGACGCCAGCGCGGTGGAATCCGGCTTCTACGTCAAGCCCACCCTGCTCGGCCCGGTCGATGAAACCCACGAACTGGCACAGGATGAGGTGTTCGGCCCCGTGCTGGTCGCCATGCCGTTCGACGACGAAGAAGACGCCATCCGCATCGCAAACGGCACCGATTTCGGGCTGATTGCCGGGATCTGGTCCGAGAACGGCGCCAGGCAGATGCGTCTGGCCAAGAAGCTGCGGGTCGGCCAGGTCTATATCAACGGCTACGGCGCGGGCGGCGGCATCGAGCTGCCTTTCGGAGGGTTCAAGCGCAGCGGCCACGGCCGGGAAAAAGGCTTTGAAGCCCTGCGCGAATACACGGTGGCCAAAACCATCGTCATCAATCACAAGTAATCAAGGAGACCTCAATCATGTTCAATCATCTCAAGAAAACCAGGCTTGCCGGGCTGCTGGGCTCGGTCGCGGTTCTCATGGCCCTGCATGCCACGCCGGCAAGCGCCGCCGCCATGAAGCTGCGCCTCGGCCACGTCTTCGCCATCAACAGCCCGGTCGATCAGGCCAGCCAGGACTTCGCCAGGCTGGTGAAGGAACGCACCAACGGGGACGTCGAGATCACCGTGTTCCCGAACAGCCAGATCGGCGGCGACGAATCGCTGGCGCGCGATCTGTCCAGGGGCTCCCTCGACCTGGCCTTCATCAATCCGGGTTCGCTCTCGGGCCTCGATCCGCTGATGGACATCCATTATCTGCCGTACATCGTCACCAGCTTTGACGAGGCGGACAAGATTTTCTACAACCCGGAAGGCATCCTGCAGAAGACCCTGCGCGAAACGATGTCCAAGCACCGCATGCAGACCTTGGGTTTCTTCGAGCTTGAATTCCGCGCCGTGACCAACTCCAAGCATGCGGTGGAAAAGCCCGCCGACCTGCAAGGCCTCAAGCTGCGCGTGCCCGGCTCGGCCGGGATCCGCGAGTTCTTCATCGCCGCGGGTGCCCAGGCTGTCGCCATGCCCTTTCCCGAACTGTTTACCGCGCTGCAGCAAGGCACGGTCGACGGCCAGGACAACGGTGCCAGCATCACCCACAATTCCCGGCTGTTCGAAGCCCAGAAGTTCATGACGGAGACGAACCACGTCTACGCCATGGGAGCCATTGCGGCCAGCCAGCGCCTGTGGGGCAGGCTGAGCGACGAACAGAAGAAGATTCTCCAGGAAACGGCGGATGAAGTGGCCGCCAAGGAAATCGAAGTGAACCGCGCCGCGAACGCCCAGTACATGCAGAATATCGCGGCGGGCGGCGTCCAGGTCACGACCCTCACGCCTGAAGCCTTGGCCGAGTTCCGCAAAGTGGCCGACAAGGTCTGGACCAATCTCGAGTCGGTCTACGGCAAGGAACGTGTCGACGCGCTGCGCCAGGAAGTCCAGGCACTGGGCAAGTAATCGCGCTGAGTCGCAAGACATAGGAGAAAGGCATGGCCGGTTGGGCAAATACATTCGAGAACCGTCTTTATTCAATAGAAAACTTCGTATGCGCCATCAGTCTTCTGGTCATGCTCGCCACAGTGGCTTTCGGGGTATGCATCCGATTCTTCGATCTGCCGATACCCAATGTCGCGGAATGGGCCATCGTGGCCATGTCGCCCCTGACCTTCGTCGGGTCGGCCATGTGTTCGCGCATGCGCATGCACATTTCGGTCGACTTCATTGAACAGGCCCGTTCCGAGCTGCTCAAGCGTGCCGCGCATCTGATCGTCGCGGTGCTCATGCTGGCTTTCTCGGCGATCTACGCCTGGCTCGGATGGACACTGCTCGAAGACGCCGTCTTCACAGGTGAACGGCTGCTGGACATGGGCACGCCCCTGTACGTGCCCGTGTTCTTCTTCTTCCTCGGCATGGTCTTCATGGTCATCCATGGCCTCTTCGACCTGGCACGGTCCGTCCGCTTCAAACAAACCCCGGCGCCCGCCGTGGAGGTAACCCAGTGATAGTCTCCTCCCTGTTGCTCCTGCTCGTTCTGGGCGTGCCCATCGCGGCCGCCTTCGCCCTGATCGTCATGGCCAATGCAGAGGCCTGGAACATCGATCCCTTTTCATTGGCCGCCATGCCGTTCGACACGGTGTCCAATTTTTCGCTGCTGGCCATTCCCCTGTTCCTGCTGGTCGGCGAACTGATGAACCGGGGCGGCCTGGTCAGGCAGCTGACCTCAGTGTGCGACCTGTTCATGTCGCGCATCCGGGCGCCCATGGGACACATCATGGTGATGGCCAGCGCCTTGATGGGCGCCATCACCGGCTCCTCGGTCGCGACGGTCGCCGCGATCGGCGGCACGGTCGGCGCGGAAATGCGCCAGCGCGGCTATTCCAGCGGCTACACCGCGGCCCTGAATGCCGCCTCCGGCCTGCTCGGTGTGCTCATTCCGCCCTCCATCCCGCTGATCCTGTATGGCGCGATCGTAGGCGTGTCGATCACCAATCTGTTCATCGCATCCATTGTGCCGGGCATTCTGACGATCATCGTTTTCTCGTTCATCCATTCGATTCTTTCGAAACGGGTGCTGCCCAAGGGCCAGGAAGTGCTGTCCGAGTCCGTCGCGAAGGAACGAGCGGAACGCGCCGCCACCAGCAAGTCCACCGTTCTGGTGCGCGCGCTGCCGGCGCTGATGCTGCCGATCCTGGTGCTGGGCGGTATTTATTCCGGTGTGTTCACCGCCACCGAAGCCGCTTCCATCGCCGGCGTCTACGCGCTGGCCGTCACCATTCTGAGCCGCCAGGCATCCGCATCCGATCTGAAGAAAATACTGGAACACGCCGCGCTGGCTTCCGCGGCCATTCTGGCGATCATTGCCTTCACCAGCATTTTCAACAGGGCGATGATCCTCGAACAAATACCACAATCCATCACGCAAGTCGCCACCACATTCACCGCCGACCCGCTCCTGTTCCTGCTGGTCGTCAACGTGGCCCTGCTGCTGATCGGGATGTTCATGGAAACCAATGCCGCGACGCTGCTGATGGGTCCCCTGCTGGCACCGGCCGCCATGAGCTACGGCATCGACCCGGTCCATTTCGGTGTCATGCTGGTCACCAATATCGAAATCGGCCTGTTGACGCCGCCACTGGCCGCCAATCTCTATGTGGCGCAGCGCACCAACAATGCCAGGCTCACCGATATGTTCGGCTATGTGATGTGGTTCCTGCTGGGCACACTATTCATGCTGGCCATGATCACCTACATACCCGCCCTCACCACTTGGTACCAGTATCTTTGATTTAGGTTGAAGCACAAATGTCCGCTATTCCAGAATTCGCACGCGCCGCCGTACTGAGAAAGTTCAAAGACCCGTTGAGGATCGAGGAAGTACCCATTCCCACCCACATCGAACCCCGGGCCGCCCTGGTGAAGATGGAAGCCTGCTCGATCTGCGGGACCGACATCCATCTGTGGCAGGGCTCGCTGTCGCTGAAGGTGGACCTGCCCGTCATCATCGGCCATGAAATGGTCGGGCGCATCGTGTCGATCGGCGAAGGCGTCCGGGAAGACTCCGTCGGCCAGGAACTGAAGGTCGGCGACCGCATCGTCTACACCCATACCTCCTGCGGCAGCTGCTTCTACTGCACCACGGCGCGCCAGCCCACCCTGTGTTCGCACCGGCGCGCCTATATGTACGAAACCATGGAAAAATCGCCCTACCTTCTGGGAGGGTTCTCTGAGTATGGTTATGTGCTGCCCGAGTCCGGCCGCCTGAAGGTGCCCGACAGCGTATCCAGCGAGCTGGCCAGCCTGTCCAGTTGCGCGCTGCGGTCTGTCATGAACGCCATGTCGCAGATCGGCAGGATCGAGCCCTACGAAACCGTTGTCGTGCAAGGGGCCGGGCCCCTGGGCCTGCTGGCGACGGCCAACGCCAAAGTGCGCGGGGCGCGCAAGGTGATCGTCATCGGCTCGCCCAGCGCCCGCCTGGAAATGGCGCGCGAGTTCGGCGCGGACGAATGCATTCCCGTCGAAGGCACGACGGCCGCCGACAGGCTGGACCGCGTGCTGTCCCTCACCGAGGGTCGCGGCGCCGATATCGTCATGGAATTCACGGGTGTCCCGGCCGCCTTCAATGAAGGCCTGCAGCTGGCGCGCAAGGGCGCAAAATACCTGATCGTCGGCCAGTTGGGCGAAGGCACGACGGAAATGCAGCCGTCCATGATCGTGAAGAAGAACATCAACGTCATCGGCTCGTTCTCGGGCGACGCGCGAAGCTATTCGCTGGCCCTGCAGTTCGTCGAAAAGCACCAGAAGACCTTCCCGTTCGAAAAGATGATCACCGGCCGCTACCGGCTCGACGACGTGAACATCGCCATGGAGCGCATGAAGTCCTATCAGGAAATCAAGCCTGTCATTACGTTCTGAGCCCTGAAGGCAATCGGTTCAGCGCTTCGTTCAACATAAAGTATTGCTCATGAAAAAATTTGACCCTGCCCGCGACGGCCCGCTCAAGGATGTGCGTGTGCTCGATCTGTCGCGGCTCGTGGCCGGCAACATGCTGACGCTGTTCCTGGCGGATTTCGGAGCCGACGTCATCAAGATAGAGCGTGATGGCAAAGGCGACGACCTGCGCAACTGGCGGGAAGCCGACGAACCCATTTACTGGAAGGTATACGGGCGCAACAAGCGTTCGGTCGTGCTGGACCTGAAGTCCGACGACGGCCTGCGGACGCTCAAGCGCCTGGTCCGCCATTCCGACATATTCGTCGAAAACTTCGTGCCGGGCGGGCTCGAAAAAATGGGCCTGGCGCCCGACCTGCTCATGGAAATCAATCCCAGGCTGGTCATCGTCCGAGTATCCGGCTGGGGGCAGACGGGTCCCTACAAGAACAGGCCGGGCTTCGGCACCCTGGTCGAAGCCATGTCGGGCTTCGCCTACCTGAACGGCTACGCCGATCGCCCTCCCGTCCTGCCGCCGCTGGCGCTGGCCGACATGATCGCCGGGATCTACGGCGCCGCCGGGGTCATGACAGCCTTGCGGGTGGCCGAACGTGATGGCAAGGGCCAGGTCGTCGACCTGTCGCTGTTCGAACCGATCTTTTCCTTCATTTCGTCGGAAGCCCTGAAATTTCAGCTGGTGGGCGAGCCCACCATCCGTTCCGGCAACCAGTCGTCGCACACGGCGCCGCGCAACGTCTACGTGTGCAGCGATGGAAAATACGTGGCAATGTCCGGCTCCATGCAATCCATGGCCATGCGCATACTCGATACCATAGGCCGCCCCGAACTGAAGACCGACGAGCGCTTCCACGACAATGATGCGCGGGTCAGGAACAAGGATGAGCTCGATGAAATCATCGGCGCGTTCATCGCCCAGCGCACTCAGCAGGAGAACCTGAGCATTTTCGAAGCGGCATCGGTCACCGTGGGGCCGGTGTGTTCCGTCGCCGACCTGATGGAGCACCCCTACGTCACGGGCCGGGAAGCGATGGTGTCGCTGGAAGACGCCGATCTCGGGCAGATCGCCACGCACAACATCATTCCGCGCCTGAGTTCGACCCCGGGTGGCTTCCGCCGCCCCGCCCCCGCACTGGGCGAACATACCGAACAGGTCTTGAAGGAACTGGCCCGCCTTGAAGCGCAAGCCGATCAGAAGGGCGAGCAAACCCATGTCTGACATTCATCTCTGGCGTTCCATCCTGTTCGTGCCGGCGACCAGCGAACGTTTCGTGGAAAGCGCGATGCGCCGGCCGGCCGACGTGCTGCAGATCGACCTCGAAGACAGCGTCGCGCCCGACGACAAGGCGCCCGCCCGCCAGCGGGTGAGGGATATCGCCAAGCGATTCACCGCCGCCGGCTACGATGTCACAGTGCGCATCAACAGGCCCTGGCGCCTGGCCCTGCCCGATATCGAGCATTCGGTCAGCGCCGACGTCGCGGCCCTGACCCTCCCCAAGGTTCCCAATGCCGAATATGTCGGCTTCATTGCCGAAATCCTCGACGAAGTGGAAAGGGACAACGGCCTGCCCGTCGGCCATACCCGGCTGATCGCCATGATAGAGGATGCCGAGGGGCTGGAGAACATGGCCAGGATCGCGGCGGCCGACCCGCGCGTCTGCGGGATGATCGTGGGCGCCGAGGACCTGGCCGTGGACATGCGCATGGCGGTGACCGACGATTCGCTGTACATTCCCAATGCAATGGCCGTGGCATCCTGCCGGCGCGCAGGCATCGTTCCCATCGGTTTCGTGGGGTCCGTCGCCGATTTCCAGGATGAACACGATTTTCGCCGGAAGATACAGCGTGCCCGTGGCCTGGGGTTCGATGCGGCCTTCTGCATCCATCCCAGGCAGGTCGAGATCGTCAACGAGGAATTCTCGCCCAAGCCGGCCGACGTCGACTACGCCAGAAGGCTGGTTGCCGAGTTCGAAACTCAGAAAGCCCAGGGCCGAGCGGCCTGCACCTTCAACGGCCGGATGGTGGATCTGCCCGTCGTGCTGCAGGCGCGGCAACTGATCGAGCGCCACGAAGCCTACCAGCGGCGAAACAGCCGGAACTGACAGGCCGGCAAAGAAACGGGGGGCTTTCCGGCGCATGTCGGGAATCCGCCCGTTTCAGGCGTGGATAGAATAATCATTCAAGGCAGCAGTCTGCATGAACTTGCGTCAGCTTTCGTATTTCATCGCGGTCGCCGAACAGCGTTCCATCATCAAGGCGGCGCAGTTGCTGCATATTTCCCAGCCGGCCGTCAGCACCCAGATAAAACTGCTGGAAGAAGAACTCGAAGTCCAATTGTTCGAGCGCCGCCAGGACGGCACGATCCTGACCCCGGAAGGAAAGGAATTCCTCGGCTATGCCCGGGTGGCACTGGATACCCTGGACGCCGCAAAGGCCAATCTGCGCGCGCACCAGGTCACCGAGGTCGGCACCGTCACGGTCGGCATCCCCGGCTCGCTGAGCCCCTTGCTGAGCCTGTCCCTGATCGAGGAAGTCCGCCAGCAGTGCCCCAACATCACGATCAAGGTCATGACCGGCCTCTCGGGCCATCTGGCGCGATGGATCATGGACGGCACGATAGATTTCGCCCTGATCTACGGCACATCCACCGCCATGGGGCTGGATTTCGAGCTGCTGATGAAAGAGCATCTGTTCCTGGCCGTGGACAACAGCAGGGCCGATGCCATCAAGAGCATGTGCGTCGACGGCGACATTGCCTTTGCCAGCCTGCGCCACGTGCCGCTCGTCATGCCCAGCCGCGAGCACGGCCTGCGCTCGCTGGTCGAGAAAGTGTCCGCCGCCGCCGGGGTGAAGCTGGACGTGCGCACCGAACTGGATGCGCATGAATTATTGCTGGAACAGGTATTGCGCAGCGCGGACGCCACGATTCTTTCACTGGCCGCCCTGAAGAACATACGGATTCCGCACAAGGAAATCTTCACCGCCCACATCATCGACCCGGTCATCGAGCGCCGCATCTGCGTCGCCTACGCATCCGACCGGCCCCTGACCCGCACCGCCCGGCGTGTGGAAGTCATCCTGCGCGACCTCATCAAGTCTGAATCGGGCGCCGGCTGGTGGCGCTATGCCAGCGTCAATGAATGAGTGACGACGGGCGCCGGGCGCGAAGCGCCGCGCGCCCTGGGGCCTGCAAGCCTCCTTTTAGCGTCAACAGGCCCTAGCCCACGCAGCCCCTGAAGCTCACCCCTTCCGGCGTACCGGAAGGCGCCACTGCGCCCGAAGGCCCAGGCAGCGATTGGGCGATGACGCCGGCCAGCCCGGTCAGCGCGCTGCGATGGCCTTCCACCAGCGCCGACATGCCCTCTTTCACAGGCACACTCGCCCGCGCCGAACACACCCGTTCCTTCACGTTGCCCGGCACGCCCTGGGGAACGATGCGCCAAACCACTTCCTGCCGCACCGCCTCGGCATACACGGAATCGAAACTCCGCACATCGAGATAGATCCGCCAGACCGGCAGCCCTTTCGCCGCACTGTTCCTGCCAACATCCAGCACCCCCAGGCGCTGCGCAAGCTCTCCGGCCAGCACATTGCGTATCTGCGCCTCCAGCGGCCCCGCCCACAAGGCCGCATTGAGCGGCACGACCTCGGCGCCCGAAGACGTGCTGACAACGATCTGCGGCCTCGCCACCTGCTCGGGAATGATGACGGGCTGCACGCTGATGGCGTAGTCCGCCTGCAGGCCGGCGTCATTGCCACCGGCCGCATCGGGTATCTGCAGGGTGTAGTACTGGGGTGCCGACGCGGCGCAGCCGGCCAGCAGCGCCGCCATCAGCGCCAGGGCCGGCACACGCGGCCGGTGTGCTGTTGAATTCATGGTTTCACCTCCAGCCGGTCGCGGGCGGAACCCCGGATCAGCGAGTTCGGCTGTGCCTGCAGGTAATCCGCCAGCGAGCGCAAGGCGCGGGCGGCGGCGGCAAGCTCTCGCATGGTGCCTTCCAGGCCGCCGGCCGTTGCCGCGCCTTCGGAAACGAAACCATCGACGTTGGAAAGCGTCTTCCGCACCGACCGCAGCGTCGAAGCCAGTTCCGGCGTCACTTTACCGTTGACGCCGCTCAGCAAGGCCGTGACGGCCTGCAGCGTATCGCGCAAATCGCCCGCGATGGCATCGAGAGGCAGGGCATCGATCTTGCCGACGATGCTGCCCAGCTGCTGCTGCAGGCGGTCGAAATCGCCGGTGATGGTGGGCAGCACCGGCGGATACTGCGTGCCATCGAAAACGACGTCCGGCTCACTCTTGAAGAAGTCCAGCGCCACGTATTGCTGGCCGGTCAGCAGGTTGGCGGCCCGCATCTGGGCCCGCAAGCCGCGCCCCACCATGTTTTCCAGGAAACGGGCGCGCGCGATGTGCGGATCCTTGTCGAGCTCCATGATGCGTTGGTACAGCGGGCCGAAACGCAGCGGATAAATGCGGGCCTGCACCAGCGCAAAGAACTGCCGGCGCTCGCGGTCGAATTCCATATCGATATCGACGACAGTACCGAGTTCGAGGCCACGGAAGTCCACGGGCGCGCCCAGCTTCAGGCCGCGTATGGACTGATGGAAGTGGAACTCGATGAGCACAGGGTCGCCGTCCGGATCAGCCATGGCCTTGGCTTCGGACCCGTGCAGTGCGAATACGGCATCGGCCCGCGCCCATTCCTTGTTGAACTCGTCCGCCGAGGCGAAAGCGACACCGCCGGCAAGGACGGCGGCAAGCGAGCCCGTCTGAACCGAAACCCCCTCGGCATCCAGCGAGAAGTTGATGCCGCTGGCGTTCCAGAAACGGGCATCGGTGGTCACGTAGCGGTCATGCGGCGCATCGATGAATATCTGTATGTTGACCGCATCGCCGCTTTCATCGAGGCTATAGCCGATCACCTGCCCTACCTGGATGCGCCGGTAATATACCGGCGAACCGATATCCAGCCAGCCAAGGTCGGGCGCGCGCAAGGTGTAGCGCGTGCCCGGCCGCTCGCTGCTGATCTCGGGCGGCTGTTCCAGGCCCTCGAACTCGTATACGGCCTTGTCGCGCTCAGCCGAAGACGGTGGCGTATCCACCGCAATATAGACGCCCGACAGCAGCGTGCCCAGACCTGACACCCCGCTGATGGCCAGCCGCGGCCGCACCACCCAGAATCGCGAGCCCGGCTGCGTGATGTAGTCCGCCCCGTCGCGGTGCAGCTGCGCGGTGACCAGAACCTTGCCACGTTGATGGTCCACCTTGATGTCCGTCACCACGCCGATGGCCACGTCCTTGTAGCGCACCCGCGTCTGGCCCACCTCGATGCCTTCGGCCGATTCGAACGCCACCGTGATGCTGGGGCCGGTCGCCATCCAGTCGCGCATCAACAATGTGGCGCCCACCAGCACGGCCACCAGAGGCACCAGCCATATCCAGGAGATGCGCCTTTCCTTGCGGGGATGCAGCTCGGGCGCCGGCAGCCTTTGACCGGATGCCTGCGCGCCGCCGTTCCCGTCTTTTGTGTCCTTCCCTGTTTCTTCAGCCATTACCCATCGCTTCTGCTGTGCCCGGGCGTGCCTGATCCCACCCGCTACGCGGATCATAGCTCAGAGCCGCCAGCATGGTCAGCACCACGACCATGCCGAAACTCGCCGCCCCAGGCCCCGCGATGATCTGCGACAGGCCGGGAAAATTCGCCATGGCGGTCATGAGGATCACCACGAAAACGTCCAGCATCGACCACTGCCCGATGAATTCCACCAGTTCATACAACCGTGTGCGCTGGCGCTGCACCCGGAAACCGCGCCAGCGGCGCCCCAGCATCAGGATGGCCAGCGCGAGAAGCTTGGTAATGGGAACGACGACGCTGGCCACGAAAACGATCACCGCGAGATCCCAGGAACCCAATCGCCAGAGTTCGATCACCCCGCCCAAGATGGTGTGCGCACTGGCGCCCAGAGTGCTGCGGATTTCCATGACCGGCAGCACATTGGCCGGTATGTAGACCACCGCCGCGGCGATCAGCAGGGCCCACACGCGCCCGCCCATGTCCGGCTTGCGTTTGTGGATCCGGGAGCCGCAACGCCCGCAGGGCACCGCCTCATGGCCCGCCGTTTCCTGCACATAGCCGCAGCAGTGGCAGGCGCCGAGGCGTTCCGCCGGCACACCGGTATCCGCGGCAATGGGCACCAGCCCCTGCTCCTGGGCGTAGCTCCATAGACGCATGCTGTCGAGCCGGCTGAGGGCCGTCAGCAGGAAGGTCAGCACGCCGAAGGCCCAGATGCCCGCCGCCGGCTCCAGCAAGGCCATGCCCGCGAACTTCACGATGGCGACCATGATGGCAAGCATCAGGACTGGCACCATGCTCCATGGAGCAACGTGATGATACAGGCGCATCGCATAGGAAAAATCCGCCGGCAGCCGGCTCTTTTTCAGGCAGCCCAGCGCCCAGAGCAGAAAGCACAGCTGCGTCAATGGAAACCAGAACCCGACCAGGCCGGTCATGATGGAGAGGAGGTAGTGCCCCTGCTGCCAGGTCAGCCACAAGGCACCGACGAAGGTGGCGTCCAGCGATTTGCCCACCAGGGTGAGCCTTACCAGGGGGAAAAGATTGGCAATGGCGAATACCGCCAGCGCGCTGGCGGTCATGGCCGACCAGAAGGTCAAGGAAAAGCGGCTACGCCTGAACAGAACGTAGCCGCAGCGGCTGCACTTTGCCATGCCGCCGGGCTCGACAGCCACGGCGGCGTGAAGTGTGTCGCAATGCTGACACGCAAGCAGCGAGCCAGCCTGCATCAATCGACCAGTTCGGGTTCCGGACGGGACGGGGAAGGATCCCCCTGTCCATCACCCTTGCCGGCTTCCGGGAAAGTCAGCCGCACCTTGCCGTCGGCGTCCAGCCCGACTTCGACATGCCCGCCGTCGACCAGCCTGCCGAACAGGAGTTCGTCGGCCAGCGCACGCCGTATCGTATCCTGGATCAGCCGCTGCATCGGACGTGCGCCCATGACCGGGTCGAAGCCTTCCTGGGCCAGGTGTTCGCGCAGAGCGTCGGTGAAAGCGACATCGACACGTTTTTCGTGGAGCTGGTCTTCGAGCTGCATGAGGAATTTGTCGACCACCCGCATGATGACGTCGCGCGACAGCGGCGTGAAGCCGATGATGGCGTCCAGGCGGTTGCGGAATTCCGGCGTGAACATGCGCTTGATCTCGGACATTTCGTCGCCCGAGCGGCTTGGGGCGGCGAAGCCGATGGTATTGCGGTTCAGCGCCTCGGCGCCCGCGTTGGTCGTCATGACGACGATGACATTCCGGAAATCCGCCTTGCGGCCGTTGTTGTCGGTCAGCGTGCCGTGATCCATGACCTGCAGCAGGATGTTGTAGACATCCGGGTGCGCCTTCTCGATCTCGTCGAGCAGCAGCACGCAATGGGGCTGCTTGGAAATGGCTTCGGTGAGAAGGCCGCCCTGATCGAAGCCCACATAGCCCGGAGGCGCGCCTATCAAGCGCGACACCGTATGCCGCTCCATGTATTCGGACATGTCGAAGCGCACCAGTTCGACGCCCAGCACGAAGGCCAGCTGCCGCGCGACTTCCGTCTTGCCCACGCCGGTGGGCCCCGAGAACAGGAAGGAACCGATGGGCTTGTCGGGGCGGCCCAGACCGGACCGCGCCATCTTGATGGCGGCGGCCAGGGCCTCGATGGCCGGATCCTGGCCGAACACGACTGTCTTGAGGTCGCGTTCGAGTGTCGCCAGCTTGTTGCGGTCGTCGGTGGACACGCTTTGCGGGGGGATGCGGGCAATCTTGGCCACCGTGGCCTGCACTTCGCCCTTGCCGATCACCTTCTTGCGGCGCGACACCGGCAGCAGACGCTGCGCGGCGCCGGCTTCGTCAATGACGTCGATGGCCTTGTCCGGCAGGTAGCGGTCGTTGATATGGCGCGCCGCCAGCTGCGCCGCCGCCGTGATGGCCGCGGCGGAATAGCGCACGCCGTGATGGGCTTCGAAATGCGACTTCAGGCCGCGCAGGATCTGGATGGTCTGCTCGACGGTGGGTTCGGCGACATCGATCTTCTGGAAACGACGCGAAAGCGCGTGATCTTTTTCGAAGATGCCCCGGTATTCGTTGTAGGTGGTGGCGCCCATGCACTTGAGCTGGCCCGAGGACAGCGCCGGCTTGAGCAGGTTGGATGCGTCGAGCGTGCCGCCGGACGCCGAGCCCGCGCCGATGAGCGTGTGGATCTCATCGATGAACAGGACGGCGTTGCTGTTGTCTTTCAGACACTTGAGCACGGCCTTCAGCCGCTGCTCGAAGTCGCCGCGGTACTTGGTGCCCGCCAGCAGCGCACCCATGTCGAGCGCGTACACCTGGGCATCGGCGAGGATTTCCGGCACGTCGCCGCGCGTGATGCGCCACGCCAGCCCTTCGGCGATGGCGGTCTTGCCCACGCCGGCCTCGCCGACGAGCAAAGGATTGTTCTTGCGGCGGCGGCACAACACCTGAATGACCCGCTCGACCTCGAGTTCGCGGCCGATGAGCGGATCGATGCGGCCCTGGCGCGCTTCCGCGTTGAGATCCGTGGCGTACAGCTCCAACGGGGACTTCTGCTGATCGGATTTCGCTTCTTCCACTTGTTGTGCCTTCGGCGGTTCGACTGGCGGCTCTTCGGGTGTCTTGGTGATGCCATGCGACAGGTAGTTCACGACATCGAGACGGGTGACGCCCTGCTGCTGCAAGAAATAGACCGCGTGAGAGTCCTTCTCGCCATACATGGCGACCAGGACGTTGGCCCCGGTGACCATGTTCTTGTTGGAATTGCCGGAAGATACGTGCATGATCGCACGCTGGATGACGCGCTGGAAACCCAGTGTGGGCTGGGTGTCCACATCTTCGTCGCCCGGAAACACGGGGGTGTTCTCGGAGATGAACTTGCGCAGATCCTGGCGCAAGGTGTCGATGTTGGCGGAACACGCACGCAGTACCTCGCTGGCCGCCGCGTTGTCCAGCAAGGAAAGCAGCAAGTGCTCTACGGTAATAAATTCATGCCGAGCCGTACGGGCCTCGACGAAGGCCATGTGCAGGCTGACTTCAAGTTCTTCGGAGATCACGCTACCTCCAGTGCATATCGGAGCGGGACAAACAAATTCGACAAATCCCTGTTCTTATTCTATGACTAAATCGAGCTTGCGTATCGCCATTGTCTGAAACCTGTGGCGCCCTCTCTTTGCGCCACATAACGACTTTACTATACCCGCAGTTCGCCCAACGTGCGTCGCCCCCGAACCAACCGTAACAAACGATGATCCCCGACGCGGGAATCGGCGCGAATCGCGCCGCGCGAGACGGCCGGAGAAGCGGGGACCGCCGGAGGGAAGATCCCGCCCGCGAGCGGCATCAGTCGGCGGGGGGCACGGGCTCCATGATGCACTGGAGCGGATGCTGATTCATGCGCGCGAGCTGGATGACGGATTCCACCCGGGTGGCGGCGATGTCCCGTGTATACACGCCCACCACGCCGCGGCCTTCATGGTGCACCTTCAACATGATGCGCGACGCCTCTTCCAGGGACTTTCCGAATACATGCTGCACAACCACGATCACGAAATCCATGGGAGTGTAATCATCATTGAGAAGCACCACCTGATACATGGGTGGCGGCGCAAGCCTGGCCGGTTTGCGCTCGGTCTCTGTGCTGTTTGTCCGTACGACCTGAGTGCCCATGACAAATACTAGTGTTTCCGATAGTTGACGCCCATTGCGCTAATTGCGCATCATGAGCTGATTCTGAGTGCCGTGCTGTAATTGTTGCATGCCAGAATCCATAGGCGAAAGCTCACCCCTGTAGCCAAGTATCAATCTAACACACCAAAGTCGAGGGCAGTCCGCATGTCTGATTCAACCGCAACCTCCGTGCCCGGGGATACTCAAAAGCTGACGGGAACCGTGAAATGGTTCAACGACGCCAAAGGGTTCGGCTTCATTACTCCCGACAATGGGGGTGAAGACCTTTTTGCGCATTTTTCCTCAATCCAGATGAACGGCTTCAAGACACTCAAAGAAGGTCAGAAGGTCGAATTCGAGATCGCTCAAGGTCCGAAGGGCAAGCAGGCACTCAATATTACTGCGGCCTGAACCCTCGCGCTTGCATCCTTGCCGGCACCGAATGCCGGGATTCTGTAGAATATGAAAAATGTTCGGATCCAACTCGCGATCAGGGCGTCGGCGCCCTGATTTTTTTTGTCTTGCGTTCCTGGCTGGCTCGGCCATCGCCGCGGCCCCGCCCGCTCTGGCTCAGGCCCCCGTCCCGAAACGGCCTGACACGATCGCTCAAGACCGGCACACGGCCGAACTGCCGCAAATCCCGCTGCGGGTCGATTCTCAGCGCGTCACGGCCGAAGTCGCCGCCGACGATGCCTCTCGCGCACGCGGCCTCATGCACCGCAAAGCGCTGCTTCCGGATCACGGCATGCTCTTCGTCTTCCCCCGGGCGCAGCAGCAGTGCTTCTGGATGAAGAACACTCTCCTGCCGCTCACGGTCGCCTTCATCGATACAGAGGGCGCCATCACCAGTACGGCGGACATGCAGCCGCATTCACTCGAACCGCACTGCTCGGTAGCCCCTGTGCAATACGCGCTGGAAATGGAACAAGGCTGGTTCGCCCGCCACGGAGCCTGGCCGGGCACCCGCATCCATGGCCTGCCGGGCCTGCCGCCACCCGCCGCGCACTGACGCTTGCACCTTCCTCTTCCGGGATGTCGCGAAGCGCGCCATCCTTCTGGCCGGAATTTCCGCCCTCCGGCATCGTGCGGCCTTTAATATTAGTATTTTCTAATATTTGTATATTAGTTTCTTCTAATATACAATGAGAACGAATCCATCTTGCCCATCCTCTCAGGAAGGAGTTGCACATGCTTCGTTTCGATCTGCCGCCGGTCTGGTCCAATGTCACCCGATGGGAGGCCTTCGTCAACTTTGCCGTCTGCGGGGCAAGCCTGCTGTTCACGCCATGGCTGATGGGAATCCTGCTGGTGCAAGGCTTCGTGCGCGGCTTTCTGGGCCACTACAAATGTCCGGCCCATCGCGCCTGGGTCAAGCTCTTCGAGTCGCGCGGATGGGGCGGGAAAAAAGAAAACGCGGGCGCCAAAATGTTTGCGAACAAGATTCTGTTCATCGCCAGCCTGGTATCGGTGACAGCCTACGCGCTGGGCAGCGACATCTGGAAAATTCCCTGCATCGTGCTGATGGTGTTCACCACCCTGGAATGGGCGTTCTCTTTCTGCGCCGCCTGCTCGGTGTACGGCCTCTGGTACCGCTGGTTCCCTCCGAGATTGGAATGAATCCGAAGGGCTTGCCAGCTTCAAATCGAGACCCCGTCAAACAGAAAAAGCCGGCGTCGGCCGGCTTTTTCTGCTGAACCATCGCTTACGCGAAGTTCTGGGCCGCGAACTGCCAGTTCACCAGACTCCAGAAGCTCTCCAGGTACTTGGGACGAGCATTGCGGTAGTCAATGTAATAGGCGTGTTCCCAGACATCACAGGTGAGCAGCGGTATGTCGGTCGTGGTGAGCGGCGTGGCGGCATTGCCGGTATTCACGATGTCGACGGAACCGTCGCCCTTCTTGACCAGCCAGGTCCAGCCGGAACCGAAATTGCCTGCCGCCTGCTTGTTGAACTCTTCCTTGAAGGTGTCGAAGCTGCCCCACTTGGCATTGATGGCGTCGGCCAGCGCGCCTTCGGGCTGCCCGCCGCCGTTGGGCGAAAGACCATTCCAGTAGAAGGTGTGGTTCCAGACCTGCGCGGCGTTGTTGAACAGGCCGCCCGAGGACTTGCGGACGATGTCTTCCAGCGAAGCCGACTCGAATTCGGTGCCCGCGATCAGGTTGTTCAGGTTGGTGACGTAGGTCTGGTGATGCTTGCCGTAGTGGTACTCAAGGGTTTCCTTGGAGATGTGCGGTTCGAGTGCGTTCATCTCGTACGGAAGCGGAGGAAGCGTAAATGCCATGTTCATTGCCCTTTTGTTATGCGGATGAAATCATTGATACGCTGCCGGCCCGCAGGCACCGCCATGCCTTGCATGACACGGCGCAAGCATAGTGCCGCGCCGTGCGCTACGCCATCGCACCCCGGGCTACAGCAACCCGTGCGTGGCCAGAACCTCGGCCTGCGCACTACCCCGCCCGAACTCGATCTGCAGCGTCTCGCCAACTTTCAAGTCTAACCCATTTTTCACGATATCCCCCCGGGCGTCCCGTACGATGGCGTAGCCTCTTTCCAGCACGCTGTGCGGTCCCAGCGCATCCAGCGTCTGGGTCAGGGCCTCGAACCGCCGGCGGCGCTGAAGCAGGCCCACGGAGGCGGCACGCGCCAGCGCCAGGCGCAGGCGGGCAATCTGGCGTTGCTGTTCATCCAGGCGCGGCCGGCAGCGTTCCAGTCTGGCGCAAGCCAGGTCGCGGCGCCCCGAACCGCGCTCGAGCACGCGGGCCATGGCGTGCGCAAGCCGCTGAGTCAGCGCCCCGAGCCGCTCCGACTGCTGCTCCAGACGCTGGCGCGGCGATACCAGGCCGGCGCGCGCCCTGTCCAGGCGCAGCGAAGCCCGTTCGATCAGGCGCAACTGACGCAGCGCCAGCGCATCGAGCGCGAGCGTCACTCTGTGCAGACACTCGGCACGCGGCGGACAGCTCAATTCGGCCGCCGCGGTGGGCGTGGGCGCACGCAGATCCGCCACGAAGTCGGCGATGGTGAAATCGGTTTCGTGCCCCACGCCGCTGATCACGGGAATGGGGCTGGCGGCAATGGCCCGTGCCAGCGCTTCGTCGTTGAAGCTCCACAGATCTTCCAGGCTGCCGCCCCCACGGACCAGCAGCAAGGTATCGGCTTCCGCCCGCTGCGCCGCAGTGCGCAGGGCTTCCGCCAGCCGGGCGGACGCGTCAGCCCCCTGCACGGGCGCAGGGTAGACGATGACCGGCACATGCGGCGCACGGCGCGCCAGCGCCGTGAGCACATCGCGCAACGCGGCGGCGGCCAGCGAGGTCACCACCCCGATGCAGCGCGGGTGGCTTGGCGGCGGCCGCTTGCGGGCCGGATCGAACAGCCCTTCGTTCTCCAGCTTCTGCTTGAGCCGGAGAAACGCTTCATGGAGATCGCCCAGGCCCGCCCGGCGCATGCCCTCCACCTGAACCTGGTAGTCGCCGCGCGGCTCGTACAGAGTAACGGTGACCCGGAACTCGAAACGCTCGCCGGCGCGGGGAACGAAGCCCACCGCCTGCGCCCGGCCGCGGAACATCACCGCGCGCACCGCGGCGTTCTCGTCCTTGATGGAAAAATACCAGTGGCCCGAAGCCGCCTGCGTAAAGTTGGAAATCTCGCCTCGCAGCCAGATGCGCGCGAACGAAGACTCCAGCAACTGCCCCACCCGGCGGTTGAGCTGGGCGACGGTCCAGACGGGTTCGGAACCGCCGGCGGAGGGAAAAGCGGGGGGAGAAGCAATGGTCATCGGGAAACTCTGTCCACAGATTAAGGCAGGCTGTCAAAATGGCGAAATATCAGGCGTGACGGGGCATCAAATAAGATCAAACTTGAGGAAAGCATCATAACCAATTGATATAAAACAATTTTTATGCCAACCAAGACATGGATGAAAATTAGTCAATGAACCTTGAAGCCAGCATAAATGCGGCGCTCCGCAGTGTTGCCCACAGAATTATCCACAGATTCTGTGGATACTCTCCGCTAAAGCAGCAACCACGCCATTTTGCCACCGCCGTCCCGCCCAAAGACTGGCCTTCCGGCCGCTGCCGCGGCATTGCCCGCATACCCGGGCGGCTACGCGGATTGTAGAATGCAGCATCCTCGCACACCCCCGGGACATCGCAGATGCTCGACCTGATACACGCTGCCGGCTGGCCGGTCTGGCTGCTCATCACCACCTCGGTGCTGGGCCTGGCCATCATCATCGAACGCTTTTTATCGCTGCGCACCCAACGCGTGCTGCCGCCGCGGCTGCCAGGCCAGGTGGTGGAAATCGTCAGGCAACGCAACGATGACCCCGAAGCCATCGTCCGGCTTGCCGGCACTTCGCCACTGGGCCGGGTCCTGGCCGAAGTCCTGCTGAATCGCGGCGCCGCGATCCCCGAACGCCAGGCCGCCGTGGAAGACGTCGGCAAGGATGTCGCGCACCATCTCAACCGTTATCTGCCCGCCCTCGCAACCATTGCCGTCGTCGCGCCGCTCATGGGCCTGTTCGGCACCGTCGTGGGCATGATCGAGATCTTCGCTTCCTACACCCCGGCTGGCGGCGATCCGGCGCAACTGGCGCGCGGCATTTCCATTGCGCTCTACAACACGGCTTTCGGCATCATCATCGCCATTCCCGCATTGATCTTCCACCGCTATTTCCGTTCCCGCGTGGATCATTTCCTGCACCGCATGGAACGGGAAGCCAGTGCCTTGAGCCGGTTGCTGGAGCGCGGAGCGGCTCAATGAACTTCCGGAAAAGCCGCCAGGACGACGATCTCGAAATCAACCTGATTCCACTGATCGACGTATTGCTGGTGATCCTCATTTTCCTGGCGGCCACCACGTCCTTCAACCGCTACCAGCAATTGCAGCTCACGCTGCCGAGGGCGGCGGCGGAAGCACAACAGCCCGACGCGCTGCACATCGCCATCAGCCACGATGGCCTGTATGCGGTGCAGGGGCAGCTGCTGCCCGGCACCACCACCGAAGACATCGCCGAAACCCTGCGCCAATGGCTGGCAGCGCAGCGCGGCGACCAGGCGGCCGACCCGGCCGAAAGCGTGCTGGTGATCGACGCAGACGCCCAGGCCTCCCACGCCGCCGTCGTGCGCGTCATGGAAGCGGCCCGGCAGGTGGGGATACAGCGTGTGCACTTCGCCACGCAGGCATCCCCATGAAAGCGCGGATCGAACAGGCCCTGCACTCCGCCTGGCAGAAGAAAGGCCTCTTCAGCATGCTGCTGTGGCCGCTGTCGCGCCTCTACGCCGGCATCGCGGCCAGCCGCACGGCGTCCTTTCTGAATCATCCCGAACGCATCCACCACGACGCCGTTCCGGTCATGGTGGTCGGCAACATCTATCTGGGCGGGACCGGCAAGACGCCCGTTGTCATCGCCCTGGTGCGGGCGCTCCAGGAACGGGGCTGGCAGCCCGGCGTCGTCAGCCGCGGCTACGGGGCACGGCACGCCGACAAGCCCCGCACGGGGCAAGGTGCGCTGGACCCGGCCCTGTTCGGTGACGAACCGGCGCTCATCGCCGCCGCGACCCAGGCGCCGGTTTCCGTCCATCCTGACCGCAAGGCGGCGATGCAGCGCCTGCGCAGGCAGTATCCGAGAGTCGACGTGGTGGTGAGCGATGATGGCCTGCAGCATCCGGCGCTGGGGCGCGATCTGGAAATCATCGTGCAGGATGCCCGCGGCATCGGCAACGGGATGGTGCTGCCGGCCGGGCCGCTGCGCGAACCACCCGAGCGCCTGCAATCGGTGGATTTCATTGTCAACAACCTGCAGCCGGGCGAAGCGCCCCCCTCCATCCCGCCGCGGATGGCGCACAGCGTGAATATGTATCTCGAACCGGCCATGGTCGAACATCTGGACAGCGGAACCATGCTGAACTGGGCGGACTGGCTGGCCCGGCACGGGCAGGAAAAGTGCGCCGCCGTGGCCGCGATCGGCCGGCCCGAGCGCTTCTTCGCCATGCTGCGCCACCACGGCCTGGACACGCTGCAGGCGCGCGCCCTGCCGGACCACTACGACTATCGGCGCCCGCCCTTCCAGGACATGGGCGCGCAGTGCATACTCATCACCCCCAAAGACGCGGTGAAGTGTCGCGGGCTCAACGACGCCCGCCTGTATTGCGTGCATCCGGAGCAGCGCTTCTCGGAACCCGGATGGCTCGACCTGGTCCACGAAATGCTGCGCGCCATCTCCCGCCGCAAGCAAGCGGCCACGCGCGCGGAAAACACCGGCCCCTAACGCCGCCCACCAGCCACGACTCCGGCCCGGGCGCCCCCCTGCTCGCGCCGGTCGCTCCGGATCGACGACTTGCCCGGTGCTCATTTACGCGGCTGGAGACTCCCTTGTATAGTGGCGGGTGAATTGCGGCCACCGGAGCCGGGATTTGCCGCCACTTTGCCCAGGATCGCCCATGGAATCCCGATTGCTTGAAATTCTCGTCTGCCCCGTCTGCAAGAGTCCGCTCCGGTACGAGCGGCAGCGCCAGGAACTGATCTGCCGAGCCGACCGTCTGGCTTTCCCGATTCGCGACGGCGTACCCGTCATGCTCGAAGATGAAGCGCGCGAACTCGACGACACGGATCCTGCTCCGGCGCCCGCGGGCACGCCGCAGGCAGCGGCCACGCCACCCGCTTCCCCCGGCGGCGCCACCCGGCAATGAGCTTCATCGCCGTGGTGCCGGCGCGGATGGCCTCGACCCGCCTGCCTGACAAACCTCTGATCGACATCTGCGGCAAGCCCATGGTGGTGCGCACCGCGCAAAGGGCGCGCGCCTCGTCGGCGAGCCGTGTGGTCATCGCCACCGACGACGCCCGCATCGAAGCCGCCGCCGCGGCGCACGGCTTCGATGCCCTGCTCACCCGCGGCGACCATCCCAGTGGCACAGACCGCCTGGCGGAGGTGGCGCAGCGGCTCGCCCTGGACGATGCCGCCATCCTGGTCAATGTGCAGGGCGATGAGCCGCTCATCGAACCGGCGCTGATCGATGCCGTCGCGCAACTGCTGCAGCGCGATCCACAGGCCGCCATGGCCACTTGCGCCAGCCGGATCACCCGCGCAGAGACCTTGTTCAGTCCCAATGCCGTAAAAGTCGTCTGCGACGCCGCTGGCCGGGCCCTTTATTTTTCCCGTTCGCCCATACCGTGGGCGCGCGACGCTTTCGCACAAGATCCCGCCACCCTGCCGGGCAACCTGAACGCGCTGCATCATATCGGCCTGTACGCCTATCGGGCAGGCTTCCTCAGGCAATTCAGCAAACTGCCGCAAGGCCCCCTGGAGCGCTGGGAATCGCTGGAACAGCTGCGGGCACTGGAAAACGGTCATGCCATCGCCGTCCACGTCACGCCCACCCACCCCGCGGCGGGAGTCGACACCCCCGAAGATCTGGAACGGGTTCGCCGTCTGTGCGCAAGCCAGGTATAACCCGCAGAAACCGGCCATCGGCAGCGATGGCATACTGCAGAACTTGTTGCATTGCGGCATAATCCGAAACCATCAATAACCCAGGAGGAATACATGCGTTTGATTCTGCTAGGTCCACCCGGAGCGGGCAAAGGAACCCAGGCAGCCTTCATCACCGAAAAATTTGGCATCCCTCAGATTTCCACCGGCGATATGCTGCGCGCGGCCGTCAAGGCCCAGACCCCCCTCGGCATCGAGGCCAAGAAGATCATGGATACGGGCGGGCTCGTTTCCGACGACATCATCATCGGTCTGGTCAAGGACAGGCTGCAGCAGCCGGACTGTCAGAAAGGCTATCTGTTCGACGGTTTTCCTCGCACCATTCCTCAGGCGGATGCATTGAAATCGGCGGAAATCCCGCTGGATTTCGTCGTCGAGCTGGTCGTACCCGAAGAAAGCATCATCGAACGCATGAGCGGTCGCCGCATCCATCCCGCCAGCGGCCGGTCCTACCACCTGAAATTCAACCCGCCGAAAGTCGCCGACACCGACGACGTCAGCGGCGAACCGCTGGTGCAGCGCGACGACGATCGTGAAGAAACCGTCAGGCACCGCCTGTCGGTCTACCGCGACCAGACCCGTCCACTGGTGGATTACTACGAAAGCTGGGCCGGGTCCGGCGATCCGGCGGCTCCCGCATACCGCCGTATCCCCGGACTCGGTTCGGTCGAAGAAATCCGTGACCGCATTCTTCAGGCCATCGAATCCTGAACCCTGCGTTCCCGCTTCGATCGCCCGCCCTAGGGCCTGTTGACGCTAGCAAAGGACGATCCCCGCGGACCGGCTCCCGCCAGGGAGCCCTTCTAACCAAAGAGAGATAAGATGGACATCAAGGACAAGGTATTCATTGTCACCGGCGGCGCATCCGGCCTCGGCGCCGGCACCGTGCGCATGCTCGTGGAAAATGGCGGCAGGACCGTGATCGCCGACGTGCAGGACGAAGCCGGCCAGGAGCTTGCCCGGGAACTCGGCCAGGTCTTCGTGCACTGCGACGTCACCCAGGAAGCCGACGGCCAGGCGGCCGTCGACGCGGCGCTGAAGCTCGGCCCGCTGTTCGGCCTGGTGAACTGCGCGGGCATTGCCCCGGCATCGCGCACTGTCGGCCGCAATGGCCCCCACCCCCTGGACATGTTCCAGAAAGTCATCAGCATCAATCTGATCGGTTCATTCAACATGATCCGGCTGGCGGCCACGGCGATGAGCGAAAATACGCCCGAACCCACCGGCGAGCGCGGCGTGCTCATCAATACCGCCTCCGTGGCCGCCTTCGACGGGCAGATCGGCCAGGCCGCCTATTCGGCATCCAAGGGGGGCGTGGTGGGCATGACTCTGCCCATCGCCCGCGATCTCGCCAAGAGTGGCATCCGCTGCCTGACCATCGCCCCGGGCATTTTCGGTACGCCGATGATGTTCGGCATGCCGAAGGAAGTGCAGGATTCGCTGGCCGCCAGCATCCCCTTCCCCTCCCGCCTGGGCCGCCCCGAAGACTACGCCAAACTGGTCCACAGCATCATCACCAACGACATGCTGAACGGCGAAACCATCCGCCTGGACGGCGCCATCCGGATGGCGCCGAAGTAAGCGGGCAACCATGGGACTATTGCGGTCGGCGGCCACCGTCAGCGGCATCACCCTGCTGTCGCGCATCACGGGGCTGATACGCGACGTCCTGATCGCAAGGGCCTTCGGCGCGGGGCCTCTGACCGACGCCTTCTGGGTGGCCTTCCGCATTCCCAACCTTCTGCGGCGCCTTTTTGCCGAAGGCGCCTTCTCGCAGGCCTTCGTTCCCATCCTGGGACAGGTGCGCAGCACCTCCGGCCCCGGCGAGGTCCGCCGCCTGCTGGACCGGGTCGCACTGCTGCTGACCCTGGCGGTCATGCTGGTGACCCTGATCGGCATCCTCGGTGCGCCCTGGGTGGTCAGCGCGATGGCCAGCGGCCTGCGCACAGCCGGGCGCCAGACCGAATTCGAAGCGGCCGTCTGGATGACGCGCATGATGTTTCCATACATCCTGTGCATGTCGCTGGTGGCCTTCGCCTCCGGCGTGCTCAATACCTGGAGCCGGTTCGCGGTTCCCGCATTCACACCCGTTCTGCTGAATCTCAGCATGATAGGCGCCACCCTCTTTCTGGTGTCCTGGTTCGACGTTCCCATCTACGCGCTGGCCGTCGGCGTCATGGCTGGAGGCCTTCTGCAGCTGGGCGTGCAATGGGCGGCGCTCGGGCGCATGGGCCTGCTGCCGCGCCCCGGCCTGCAGGTTGCCGCCAGCTGGCGCGACCCCATCGTGCGCCGCATCCTCAAACAGATGCTGCCCGCCATCCTGGGCGTATCGGTGGCGCAGATATCGCTGCTCATCAACACCAATATCGCCACCTGGCTGCGGCCGGGCAGCGTGACCTGGCTGTCCTTCGCCGACCGTCTGATGGAATTCCCCACCGCCCTGCTGGGCGTGGCGCTGGGCACCGTGCTGCTGCCCAGCCTGTCGCGGGCCTATGCCCAGGATGATCACGCCGGCTACAACGCGCTGCTGGACTGGGGGCTGCGCCTGGTCCTGCTGCTGGGCCTGCCGGCGGCCCTGGGCCTGGCGTTGCTGGCCGACGGGCTGGTGGCCACCTTGTTCAACTACGGCGCCTTCGGAGCCGGGGACGTTGACCAGACCCGGCTGGCCGTCATGGCCTATTCGGTGGGGCTGATCGGGCTGCTCGCCATCAAGATCCTGGCGCCGGCCTTCTATGCGCGCCAGGACATCCGCACCCCGGTCAGGATCGCCGCGCTGTGCCTAGTGGCCACCCAGTTGCTGAACGTCGCCCTCGTGCCGCTCTTCGCCCATGCGGGGCTGGCCCTGTCGATCGGGCTGGGCGCCACCCTCAATGCCGCGCTGCTGGCCGGCGCGCTGCGCCGCCGCGGCATCTACCGGCCCGGCGCGGGATGGCCGGGCTTTCTGGCACGGGCAGTGCCGGCCCAGGCGGTGCTCGCGGCCCTGCTGCTGGCCGCCGGCCGGCATTTCGACTGGGTGGCCCTGGGCGCCCAGCCGGGCCTGCGCATCGCCTGGATGGCCGCCTTGCTGGCCGCTGTCGTACTGGCTTATTTCGGCACGCTGCTGCTGTGCGGCTTTCGGCCCCGCGACTTTACAAGACGCCCCACGTAAGCTAAAATCTTCGTCTTTGCCAGTCAGACCAACCACAGAGAAAACACGCAACATCATGGCCAATACTGCCCAAGCCCGCAAGCGCGCCCGCCAGTCGGTTGCCCGCAACAAGCACAACGCCAGCCTTCGCTCCATGCTGCGCACCTCCATCAAGCGTGTGCGCCAGGCCATTGCCATCGGCGACCAGAGCGCGGCCAACGAAGTGTTTCGCAAGGCCTCGAGCGTCATCGATCGCGTTGCCGACAAGAACATCATCCACAAGAACAAGGCCGCTCGCCACAAGAGCCGCCTCGCAGCCGCCATCAAGGCGCTTGCCTGATCTGGTGGATGGTTTGATCGGCAAAATGGCCCGGGGCTGACCCCGGAAAAAGAATAGGGCGCTTAGGCGCCCTATTTTTTTGCATTGCCCGCGGCAAAACTGGCCGACAATCCTGGGTATCCCCGGAGCACCGGCACACATGCCGGCATCGGCCCGCCCGGCCCCATGAATGCATCGCCCCGCGCTCACGGCCTGCTCCGACTCAAGACTACTGGAATCCAAGCGGCAATGAATCCCTCCACCCTCATCGGCATCGTCGCCAGCATCCTGCTGCTGGCCGTCGTGCTGCTCTTTTCCGCCGAAGACCCGCTGCTGTTCATCGACCTTCCAGGGCTGGGCATCGTCCTGCTGGGTACCGCGGCCGCCACCTTCATCGCCTACCCCCTGCGCGAAGTGGTGCGCGTTTTCGGGCTGATCCGCACCATCGTGCGCAATGAACGGCTGTACATCGACAAAGATCTCGAAGATCTCGTCGATATTTCCCGCATCTGGATGAAAGGCGACATCCGCGCCGTCGAACAAACACTCGAACGCGTTTCCAACCCCTTCCTGCGCAATGGCGTGCAGCTGGTCATCGACAATGTCCCCGAACAGGACATCCTCGACCTCATGCAATGGCGCATCGCCCGCATGAAGGCCAAGGAACACGCCGAAGCCCAGCTGTTCCGGGTGATGGCCGGCTTCGCGCCGGCCTTCGGCATGCTGGGCACGCTCGTGGGCCTGGTCAACCTGCTGTTCCTGCTGGGCGACGGCGACATGACCGCCATCGGCCGCCAGATGGCCCTGGCGCTCATGACGACCTTCTACGGCGTCCTGCTTGCCAATCTGGCATTCAAGCCCGTGGCCGTCAAACTGGAACGCCGCACCGAACAGCGCCTGGTGCTGGTGAACACCATCATGCAGGGTATTTCAATGATGAGCCAGAAGCGCAGCCCTTCGATGCTGCGTGAAACCCTCAACTCCTTCGTCGCCGAAGTGCAGGACGAAATCATCGATCACGACAGTGCGGGCCGTATCGACGACACCGCAACGGGCAAGGCCGGCGGGCGGGGGCGAAGGGCCGGCGGCGGGAAGTCGGGCGCGCCCGCATCCCCGGCAGGCACGGCCGGCGGCTCAGCCACGGGGACCGGCCGGCCATGAAGGACGGGCTGGGCGATCTGCATCCATCGCGCGCCGTCGCGCGGCGCATGCACGAACTCGAAACCGAACTCCTGCGCGCGCGGACACACCTGCGCCGCCACAGCAAAAGTCCGGAAACCACCGGGCGCTGGGGGCTCGAACAGCCATCGACACCCCAGCAGGAGGAAGGCTGGTTCATCACCTATCTGGACATGATGACTCTGTTGCTGGTCGTCATGATCGTGATGCTGGCCTTCTCGGGCACGGTCGGAGAACGGCTGGGCCGCACGCCACTGGATGATCTCCGATCCGCTGGCGCGGCGTCGGTCGGCACCCGCGAAACAGCGGTGCACGCCCCGATTGCCATTGAACCGCAAGCGGCTGCGGCGCCGTCCACAACGCCGGTCCCGGCCGATGAAGCCGTGCGCGTTGCCATGCCGGCTTCCACCGCAGCCATCGATCCGGTATCCTCCGCCGATCCGGCTTTGCCGGAAGAAACGGCCGATGGCTCGGGCCTTCTGCCAGGGGGCAGCGGCCTGCTGCCGGGCCACGAGGGCCTGGCCGGCGCCGACGCCGCGGCGGGCAGCGCGCCGGGGCAGGCGGCCGCGGATCACGGCCCGTCCATCCTGGCGCATCCCGCCGACGTCGGGCCGCTTCCGCGCGACGCCATGGTGATGGCCGGGAAAATCGCGGGCATGCCCGATGCTCGAAGCCCATCCCGGCTTTACCCGGGCTGGAGCGCCGCCGATCTGGCCGCCTCTTTCATCGGCCCGCCCCGGCCTGGCGGCGGCTCCGCCGCCACCCTGGCTCGGGGCCCCGCCATGGCAACAGGCGAAGGCGGTATCGACGTCTCGGCCGGCTTCGGCGCGGAACCGGC
Source organism: Alcaligenaceae bacterium (assembly GCA_013416455.1). Classification (GTDB taxonomy): domain Bacteria; phylum Pseudomonadota; class Gammaproteobacteria; order Burkholderiales; family Burkholderiaceae_B; genus Yanghanlia. Next base: position 213,479 of record JACCES010000006.1, on the reverse strand, counting down.
CGCCGTGGGAACGTCTCCTTCCGAACCCGCCCTTTCTTCCGGCGATACCAGTCCCTCCGCCGGCGAAGCGCTGGCCGCCAGCCTGGCACTGAGCGAACTGGGCAACGACGTCGAGATCGTGATCAGCGAAAGATCCGTCAACCTGCGCGTGAACAGCGAAATCCTCTTCGATACCAGTCAGGCCGATCTCAGCCGCTCTGGGCTGTCGGTACTGCGGAACATCCTCGGCGTACTGTCGAAGACGAACGGCGACATCACGATCGAAGGCCATACCGACTCCGTGCCGGTACGCCGCAACGTCCGCTATCCGTCCAACTGGGAACTTTCCAGCGCCCGTGCCGGCAGCGTCGTACGCTACCTGCAGGCCAACGGGGTCGAAAAGACCCGCCTCAAGGCCATTGGCTACGCGGACACCCGCCCCATCGCCGACAACCACGCGCCCGAGGGGCGCGCGCGGAACCGCCGCGTGGAACTCGTCATCGAAAAGCGGGTGCCTGATTAAGGAAGACGGCGTCGCCGAACGCGAACCCATCAGGCGCATCGGGCCCGGGTAATGCCGGGGCTCCGAGACCTGACCGGGCATGCAACGGCACGGCCAGGCGCCCGGTCAGTCGTCGCCGGCGGCAGTGAACAACGCCAGGGACTGCCGCAGCGCTTCGGCCGCCGGCAGCTCGCCGATGAGCACCACACGCGAACGGCGATCGTCATCCGGCCATCGGGACAGATGCGAGGGCGGATGAAGCAGGTGCTGAACACCATGCACCACCGTGGGCACTTCCACGCCCCTCAGGTTCAGGATGCCCTTCACTCGCAGAATGGCGTGGCCATGGCGGTGCAGCAGCATGCTCAACCACACGCCGAATGCCGTCCAGTCCAGCGGTTCGTCGAAGGTCAGCGTAACCGTATCGATGCGGCCGTGCAGGAGTCCGAGCCGCCGGCCTTCCGGCGCGAACAGGGATGGCGCTGTCACGGACGGTGTGAAAGGACCGACGCCCGCTTCCGCCGGCCCGCGGACGTGGCCGGAAGGCGGGACGGGAGCGGAAGCGAACCATTGCGCCACTTCAAGGGCCCGGCCATCGCCGCCGGCATCCCGCGCCATCAGCACCTCGGCCTCGGAGGCATCATTGCGGGACTCCACGACCCGGCAGTGGGCATTGATGCCCGCCACCGCCGCCCGCAAGGCCTCCAGGGCCGGCGGCGCAACCAGGTCCGCCTTGGTGATGACGATGCGGTCGGCCACCGCCGCCTGCTTCCGCGCTTCCGGCCGCTGCCGCAACTGATCGATGCCATGAACGGCATCGACCGTCGCCACGACGGTTCCAACCCGGTAATGATGGCGCAAGGCCGGATCGCTGATCACCGTATTGATGACCGGCACCGGGTCGGCGAGCCCGGTGGTCTCGATCACGACGCGTTCGAACGGAGGCACCTCGCCGCGGTCGCGACGCTCGTTCAGCCCCAGCAGCGCCGACGCCATGTCCGAACGGACCCCGCAGCAAATGCAACCGCTGCGCAGCACGACCGTTTCCTGATCGACCCGTTCCAGCAAATCGTGGTCAAGGGCAATTTCACCCAGTTCGTTGACCAGCACCGCACAGCGGGCGAAGGCTTCGCTGTTCAACAGGCGCCGCAGCAAGGTTGTCTTGCCGCTGCCGAGAAAACCGGTCAGCACATTGACCGCGCAGCGGTCATCGATGTCGTTTGTGTTCATTGCGCGAAACCCTTGCCTTCACACTGGCAACGGCCGGCTCATCCGGTTTCGCCATGCCGGGCGGGCACGAGAGGACGGGCGGAAATCGCGCCCTGGCTGGCGGCCAGACGTTCCCGCACCGCCAGCGCCAGCGGATCGGGCGCTTGCCCGCTCATGCGCTCCACCGCCAGCCAGAGCTGGGACAGGTCGTCGACCAGTTCCACCTTGCCCGTGAAAGTGCTCAGCTGATACTTGCTGGCCTGCCAGTCGGACACCGAACAGCCGTAAGCCGCCAGGACCTTGTTGAGATACTGGACGCGCCGCCGGCGGTCATTGCGGCGCGCCCGGGCGAATTCGTCAGGATCGGAGCCGGGCAGCAAGTCCGCCCAATGCGCTTCGCTTCCCAGGATTCCACACAACCCGCACATTGCGTCAATGCCTCGCGATCATTTCCCCTTCCAGGGAAACCGTCTATCGTAGTCGTCGGCCATCTCGTCCATCGTGACGAAACGCACCCCTTCGTGGCTGTTGATGTACTCGAACAAGCGCTCCAGCATCAGCAATACCTGCGGGCGGCCCGAAACATCGGGATGGATGGTGATGGGAAACACGGCGTAATCATATTCACGGTAGACCCAGTCGAACTGATCGCGCCACATCTCTTCGATATGCCTGGGGTTGACGAAGCCATGGCTGTTGGGCGACTTCTTGATGAACATCATCGGCGGCAGATCGTCCAGATACCAGTTGGCCGGGATCTCGATCAGCGAGGTTTCCTTGCCGCGGACCAGCGGTTTCATCCAGTGCGCGGCTTCCTTCGAGAAATCGATCTTGGTCCAGGAATCGCCCACGCGCACCCGATACGGCTGAAAATCGTGGTGCATCAGGCTATGGTCGTACTTGATGCCCTTCTTGAGCAGCAGCTCGTTGGTGATATTGCTGAATTCCCACCAGGGCGCCACATAGCCGGTGGGCGACCTGCCGCTGATCTCGGTGATCAGCTCTATGCTGCGGTCCATGACGTCCTCTTCCTGCCTGGCCGTCATGGCAATGGGATTCTCGTGTGAATAGCCGTGCATGCCGATTTCATGGCCGGCGGCAACGACATCGCGAATCTGGCCGGGGAACGTCTCTATCGAGTGGCCCGGCACGAACCAACTGGTCCTGATTCCAAAACGGTCGAAAAGCTTGAGCAGGCGTGGCGTTCCCACTTCACCGGCAAACAGCCCGCGCGAGATGTCGTCGGGTGAATCCTCGCCCCCGTATGAACCCAACCACCCTGCCACCGCATCGACGTCCACACCGAAACCACACAGAATTTCCTTCGCCATGCCTGTCTCCTACTGGTTGATCGGGACAGTTCAGTATACTTGCGCAAAGCGTGCCAAACCTATGACGGTTCCCATATTCCTGCTTGAACGGATCACAACCCCGATCGGCCAGATGCTGCTGGTCACCGACGACCAGGGGCGGCTGCGCGCCGTCGATTGGGCCGACTACGAAGACCGCATGCTTCAGCTCATGCGCCAGCAATACCGGGGGGTGTCCATCGACCTGCGAGAAACGCGGCGGCCCTCGGCCGCCACCGACACCATGCGCGCCTACTTCGGCGGCGACATTGCAGCCATCGATGGGCTGGATGTCGCCATGGGCGGCACGGATTTCCAGCGCCAGGTATGGGCGGCGCTGCGCACCATTCCCCATGGCAGCACTCTCAGCTATGGCGAACTGGCCGCCCGCATCGGGCGCCCCCGCGCCGTACGCGCCGTGGGTCTGGCCAACGGCGCAAATCCCATCAGCGTCGTGATACCGTGCCATCGGGTGATCGGCGGCAATGGCGTACTGACGGGCTATGGCGGCGGCCTGCACCGCAAACAGTGGCTGCTCGAACACGAACATGCCCTTCCTGTGCGGCGCGCCATACCGCAAACCGCCCCGCTGCCGGGATTCTGATACGGATGCCGGCGGCCGGCATCCTCAGGAAGAAACGCCCGCGGACGCTTCCGTGGGCATGAGCACCTTTTCACTGGTCTGCAGGTTGTTGTCGGATGCGAAGCCGCAAACGAATTTCCATGCCAGGGGTTCGAGATCTCGCAGGCGCTTGTCCACCACGACACAGCGGACGCCATCCATGTTCACAGGCACGACGTAGGGAGAATAGCTCAGGGGATCGCCGAAAGAACCCGCGGGCCGGAATTGGGACATGACCCCCGCCAGACGTTCGGCCCAATCGCTGGGCCGAAAACGCTGCCCCGCATGGGTAAGACCATGAATAATGAACTGTTCCACCTGTTGTGTCATGAAAAGCCCTGGCCCTGATCAGGCCCAATTGTGTGTTCCCCACCTCTTCCACCGCCCCCGCCCCATTGTATCCGATTCAGGGGAGGCCGGCCCCGCCGAGACCCCGCCCCGCCACCCCGCGCAGAGTCCGCGCGGCCGCTTCCGCGTAGCAGCCCGGGACAGCCCCCCGCCTTTGCCGCACAGCCCGCGAGCAGGTAAGATTGGTGTTTTAGAACAAGGCTGAACATGTCAGACGCTACGACTCAGAACACGATGCAAAACGGGCCGCTTCGGCATTTCCTGCAGTTTCGTGATTTTTCACGGGCCGAGATCGAGTACGTACTGGGGCGCGCCAAGCTCATCAAAGACAAATTCAAGCGCTATCAGCCGCATCACACCCTGCACGACCGCACGCTGGCCATGGTCTTCGAAAAAGCCAGCACGCGCACTCGGGTATCGTTCGAGGCGGGCATGTACCAATTGGGCGGCTCGGTCATCCATCTCACCACCACCGACTCGCAGCTGGGCCGTTCCGAACCCATCGAAGACACCGCCCGGGTCGTATCGCGCATGGTCGACCTGGTCATGATACGAACCTTCGAACAGACCCGCATCGAACGCTTTGCGGCGCATTCGCGGGTTCCCGTCATCAATGGCCTGACCAACGAATACCACCCCTGCCAGATCCTGGCCGACATTTTCACCTTCATCGAGCTGCGCGGCGCCATCCAGGGCAAGACCGTCGCCTGGATCGGCGATGCCAACAATATGGCCTATACCTGGCTGCAGGCCGCCGAGCTGCTGGGCTTCACCCTGCATGTATCGGCCCCGAAAGGCTATCAGCTCAACGGCAAACTGACCGGCCAGGTGGCCTCAAGCGTCCTGCGCGAATTCGACGATCCCATGCAGGCCACACGCGGCGCCCACCTGGTGACGACCGACGTCTGGACCAGCATGGGCTTCGAAGACGAAAACGAAGACCGCCGGCGCGCGTTTGCCGACTGGTGCGTGGATGCCGAAATGATGGCCGTGGCCGATCCGGACGCCATCTTCATGCATTGCCTGCCGGCGCACCGTGGCGAAGAAGTCAGCAGCGACGTGATCGACGGCCCGCAAAGCGTCGTCTGGGACGAAGCCGAAAACCGGCTGCATGTACAGAAGGCCCTCATGGAGTTCCTGCTGCTTGGGCAACTGCCGTCGGAATGAAAAAGGCCGGCGGCAAGAAACCGGCCGACCCGTTCAGACCAGGGCCTTGGCATGAGCCCCGCCGATTCGCCGGCCACACCAAGGCAAACCATGGCGGCTCGCAAGCCGCCGGTTCCCCGGACACTGCCCTGTGTCCGGATCCGTCCTATTCGGATTCCCTGCCCTTGATCTGCGGCAGCGGCGCCCCTTCCCCGGGCGTGAGCAGGCCGGCTTTCGAATAAGTGAAAAGCTTTTCCCGTGTATCCACAATGTCCAGATTGCGCATGGTCAGCTGGCCGATGCGGTCACGCGGCGAGAATGTGGATTCGCCTTTCTCCATGGTGAGGCGTTCCGGCTTGTAGGTCAGGTTGGCAGAGCGCGTGTCCAGCAGCGAATAATCATTGCCCCGGCGCAGTTCCAGAACGACTTCCCCGGTCACGGCGCGCGCCACCCAGCGCTGCGCCGTCTCACGCAGCATGATGGCCTGCGGATCGAACCAGCGGCCCTGATACAACAGGCGGCCCAGCCTCAGCCCGCTGATGCGATATTGTTCGATCGTATCTTCGTTATGAATCCCTGTGACCAAGCGCTCGTAGGCGATGTGCAACAGGGCCATGCCCGGCGCTTCGTAGATGCCCCGGCTCTTGGCCTCGATGATGCGGTTTTCTATCTGGTCGCTCATGCCCAGCCCGTGGCGGCCGCCGATACGGTTGGCTTCCAGCATGAGCTCGACGGGGTCGGCATACTCGACCCCATTCAGCGCCACCGGCTGCCCTTCGTCGAAACGCACCGTCACTTCTTCGGCATCGACCTTGACGTCGTCGCGCCAGAAGGCCACCCCCATGATGGGGCTGACAATGCGGATGCCGGAATTCAAGTATTCGAGATCCTTGGCCTCGTGCGTCGCGCCCAGCATGTTGGAGTCGGTGGAATAGGCTTTTTCCGCCGACATCTTGTAATCAAAACCATGCTCTCGCAGGTATTCCGACATTTCGGCCCGGCCGCCCAGCTCGTTGATGAAAGTCTGATCCAGCCACGGCTTGTAGATGCGCAGCTCGGGATTCGTGAGCAGGCCGTAGCGGTAGAAGCGCTCGATATCATTGCCCTTGAAGGTGCTGCCATCGCCCCAGATATGGACGTCGTCTTCCTTCATGGCCGCCACCAGCATGGTGCCGGTCACGGCGCGGCCCAGCGGGGTGGTATTGAAATAGGTCACCCCCGCCGTGCTCACATGAAAAGCCCCGGCCTGCAGGGCCGCAATTCCTTCGGCGACCAGCTGCGAGCGGCAGTCGATGAGGCGGGCGAGCTTGGCGCCGTACTCCATGGCCTTGCGCGGGATCTCATCATAGTCCGGCTCGTCGGGCTGACCCAGATTGGCCGTATAGGCGTAGGGAATCGAACCCTTGTTCTTCATCCAGAGCAGCGCGGCGCTGGTATCGAGTCCACCGGAAAAGGCAATGCCGACCTTCTGGCCGACAGGTACGTCTTCAAGTATGGTTGTCATTGTGGAGCGGGCCTTGGGAAAAACGACGGATAACAGAGCATTATATCGCCGCCCCGCCCCTGACAGAACGCAGCCGGCCGGCCACGGGCGGGCCCAAGCCGGGTGGCGGCTGGCCCCCCCGCCATCAAGGCCCCGCAAGCGGCGCCCGCATGAGGTCCGCCTGAGGCCCGCCGGCTTGCTGACTTGCGCATGGCGCGCGGCCGATTATGAAGCGTTCAAGCAATAGCGCCCGCCGGGCCGCCGGATCAGGTCGGACGCCGAACATTTGCCGGACAGATCAGTTGCGGTCGCCGATCCAGGGCTTGTCGGACAGTTTTTCCGGCGATTCGGAATCGATCAGCTTGTAGCCATCGGCCACATAGCCCGGCCCCTTCATGAGCGTGATCAGAATCGCCCCCGTGGTTACCACGAATGCGGCATTGAACAGCGTGAAGAACACGCCGATCGCAAGCATGTCCACCCGGCCGATGAAGGCTTCCACCGCCAGATCACTGCCTTTCCACTCCATCATCCGCACCATCACCGAAGGCAGGCCGCATAGAAAGATGATGGTGAGGAAGGCATAGGGCATGGAGCGCAGGATCTTGCGTTCCAGGCCGGGGGTGGATTTGCCACGGCTGGTGTAGCCCGGCAACTTCGTGAATAAAGGTAGCATGACGATTCTCCAACCAGGGATTCTAACGCTTGGCGGCATATATCGTGCCAATGGCCCGCATCGAAGCAGGGTCGAGGCAGCCGCACGTCCTACCCGCCGCTTTAGGAATGAGCCAGGGCCGCGCGGCGGCCTGAGCCCAGGTCGGGAATATCCGGCGGGGACATCCGGAAAAAGCCGTGCAAGGGCCCGTACAGACAGGTTTACGCTTGCCTGGCGCAGCCGTGCTTCTGTGCTAAAATCCGCATCTTTCGGGGCGGTAGCTCAGCTGGGAGAGCGTCGCGTTCGCAATGCGAAGGTCGGGAGTTCGATCCTCCTCCGCTCCACCAAAAACACCACATCACAAAGCCTCGGAAACACAGGATGTTCCGGGGCTTTGTCGTTTCCAAGCCTTGATTTCGTTGGGGTTCTGGCAACATCCAACCTGACTTGGCCGTTCCGGATCAGCCATTTTCGGTAGCCGCCGGGACGTCAGACCAAGGGCGATATCGGCGCGATTGATTAGCGTGGCTGATGCACGCTGGTAAAGGCGCATGGCAGTCCCCCGCGGACTGCCATGTGTCCGGGCTCGCCCACCTCGCGGCCTGCATGCCGCTCGGATTCGCCAGGCACACAAGAGTCCGTAGTGGACTCTTGTGTGTCCGGGCTCGCCCACCTCGCGGCCTGCATGCCGCTCGGATTCGCCAGGCACACAAGAGTCCGTAGTGGACTCTTGTGTGTCCGGGCTCATCCATTCCACGAGCGGACTTTGCCGGTGTCGACGTGGACGAAATCGCTGCCGGGGTAGAAGCCCACCCCGCCCGATCGGAGTTCGAGCGCAGCGTCGCGAAGCTCTTTGAGGGGGACGCCCGGTATGCGGAGATCGACCGCCTTGCCGTCCATGTGCAGACTGCGCCGCGCGACGCCGCCGCCGCCCCGGGCGCGCAGGCGCTCATTGGTATGAGGCGAACGGTAGCCTGAGATGATCTGGTATGGCGAGCGGGCCTTCAATGACATACGCAGGGCATACATGATGTCATACAGGCCCGGGTCCATGCTGCCGACGAGGCCGGAATAATGGTCTCGCAGAAAATGGTCGAGGCCGGTCAAGGCTTCAGGTACGTACCGGCTGCCGACCGCATACGTCAGCTGGATTTTTTCATGCGTATGCGTGTGAATCATGGAAAGGTCGCGTTCCAAGGCGCTGCCAAGGGTGATGGCTCTGGCGACCGCGGGAAAAGCGCAAAGGCCGGTGGCGCCCGAGGCCGCCATCAGGAACCGTCTGCGCGTGGCGTCGATTTTTCTGGTCATGATCGGATCGGACGCGCACTGCGCAAGGCTTGCTCGAGCCGCGCGTCCTGCTGATAGATGTCGGGAAAAAAGTAGACCTTACCACCATCTTTCACGACAACGGTACTGTAGGCGATGAGGACGGGAATGGGTTCATCCAGACGCAAGGTCCGCGACTGGCCGCGGCCCATGGCTTCCTCGATCCGTTCGGCCGTCCATTCGGGCTTGTTTTTCAGGACGAAGCGGGCGAGCTCGACGGGAAACTCAATCCGGATGCAACCATGGCTGAAATCGCGCCGGACCCTCGAAAACAATTGCGGAGCCGGCGTATGATGCAGATAGATGTTCTGATCGTTGGGGAAGATGAACTTGATGTCTCCCAGGGCATTGCGCGGCCCCGGGCGCTGGCGGATACGCCACTCCCCTTTTTGCACCGCATCGATCCCTTCTCCCGTCAGAGTATCGATCACCGCCCCATCCCGGCTCACGAATTCAAACCCCTGCTGGGTGAAGTAATCGGGATCGCGACGCAGGCGGGGCAGCGTTTCGCGCCGCGCGATCGAGTGCGGTACGTTCCAGTACGGGCTGAACTCAATGAAACGCATGTCCTCCAGAAAAATCGGCGTCCGCGTATCCAGGGCGCGCCCCACCACGACACGCATCTCCAGATCCAGTTCCACTTCCCGCCCCTTCTGCTCATAAGCGCGCAAGACAAATTCGGGAACATTGACCACGATCATGCGTGGCCCATACAGCAACGGCGTCCAGCGCAAACGCTCCAGAGTCAGCGCCATCTGCCCGGCACGCTGCGCCGGCGACACATTCAACTGCGCCAAGGTCGCCGGGCCTATCACGCCATCAGATTCGAGGCCATGGCGCGTCTGGAAGCGCCTTACCGCGTCCACCATCACCCCTTCGTATCGCTCAGTGGCCTGAACCCCGGGAGAAAGGTCGCCGAGGGCCGCAAGGCGTGCGGCAATCGATTGCAGACCATCCCAGGCTTGCCCGGGCTTCAGCGAACGCCCTGGCAGCGGCGGCAGGGACGCGGACCAGGCAGGGTGATCACCCATGTCCCGATAGGCGCTCATCGCCGACCGGATGGCGTCATACATGGGCACTTGAGGCTGAGCATCGCTCAGCGCTTCCGCCAGCCGCCGTGTCTGGCGCGCCCGTGTCACATAGCTGTACGCATCGAAACGATCGGGCGACAGCATCTTGAAGCGATGCTTCAGGACTTCCGGGCTGAGCCTGCCGTTATTCAGGTCCGACAAGTAAAGTTCAAGGGCGGCACTCAGGTCCGCGTCCATTCGGGCCCGGACATCGGGCGGCACTCTTTCGCGGCGCGCCGACTCAAATGCCAGGGCAAGTTCCTGTGCCCGGTAGTCTTCCGGGTTCAGGCCCTGCGATGCCGCATCGGCCAGCACTTCCAGCGCAGTCCAGGCATCCGGGGCGGGCAGCGCATCGACAAACCACGAAGGCATCGAAACAACTGGCGCAATCTGCTCGATGGCCGGTTCAAGAGAGAACGGTACGGCAGCCCGATTGTCTGCCCGCCCTTCGACGGGTACGCAAAGGACGCATATCACCAGCGCCTTGAAAAACGAGATTGGGACTTGAAATTTCGTCATGGCACGTACAAAAAACGGTGAAGCCTTATTGTCCCATAAGTGCAGACTATCACATCGAACCATCAGCGATACCAGCACGCGTCCTCATCCAGCACCGCTTAAAGTGGTACGCTTGTCGCAATGACATGCCGCAGCACTGCGACCCGTTCATGCGGCTTCGAGCGACAGCAACAAAATCGGCATCCACGATAAGCCGGTAATGCAGCGTACTGGTTTGGTCAATTTTTAGATGCGCCGGCCGACCAGCGACCCAGAAGGGTTCCCAATATTTTTTTCCTGGATATTGCCATTGTTTAGAGACTTAGTTGACGATCTTCATGACTATTCCATAGAACCACATCTGTTTCTGGATGTGCCGTTCGTACCTACCGGTGATGATGTGGTCGAGGCGATGCTGGATCTGGCCAGAGTCGGGCCGAAGGATGTGCTTTACGATATGGGCTCCGGCGACGGCAGGATCTTGATTGCCGCGGCGAAAACCCGGGGCACACGCGGCATTGGCATTGAAATCGACCCGCTGCGCATCGCGGACGCCATGGAAGCCGCCGGAGATACGGGTGTCGAACACCTTGTTGATTTTATCGAGGAAGATATCTTCACCGCCGACCTCAGCGAAGCCACCGTGGTCACGCTATACCTTCTGGACTCAATCAATGCTCAGTTACGGCCTCGGCTTCTGACCCAGCTGCGTCCGGGCGCCCGCATCATTTCACATGCCTTCGACATGGGCGACTGGCAACCCGATGAGCGGCGCCGGTTGAACGACGTCAACATCTACAAATGGGTTGTCCCGGCTCAGGTGGCGGGCATTTGGGAATGGGAGGGGCTGGATGGCAAACCGTACCGCGTCGAGCTGCAACAAGAGTATCAGAAAATCACCGGGCGGGCCTGGCGGGCCGACGAAGCGGCGACTCTGAAAAGCGCAAAACTGTATGGAGGCTGTCTGGAGCTGGAAATTCAGGGGTCGTCGCTCAACAGCTTCACGCTGAATTTTGAAGACGGCGAACTGCAGTCCGTCCTGGAAAATTAGTCGGGTCTGTCACGCTCTCAGCCGATACGGAAAACAAACCCGCATCAACCGCGGGCGGATTCCTGCAAATCAATGGCACGGGTAAGCAAAGACGGATCTTTCTTGAGTTTATGCTTTTCCACCCGATGCGTAGCAGTGTGCGGAAGGTGGTCGACAAACACGATAAAACGGGGCACTTTGATGCGGGCCAGCCGGGCAGCGCACCAATCCGCGATATCCCGGGCACTCACCTGGTGACCGGGCCGCGGCACGACCACCACCAGAATCTCGTCCTCGCCCAGTTCAGCCGGCACGGCTATCGCCGCCGCTTCCTGCACGGCCGGATGGTTCCCCACGACCCTGTCCAGCTCGGCGCCGGATATATTTTCTCCGCGCTTGCGAATAATATCTTTCTTGCGGCCGACGAACCAGATAAAGTCATCCGCATCGCGATATCCCAAGTCCCCTGTGATAAACCATTCCCCATCCCGGAAAGCGGCCTGCGTCTGTTCTGGGTCACGAAAATATCCTTGCATCACCGTAGGCGTACGGACCAGAAACTCACCGACTTGACCAGCCGGCAGATCGTTGCCCGCCTCATCGACCACGCGTAATTCGGCGAACTTGAGATCAGGGTCCGGATGCCGGCAAAGTTTGCCGACGGAACCGAGACGCCGCTCTCCGCGCAATGGGGTAATGCACACCCCGGGCACTTCGCTCATGCCATAGCCATCCAGCAGATCAGGCACGCCGAATGTTTCGGTAAATAGTTTTTCTGTTTCCTGCGACAGCGGCCCCACGCAGATTTTTTCCAATCGATGGCCGGGAACAAACTCATCGCGCGGCCGCTTGGCGAGAATTCCGGGAATGGCCGCAATGAAATTGACCTCGGTGGCCCCGGTTTCTTTTACCGTGTCCCAGAACGTGGAAGCCGAGAAACCTTCTTGCAGAATTACCGTGGCGCCCGCCGCCAGAGCCCCGCAGATGGAATAAAACAGCGCGTTGGCGTGAAAGGCGGGAAGAATGCACAAAAGACGGTCATGCGGCTGCAAATGCATGCGGCCCACGAAACCTTCCCCGGCCAATACAACCGACCTTTGCGCGTGCATCACTGCCTTGGGCAGACCCGTAGTGCCAGAGGTATAGATGAATACGCATGTCGATTCCGGGGTGGCGGCATCGGGAAGCTCGCCAGAGGGTGCTTCCGCCATGGCCGCATCCCATGTCTGCTCGGATGAAGCCGCGTCGCCCGCTTCATTCAGCAGAATCCATGTACCCCTTCCGCTTTGAGCCAGGGCTTTATGGACGATGGGCAGGCAAGCGGGCGAACACAAGATACCGCCCAGTTCGGAATGGCCGATTACATAACTGGCTTCTTCTTCACGGAAATCGGGGTTGAAAGGGCACATCGTGGCACCCAGCCTGGATAGCGCCAGAAAGGTTGCGACAGTCGTGATGTGATTGCGGGACATGACACCAACCCTGTCGCCGGCACCGATCCCGCGCGCCGCATACATGGCCGCCGCCCGATTGACCAATTCCCACACCTGCCCGTAGCTATAACTGCTTCCCCTGAAGACGACGAAGGGGCGGTCGCGTGCGGCGAGGACGCGTGTTTCCAGAAGCGAGGACAAAGTGCCGTTATGCGAGGGATAGAGGGCCAGGACTTCCCGGGGGGACAGCGATAGAGGCATTCTCATGCTCCTGTTTGAATAATTCAAATCATTATCTGGAAAAAATAAATGAAACCTCTTTAGCTGTCAATCAAATTCACATGGCCGCATCCGGCACCGCAAAAACGGCATGGAGCCGTTTCCGATCCATGGACGAACCCGTATTCAGTCACCGGGAAACTCTGCGTATGCAAAATTTCATTGATCTCAATCAATTTCGGACAACCCGGTATTTTATCGATCAAGCGCCTGATTTCGCACTCCGCTCTGCGGCGTCAAGCCCACATCCGGTCCTCAAAACAAACTCGAAAACCCGGTCTATTCTTGATCCATGTTTAGTATTGGAAAGATTGCATGCCTGAATTATTGACATATTTTTTATCGATCACTAATGTGTAGCAGCGCTGATTGCCCTGCGCCCTGACAGATGGAGAATAACTATGCCAACGTCTGATCACGACGACCTGAACGACATCGATGCACCCATACCGTGGATGCAGCAACTGCTGGACAGTCCGTTCATTCTGCTTGCCCTGGGAGTCCTGATCCCCATGATCGTCTACAACCTGTGGGGCGTCGTCGAGATCCTGCTCCTGCCTGCCACTCAATGATCTGGAATATCCGGGATACAGAAAATGAGCGCTATTCTTCCGCCGGCAGACCGGCTTTGGTACAAGCATCCGATCGATAGAGTTGAAGGGACATGGATCGCCATCGCCCTGCTCTGGTGCATTATTTTGTTCGTCATGATGACAGGCTGGCATGTCTGGGGAAAACAGAATCTTTCCACGGAAACCTATCGCACCACTTCGGCGCAGTTCATGGAAAAAACACAGGCCATGGTGGATAAATACACCGTGCGCACTGAAACCGCGGAAAACATTCCCGTTGTCGCGCCCCCTCCCGGAAGCGACGTATATCTGCTGGCGCGTCTGTGGAGCTTCTGGCCCATCCTCGAGCTGGAAAAAGACAAGACCTACCGCTTGCACCTGACGGCCATCGACTACAACCATGGCTTTTCCCTGCAGCCGGCCAATATCAACATTCAGATGGTGCCGGGCTTCGAACACGTGGTTACGGTAACCCCCAATGAAGCGGGAACATATTCTCTGGTGTGCAACGAATACTGCGGGCTCGGCCATCACCGCATGGTGAGCCGGCTGTACGTCAAATAAACAAGCATGTTGAGCAAGTGCATTGAACAAGCACTTGAAACAAGAAAGAGGAAGGAAGGGAGACAGCCGTGGCAACCACTTATCGTATTTGTCCTCGCTCCGGCCTGCAGTTCGAGCGCCAGGCTGAACGACTCATCAAGTTCAATATTGTCGCTGGTATACTGTGGCTGGCATTTGGCGGCATTCTGGCCATAGGGGTGGTGCTTACCCGCTGGCCGGCAATCCGCTGGCTTGAGGCCCATACCTTCTATATGGTGCTCACCGCCCACGGCCTCGACATGCTGATCTTCTGGCTCATGTTCTTCGAGGTCGCTTTCATGTACTTCTGCGCCTCGGTACTGCTGCGATGCCGCATCGCCACCCCCATGCTCGCCTGGCTGAGCTTCGCACTGATGGTGATCGGCTCCGTGCTCAACAATGTCGCCGTGTTCCGTGGCGGCTCAAGCGTCATGATGACCAGCTACGTGCCCATGATGGCGGAACCGAACTTCTATCTGGGCATCATCCTGTTCGCCGTGGGCGCCCTGCTTGGCTGCGCGGTGTTTTTCGGCACGCTGGTGGTGGCAAAGCGCGAAAAAACCTACGAAGGGTCGATGCCGCTGGTCACATTCGGCGGCATGACGGCCGCCATCATCATGGTGTTCACGCTGCTGTCGGGGGCCTTCATCATCGTTCCGACCTGGCTGATGTCGCTGGGGCTGATGACCGTCGACCCCCTCATCTACCGCACCGTGTGGTGGGCCCTGGGGCATTCGTCTCAGCAGGTCAACGTCGCCATGCACGTCACCATCTGGTATTTCATCGCCGCCGTGGTGCTGGGCGCCAAGCCCATGAGCGAACGCGTCAGTCGCATGGCCTTTCTCCTTTACATCCTTTTCCTGCAGTTGGCTTCTGCGCACCACCTGCTTGGCGACCCCGGCCTTTCCACTGCCTGGAAAATCGTCAACACCAGCTATTTCATGTATCTCGCCGTGCTGGCTTCCATGATCCACGGCCTTACGGTCCCCGGCGCCATGGAAGTCGCGCAGCGCCAGAAAGGCTTCACAAAAGGATTGTTCGAGTGGTTGCGGAAAGCGCCCTGGAGCAACCCCGCTTTCTCGGCTGTATTCATTTCGCTTATCGGTTTCGGCTTTCTGGGCGGGATCACAGGCGTCATGATGGGCACCGAACAGCTCAACCTGATCATCCACAACACCATCTACGTGCCCGGGCACTTCCATGCCACCGTGGTGGTGGGCACGACACTGACCTTCATGGGCGTGATGTATTATCTGGTCCCGGTGCTGTTCCGGCGCGAACTGATCACGCCCACTCTGGCCAAATGGCAGCCTTATCTGTTTGGCCTGACGATGTACTTCCTCTGCCTGGTCATGATGGGGGCGGGTACGCTGGGCGTTTCGCGCCGCCACTGGGATATGGCCTTCCAGGGTGCCGCGATGGCCTACGAATGGCCGGGCGCCGCCTATCTCATGATGGCCCTGGTGGGCATCAGCGGAATGATCGCCATTGCCGGCGGCATACTCTTCGTCTACATCATGCTGGGCTCGCTGCTCTGGGGCCGCAAGCTGGACGCGGGCACAGACAGCCCGACATTCACGCCTCTTGGCCGTGCCGCCCCCAGTGCGGCGGCTCAGACATACGGCTCGATCGGCTTTACCGCCCCGGGTACCTTCGCGCTCGCCATGGTCTTTCTGGTGGCCTTCGTGGTCTATTACTTCATCAACTGGAAGTACTTGTCCACGCTGTGGGGTTTGAGCTGATCAATACTCTGTCACGCCTGCCCCATCCGGCAGGCGTGATTGCTGGAGTCGAGCATGAATCACGCCGAAAGTTCTCTTGTATCGTCCCCGCTGATCACAGCTGCGCCGGCCGCCTGTCCCATGCACTCGCGCTGGCGTCTGGTGCTGAGCGTATTCAAGCTGCGCATCGGTGTGCTGATCATGTTCACCGCGCTCGCGGGAATGGCCATCGTCCCCGACGGCTTGGCGACGCCCTGGCAGACACTGGTGCTGGCGCTGAGCGTGTTGCTGGCCTCTGCCAGCGCGGGCGCCTTCAATCAATATGTGGAAGCTGACAGCGACCGTCTCATGGCGCGCACCAGAGGCCGCGCTTTTGCCAGCGGGGCGCTGCGGCGGGGCCCGCGCTGGCTGATGCTCATGCTGGCCATGCTGGCCGGCGCGGTCGCCGCGGCCGGGCTGGTCACCAACTGGATCGCAGCTCTGTTCGTGCTGCTGGGCGCCCTGACTTATGCACTGGTCTATACCGTGGGGCTCAAGCGCCGCACGCCCTGGAACATCGTCATAGGCGGGGCGGCCGGCAGTTTTGCCGTACTGGCCGGTGCGGCCGCCGCCAGCCCGCAGATGGGGCCGCCGGCATGGCTGCTGGCGCTGGTACTGTTGCTGTGGACGCCGCCCCACTTCTGGAGCCTGGCCATTGCCAACCGTGATCAATACGCCGCTGCCGGGGTGCCCATGCTGCCGGTGGTCGTGGGGCCTGAGCGGGCCGCACGCATCGTGCACTGGAGCACGGCGGCAATGGTGGCCGCTACTCTCCTGCCACTGGGTTTTGGTGCCGGCTGGGCCTATGGGCTGGGGGCGGTACTTGGCGGCGCGCATTTTCTGCGCAAGACATCCGCCCTTGCGCGCGAGCCGGTACACGCGCGAGCGATGGCGGCATTCTTTGCATCCATGGTGCAACTGAGTGCGCTCATTCTGGGGGTCTGGCTAGATGCTGCATTGCGTTGACCTGGTTCCGCCACGGCGGTCGCCGCGGTGGCGGGTTCTGCTGTGCGCCGGCATGCTGGCTTGGTTTACGGGCAATGCCCTGGCCTCGACCGGTGTCGGCGCGTCACCGCGCGCCCCCGGCGAGCTTGCGGCCATCGATGAAGCCCAGGCCATTGCTCTGGCCGAAGGCGCAGTGGGCCGCATGGTGCCTGACTTCGAGTTCCTCGACCGTAACGGCAAACCGCTGCGGCTGAGCGACTACCGGGGCAGGCCCCTGCTGGTCAGTTTCATCTATACCGGTTGTTTTGAAATCTGCCCCGCGCAGACGCGGAACCTGTATGAAGCGGTCAAGGGTCTCGACAACATGCTTGGCGAAAACCAGTTCAGCATCATCAGCATCGGCTTCAACCAGCCGTTCGATGATCCTGCGGCCATGCGCGCGTTTGCCGCGCAACATCGAATCAAGCATCGCAACTGGGAATTTCTGAGCCCCCGACTCAATGATGTCGAGGCCTTGACGCGTGCCTTCGGTTTCAGCTGGGTCATGACACCCGCGGGTTTTGACCATGTGCTCGGGGTCACCGTGGTCGACGCCGAAGGCCGCATACACAGCCAGGTGCTGGGCGACGTGCTGCGTGCCGACCAACTGGGCACACCCCTGCGCCGTCTGCTGCTTTACGAACAGCCGCAAACCGTATCCGGCGCCATCGATCACCTGATCGAACGTGTACGCATTCTGTGCACTGTCTACGATGCCACGACGGGCGAATACCGCTATGACTGGAAACTGATTCTGCAGATGGTCAGCGGCCTGCTGTTTTTTCTGACCATGTTTGTCTGGCTGTTTGGCGAGTGGCGCCGACAAAGACGCCAGCGTCGTCAAACAGGCTTGCCATGTCCAGTCACAGCGCACGCGGTTTCCGGCAAAAAGGCCTGAAGGGCTGGCAAACCGTCGAACGTTGTTTTGATATGGCGTTCGGTTCGGTCCTGAATCCCCTGCGCCATCTGGGCACCATCGGTTTTCTGGCGCTCTGGATACTGGCGGCCAGTGGGGTCATGCTGTATGCCCTGTTCGACACCTCGGTCAATGGCGCCTGGCATTCGGTCGAAAGACTGGCGCATCTGCCGCTCGGGCTGGGGCGCCTGCTGCGTGGCCTGCACCGCTATGCCGCGGATCTGCTGATGCTGGTGGTGTTTTTGCATATCTTGCGTGAATGGCTGCACGGTCACGCACATGGCATACGCCGTTTTCACTGGTTGACGGGCGTGCCTGCGCTGGCGTTCTGCTTCATCAGCGCCATCGGCGGTTTCTGGCTGGCCTGGGACGAGCTGGGCCAGTATTCGGCGCAGTCCACGGCCGAATGGCTGGACGCGCTGCCGTTGCTGGCATCGCCGCTGGCACGAAACTTCCTTTCGCATGCCGCATTCAGCGACCGGATGTTTTCCTTGTTCATTTTTGTGCATGTGGGGGTGCCTCTGTTGCTGCTGTTCAGTCTGTGGTTCCACATTCAGCGCCTGGCGCATGTCTCCATGCTGCCGCCACGACGCCTGACGCTTGGCTTGATTCTGGTGCTGGCCCTGCTGGCACTGGCACGCCCGGTGCTCAGCCACGCGCCGGCCGCACTGGATCAGGTGCCGGCGGGATTGCGTCTTGACTGGCTGCTGCTTTGGCTGCACCCGCTTACCGACGCCACCTCCCCGGGTTTTACCCTGGCCCTGGCTGGGGGCGCCGTACTGGCGCTGCTGTCCCTGCCCTTTTTGTCACGGGCGCCACATGCCGCCATCGCTGTGGTCGATGCAGACAATTGCAGCGGGTGCAGCTGGTGTTTTGCCGATTGCCCTTATGCGGCGGTGACCATGGTGCCCCACCCCGACAGACGCCCGGGTCATCTGATCGCACAGGTGGATGCCGGTCTGTGCCTGGGTTGCGGGATCTGCGCCGGCGCCTGCCCATCGTCGACGCCGTTTCGCGGGGTCCAGCGGCTGGTCACCGGCATCGACATGCCTCAGCCGTCCATCGACGCTCTGCGCCAGCGTCTGGACACTCAATTGACGAGTTCGACGGCAGCGCGCCCGATAGTGGTGTTTTCGTGCCGCCACGGTTCATCCGACGCCAATTTGCGCGGCACCGATCTGAGCGTCATCCGCTTGCTTTGCGCGGGGCAGCTGCCCCCATCCTTTGTCGAATACGCCGTGCGAAACGGCGCGGCTGGCGTACTGGTAGCCGCCTGTCGTGAAGGCGGCTGCGAATTTCGCCTGGGGGAACGCTGGATGGCGCAACGCCTGATGCGTCAGCGTGAGCCGCGGCTACGTGCCCGCGTAGCGGTCGGGCACTTGCAACTGGCTTTTGCGGGACCCGGTGAAGAGCATCTGCTGGACAAGGCATTGCAGAGCCTGCGGGAACGGGTACGGGTGCAGGCCATGTCTTCCCATGTGAGCATGAACGCTGATGAAACCGTCCACTGAGCCTCTCGTTACCGCAATCCAGGCCAACCCTCCCGGTCCCGTCCGGTGGCTGGGGCAGCTCCTTCTTTATGGTCTGTTCGGCCTGTTCATTGGCGTATTCACACAATGGCCGCCCTATCACCCGCTTGGCAAGGACCAGGCCTTGATCAAGGTCAGCGTTGCGCGTTTGGGCCAGCCGGTCGGCGAATGCCGGCGGCTGACCGACGAAGAACTGGCCGAACTGCCGCCCAACATGCGCGACCCTGTGCGGTGCCCGCGCGAGCGCTCGCCGCTGAGCATGGAAGTCCATGTCAACGGTACCCGGATGCTCAAGCGCGTCGCCGAGCCCGGTGGTCTGTCCAAGGACGGCGCCGCGGCCATTTACGAGCGATTGGCGGTGTCCGCGGGCGAGCAGCGCATCAGTGTGCGCTTCAACGATGATGTGCGACCGGGAGCGCGGGTCTACGAACATGAGGCCAGCGTGAAGCTGGCGCCCGGCCAGGTTCTGGTCATTGACTTCGATGCTGAAAAAGGCGGCATAGTCCTGCGATGAATACACATACGGTATCGGCTCACGATGGCATGGGCCACATTACGGCTTCCACTCCCGCACGTTATGTGTTGCCGGGGATAACGGCAGGCAGTCGCCGGCTGGCGCGCGCCTGGCTGTGGCTGGCGCTGCTCGCGCTGATCGGCTCGGGCCTGTTTTCCGTGCTGCTGGTGCTGGCGCGCACGCCCGGAATCAATACGCTGCTGCCCGGGGGTGATTTCTTTCGGGTGGCACTGGTGGTGCACGTCGATCTATCGGTTCTCGTATGGTTCGTTGCCGTCGCCGGTGCGCTGTGGAGCCTCAACCTGAAACCCGCCATCACACCGGTGAATCGTCTGGCCACGCAGTTTGCATGGGCGCTGTGCGCCGCGGGAGCCCTGGGCATGGCCCTGGCGCCCTTCGTTGATTCTGGCCCCGCCATCATGGCCAACTACATTCCCATGATAGACAGCGCCACCTTTCGTATCGCCCTGCTGGTTTTTGCCGCTGGCGGTCTTCTGCTCGTCTTGCTGACCATGCTCTGCACGGTTCCCATCGGGCCGGCGGTGGACGGCACGGGCGCCCTGCGTTTCGGCCTGCACGCCAGTGCCGTGGCGGCGGCAGTGGCGCTGCTGGCCTTTGGCTGGTCTCTGGTGGTGATGCCCGCCGGTCTGCCCGCCGTTGCCCATTATGAAATTCTTTACTGGGGCGGTGGCCATGCCTTGCAATTCACCTGGACGCTGCTCATGCTGGTGTCGTGGCTGGTCCTGGTACAAGCATGCGGCGGCCAGGTGCCACTCAGTCCACGCATCGTACTGCTGTTGTTCTCGCTGGCGCTGGTGGGCGTCTTTGTTACGCCGCTGGCCTATCTGATGTACGACATCGGCAGCGTGGAACATCGCAACATGCACACCTGGGCGATGCGCCTGGGCGGCGGGATGGCCATTGCCCCCCTGATGCTGGCGGTGCTGCTGGGCCTTGCGCCGCTGCGGCGACTGGCGCCCGAGCTGCGGCCACTGCGGGCAGCGGTCCTGACGTCGCTGCTGCTGTTTGTGGCCGGCGGCCTGATCGGCTTGACCATCAACGGCAGCAACGTGCGCATTCCGGCGCACTATCACGGCAGCATAGTGGGCGTTACGCTGGCCCTGATGGGCATGATCTACTGGCTGTTGCCCAGGCTCGGCTATGCCGCGCCCTCCGGTCGCACGGCACTGCTGCAGCCCTGGCTATACGGTAGCGGGCAACTGCTGCATATCATCGGCCTGATGTGGTCGGGCGGCTACGGTGTGCAGCGCAAGGTGGCCGGCGCCGAGCAGGTGCTGCGCAGCAGCGGCGAAATCGCGGGTATGGGCCTGATGGGCGTGGGCGGGCTGTTGGCCATTGTCGGCGGCCTGCTGTTCGTTCTGGTGGTTGTCCGTGCCATGCGGGGCGCTGCGGCCATACCCGCTCGGCAACAACGGGACGGTACGGCATGATAAGCCTCGTGCAGCGCGCATTGCGGGCCGGATTCATGGCCGCCGAAGCCGTATTCAACCGTGCTTTCGGCAACCGCCTGAACCCTTTTTATCATCTGGGCAAGATCTCCTTCTTCCTGTTCTGGGTGATCGCCATTACCGGCCTGGTGCTTTATGCATTTTTCGACACCAGTGTAGAAGGCGCTTATCGGTCCGTGGAAGCGGTCTCCCACGGCGCCTGGGGTCTGGGCAGCGTGATGCGCGGGCTGCATCGCTATGGCTCCGACGCCATGGTGCTGACCATGCTGCTGCATATGCTGCGCTACTTCGCGCTCGATCGCCTGCGCGGCTTCCGGGCGTTTTCCTGGGTCACCGGCGTCGGCCTGATATGGCTGACCTATGCTTCCGGGATCAATGGCTTCATGCTGCCCTGGGACCGCCTGGCGCAGTTCGTCACGCAGGCCAGTTTTGAATGGCTGGACTGGCTGCCGGGCTTCGACGGCCGGCTGATCCGCAACTTCATTCTTCCCGAGCACGTCACCAACCGCCTTTTTTCGCTGCTGGTCTTCGTGCATATAGGCGTGCCCCTGCTGCTGCTGTTGCTGATGTGGATACACGTGCAGCGCGTGACCAAGGCCAGCACGCAGCCGCCACGGCCCATGGCGCTGGCTCTGATGCTGACACTCGTGGCGGTATCCATCGCCGCGCCGGTCTCCAGCCAGGGCCCGGCCGACCTGCACACCACGCCCCTGGAGCTCTCCCTGGACTGGTTCCTGCTGCCTGTGTTTCCGCTCATACAGGAAGGTCATTCAGGCCTGGTCTGGGCGCTGGCCACTGGGCTGACGCTGGTGGGCGTCGCGCTGCCGTGGTTGAAACTGCACCGTCGTTCCGACGCGGCATACAGCCTGACCATCCACCCAGGGCCCGCGCGCGCCGTGGCCCGCGCCGACGAAACCCTGCTCGAAGCCGGCCTGCGCGCCGACCTGGCCCTGCCCTACGACTGCCGCTCGGGTGGCTGCGGGGTCTGTGTCTGCACGGTGCTCAATGGGCGTGTCGATCTGGGGCTTTACCAAGAAGCGGCACTGACGCCGGCGATGCGCGCGCGCGGCCAGGCCCTGATGTGCTGTGCCGTCGCACTGGAAGACGTTGAGTTCGAGGTTGAGGGCGTCGCATCGCTGGCGCCCGACCAGACGCAGGCGCTCCAGCACTGGCAAGGCCGGGTGCAGCGCATGGAGCGGCTCACGCCGGAACTGATGCGCCTGTTCATCACGCTGCCATCGGGCAAGGTCTTGAGCTACCACGCGGGTCAATACATCAACATCATCCTCGATGATGGCGCCAAGCGTTCTTTTTCCTTTGCCAAGGCGCCCCCCGATCCGGCCCGGCCCGTTTTGCCTGACGACGGCATCATTGAGTTGCATGTGCGCCGGGTCGAAGGCGGGCATTTCACCACGCATGTGTTCGAACACATGCGGGTGGGCGACGAGATCGAGTTCGAAGGGCCGATCGGCCGTTTCACGCTGCGCGACAGCCAGCGCCCCATTCTGATGATTGCGGGCGCCACGGGCTTTGCGCCGATCAAGAGCATTCTCGAGGATGCCTTCCGGCGCGGCGTGCGCCGGCCCATCCAGCTGTACTGGGGCGTACGTACAGAGGATGATCTCTATCTACAGAAGCAACTCGCGCACTGGCAGGCTGAACACGATAATTTCACTTATGTGCCGGTGCTCTCGGGGCTGGCGGATGATGATCCCTGGACGGGGCGGCGCGGCCTGGTGCACGAGGCTTTGCTGGCTGATCATCCGGACCTGAGCGGCCACGAGATCTATGTCTGCGGTTCGGTGCATATGGTCAAGGCCGCGGTACCCGATTTTCTGTCGCACGGCCTGGGCGAAGAATATTGCTTCTCGGATGCTTTCGTGCCGAATTCCACGAACGGCCAAAGCTGAACACGCCCGGTTGCTGATTCCATTGCGCGAAAGCGGGTTGCGGGCCCGCGCCGGCTCTCTTTGAGACGCCATCATGATTGTGTGAGACAACAGCATTATGCGCTTTCACACACATCGGCCTAAAGTCTTCCCTATTCCCAGCGGCCCGGGCCTTCGCCTGGCATGGGCATTCTGATTCCCGCCCACCTCAGGAACAAGGGCGGAAAGGCCCGCTACGCCTTACGAACGGCAAGGAGAGACCGATATGAGCATTCTGTTGAAAAGCATGATGGCCGCCGGCCTACTGGGCATCATTCTGGCCGTCCCGGCAAGCCCGGCCGGCGCGTCCGAACGGCCCCGCGCACGCGATCTGGGCATACCCTTCGTCGGAACACCCGGGCCCGAGAACGCGATCACCGACGTCAGCGGCGTCACCGTCGGCTACTCCACCATCGTCGAAGGCAGCGGCAAGCTGGAAGTGGGGAAAGGTCCCATACGCACCGGCGTGACGGCCATCCTGCCGCGCGGCAAAACCTACGACCCCGTGTTCGCGGGCTGGTATTCCTTGAACGGCAACGGTGAAATGACCGGCACGACCTGGGTGGAGGAAAGCGGGTTCCTCGAAGGCCCGGTTCTCATCACCAATACACATAGCGCCGGGCTGGTAAGGGACGCGACGATTTCCTGGCTGTCCGACAACGACCTTGCCGGCCCCAGGCTGTTCCGCGACCTCTACTTTCTGCTTCCGGTGGTCGCTGAAACCTATGATGGCATCCTGAACGACATCAACGGTATGCACGTCAAGAAACAGCATGTCTACGAAGCGCTGGACAGCGCGGCGCCCGGGCCGGTCGCCGAAGGCAATGTCGGCGGCGGAACCGGCATGCTTCTGTTCGGATTCAAAGGCGGCACCGGTACGGCGTCCAGGCAACTGCCCGGCGAACAAGGCGGCTACACCGTCGGCGCGCTGGTGCAAGGGAACTTCGGTACGCCTGACGGGCTCATGATCGCCGGGGTGCCGGTGGGGCGGGAAACGCTGCAAGAGAACCCGGCCGCCTCGATGATGCGGTCCCCGCCGGAAACCGGTTCGGTGATCGTCATCATCGCCACCGACGCGCCTTTGCTGCCGCACCAGCTCAAACGCCTGGCGCGCCGCGTCCCCATGGGCCTGGCCCGCACCGGCGGCTATGGCGGCAACGGCAGCGGCGAGATCTTCCTGGCGTTCTCGACGGCCAACCCGGGCGCCTTCAGCCGCCGCGACGACGTCACGATACAGATGGTGTCCAACGACACCATGGATCCGCTCTTCGAAGCAACGGCTCACGCAACCGAAGAAGCCGTCATCAACGCCATGATCGCCGCCGAAACCATGAAGGGCCGCGACGACTATACCTTCTCGGCCATCCCGCATGACCGTCTCAAAGAAGTGTTGAAAAAGTACAAGCGGCTCGCCGACTGATTTCGAGCGGGCCGGCCCCCCCCCGCCGCGCGGACGCTCCGGCTGAAACCGCTGTCGGCCGCCGCATACGGAATCCGCCCGAATGTTAAATTTCCGCTATTGCATCGAGGAGTAATAGCGCATGTCGGGTGAAGTGCTTCAGTTGGTGATCATGGCCGGGATCTTTCTCGCCATTACCGTGGTCGGCTCGGTCGCCTTGTATCGGGCCGGCCGCCCGGGATGGTGGCTGCCCATCGTCTTCATGGCCCTGCTGTTCGGCTGGCCGTTTCTGCAGCGGCAGCTGTTTTGACGGCCCTGCGACAAAAAATGCCCCCACGCCGCGCAGGCTTCGCCTGACCTGAGCCGGGTGCATTGACAGGGTGGAACGCATCCTTTTATCATGCACTGACGATTAATTATCCGTACAAACATTTAATTAACATTCAGTGTAAATGTAGGTAAGCCTGATGTTTGCAGCCACCCATGCCCAGGCGCAGTCCAGCCGGTTCGCTCGCACCACGGCGGAAAACCACCGCGTCTGGCGCAGCCACTATTTCGGCCCTTCGCCCTCGCCGCTTGATTCGTCGACGCTGACCGATCCCGGGGCAACCGTATACACGGATCCCACGCCGGGCGAACCGCGTGAACCTCAGGCATTCCTGGTCGAACAGGAACCCGGCGCCATCGTCAGGCCCCATTTCCACTACGTCGATCAGTTTCAGGTGGTCGCCGCCGGTGGCGGGTTGCTGGGAAGGCATGAAATGGCGCCGCTCGGCGTCCACTTTGCGGCCGCCTGCACCGGATACGGGCCCATCGAAGCACGGGAGGAAGGTCTGGCCTATTTCACCTTCCGGGCATCCGCGGATGAAACGGGCGCCCAGTACCTGCCGGCCGCCCGCAGCCGCATGCGGCCGGGGCGCCGCAGGAACGAGGTGGTCGATCAGATCCATCTTTCATCGCCCGAGGCATTGGCCCAGCGAACCGACAACTCCCTGGAAACCGCACTCGAACATGAAGATGGCTTGGCTGTCTGCCTGCTCCGGTTGGCGCCGGACGCCTCTGTGCTATCCATCGACGGCTCGCTTGGCCGGGGCGTCACACTGATGGTGGCCACCGGAAGCCTGCTTCAGGATGATGGTGTCTTTCCCCGATGGTCCTGTTTCTATGTGGCGCCGGATGAAGCGCCCCTGCTGCTTCAGGCCGGGCCCGAGGGGGCCGAGGTTCTGATGCTGCGCTATCCCCGCGCTTGATGGCGCCGCCGCCCCCCGTCGACCGATAGCGAAGATTCCTTTCATGCCGGTGGCCCCCATGCCAGTCTTGGGGGCGACAACCGATTGCCACGGCCCCCGGCATCAGTTACGGTGCGAAATCCAGATCCTCTGGAAACAGCAGTACCGCATCACATTCTTGCTTGACAAGGTGTAAATACCTTCCCATAATTGGTGTATTGTCCATACAAATATACCAAGAAGTAAACCCAATAAGGAGACTAAGCATGCATGGATTCAAAACGGCGTTCGGGATGCTATTGGCATGCTCCCTGGCAGCAACCGTCCCGCCGGCTCTGGCGGCGGATTCTTACCCCAACAAACCCATACGGCTCATGGTCGGCTTCCCGCCGGGCACGGCCACTGACACGGTGGCCAGACTGATTGCCGAAAGACTGGGCCAGCTATACAACTGGAACGTCGTCGTTGAAAACAAGGCGGGCCAGGCGGGCAGTATTGGCGCCACTGACGTAGTACGCGCGGCCCCGGACGGTTATTCGCTTCTGATATCCGCCAATGGCCCCTTGTCCACCAACCCGAATCTTTATGCTTCGACCATTCGCTATAACCCGACCAAGGACTTCACCGCGATAAGCAAGGTGGCCGATCTGCCCTACATCATGGCAGTCCGGACGGACTCCCCCTACAAGTCAGTGCAGGAACTGCTGCAGGCCGCAAAGGCCAAACCCGGGGATCTGAACTATGCCACCCTGGGCCAGGGTTCCACCAGCCATCTGATCTCGGCGACCTTTGCTACGAAAACAGGCACCGAGTACATGCATGTTCCTTACAAGGGCAGCTCGGAAGCCATGGTCGCTGTGATCTCGGGCGACGTGGATTTCATATTCGACACCTCGGTGGCCGTTGCGCCGCAGATCCAGGCCAACAGGGTACGTCCGCTGGCCGTCAGCACCGCCTCGCGCATGAGTGCGATGCCCGACATCCCGACGCTGGACGAATCAGGAGTGTCCGGGTTCGACATGGCCGCGTGGCTGGGTGTCGTCGGTCCGGCCGGCATACCCGAGGACATCGTGAAGAAACTCAACGCCGGCCTGCGCGAGGCTCTCAGCTCGCCTGAGGTGATCGAACGCATGAATGCACTGGGTTCCGTGGTAACGCTGTCCACTCCGGAAGAATTCAGCGAGTTCCTGGTGACTGAGTTCAGCAAGTGGGGCGACGCCCTCACCCAGGCTGGTGTGCCCCGTCAGTGAGACTCCCATGAAACTGTCAGTGCGTTCCGTCAAGCAGGTGGCCAGCACGATCCGGGTCTATGAACTGGGATTGATGAACGGCGGCCC
The DNA here is from genome assembly GCA_013416455.1 of Alcaligenaceae bacterium. Taxonomy (GTDB): domain Bacteria; phylum Pseudomonadota; class Gammaproteobacteria; order Burkholderiales; family Burkholderiaceae_B; genus Yanghanlia. The sequence goes on along the minus strand of JACCES010000006.1, from coordinate 186,331 downwards.
GGCGCTGCCGCCCTATTCCGCGGGGTCGCACCTGACATTCGACCTGCCCAACGGCCTGAGGCGCAGCTATTCCTTATGCGGCGCGCCGGGCCGGGCGGGCAATTATGTCGTCGCTGTCAACCGGGCCGAGAACAGCCGCGGCGGCTCGGCCTGCTGGTTCGACACCATCGACTCCGGCGCCGTGCTCGACGCGGAAGGGCCAAAGAATGATTTCCCGCTGGTCGAGACGGCGGCGCATACGGTCCTGTTTGCCGGCGGCGTGGGCATCACTCCCGTGTGGAGCATGGTGCAGCGTCTGAACGAAATCGGCGCCTCCTGGGAATTGCATTATGGTGCGCGCACGCACGCCCATGCAGCTTTCCTGGCTGAATTGCATGATCTCGAGCGGGGTTCGGGCGAAGGCAGCGTATCCACCTATTTCGACGATGCCGGCAACGGCTCGCGCCCCGACATGCGGGCAATCATCGACCGCGCACCGCGCGACAGCCATTTCTATTGCTGCGGCCCGCAGGGCATGCTGGATGCCTTTCTGCAAGCAACGCACGAACTGCCGGCCAGCCATGTGCATATCGAACGCTTCGCGAACGAACAGGCGGCCGCATCGGGCGGATTCTCCGTCTATCTGGCCGGCCGGGGCATCGAGCTGGCGGTACCGGAGGGAAAAAGCATTCTGGATACCTTGCTGGACGCGGGAATCGATGTGCCCTACTCCTGCAAGGAAGGGCTGTGCGCCAGCTGTGAAACCGCCGTGCTGGAAGGTGTACCGGAGCATCGGGACAGTGTCCTGACCCCGGAAGAACGGGCATCGAACAAAGTAATGATGCTCTGCTGCTCAGGCGCCCGCGGCGAGCGCCTGGTACTGGACATATGAAGACTGCCGCAACCCGCCGGGCCTGGGCCTGAGCGAATCCAATCCGCGCCGATGGCGCTAAAAAAAGGGGCGAGACATGAAAAAAGGAAAACGGGCCGGCTTGTTCGCCTGCTTTGCACTGCTGGTATCCGGCTGGATGGCGGTGCCATCATCGACGCTGGCGGCATACCCGGAAAAACCGATACGGCTGGTCGTGCCGTTCGGCGCGGGCGGTTCCGCGGACGCACTGGGGCGCATCATTGCGGAGGGCCTTTCGACCAGCCTGGGGCAGACCGTTACAGTCGAGAACAGGCCGGGAGCCACCGGCGTCATCGGCAGCCAAGCGGTGGCCCGGGCACAACCGGACGGCTACACGCTGCTCTTGGGATATGACGGCACGATCGTCATCGCCCCCGCCTTGAACGCCGACTTTCCCTTCGATACGCGTAAAGATCTCAAACCCGTATCCAAACTGGCCGATGTCGGCTTGGTCGTAGCGATCCATCCTTCGATCCCCGCAAACAACATCAAGGAACTCATCGATTACTCGAAGCTCCAGTCATCGAGGGTATCGTTCGCCACGCCCGGGGTGGGCAGCACCGCCCACATGGCGGGGGAACTATTGCGCCTGAATGCCGGCATGCAGTGGCTGCATGTGCCCTATGCGTCCGGCAGCGGCAAGTTCGTGGTCGATCTGATGGCGGGCGTGACACCCGCGGCCTACATCTCCGTAAGTACCGCGGCCCCCTTCATCAATGATGGAAAAATCCGCGGCGTGGGCGTGCCCGCCGCCAGCCGCCATCACAGCCTTACCGATGTTCCCACTTTTTCGGAAGCCGGCATCGATGGGCTGGACGCGGCATCATGGTTCGGCCTGTTCGCACCCGCCGGCACGCCCGACGCCATCGTCGACAGGCTGAATACGGAAGTGACCCGCCTCCTGGCGGACGAGAACATATCCGAAAGACTGCGCAATGCGGCGCTGGAACCCACGCCGTCCACGCCCGCGCAGTTCGGCGCGCTGATCGACTCGGATTTGACGAAATGGAGCAAGGTCGCCCGAGAGGCGGACTTGTCCAACTGATGCGCCGCAACGGGGTCGCGGCCGCGCGACCTCCGGCCTTTATACGACTGGAAGAAACATGCTGACACCTGAAGAACTAGGCCCTCAACGCTACCGTGCCCGCTATGGCCGCTACTACGAGGAATTCATCATAGGAGACGTCTACGAACATCGGCCGGGACGCACGATCACCGAGCACGACAATATCCAGTTTTCGCTCATGACGATGAACGCCCATCCCTTGCATTGCGACAAGGCCTATTCGAGCGGCACCGAGTTCGGCCAGATGCTGGTCAACAGCGCTCTGACGCTGGCCATCGTGGTGGGCATGACCGTGAACGATGTGAGCGCGCAGGCCATCGCCAATCTGGGCTGGAAGGAAGTGGCGCTGACCCATCCCGTATTCGCGGGGGACACGCTCTACGCGGAATCCGAGGTCATTGCCAAGCGCGAATCCAAGTCCCGTCCTTCCCAGGGGATCGTAACGGTGCGCACGACCGCCAGGAACCAGGACGAAGCGGTGGTGATGTCCTTCGAGCGGACGTTTCTCGTGGCGCGGCGGGATCAACAAGGCTGAATGCGGCGGGATTACGGCCAAAGACCGGGTTTCCAGACACCATCACTGACGAGGCAATCGTGGACACAATTTCTACGCAGACATCGCTGTCCGGGAGGATAGGCGAGCACGCAGCGGCTTTCTCGATCCGCGACATTCCCGAAGAGGTACGGACGCGCGGGATGCATTTGATGCTCGACGCAGTGGGCATCGCGTTCGCCTCGACAACCTACGACTTCAGCCGGGTCACCCTGAATGCGCTGCGCGAATTGAGCGCAGGCGCCGCGGATGTACCCGTGATCGGCATGGGCGTGGGCCTGTCGGCGCGCGATGCCGCGGTCATGAACGCGCTCTTGATGCACGGGCTCGACTATGACGATACACATCCGCGCGGCGTCGTGCACCCGTCGACGTCCGTGCTGCCGACGGTATTGTCCCAGGGCTCGATGCTGCGGTCATCCGGCGCGTCCATGCTGGCCGCCTACGTGCTTGGGGTGGAGGTCATCACCCGCCTGGCCAGCGCGGCTGGCGGGGCCTTCCATCAAGTCGGCTTTCATCCCACCGGCCTCATCGGCGCGTTCGGCTGCGCCGTCGCGGCCGGCCATCTGCAAGGGCTGGATGCCGGCCAGCAGACCCATGCACAGGGCATCGTACTGTCGATGGCCTCCGGCAGCCTGGAATTTCTGCAGGACGGCGCCTGGACCAAGCGCATTCATCCCGGCTGGGCCGCGCAGGCCGGCATCACCGCCGCAACCCTGGCCCGCCATGGATTCGTCGGGCCCCGGGAAGCCTACGAAGGGCGTTTCGGTCTGTACAAAAGCCATCTGGGGCAGGATTTCCCGGCGGACCAGCTCGTACAGGAAGTCGCCTCGCTGGGCGAAACCTGGGAACTGCTCAATGTCGCCGTCAAGCCCATACCCGCATGCCATTTCACGCACGCCTGCATCGACGCGGCGGCGGCGCTGTCGCGCCAGGTGGACGTAAAGGCGCTGCGACGCATCGTGGCCAAGGTCCCCGCGGGCGTCATGAAGACCGTATGCGAACCGGTCGAGGCGAAGAAGGCGCCCGACAACGGCTACGAGGCCCAGTTCAGCATCCCGTACGCGGTGGCCAGGGCCCTGAGATTCGGCGGCTTCGATCTGAAGGCGCTCGACAGGGAAGCCTATACCGATGCCGAGACGGTGGCCCTGGCCCGCAAGGTGGAATGCGTGGCGGACCCCGACGCCGACTTCCCACGGTACTTCTCCGGGGAAGTCGAGCTTGAACTGGCGGACGGTTCGCGGCTTTCGCACCGCGAATCCGTGAACCGCGGCGCCGGAACACGGCCCATCGGCAACGCCGACATCCTCGTCAAGTACCGGGAGAACACCGCGGGGATACTGGAGCCTGCCCGGGCGGATCAGATCATCGAGGCATTACTGAACATCGAAAGCCATGACGCAACGGAATTACTGACACTTCTAAACCAGAAAGGCAATGAATAATGATGATGAATGAAGCGGCACGGCACGACGCCGATCAGGAAGCGCTGATACTCGACATGCTGGACCGCTTTCTGGCGGTGGAGGTCCAGCCTCATGTCCACGACCTGGAATACCACGACAAGTACCCCGAAGCCATTGTCGAAAAAATGAAGGAAATGGGACTGTTCGGCTGCATGATTTCGCAGGAATACGGCGGCCTGGGCCTGAGCGCCCGGACCTACGCCAAGATCATCGAACGCATATCGGTGGTCTGGATGTCGATCTCGGGCATCATCAATTCCCACCTGATCATGGCCATGGCGATACAGCGCTTCGGCACAGACAAGCAGAAAGCGGACTACCTGCCGCGCCTGGCCAGCGGGGAACTCAGGGGCGGAGTGGGATTGACCGAACCGGACTGCGGCACCGATCTCCAGGCCATCCGCACGGTCGCCGTGCGCGACGGCGACGAATATGTCGTGAACGGCTCGAAGATGTGGATCACCAACAGCCTTTACGGCAATTGCCTGGCCTTGCTGGTCAAGACCGACCCGCAGGCGCAGCCGCGCCACAAGGGCATCAGCCTGTTCATCGCCGAGAAGGGGGAAGGCTATACCGTCAGCAAGAAGCTGGACAAGCTGGGCTACCGCGGCATCGATACCTGCGCCCTGAGCTTCGAGAACTACCGCGTACCCGCTGCGTGCCTGATCGGGGGCGTCGAAGGCAACGGATTGCAGCAGATCCTGAGCGGGCTGGAACTGGGCCGCATCAATGTGGCCGCGCGCGGCCTCGGGCTGTCGCAGGCGGCGCTGAACGAAGCCGTGTCCTATTCCCAGATACGCAAGACTTTCGGCAAGCCGATATGCGAGCACCAGGCGATCCAGCTGAAACTCGCGGAAATGGCGACCCGCACCCAGTCGGCGCGCCTGCTGGTGGACGCCGCCGCGCACGCCTTCGATCAGGGGCAGCGCTGCGACATGGAAGCCGGGATGGCCAAGCTGACGGCGACCGAGGCCGGCTTCGAGAATGCCCATGAAGCCATGAGGATATTCGGAGGCTATGGCTATTCCCGCGAATACAACGTGGAGCGCCTGTATCGGGATGCGCCGCTGCTGGTGATCGGCGAAGGTACGAATGAACTCCAGAAGATCATCATCGCCCGCCAGCTGATAGAGAGAAACAGGATATGAGCAGCAGTTCCACGGCCGATGCCCTGCCCCTCGCCAGCCTGACCGTCATCGCGATCGAGCAGTACGGTGCGGGCCCCTTCGGCACCCAGCACCTGGCCGACCTGGGCGCCGAAATCATCAAGATCGAGAACAAGGCCGACGGCGGCGATGTCGGCCGGCACGTCGGCCCCCACTACTTCGGCGACAACGACAGCCACTTCTACCAGTCGTTCAACCGCAACAAGAAAAGCATGACGGTCGACCTGAAGACGGCGCAGGGCCAGGACATACTGCGGCGCCTGGCAAGCAAGGCGGACGCCGTGTTCAACAACCTGCGCGGCGATCTTCCGAAGAAGCTGGGCGCGGACTACGCCAGCCTTGCGCCGGTCAACCGGCAGATCGTGTGCGCCCATCTTTCGGCCTATGGGCGCAGCGGTTCGCGCAGCGCCTGGCCCGGGTACGATTACCTGATGCAGTCCGAAGCCGGCTATCTATCCCTGACTGGGGAACCGGAAGGCCCGCCCGCCCGCATGGGGCTGTCCATGATCGACCTCATGACCGGAACCACAGCGGCCATGGGGCTGCTGGCCGGTGTCACAGGGGCCCGCGCCACGGGAATCGGGCGCGATATCGATGTATCCCTTTTTGATGTCGCCCTGCATAATCTTGCGTATGTCGCAACCTGGTACCTGAATGCGGGCGTGGTGCTGGGGCGCGAGCCCCGTTCGACCCACCCTTCGCTCACACCCAGCCAGCTCTACCCCACCAAGGACGGCTGGATATTCATCATGTGCAACAAGGAAAAATTCTGGGGTGTGCTGTGCAACAAAATCGAACGCCCCGACTGGGCGCAGAAACCTGAATATCGCAGCTTTTCCGACAGGCTGGCCAATCGCGGGGAACTCAACCGGGAACTCGAAGCGGTACTGGTGACACGCACGACCGGCGAATGGATGGAACGGTTTTCCGGCAGCGTGCCGGCGGCCCCCGTGTTCGACGTCAGGCAGGCGCTGGACAACGACTTCGTACGCGAGCAGCACAGGGTGATCGAACTGCAGCATCCGTCCGGGCCGGTGCGCAGCGTGGCCTCTCCGGTGCGGGCGGGCAACCATCCGCTGCGGCCGGCGCCGGCCATGGGCCAGCACAACCACGAATTGCTGAAGCAGGCCGGTTTTTCAGAGCGGGAGATCCACGAATTCGAACAGGCGGGCGTCATTTAAGGATGCTCTGAATGATTCGAGCGGTAAGCAGGCGCCCTGGGTCGGAATGAGATGCAAGGCGCAAAGCGCAGCGATAGCCGTCGCTATCGCGAGCATTTGCAACGCGGCAGATCGGCCGAATCCAGGGATGCATGCGGTGCGGTGAATTGTTCAGAGCATCCTTAAGTCCCGTTCACGCTGGCGAGGATGGAAGAAGCGCCTCAGCCCATGAACCGGTGCCGTCCCGAGGCCGGGCTTTGTGCAATTCCGGCCTAGCTCGTGTACTCTGGCCTTCCGGTATCTTTTACGACGACCTGCATGAAGAAGTCCTCCGTCCACGTTTCTCAGCCGAAGTATGTCCAACTCGCCCAGACGCTGCTCACTGAAATAGAAAGCGGGATCTTCAAGATAGGGGACCTGTTGCCCACGGAGTTCGAGCTGTGCGAACAGTTCGGCGTCAGCCGCTTCACCGCGCGCGAAGCCCTGAAGCGGCTCGTGGAGCTGGGGGTCGTCAGTCGTCAGGCCCGGATAGGCACCACCGTCATCGCCTCGAAATCCCAGCGCGGCTATCGCCAGCAGATGGGGGCGGTCGGCGACCTGTACCAGTACGCGACCGATACCTCGCTGCGCATCGACCGCAGCGCCCGCGAGACGCTCGATCCGGATACCGCCCGGTTTCTGCGGACTTCTCCCGGCGAAGTCTGGCTGCATGTGCATGGGCGCCGGTTCGTTCCGGACAACCCTCTGCCGATCGCCCATACGCAAATCTGGCTCGCGCCGCCCTTCCGGGCCTTGAAAGGACTTGCGGGCAACCTGCACCAGGCCGTGCACTCCCTGATAGAAGAACAGTTCGGTGAACAAGTCTTCACAGTCGAACAGGAAATCCTCGCGGTCACGCTGGACGCCACCATGGCGCGCGAACTGTCCACCCACCCCGGCGCCGCGGGCCTCAAGGTGACGCGCTTCTACCTCAACCGGCGTGGCGAACTCATCGAATGCGCCATCAGCACCCATGCGGCGGAACGTTTCTCGTACAACTCGGTATTCAAACGGGAATGGGGCTGAGGCGGTTCAGAGCCGCCCTAGGGACAATACCTAGGAGTCCACCTAGTGGTTTATACCTACAATGTACGGACATAGCGTCCAGCGTTTTTACCGTCACTGACACGATGAGCGGCGGCACGGCATGCCGCCGCGCAGCCGCTCTTCCGGCGCCGCCGCAACCGGATTCAAGAACGCAGTTTCATTCAACGAACCCTCGAGGTGCAGAACACCATGCATACAGCTGGCAGAACATTGGTTTCACTGTTGGAATTGAATGGCATAGACCGGGTATTTTGCATGCCCGGTGAAAGTTATCTGGAACTCCTGGACGCCCTGGCGGACAGCAGCATCGATACCGTGACCGCGCGTCACGAAGGCTCCGCCGGATTCATGGCGCTGGCGGACGGCCGTCTCGCCGGCCGGCCCGGCGTCTTTACGGTCAGCCGCGGGCCGGGTGCGACGAACGCGTCCATCGCGCTGCACAGCGCGCAGCAGGACGGCCTGCCCCTGATACTCATCATCGGCCAGGTCCCCCGCAATCAACTGAACAGGGGCAGCTTCCAGGAAATCGATTACCAGCAAATGTTCGGCGGCATCGCCAAATGGGTGGCCGAAGTGACGGACCCGGAACGCCTGCCCGAGGTCATCACCCGCGCAATCACGGTGGCCATGCAGCCCACGCCCGGGCCAGTGGTCATCTCCATTCCGGAAGACCTGCTGGAAATCCCCATGGAGCCGCCGCGGAACCTGGTCCCCGCATTCACCCATACCACCTATGCTCCCGATCAGAACAAGATCACCCGGATCCTGGAATTGCTGGACCGGGCCGAGCGCCCTCTGATCATCGCCGGCGGCGAGTTCTCGACCGACGAAGACCGCCAGCTTCTGCAAAGGTTCGCCGAACGGCACCATGTTCCGGTCGCCGTGGGCTTTCGCAGGCATGGTGTCTTCCCGAATCAGCATCCGCTCAGCGCGGGCGATCTGGGAATCGGCACGACGCCGGAACAATTGTCCCAGTTCGAAGAGGCCGACTTCATTATGGCGCTGGGCACCCGCCTGAACGACTGGACGACACTCGGCTATCGCTTCCCGTCCAGCCCCTGGCCCACGCAGCCTTTCGTCCATGCCTGCGCGGACGCCGGCACGATAGGCAAGAACATACAGCCCACCATCGGGATGGCAAGCTACGGCCCCGGCGTCGTCCGGGCGCTGCTGGATGTCGGCGCGGAAGGAACGGCACCCTCCCCCGGCCGCCGCGCGTGGGTGGAAAAGCTCGCCGGATATGCCGCCGCCCGGCAGGTATGGAAGCCACAGCGCTTCGATGATGGGGTCGCCTTCGGAAATGTGCTGGCCGCTCTGGCCGGGACACTGCCCGAAACCACGAGCATGGTCCCCGACGCCGGTATTTCCGCCGCCCTGGTATACAGGTATTTCCCCTTCGGGGGACCGCGCAGGCTCTACTCGACCATTTCAGGCGTGATGGGATACGGGGTTCCCGGCGCAATCGCCATCGCCATGCGCGAACCTCACAGGACGGTCGTCTGCCTGGTGGGAGACGGGAGCTTCATGATGACGGGAACCGAGATCGCCATCGCGGTCGAGCGCAAGCTTCCGGTAAGAATCATCGTATCCAACAATCGCAGCCTGGGCACGATCAGGATGCACCAGGAACAGCAGTATCCAGGGCGCAGCCATGCGACGGATCTGCCCGGCCCCAACTTTGTTCAATTCGCCCAGGCATTCGGATGCCAGGCATTCTCGATAGCGAAGGATGAAGACATCCTTCCCGCCATCGAGGCCGCAATGAAAGTCGACGGGCCCGCGCTGATCGAAGTGAACGCCAGCCTGGCTTCCATCACCCAGCGCGCTGCGGGAAGCTGACCCGCCGCCCGTCCCAGGCCTCGCCCACCCTGTGGCCTGCGCGCCGCGCGGACGCCCCGGGCGAGGCCCTGAATTGAATCGCATACCCGCCAATACTGAAATGGATAGCATCATGCACGACACAGACGAACAAGCCGGAATGGGCCTCACCGAAGGACTTTCAGTCTTTGCCGCGAACTGCGCGGAAGTGCCGGCGAAGGCCATGGAAACAGCCAGGACCGGGATCATCAACGCCATCGGCCTGATGATCGCGGCCCGCACCGACCCCGCCGTGATCGCCGCCAACCAGACCATCGGCCATATGGACACATCGTCCTCGGGGGGATCGAGCGTGCTGCTTTCGAGCTCCCATCTCGCACGCTCGACCGACGCCGCCTTCGTCAACGGCACTGCCGTGCACGCCTTCGCCATGGACGATGTGATCTGGGGCTGCCATCCGAGCGCCGTCCTTCTGCCTGCGATCCTGGCGGAAGCGGAACGCATCAAGGCAAGCGGCGCCGATGTCATGCGCGCATGGGTGGTCGGCTACGAGGTTCTCGGTGAATTGGTCTCCCGTGAGCGCGACTCGCTGCACAGCACGGGCTGGCATCCGACCGGCCTGCTGGGTGCCATCGCGGCGGCCGCCGCACTGTGCAATCTGCTGAAGATACCGGCGGAAACGGCCCGGCGCGCAATCGGTATCGCCGCGAGCTTCACCGGCGGCGCATCGGTGAATTTCGGAACGCAGACCAAGGCGCTGCACGCTGGCCGGGCGGCCAGCGCCGGGGTGCTCGCGGTACAACTGGCCGAAGCCGGCATCACCGCGACCCCCCGTGCCCTGGAGGCCGACAACGGCTTTCTGAAGATGATCTCGCCGCACGGCAACGTGGACATCGCTTCCGGGTTCGACCCCGGAAACCGGCCGTGGCGCATCCTGGAAGACGGCATTTGCATCAAGCAATATCCGCTCTGCTATTCCATCCACCGGCTCGTGGACGCCGCGGCCTCCCTGTCGGAATCGGGTGGCCTCCGGCTGAGCGACATCCAGGAAATCGACGTTTGGCTGGGCGGCAAGCAGGCGGCGCTGGCCCACCATGAATCCCCGCAAGATGCCCTGCAGGCGAAGTACAGCGTCGAGTTCGCGGTGGCGAGCGGCCTGGTCTCGCAAACCGCCGGATTTGCCCAACTGACGCCCGACCACATACAGTCGGAAGCCATGCAATCCCTGATGAAGGCGACGCGCCGCCATCTCATGGACGAACAGAGCGAGGAAGATCCCCTTTTCGCGCCCTATGACAAGATCCGCCTGTCCATGGCGGACGGGGCGATCGTGGAAAGCGCCGAAGTCCATTACCCGCGCGGACATGCAAAGAACCCTTTGACGGAAGACATGCAGCGCCGGCAATTCATGGAGTCCGTCGCCGGCGGGATCGCGGATCCCGATGGGCTTTATGACGCGCTGTGGGATCTGGAAGACATGCCGGACATATCGCGGCTCCCGCAGCTCTGCAACCCAGCGTGACCTCGCCCCGGGGTGCGGGGCCGGCACTTTGGCAGGTAGTCACAAATCGGTAACGATATGTGGCTACCATGCGGACACTTCATGGAAAAACGCGCTGCCCACTGATACCCGTCTCGTACCTCTGCGCGCACCGACCCTCACCGTGACCGACAAATTCAGCGCATCACCGGCATCCATACCCGCTTTGGGACGCCCGACCGCCCAATTGCTGGTCATCAAGGTGCCGACCATCACCTCGACCCAGACCAACGCCGAAGTATTGCAGATGTTCGGGCGCCATCGCGAACTGATCAGCCTGCCTGTGCTGGAGAACGACCGTCCGATCGGCCTGATCAGCCGCAACATTTTCATGTCGCAGATGTCCAAGCCCTACTACCGCGAGCTGTACGAAAAGAAGAGCAGCATCGCGTTCATGGACAAATCACCGCTGATCGTCGAGGCCGACACCCCCATCGAAACGCTGGCCGCCCGTGCCGTCGAATCCGGCTACAAGACGCTGGCCGACGGTTTCATGATCGTGGACGAGGGCAGATTCCTCGGGGTGGGCGCCGGCCTGGACCTGATGCACGTACTGGCGGAACTGCAGGCGGAAAAGAACCGCCAGATCATGCAGAGCATCGACTACGCCAGCACCATCCAGCGCGCCATGCTCAGCGAATCCCTGAACGCCATACACGCCACCCTGTCCGACGTCGGCATCGTATGGGCGCCGCGCGATGTCATCGGCGGCGATTTCTACCATTTCCGGCGCTACGACGATGGCTGGTTCGCCGCCATTGCCGATTGCACAGGACACGGCGTGCCCGGCGCCTTCCTCACCCTGATCGCCTCGTCGTCACTGACGCACGCGCTGAATCAGCACGGCCCCCGCGACCCCGCGCGCCTGATGGCCGAGGTCAGCCGCAGCATCAAGCTGGCGCTCGGGCAGCACTCCGCCACCCACCATGCCGATTCGAACGATGGCATGGACGCCGCCTTCTTCTGGTTCGAGGACGGCGGCCTGACGCTGACCAGCGCGCACGCGAACATGCCGCTGTTCCTGCTGTCGCCGACGCTGGAAGAGGTGCGGGACATCGAGGGCGAACGCACCGGGCTCGGCTATGCCGAGACACGCGTCGACATGGCCTGGACGAACCAACGCACGGAGCTCGCCGCCGGCGCCATTCTGTGCTGTTGTACCGACGGCCTGATCGACCAGATCGGCGGCCCGAAGAACATTTCCTACGGCAAGCGCCGCCTGCGCCAGGCCTTGCGGCGCCACCGTGGCCTATCCATACCCGATCTGACGCAACAGCTGATGGAGGACTTCCAGGCATACCAGGGAACACACACCCGCCGGGATGATCTCACGGCCCTGATTCTTCGCCTTGACTGCCAGCCATGACCTTTCCCGTTCTGACAAGCAACACAAGCCATAGCCTGCATTGGCGCATATTCTGCCAGTGGGCGGAAAGGCGCAATGTCATCTTCTACTACGAAGGCTATTTCTCCCAGGCCATCATCACTGCCGTCTCGGAGGCGGTAAAGATGCGCATCGAACAGGTGGGCGCGGCCGGCATGACTCGACGCAAGCTGTTTTCTTCATTCATCGAAATGACTCAGAACATCATCCATTACTCGGTCGATGCCTATATGCGGGACGACTCGGCGGCGTTCAACAACGAAGTCAGGCACGGTTCGATCTGCATTTCCACGGAAGCGGGCCGCTATCATCTGCATTGCGCCAATCCCGTGCATACCGACGTTGCCGAGCAGCTGCGCGAAAAACTGGAGCATCTGCACACGCTGACCATTGACGACATCAAACGCGAATACAAGAGAACCCTGCGCGCGGAAGCCCCGGAAGACAGCAAGGGAGCCGGCCTGGGCCTGCTGACGGTGGCTCGCGACGCCAGCGAGCCCTTGGAGTTCGAATTCATACCCCTTCCCCACAGCGAGAATGTTCTTTTCTATCTGAAAGCTACCATCTGAGGGCGGGCGCCGCCCGATCATGCCCGGCATCATTTTCTAAGCAGGACTATGACCAATATATTCATTCCGGCCAGCGCGAGCTCCCCTGAAGTCGACTTCCGATTCGACGAGCGCCGGCTGTCGCTCACGGGGGAGGCCTATCCAGAGAATGCGGCCATGTTCTGGGGCGATATCATCAATGCCGTGCGGCAGTTCATCGAACGGGACGAATCGCCAGCGCCCGTCACCATCAATGTGGCCCTCTCCTACTTCAACAGCTCCAGCACCAAGATGCTGTTTTCCCTGTTCACCGCGCTGAACGAGAAGGCGGCCGCCGGCACACCCGTCGTGCTGAACTGGTTCCACGACGAAGAGGACGATACGATCTATGAGTTCGGCCAGGAATTGTGCGAGGACTTCACCGCGCTGACCTTTCATGATCACGCAATACAGAGTTGATGGTGGATACGGATCTTTTCGAAGCTGAGATGGCGGCTCTGACACGAGCGCAGACGGTCATGACCGCGACCGACCTCGATGCCGGGCAATACAGGCAGGCCCTGGAAGACCTGGTGCAGCACTACCGCCGCCTGATGCGCGAGACCCACCGCCTGATCCGGCATGGCGACCGCAGCGAAGCCGAACTGAACGCCGTCAATACCAGGCTGCAGCAGCTGAGCGCGGAACTGGACTACAAGGCCCGCCACGACAGCCTGACCGGCACCCTGAACCGCCGCGCGATCTTTGAAGAGGCGCAGGGCCATCTGCGAGAGGCGCCGCTGGCGCTGATCATACTGGACATCGATTTCTTCAAGCGGATCAACGACACTTATGGCCATCCCGCCGGTGACGCCGTCCTGAAGGAACTGGTGGAACGCCTGTTCGGTACCCTGGGCGGCCGGGGCAATGTCGGGCGTGTGGGCGGCGAGGAATTCACCATTCTGCTGCCAGGAACAGAACTGCGGGAGGCCGTGTCCACCGCGGAATCCATCCGCCTCGGCATCGCCGGGCAGGCCTTTTCCAGCCTGCCGTCGCATCAGGTCACCGCGAGCTTCGGGGTGAGCTGGAACGAACGCCACACCGATTTCGCGCTGGCCTACTCCAGTACCGACGCGGCGCTCTATCGCGCCAAGAACCAGGGCCGCAACCAGGTCGCTTTCTAGTGTCCTCTCCACGCCGGGCCATCGTCCTCCCGGCCGACGCATTCATGCTACGGCACCCCCGCCGGCGGGGCTCATATTGCGCGCCGCGCGTTCCTTTTGCAGCCTTTCGGTCACGTCACGCGCCATGGCGACCGACGCCACGGCCATGCCGTCCGGATTCCTGACCAGGGCGAAGGTCATTTCCACGTAGAGCTTCCGGCCGCTCTTGTGCAGTGCGCGCGTCAAGGTCGGACGCCCCTGCAAAGTCAAATTTCCGCTGCGCATGGCGGCATGGAAACCCTTCCAGTGCGGCGCCCTCAGATGCTCGGGAATGATCAGATCCAGGCTGCCGCCCAAGGCTTCGGCCGCACTGAAGCCGAACAGCCGGCAGGCGGCCTCGTTCCAGCGCACGATGCTGCCGGCCTGGTCCGCACAGATCAGCGCATCGGACATCTGTTCAATGATCCAGTCCGCAAGAGGGGAGGTCTCGCTCATGATTTTTTTCCTTCGACAATGTGGATTGCCGCGGCGCGGATGATGGCAATCCCGCCGCCCTGTACGGAATCGTACCCCTCTTCGCCGCTTCCCCCGGCGACGACAGGCCGCCGCATGAACGATATCCCGGGCCCTGGTGCGTCCATTGTCATGAAACCGCCAGGACCGTGAGGCAAACTGACGGGACCTTCTTCCCTTCCTGTATCCGATATGACCGACACTCATTCCTCGCATGCCCCTCTGTCTGCGGCCCAGCGCGCAGAAGCGGATCTGCTCGACAGCTTCGATGAAGAACTGGAAATGGAACTGGACGACGACCGCCTCGATGAGCTGCTGCTCGAAGTTCCCCCTCAAGGGCCCACGGCCGACGGGCATCTGGATCGCCGCTTCTACTTCCGCGAACTGTTCCGGCTGCAACGTGAACTGGTGAAGCTCCAGGACTGGGTCCAGGCTCACAAGCTCAAGATCGTCGTGCTGTTCGAGGGCCGCGACGCGGCCGGCAAAGGGGGCGCCATCAAGCGCATCACCCAGCGGCTCAACCCGCGGATCTGCCGGGTTGCCGCCCTGCCCGCGCCCAGCGAGCGAGAACGCACACAATGGTATTTCCAGCGCTACGTATCGCACCTGCCGGCGGGTGGTGAAATCGTGCTCTTCGATCGCAGCTGGTACAACCGCGCCGGCGTCGAGAAGGTGATGGGGTTCTGCACCGACGACGAATGCGAGGAATTCTTCCGCACAGTGCCCGAGTTCGAAAGAATGCTGGTCCGCTCGGGCATCGTCCTGGTGAAATACTGGTTCTCGATCACGGATGAAGAGCAGCACCTGCGGTTCCTGATGCGCATCCGCGACCCTCTCAAGCAATGGAAGCTCAGCCCCATGGATCTGGAATCCCGCCGTCGCTGGGAAAGCTATACCAAGGCCAAGGAAACCATGCTCGAACGCACCCACATCCCCGAAGCGCCCTGGTGGATCGTCGACGGCGTGGACAAGAAACGCGCCCGGCTGAACTGCATCCATCACCTGCTCGGCCAGATTCCCTATGGCGAACTCGAGACGCCCGAAATCGTTCTGCCGAAACGCGAATACAGCCCGGATTACTTTCGCCATCCCGTTCCCGCGGACATGTACGTCCCGCCCGTCTACTGATCAGGCGTTCGAGCCTTCCTTCCGAGCAAGGCTCGCTCTCCTTGACGAGAGGATGACGTCATGAAACAATGACGTCAAAATGAAGACGAAAGACATGGTGAAAGAAAAGACGGGCGGGTCAAAGTCGAACGCCGACGGCAAGAAGAACACCTCGCTGAGGCTCAACAAGAAGACGCTGACGGCATTGAAAATACACGCCATCGAAGAAAACACCAGCGTACAGAAAATCATCGAAACCCTGGTCGAGGCCCATCTGCGCAAACTCACAAAGAAGAATGGATGACGGAGCCCCCCATCGACCTCTACTCGCTGCCGCATGCGGCGGCCGGTGATCTGGCCACGCTGGCCCTCGGGAAACTCGCGCCCCTGGCCTTGCACGACGCCGAAACCACCGCGTTCACCGCACTGGACTGCTTCGATCAATCGCTGCGCCGCTCGGGCCGCCTGCTGCTGAAGACCGGCACGGCGTATGAACTGCTGAGCCAGTTCGGCCCGCCCATCTCGCAAACGCTCAAGCGCAAGGTACGCTTCGTCACCGATTTCCCAAATGGCCCGGTCAAGCGCGCCCTGCGGGATCTGTCCCCGCTGCGCAGCCTGCTGCCCGTCGGGTCGGGGGAACGACAGCAGCATATTCTCGCGTTCGTGGACGACGACGGCAAGACGCATTGTCGCGCTCATGTCATGCGTTTCACGACGCGGGAAGGCCATGCGGCAACCCTGGTCGTCCTCCAGGGGATACGGGGCTACGGCGAATCGCTGGCCTCATTGCGCGAACATGTCGGCGCCCTGGGCGGTATTGCCTCCGGCTGCGGCACCCTGCATGAACAGTTGTTTCCCGGGCAAGCCGCTTACGACGCCAAGCCGGAAATCCCCATCGCCGGCACCGAAACGGCATTCGATGCCGCAAACAAGATCATCTCCGGCCATATTCCGGCCCTGCGCGCAAACGAGTCCGGCATCATTGCCGATTTCGATACGGAATTCCTTCACGACTACCGCGTCCAGCTGCGCAAGATCCGCTCGGTGCTGAGCCTGTTCAAAGGCGTCTACGATGACGCGTTGACAGCCGGCCTGAAGGCCGATTTCTCGGCCCTGGCGGCCCCCACCGGGCCTCTGCGGGATCTCGATGTCTATTTGCTGGAAAAGCAGAAATTCTATGATCTCCTGCCGGAAAGCCTGCACGGCGGGCTGGACACCCTGTTCGGGCTGTTCTCGGCTCAAAGAACCGCCGAGAAAACCCGGCTGGCACGCCATCTGAGCAGCGCCGGTTACAAACGACGGATCAGCGGCCTCGCAAAGCGTTTCTCCCGGCCGAAAACCCTGAAACGCGGGGAAAAGGCCGACCTTCCGGCTCATGGATACGCCTGCGAGCGGATCTGGCACCGCTACCGCAAGGTATGCAAAATAGCGGCGGGAATCACCCCCGACACCAAGGACGACGAAATCCATCAGCTACGCATCCATTGCAAGAAGCTGCGCTATCTCATGGAATTCTTCAGCCCGGTATTCCCCAAACCGGCACTCGACGGGCTGCTCAAGCCATTGAAAGGCCTGCAGGACAATCTGGGCCGCTTCAACGACTATTCGGTCCAGCAGCAAAGCCTGCATGCCTTTCTGCTGGCGCAGAGCCACAGCCGCAAGGGCGCCGATCTGGAAGTCGCCCAGAGCGTCGGCGCACTCATCACTGTGCTTCACGGCCGCCAGCTCGAAGAACGCGCAAAGGTCATGAAGAGCTTTGCGCGATTCAATCGTCCGAAAGTGCAACAGGCTTTCAGCGAGCTCTTTCAAGAACGAAAGGATGACATATGAAGATCATCGCCTGCTATTCGAACAAGGGGGGTGTGGGCAAGACGGCCGTTGCCGTCAATCTGGCCTACACCCTGGCGGCGGCCGGCAGACGGACTCTCTTGTGCGACCTCGACCCTCAGGGCGCATCGAGTTTCTATTTTCGCGTGAAGCCATCGAAGAAACTCACGGAAGCGGCCTTTTTCAAGGACGTCAAGAAATTCACCGACGCAATCCGCGGCAGCGATTACGGCAACCTCGACATCCTGCCGGCCAACATGAGCTTTCGCGACTTCGATGTCTTCCTTTCACGCATGCGTGACAGCCGCTCGCGGCTGAAAAAGGCGCTGAAAGGGGTCAAGCAGGACTACGACATCGTCCTGTTGGATTGCCCGCCAAGCATTTCCCTTCTTTCGGAAAACGTCTTCCGATCCGCCGACGCCGTGCTGGTGCCCGTCATTCCAACAACCCTCTCGCAACGGACCTTTGAGCAGCTTCTCGATTTCTTCAAGCAGGACAAGCTTTCCGAGAAAAAACTGCACGGGTTCTTTTCCATGGTGCAAAGCGTCAAGAGCCTGCATGGCGAAACCATCACCGCAATGAGCGCCGCGCACAAGCGGCGCTTCCTGAATACCCGCATTCCATTTGCTTCCGACGTCGAACGCATGGGCATCCTGCGTGCGCCGGTCGTGGCAACCGCCGCAAACAGCGCCGCCAGTAAAGCCTATCGGGAACTTGGCGAAGAGCTCATGGAAAGAATCGGCGAAGCCTGATCACAGACCTGTCCGCCGCCGCTCCGGCCGACGGGCCGGAGTTCTTCACCGCGCCGCGAGCAATAAGGCCGGAAATGGAACAGTGCCCTGGCGCTGTTCCATGCATGGCACATCCGAAACGCCCGCCGGTGCGCGAAGGCTTGCGCCTTGCGCAAGGTCAGAGCTTGATGGTCTTGAGCAGGCCCCGTCTGATAGCCAGTGTCGTGGGACGATTGAACCGTGCAGGCAGGCTGTTGCGCTTGAACCAGCCAAAACCCGAATGCTCATGATTCAGCCGGGGCACCACTTCCCTGTCGACCGTCAGCAAATAATAGTGAAGTTCGCGGCCGCAAGCGCGCTTCCCTTTCCCGGGTTTCGCTATCCGGCTCAATTTGCTCAGGCGTTTGGACTTGATGCGCAAGCCGGTTTCCTCGGCCAGTTCCCGCCTCAAGGCGCTGCACGGCCCTTCGCCGCGGTCGATACGCCCGCCGAAAAAATTCCAGGCCCCGCTGTTGCTGACCACGGCGGAACGCTTGCCGAACAGGAATTTGTCGGTAGCGGCACAGTAGATGATGGCCCAGGCACCGGCTCTGGGCGGGGATTGTCTCGAACGTTCCTTTGCCATGATCGGAGAGGCCTCTTGCCGGGCCTGACCTAGCCTGGCCCGGCATGACCGCCTTATCTCTGTTTTTTTGCAAATTCTATAGCGGGATCATTGCATTTCCGTTACAAACGGCGACAAAGTTCCGAGTTGTGGAACGAACAGGCTGCCGACGCTTCAGACGGCGTCTTCACCATATACCGGCCGTAACTTATCGCGCATTTCCGCCGAAGGCTGCGTGTATTTGACGGCCATGCGCGAAAGCTTGATGGCGAGGTCGTAGCCTTCCTGTGCGCTCCGCCCGGAATCAGCCGAAAAACGCGGCTGGATGCCAGCGAAGCATAGAGCCCCCCTCTTATATCGATGCAGTGCAAGGATGTTGTAATTTAATACATTTGAACACATTGATGAAACTACATGTGTCGATCCCGCATGTCATAGTTCAGTCTTGAAAGACCGGTTGCAAATCACCCTCTCCGACCGCCCCTGGTCAACTCGTTCAGGAGTGAACCGATGGTACACATTGTCATCATCGAACCGCACCCTCTTCTGCGACTCGGCCTCTCCACGCTGATGGGATACCTGACATCGCCCGATCGCATCAAATGTCAGAACTATGACGACCTTTATCAGAGCGCGCCGCATTCGGCCCCCGCCGACATCGTGCTGCTGAGCGCCCACCCTGAAGAACGCATCAACCTGCTGATACAGGCCGCCCGCCGCATCCACGCGCCCAAACGCATCGTGCTGTTGTCCGAGACGCCCGCCATCCCGCCTTCCTGGGGCAGCCTGCCGGCGATCGTCGTCGGCTATATTTCCACTTCATCCGCTGCGGAAGCCATCCTGTCGTCGATCCGTTCGCTGTCTCACTGCAAGAACATCATTTCACGCAGCCACCCGCCTTCCCTGTCAGGCTACACCCCCGCGAGCATATCGCCAGGCACATATCCGCCATCGCCTCGATCCGGATTCAACATGCACAAAAATTCCGCACTCAAGCTTGAAATCGATGAAGCCAAGATGCTCGGGCTCAGCGCAAGACAGTACGAAGTGCTGCTTCTGCTCGCCCAGGGCTACCCCATCAAACTGATCTGCCGCCAGTTGAATATCTCCATGGCAACAACGAAAGGCCATATCGAGGCCCTTTATCAGCGGCTCGGCGTACATAACCGCAACGAAGCCGTATTTGTCGCACTGGCCCAGGGCGCCACTCTCAGAATGCCCGGCCCGGAACGGCCTTCCCCTCTGGAAGCACACGCCTTCCCTTCGGCAATATCCGAGAACCCGACCCTCTTCCCCAGCAGCTGAACCGCCCTCCTGACGGCGCGGGGCCCGCGCCTCAACCCGGACCCGCCTCCGCCAGACCTCTCACAGACCCACACACATCACTGGCTGCCATGCGGTGGCGCCCGCGGCGGCGCATCGATCATGGCCCACGGCCCTCCCCGCCTCCGCACAGGATATCGGCGTGACGACGCCCGCGCCCGGGCGCATGGCCGAAAAGTCTCCCTCCGACCGGCCCGGGCCCCATGCCCGGCCATCGCCATGCTCGGTGAAACGCGCCCATCGTGGTGGAAGCAGCCCTAACTCCGACGGTTCAGGATCCCTGCCGCTCTCGAGGCCCGGCGCACCGCCCCCGGCCCGCACCCGGAATGGCCGGGGGCGGTTGCCGCGACGGCCCGGGTGGGATGAAACAGAAAGCCCGGATCCACCGGATTGCCGGCCCGGGCTAAACGCCAAGCCGGCCTGAGCTTGCCGCCACGCCGGCCCCGGCCATCGGCGGCAACGGCCCAGGGGTTCAACCCTCTGCGCCCTTCGGATATCCCTCTTTACGATTGCAGTAACTCGTAACCGATTTCCAACCCGATATTTCTCAACGCATCCGACCCCTGGGGTTACTCATGGCGACGACTCCGCTACTGCGATCGGTCATACAGCTTGCAGCGACGACGCTGCTGGCCGGCATGACAACCTGCATCCAGGCCCAGGTCACGGCGGACCCACTGCCGACCCCTGTGCCGGGATCGCTCCAGGGCCGCTCGCTCGACGGCTTGCCCGGCGGCGTGATCCTGAACAGGACCATCACGATCGTCGGCCATGATTTCTACCAGTACTTCAGCACCGGGTGGAGAACCCGCGACAACAACGAACGCTACTCGATCTCCATCGTCGAACGCCCGACCGCCATACGCGGCAGCGAGATCTGGATCGAGTACAGGAACAAACGTGTATTCCGCACCTTTCTGTCACCCGCCCGTTCGGCAGTGAAGGCCATCAGCCAGCGAGCGGTCGGCATTGTCTACAACACCATCGTCGATATGGAGCTGCAACAGCTGCTGTTCGAAGATCATGATCTTGCCCGCGAGGAGCTGCAATGAAACAGACAACATTCAAGCCCAGCCTGACGAAACCCCTGCTTGCGGCATGCTTCGCGGCAACCGGCGGTCTGGCCTCTGGTCCATCCATGGCATCCGAGCTGGTCTATTACCCGTTGAACCCATCGTTCGGCGGCAGTCCGCTCAATGGCCCTGTCCTGCTGAACTCTGCCCAGGCGCAGAACAAGTACACGGATCCCAGCGTTGATGCGAGCCGCTCGTCGCTGACCGCCAAAACACCGCTGCAGCAATTCAACGAGACGCTGGAACGCAGCATTCTGAATCGCCTGGCCGCCAATGCGTCGGCGGCCATCTCGGGGCCGGGCTTCGGCCTCCAGCCCGGCACGGTGGAAACCGGCAACTTCATCATCAACATCATCGACATGGGCGGCGGCATGCTGCGCGTCACCACCACCGACAAGACCAACGGCACCAGCAGCTCGTTCGAGGTGGCGTCATGACCGCGAACCCAGGCGCAAGCCTGGTCACCTCGTCGCACACGGGCGCCCCGGATTGCCCCGGCAAGATCAATGCGGCATCCTGCACGGGGCGCAGCGGCCCCGCCCGTATGGCGACGGTGGCCTCGGTGATGTTCATGTCCGCCGTGCTGGCGGCCTGCGCCATTCCCCACGAACCTTCGGACAGCGGGCCATCCCCCGCCCGCCTGACGCCGGCTTCGCCCGCCACCCGCGATCTGCTGCGGCTCCCGGCCCCCAAGGGGCGCGTGGTCGCCGCCGTCTACGGATTCCGCGACCAGACGGGCCAGTACAAGGCCGCCCCCGACAGCTCGTTCTCAACCTCGGTCACGCAGGGGGCGGCATCCATACTGGTCAAGGCGCTCAAGGATTCCGGCTGGTTCACGCCGGTCGAGCGGGAGAACCTGCAGGATCTGCTCACCGAGCGCCGCATCGTCCGGGCTCTGGATGAAGGCAACGGGAACCGGAGCAACCAGTACCCCGCACTGATGCCGGCTTCCATTCTGATCGACGGCGGCATCCTGGCCTATGAAAGCAATGTACGGACCGGAGGGGCGGGCGCGCGCTTCCTGGGCATCGGCCTTTCCACTCAGTACCGGGTGGATCAGGTCACCGTCGGGCTGCGCAGCGTGGACATCCGCAATGGACAGATCCTTCATAGCGTGTCGACCACCAAAACGATCTATTCATACGAAGTCCGGCCCAGCGTCTTCAAGTTCGTGAACTTCAAGGAGCTGCTGGAAATAGAGGCCGGGGTGACACGCAACGAACCCGCGCAGCTGTCCATCAAGGAAGCCATCGAAGCCGCTGTCATCCATCTGACGGTGCAAGGCATCAAGGACCGCAGCTGGGTGCTGGCCGACCCCAAGGAGTGGGAGTCGCCCATCATCCAGCATTATCTGCGGGAAGAAACCAACTATGTGAACGGCCTCGATGCACTGTACGACAACGCATCGAGCACGACGGCATCGTCCTGACCCACAGTAAGCGAGGTGCGCCATGCCTATTCCAGCCAAGGCCCACGCGGCCCGTGTGCCGGCTCTCATGCTCTGCCTGTGCCTGGGCGGGCCCGCGGCATACGCCGCGGACCTGAGCCCGTCCGATGAGCTGCCCCCCAATGAAATGCAGACCCTGGGCACAACCGCCAGTCGTGCCCTCATCCATCAAAGCGGCAGCCACAACCAGGCATCGATCAATCAGCAAGGTAGCGCCCAGCTCGCCCATATCGTGCAATCCGGTATCAACGGCAGCGCCCAGCATGACCAGGCAGGCCAGGGCAACGTCGCATTGAGCCTGCAGTCCGGCATCAGGGATCTGGTTGCCATCAACCAAGTCGGCCAGGACAACCTGGCCATCACAACACAAGCCGGTCAAGACAACGAAATACGCATCATGCAATACGGCGACGACAACATCGCCGCCGCCGGGCAGTCCGGCCGGAACAACCAGACGCTCATCGAGCAGTACACGGACGGCGCGCTGGCCAACGTCTGGTTATGGGGAGACGGCGGCACCGCCCACTTCATTCAACAATGATCCAGCTTGAAGACCGCTGGGTCATCGAGGCAGCACCAGGTCTTCACCTCAAGGAGAATCCTCATGAAAATCCGTCTATCCGCTGTAACGATCGCCCTCTCCATGGCTTTTGGCGCGGGCGCCGCCCTGGCCGACGGTTCATCCGTCATTACGCAACCCGGCGCCAGCAATAATGCGAACGTTGAACAAGTCGGGAACGTTGGACCAACCATCACATCGGTGATCACTCAAAGCGGCAACAGCAACAACGCCGATGTTTTTCAGGACAGCAATAACAACATTGCGACTGCCTCGATAACCCAGGGGGGGAACTCCAACACTGGGAGTATTTCCCAGGAAAACAACGCCAGCTTTGTAGGCGCGACTATCACCGAGAACCCTGACGCCGATGGCAACACCAGCACCATCACCCAAAATAACAATACCGGAGCGCTGGGCTATATCCAGCACTGGCAAGATGGCAACAATTCCAGCATCACACAAACCAATGTGACGGACGCTTATGGCGTGATCTACTGGAACGGCAACAACAACACAGGGACCATCGAGCAGAGCAACGGCAGCAACCAGAGCGCAACCATCAACATCACCACCTTTGGAACCCCCAACGGCAGCGGGAACACGTCATTCATCGGCCAGACCGGCGATGATCAGACCGCGGTGATTGAACAGCCCGGGGCGCAAGGCGGCATAGCCACGATTCTGCAAGGCGGCGCCCTCAACATGGCAACCATCACGGATTCGGGTACCTCGAATGAGGCCTACATCATCCAAGTCGGGGACGGTACCGCACTGAATACCTCGGAAATCGTTCAAGGCGGGGTGGATAACCTGGCCGCCAATCTCCAGCTTGGCTACGATCTGGAGTCCTATATCGAGCAGACGGGTAACTACAACATTGCTCTCGTTGGCCAGATCGGAAACGCGCTGGAGTCCTCTGTCATCCAGTCATCGGACGGCAACCAGGCCTATGTGCTGCAGACTGGAACGAACTACCAGTCTGAAGTTCTGCAAAGCGGCCCGGCCAACGTTGCAAACGTTTGGCAGCACTGATGTCCACAGCCCGGCCAGGCCGGGCGCAATCCCAGCCCTTCGGCACGCACCCGGGCACGGGGCAGGCCGAAGGAATCCGGGCATAGGGTGGCTCTCGCGAACCATTCTGTGCCCGGGGAAGCGGGGTGAGCATGCGGACGGCGAAGTTCCACCTCGGGAGCGCGTACCGCGCGCTCCTGTTTCAACCTCAACCCAGGAACGCCTTATGTTCGTCGACGGCAATATACAGGTATGGCTCGAAGCCGACAAAATGAAGGGCAGTGTCATCACGCCCTACATACAAAGCTCGGTCCAACAGACCCTGCAATATCGGCTGCGTGCGACCAAGGAAGGCAGCCATGGCAGGTCCGAAATCAGCCAGAGCGGCACCATCACCACCGAAGCCAGGCAACCCATGGCCCTGGGGACGATAGGCATGTCGGTAGCGCCGGAAGATGCCTGCCGCATCGAATTGGCGCTGGCCGAGGGCGGCGTTCTGATCGCCACCTATCTGCTGTCATGCCCCCGTTAGGACGCAGCGGCATCCCGGAAGCGAGATGAACTTCCGACTAGCCAGGGCGGAAGCCTTTATGTCATAATTACGGGCTTGTGGCATGCCCTTTCTGGGTATGCCGGGCCCCTCTAGCTCATGCTTGGTTAGAGCAGCGGACTCATAATCCGTTGGTGCCGTGTTCGACTCACGGGGGGGGCACCAGTATTCATGCGGCATCCTCTATCTTTTGCTCGCAGACCGCCGATATCAGCAACCACGGCGAGTCCACACAGTCTCCAAACCGGGCCATGACTGACAAATCCACGCATAGGGATGGCACCACCCCTCCACGCCAGCTGGGCCGGGAGCTTCTTTCCGCGTTTACCTATCAAAACGCGACGATTTCAAAATCCGAGCTTACTTCAAAGCATGCCGCCAAAGGCGTTACGGAACACGACCTCAACGAGGCAATAGAGTGGCTGAAATCTGAGCAACTCATTGAGCCTGCCGACGAAAGGGGGCGGATACGGCTGAGCCCGCAAGGACGCAGCACATGGCGCAACTTGATGGGGCACGCATAGCGTCTGGCCAACCCTCGGCCACACGCCTGCGCCCGGTCGCTCCCGGGAATTTGCCGGCGGTCTTCATTGCTTTCAATTCATCGCCAGGCGATTACTGCCCTACCGGGTACCCCCACCATCGCCCGCAGATGAAGACACGCGCAAGCGGCACGCTCTGCTACGTAAGCGCCTCCACCGTCTCCCAGTGCTACGTCGCACACTCGCCGCGTCTCCACGGTGCTCGGGAGGGACCGGTCGAATAATTGGCATTTTTTTCAAGCGACTACAATGAAGGCTTAACCAAGGAGCCTTATGTTGGAATTTCAGCCCGGTGCACGGGCGTATCTCTCGGAAATCAGAGCCCTGTCGACAGACAAGGACGACAATTATGTGTTCGTGGGCCTGACCGCCAAGGAATCAGCTTGGTACGCGAAGTATCTCGAAGAATCATTCAGCGGCACTGCCGATCGATCCGATGGCCCGCAGGATAAGTACCTCGCCCTACAAGACAGGCATGAAGCAGCTCGACAGGCTGTCATAGCCGACGAAGCGCAGAGTCAGATCGGAAAGCCTCCGATCCCGTAGCGATTAATACGGTTACACAACGCTTCCTAATGATGGCGCCGCCTTATTATCTGGCTGCGCCATTTCTTTACCTCAAATGAAAACCGCCCGAAGGCGGCGATGCAAAGATACTTGTACGAGCCTCAGTCGCAAACCAAAACAACCGTAGTTGCTCAATCGCCGCCCCTTGAAACAGCGCCACACCTGCCGGCCGTGCGGGATCAATTGAAATATTAGTGATATGTTCAGTGAACCCAGGACTCGCGCCGATATGCAAGGCCATTGTTCTAAGGTGAATCGCTGATTTCGCCGTCGCGCTGCACGACATAGATCAGAACTATGCCTATCGTCGTAAAGAAGCGGAATGCGGAGGGCACTCCATTCCATTGCTGCGACATCCACATCCCGAACCACTCCCCGCCGATGGACATGAAGCCCACCTGCCAAACCAGGAAGCCGAGGGTCAGGCCAACAATGGCGAGGCGCTTCCGGCGATTGAACTCGGAGGCCGGTGCGTGCCGGCTTCGGAACATTTGCCATGCGCCCGCCCAGCAAAAAATGGCCGTCAAGGCTTCAAGGATGATGATGAAGATATAGGCCGCGTGATGTGCGACAGCCGAATCGATGGCCCGGTACCTGATCGTGGCGGTTGGGAAAATGGTGTCCATGAGCAGCACATGCTGGACAAAAGCGAGATTGCTGCCGTAGTCGGTGATGTTGCCGAAAGCCACCAGCGATGCGAACAGGGCAATCGCGGCGATGAGCAGAGTTTTCGAATAGCGAATCACCATTACCGCTTCCTTTGCATGAACGAGGATGAGCGTGAAGCTGACGCGCGGACTCTGAATGGCGATTCGATGTATCCAAATGGCCGGAAGTCCGCGCGATACTCTGTGGGTCGCACGCCCGCGACGAGAGCAGAAAGCATTGTATGCCCATCAGGCGGCACCAGGCGCAGCACCGTGGCCGCTCATGCCGTTCCGGGTCTTCCCCATGTCGACGGTTGCCATTCACCACATCAGGCCCGACGGCCATCGTCCCGGAAGCCGGCCGATGCGAATCCGATGTTCATCGGCCGACGGAAAGCTCAACCCCCATGCCCGCGTCAGCGCCCGCGAAACAGCCGCCGCAATACGAAATGGGCCGGTAGGTAAATCACTACGGGCAACAGCCCCATGTAGAGAATCAGGTAAACCACTGGCGGCAGGATCCCTATCGGATCCGGCCCTAATCCATGAACCCAGTTCACATTGCTTTCCCGATCCGTCAGCCACCATGTCAGCGGCAGCAGTACCCACGCAAACAGCGTCTGCAGCGGAAGCGCCCGACGATCATAGCCTTGTCGAATGAGCATCCACACAAGAAACAGCACCAATGGCACATGGAACAGCGATAGGGCCCGGAGCCATAGCGGCAGTTCGTCGTCGAACATATAGGCGGCGACTCCAGTGAGTTCCCCAAGGGTGAGA
This sequence comes from Alcaligenaceae bacterium, assembly GCA_013416455.1. GTDB lineage: Bacteria > Pseudomonadota > Gammaproteobacteria > Burkholderiales > Burkholderiaceae_B > Yanghanlia. Next base: position 159,229 of record JACCES010000006.1, on the reverse strand, counting down.
AAATCCACCATCCAGACAATCTCGAACGGCAGCACCCCCACCGCCATCATCGAATAAACCAACCGGTTTCCCGTCCACAGTGAATAGAGGACGGCAAACATAGCAATGTCCGAGAACCAGAGAAAATTGCCTGGCCCGTACTCCGACCAGTACACGGGTACGATGACCAGAACCAGTAGGGTGTAGGGCAGGGTCGCCCACAAAGGATAAATCGGCATAAGGCTTTGCGTCCGAAGGGCGTTGATGAACGATATCATCATTCTTGGACACGGTGGGGCCGGGCTGATTCGATAACCCGATCAGGCGGCACGCCGAGCCGAATCGGCCTCCCACTGACGCTTGGCTTCCTCCAGCAGGTAGACCTGGTAATCGTCCTCGCGGGTAGCCAGATCCAGATGGTTGGTAGGTTCGTCGAGCAGCAGAAAATTGGGGCGCTGCCAGACTATCATGCACAAAACCAGGCGCACTTTGTCGCTCCCGCTCATACTGCCGACGGGTCGCTTGACCATATCGCCGCTGAAATCATAGATCAGGACTCGGCGCAAGAATTGATAGCCCTGTAAGGCCTGGAAGTTGTCCTTGAAGAATGATTATCCTCCGCCGCTCCTTGTATGTAGCCGAATATCGGTCGTAGAGCCTGTGTCTTACCGCCTCTTCAAAATCCGCGAGTGACAAAATGGTGGAAGAAAGATCGCTGCTTCTCATGCTGACCCGCCACAATGCCTGCAGACTTTATTTGGTTTTTTGACTGTCGACCTGAGAAGGGCGAAACATGGCGACCAGCGTGTGCCAAAGCAAAGAAAAAATATTGAGTGACTGGACTGGAGCTGGAGCCTGTTGCTGAATTTTCTCCTGTGTCCCCGTGTTTTCGGCAACTGCTTGACCCGATTCTTCGATCTGGCGGGCCAAGTTCTGAGCGAACTGCTTCATGATCTGTTTACCCAGAGCAATTCCACCTGTATTTGCGAATGACTCGATGACCCCGCCCAATTCAATATGAGACTGAATTTCCACTCGACTGCGCGGCTCCCCGTCGGATGCGGAACCGACCGGCACGACCGAAAATTGCGTACGCGCTTTTACACTGGCCGACTTGGAACCATTGATTCCGCCACCGACGATATTTCCGGAATGATTGACATGATCAAACTCGCAGTTGACCTTGCCGCCGAATTTCAACATCTTCGGGCCAAAAGCAACGCTCATGGTACCCAGATAATTACCGTCAGCATCCTGCCCCGTCATTTCGAGTCCCGGTATGCACCGTGCAACACTTTCAATGTCGGAAAATTTCTGCATCACCTCATCCGGGGTTGCCTGCAGTTCAAAACCACCCTCAAAAATCATGCCAATATCCCGCGCAATGCTGGTGCATTGTTCTCAATGCCAAAATGAAGCTTCAGATATGCATCCGTCATGACGCTTGGCGAAACCCGCACATCCAGCACGTACAGTGTCGGGCTTTGCATGGCCCGTTTCATGGCCTCATCGAGTTGGGAGAGATCCGTGATTACCATCCCATCCCCGCCGAAGCCCTTGGCCACCGCGGCGAAATTGGTTGTGTCATTCCATTTGCCAAGGTTGGAATCAAGGCCCTTAGCCTTCAGCTTGTGCATCTCCGCCCCATATCCCACATCGTTCCAGACGAGTATTGTCATGGGCAGGTGGTAACGCGCGGCAGTTTCCATCTCTTGCAGGCTCATCAGAAGGCTGCCATCGCCGTCGATGACGAGATTCCGTCGCGCCGGCTCGGCAATGCTGGCTCCCAAGCCGATGAACAGGGTCTGTCCAATCGCCCCCATCTGATATGAGTAAATGATGTCCACATTGGCCGGCAATGCCGTATACATCATGAAGAAGCCCCAATAGTGGCCCACTCCAATCGTAACGCGCGCGTCTGAAGGAATAAGCGTCGATAAACGAGTGGCCAGCGCCCTCGGATCGATTCCGTCTGTCGGCGCTGCCGGCAAATCAAACGCGCGGTCCAGGATGGAAAGTGTGTCGTCGCCTCTGAACCCGCCGTCTTTTGCCCGAGGAAGCTTGTCGAGCAGCGCCTGAACGGTAAGGTTGACGTCGCCAGCCACATACTGGGCGCGCAGGAACGGCATGCGCTTTGGCTGGGCGACATTATCTACCAAAGCGACTTCGGCTTCCGAGAACAGCAGCCCGCCTTCGGTAGTCAAATAGCCCAGTTCCGCGCCGAGTCCGAGGACGAAGTCTGCCCCCGAGAGCAGTTCCTCGGCGGGGCGACTTGAATAGGTTCCAACCACGCCAAGGTCGTAGGGATGTCCTGAAAAGAGTCCCTTTGCTTTCAGAGTGGTGGCCAAAAGAGCGCCGGTTTGATCGGCAAGACGAATGACAAGGTCTCTCGCCCCGGCCTGTTTGACCCCGTGCCCCGCAATGATGACAGGCCGGCTGGCATTCGCAAGCTTCTGGGCCAGACCTTCGACTATCGCCGGGGGAGGAAGGTAGGGTGCCGGCTCCGCCGGAAATCCGGAGGAGAGATAATCGAAGCCCCAGTCGAGCACGGCGTCCATCAGATCCACCGGGACGGCGAGCACCACAGGCTGCCTGTTGACCCGCGCAATGTGGAAGGCCTGGGCCATTTCCCTTGCAGCATTGTTCAGGCTGGAAACCCGAATGAATTCCGACTCACAGGAACGCACGAAGGGAGCGTGATCGAAAAGCTGAATATTGGTTGTATCGCTCCGACCAAAATCGCCAATGATGACGACCATAGGTGTGCGGTTACGCGCAGCGACCGTGAGCGAAGTGCCTACCTGGGTGAGTCCGGGACCATAAGTCACCGTTGCGACAGCAATCTTCCCGGTTGCACGAAAATACCCGTCGGCCATGGAAACAGCCGCTGCTTCGTGCCTGGCCGAAAAAATTTCGGTCTTGCCCAAAGTGGATATCGCGGCCCATAAAGTCATATTGCCATCGCCCATGACACCAAACATTTTCTCACAGCCTTCCTGTGTGAGCGCCTGTGCGATACCGTCATGCAACTTCATACAACAACTCCTTTAATGGATTGGGCCTAAACGAAGTGCCCAATCCATGTGTGTTAACGCTTCAGTTTTCGATCTTGATATTTGATGCCTTGATCACAGCATCCCATTTCTTGATTTCTTCTTGAAGGTATCGTGTGAACTCTTCACGAGAGGGCTGTGTAAAGGGAACGAAACCGGCGGCGACCAGTTTGTCTTGCACTTTTTTGTTTTCAATGCTCTGGATCAACGACTTTTGCAATACATCGAGTCGTGCCTCATCAGTCAGTGCGGGTGCGAGAATGGCGTGCCAGTTCACTGCCTGGATCTCCGGATACCCCTGCTCCACGCTGGTGGCGACATCAGACATGCTTTGATGACGCGCATTGTGGAACAAGGCAATGCCCTTGAGCTTGCCGCTGTTCACGAACTGCAGGACAGCCGGCAGGTCCATCACGACGGCGTCAACGTGACCGGCAACCGTATCGGAAACGGCAGGGCTCGCCCCCTTATAGGGGACATGCAGGAAATTTCCGCCTGTCTTCAACCTCAGCTGCTCAATCGTCAAATGAGGCAGACCGCCGTTTCCGGACGAAGAAATGTTGATGCGGCGTTCCTTGGACAACGCCACCAATTCATCAAGGTTTTTTGCCGGGATATCGGGGTGTATCGCCAAAACCTCAGGCGTAAAGGCGACTGACGAAATACCGGAGAAACTGTCGATCGGGTCGTATGGCGTCGTGGTCAGAAGCGGCGCCGTCACGAGAGGGCTCAATCCAGCAAGGGTGATGGTATATCCATCTGGTGCCGCGGTCGCGACAGAGGCAGTACCGATCGTTGCATTGGCACCCGGTCTGTTGTCTACAACAATGGGCACCTTGAGTTCTTCACTCCATTGTGCAGCGACGATACGCGCGACAATATCAGTAGAGCCGCCCGGGGGGAATCCGAGTACGAGCCGAATGGATCGTTCCGGATAGGAGTCGGTTTTCGCAGCCGCTATTGTGGGGAAAGTGAAGGCTGCTGCTAAAGACAAGCCAATATGAAGCAAACCGCGACGAAGCGGTGACATTCTAGTGATATTTTTCAAATGAGTCTCCTGTCATATAGTTTTATTACAGAAACACTGATTCGCTTGAGTGATCTCAGGTTTTTCTCGCTGAAACCATTTCACCTGAAATCACATTTCCCTGACTCTTCACGGGCTGCGAATTATTTCTTTTGATCCAGCAGTTGCATGAGTTCGCCCACATTTTCAACGTCCTCGATTGCGAACACGGTTTGCGCGATTTTCTCTGCGCATTCAGATCCCAGAACAGGAATGACGAGGCTGTCGAATTTAGTGCGAAGCTCGTCGTCATTCATGGGATTTTGAATAGAACCCTTGGGATGATCGACCTGCGACTGGAACTCCGTGCCGTCCTCCATCGCGACCGTCAGCAGGCAGGACACGCCGCGAGGCAGTGTCGGGTCCACTTGAAACTCAAGCAGGTTGCTCAATCGCAGAAGCTCCGCGTCGGTGAGACGCTCATTGGCATACTGTGCAAACAAGGCCTGTCCATCGTTCAATGCGACCGCCACCGAGTATGGGAGACTGACCTGCGCCTCGTGATAAGTCTTGGGGTTCGTATTCTGGTGATAATGCGCCCACGACGGATGCCGCCTGATTGTCATGCTGCGGATCTTGGTGAGGTCCGGGGCGTGGGCTTTACGGATATTCAATGCGCAGTCGATCGCATTGTGGATGGGGCGCGCGCAAGAATAGGGCTTGAACTCAATATCAAGCTGATACGGTTCGGACAGATCCTTGGCAAGCTCAGTGGGATCATTCGCGTCGGTGAACGCCGCGAGGAAGCCGCGCTCCCCTTCAAAGATTGTCGATGCACCGGTGAAGCCGAGCTTTGCCATGCTGGCAGAAGTGACGCCACCACGCGATGCCGGGCCGGGATTGAAACGCTTCTGCATCGAAGGGCCATACATTTCCATCAGCCCGCCGGACTGCGCACCGGCCAGCCCCAACGCGCTGACAAATTGCTCGGCCGGAAGATTCCATAGCTTGGCGCATGCGACCGTGGCACCAAAAATGCCGCAAGCAGGAGTTGTGTGGTAGCCCCTGTCACGCAAGGAAGGATTGGCAGCCTTGCTGGCACGCTCCATCATTTCGCATCCGGCGGCCAGCGCCAGGAGCAGGTCGCGCCCGCTTGCGCCGCATTGTTCAGCCACGGCCAATGCGGCTGCGTAGACCGGCGGACTGAAGTGGAACAGCGCCAGAACATCGATATCATCAAGCTCCACACTATGAGACGAGATGGCATTGGCGAACGCACCGTACATGGCCGGCACGCGCGCACCATCCCCAATCAGTGTGGACTCTCCGACCCCTTTCAGGCTCTTGGAGAACTCGCGGGCAACCTTTCCGGACGCTGTCTGACTGCCTGCCACCGCAACCCCGATGAAGTCGAGCAACAAGCGTTTCAAAGCGTGCTTCTTCTCATTGTTCAATGCACCGTACTGCAAGCCTGCAAAATGCCCGGCCAATATTTCTGCGTAAGTCTGAGTCGTTTGAGATGCCATTTTTCTTTCTTTCAGGTTGATACGTGTATGGGTCAGGACTTCAAAGGAAGTGCCAGCGCAGCCAGCAGCGGACTTACATCCTTTGCCGTGTCCACATCTCTGACGAGTTCGATGATTTCTTCAATCCGATCCGCCGGAATCGCGGGTTGGGTGACGGCTCGGAACTTCTTCACGACGTCTTCGTGAGCGAGCGGATTCTCAGGGCTTCCCCGGCGATTGAATATTTCCTTGTCGATGCTCCGCCCATCTTTCATGGTGATCGATACGCGCGCGGCATGACGATAAGCAGGCCCCATCGCATCGATTTCCGGGTCGGCATAAGCCTCTATCCGGTCGATGAATGACAGAAGAGCAGGGTCGGCCAGGCGGCTGGAGTCGTACTGCTCGACAAACGCCACCCCGTCATGTGCAACGACTGCCAAGCTATAGAAGAGATTCATCTGCGCGGCCGTCACGCCTTGCGCCTTATATTCCCAGGCGCAATGTACATAGGTCATATGACTTGTTCCCACACGTACACTGACTATGTCGTCCGGTGTCAGGGCATGGACTTGCATGAGGGCAAGAAGCGCGTCCAGGGCGCTGTGAATGCTGGTCACCGCTGCGTAGGGCTTGTAGCCAATCTTCCCGGCTTCCCACTCACTTCCAAGCCCATCAAGAAGCCGTTGTGCGTTGGGCTTCTCCGAATAAGTAGATAGATATCCGCCATAGGCGGCTTCAAGCACATTCGTGATGCCGGTGAAGCCCCGCTCTGCAAGAAGAGCCGAATAAACGCCGCTCTGCGCTGCACGGCCGGAATGGAAACGCTTGACCATGGCGCCTTCCTGAGCAGCCATGAGCCCCCCGGCTTGCGACCCCACAACGCCCAATGCATGCAAGGTGCGCTCGGCGTCGAGCCCGAGCATTTTCGCAGCCGCAGCCGCAGCCACGAATGAACCCGACGTGCCCTGGGGGTGAAATCCCCGGTAGAACAGACTCATCGTCGCGGCATTGCCCACACGCGTTCCGACTTCATAGCCCGCCACGAAGGCGGTAAGAAATCGCCGTCCGTCGACCCTCCCAATCTTTTCACTCAGCGCAGCGACAACTGGCAGGGCAATCGATCCAGGGTGGACAATCGATTCCTTGTGAATGTCATCAAGCTCGAATGCGTGGCCTGCCGTTGCATTCACCAATACGGCGCCGGCCACCGAAGTGCGCCTTCCTGTTCCGAACAAGGATGCAGCAGGCGTGCACTCTTCCGCTTCAATCATGGCCTGGACATGTTTTGTCCAGGGCAAGGTCATACCAAAGAGACAACATCCGATACTGTCCAGAAGGCTGGTCTTCATCTTCTCGATGACGGCCGCAGGAATCTGGTCGTAATGCATGTTGGCGCTGAATTCTGCCAGCGTACGTGTTGCATCAGGCAGAAGAGGCGGTAAGGGGGCGCTCAATGTACGGTTTCCTATTCGAGGTTGGGTAATGGTCAGAAGGGCCGTCCGTGTGGGGACCTTCCGGTCACGCGGGCTCAGGCCTTGGAGCGTGTGGAGGCTCATCGAGGCGTACGACAATGCCGTCCAGATCTTTTCTGGGGGATGAATAACGCAGCAGGACCTCGGGGTCATGGCCGGGAATAATGTGCTCGATGGAATCGGCAAGACGCCTCAACGTCGCATAGCCTTCGATCGCCTCACCGACGTTGAACATCGTTGGAAACACCCTGTTGGTTTCCACGTGTTCATAAAAATGGCTGCAGTCTGACGCCAGGACGATCCAGCCCCGCTGAGTGTGTATGCGCACACATTGCAGGCCGTGGGTGTGTCCTCCAACGCGATGAATCGAGATGCCGGGCGCAAGCTCGGCGTCGCCTCGATAGAAGCTGACCCGGTTCTTGTAGACCAGGCGCACCATGCCCACCACCTCATCGACTTCATAGCCGTGGTTGAATTGCCTATGACGCATGTGCCTGCCAGTGGCATAGGCCATCTCGTCGTCTTGCAAGTGGAATTGAGCGACCGGGAAGCTGTCGAACGTTCCGATATGGTCGTAGTGCATATGCGTGACAATAACGTCCTTGACCGTCTTCACATCGACCCCCAGCATCCCAAGCCCTTCAGCGGGATCCAGCAGGTGTATCCGCCCCCTCTTCTCAGCTACCTCGGGCCCGAAACCCGTGTCCACCACAATCGTTCGCTCATCGTTCTGGACAAGCCATACAAAGTAGTCCATAGGCATGGGGGCGTCGTGTGGATCTCCACCAATGAAATGATTGTGGCGCTTGCCCCCACGCGTGGCATAACGGATCGCAAAGATCTTGTAGGTTGGAAGATGGCTCATCAGGAGTTCACTGTTTCATCAAATGCTTGCCGCTAGTCTAAAAGCGGCAATTAAACACATCAATGAGTTAAAATTCAAAATAATATTGAACTAAATTCATTAATCAAATGCAGAACCTCAACTCTTTGCGAGTCTTCGCCCGAGTGGTCGAAACACGCAGCTTTACAGAGGCAGGGAAACAGCTCGCACTCACCGCATCCGCCGTCAGCAAATCGATCAGCAAGCTCGAAAAGGAACTGGGTGTCCGACTGTTGCAACGCACGACGCGCTCGGTCGGCCCCACAGAGGAAGGACAGGCGTTCTACACGCATTGCCGGCAGATTCTCGCCGACATTCAGAGCGCTGAGAATCAACTGGGGCAGTCCACGGAATCGCCGCACGGCACACTGCACCTGCATTTCCCCATCGGTTTTGGCCAGCATGTCATCATGCCGGCCTTGCCTGAATTCCTGGCGCGGTATCCAGACCTCATCGTGAACGTGGAACTGAGCGATCGCACCGTCGACATGATCTACGAAGGAATTGACGCCACCCTGCACATTGGAGACTTGTCGGACAGTCGGCTGATCTCACGGAAGGTCTGCGAGCTGAACTTTGTCGTCTGCGCATCCCCGAGCTATCTGGAGCGCCATGGCGTGCCGACCAGCCCTGACGATCTGGCACACCATCACTGCATCGCATATCGGCAAATGCATACCGGGCGCTATCGGGAATGGCCTTTCCACAAGGATGGTCGAATCATCCATAAAGCATTCTCGGGGCGATTGAACGTCAACAACTCCGAATCGCTGCTGAATGCCACGATTGCCGGCATGGGCATCGCCATGGTCAGCACCTTCCTGGCCGACAAGGCACTCAAAAGCGGGCAGTTACAGGTTCTGCTCGAAGATTACGCCTGCCCGGGGCCTCCGGTGAGCATTGTGTACCCAGTCAACCGCTACCTCGCACCTAAAACGCGGGCCTTTATCGACTATATCGTTGAGCTTTTGGGTAGGGAGCTGTACTGAAACCACATCAAGCAGCCGCCTATGACACGCCCGCTCTACCCGACCACAGCCGCATTGCGCATATGGGCAGCACCCCCGAGGGACTGCCGCTGGGAATGGCTGCCGTCAAATTCCGGACACGCAATAAATTTAAGGGCGCCAATGCACTCAAGCGCAAGATCAAGCCGACCCGTTAACGATTGAGCAGAAGGAAAGTATTCGCTGGTTGCAGAACGTGCAGCAATCAATAGGACTTCTCGCATGTCGGGATCAATGTATCCATGTCGGCGATCGTAAAAGCGATATCTAAGAATTATTCCGCGCCGCTCAAGAACTGGGCACACACTTTCTGGTGCGCATCTGCGCTGCTCGGCTCTGTGGCAATAGCACGCACACAGCGGCGCAGGAGATGCGCACTATGCGTAGCAGATATCCTGAGCTGACGGTTACCGTCATTCACGCACGAGTCGGCTGATGATTGCCATGTGTCCAGAATATACTTGATCAATACCGAGAGACACCCCGACGATCGCGATTGCCTGCTGGCGGATGCTGATCGGGAGGCATCGACGGGAGCGGAAACCTGCCTTCCCGCATAGCGTCAGAAGCGGTTCGGATGGTGAGCGCCGGACTCGCGCAGGGAAATGGGCGAAGTGATGGAACCGGATGATTTCCGGGCGGAATGCATCACCATGGCCGCCGGCATGAGCGGCGAGTCCGGCTCACCCTATCAATAATCACAAGCCGGACGAACACAAGCTCGTCGCGATGGCCGGTGATGTTCGGGCGCGGGGATGGCGCCCGCTTAACCGCCGGCCCCATTGGCCAGCTCAATAGCACGCTGACGGAGCTGGGGATCTTGCTGAACCGCCGCGCCGATACCGTTAAATTCATCGACGGTCAGACCATCCGCTCTGACAAGCTGAATCATTTTTTCATCCGCTTCCCGCATGACCTGCTCGCGTGCGCCGTCGTCGGGTGATGCATGCAGTTTAGGCCGATATTCTTCAGCAACCGCGGCAACTTTCTGCGACGCTTGAACGAATTTTTGCAGCTGCGCGTCGGTCGGCTGCACGACGGGTGCGACGGGCTGGGCAGGAGCTGGCGCCTGCGCCGCGGTCTGTGCCATCACCGGCGCGGCGGCAAGTCCCGCCGCAAGCATGGCCGCACTCAGAAAGGCTTTGGGTGATCGCTTCATGGAAACTCCTTGTTCAGGGTTGATGTAAGGTCCATGGTGACAAACCTTCGCGCCCCTTAGCAAGTTTCCCCTTGTGTGATCTTGTGTCCTCGTGCCAGCGTCCGACACCGCCCGCAACCAAACGGCAGGGGCGTATTGCCTTGTTTTCTCGTTATGTCTACAGTGCCCGGACATCATCCAAGAATATCCGCCCCCTTGTGGCCAGGGGCCACTCCTTCCACCAACAGCACATCGCCTTCTGTATTGCTCGCCCGCAATAGGCGAATGGACCCATAGGCGTCGGACTGATACCAGGCCTTCGCTTGCTCGATGGATGGAAATTCGATAACCACGAGATCCCCGGCCCAGGCCCCTTCAAGTGGATGGTATGGCCCGCCGTGGATTATGTATCTGCCCGAAAACGGCGCCAGCGTCTCGTCGATGCGGCGCAAATAGTCGATCACTTCGTCATTGAACCGGGTTTCCCGGATCACCGCCACAGCATAAGCAGGCATCGCCGACTCCAGGGAATCTTCACGCCTTCATCTTAACCCCGCCCTTCCGGCGTGAGGAAAACAAATCGTGACCGAACCGAACCGCCACCGCCGGCCCCCGGCTGAATAAAGGGGCCGGCCGCCGCGCCCACGAAAAACCGCCCGAAGGCGGTGTTGTGCGAGCTCGCCGGGGCCTATTGGTACAGTGAAATGGTTCGGCCATATGGCGGGGACCTGCTCGTGACGTCGTGAACTTCATGCGACGAAACCACCTTCCCGGCAGCATCGACGACGTCGAAACAATAAATGTCGATATCGCGCCGCTTGTTGCCGCCGATCCAGCGGCTCTCACGAAGAACAACGGTACATCCTTCCGGACAAGGCACCAGACGGGAATGCTCATTAGCCATATGTCCCTCCTGCTTGTGCAGTAAGAGCCTATAGGATGCCAAGCCTTCGCCCGCTCGTCATCGGGGTTAGCCCGGGACCGCCGAATCACCGGGCTGGCGCTGCCCGGCCGGGCACCCGCCGGCCTGGCGGACCGGACACGGGTTGGCACTGAAACTCAAAAAATGTAGTGGTCGAATCTGTTAGCGTTCATGCTTATGACCAACAAGCGTGGACACCTGAATTCGCTGGATAGCCTTCGCGGGATCGCCGCCCTGATCGTTATCTTCTCTCATGTCTTTCTGGCCTACTATGCGGAAATCCACTCGGGGACCAGGCTCTCTTCGTCTTCCGAACTGGCCCTGAGCGTATTCCATACGCCTTTTACGTTCTTCTATCGCGGCCAGTTCGCTGTATTGCTTTTCTTCATATTGAGCGGCTATGTTCTGACCCTGGGCTGCGTCAGGAAGGCATTCTCGAATCCCGATTACATTGCCATTGCGGCGTCCAAGAGATATTTGCGTCTGGGGATTCCCACCGCGACATCGGTATTGATATGTTATCTGGCCGTCACGCTCGGCCTTGTCCCCGTCATTGTCGAAGGCCCCACCCCCAAACTCATGGACATGCCCGCGCAAGGCTTGCAGTTTGCTTCGGCTGTGGCCTCGGCGCTGTACAAAAGCATGTTGTTCGGGGATCAAACCTTCAACTATGTGCTGTGGACCATAAAAATCGAGTTCTATGGGTCGCTGCTCATTTTCGCCGCCTTCGCGCTGCTGGGTCGCAACAGGATGCTGCACATCGCTGTCTGCGGCGCGCTCTTCCTGTATCTGCAGACCCGAAGCATCTATGTCAACATGTATTCCTATTTTTTTCTGGGCGCCCTTCTGGCCCGGATCGATTTTGCGGCACTGCAGGCCAGACATTACAGCCGCGCCGCCAGCGCCGCCCTGCTGGTCGCGGGCTGCTATCTGGGCGGCTATTACGAAGGCAGCGCATCCTATCTATGGCTGGAGCCGCTGGCGGCCGCGCTTCGGCAATTGGCGCCACAGGCCAACATACAAGTGGTATATACCGGGTTGGCCGCGGCGCTGGTGATCGTGGCCGTATTGCTCGCCAGAAAGGATGGCCTGCTCAACGCCTGCCTGAACACGAAACCCGTGCTCATGCTGGGCAAGCTTTCTTTTTCCGTGTATCTGCTGCATCCCATCATTCTGTCCTCGCTGGGCAAGTTCATATACATCGAGATGGGCAGGACCGCCGGGTCAGTGCTTGCCTGCCTGGTGGCGGTGATCGGCGCGACCTATCTGCTTTCCCATTTCTTCTTCCGATACGTGGACACGCCGTCGATCAAACTGTCGGACTCCTTCGGACGCGCCCTGTTTGCCGTCCCTCCCCATGGCGCCGAAAACGGCCGCGCCGGCCGGGAGCGTGTGGCCTTCCAATCGTCATGAAGTCCATCAATATGCGACGGGAAAGCAGGGCCTGGCTGGACCGCGGCGTGACCATGTTCAGCACCGGCAGCGACCGCCGGCTCATCATGACCGCCATGCGGGAGCGCTATCGGGCCGCGAAAGACCTTCCGGCGTAGCCCTACCCTGTCGATCGCCGGGGAAAATCACTCTCAAATAACCAGAAGCTATAAGTTACAAGCCAAAAGGTCGTTCGTTTCGCTGAAGAGCATCGTTACCATGCGTTACTTCAACTGCGATATCAAAGAACGGAACTTATGCGTACAGCTACCAGAGTGATAGGCTACGGCGCCTTGCTGTCGGCGCTGGCCGGGCCCGGACTCGCGCCCGCAATGGCGGAACAATCGGTTTTCGATGTAACCGTTCTGGCCGCCGCCTGTGCCAACTGCCACGGAACCGACGGCCGGTCCCCTGGCAGCATCCCTTCCATCGCCGGGCGGCCCGAAACCATTCTCAACACGCAGCTGCAAGCGTTCAAATCAGAGACACCTCCGCCCGGAACGACTGTCATGGACCGCTTGACCAAAGGGCTGAGCGACGAGCAGATCGACGCGCTCGCCCGCCATTTCTCGCAGATCGCGCTGTCACAACCCCGTCAAGAGGCCAGCAAGCCATGAGTCAGTCCGTCAGATTTTCACGCCGCCAGTGGCTGGCAGCGATAGGCAAGGCGAGCGCCGCCGGTGCCGTCCTGATGATGGCTCCCGCCTATGCCCGGGGAACCGGCGGCAAGGTGGTGGTGATCGGCGGCGGATTCGGAGGCGCGACCGCCGCCAAATACATCAAAAGGCGCAACCCCGCCATCGACGTCACCCTGGTCGAACCTTCCCGAACCTATTACACCTGCCCCTTCACCAATCTGTATTTCGGCGGCCTGCGCACCTTCGAGCAGCAGGGCCATGGCTACGACGAACTGCGCTCCATGGGCGTCAGGGTGGTCCACGATCATGCAACGGACGTGGATACCGCCGGCAAGGCAATCCGCCTGGCCGGCGGCGAATCCCTTGCCTACGACAAGCTGCTGCTGTCGCCCGGCATCGATTTCCGCTGGAATGCGCTGGAAGGCTATGATGAGGCCGCCTCGGAATTGGCCCCGCACGCCTGGAAGGCGGGCAACCAGTCCGTCCAGTTGAAGAAGCAGCTGGAATCCATGCGCGATGGCGGCACTTTCCTGATGGTGGCGCCCGCCAACCCCTTTCGCTGCCCACCCGGCCCCTACGAGCGGGTCAGCATGGTGGCGCACTACCTGAAGCAGCACAAACCCAAGTCCAAGATCCTGATCCTGGACTCCAAGGACGCCTTTTCCAAGCAAGGCCTCTTCCAGGCGGGCTGGAATCGTTTCTATGGCGATCTCATTGAGTGGGTGCCCATGGCCAAGGACGGCAAGGTGGTGCGCGTGGATGCGGCAACACTGTCGGTCGAAAGCGAATTCGGCACCGTCCACAAGGCCGACGTCCTCAACGTCATCCCTCCGCAGAAAGCGGGTGCCATCGCCGAACGCGCGGGCGTGACCAACGAGAGCGGCTGGGTGCCTGTCAAGCATCAGACCTTCGAGTCGGAGCTGGTTGCCGACGTCTATGTCGTGGGCGACGCGACCGTCGCGGCCCCGATGCCCAAATCGGGCTTCTCCGCGAACGCCCAGGCCAAGGTGGCCGCGGCGGCCATCGTCAGTGCGCTGGCGGGCAAACCATATGCCGAACCCTCGTTCGCCAATACCTGCTACAGCCTGATTGCGCCCGACTATGGCATCTCTGTCGCGCATACCTATCTGCTGCAGGAAGGCAAGCTCGCCGAGGCCTCGGGCGGCGTCAGTCCCGCCGATGCGGATGACGGCTTCCGCAAGCTTGAAGCCGAGTACGGCGAGTCCTGGTACAAAGCGATCGCGCTCGACACCTGGGGCACGCCCGCCTAGACAGACAAGCACATATGTCGCACCTCGAGCTCGTGCTTTGGATGGGGCTGGCCAGCGGGCTGGCATTCGGCGCCTGCGGCCAGATCACCGGCTTCTGCCTGCAGCGCGGCCTGAAGGAATACTGGTCCGGCGGCGATGGCTACAAGCTCCAGGCGTTCGCCGTGGCCCTGGCCATCGCCCTGCTCGGCACTCAGGCGCTGGCTTCGGCGGGGCTGGTGGATCTGGGCAAGTCTCTTTACATGATGCCCACGTGGTCCTGGCTGCTGGTGCCGGCGGGCGGATTAATGTTCGGCTATGGAATGGGGCTGGCCAATGGTTGCGGCGCACGCGCGCTGGTGCTTCTGAGCCAGGGCAATCTGCGTTCCTTCGTGGTGCTGATCTGTCTTGGCATTGCCGCCTATATGACCCTGACGGGCATTCTCGGGCCATGGCGGGTTGCCCTGTTCGCACAGACCTCCATCAGCCCCCCGCTCCTCACCGTACCCGATGGCTGGCCCAGACACATCGTGGCGTGGTTGGCCGCGGTGGCGCTCGTCCTGTTCGCCTTGCGCAGTGGCAGGCCGGGAAAGCGCGCCCGCGACCTGGCGGGTGGCGCCATCGTGGGGCTGCTGGTGGCCGCCGGCTGGTTCATCACGGGTTCGCTGGGGGCTGACGATTTTGAACCGGTGCCGGTCATGTCTCTCACTTTCGTGGCTCCCATCGGCGATACCCTCCAGTATGCAATGATTGCCACCGGCATGAGCCTGAGATTCGGCATTGCAGTCGTAGCGGGTGTCCTTGGCGGGGCATTCCTTGCCGCCATGCTGCGCGGTCAATGCCGCCTGGAAGGCTTTGAGTCTCCACGGCAGATGCTGCGCTACATGGCTGGCGGCGTTCTCATGGGAGTCGGCGGGGCCCTGGCCTTCGGCTGCTCGATCGGGCAGGGGCTGACCGGCCTCTCGACACTGTCCGGGAGCTCGCTGGTGGCCGCACTGGCCATTCTCGCGGGCGCGCGCCTGGCATGGAAACGCCCCGCCCTGCAAAACGCCCTCGAAGCCGCGTAAAATTGCCGGATGCCTTGACCGCCGGCCTGCGTACCGCTTCCCTTCCGCCAGCGTACCGCCCGCCCCCATTCTCCTTATCGACGAAGCGTGCGGGAAACGCGCGCAATGCATGTCATGAAATTTTCCGGAACACCCTTCGACGCCCATTCTTTCGCCCGACGCCGCAAGCTGCTGCGATTCACCGGCATGGGCGCAGCCACACTGTTGTTGACACCCTCGCTCGCCCAGGCGCAGGCCTGGCGGCAGTCCAAGGCCGTCCTGGACAGCGTGGGCAGTGCCCCCGTCTCTCAAGATGGCCTGCAGATCAACCTTCCTCTGGTTGCCGAAGATGGCTCATCCGTTCCGCTGGTGATCAGTTCCGACAGGCTGAGCGGCAGCGGCCGCATCGAGCGGCTCGAAATCTTCGCTCCCGGCAACCCGACGCCGGAAGTCGCCGTCTTCGAATTCGGCCCTGAAATCGAACAGGTGAATCTGGCCACGCGCATCCGCCTGAGTGAATCCCAGACGGTGGTGGCGGTTGGCCATGGCGCCGACGGCAAGGTCCATGTGGCCGAACGCGCGGTGCGGGTCACCACGAGCGGCTGCATCGCCCCCGCCCAATCGGATCCCTCCAGTGAAATGAACGCCCGCGTGCGCGTGCCGAAATCGTGGAAATCGGGAATGCCGGCCGAAGTACTGACCATGATCTCCCACCCCATGACCACCGGCCTGGCGCAGGATGCCAGCGGCAAGACTCCGCCGATGCGCATCATCAATCAGTTCGAGGCCAGCCTGGAGGGGCGTTCTCTCGTCAGCGCAAGGTTCTTCCGTTCCCTGGCGGCCAATCCTTATCTGAAGTTCGATATGACACCGTCGCAGAATGGTGAACTGCGGTTTCAATGGACGGAAGACACCGGCCGAGCGGTGCGGCACACTGAAAACATCCGCATCGCCTGACCGCCCTGACGAGGGCCGGCAAGCCGGGCACTTGCATGAGCGCCCGGCACGGGCCTCTGCATCAGAACACCCTACGAGCCGCCGGACCCCGAACCGCTGCCGCCGGCATTGCCCGCGTCGCCGGTACCTGTACCGTTGCCATCCTGCCCGCCATCACCGGGCCCCGAGCCGCCGTTCTCACCCGCGTCCGCGCCGGAAGGGTCGCCAACGCCGGTATTCCCTTCCTCCTTGTCGCTGACATGTTCCGGGTTGCCGCTGCGATCCAGAGGCGGGGGATTGACGATGGCGCCCTCACTGGTTTCAGTCTGGGATGGCGTGAGCGGCGGAGTGGTCGAGCTGGCCGTATGACCGTTGCCGGGCGTCCCGGTATCCGGGCCGCCGCCGTGGCCGGCGGTCTGGGCGAATGCCGCGGGCGCGGCAATCAATGCGGTCGAGCACAATACTGCTGCAAGAGATTTCTTCATGGCTACCTCCGATATGGCCAAAATGGCATACGAAGTTCAGCAATGCCCATGCCGCCGAGCTGCCTGGTTCGGCGTCTTGATTGCCTTGTCTTGCGGCGCAATCTTGCGCCGCCATGGCCCGACGTCCGGGATGACGCCCATGCTGGGCGCACCCAAAAAAAAATCGGCCGAACGATCTGTTCGGCCGATTGGATAAAGCTGGTTGCGGGGACAGGATTTGAACCTGTGACCTTCGGGTTATGAGCCCGACGAGCTGCCAGACTGCTCCACCCCGCGTCTGACTGATTGAAGGCCCCGCCACGCAGCAAGGCCCGAAAATCTTTCCATGCAATGTTGGCAAAGAGCCAACAAAAAAAGAATTATACCTGTATATGCGCACACTGTCACCTTACAGCCTTCCAGGGCCGTAGTGCGTGCATCTGGGCGATGCGGAGGCCCCGCCCCTTGCCGAGGCCCCCTTCCTCTGCAACCTTTACCTCATCCGGCCCCAGAGATAGGCAATCGCGGCAACCACAGCCACACTTGCAATGGGATTGGCGCGCACCATGTCTTTGGCGCAGATCAGCGCGCCTTCGAGAACATCCCGGCTGTCATCGACAGCATCCTGGGCGGCGCCCTTGGCGCGCCGGGTTGCGCTCGACGCCTTGCTTGCGGCGGTCGTAATGGCCTTGTCGGTCTTGTCCGCAACTTCTTCAATGACGTCTTTGGCTTTGTCGCTAGCTGTTGCCATACCGGATCCTCCAGATTAGTGGCATCTCTGCCGGTATTCCCAGTATCCGTCACTCACCGGCGGAATGCCAGCCGCGCCAAGCTTGTTTGATACAGAATGTGAAGAACTCCGGCATCGTGCCGGGAGAAGCCCGTAAGCGGGCGCGCCGCTGCGCCGGACGGCTTCCAATACAAATATTGCAAATCTTTGCAAAGAACCATACGCGTTATCCCCAGCCCTGGGAAAACTCAGATATTATCCCGATTTATATGGTTGGAATTTGAAACATTTTTCAGGCGGGTGTCCCTCATGCAGCTATACCGAGAAAAATTGAACGCCCTGTGCAATTGGGCACTGGAGCACGCCGACACCCCTGACGCCGCAGTCATCCGACAGATCGTGGCCGACCTCGACGGAGACGGCCCGATCGGCGGTATGTTGCACACTCTGGATCATGACCTGTTCACCAAAGTGATCTCCATGCTGATCGGCTTCCGGCGCTCCGCCTTCACCGGTCCTTATCAGGAAGTGCACGCCGCGGCTCGGGAAGCGCTGGGTGTGCCCATCAATCGGGCGTCGAGCGGCACGGCCGACGTCGAATGAACCGTCTATCCAGGGCCGGCCGCACTTATCCCCATGATCTGTGAATAACCCCAGGGAAAACCCGGGAACATCCGCAAAATTTTCAATTGCCGCAAGGCGATGAGCTGGGCTGGTCAATTTCCGGCCTGTCCGCAGAATCGTTGCTTATCCCAACTTCCGTAACCGGGAGGCATAGGCCCGCGCGCGGGCGGGCCATGACACTTCAGTGGGCACGGCAACCCGCCGTCCGCCTTCATTTTTTGTGCGACTCATCGTCCCTGCTGCGTCCCGAACGGTTATCCACCGGGGCGGCGCCCGGCGTGGCCCTGCCTGGATCCACGGCATCTTCAGCCGGCAGACCGGGAGGGAAATTGCCTTTGGTGGTGGGGGAATTCGGGTCCACGGGCGCACCCAATACCGAACGGCGCTGTACGTCGCCAGCCCGCCTGCGGCCCCTCTCATGGGATTCCCGGTCCGTCTCTTTCTCAAAACTGCGGGTCATGACATCCTTGGACGAAACGGCATCTTTCCCAGTCCTGTCGTTCTTCATGGCCTACTCCTGACACAAACGCAGAATCTTCCGGCCGCAATTGCCATGCCTGGAACGCACCGCTCTTCCTCGAACGTCGGTGCGGACAAAGACGGGGCGGCGCCGCGGCCAACACGATTGGCGGCTCTGCCGAGAAAGGTATGGCCGGACCACCGCGAAAGACACCGGCCCCGGTTAAACTAGGGCCCTGTCCCAGCCGCCGAACCGAATGCCATGGACCATACAGATCGCGCTGAACTGATCTGCTCGCCGGAAACTCTGATCAAGGCCCTGCCGGGGCTGGTTTATTGCGCCCGCGTCGACCGCCACTGGACCATGGAATACGTGAGCGAGGGCAGCCTCGATCTCACCGGCTACCACGCCCACGAACTGCTGCGGAACAATCTCATATCGTTCGAAGACGTCATTCATCCCGAAGACCGCGAAACCCTGCGCGACGAGATCATGCTCGCGCTGCATCAGGGCCGCCGCTACGCCGCCGAGTACCGCATCCTTCACCGCAGCGGGGACATCCGCTGGGTATCGGAACGCGGTGCGGCCCTCGCCTCGGGCGAATCCAGCATGCAGCTGGTGGCCGGGCACATTCAGGACGCCACTGCGCAAAAGCAGGCCGAAGCCACTTACAAAGAAGCCGAACGGCGCTACCGCAGCATTTTCGACAATGTGATCGAGGGTATTTTCCAATCCACCCCGGACAATCGATTCGTGACCGCGAATCCCGCCCTGGCCCATATGTACGGCTATGACAGTCCCGAGGAACTCGTCCACAGCGTAAACAGCATCGACAGCCAGCTCTACGTCGATCCTCAGCGCCGGGCATATTTCCTGGAAATCATGGAAAGAGACGGGCTGGTGATCAATTTCGAATCCCAGATCTACCGCCGCGACCGCTCGGTGATATGGATTTCCGAGAACGCCCGGGCCGTCAAGGACGCCAATGGGGAGCTGCGCTTTTTCGAAGGCACGGTCGAAGACATCACCAAGCGCAAGCTTCAGGAAGCGGTGGCGCAGTTCCAGGCCACTCACGACAGCCTCACCGGCCTGCTCAACCGGAATGCGCTTTCCAGGCGGCTGGAAGCGGCGCTGACCGCCAGGCCGCCCAATCGCTTCGTCGCCGTGCTGTACGTGGACGTGGATCAGTTCAAATATGTGAACGACAGCCTCGGTCACCTGGTCGGCGACCAGTACCTGCGCATCGTCGCAAGCCGGCTCTGCTCCTGTCTGCGCGAATGCGATAGCGTGGCCCGCCAGGGGGGCGATGAATTCGTGCTGCTGCTGGACGACCTGGCGTCGCATGAAGATGCTTCTTTCACCGCACAGCGCATTCTTACCGGCGTTGCCCAGCCCTGGCGCATCAATGACATCGACATCCACGTCACCTGCAGCATCGGCATCAGTGTGGCGCCGTCCGATGCGAATGACGCCGATACAATGCTGCGCCATGCCGACGCCGCCATGTTCCGCGCCAAGGCGCTGGGCCGCAACAACTACCGCTATTTCACGGCCAATCTGAGCAATGACAGAGCCGGCCGGCTCGACTGGATCAACCGGCTGCGCAACGCGTTGGCGAAAGACGAATTTCTGCTGCACTATCAGCCCAAGGTCGAAGTCCTGACCGGCCGAGTGGTTGGGGTCGAGGCGCTGCTGCGCTGGCGCGCCAGCGACGGCAGCCTGATCCCGCCGGGCGACTTCATTTCGCTTGCGGAAGAGACCGGGCTCATCGTGCCCATCGGCGACTGGGTACTGCGCAAGGCCTGTCTGGCGAATCGCGCCTGGCAGGCCGCCGGCTACCATCCCGTGCCCGTATCCGTCAACATATCGGCCATTCAGCTGGAACGCGCCGATCTGGTGGACAAACTCACCGAAGTGCTCACGGAAACCGGCCTGCCGCCGCAGTATCTCGAACTGGAAATCACCGAAAGCGCCCTGATGAGCGACGTATCCCAGTCCATTGCCACGCTCGAACGCCTGCGCGCCCTGGGCGTGCGCAGTTCGATCGACGACTTCGGGACGGGCTATTCCAGCCTGAGCCATCTGAAACGCTTTGCCGTCGACACCCTGAAAATCGACCGCTCCTTCATCAGCAACATCACCACCGACCGCGACAATGCGGGCATTGTGCAGGCCGTCATTTCGCTGGCCCACACGCTTGGCCTGATGGTCGTGGCGGAAGGCGTGGAAACGGCCGACGAATACCGCTATCTGAGCGCGCGCGGCTGCGACCAGATCCAGGGCTACTTCACGGGCCGCCCGGTGCCGGCCAAAGAACTGCTCACACGCTTGCGCCCCTTGCGCTGAACCCTCATGAACTCAATGAACGATACTATGCAGGACCCCCGCATCATTCCCGCAGCCACTGCAACCCCGGCTGCTCTGTCGACCCAGAATCCCTATCTCGACTGGCTGGGCGTGAAATTCGCCGTCTGGCGCGAAGATTACGCGGAAATGCACCTGCGTCTCCAGCCCAATGTGACGAACCGTTCGGGGCGCGTGCATGGCGGCGTGCTGTGTTCGCTGCTGGATGCCGTGGCCGGTTACAGCGGATGCTATGCGCCGGCAGGCGAACCTCTCATCCATTCCGTGACGCTGTCGCTGACGACCCAGTTTCTGGACAGCGGGGATGGAACCTGGATGATAGCGTCGGGCCGGCCCGAAAAACGCGGGCGCACCGTATTCTTTGCCCGTTCCGAGGTCTGGCTGGACGGCGAAATCCTGCTGGCCAGCGCCTCCGGCACCTTCAAGTACATCCGCATGCGCGGTTGAGTCCCTCCCCCCTTCAAGAGCCTCCCGGCCGCTGTGAAGAACGCCGGCCTTCCAGCCGCCGCTGCGTTGCCATGATACTGACGCGCGGTATCGGGCCGCTGCTTGTTTGATCAAAAGGACGATTCGTGTTCCAGATCCTTTCTTCGCTGCTGCTGGCGGCCGCCGGCCTGCTGGCCAGCCCCGCCATCCAGGCGGAATCCGAAATCCGCTGCACTGTTCAGTCGGTCCACGATGGCGACAGCATGCGTGTACAGTGTCCAGGGCAACGCGGTACGACTCCTATACGCATGCGCCAGATCGACGCGCCGGAGCTTGAACAGGCCCATGGCATACAGGCACGCGACCATCTGCGCAAACTGTGCAGCAGGGGGAGCATCGCCACCATCCGTACGCAGGGCCGCGACCAGTACGGGCGCGTGCTGGGCGATGTCCATTGCGAGAACAAGAGCGTCAATGAAGAAATGGTCTCTTCAGGCTCGGCCTGGCTGTACGACCGCTACGTAACGGATCGCGACCTGTATCACCTGCAGGATCAGGCAAGATCGGCGAAGCGCGGCCTGTGGGGCGGCAAGAGCCCTCAGGCGCCCTGGCGATGGCGTTACCAGCAACGCAATTGATCAGCCATTGCGGGCAGGATCCCTTGGCGTGTAGGCCAGCCCCGCTTCGGCTTCGGATACATTGCGGTCCACGTCGACGTCTTCTCCGGAAGCAATATTCGGCCGTTCCTCGACCGAAGCCCGCTCGCCCGTGGACTGGCGATCGCTGTCCGTGTCCTGCATGTCTTCCGGCAGATCATTGATGGAATCCGAGGTGTCGCTGGGGCCGATCCCGGGGTCGCTGCGGGACGCGCCGGCGGGATCCATGGCGGCGTTCTGACCGGACTTGCTTGCGTTCATGCTTCGCTCCTTTCGGAATAGGACGGCATGGATGACAGCAAGCGGCATACCCCGGCGTCCTCCGCGCTGTCGGCCATGGCCGGAGCAATCAAGCACTGCGGGCACCGCCTGACATGTAACGGCCCGGTCCCGTGCGGCGCCCCGGGGACTGCGGCCCGCCCCGTTCCGATCGTGCTAGCATTTGCCCTTTGCGGCTTCCGCCGCCCTATTTCCGACTGTCCAGCATGGGCACGCCTTCCGCAGCTCCCGCTCCGCTACGCCCTCCCTTTGCCGTCTCGCATCTGGCCGCGGGCTTCGTCGCCGTGCTGGTTGGCTACACAAGTTCGGTCGCCATCATCTTTCAGGCCGCCACGGCGGCCGGCGCCACCGCGGCCGAACTCGCCTCATGGATGTGGGCGCTGGGGATCGGCATGGGTGCAAGCTGCATCGGCCTGTCTCTTTACTTCCGCACGCCCATCCTGACCGCGTGGTCGACACCCGGCGCGGCATTGCTGGTCACCGGCCTGGAGGGCCTGAGCATGAACCAGGCCATCGGCGTGTTTCTGGCCGCTTCCGCCCTGATTACGGTGGCCGGCGCCAGCGGCGGCTTCCAGCGGCTGATGAGCGTGGTGCCGCGCCACTTGGCCGCCGCCATGCTGGCCGGCATACTGGTGCGCTTCGGCATGGATGCCTTTCTTTCCATGCAGACGCAGCCGCTGCTGATCGCGGCCATGATGGCCGCCTGGCTGCTGGCGCGCCTGCTGCTGCCGCGCTACACGGTGCCCATGGCGCTGGCGGCCGGCATCGCTTGCGCGGCGCTCATGGGTCTGCTGCGCCTCGACGCCCTTGACTGGACGCCCGCCGTCCCGGTATTCATGGCGCCGCAGTTCTCGTGGCAGGCCTTCATCGGTGTGGCCGTGCCCCTGTTCATCGTCAGCATGACTTCGCAGAACGTGCCCGGGCTCGCCGTACTGCGCGCCAACGGCTATTCGACACCGGCCAGTCCGCTGATAGGCTGGACGGGCTTCACTGGGCTGGCGCTGGGGGTGTTCGGCGGGTTCTCGTTCAATCTGGCCGCCATCACGGCCGCCATCTGCATGAGCCGCGATGCGGATCCGGACCCTGCTCGCCGCTACATGGCCGCGGTATGGGCGGGGGTCTTCTACCTGGCCACGGGCATTTTCGGCGCCACCGTGGTCAGCCTGTTCACCGCCTTCCCGGTCGAACTGGTGGCGGCCATCGCGGGCATCGCGCTATTGGGGACCATCGCCAACAGCCTGTCGGGGGCGCTGGGCGATGAAGCCGGCCGCGACGCCGCCATCGTTACTTTTCTATGTACGGCCTCCGGCCTGAGCCTGTTCGGCATCGGCAGCGCCTTCTGGGGGCTGGCGCTGGGCCTGCTGGTGCATGCCCTGAAGCCTCGCAGACACTGAGGGGGCCGCCCCCGCCGTTCATTGCCGGGATGCCGGCAGACCCGCCCTGACCCCGATACCGGCTTCTTCGAGCGCAGCCCGGATGCCGCGGGCGAATACCACCGCCCCCGGCTGATCGCCATGAATGCACAGCGTATCGGCCCTGACCTCGACATCGCTGCCGTCCACCGCTGTGACACGCCCTTCCGTGACCATGCGCAGGACCTGGCGGATGGATGCCTGGAGGTCGTCGATCATGGCGTCGGGACGGCTGCGCGGCGTCAGACTGCCATCGGGCTGATAACTGCGGTCGGCAAACACTTCGTGGGCAACCGTCAGCCCGACTTCGGATGCGACCCGGGCCATGCCGCTGGAGGCCAGCGCGTAGAAGAGCAGCGAGGCATCGATGTCATGCACGGCCTGGGCCAGCGCCCGGGCCAGCGCCGGGTCGCGCACCGCCATGTTGTAAAGCGCGCCGTGCGCCTTCACGTGATGCAGACGGCCGCCCTGGCTGGCCGCGGTGGCGGCCAGCGCGCCCAGCTGGACCACCACCAGATCGTAGGCCTGCTGCGGAGTGATGTCCATGTTGCGCCGGCCGAAGCCGGCCAAGTCCGGCAGGCCCGGGTGCGCGCCGATGGCAACGCCGCTGCCGATCGCGGCGGCGACCGTCCTTCTCATGGTGCCGGGGTCGCCCGCATGAAAACCGCAGGCGATATTGGCGGAACTGACGAAAGGCAGGATGTCGGCATCCTGGCCCATGACCCAGGGCCCGAAGCTTTCACCCATGTCGCAGTTCAGATCGATGGACGTCCGGTGCTGATGAACGGGGCTGGCGCCCGGGCGCGTGGTCATTGCTCGCATCCTTTGAATGGCTGGATCATGGCAGTGTAGCGGATCAGGCCGCCCTTCCCATTGAAAAGCCCCGGCAACCGAAGCGGCCGGGGCTCAATGGATCAGCCGTATGCGGCGCAAACCCGCTACTGGCCTTCGAGGAAGCTCTTGAGCTTGTCGGCGCGGCTGGGATGGCGCAGCTTGCGCAGTGCCTTGGCTTCGATCTGGCGGATGCGTTCGCGCGTGACGTCGAACTGCTTGCCCACTTCTTCCAGCGTCTGGTCGGTGCTCATTTCGATGCCGAAACGCATGCGCAGCACCTTGGCCTCGCGCGGCGTCAGCGAATCGAGAACCTCTTTCACGACATCGCGCATGGAGCCATGCAGGGCCGATTCCGCCGGCGAAAGCGTGCCGGTGTCCTCGATGAAATCGCCCAGATGGGAATCGTCATCGTCGCCGATGGGCGTTTCCATGGAAATGGGTTCCTTGGCGATCTTGAGGATCTTGCGGACCTTGTCCTCCGGCATGTCCATCTTCTGCGCCAGGGTCGCGGGATCGGGCTCGGCGCCGGTTTCCTGCAGGATCTGGCGATTGATGCGGTTCATCTTGTTGATCGTCTCGATCATGTGAACCGGAATCCGGATGGTGCGGGCCTGGTCCGCGATGGAACGCGTGATCGCCTGGCGGATCCACCACGTGGCGTAGGTCGAGAACTTGTAGCCGCGCCGGTACTCGAACTTGTCCACCGCCTTCATCAGGCCGATGTTGCCTTCCTGGATGAGGTCGAGGAACTGCAGGCCGCGGTTGGTGTATTTCTTGGCAATGGAGATGACCAGCCGCAGGTTGGCTTCCGTCATTTCGCGCTTGGCCTTGCGCGCCTTGGCCTCGCCGGTCGCCATCCGCTTGTTGACGTCCTTGAGGTCCTTGAGCGGCAGCACCACGGCACGCTGCAGCTCGATCAGCTTCTTCTGGATTTCCTGGACGTCGGGCACATAGCGTTCGAGGGTCTCGGAATACGGATGGCCGCCGGCCACCTCGTCGAGCACCCAGTCGAGGTTGGTTTCATTGCCCGGGAAGGTCTTGATGAAATAGCCGCGCGACATGCCGGCGCGGTCCACGCAGGTATGCATGATGGCGCGTTCGTACTGCCGCACTTCCTTCACCTGCATACGCATGGTGTCGGCCAGGCGCTCGACCATCTTCGCCGTGAAGCGCACGCCCATCAGTTCATTCAGGATGGCTTCCTGCGCCTGCTGGTAGGCGGAAGAGGAATAGCCCTCGGCCTCGAAGGCTTCGCGCATCTTTCCGAACCATTCCTGCACGATGTCGAACTTCTTCATGGCCTTCGTGCGCAGATACTCGATCTGCTTGCTGCTCATGCCGCCGGCTGGCCCGTCGTCGTCGTCTTCGCCCGTAACGCCCGAACCCGCGTAGTCTTCACCTTCCTGGTCGACCAGGCCGTCGACGAACTCGTCGATCTGCAGGGCGCCTTCGCGGACGCGGTTGGCATGATCGAGGATTTCGCTCACGGTGGTCGGGCAGGCGGCAATGGCCATGACCATGTGCTTGAGGCCGTCTTCAATGCGCTTGGCGATTTCGATCTCGCCTTCGCGTGTGAGCAGTTCCACCGTTCCCATTTCCCGCATGTACATGCGGACGGGGTCGGTGGTACGGCCGAAGTCGGAATCCACCGTCGTCAGAGCGGCCTCGGCTTCGTCTTCCACATCGTCGTCGCTGGCGGCCACGGGGGTGGCGTCGCTCATCAGCAGCGTGTCGGCGTCGGGCGCCTGGTCGTAGACCGAGATGCCCATGTCGCTGAACGTGCTGATGATGCCGTCGATCGCTTCGGCGTCGACCAGGTCGTCCGGCAGGTGATCGTTGATCTCGCCATAGGTCAGGTAGCCGCGGTCCTTGCCGAGCTTGATCAGCACCTTCAGGCGGTTGCGGCGGGCTTCCTGTTCCTCGGGCGTCAGCTGGCTGCGCGCCGGGACGTCTTTTTCACCCTTGGCCCGCTTGCTGCCGCGCTTGGGCAGCGGCTTGAGTTCCGGAATGATCTCGCCATCGCCGGAATCGTCATCGACAAAATCGTTGTTGTCCTGATTGGCATTCTTGGCGGGCCGGCCCGGACGGCGGCCCGTCGATTTGGCGGCGCGCGGCGCCGGGGCGGCCTTCTTGGCCGCCGTCTTCTTGGCGGCGGTCTTTTTCGCCGCCGCTTTCTTGGCCACGGCTTTCTTGGCCACCGCCTTCTTGGCAGCGGTTTTCCCGGCGGAGGTATCCGCGGAAGCCGCAGCGGCCTCGACCGCTTCCCCGGCCTTCACTGCAAGCGTATCGACATCGCGGGTCGCCGCCACAGTCTTGGTTTTCGTCGTGGCCTCATTGGCCACTTCAGGGGAAACACGGGTAACTTTGGTCATAGTCGCTTTCCGTAGACGCAAAAACACAGGAAGGGCACGAGGCCACCACTCGTTGCTTCGAAAGGAAGGAAGTTTGCGCAGAGCATGAGCGTCTGCGCCGAGAAACGTTCCATTTTACAATAGTTTGCGAACACCGCCAGTTTCCAGAAGAATACGGCGGCGATTCAAATCCTGATACCGCCGCTGGGCCGCGGTGTCCTTTAGACCCGCCTGCGCCAGCTCGGTTTGTTCGGCCTTGATCATGTCGAGCTCGATGCGTCTCAGGGCGTCGTTCCATTCGGCCTGCGGATCAGGCAGGTCTTCTTCGGCCAGCACTTGTGGCCCAAGCCCGGACAGCACCTGCTCCAGATCGGAACCAGGTTCCGCCGCCTGCAACAGCGCCCCGGCGTGGCGGGCGCCGCTGGCCGCGGCAAGCGCGATCAGTTCGCGCACAAGCATTAGATGGGGGCCCCGTTCGAGAATTTCAAGCTGCTGATCACCAAGGCCGTCCACCAGCCGCGGATGCGCGATCAGCAAGCGCAGCAATTGCTTGGCCATGGGCGTGACACTATGGCGGGTGCCGCCGCCACGCGCGACGGATCGTCGCCCCTGGCGCCCGCTGGCAGGCATGGCCGGAAAGCCGGACGGAGCCGGCTCATCGTAGGGCGGAGCCATCCAGGAATCGTCCGCGCCGGTTTCCCAGGCGTCCGGGACGGGTTCATGGGTGGGCCCCGGCATGCGGACGGCGTCGCGTGTCCCGCCTTCGGGGCCAGAGCCCGCCGCAGCGAAGGAACGGCCTTCGGCCCGCGCCGCGCCCGCCGCCCTCGCTGCTTCGCTGTGGCGTTGCTGCGCGCGCGCCCGTTCCAGCAGGCCGCCCAGTTCTTCGGGGGTCAGCAGTACCAGGCGCGCGAATTCCCGTTCGAGCTGCAGGCGATAAGCGTTCTGCGGCAGACCGGCCAGCAGCGGCACGGCTTCGTGCACGCAGGCGGCGCGGCCTTCGGCTTCATCCAGACGATGGTGCGACGCCAGCTCGTCGAGCATGAAGCGCGATAGCGAAACCGCTTCGTCCATCGTGGCCCGGAAGGCCTTGTCGCCATAGGCCCGGATGTAGGAATCCGGATCATGCTCGGCCGGCAGGAACAGGAATCGCAGCGATACGTCATCGCGCATTTGCGGCAGGCACGCCTGCAGGGCACGCCACGCGGCCCGCCTGCCGGCCTGGTCGCCGTCGAAGCTGAACACGACCTTGTGGCTGGCGCGCAGCAGCTTCTGCACATGTTCAGCCGTGGTCGCCGTGCCCAGCGTCGCCACCGCATTGTCCATGCCATGCTGGGCCAGACCGACGACGTCCATGTAGCCCTCGACCACCAGCACGCAGTCTTCGCGCCGGATGCCCGCCCGCGATTCCCACAAGCCGTACAGTTCACGGCCTTTGGAGAAAAGCGGCGTTTCGGGAGAGTTCAGGTACTTGGGTTCGCCCTTGCCGATGATGCGCCCCCCGAACCCGACCAGCTTGCCACGGGCATTGCGGATCGGAAACATGACGCGCTCGCGGAAACGGTCATAGCGCCGGCCGTCCTCGGCTTCGATCACCAGGCCGCATTCGACCAGCATGGGGTCTTCATAATCGGTAAACACGGCGGCCAGCCCGCGCCTGTCGTCCCCGGACCAGCCCAGGCCGAACCTGGCGGCGATTTCGCCGCTGAGCCCGCGCGACTTCAGATAGTCGATGGCCTGGGCGGAGCCCTTCAGCCCGGCAAGATAGTGGCGCCGGGCGGTTTCGAGCACCTGTTCGTGCCGCGACACTTCCTGCTTGCGTTCCCGGTCGAGCTGGCGCTGCCTGGGCGAGCGCGGCGCCTCGGGCACGGTCATGCCGATGCCGCCGGCGAGCGTGCGCACGGCTTCCGGGAAGCTGGCCCCGGTATGTTCGATCAGGAAGGTAATGGCCGTTCCGTGAGCGCCGCAACCGAAACAGTGATAGAACTGCTTGGTGGGACTGACGGTGAACGAAGGCGATTTTTCTTTATGGAAGGGGCAGAGTCCAAGCAGGTTGGCTCCACCCTTGCGCAGCTGCACGTATCGCCCGACGACATCCACGACGTCGACACGAGCGAGAAGATCCTGTATGAAGGATTCTGGTATCAATCAATACAGACGCGGGGGCAGTTGTTGGCTGCGGATGCGCTTGTAGTGACGCTTGACCGCCGCGGCGTGCTTGCGCTTGCGTTCAGCCGTGGGCTTTTCGTAGAACTCGCGCGAACGCAGCTCGGTCAAGAGACCGGTCTTCTCGATGGTGCGCTTGAAGCGGCGCAAAGCGGCTTCAAACGGCTCGTTTTCCTTCAGACGAACGATAGGCATGTATTCCTGAGCCTTGTAAATTAAATGAAAGACACAAATGGGATAACTATAAATTCTAGCCCATTCTGAAGCAAGAAGTCAATGTTTCCGATGCCGACCCGTTTCCTCGCCCCCACTCATCGGGTACCCTTGCGCAGCCAGGATTCCAGCTGATGCGGACGTATGCTGTCGTAGTCTTCGAAGGGCTGATGGATCCAGGGGTTGGTGGGCAGCTGTTCCACGAAATAGTCGGGCGTGGCCTGCGAATGCCCCTTCCACCACAGCACCGCCGTGCGCAATTCCTGGATTCCGGGACACTGGCGCACCAGATGATCGCGTACCCGGCTGAAGGTCAGCCCGGTATCGACCATATCGTCGACCAGCAGTACCCGCCCGTCGAGCGTGCCGCGCGTGATGGTGATGAACTGGGCGATGTCGAGCTGCCCCTGCACGGTGCCGGCGGCTTCGCGGTAGCTGCTGGTGGCCAGGATCCCCAGCGGCACATCGTAGATGCGCGAAAGCACGTCGCCCACACGCACACCGCCGCGGGCCAGACACAGGATCTTGTCGAATTTCCAGCCCGACTCGTGAACGATGAGCGCGAGCCGCTCGATCAGCTCATGATATTGGTCCCAGGACACCCAATGGTCGCGATCCGTGTTGGCTGGCAGGTTCATGTGTGTTTCCCGGTTTCAAGCCTTGAAGGATTGATTGAGCATGATGGTCTCCATGCGGTCGGGGCCGGTGGAGATCATGTCGATGGCGACATCGCACACTTCGGCGATGCGTTCCAGATAGCGGCGCGCATTGACGGGCAGCTTGTCGTATTCGGTGATGCCGGCGGTGGACTCGCTCCAGCCGGGCAGTTCCTCGAAGACCGGCTCGGCGCCCGTGACCGCGTCGGCGCCATAAGGCAGGACGTCCAGGAACTCGCCGCGATAGCGGTAGCCGACGCCTATCCTGAGAGATTCCAGGCCATCCAGCACGTCGAGCTTGGTAACGCACAGCCCGTTGATGCCGTTGATCATGACGGAACGCTTCATGGCCGCGCCGTCGAACCAGCCGCAGCGGCGCGGACGCCCGGTGACGGAACCGAATTCCTTGCCCACGGACGCCAGCCGCGCGCCGGTTTCATCGGAAAGTTCGGTGGGGAACGGACCGGAGCCCACCCGGGTGGTATAGGCCTTGGCAATGCCCAGGACGTAATCCAGCATCTGCGGCCCGACCCCGGCGCCGGCCGAAGCCGCGCCCGATACGCAATTGCTGCTGGTCACGAAAGGATAGGTGCCATGATCGATATCGAGCAGCGCGCCTTGCGCGCCTTCGAACAGCAGGCGCCCGCCCGCCTTGCTGGCCCGGTGCAGCTCGTGGGAGACGTCGGCCACCATGGGCTGCAGTTCCGGCGCGATGGCCATGGCCTGATCGCGCACCTCTCCGAGGGAAACCGCCTTCGCGCCCAGGTACTGCGTGAGTACGAAATTATGGAAATCGAGCAGTTCCTCCAGTTTGGCATCGAAGGCCGCGGGATCGTAAAGGTCCTGCACGCGCAAGGCCCTGCGGCCGACCTTGTCCTCGTAGGCCGGGCCGATGCCCCTGCCCGTCGTACCGATCTTGCCATCGCCCTTGCGCGCTTCACGCGCCTGGTCGAGCGCAATGTGATAGGGAAGGATCAGCGGGCAGGCGGCCGACACACGCAGGCGCGGCCGCACTTCCAGACCGGCTTCCTCGAGTTCGCCGATTTCCTTCAGCAAAGCTTCGGGAGACAGCACCACGCCGTTGCCGATATAGCAAGTGACGTGGTCGTGCATGATGCCTGAGGGAATCAGGCGCAGAATCGTCTTCTTGCCGTTGATCCACAGTGTATGGCCGGCATTGTGCCCACCCTGGAAGCGCACGACGCCTTGAGCGGATTCGGCGAGCCAGTCGACGATCTTGCCCTTGCCCTCGTCACCCCACTGGGTGCCGATCACCACGATATTCTTGCTCATTTCATCTATTGATAATGATGTGCCGGCTTCCTGTACGGCAGTACCCGGCGGAGTGAAAACCCATACGATAGAACAGTGCGAAACAGCACACTATTGAATCGCCCTCACCTTCCATTCATTGCCCTCTTGGACGAGTTCGCGATCGAACACGAATTCGTCCAGACTGGGTTCCTGCCCGGGAAGCACCTGCACCACGATAGCGCCGCCGGCGCGTAGTTCGCGCAATGCCGCCGACAGCGCGGGTTCGCAGCCCCAGGGCGCGCGCACTGCCTTCGCGGGTTCGGCCGGCGCCAGCCCGCCCGACAGCGCCCGGAGATCCAGGCTGAAGCCCGTGGCCGGGCGCGCGCGCCCGAATGCCTTCCCGACGCCGTCGTAGCGCCCGCCCCGCACCAGGGTATCGCGCCAGCCCTCGGCATAGATTGCGAACACGATGCCGGAATGGTATCCATAGCCCGAGCGGACATCGGCAAAATCGAAACCGACTTCATAGCCCGCCAGAAAACCCGTGAGCCGTTCCAGGTCGTCGAGCGCCTGGCCCACCGCCGGCAGCCGGGGCAGAACTTCGCGCGCGCGCGCCAGGACCTCGGGCCCGCCGTACAGACCGGCGAGATCGATGAGCGCCTGCAGACTGCCCGGACGCAGGCCGGCGCTGGACGCGCCCAGCGCGCGCAGGCCGGGAACATCCTTGGTGGCCAGGAGATCGGCAATGTCTTCCGAGATGTCGGACAGGGCGGGATCGGCCTCGATGATGGCGCGCAGGACGCCAGGATGGTTGAGATCCAGGCGCAGGTTGCCGACGCCGGCCAGGCGCACGCTTTCCAGCGCGAGCTCGATGACCTGGATGTCGGCCTCGACGCCGGCGTGGCCGAAAATTTCAGCGCCGATCTGCAGGAGTTCGCGATCCGAGAACAGGCCCATCGGCCGGGCATGCAATACCGAGCCGCAGTAGCACAGGCGGGTGACGCCTTCGCGGTTCAGCAAGTGGGCATCGATGCGCGCAACCTGCGGCGTCATGTCGGCACGCACGCCCAGCGTGCGCCCGGAAAGCTGGTCGACCAGCTTGCTGGTGCGCAGGGACAGGTCATGCCCATGGCCGGTCAGCAGGGAGTCGAGGTATTCCACGAGCGGGGGCATGACCAGTTCGAAGCCATAAACCCGGTAGAAATCCAGCAGCTTGCGGCGCAGTTCTTCAATGCGCCGCGCTTCTGCGGGAAGGATGTCTGCCAGGCTTTCCGGCAGCAGCCATTTGGTCATCATCGGTCCTGAGTGTGATCGTTGGACAGGCGGGTGCCAAACAAAAAGCGACCCGGGGCGTAAGCCCGCAAGTCGCTCGCGGAAACAAAGTAATCGAAACTTACACGCTATTGTAAACCATGGTGCGTTCCGTGCAAAAGCGCCCGTTCAGGGAAGGCTCGGCGAGGCGCCGAGGCCCTGCGGCAGCCCGCTGGCGCCTTCGGCTGAACCCCAGAACCTGAAGAACTCGGACTTGGGACTGAGGACCAGTGTGTCGCCCTGCCCGCTGAACGCGGCCCGGTAGGATTCCAGGCTCTGGTAGAACTCGTAGAATTTCGGGTTCTTGCCATAGGCGTTGGCATAGATGCCCGCCGCCACGCCTTCGCCTTCGCCCATGACCGACTGCGCCTGGGCATAAGCCTCGGCCAGCATTTCCTGACGCTGGCGGTCGGCCTGCGCCCGGATGCGTTCGCTGTCGGCCGCCCCGGAAGCGCGCAGACGGTTGGCCTCCTGTTTGCGCTCGGCCTCCATGCGCCGATAAACGGATTCGGAGATCTCGGGCGCGAACTCGATACGACGCAGGCGCACGTCGACGACTTCCACGCCCAGGGGTCGTGCTCTGACCTGCACGTTGTTGAGGATCTCGCGCATGATGGCGTCGCGCTCGGTGGCGACCACCGCCTGAACGGTACGGATGTTGACCGAAGCGTTCAGGGCATCGCGGATCTGGGCCTGCAGGCGCTCGACCGCGGCACGGTCGTTGGCGCCGAAAGTGACGTAGAACAAGCGGGGATCGTCGATGCGCCACTTCACGAAGGAATCGATCAGCAGATTCTTCTTTTCGGATGTCTGGATGCGCTCGGGGTCGCTGGTTTCGATGGTCTGCAGGCGCTTGTCGAGCCGAGTGACGGTCTGGAACGGCGGCGGCAGCTTGAAGTACAGCCCGGGTTCGGTGATGGTCTTGCGCACTTCACCCAGTGCGAAGAGCAGCACGGCATCGCGTTCGCGCACGACGAACATGCAGGACGACAGTACGGCAAGCACGATGACCAGGCCCACCAGCACAGGAAATAAACGTTGCATCATGTTTCTCCTAGCGGGAATACGGGCTGACCAGGGCACCGCGCGCCGGGGCGCCGCCTGTGGCATTGCCGGATGAAGCGGCCGCCGGCGTGCGCGGCTGGGACGTGGCCGCCGCCGCCGCGCCCGTGGTGGCCTCGATCGAGCCGCTGCCCGGCGAATTGCGGTGCTCGCGCGCGGTCTGGCTCATGATTTTGTCCAGCGGCAGGTACAGCATGTTGTTGCTGGAGTCGGCATCCACCACGACCTTGGCGCTGGATTCGAGGATCTGCTGCATG
Source organism: Alcaligenaceae bacterium (assembly GCA_013416455.1). Lineage (GTDB taxonomy): Bacteria > Pseudomonadota > Gammaproteobacteria > Burkholderiales > Burkholderiaceae_B > Yanghanlia. Next base: position 125,447 of record JACCES010000006.1, on the reverse strand, counting down.
GTCGCGAGATACATGCGCTGGCGAGTGACCTCGGGCGCCTTGGCGAACTCGGTTTCGATGCTGGTGAAGCGCGCGGTGTTACCTTCGGCGTCGCCCACCACCTTGGCCCGGTAGCCCTCGGCGTCCTGCAGCATGCGGGCCACCTGGCCCTGCGCCTGCGGCAGAACCTGATTGGCGTAGGCATTCCCTTCGTTGATCTGGCGCTCGCGGTCCTGGCCGGCCTTGACGGCGTCATCGAACGCGGCCTGCACCTGTTCGGGCGGCTGCACGTTCTGGATGGCCACGGTGCTGATCTGAATGCCGGTCCGATAGCGATCGAGTATGCTCTGCGCCAGATTGTGCACTTCGGTGGCGACCTCGGTACGGCCCTCGTAGAGCACGAAGTCCATCGTCTTCCTGCCGACGATCTCGCGCATGGCCGTTTCGGCGGCCTGGCGAACGGATTCGTCCGGCATATTGGTGCGGAACAGGTAGTCGGGCGCACCGTCGGGATTCAGGCGGTACTGCACCACGTACTGGACATCGATGATGTTCTCGTCGGTGGTCAGCATGAGGGATTCGGGCAGCACCTTGTTGCGGGCCGTGCCGCGGAAACCCACCTCGAAGGTACGCAGTTGCGAGATGTTGACCATCTCGTGGTTTTCGATCGGATACGGCACGCGCCATTGCAGGCCCGGCGGCAAGGTCTTGGTGTACTGGCCAAAGCGCGTGACAACGGCAACCTGGCCTTCCTGCACGATCATGAAGCCGCTCAGGCCCCAAATGACCACGGCGACGAGCACCAGCACGCCCAGCAGCTTGGGCGAACCCGAGGGTAGCGAAGGCATGCCGCCCCCCCCGCTCGTGCGTGGACCGCGCGGGCCGCCCCCGCCGCGCTTGTTGCCGAACAGCGAACCGATGCGATTGTTGAAATCGCGCCAGACCTCGTCGAGATCGGGAGGACCGTCGTTCCGCGGCCGGCGCGACGAGTCGTCTTCATTGCGGCCGCCGTCGTTGCGGCCGCCTCGCCCCCAGCCGGGGTCATTCAGGTTGAATATTTTCGATATTGAACGCATTGTTTCCCGCGATTTGAGCTGATTCGGCGATCGCCCCACGCAGACCGTCCAAACCAGAGCGCGCAAGCGCGCTTACAAAAACTCGTGCAATCGTACCATGTTCATTACGCTCGACCCTCGGCTCATAGCCCGCCCGATCTATTTTGTTGTAGACGAGAATGCGAGGGATCCGATCGGCGCCGATATCTTCGAGAACCTTGTCGACTTCCATGATCTGTTCTTCACGCTGCGGGCTGGAAGCATCCACCACATGCAGCAGCAGATCGGCGTGGATGGTTTCTTCCAGCGTGGCCCGGAAAGCCGCGATCAGCGTCGGCGGCAGATCGCGGATGAAGCCCACGGTGTCCGAAATCACCGCCTGGCCCGCGCCTTCCATCCAGATGCGCCGTGTCGTGGTGTCCAGCGTCGCGAAGAGCTGGTCGGCGGCATAGGCGCCGGCCCGCGTGAGCGCGTTGAACAGCGTCGATTTGCCGGCATTGGTATAGCCGACCAGCGACACCGAGAACGTGCTGCCCCGCGCCCGCGAGCGGCGCTGGGTCGCCCGCTGGCGCTGGGCCCTCGCCAGCCTTTCCCGCAGGACCTTGACCTTGGCGCCTATCATGCGGCGGTCCATTTCCAGCTGCGATTCGCCCGGCCCGCGCATGCCGATGCCCCCCTGCTGCCGCTCCAGATGGGTCCACATCCGGGTCAGCCGTGTGGACAGATGCTGAAGCTGGGCCAGTTCCACCTGCAGCTTGCCTTCGTGGCTCTTGGCCCGCAATGCGAAAATGTCCAGAATCAACGCGACACGGTCCACCACGCGCCGGTTGAGCGCGCGTTCGAGGTTGCGCTGCTGGGCGGGGGAAAGCGGCTGGTCGATCAGGATGACTTCGGGCTGCAGGGCATGAGTCAGCTGATTGGCCTCTTCGAGCTTGCCCGAGCCAATGAAATGCGCCGCATCCGGCCTGCCGCGCCGCACGTGCAGCGTGGCGACGATTTCGGCGCCGGCGCCCTCGGCCAGCATCAGGAACTCTTCGGAATGGGCCTCGTAGTCGGGCTCGCCCATGTCGACCGTGATGACGAGAGCCTTCATGCGCGGCGCCCAGACGAAATAACCGTCACGGCAGGGCCCGCGACGGGTGAAGGACGATGCTGATGAACCCGGGATCCGCGCTTATTCAGAAGCGCCATCCACCTGGAAATTGACGGGTCGCGACGGAACCACGGTGGAAATGGCGTGCTTGTACACCATTTGAGTGACGGTATTGCGCAAGAGGACGACGTACTGGTCGAAGGACTCGACCTGGCCTTGCAGCTTGATGCCATTGACGAGGTAAATCGAAACGGGCACGTGGTCCTTACGCAAAGCATTGAGAAACGGATCTTGTAATGTTTGCCCTTTATTGCTCATTGGCTAGGCTCCAATCTGTTGTTATAAAAATGGCGTAAGGGTCTACTTTACAGGGTTTTCCCTTAGTTTGCACGCCGCGGAGACCCGCATTTCTCAATATTAATCGGTTTTCAACGCCAGTTCGGACAAGGTATTACAAAGCCGCCCGCAATCTTCCGGCGTCCCCACGGTGATGCGCAGAAACTGATCGATGCGGGGAGCCGCGAAGTGGCGCACCAATATGCCCTGTGCTCGCAATGCGCGCGCCAGTTCACCCCCATCATGGGCCGGATGCCGGGCAAACACGAAGTTCGCGCGGGATGGTAGCACTTCGAATCCAATGGTTTCCAATTGTTGGATCAATTCTTCGCGGGCATCAATGACCTTGCGCCGCATTGCCTCGAAATACTCGCGGTCTTCCATCGACGCCACGGCCGCGGCAATGGCCAGGCGGTCCAGCGGATAGGAATTGAAGCTGTCCTTGACACGCAGGAGGCCTTCGGTGATCTCGATCGAGGCCACGCTGTATCCGACCCGCATGCCGGCCAGTGCGCGCGACTTCGAGAAAGTATGGATCACCACGATGTTCGGGCAGCGTTCGAGCAGGGAAATCGCCGTATCCGCGCCGAAATCCACATAGGCTTCGTCCACCACCACGGCCACGTCGGGATTGCCCGCGGCGATGCGCTCGATATCGTCCAGGCCCAGCGCGATGCCGGTGGGCGCGTTGGGATTGGCGAAGATGATGCCCGCCGGACGCTGCGGCAGGTTCAGATAGTCGTCGGGACGGATCGAGAAGTCGCCCGCCAGCGGCACCAGCTGCGTGGGAATGTCGAACAGCCTGCAGTAAGTCTTGTAGAAGCTGTAGGTGATGTCCGGCATGAGCAATGGACGGCCGCCGTGCCGGAACAAGGCATTGAACACATGAGCGAGCACTTCGTCGGAACCATTGCCCGGCATGACCTGCCCCGGCGCCACGCCGTAATGATCGGCCACGGCCTGGCGCAGCGCCGTCGATTCATTGTCGGGATAAAGACGCAGCGCATCGCCCGCGCCCTGGCGGATGGCTTCCAGCGCGCGCGGCGACGGGCCATAGGGATGCTCATTGGTGTTGAGTTTGAGCAGCCGGTCGATCCTGGGCTGTTCCCCGGGCGTATAGGGCGTCAGTTGGGCGACGTGTTCACTCCAGTAGCGGCTCACGATTTTCCTTGCACGTAAGGGTTGTGCGACGACTTGAATTCGATGCGCAGAGGCGTGCCCTCAAGCTGGAAAGTAGCGCGAAAGCGCGATTCCAGATAGCGGCGGTAGGTATCCGGCACGGCTTCCAGGGCATTGCCATGAATGACGATGAGCGGCGGATTCTGCCCGCCCTGGTGAGCGTAGCGCATTTTCGGCCGGAAAATGCCCTTGCGCGGGGGCTGCTGCTGTTCCACAGCCGCATGCAGGGCGCGGGTGAGCCGCGGGGTGGACAGCTTGCGATAAGCGGCCGCATGGGCTTCATCGACGGACTTCATCACCGCCTTCAGGCCCTGGCCCTTGAGCGCCGAAATCGTATGCACGCGCGCGAAGGAAAGGAAGCGCAGCTTGCGGTCGAATTCGCGCTGTATCCATTCGCGCTTTTCGGAATCCAGCCCATCCCACTTGTTGATGGCGACCACGAGCGCGCGCCCGGTCTCGAGGATGAAGCCCGCGATATGGGCGTCCTGATCGGAGATTTCCGATTGCGCGTCCAGCATCAGCAGCACCACATTGCACGCCTCGATGGCCTGCAAGGTCTTGATGACGGAAAATTTCTCAATGGTCTCGAACACCTTGCCGCGGCGGCGCAGGCCAGCCGTGTCGATGAGCGTATAGGCCTTGTCGCCGCGTTCGAACTCGATCTCGATGGCGTCGCGCGTCGTGCCCGGCATATCGAAGGCGATGACGCGCTCTTCACCGATCAGCGCATTGATGAGCGTCGACTTGCCGACATTGGGGCGCCCGACGATGGCCAGCTTGATGCGGTGGCGCGCCGCCGCTTCGGGCTGCGCATCTTCGCCGGCGGCATCGGGTTCTGGTTCGTCAGCCGCGGCGCCTTCGGCCGGCGGCTCCGCATCGTCCCATTGTTCGGTGGGCTCATCCACCGGTACCCCGTCTTCGTCCGCCTCATCCATGAAGGAAAGCGCATCTTCGATGAGTTCCACCACACCGTCGCCATGCGACGCAGAGATGGGGCGGGGTTCGCCCAGGCCGAGTTCATGGAATTCGGCCAGCGGCGCGGCATGGCGCATGCCTTCGGCCTTGTTCACGGCCAGCATCACCCGCTGCCCCGCCTTGCGCAACAGTTGCGCGATCTCGTGATCGTGCGCGTTCACTCCCGCCCGCGCATCGACCAGGAAGATCACCACGTCGGCCTCGGCAATGGCCTGATGGGTCTGGCGGGCCATCTCGCGCAGAATGCCGTCTTTGGCCACCGGCTCGAAGCCGCCGGTGTCGACGGCGATGAAAGGATGACGGCCCACCCTGCCCTCTCCATAATGACGATCGCGGGTCAGGCCCGAGAAATCGGCAACCAGGGCCGCGCGCGAGCGCGTGATCCGGTTGAACAGGGTGGACTTGCCGACGTTTGCGCGCCCTACCAGCGCGACCACCGGCTTGAAACTCGACTTGCTCAATTCACACCAACCAATACAAGATTGCCATTGCCGGTCTGTACCAGCACGCCGGCGGGCGTGCCGACCAAGGGTGACAGCACCGCGCCGCCGCCCACACCCAGCCTGCCCAGCAGGCGGCCGTCGCTGCGCGAGAGGAAATGCACATAGCCCTCGAAATCGGCCACCGCCACGGCGGCGGGCACGACGGCCGGCGTGGCCAGCCTGCGATTGCGCAGGGCATTCTGGCGCCATTGTTCTTCGCCGGTGGCCAGATCGACCGCATGCACGACGTCGCGCTGATCGGCCGCATAGCCGAAGCGGCCATCGTTGCTCATGCCCGTGTGGCTGGAAAAGGGAATGTCCCAGATCGGGCGGCCGCCCTGGCTGACATCAAAGCAGCTCATGCGCCCCTGATAGGTGACGCCGCAAAGCAGCGGACCGACCACTTGCGGCGCGCCCACGACATCGCTGATGCGTTCCAGATCGGTGGCGCCGCGCGAAACCGATATCGGCGCTTCCCACTGAACGGCGCCATTGCTGGCATTGATCGCCATCAGCCTGCCATTGGGCAGGCCTGAAATGATCAGACCCTCGGCGGCGAGCATCTGCATGCTGGTCTTGAGCGCGAGAGCCGGACCGGGGCGCTGGACGTCCCAGCGGTATTCGCCCGTTGCGGCATCGAAGGCCTGGATACGGTAATCGGTGCTGCGCACCACGACCACGCCGCTGCCCACCACCGGCGGCACGAACACGGCGCTGCTGGCGCGCGCGCGCCATTTTTCGGCGCCGCTTTCGTCATAGGCGATCACACTGCCATCACCGCCCGCGACGGCCGTGGTGTTGCCGTCGGAACCCGCGCCCGCCGTCAGCGTGATGCCCGGACTGGCGCGCCAGAGCACGCGGCCCGATGCCAGATCGACCTTCGCCACCGCATTGGGGGTGGCGACATAGACCGCCTCGCCGGCGACGGCGGGAGCGAAGCCATAACCGCCGCCGCCGCCCACCGACGCCGACCAGCGCACGCCGGCCGCGACCTCGGCTTCATACTGGGTCAGCTCGACGGGCTCGTAGCGGGGGTCGGTGCTCGAAAACATGGAGCAGGCGCCGAGCGCGAGCAGGCTCAACCCGAGAATGGTGGTGCGAAGAACACGGCGTGACACAAGGGGCTGCATGGGAATCAGGCTCCGGCTATTGCATCGATCTTGAGTTGTACGATTTGCGCGGTCGGATCGGAACCGAACGCTTCCAGTGCCTGTTGCCATGCGGCGCGGGCTTCTTCGATCTTACCCTGTGCGTAGAGAATGTCGCCACGGCGATCGGCATACAGGGCTTCGAAACTGGCGGGCGCCTTCTCGACCTGCGCCAGCGCCTGATCATATTGCCCCTGTTCGAGCAGCACGCCGGCCAGGCGCAGCCTTGCCAGCGCCGCCAGGGCGGGATCTTCGTCATGCCGCGCCAGCCATTGTAATTGCTCGCGCGCGGCGTCCAGATTGCCCTGCTCGGCCAGCGCGGCGGCGGCCACCAGGACGCCCCGCGACGTATAGCCGGATGCCGGGAAGGAGTCGCGCAAGGTGGTGCTGGCGGCCTGGATGCGTGCCATCGCCTCGTCGCCCTCTTGTGCCGCGGCCGACTGCAGGGCCTCGAAATAGCCCATGGCCTGAGTCGCCTTGTGGCCCTGGTACCACTGCCAGCCCCGCCAGCCGACGATGGCGGCGACGATGACGAACACCAGCACGGCCACCAATGTGCCGTAGCGGTCCCACCAGGCCCGCAAGGCGTCCAGCTTCTCCTGTTCATCCAGATCGTATGCCATTCACATCCTCGTCTTCAGTGTTTCTGCGATTGCGTCGAGCGCCACGACTTCCTGTTGCGCACGGGTATCATCCTCTGCCTGCCGCAGCCACTTGACGCTGGCCTGGCCGGCGGCGAGCTCGTCGGGGCCGATGATCAGCGCCACGGCCGCGGCGCTGGCGTCGGCGCGCTTGAATTGCGACTTGAAGCCGGAAGAACCGGCATGCACGAGCACGCGATGGCCCGCATCGCGGAGTTCTTCGGCCAGCAAGGCGGCGCGGCGCTGGGCGGCATCCCCCTGGTGCACCACGTAGACATCGCATTCCGGCTTGCCGGAAGCGGCCCCGGACTGCTGCCAGAGATCCAGCAGGCGTTCCATGCCGATGGCAAAGCCCACAGCGGGCGCGGGCCTGCCGCCCAGCAGTTCGAGCAGGCCGTCGTAGCGGCCGCCGCCGCATACCGTGCCCTGGGCGCCGAGGCGATCGGTCACCCATTCGAATACCGTAAGGTTGTAGTAATCGAGGCCCCGGACCAGGCGCGGGTTCAGCCGGTACTCGATGCCGGCATCCCGCAGACGCGCGCAGACGCCCTCGAAGTGCGCCCGCGATTCCGGGCCCAGAAAATCGAACAGCCGCGGCGCCTGGTTGGCCATGTCCTGCATGGCGGGATTCTTGGTATCGAGCACACGCAGCGGATTGCTGTGCATGCGGCGGCGAGCCTCGTCATCGAGCACATCGATGTGTTTTTCCAGATGCCCGATCAGCGCCTGCCGGTGCGCGGCGCGTTCATCGGCCTGGCCCAGCGAGTTCAGTTCGAGGCGGATGTCCCGCAGGCCCAGGCGCTTCCAGAGCCGTGCCAGCATCAGGATGAGTTCGGCATCGACATCGGGGCCGGCAAACCCCAGCGCTTCCACGTCGATCTGATGGAACTGCCGGTAGCGGCCGCGCTGCGGACGCTCGTGCCGGAACACCGGCCCCATGCAATAGACGCGCTGCGGCCGGTCATAGAGCAGATTGTGTTCGATGGTGGCCCGGACCATGCCCGCGGTGAACTCGGGGCGCATGGTCAACTGCTCGTCGTTCAGAGAGTCGCGAAAGGAATACATTTCCTTTTCGACGATGTCGGTGACTTCACCGATGCCGCGGGCGAACAGGCGCGTGTGTTCCAGCACCGGTGTGCGCATGTTCCGATAGCCGTAGGAAGCCAGCCATTCGCGCACCAGGGCTTCGAGCTCTTCCCATGCCGCGCTTTCATGCGGAAGGATGTCTTTCATGCCCGTCAGGGCGCGTACTTTCTCAAACGACTGGCTCATGAATCTGTAGAGTTCTGAACAGGGGCGCCGGCGCCGTACCGGCGTTCGACGTAATCCTCGACGATTTGCTGGAATTCCTGGGCGATGGTGTCGCCCTTCAGGGTGACGGTGCGTTCGCCATCGACGAACACGGGGGCGGAAGGTATTTCGCCCGTCCCCGGCAGGCTGATGCCGATGTCGGCATGACGGCTTTCACCAGGCCCATTGACAACACAGCCCATGACGGCCACGTTCATGCTTTCAACACCGGGATAGCGGGATTTCCAGACCGGCATCTGCCGGCGCAGGAAGGACTGGATGCTGTCGGCCAGTTCCTGGAAGAAGGTGCTGCTGGTGCGGCCGCAGCCCGGGCAGGCCACCACCATGGGCGTAAAGGCCCGCAAGCCCATGCTCTGCAGGATTTCCTGGGCAACGATGACTTCGCGGCTGCGGTCGCCGCCGGGTTCGGGCGTCAGGGAAATGCGGATGGTATCGCCGATGCCTTCCTGCAGCAGCACCGCCAGCGCCGCCGTGGAGGCGACGATGCCCTTGCTGCCCATGCCGGCCTCGGTCAGGCCCAGGTGCAGGGGGTAGTCGCAGCGGGCCGCAAGGTCGCGATAGACGGTAATGAGATCCTGTACGTGGCTGACCTTGCAGGACAGGATGATGGCGTCGGGCGCCAGCCCCAGGGCTTCCGCCCGCCGCGCGTTGTCGATGGCCGAAACCACCAGGGCGTCGCGCATCACGGCGGCGGCTTCCCAAGGCTGCGCACGGCGGCTGTTGTCATCCATCATGCGCGCCATGAGCTCATGATCGAGACTGCCCCAGTTGACCCCGATGCGTACCGGCTTCTGGTGGCGGCAGGCGGCTTCGATCATCTGGGCGAAGTTGTCTTCACGCTTCTTGCCGCCCCCCACATTGCCCGGATTGATGCGGTACTTGGACAGCGCCTGGGCGCATTCCGGAAACTGCGTCAGCAGTTTGTGGCCGTTGAAATGGAAATCGCCCACCAGCGGCGTGTCGACCCCCATGCGGTCGAGCTGCTCGCGTATGGCCGGCACCGCCGCGGCGGCTTCGGGCGTATTCACCGTGATGCGGACGATCTCGGAACCGGCCATGGCCAGTTCCTTGACCTGTATCGCGGTGGCGATGGGGTCGGCCGTGTCCGTGTTGGTCATGGACTGCACCACGACCGGAGCCCCCCCGCCGATGTTCACGACCCGGCCTCCCCAACTGACGGCGGCGGCGCGCGTGAGCCGGCGGCCCGCGGCGCCCACCGGGGAAGGAGTACATTCCTGGACAGCAGTATCACTCATTGTTCGCAATGGCCTTCAGCCAGTCGAATATCAGCCACGATTCCGGCACCCAGCCGCGGTTGACCGCATAGAACGCCGCAACGACCAGGATGGCCAGGATGGTGAAGAACCAGCCCCAGGGCCAGTGCGTCGCTTCGCCGCCCCCGGGCATTTCGTTGTCGGTGCCCACCGAAGCCTGCACCCCCGCCGCCGACACGATGCCGCGAGGCTTGGTCGGCCCGACCTGATTGTCGAGCAAAAGCAGGATCGCGTCGACATCGGCTTCGAGATAGCGCGCATAATTGCGCACGAATCCCCGCAGCGGCACCCCGGGCGGGAGATGGTCCCAGTCTTCCGATTCCAGGGCCCGGATCTGCCTGACGGAGAACTTCAGACGCTGAGAGGCCTCGTTTTCCGAGATGCGGCGCGCTTCGCGCATGCCGCGCAGGGTCGCTCCGACACCCACCGGCCCCTGGACCGCCACCGATGCCCGAACATCTTGTTGTTCTTTTTCCTTCAGCAAGGGTTCAGTCATCCAAGCTCCTGAGTGGTGTCTGTGCCGGCCCGGTCGTCTATGGCGGCCCGGTTGGGCAGGCGCTGCTCGATGCGGGTTCTGTCCCTGACGTCGCCCGCGAGCTGCCCGCAAGCCGCGGCGATATCGTCGCCCCGCGTCTTGCGCACCGTCGTGACCACGCCGGCATCCATGAGTATCTGTGCAAACAGGCGGACACGATGTTGCGGCGAACGCTTCAGCCCCGACTGCGGAAACGGGTTGAAGGGAATCAGATTGAACTTGCAGCGTACCTGCCGCGCAATGTCGATCAGCTGTCTGGCATGTTCATCGGCATCGTTGACGCCATCGAGCATAATGTATTCGAAAGTGATGAAATCGCGCGGCGCATGTTCGAGATACCGGTTGCAGGCATCGAGCAGTTCGCGCAAGGGATGCTTGCGATTCAGCGGTACCAGGCGGTCGCGCAACCCATCGTTGGGCGCATGAAGCGAAACGGCCAGCGCGACCGGGCAGTCGCGCGCCAGGCGGTCCATCATGGGGACCACGCCCGAGGTGGAAACCGTCACCCGGCGGCGCGACAAGCCATAGGCGTTGTCGTCGAGCATCAGCCGCAAGGCCGCCAGAACCTGGTCGTAATTGAGCAGGGGCTCGCCCATGCCCATCATCACGACATTGCTCACCACGCGCTCGGCGGTAGCGGGTTCGCCGCCAGGCAGCCGGGCCGAGGCAATGTCGCGTTGCAGTTCGCGGCGGGCATGCCAGAGCTGGCCGATGATTTCCGCCGTGTTCAGATTGCGGTTGAAGCCCTGGTAGCCGGTGGAACAGAAGGGGCAGGCCACCGTGCAGCCGGCCTGGCTGGAAATGCACAGGGTGCCGCGATCATCTTCGGGAATGAAGACGGTTTCGATGGCATTGCCCATGCCGACGTCGAAGAGCCACTTGCGCGTGCCGTCGGCCGAGACATGCTCGGTCGACACCGGCGGCGCCGCGACCAGACAACGCTCGTTGAGCGTATTGCGGAAATCGCGGGCCAGGTCGGTCATGTCGTCGAACGTGCCCACGCCGCGCTGATGGACCCAGCGCTGAAGCTGCCGGGCGCGGAAGGGCTTGCCGCCCCACTCGGCAACCATGGCGGCCAGTGCGGCGTTGTCCATTCCAAGCAGATTGGGGCGGGAAATGACGGTAGGCATTGCAGGCTCTGCGGCACGCCGCGGGGCGTGCCGTAATTCAATTGATCAACGGCTGTGGATGTTGCTTTCCGGGAAGAAGAAGGCAATTTCCACGGCGGCGGTTTCCGGGGCATCGGAACCATGCACGGCATTGGCATCGATGCTGTCGGCGAAGTCGGCGCGGATGGTGCCCGGCGCGGCCTTCTTGGGGTCGGTGGCGCCCATGAGTTCGCGATTCGTGGCGATGGCGTTCTCGCCTTCCAGCACTTGCACGAACACGGGGCCGGAAATCATGAATTCGACCAGATCCTTGAAGAAGGGGCGCTCTTTGTGCACGGCGTAGAAGCGCTCGGCGTCGGTGCGCGAGAGCTGCATGAGGCGCGCGGCCGCGACCTTCAGGCCGGCCTGCTCGAAGCGGGCAACGATCTGGCCAATCGCGTTCTTGGCGACTGCGTCGGGCTTGATGATGGAAAGAGTGCGTTCAATTGCCATGTGATTTCCGTACGTATTGGTAAGGGTTGCGGATGCGGGGACCGGGCCGAGACCCGAAATGCGAACGCTTTCTGGAGTTTCCCGAATGAAAACAAGCACTTCGGCACTGCTCACGATAACCCGGCATTTTAACACGCCCCGTTGACGCCACTCCATCATAAAATAGGGGAATCCCGAACAACCTTGCGTTGCAACGCACAAGACGGCGCTCGCGCCCAGGCATGCGGCCCGTCATCCATCATTAAACCATGACCACTCAAACCGAACCGACCGCCACCGACCTGCTTTCCAAGAGTTTCGAACCCCAGGACATCGAGTCGCGCTGGTATGCGCGATGGGAGAAAAGCGGCCATTTCCGGGCGGGGCAGCACGCAACCCCTCCGGAAGGCGGCGAAAGCCGGCCCTTCGTCATCCAGTTCCCGCCGCCCAACGTGACCGGCACCCTGCACATGGGCCACGCCTTCAACCAGACCATCATGGACGGCCTGGCCCGCTACCATCGCATGCGCGGCGACGACACGGCCCTGATCCCCGGAACCGACCATGCCGGCATCGCCACCCAGATCGTCGTGGAACGCCAGCTCGATGCGCAGAAAGTCTCGCGCCACGACCTGGGCCGCGAAAAATTCGTGGAAAAGGTCTGGGAGTGGAAGGAAAAATCCGGCGGCGCCATCACCAGCCAGTTCCGTCGCCTGGGGGCGTCCTGCGATTGGGACATGGAGTACTTCACCATGGACGAACGACTCTCGCGGGGGGTCGTGGAAGTCTTCGTGCGCCTGTACGAGCAGGGCCTGATCTATCGCGGCAAGCGCCTGGTGAACTGGGATCCGGTCCTGGGCACCGCGGTGTCCGACCTCGAAGTCGTCAGCGAGGAAGAAGACGGCAGCATGTGGGAGATCCGCTATCCCCTGGCGACACCGGCGGGGGGCATCGACGCGCTGGTGGTGGCCACGACCCGTCCTGAAACCATGCTGGGCGACGTGGCCGTGATGGTGCACCCGGAAGACGAACGCTATGCCCACCTGATCGGCCAGACGGTGGTGCTGCCGCTGGTGAACCGCGAAATCCCCATCATCGCCGACGACTACGTCGACAGGGAATTCGGCACCGGTGTCGTCAAGGTCACCCCTGCCCACGACTTCAACGACAACGCCGTCGGCCAGCGCCACGGCCTGGAAAGCATCAGTATTCTCACACTGGATGCGCATATCAACGAAAACGCCCCCGCCGCCTACCAGGGCCTGGACCGGTTCGGGGCGCGCAAGCGGGTGGTCGCAGATCTCGATGCGCGCGGCCTGCTGCAGAGCGTCAGGCCCCACAAGCTCATGGTGCCGCGCGGCGACCGCACCGGCACGGTGATCGAGCCCATGCTGACCGACCAATGGTTCGTCGCCATGAGCAAGCCCGCGCCGGAAGGCACCCTGCACCCCGGCAAAAGCATCACCGATGTCGCCCTGGAAGTCGTCGCCGACGGGCGCATCCGCTTCCATCCCGAGAACTGGACCACCACCTACAACCAGTGGCTGCACAATATCCAGGACTGGTGCATCTCGCGCCAGCTCTGGTGGGGCCACCAGATACCGGCCTGGTATGCCGAGGACGGCCGCATCTTCGTCGCCCGCAATGAAGACGAGGCCCGCGAAAAAGCCAGGGCCGCCGGCGCCACCGGCGCCCTGCGCCGCGACGAAGACGTGCTCGACACCTGGTTCTCGTCCGCCCTGGTGCCCTTCACCGACCTGGGCTGGCCGGAAGACACTTCCGAGCTGCAACGCTATCTGCCGTCCAGCGTGCTGGTCACCGGCTTCGACATCATCTTCTTCTGGGTCGCCCGCATGGTCATGATGAGCATGCACATGACCGGCCAGGTGCCCTTCCGGGACGTCTACGTGCACGGCCTCGTGTGCGATATGGAAGGCAAGAAGATGAGCAAGTCCAAGGGCAATACCATCGACCCGGTGGACCTCATCGACGGCGTCAGCCTGGACGCCCTGCTCGAAAAGCGCAGCTTCGGGCTGATGAACCCCAGGCAGGCGGAAAGCATCCGCAAAAAGACGCGCAAGGACTACCCCCAGGGCATTCCCGCCTATGGCACCGATGCGCTGCGCTTCACCATGGCCGCCTACGCCACGCTGGGCCGCAACATCAACTTCGATCTGAAGCGCTGCGAAGGCTACCGCAACTTCTGCAACAAGCTGTGGAACGCCACGCGCTATGTTCTCATGAACACCGAAGGGCATGCCCTGCGGGAAGACAGCATCGTGGTCGACGGCATCGCCACGGCGGCCGAAACGTCCGCCGCCGACCGCTGGATCATCGGCCTGCTGCAGCGCCTGGAAGCCGACGTCGAACGCGGTTTCGCCGATTACCGCTTCGACAACATCGCCAATGCCATCTATCACTTCGTTTGGGACGAATACTGCGACTGGTACGTCGAACTGGCCAAGGTGCAGCTCCAGCAAGGCACACCCGCCCAGCAACTGGGTACCCGGCGCACGCTGATCCGGGTGCTTGAAGCCGTGCTGCGCCTTGCACACCCCATCATTCCCTTCATCACCGAAGAGCTCTGGCAGAAAGTGGCCGTGGTGGCCGGCAAGCGCGGTCACGACGAGGACACCAGCATCTGCGTGCAGCCCTACCCGCGCAGCAACCCCGCCGCCATCGATCCGGCGGCCGAGGCGCTGATCGCCGAACTCAAGGCCCAGGTCGAGGCCGTGCGGGCGCTGCGCGGCGAAATGAACCTGTCGCCGGCCCAGCGCGTCCCGCTGATCGCGCGGGGCAACGCCGGAATGCTGGCCCACAACACCGAATACCTCAAGGCGCTGGCGCGTCTGGACGGTGTCGAGATCGTCGACCAACTGCCTGAGCTGGGTGCGCCGGTGCAGATCGTGGGCAATACCGAACTCATGCTGCACGTGGAAATCGACGTGGCGGCGGAACGCGCCAGGCTGGACAAGGAAATCCAGCGCCTGGAAGGCGAGATCGCCAAGGCCCGGGGCAAGTTGTCCAATGAAAGCTTTGTACAGCGCGCCCCGGCCAAAGTGGTGGAACAGGAACAAGAGCGGGTGGCGCAGTTCGGCGAAACGCTTGCCCGGGTGCGCGAACAGCGGGAAAGGCTGGCGGGCTGAGCGTGCGCGCCGGTTTCAGGGCTGATGCCCGATCGAGCGCAAAAAGGCTTCGTCCTGCTTGCTGAGCAGCCCTTCCCCGCGCGCCGCTTCGAGCAAGTCGGGGCGGCGCGCCGCCGTCAGCGCCAGCGATTGCTGCCGGCGCCAGACGGCGATATGGGCATGATGGCCGGAACGCAGTACTTCCGGCACGTCCAGGCCATGATAGGTTTCCGGCCGGGTGTAATGGGGGCTGTCGAGCAAGCCATGGGTGGCGACATTGAAGGAATCCTGCCGGGCCGATTCATTGTCATTCAATGCGCCGGGCAGCAGCCGCACCGCCGCATCGATGCAGGCCAGCGCGGCGATCTCGCCGCCCGAAAGCACGAAATCCCCAAGCGACACCTCGTGGGTCACGCGCCGGTCTATGAAACGCTGATCGATGCCTTCGTAACGGCCGCAGATGAATACCGCGCCGGGGCCATCGGCCAGATCCTGCGCCATGGCCTGGTCGAAACGCCGGCCCGCCGGGCTCATCAGGATCACGGGCACGCCAGCGGAAGGGCCGCCTGGCTGCGGGCCCGCCCGCGCGGCGCTCGGCGCGGGTGTGTCCGATGCGGGTTTTCCGCCGGCCACGGCATCGCGGGAACCCGGAACGCCCTGCGCTGAAGCGCCGGCGGCCGTCGTTGGATCGACGGCGTCTTCCGCCTGCCGCATTCTTGCCGCCAGCGCCCCGTCGAGCGCGCGTTCCAGCGGCTCGGCCAGCATCACCATGCCGGGGCCGCCCCCGTAGGGGCGGTCGTCGACCGTCCGATGGACGTCCTCGGTGTAGTCGCGGGGGTTCCAGACATGCATGGACCAGAGGCCGAGCCGCCGGGCGCGCCCAGTCACACCCAGGTCGCCGACGATAGCGAACATGTCAGGGAATAAAGATACGATGTCGATACGCATGCCGCGTGGCGCCGGTATCAGAGGTCGACCGGCCAATTGCTGACGATGCGCCGATTGGGGAGATCGACGGTATGGACATGGGCCGAGACGAAAGGCACCAGGGATTCAAGGCTGCGGCCCTTGGCATCCAGCATGGGCAGCACGGCGCCCTGTTCATCCAGTGCCTGGCGCCTGACGCGCAGTACCGCGTGAGCGCCGTTGTCCACGACATCTTCGACCACGCCCAGCAAGACGCACTGCCCGTCGCTGTCGCCATAGACGGTGCAGCCGAGCAGGTCTACCCAGTAATACTCGTCATCTTCGGCCGCAGGGAACGCGGAACGGGAAACCCACACCGTACAGCCGCGAAGCTGTTCGGCCTGGTTGCGGTCGACCACGCCCTGCAGGCCGCCCACGATGGTACTGCCCTGGGTACGGCTTTTGAGGACCTTGACGGGCCATGCCGGCGCCTGGGGATCGGCCCGACCGGGCACGACAGGCTTGCGCAGCCACCATTCACGCGCCTGCAGCAAGGTGGAGGAACCCGCTGCGTGCGGCTGGATCTTTACCCAGCCCCGTATGCCATAGGCACCCGTCATGCGGCCAAGCTCGACCAGATCCCCGGGGACGGGGGCCATGGCGGTTTCAGACCCTGACACGACGCGGCTGCCTGAATGCGGGCGCTTGTTCAGGCGGCGGTTTGCGCAGCGCTGTATTGCTTGACCAGACGCTCGACGGCGGGCGACAGCTGGGCACCGTTCTCGACCCAGTAGGTCACGCGATCCAGCGCCAGACGCAGGTTTTCCACGCCTTCCTTGCCGACGGGGTTGTAAAAGCCCAGACGCTCGACGAAACGGCCATCGCGGCGGTTGCGTGAGTCAGCGGCAACGACGTTGTAAAAAGGGCGCTTCTTCGAGCCGCCACGGGCCAGACGAATTACAACCATGGTAATCCTTTGATAGTGTTGTGAAAAGCAGAAGATTCTAGCATTGATCGGATGCTACCGCCAATGCCAACGGTCAGTAATCGATGCGGGGTTTGAAAACATACAACAGCGGATATCAGCGGCGCCTCAGGAAATGCCAGATGGCGTCGCCCCGCCCCGCCTGCGCCAGCAAGGCATTGCCGGTCTGGGCGCAGAAAGCCTGGAAGTCGCGTTCGGCATGCGGGTCGGTAGTGACCACCTTGAGCACCTGCCCCGAGGCCATCTGGGCCAGCGCCTTCTTGGCGCGCAGAATGGGCAGGGGGCATTTCAGCCCCGAAGCATCGACTTCGGTATCGGCGGAAGGAAATTCACCAGATGTGTCCATGATTCACGCCAGGCGCTCGCGCACCCAGGCCTCTACGCTGGCCGTCGCGCCCGGAAGCGCCGCGACATCGGTACCGCCGCCCATCGCCATGTCAGGGCGGCCGCCCCCCTTGCCGCCCACCTGCCCGGCCACCATGCCGACGAGCTCGCCGGCCTTGATGCGGTCGACGAGATCGGAGGTGACGCCGCCCACCAGGCTGATCTTGTCATCCGCCACGGCCGCCAGCAGCACCACGGCCGACTTGAGTTTGTCTTTGAGCTGATCGACCATGCCTCGCAGCGCCTTGGGATCGGTGCCGCTCAGGCTGGCAACCAGCAATTTCGAATGGCCATCGAGAGCCACCGCCTGATCGGCGAGGTTGCTGCCCAGGGACGCGGCCTGCTTGCTCTTCAGGCGGTCGAGTTCGCGTTCGAACGTCTTGAGCTGGTTCTGCAGCAAGCCGATGCGGTCCACCAGTTCGGCGGGCTGGGCCTTGATGGCGGCCGCCGCGCGCAACAGCGTGTCGTTCATCTGATGGACCCAGGCCAGGGCATTGTCGCCCGTGATGGCCTCGACGCGGCGCACGCCCGCCGCCACCCCGCCCTCAGAGGTGATCTTGAACAGGCCGATGTCGCCCGTGCGACCCACGTGGGTACCGCCGCACAGTTCGCGGGAGGTGCCGATATCCAGCACCCTCACCACATCGTCGTATTTTTCGCCGAACAACGCCACAGCGCCGCCCTGCACGGCCTCGTCGTAGCTCATGAGCCGGGCATCAGTGGGATGATTCTGCAGGATCTCGTCGTTGACGATGCGTTCGACCCGCATGATCTGTTCCGGGCTCATGGGCGCATCGTGCGCGAAATCGAAACGGGTCTTCTCTGCATCGACCAGCGAGCCGCGCTGCTGCACGTGGGAACCCAGCACTTCGCGCAGGGCCTTGTGCATCAAGTGTGTGGCCGAATGGTTGCGCATGGTCCGGGCGCGGTGCGGCGCATCCACCCGCGCCTGCAGCTCGTCGCCGATGGACAGTTCGCCTTCGAGCAGCTTGCCATGATGGCCGAACACATTGGCCTGGATCTTCTGGGTGTCGTCGACCTGGAAATGCCGGCCTTCCGCAAGCAGGACACCGTTGTCCCCCACCTGGCCGCCGGATTCCGCATAGAACGGCGTGGCATCGAGCACCACGATGGCCTGCTGCCCCGCCCGCACGGACTGAACGGCCGTGCCGTCCACATACAGCGCGGTGACGCGGCCGCTGGCCTGGAGCGATTCATAGCCCTTGAACAGGGTTTCGTCGCCCTGGTAGCTCAGCCCTTCGGCGGCCTTGAACTTGCCGGCGGCGCGCGCCTGCTCGCGCTGACGCTGCATGGCCACATCGAAACCCTGCTGATCGATGCCGACGCCCCGCTCGCGGCAGATGTCGGCCGTCAGGTCGACGGGGAAACCATAGGTGTCGTACAGAGTGAACAGGACCTGGCCGTCGAGCACGCCGTTTTCAGGGACCCCAGCCAGCGCCGATTCGAGGATCTTCATGCCGTGTTCGAGCGTTTCGATGAAACGCTCTTCTTCCTGGCGCAGCACCTGTTCCACACGGGCCTGCTGACTGGCCAGCTCGGGATAGGCGGCGCCCATTTCGGCAACCAGATCGGCCACGAGGCGGTGGAAGAACGGCTGCGGCTGGCCCAGCTTGTGGCCGTGGCGCAACGCCCGGCGCACGATGCGGCGCAGCACATAGCCCCGGCCCTCGTTGCTGGGGATCACCCCATCGACGATCAGGAAGCTGCAGGCACGGATGTGGTCGGCGATGACCTTCAGGGAGTTTTCCGCAAGGTCGGTCGTACCGGTTTCGCGCGCAGCGGCGGCTATCAGCCTCTGGAAGAGGTCGATCTCGTAATTGGAATGCACATGCTGCAGCACGGCGGCGATGCGCTCGAGGCCCATGCCGGTATCGACGCAGGGTTTGGGCAGCGGCGACAGCTTGCCCGAGGCGTCGCGGTCGAACTGCATGAACACCAGGTTCCAGATTTCGATATAGCGGTCGCCGTCTTCGTCGGGCGAGCCCGGGGGGCCTCCCCAGACGTCGGGGCCATGATCGTAGAAGATTTCGGAACAGGGCCCGCAGGGGCCGGTGTCGGCCATCTGCCAGAAGTTGTCGGAGGCGTAGGGCGCGCCCTTGTTGTCGCCGATGCGGATGATGCGCTCGGTGGGCACGCCGATTTCGCGCGCCCAGATGTCATAGGCTTCGTCGTCATCCTGATAGACGGTCACCCACAGTTTTTCGGCCGGCAGCCCGTATACGGTGGTGAGCAGTTCCCACGCATACTTGATGGCATCAAGCTTGAAATAATCGCCAAAGCTGAAATTGCCCAGCATCTCGAAAAAAGTGTGGTGCCGCGCCGTGTAGCCGACGTTTTCAAGGTCGTTGTGCTTGCCGCCGGCGCGCACGCAGCGCTGCGAACTTGTGGCGCGCGCATAGGGACGCGTGTCGGTGCCGGTGAAGACGTCCTTGAACTGCACCATGCCGGAATTGGTGAAGAGCAAGGTGGGATCATTGCCCGGCACGAGCGATGACGAGGCAACGATCTGGTGCCCTTTCGACTCGAAGAAAGATAGGAACTTCTGGCGTATCTCGGAGGTCTTCATTGCAGCAAAGTGCTCGATCCATAAGGTAACCATTCATTATAGAGGTTGTTGCCGAGCTTTACCCAACCAGGGCGCCCATCCTTCAGCCTATGCACAGGTAGGCATACTGGCGCCCTTCGGGATAGGGCCGCGGCCCGCTGTCGAGTATGCGCACCTGTGTGGCGTACCAGGGACATGAACAGGTTCCCGTGAGCGGGTTGGCCGTTGGGGCGCCGTCGGCGGTCTGGCATCCATGCACGGAATTGAAGCCGTACCCGCCCCCGCCCGTACGGCTTGCGGATCGCCACCGCCCGTGGCGGCACACCAGCAGGCCGCCGGCGACGTCATGGGCCACGGCGCCATCGGGCCCGCAACCCTCGCCATCGGCCCCCTGTGCGCCGAGCACGAGCTGGCCGGCCAGCGCGATATCGCTCTGACTGTTCACCTCACCCTGGACGGAAAGCGGCCCCCGCAGGTCTGGATCGCGTTCATCGCGCACGCGCAGATAGCTCCAGAGCGCCAGGTGCTCGGCCGTCACCGCCATGCCGACGGAGCCGGCGGGCAACACCCTGCCGTCGGGCAACGTGCTGCTGAAGGAAAACGCCGCCCCGCGCATGCGGCCCGGGTCCGAGGGGTGTACCGCCGCGCCCCTGCCCTGCGCCGCGAGCAGCCATTGCGCAATCATTGCCTCATCGGGCAGCCCGCGGGATTCATCATGCACGGGCCGTTCTCCATGCACCAGCGCTTCGACAGCGCAGTCGTCGCCCGGACAAGGCCCCCGCCGCCACACAGCCACCCTGGCCGCGCCGGTCAGACGGGTGGTTTCGGGAAAGCCCTGCGACAACAGGCCCGCCTGCGCCAGTTCGGACAGCGTGGGAGCCCGCCAATCGGCAAAGCCCGGTATGGACAGCAGATTGACGTCGACGGCGGCCTGTATGTCGGGCCCATGGCGCCTGACATAGACCTCGACGGCCTTGTGCACGGCCTCCATCCACACGGCGGCGGATTGCGCCTGGGCGTCGTTGAGCCGGTTCACCAATGCCTGCGCGCCCCATGCCGCCAGCAGGCCGGCGATCAGCATGACCAGTACGAGTTCCAGCAGCAGGTAGCCTTCCTGCTTCGCGCCGGCGCGTGGAAGGCGTGATGGAACGACCCGCACGAACTCAGCCCGCCGTGAAGGTGAAGGTGTTGGCATCGCCCTGACTGCAGCGCGATTCCGCTTCGAGCGCGCTGTAGCGGGTGGCGCCATCCTTGATCACCGCGGCCGCCCCGCCCTGCGGCGTGATGGTGATTTCATCCGATACCCGCTGCATCACCGAAGAGATGGCCGGACAGGCGGCATGATTGACCTTGGAAAGTGTAATGGTGAATGCCGCGCCGGCGCCCGCTTCGGCCACACTGACCTCGCCTTCGGACCCCAGCCCGTGCAGCACCGTGGGAGCCGTCTCGTTGCCGGTAACCGAAAAGATGCTGGAACCCCGCACCATGTTGGCCAGGTTGGCTGTGTTGATCCCGCTGTAAGGCGTGGAGCTTCCGTTCGATGCATTGACCCTGGTGTGCAGAATGAATCGCGCAAGCTCTTCACCCACCTTCGGTACTTTGCTTTCGATGACGTAGGCGCTTACCGAAGGAATGGCGATGATGGCCAGCAACAGCACGATGGCCATGACGATGGAAACCTCGACCAGCGAGAAACCGGCCTGCGAAGGATCGGCGCGCCTGCGCCCCGCCGGACCCCGTGCGGGACGACCAACTCCGGCCTGCGCACCCGGGCGCCCGTCTTCGCCGGGAAGGAAGGCATCATCGGGACACGGGCGTTCAGCATGATTGCCCCCCGGCGCGTGCGATAGGCGGCGGCACGGCTCTCGCGCCGGCTCGCCTTCCAGGGGCAGAATCCTCTGACGCACGTGATCCATGAAACCGACGGACATTTTTCGTATATACATAATATCTCCTTTGGAAGGGACTGAAGCACAGCGCGCAGCCGCCGCGGCGCTTTGGGGGTTCACTGACTGGCATGGAACAAAGCGATGGCGCGGCGCATATCGTCGATCACCGCGTAATGCCACAAGGCGAGCGCAAGCACGCCGGCCACCGTGCCCAGCAGCAGGCACCAGCGCATGGTTGCGGCCTGCCGGGCGACCGTGCCCAGGACATGGCGTTCGACCCATTCGCCGCAGCGCCTCAACCCTTCCACCAGGCCGCGCGCGGCGATCATGTCGTCCAGGAACCAGACCTGTGAAGGATCCATGAGGCCGGTATCGAAAATGGCCGCGCCGACTTCGCCCGTATCCACGCGCGCCAGCATGGCGGCGATATGCCCGGACATCCATCGCGTCCCCCCCGCCAACTGCAGCGACAGGGCCAGACGCAGCCGCGTGGTGCCGTGCTCGTCGCGCCCGAGCGCCACGGCCAGCAACGCGAGAAACCGCAGGGCCTGCACCTGCCGGTAGACCCTCCATGGCCCGAGCGTGTCCAGCGCGCTGCGCAAACGGCCGGTGTGGCGCCCAAAGGACAGCGCGGCCAGCCAGGGCAATACGACCAGACCCGCCAGAACCAGGGGCCAGGCCCCGCCCACCGTGTCGGCGAACGCGAACAGCGAACGGGTGGCGGCGCCGTGATACTCGGAGGGGATCACGTCGAAGGTATCCCGCAGGCGGGGCACGGTAAGCCAGGGCGTGGCAAGCAGTGTGAGGGCCAGGATGGCCATGGCGATCACGGCGGTGGCCAACGACGACCGGAGAATTGCGCGCGCCTTGTCCAGCACGCCGAGCACGCGCGACATTTCGCCCAGCGTGGCGACCAGCGTCTCGTTGCCGCGCAACTGGGCGCTGCGCAGCACCGCCAGTTCAGCCACTGGAAACACCCCTATCCAGGTCGCATACAGATCGCCGCCGGCTGTCTGGAACAGTTCGAGCCAGCGGCGCGACAGCCGGCCGCGTGGCGACGCGTTGCCATAGCGCCGGGCATCGGCGGCGAAGACCTGCTTGAGCGTGCGGGCGCCGTGAGTCCCCTGCAACAGAGCGGCGAGGTAGTCGTAATAATGCCGCCTGGCCCGGCCGAACCGCCAGCCGTCGAACGCCGTCAGGAGCGGCTGCCAGAGCCTGGGAGCAATGGCGGAACGCTGCCTTTGCCTGCCGGCGCGGCGCCAGGAATTGCCCGGCACCGTCATGGCAGCACCTTTCCCTGCGCGAACCCGTCCGGTTCCCCGCCGCCCGCGGCGGAGGGAGACATTCCCCGCAAGCGCGATTCCGTCGCGAACGAATGGAAATGCCGCTCGATGTCCGAGGGATCGAATATCCCCCGATATGCGCCCGCCATGGCGCTGGCCATGGCCGAATGCGTCGGCGCCGGATGGGTTCCCCGGCCACGGTGGCGCACCCAGTCGAGCAGATGCGGATGCAGCCGGGGTTCGATCATTTCCGCCGCCACGCTGCGGCCGTCGTATCCGAACAGCTCACGCAGGCCCTGCTTGCGGCAAGCCGGACACCCTTCGCGATTACGCATGCGCAGTAATTCGAGGGGGCCGGGGAAAGCGGCGGCCAGTTCTTCCAGCCAGCGTTCGGTATGATGCCCAAGACCCGCCCCCGCCCCCGCGCCGGCAGCGGCATCGGGAGGCAGGGCGCAGGCGCACAGGCGCGGCAGCAACGCCTGCCAGACCAGCAGCTTCAGGGTGCCGGGCATGGCGAGGAAATCGCGCGATACACCGATGAAGTCGGAAGCGAGCCGCTCTGGAATGAAGGCTGCCGAAGGCGCGTGCACCGTAGTGTAGACATTCACGCCGGAGCCCGCGAGGTCCATGAAGGCCAGGCCGGTCTCCCTGTCGCGCACTTCCCCAAGGAGAACGTCGCTCATGGCGGAACGCTTCAACGTGCGCAGCTTGGTGGCGAACGCCGCATGCGCATCGGCATCCAGGCGCCGGGCAACGGAGTTCTGTATTGCGCCCGGGATGGTGTATTCGACCGGGTCCTCGATGGTGATGACCTTGCGGTCGGCCGGCAGGCGCGCGATGAGCGAGGCCAGCGTGGTGGATTTCCCGGAACCCACGGTCCCCGCGAACACCACCGCCCCGCCCCCGGAACACAGCGCCTGTTCCAGCATGCCGATCTGATCGGGCAGATAGCCCAGGGCTTCGAGAGGGGGAATGCTGGCCGCCCGGTTCTTTTCCAGCAGGCGCAGACAGACGCTGGGGCCTTTCTCGCTGGCCATCGATGCCCAGCGCAGCATCACTTCGCGGCCGGCGTACATGCGCGACAGACTGCCCTGCTGCTCGGCGCCGGGATCGAAAACCGCGCCGTTGCCGCCCGAAATGTCCATCCAGGCAACCGACAGCATTTCCATCAAGGTGCGTGTGGGCATGCGCCGGAAACATTCGGGCGCCACGTAGCGGCCGCACAGCGTGTATTTCACTTCGGATTCGGCCTCGTGCAGGTTCACGTTCAGATGAAGGTCGCTTGCCCGGTTCGTCACGCCCCACTCCACCAGCTCGTGGAAGGCTTCCGCCAGCGCGCCGCGCCCGTGCGCCGACTGCGCCACCCATTGAGGACTGCGGAAGGCATCGCGTGCCACGGCCAGCAACAGACTGGCATTGAGCACATAGCGTGAAGGCGTGGCGGCGGCATAGCCGGCTTTTTCCATGCGCCGCGCCAGTTCATTGGCCTGATCGCTGCCCACATGTTCGGCCAGCGCAAAAATGGCCGTCGAATCGTCTTCGAGCTCGACCGGGCAGATGCGGGCGGCCAGTGATTCGACCCCGAATTCAGTGCTGAGCGAACGCCGCAGCGCCGGCTTGAGGGCGAGCAGGGCTTCGGTATCCGGCAGGGCTCCGGCCTGCGCAGCCATGTAGCGGGATGCCGGCAGGGATGCATCGGCCACTCTCGGTGCCGCGGCTGAACGCCGCCCCATGAAACGCGCCAGTCTCATTGCCGGCCCCCGCGAGACAGGCACAGCAAGGTTTCATTGCCTTTCCGTTCGAGGCGGATGCAGGAGCCGGCCAGTTCCTTCAAGCGGTACAGACCGTCACCGGCCACATGGCCCAGCGGCAGGCTGTTGCCACGCACGAACAGGAAAGCCTGCTCGCCGCTGCGGACCTCGGCGAAGAGCCGCTTGCCGACACCATAGATGCCGATCAGCCTTGGCGCCGCGTCGGCGGATACCATGGCCGGCACGACCGCCTTTCCCACGGCCCCAAGCCGCCCCGCGGCTGTGCCCTCGCCCCGTCGGCGGCGGGCCGCGTCGAGCGCAAGCTCGCCATCCAGGCGCATGAGTTCACGCACCGTGAACTGTTCCGCCACCGCCGCGGAGACGGCCGTCGCGCCCGCCGGCTGTGGCGTCAGAACCAGAGGAATGAGCAGAAACGGAGTAAGAATCGTCGATTTCATACAGGACTCCCGACAACGAAACGCGCAGGCTGCTGCCGCGCAAGGAAGGTTGGTCGACCGGCGCCACCTGCAACAGGATGCGATCCCAGCTCATGTGCGCGGTTTCGGGCAGCAGCAGGCCGAGCGATCGCAGAGGAGCCTGGAGGCGCAGCGGGCGGCGCTGGTAGCTGACGATGCCGCCCGGCCGGACCATGGGCCGCCGCTGCGCATCGAGCGGCGGTTGCGGAAGCAGCGGCTGCGGCGCTTCCAGGCGCAGCTCGGAAAAGGCGGGCAGGATCGCCTGCAGTGCGCTGACGAGCCGCGCTTCATTCTGGCGGGCCGTCCGGAGCGCCACCGCCCCCAGCGGCAGAGCCGGCATCGGCACCGACCACGCCGCCCTGGCGCCTTCCAGGGGATCGAAGGACAGGGCCCAGTCGTGGCGGGCGGCGGAGATGAAACCTTCGTTGTCGCTGTCTTCGGTACGGCGGTATCCCGCCCGGCAGCGCCAGTGGGCGCCCTGGGGGCGGCACTCGATGTCGGCGAGAAGCCAGCCGGCCAACCCGGCGGGCACGTCATGGATGGCATCCAGCACCGCCCGCAGCCCCGCCACGCCATGCACGGCATGATTCTGCACGGATGCGGCGACCGCACTGCGCCATGCGGCATCCGCGGCTTCCCCGGGGGGCACGGAGGCCCCGGTGGCGGCGGACATGAATACACGCCACAGCAGAAAGCCAAGCAATGCCGCCACAGCCAGGGACACACCAGGCATGAACGGAGCCGGCAAACCGAAAGGGCCGCCCATGCGCAGCAGTTCGCCCTCGCCCCGCGCCGCATTGAACAAGACTTCAAGCAGCCCGGAAGGCGGCCCGTCGTCGCGCAGCATCAGGCCCGGGTGCGCCTCGCGCAGCAGGCGCAGAATGTCGTCGGCATGTTCCGGCTCGGCATACAGTTGGTCGCCGCGCGTCATGACCGCGCCCTCGTGCGCGGCCGCCAGCCAGTACCCGCCGCCCGGCAGGGGCAGGACAGCGGCCATGGTGCCGCCCCGGTGCAGGCTGGCGAAGACGGCGGCCGCGCTGCAATAGCGCTGGCCGCCCCGGCGCCGCGGGCCGCCGCGCAACAGACCGACGGAAGCGGCAACCCCCGAAGACAGCACATGATGCGTGGCGCGCTGGCGCCTGCCCAGGACTCGTGCCTGCCGTTCAGGATGCCTGCCCAGCAGGGGGAACCATTCCATGCCGAAAACCAGGGCAATCCCGTTGCGTTCTACGATGTGAATGTCCGGCAGCATCAGAACCCCTCTTCCACATGTGCCGTGACCACCATCACCGTGGTCAGCCGCTGTGTGCTGGCACGATCGTTGCCGCCCAGGGCCAGGGGCAGGCCAGGGTTGAGGCGGCGTTTATCGGTTTCCTGCTGGCTGCGGTCGAACCCGGAAATCACCAGAGGCTGGCCGGGCATGAGCGCCACCTGCTGCACGGTGCCGTTGCCGTCTATGGTGATCTGCTGCAGCTGGAGCGGATTGCCGCTGTCGCCGAAAGTGACCGACTTCAGGGGCTGGGCCACCGTGTTGTCGTACGCTACGGAAAGCAGGACCTGCCCGTCCTCCTGAGCGTCCGGAACCAGGGTGATCAAGGATCCGACGGTTTCTTCGCGCTGGCTGACCGAAACGGTCGGCAAGGAGGAGTCGAGCGCGCCCCGCTGTACTGTTGTTTCTACTTTATCTATATAAGAAAAGGTGGTGCGCACCGCATGGGTCACCGGACGCCGGTTGAGCGTGAGCACGGGTAGACTGTTGCGCCGCACGACCCGCCCCACATTGCCCAGGGCTTTGACCAGCAGCTCGCTGCCCATGAAGCGCCCTTCGGACAAACCCAGGCCGAGGGTTCCGGATTCCGCCGATGCCGCGCCCGCCATACCCGCGGAAGCCACCAGCCTGGCCCCCGCAAAGACCACGTTCCAGTCGATGCCGGCCTCGGCCCCTTCTTCCACGGCCACGGTCAGTTCTTCGAACAACAGCCGCACCCTGCGCGTCATGGCCCGGTTCTCGCGGTCGATGAAGGCGGCGACACTGCGCAGGACCTCGGGCGTGTCCGTGACGACCAGCATCGCGGCGGCGCCGGGCTCGGCGACCACGACCCCGGCCCGCGACAGAAACGGCTCGACACGCGCGCGTACCGTGGCCAGCACATCATGCTTTCCGGATGAAAGCTCGGTGTTGGAGGTACCGGCGAACCCCTGCCGCGAGGCCTCGCGGCGCTGCCCGAGGGACGCTTCAGTCGCCGCCTGCAGGGTCAACGCCCGGACATCGAAAGCGCGGGTCTCGGTACGGTAGAACTCGATGCGCTCGCCGGCATAGCGCCACTGCACCCCGAGTCGGGCGCCCACGCGGTCGAGCGTGCGTGCCAACGGTTCGGGCCCGCCATCGAGAAGCACCGTCGCCGGGGCGGAATGCACCGGCGCGGATGCAACCATTTCAAGGCGAGAGACGAAGACTTCGGATGGCAGCAGGCTTTCCGGACGGACATGGACGGGAATGCCGGTGGCCCGGGTGATCCGCTGCGCCAGAACCGGCAAGGGCAGAGGGCCGTCGTCGAACAGCAGAGTGGTATCGACGTTGGCGCGCAAGGCCACGGGCAGAGTGAGCTCGCGCGCAAGGGGCTGGGCCCTGCCGGCCAGCCAGGGACGGTCGATATCCTGGGCCGCGCGATGGCGCACTGTTTCGGCGGCGGCGGTAAAACCCTGGTGCGCCTCGTCGATGCGGCTGCCCGCCATGGCAACCGCCTGGGCGATCTCGTGCATGCGCTGGCCGATGGCGCAACCCGAAGCCATATAACCTGCAAGCAGCACCACAAAGACGCGGCTGCCGGAACACCGCCACAAACGCCTCATGACATGGCCCCCATGCCGCTGCGGCGATCACAGGCCTGCGCATGAGGGACGATACGCAGCACATGGTTTGAATAGAAGCAGGGCTGAAGCGGCCTGTCGCCCATTTCTGTGGCGGCCAGCAGCTCACGCACAGCCGATTTGAAATCAGTTTCGAAGCTGGCCCGCCCGACCAGAGGAATATCAACATCAACGGCCCAGTGTTCGGGGGAAAACATCCAGCCCGCCGCCGCGGCCCAGCGTTCCAGCGCCTGCCGCATGGTGACGTCGGCCGGACTGACAGAAAACGGAACGACCGGTACCCCCGACGCGGCCGCCTGCGCGCCGGGCCCCTGAATGGCCGCGGACGGCACGGCCTCGGGTGAGACAGGGTTTGCCCGCAGCACCACACCATGCTGAAGAGATTCGACGCTCAGGCCCGGCACCGGAGCCGCCACGCCGCTTCCGGCCAGCGGTACTACGCCGCTTCCCGGCACCGATAAGGCGGTCGCCGCGCCTTCGGCGCCGGCTGCCGGCCCTGCCACGGGCATTGGCTGCGCAGGCGGGCGGGACCCGCCGCCTGGTGAACCGGCGCCGCCTTCCGCCGGGCCGGGGTCATGATGCGCACGCCGGATGGCGCCCCGCAGGTGCCCGCCGCGTAATTCCAGCTGCCCGTGCACGCCTTCCAGCACCATATAAGGCCCCTCTCGCCGGTAAGTCAGCGGCCGCCAGCCCCCGGCCCCGACAGCGAACACCGCCGGCCAGGCCCCTTCCGGCATGAACTGCAGCCACATGCGTTCGCCGTCGTCGAACACCTGCACGGGCATGATTTCCGGATCGCCCGAGAGCTGCCAGTCGAAATCGAAGCGCGCATAAGCGGCGGAGCCGGCCCCGGACGGGACAGCGGGACCGCCGCCGCCCTGATGTGAGGGCGGCCAGGGCCAGGACCACGCTGGCCATGGCCCGGCGGCGGGACCCGTACAAGCGGACAGAGCAAAAGGCAACAGCAGCAGCAGGCGCGAGGTAGGCATGGTCTGGGCTCGACATGGACGTTTGCATGGCCGGTCATACCGGCGATCGAGGTCATCATGCCGCCGCCTCCGGCGCGGCGCCAGACAGAGATATACGAACGGATTCTTTGATCAGCCGGACATCCGCATCCCGGCCGGACCCGCCCGTGCGGCGCGCGCTTCAGCGGACCGCGCCGTAAAACGGCTCTGCGGCGGGAAGCGGATGAAAAAAGGCCCGAGTCCGGCTTCATGCCGTCGTCGGGCCCTCTTGCGGATGAGCGCCGACCCGATGGCCGGCGCCCGCCAAGGTTCAGCGCTTCATGATCTTGCTGGCTTCGGTGCCCGCCTGCTTGAGCGTCGTCATGGCCGGCTGGTTGCCCGCCAGCGCATGGACGATCTGCTGGTGGAACATGTCGCGGATCTCGGGGTAGTTCTTGACGCGGAAGCCACGCGAGGCCTCGCCGGGCGTGCCGGCATAGGCGGCCACCAGCTGCGGCCACTGATCCAGCTTGCTGTAGTAGGATTTGCCGGTTTCGTCATGGGCTTGCTGGGTCAGAGGCAGATAGCCGGTTTCCTGGTGCCAGTGCGCCGCCTGCTTGGGCTGGGCCAGGTGGGACAGGAAAGCGGCGGTGGCATTGTCGGCTTCCTTGGACTGCCCGGAGATCACCCACAGGGCCGAACCCGACAGAAAGGGGTTGCCGGGCTGCTTGGTGACTTCGGGATAGTACGGCAGGCCGGCCACGCCGAAATCGAGCCGGGAGGCCGAACGGAATTCACCCAGATTGCCCGACACCGACAGCAGCACCGCGCATTCGCCCTGGGCGAAGCGCCGTGTGGCGACTTCGTTGAATTCCGGCTTGACCATCAGTTCGGAGCGCACCCAGCTGATCATCAGGGACAGATGGCGCACGAACATGACGTCGAACATGAAGGCCGGGGTGCCGCGGCCATTCAGCCCGTTGCTTTCCGACGTGTAGGACTGCTTGTTGACGGCGGCCAGGTTTTCCAGATTGATGGAAACCGGCTGATCGCTGGTGAGCGGGCAGCTGCGCGAACCGTTGTTGGCCAGGGAGACAAGCTGATCCTGCAGCCCGCTCCAGGAGCGTTCCGGCTTGGGCGTCAGGTTGGCCTTCTTGAAGGCATCGACGTTGTAGTACATGACGGGGACTTCCGCCATGTAGGGAAAGGCCAGCAGGCGGCCCTTGCTGTCGCGGGCGAAGGCGTTGTCGCCCGACAGGAACCACTTGGCATTCTTGATCGGGTGGGTGGCCAGCAGCGCATGCAGCGGCTGTACATAGGAACGCGCGGCATTGTCGGGCGCGCGGTTTTCTTCGAGCTGGGCCAGATGCGGTTTGTCGTCGCGCTTCTTTGCGCCGGCGATGGCCTTTTCGATTTCAGCGAGCGAAGCAAAGGCTTTCAGGCGCACCTTGACGTCGCTCTGCGAGCGATTGAAGTCGTTCACCAGGCCTTCGAAGACCTTGGCATTGTGCGGATTCAACGCATGCCATACCCTGATGTCGGTGGCTGCGGACGCAGCGAATGACAACGCAATGGCCACAGTGGCGGATGCCCACGCAAAAACGCGCGCCGGCCTTGCGGTGCGGGCATACCTTGATCGGTTCATAAGTCGTTCAACCCAGAAATGGAAACTCAGGCTCCGGACGGTGGCCGCTGATGAGATCGGCCAGCGCCTTGCCCGAGCCGACACCCATTGTCCACCCAAGCGTACCGTGCCCTGTGTTCAGATAAAGATTCGAAATACGGGTCCGCCCGATGAGGGGGACATTGGAAGGCGTTGACGGACGCAACCCCGACCAATAACGTACATTATCAAAATCGAGCGCGGATGGGAACAGCTCGCGGGCCAGACGCAACATCTGTTCACAGCGCGCCGAATTTAGCGCCCGGGAATACCCGCTCAATTCGGCGGTGCCCGCCATGCGCAGGCGCGATCCCAGCCGGCTGTAAACCACCTTGTGCTCGCTGTCGGTCAGGCTGACCGAAGGCGCGGCGCCGGCATCCACGATGTCGAAGGTTGCCGAATATCCCTTGGCCGGATACACCGGGCAGGGTACGCCCAGCGGCGTCACGAATCGGGGCGTATGCGAACCCAGCGCGGCCACATAGGCATCAGCGCGCAGCTGCCCGTACTGGCCGTCGGGCCCGATCAGCTCGGCGGCATGGATATTCCCGCCCACACTGATGAACCGGCTCAGCTGCGTGCCGTAGCGGAACTCGACCCCCGCCGCGGCGGCCATGCGCGCCAGCTCCTGTGTGAACATGAAGACATCGCCGGATTCGTCTTCGGGGGTGTAATCGCCGCCCACGATCGCATGGCGCACGGTTGCCAGCGCCGGTTCGAGCGCAACCACTTCGTCCGGGCTGACGATGCGGCGGTCCACGCCATGGTCGCGCATCACCCCTGCGAGCTTCTGTGAGCTTTCGAACTCGGCGCCGCTGCGATAGAAGTTGAGGATGCCGCGTTCGAGATGGTCGTATTCGATACCCAGATCGCGGCGCATTTCCCGCAAGGTGCGGCGGCTGTATTCCGCCATGGCCACCAGCGCGGCCACATTGCGCCCCAGCCGCGCCGGCAGGCATTCGCGCAGGAATGTCAGCCCCCACCACCACTGCCGGGGATCGAGCCTCGGGCGGAACAGCAACGGCGCATCGTCGCGCAGCAGCCATTTCAGCAGCTTGGCGGGTGCCTGCGGGTTGGCCCAGGGCTCTGCGTAGGAAACCGAGATCTGCCCGCCATTCGCCCGGCTGGTTTCCATGCCGGCTTCAAGCTGCCTGTCCACCACCACGACCTCGTGCCCCGCCTCGCTGAGCCACCATGCCGTTGAAATTCCGATGATGCCACTGCCCAGTACCGCGATCTTCATGTGTTGTACCCCGTTGCCACCGCCCCGCGCGGACGGGACGGAACTGCTTGCCGATCCTGCCGCTCAGGCCGCATCCGCCGCCGTGGTGAAAGCGTCGGCATAGAATTCGCTTTCCGGAAGGCCGCAGACGTCGATGAAATCGCGGCGCGCATTGTCCACCATGATGGGCGCGCCACAGGCGTAGACCTGATGGCCGGAAAGGTCAGGGATGTCTTCCATGACCGCCCGATGCACGAACCCGCCGCGGCCCCGCCAATTGTCCTCCGGCGTGGCCTCTGAAACAACCGGTACATACTTGAAGTCGGACAGCGAGGATTCCCACCCGCGCGCCAGCGCGTCCATGTAGAGATCGGCGGGACGGCGGCCGCCCCAATAGAGGCGCACCGGCCGGCGGTCGCCGCTGGCGGCCATGTGCTCGATCATGGCCTTGATGGGCGCAAAGCCCGTGCCGCTGGCCAGGAAGATCGCCGGGCGGTCGCTTTCGCGCAGGAAGAAGGAACCCAGGGGCGCCTCGACCCGCAGGATTTCGCGCACTTTCATCTGAGTGGCGGCGGTGCCGAAGACATGATCGGTGAAGGCCCCGCCCGGCGTATGCCGTATGTGCAGCTCCACCAGATTGGATTCATTGGGCGGAGTGGCCATGGAGTAGCTGCGATGCCGGCCGTCCTTGAGGATGAAGTCCAGATACTGCCCCGGGTAGTATCGGAACGGGTCCGAGGCGGGCAGCTGCAGCTTGACCACCATGATGTCATCGGCGAGCTTGTCCAGGCTCATGACCCGCGACGGCATCTTGCGGATCTGGATGTCGCTGGCCATGCGCACTTCGTGCGCCTCGATCGTCATGTCCGACAGCGGCCGCGCCTGGCAGAAAAGCGTATAGCCCTGGTCGCGCTCTTCCTGGGAAATGATCTGCGCGGGCGCGCCGCCCGCCTCGTATTCGCCCGACACCACTTTACCCTTGCAGGTCGAGCAGGCCCCATTGCGGCAACTGTAGGGAAGCACGATGCCCGCGGCCAGCGCGGCATCGAGCACGGACTGCCCGTCGTCCACGGTGAATTCATGCTGGCTGGGCAGTACGGTGACCTTGAAACTCATATCGCTGAAAAGTCCGGTAAAAGTTCAGATGGCGCCATTTTATGACGATCGGCGCAACAGTTTCGGCTGGCGGATTCTGAGCGACAGGGCCTTGCCCCTGCGAGCGCGCTTGCCGATGTAATCGGCCAGGGCTTCCATGCTCAGCTCGATGTCGGTTTCCTTGTTGCGATAGATGCCCCGCGCCAGCAGCCCCCGCGGGCCGGCGGCCACCCACTGCGCCAGCGCATCGCCCTCTTCCAGCCCCATGAGCTGGGTGCCCCGGCCGCCCGTCATGGTCTTGAGCTCCAGCAAAGGCACGACCAGGAAGCGGCCCTTCTTCGCCAGCATGGCCAGATGCGTATCGTCGGGATGCAGCAACAGGGGCTTCATCCAGGCGTCGCCCTTCTCGAGCGAGAAGAACTGCTTGCCGGCGCGCTGGCGGGTGGTGAGATCGGCATGACGGACCACAAAGCCGTGGCCGCTCTGCGCCGCCACCACGTAGCGGTTGTCGGCGGGCCCCGCCACCACGTGCACGATGCGCGTGCCCGGCTCGATGTCGACCATCGAGGTGATCGGCTGCCCGTCGCCCCGCGCCGAAGGCAGGTTGGCCACCGCCACGGTGTAGACACGGCCGGTACTGGAAAACGCCACCAGTTCGTGCGTGCTCAGGCATTCAATTGCGTCATACAGGGAATCGCCCGCCTTGAAGGAAAACTGGCTGGCGTCATGGCCGTGGCCCTGGCGCGAACGCAGCCAGCCCTTCTGCGACACAATGACCGTCACAGGCTCTTCGACCACCCGCGTTTCCAGCACGGCGCGCTCGGCCGCCTCGATCAGCGTGCGGCGATCGTCGCCGAATTCCTTGGCGTCGGCCTCGATTTCCTTGATCATCAGGCGCTTGAAGGCGGCGGGATTGTCGAGCAGTTCCCGCAGCTTCTTCTGCTCGTCGCGCTGGCGCTGCAATTCCTGTTCGATGCGTATCCCTTCCAGCCGGGCCAGCTGCCGCAGGCGCATCTCCAGGATGTCCTCGGCCTGGCGCTCGCTCAGATTGAAGCGTTCCATCAGCGCCGCGCGGGGCTCGTCGGATTCGCGGATCGTCTGGATCACCGCGTCGACATTCAGGTAGACCACCATGCGGCCTTCGAGCACATGGATGCGATCCGTCACCTTGCCGAGACGATGCTGCGTACGGCGCGTCAGGGTATCCGCACGGAAGGACAGCCACTCGGTCAGCATGCTTCGCAGGCTGGCCTGCCCCGGCCGCCCGTCGCGCGCAATGCATACCAGGTTGATCGGCACGCTGGATTCCATGCTGGTCTGCGCCAGCAGCACGGTCACCAGTTCATCGCGCGCGATGCGGCTGCTCTTGGGCTCGAACACCAGGCGCACGGCGGCTTCCTTGCCGGATTCATCCCTCACGGCGTCGAGCAGGCTGAGCATCAGGGCCTTGGTCTGCTGCTGGTCCGGCGACAGCGACTTCTTGCCGGCCTTCACCTTGGGATTGGTGCGTTCCTCGATTTCTTCGAGCACCTTCTGGGCGGAAGTGCCCGGCGGCAGTTCCGTCACCACCATCTGCCACTGGCCACGGGCCAGTTCTTCAAAGTGCCAGCGCGCGCGCGCCTTGATGGAGCCGCGGCCCTGTTCATAGATCTGCTCGATGTCCTGGGCGGAAGAGATGATCTGCCCCCCGCCGGAGAAATCGGGCCCGGGCACCAGTTGGTAGAGCTCTTCGTCGCTCAGGCGGGGTTGCCGGATCAGGGCCACGCAGGCGGCGGCGATCTCGCGCAGATTGTGCGAGGGAATCTCGGTGGCCATGCCGACCGCGATACCGGACGCGCCATTGAGCAGCACCACGGGCAGCCTTGCGGGCAGCAGCGCGGGCTCTTTCTGGCTGCCGTCGTAATTGGGCAGGAAATCGACCGTCCCTTCGTCCAGTTCGTCGAGCAGGACGCGGGCGAACGGCGTGAGCCGGGCCTCGGTATAGCGCATGGCCGCCGCATTGTCGCCATCGCGCGAACCGAAGTTGCCATGGCCGTCGACCAGGGGATAGCGCAGCACGAAACTCTGCGCCATGCGCACCATGGCGTCATAGGCCGCCTGGTCGCCATGCGGGTGGTATTTGCCCAGCACATCGCCCACCACGCGGGCCGACTTCACCGGCTTGGCGCCCGGTCCCAGGCCCATGGCGTGCATGGCGTACAGAATGCGGCGCTGCACCGGCTTCTGGCCATCGGATACGTCCGGCAGCGCGCGCCCGCGCACCACCGAGACGGCATAATCCAGATAGGCCTGTTCCGCATACCAGGCCAGTGTGATGCTTTCGTCATCGGCGGACATGCCCGCCTGTGTTGCGTCCATTCAGGATTCTCCGTGGTGAAGAACCCCGGCCTGTCGGCCGGAGCTTCTTCGCCACAATACAGGGGCGCCTACGGCGCCGCATTGATTTCGCCTCGCTCGACCTCGCCGTGAACGTCGAGGCTTGCGCTTTGGCGCGTGGTCAGACATCGACGTCCGCCAGATTGCCTTTCTGTTCCAGCCACTGGCGTCGCTGCCCCGATTCGCCCTTGCCCATGAGCATGCCGAACATCTTCCGGGTGTCGCCCTCGCCCGGCTCCCCGTACGCCACCGGCAGCAACCGGCGGGTGTCGGGGTTCATGGTGGTGTCCCAGAGCTGCTCCGCGCTCATTTCCCCCAGGCCCTTGAAGCGACTGATGCTCCAGCTGCCTTCGCGAACACCGTCGCTGCGCAATTTTTCAAGCACGGAGTCGAGCTCGGCCTGGTCCAGGCAATACAGCTTGCGCGCCGGCCGCTTGCCGGCCGCCGGAACGTCGACCCGGAACAGCGGCGGACGCGCCACGCAGACGTGGCCCGCTTCGATGAGGCGCGGGAAATGGCGGAAAAACAGGGTCAGCAGCAAGACCTGGATGTGGGAACCGTCGACGTCGGCATCGGACAGGATGCAGATACGGCCGTAGCGCAGCCCGGAAAGGTCCACATTATCGCCGGGACCGTGCGGATCGACGCCGATCGCCACGGAAATGTCATGGATTTCATTGTTGGCGAACAGACGGTCCCGATCGACCTCCCAGGAATTCAGCACCTTGCCGCGCAGCGGCAGGACGGCCTGGAATTCCTTCTCGCGCCCCATCTTCGCCGAACCGCCGGCGGAGTCGCCCTCCACCAGGAACAATTCAGTACGCGCCGAATCGCTGGATTCGCAGTCGGTCAGCTTGCCGGGCAGTACCGCCACCCCGGAGCTCTTGCGCTTTTCCACCTTCTGCGCCGAACGGGCCCGCGCCTGGGCCTGCCGGATCGCGCTTTCGGCCAGCTTGCGGCCATATTCCACATGGCCGTGCAGCCACAGTTCCAGCGCGTTCTTCACATAGCTGCTCACCATGCGCACGGCATCCCGGCTGTTGAGCCTTTCCTTGATCTGCCCCTGGAACTGCGGATCGAGCACCTTTGCCGACAGTACGAAGCTGACCCGCGCGAAAACGTCTTCCGACAGCAGCTTCACCCCCTTGGGGATGAGGCCGTGCAGTTCGGCGAAGGATTTCACCGCATTGAACAGGCCGTCGCGCAGGCCCGCCTCATGCGTGCCGCCGCCGGTCGTGGAAATCAGATTGACGTAGGATTCGCGCACGGTGGGGCCGTCGGCCGTCCAGACCACCACCCACTGCGCACCCTCGCCTTCGGAATAGGTCTCGTCGTCCGGACCGGCGTAATGGCTGCCTTCGAAGGCCGGCACGATGCGCTCGCCGTCGCCCAGCGCCTGTTCCAGGTAGCTGCGCACGCCGTCATCGTACTGCCAGGACTGGACTTCGCCGGTCTTTTCGTTGCGGCACTCGAAACGCACGCCCGCCAGCAGCACCGCCTTGCTGCGCAGGCTGTGCAGAAGTTCATTGACGGGAATGACGGGCGAATCGAAATAGCGCGGATCGGGCCATACCCGCACGCGCGTGCCCGAGACCTTGCGGGGCGCGGTGCCGACCGCGGCCAGCGGCATTTCGACCTCGCCGCCGGCGAATACGATCTCGTGCACCTTGCCGTCGCGCGTCACGCGCACTTCCATGCGCCGCGACAGCGCATTGGTGACCGACACGCCCACGCCGTGCAGCCCGCCGGAAAAGGCATAGGCCCCCCCGGATTTTTTGTCGAACTTGCCACCCGCGTGCAGACGGGTGAACACGATTTCGACCACCGGCGCCTTTTCCTCGTCATGCAGGCCGACAGGGATGCCGCGGCCGTCGTCCTCGACCGACACGCTGCCGTCGCTGTGCAGTGTCACGCTCACACAACGGCCGAAACCGGCCAGCGCTTCGTCGGCGGCATTATCGAGGACCTCCTGGATGATGTGCAGGGGATTCTCGGTGCGCGTATACATTCCGGGGCGCTGCCTGACCGGCTCCAGGCCTTTGAGCACCCGGATCGATGCTTCATCGTAGCGGGATGTGGACAATTTGCTTCCGTATTGAGCTTCAGGGAAAGCCGTATTTTACGGATATGAGAGCCGGCACGTTGTACGGCGCGGCTTTCCTAGTGGTATGCTTGCAAAAAAACCGCCGGCGGCCCGCTTCTGCACATGCTCGCGCACACGACCCGGCCCGGCTGCCCGGCCCGAGACCCATTTCCGAATTCATCTTTCATTTTCTTCCTGCCATGAGTGATTCCATCAAGCACGTGACGGACGCGTCATTCGAGTCCGATGTATTGAAGTCAGACATTCCCGTCCTGGTCGACTACTGGGCCGAATGGTGTGGCCCCTGCAAAATGATCGCGCCCCTGCTCGACGATGCCGCAAACCAGTACCAGGGCCGTGTTATGATCGCAAAGCTCAATGTCGACGACAATCCTGAAACGGCCGCCAAGTTCGGCATACGCGGTATCCCGACACTGATGCTCTTCAAAGACGGCAAGGCCGCCGCCACCAAGGTCGGTGCCATGTCCAAGTCCCAGCTTACCGCTTTCCTGGACGAATCACTGTAGAACCCATAACCAGAACACCGGTCCCGTGAATCGCGCGAGCCCCTTCAGGGCTCGCCACCCATCGCAAACAATCACCCCCCCTCTCTCTCCACCACACATGCACCTCAACGAATTAAAGGCACTGCACGTCTCGCAGCTGCTTGAAATGGCTGCCAGTCTGGATATCGACAACGCCAGCCGGCTGCGCAAGCAAGAGCTCATGTTCGCCATCATGAAGAAGCGCGCCAAGCAGGGCGAGCAGATCTTCGGCGACGGCGTTCTCGAAGTCCTGCCCGACGGCTTCGGTTTCCTGCGCTCGCCCGATACCTCCTATCTGGCCAGCACCGACGATATCTACATCTCGCCCTCCCAGATCCGCCGCTTCAATCTGCATACCGGCGACTCCATCGAAGGCGAGGTGCGTACCCCCAAGGATGGCGAGCGTTATTTCGCATTGGTGAAGGTGGACAAGGTCAACGGCATGCAGCCCGAGGCCATCAAGCACCGGATCATGTTCGAGAACCTCACGCCCCTGCATCCCGACCGGGTCATGACGCTCGAACGCGACATCAAGAGCGAAGAAAACATCACGGGGCGCATCCTCGACATCTTCGCTCCCTTCGGCAAAGGGCAGCGCGCCCTCATCGTGGCCAGCCCCAAGTCCGGCAAGACGGTCATGATGCAGCACATTGCGCACGCCATCACGACCAACTATCCGGATGCGGTGATGATCGTCCTGCTGGTGGACGAGCGCCCCGAGGAAGTGACGGAAATGCAGCGCACCGTCCGGGGCGAAGTCGTAGCCTCCACCTTCGACGAACCCGCGACGCGCCACGTGCAGGTGGCCGAGATGGTGATCGAGAAGGCCAAGCGGCTGGTTGAATTGAAAAAAGACGTCGTGATCCTGCTGGATTCGATCACACGTCTGGCGCGGGCCTACAACACTGTGGTGCCGGCGTCCGGGAAAGTTCTTACAGGCGGCGTCGACGCCAACGCACTGCAGCGCCCCAAGCGCTTCTTTGGCGCCGCGCGCAACCTGGAAGAAGGTGGCTCGCTCACCATCATCGGTACTGCCCTGATCGAAACAGGCAGCCGCATGGATGAAGTGATCTACGAAGAGTTCAAGGGCACGGGCAACAGCGAAGTGCACCTGGAACGCCGTCTGGCCGAGAAGCGCGTCTACCCGGCCATCAACCTGAACAAGTCCGGTACTCGTCGGGAAGAATTGCTCATCAAGCCCGATCTCCTGCAAAAGATCTGGGTGCTGCGGAAGTTCATTCACGACATGGACGAAATCGAGGCGATGGAATTCATCCTGGACAAGATTCGGGCTACCAAGACCAACGCCGAATTTTTCGACATGATGAAGAAATAAGAATGGCACTTCCAAAACTAGATCAATTCCTGGCGGGTATCCATGCCCGCGATCCCCATCAACCCGAGTTCATGCAAGCGGTCCACGAGGTCATGGCTAGCCTCTGGCCCTTCATCGAGGCCAATCCCCAGTATGCCGAGCAGGGTCTGCTCGCCCGGCTGGTCGAGCCCGAGCGCGTGATCCAGTTCCGCGTCACCTGGCTCGATGACAGCGGCAAGGTGAACGTCAACCGTGCCTACCGCATCCAGCACAGTTCGGCGATCGGCCCCTTCAAGGGCGGCATGCGCTTCCATCCCTCGGTCAACCTGTCCATCCTGAAGTTCCTGGCCTTCGAGCAGACCTTCAAGAATGCTCTCACGACACTGCCCATGGGCGGTGGCAAGGGCGGCTCGGATTTCGATCCCAAGGGCAAGTCCGACGGCGAGGTCATGCGCTTCTGCCAGGCGCTCATGCTCGAACTGCACCGCCATCTCGGTCCGGATACGGACGTGCCGGCCGGTGACATCGGCGTGGGAGCCCGCGAAGTCGGCTTCATGGCCGGCATGATGAAGAAGCTCTCCAATTCCGCCGCCAGCGTATTCACCGGCAAGGGCATCACCTTCGGCGGCAGCCTGATCCGTCCCGAGGCCACCGGCTACGGCACGGTCTACTTTGCCGAGGAAATGCTCAAGCATACCCAGCAGTCGCTCGAAGGCCTGAAGGTGTCCGTGTCCGGCTCGGGCAACGTCGCGCAGTACGCCATCGAGAAGTGCATGCACATGGGCGCCAAGGTGGTGACGGTTTCCGACTCTCAGGGCACTGTCGTCGATCCCGCCGGTTTCACGCCGCAGAAGCTTGCCGTGCTGTGCCGCATCAAGAACAGCGACCGCGGCCGGGTGGAAGACTACGCAAACGAGCTCAAGCTCACGTATGAATGCGGCAAGCGCCCGTGGCACATACCGGTCGACGTTGCGCTGCCCTGCGCCACGCAGAACGAGCTCGAACTCGAAGACGCCCACACTCTCATCAAGAACGGCGTGCGTTGCGTTGCGGAAGGGGCCAACATGCCCACGGCTCTGGATGCGGCCCATGCCTTCATCGACGCCGGCATTCTTTATGCGCCGGGGAAGGCGAGCAATGCGGGCGGCGTGGCGGTTTCCGGTCTGGAAATGAGCCAGAATGCCCAGCGTCTGTGCTGGACGCGCGAACAGGTGGACGGCAAGCTGCATGCCATCATGCGTGACATCCACGAGAACTGCGTGCGCCACGCTCCTCGCGGCAAGGTGGTGAATTATGTCGACGGTGCGAACGTCGCGGCTTTCGTGAAAGTGGCCGACGCGATGTTGCAGCAAGGCATATACTGACCCCTGCCAGCCATGGAAACAGGGTCCCGGCAGGGTACCCTTTTCCCCCCTCAGTCCTTCCCGCCAGCCCAGTCTTTCAGCGCCGCCCTGACGATGTACCGACTTCGTCCACCTGGGGCGCATCGAAATCGCCCTTGACCCGGTATTCCACCGCCATCGCCTTGCCCAGCGGGTCCTTCAGCAGCCATTGCGTCAGGAATGCACCGATACCGACGATAGGATTGACCGCGATACCGGCGGCGATCGCCGCACCGCTCACATCCAGATTGGGCACCACGACAGCGTAGAGATCCAGCGTTTCCTCGGGCAGATCCACATCGCCCGCGATCATGATCGTTCCCACGGGCCCGGCCACGCGATAGTTCTCGCTGTGCAGCACGCCCGCATCCAGCTTCAGATTGCCTCTCAGCTCATCGAAGGGAAACCCCTGCTGCATGAGCCCCGCCGGGTTCCATTCCAGCGTGGCCAGACGTTTGACCGATTGCAGCGACAGCACTTCCAGCAGGCGGGCTGAACGCGAACCCAGGCTGAGGAATCTGCCCTTGGACAGTTCGACGCTCACATCGCCATAAAGGGCCGAGCGCTCGAAGCGCCAGGGGATGCCCCGCCACTCGACCGAGCCCTGCACCTGCCCGTGGCCGCCGCCCATCAGGTCCTTGAAGCCGACCTGTTCCAGATAGGCGCCCAGGTCGTCGAAACGCGCATCCGCCTGGATCGTCAGACCCCGCTGCGGCCCATCCAGCCTCCAGGTGCCGCTGCCCTTCAGGCTGGCATGCGGACTGGCCAGATCGAGCTGTTCCAGTTTCCAGATGCGCCCGCGCGACGCATTCACACCCACCAGCGACAGGGCGCCGACGTCGCGCCCATACAAGCGCAGACGGTCCACCTTCAGACGGATGGCGGGAATGTCGATCTCTTCGTCGAGCCGGAACAGCTCAGCGTCATCGCCGCCGGCCGCCGCGCCGTTTTGATCATCGGTTTCGCCGGCTGCGGCGTCGCCCACCGACAGGCGCTCGAATTGCGCCTCGACATCGCCCTGTATGCGCCCCTGCGCCTCGCGCCAGAACAAGGTGCCGGCCGTCTGCGTGGAGCTCACATCGACACGCCAGCGCTCCCCTTCGGGACGCCGGGCCGTGAAGGTGAGGCGATCCAGATCCATGCCGAAGACACGCGCCGTATCGGCCTGCAGGCGCAGATCGCGCAAGGGCGGCAGGACGGCGGCCTGCCCCGCCGCCCTGGCGGCGCTTTCAAGATGGCCGGCAAGATCGCGCCACGCGTCGATATCCATGTCCGGCGCCTGCATATCGACCGCCAGCCCGCTTTCGGGTGGCTTGGCCTTGCCCCGCAGGTTGATGGCGCCGGCATGAAAACCGGTGTTGCCGTCCCGCTCGTTCCGAAGCAGGAACTGTGCTGTGAAATGCTCGGCCAGGCGCAGGTCGAATACTGCATCGCTTTTTCCGCTGGCTGGCTTCCACTGCGCACTCAGCGGCCATTTTTCCTCTGCGCGCTTTGTCAGGGGCGCCGGCAGATCGATGGACATCCCTTCCATGGGCGCATCAACGCGCACGCCATAGGCCCCGGCTTCGCTGCGCTGCACTTTAAGTAGATACGATGTAGATCCATTAAGGACTTTGGAGAATTCGTCCCGCAGGAAAGCGGTCAGGGCCTCCGCGCTCAGGCGGCCGTCAAAGCTGAGCCCCTTCTGCCCCTTGCCCACACCGCCCGCAATGGCCACGGGCCCGCCCAGCAGCCTGGCTTTCAGACCGTCGACGCTCATGGCCTCGTCGGTGAAGGAAAGGCTACCGTTCAGGCCGGCCAGCGGCGGAATCCCATCGCTGAGCCGCAGGGCTCCGTTCTTGAAAACGACCGACCCCCGCACCCGTGTGGCATCGGTATCGAACAGGGGAATGGTCAGCGCGATGGGTACTTCCCAATGTCCTTCCGCATGAGCATCGTCGAACAGCCCGTCCAGCAGCCGCCCCAGCGGCGACGTCCGGATTAGCGATAAGAAAGCGGCGGCATCCGCCTGCCCCACGCCCTGAACATCGAGGACGGCATTTTCCTCGATGTTCGGAATGTGCGCCCGCACTTCGCGTAAATCGATGCGCTTGCCGTCAGGCAGCATCCGCATGGAATCCGCCTCGATCTTGAGGTCCACCCGGTGCAGCTGGGCACGGCCATTCAGTTGTTCCAGCCTCGGCCACCCGGGCGGCCCCACCGAGGATGCGGGGGCATAATCGATCACGGCGCCGCGGACGGCGCCCCCCATGTAGAAGTCGCCACGGTCCGGCTGCTCGCCGAAGGGGAAATGCAGCAGATCGCCCTGGACCCTCAAGGCCGCATCCATCAGGCGCCCCGCAAGCAGACCCCGCCGCATCCAGCTGCGCGCATCCTCGTCGACCAGGGAAGGCAGGTAGCGGACCATGGCCGGCAGTTCGAAGCGCGCAAACCGGCCCTCCAGGTCGACGGTGCCCGCTTCGCCGCCGGCGGCCTGCCAGCCGCCGCTCAGGTCGAGATCCATGTCGGCATTGCGCAGCTGCATCCGGTCGGCCAGCATCCGCAGGCCCGCGGCCGGGTCGCGGGCCAGGCCGGCGCTCAGCGCAAGCTCATCGAAAGCCAGCGGCGTATCGATGACCTGGGGC
Organism: Alcaligenaceae bacterium; assembly: GCA_013416455.1. GTDB lineage: Bacteria > Pseudomonadota > Gammaproteobacteria > Burkholderiales > Burkholderiaceae_B > Yanghanlia. The sequence continues at coordinate 82,371 of JACCES010000006.1, read as the reverse complement.
GCTTCGATGCCCAGGCCCCGCATGCGCAGGGCCACACGCACGGCGGGCGGCGGGGCCGAGGACAAATCCGCCGCCTGGTCCGCCCGCGGGTCCGCGTCGTCCGGCGCCTCCCACAGACCCTGCAGCGCCGACCACGGCCCGGCAATATACAGCATGGCGGAATCGGCCCGGACGCCCAGTTCCCGCCCCGGCCGCCAGACACCCTCTTTGACCGTCACCTGGGACACATGCCGACCCGGCCGGCCGTCCACCACATCCTGCCAGCCACGCCAGCTGACTTCCCCCCTTTCCAGAAAGGTGTGGACATCGAGCCAGGGACTCCAGCTCGCGGGCTGCATGCCTTCCACATTCACGTGGAACCTCCCGCTCAGGCGATCGAGCATGAGAGAATCGGACCCTTCCAGACGCATCCGCACACGCCCCTGCAAAGAGAACGAGCTGCCCAGATCGGACGGCGGACGGGCCCGCATCGAGAACACATGCTCACCGCCGTTCCCGCCAAAACCCAGAAAGACATCGCGCAGTTCCAGCGGCGGCGCGCGGCGGGACTCGTCGAGCCACTGTATGCTGGCATTGGTGAACTGCACATTGCCCTGCCTGGCCAGCCAATGCAGCAGATCGAATTTCGGGGTCTCGGCCGCGCCATCGTCTTTCGCATCGACGTTCGCATCAACGTGGCGGCCCAGGACGCTCAGGCGGTCATGGCGGTCGCGCCGCAGCGACAATGCCACGCCATCGGCACGCAGGCCCAGGAAGCGGGGCCTGCCGGCGAAAAGACTGGGCCAGGCCACCACCGCATCGAGAGACGGAATGGCCAGCAGCAGCCGCCCGGAGTCATCGTGCAGGCTGGCGTCGCGCAGCACGACGCGCGGATGCCGCCCGCTCCAGTCGGCCGTGACATGGCCAAGCCGCAATTGCATGGACAGCATGGCGGAAAGTTCGCGTTGCAGCGGTTCGCGCCAGCGATCGATATTGGGAAGCAGCCAATAGCGAGTGCCGATGACGGCGATCGCGACGAAGATATAGCACCCAAGTGCCAGGAAACCCAGCCATTTCAGTAGGCGGTGGAATGTTTGCTGCACGATGGTGTACGGAAGGCTCGCCGGCACGGACGGTTTGCAGTATCTTTTCGGGCTTGTGCCGCCCCTTCCGGATTTGTTTCCTCGTTATGACGCGAACCATTATATTAGAGCCGGCCCTCGCCTGGTCGGGCGCATTGCGCCGCAAAGTCGACGCCCATCCCGGCTTCGGCCATTGGCTCGAAGAAGCCGCCACCCAACCGCTGGACCGGCACCGCCTGCAGCAGTGGTTCATCGAACTGGGCGGCACGCCCGCGCAGGCGATGGCGAATGATGCAATCCGGCGTATATTGCGCCAGCTGCGCCAGCGGGTTTTCCATGCCCTGATGGTGCGCGACATCGCCGGCGCGGCCGCCCTGCCCGAGATCGTCGGCGCCATGTCGGCGCTGGCCGACATGGCGGTGGCCCAGGCCTATCGCAGCGTGGCCCACGACCTGGCCGACACGCACGGCGCGCCGCTGGATCCCGAAACCGGCCAACCTCAGGAAATGATCATCCTGGGGATGGGCAAGCTCGGGGGGCGCGAGCTGAACGTATCGTCCGACATCGATCTCATCATGCTCTATGGCGAAGACGGCGAAACCTCCGGCCGGCGGCCCATCAGCCATCATGAGTTCTATGCCCGCCTCACCCAGCGCATGATGCCGGTGCTTTCCGAAATCGACGCCGACGGGCAGGTCTTCCGCACTGATCTGCGCCTGCGGCCCGACGGCGACTCCGGGCCGCTGGCCTGGAGCCTGGATGCCCTGGAAAACTATCTGGTGGTGCAAGGCCGAGAATGGGAACGCTATGCCTGGATAAAGGCCCGCGGCCTGCGGGTGCAGGCCTTCGAAGGCAGCGAACCCACCGCGCAATGGCAGCACCTCGAATCCCTGCGCACTCCCTTCGTCTACCGCAAGTATTTCGATTTCGATGCCTTGTCCTCGCTGCGCGAGCTGCGCGAACGCATCCGGCAGGACTGGCAGCGGCGCGCGCTGGCACGCAGCGGCGTGGACGCCATCCACAACATCAAGCTGGGGGAAGGCGGCATCCGCGAGATCGAATTCGTGGTGCAGCTCACCCAGCTGATACGGGGGGGCCGCATGCCGTCTCTGCAGCGGGCCAACCTGCTGTCGGCGCTGCGCTGCCAGAGAACCTCGGGCGTCATCGACGATGACGTGGCCCAAAGGCTGGAAGAAGCCTATCTGTTCCTGCGGCGGGTCGAGCACATGCTGCAATACCGGGAAGACGAACAGACCCATTTGCTGCCGCACGATCCAGCGCAGCAGGCGGGGCTGGCGGCGGCCATGGGCATGACGCGCGACGATTTCGAGGCGGCTCTGAAATCGCACCGCCAGCATGTCGGCGCGGCCTTCCGCGACGCCTTTCGCATCGCCGGGGTTTCCACGCCCACCCCTCCTTCCGCCGACGCCCCGGTGCCGGAAGAGGCGCCCGCGGACATCACCCCCGAGCTCATCCGTGAACGCCTGGGCGGCGACGCCGACGCCGTGTGCCAGCGGCTGGACGCGATGCTGGGCAGCCACCGGATCCGCAGCCTGCCCAATGTCAGCCGCAAGCGCATGGACAAACTGCTGCCCGCCCTGCTCACCGCCGCCGCCGGCACCGAAGCCCCGGCCGCCACCGCCTCCCGACTGTTCGAACTGGTGGAGCACATTGCCCAGCGCAGCGCCTACCTGGCGCTATTGGCCGAATATCCCGAAATCCTGGCCAGAGTGACGCGCATCGTAAGCGCCAGCCCCTGGGCATCGCAATTCCTGACACGCTACCCGGTGCTGCTGGACAGCCTCATCGAATGGCACAGCCTCATGGAAGCGCCGGACTTCAAGGAAATCGGCCAGCAGCTCTCGCGCGAACTCGACGCTTCCGTCCTGCCCGATGGCAAGCCCGACATCGAAAAACAGATGAATCTCATGCGGGATTTCCAGCATCAGGTCAGTTTCCAGCTGCTGGCGCAGGATCTCGAAGGGCGTTTGACGGTCGAGGCCCTGGCCGACCGCCTGTCGGAACTGGCCGATCTGCTGCTGGCCGAGACGATCCGGCGCACTTGGCCGCTGGTCCAGCCGCGCGGCGCTCCGGCGACCGCCGCTCCCGCCCGCTTCGCCGTGATCGCCTACGGCAAGCTGGGCGGCAAGGAAATCGGCTATGCCTCCGATCTGGATCTCGTCTTCCTCTACGAAGACCCCGATGACGATGCCCCCGAACGCTACATGAAGCTGGGGCGGCGCATGGTGTCCTGGCTGTCTACCATGACGTCTTCGGGCCGGCTCTATGACGTCGATCTTCGCCTGCGTCCGGACGGCGAAGCCGGACTGCTGGCGGTATCGTTCGAAGGCTTTGCCCGCTACCAGCGCGAACATGCCTGGATCTGGGAGCACCAGGCCCTGACCCGTGCCCGCTACTGTGCCGGCGACCCGGAACTGGGGGAACGTTTCGAACGGATACGCCACGAGATCCTGCTGCGGGAACGCGACCCCGGGGAACTGCGCGCCGCCGTGCAGGAAATGCGCGACAAGATACGCGCCGGCCACCCCAACCATGGCGGCGATTTCGACCTCAAGCACGACCCGGGCGGCATGGTGGATATCGAATTCATCACGCAGTACCTGGTGCTGCTGCATGCGCGCGAACACCCCGCCCTGCTGCGGAACCTCGGCAACATCGCCCTGCTGGGCCTGGCCGCGGATGCCGGCCTGATCCCAGCCCAGCTCGCCGGGCAGGTCGCCGACGCCTACCGGCTGCTGCGCCGCCGCCAGCATGCGCTGCGCCTGCAAGGGGCGGACAAGGCAAGAGTGCCCAGCGGCCAGTTGCTGGAAGAACGGGATGCCGTGCGGCGGCTGTGGGGAATGGTGATCGGGGGTTGAAAGAGCCGCTGTCTGTCCGACTTGAACCATGACGCTCGACGCAGGCCTATGGAGCAGGCAAGGCTGCTCAAGGGATAGACTTGAGCAGCTCGATCAATTTCAAGGCGTGGAACGTCGGTTCGCGCTCTTTGCTCATGCCCAGCACAATGTTTGTGGAAGGAAACAAGTGCCCGGCGTCGATCGCGCAAAGGCCTTGGTCACGTTGCGGCTCGAATGCGGAGTCGGCCACAATGGCCACGCCAAGACCGCACACGGTGTAGGTCTTGATCGTATCGGTATCCCCGGTGCTCAACGCTATGGTCGGCCTCAAGCCGGCGGCCTCGAAAGCGGCCATGATCTGGCTGTAAGCGGCAAATTCGGGACTGTAGGTAATGATGGGATAGGCCACTATGCTTTGTAGTGTCAGGGGCTCGGCTTTCAGCAGAGGATGCTCCGCCGCCGTGAGGACAATACGCCTCATCTTGCCGATCCGGCGAAAGCTCAAGCCTGAATAGCGTTGCTGCGGTGCGGACGATATGGAAAGATCGGCCTCGCCGGACTGCAGCCAGGCGGCGATTTGCGCGCCATAACCTTGCCGCAGGGTCAAACGCACCTGGGGAAAAGAGCGTATGAACGCCTCAATGACGGGCGGCAACAGATACCGTGCATGCGTATGTGAAGTGGCGACGGTAAGCTGCCCTTGGTCGCCGCTGTTGAACTGCCCGGCCACACGGCGCACACCTTCGAGCTGATCCAGAACCTGAATGATCATCGGCACAAGCACCTGGCCGGCGGGCGTCAACCCTGTCAGCCGATTCTTGACCCTGGTGAACAGTTCGACCGCCAGATAACGCTCGGCCTGCTGGACATGCCTGCTGATGCCGGGTTGAGAGGTATGCAGGACTTCCGCCGCGGCCGTCACGCTGAACCCTGTTTCCACTACGGCGCGGATCGAACGCAGTTCATGTAGCTTCATTAGCTATTCAATTTATGAATGATTTGATTCCATTTTATTCTTTGATCGTATAGTCAACAAGAACTAAAGTGGGGCCAGGGTGAATCATTCGAAGGGATGGAAATGGCAAATAATCTTCATCAATATCTTGGCATCGATTGGCCGAACCGTTCTGTCAAACCACGGACGGGCGGTCTGACCATGGTCATGGACAACGGCTGGCCGGTTTCCTTCGTCAAGGGAATGCTCGACCAGTTCGGCCAGTACCTCGATGTGGTCAAGATATGGGATCCCCACCTTCGAGCTCCAGAAAGCGTGATTCGCGAAAAGATCAAGGCATATCTGGATCATGACGTACGCGTCCAGCCCGGCGGTATTTTCATGGAAGTGGCGCGCATCCAGCGTATCGAGAATGAGGTTATGCCGCGCCTGGCGGACCTGGGATTCAATGTCATCGAGGTATCGAGCACGGCGACCACGGCCGAGCGCGATCTGGGCAGCGAAGTCGAGTTCATCCACAAGGCGCGCGAGCTTGGTTTCGCAGTATTCGGGGAAGTGGGCAAGAAATTTCCCGAAAACGACGCTACGCGCAAGAGTGAGGAAGAAATCGATGAGCAAGCAACGCTGAACGAGTTTCGCGCCCTGTTGGATGCCGGCGCGGAGCGGGTGTACTGGGAAGGCCATCTATTGCGCAGAGTGATGGGCGACAATCCCGAAGAACTGCTCGCCAAGCGCCACAAGGGAACGGAACAAGTGGTCCGGCTTGCCAAGGAAATCGGGCCGGACCGCATCATGTTCGAAGTCTCTTCGCTCCGCCCGCTACTGAATCGCCGCGTACTTCAATTCTGGCTCATGACGCTGTTTGGCCCCGAGGTCAATATCGGAAACGCCCGTCTCGAAGAGCTGGGATATCTGGAAGCGTTGCGCTCCGGCAGCCATCCCGTTCATGGATTCGGCCAGGCGGGCGACTATCCGTGGATTCGCGCTCTGGAAAATGACAGAGCGCCTGATTATGCGTGGTGGAGCGAAGCGCTTCACCTGTGAGATCAGGACGTCCGCCGCACGGCGAGCGTCCCGTCTCGGGGGCATAAGCTCAGCTCAGCCGGAATCCCATATGAACGGCGCCCGGCCGCCCTATTCATGAAAAAGGATGGAGACGATGAGACAGCGTGCAATCTGGAAGTGTCTGGCCATGTCCGTGCTGGCCCTGGCAATGGGGGCGTCGCATGCCGCCGCAGCCGACTATCCAGCCCGCCAGATCAGGCTCGTGGTGCCTTTCACGCCAGGGGGCGGCACCGACATCATGGCTAGGGTCATTGCGGCGGAGATGACCAAGAACACGGGCCAAACCGTCGTTGTGGAAAACAAGCCAGGGGCCGGGGGCATCATCGGTACCGAGTACGTCGCCCGTGCCAGCCCTGACGGGTACACGCTGATGATAGGCTCGGTCAGCACGATCAGCATCAATCCCAGCCTCTATACCAAGATGTCGGTCAATCCGCTCGAGGATTTGATGCCGGCCGGCGCCATTTCGTCGACTCCCAGCATATTCGCGGTTCCCGCCGACCTCGATGTGTCTACGTTGCAGGAATTCATCGAGTATGCGAAGAGTCGGCCGGGATCCATCAATTACGGTTCCGCCGGGGTGGGTACGTCCCACCATCTGGCCGGGGAGCTGTTCAAGATGCAAACCGGGGTGCATGCCCAGCATATCGCCTACAAGGGAAGTTCCCCGGCCGCGCTGAGCTTGATGCGGGGCGAGTCGCAATTCCTCATAGCGAATATCCCATCCCTCCAGGCCGCCCTCGACGGCGACCGGATCAAACCTTTGGCTGTCACCAGCCTCAATCGGGCAAAACAGTTTCCTGATTTGCCGACAGTGGTCGAATCCGGCTTGCCGGAGTTCGAAGTGGTTGTCTGGTACGGGATGTTTGCGCCGAAGAACACCCCGGAAGAAGTGGTTGGCAGAATCAACGAGGAAATCCGAAAAGCGGTCTCTTCCCCGACGGTTCAAAAGCAGCTGATTACAGAAGGGGCGGAGCCGATGGTGGCCACTCTCGCCGAGTTCGAGCAGATTATTATGCGCGATTATGAAAAATGGAAGCGGGTGATCGAGGCATCCGGAATCCAGCTCGAATAGGGGTTCAACCTTAGGGCCTGTTCACGCTAAAAGGTGCCTTGCACTGGCAGGTCATCGAACGCCAGGCTAGGCGTGCAGGCCGCCGCGTGGCCGCCCCACGCAAGGTCTCCGCAACAACGCTTGGCGTTCGATGACCTGCCAGCCCGCAGGGTGAGTGCGTAAACACGCGTCTGCCTGCGTTGCAAATGCTCGCCGTGGGCCTGGCCACGGCTGCGCTTTGCGCCTTGTCATCCACCTGTTTGCGTACTCATGCAAGGCACCTTTTAGCGTGAACAGGCCCTAGCGATTGGAATTGCCGGACGACGTTTCCGGTGACGAATGATGATCAGGACACGCCAAGAGTCCCCGGTAAAGGGGGACGTCACGCATCCAGGCAATGCGGGTGTTGCGGCCGGCGTCCGTCCCCACGGTCGAACGAGATTTTCTTAGCCGGGACGGGTGCGCGGTATGGGGCCTGCTGGCCATGGCACTGGATGGCAACTGCGCGGACGACCCCGCATTTGGGCTTCCCGCGCCGCCGGACTAAAATGGACTCCATACTGAATAGATACCGCCCGCCCCGCAGGGCGGGCCAGATACCATGAGCGAATCCCAGCGTCCCGTACTCACTCTGCCCGACAACCGCAGCAAGGTGCTGCTGCATTCCTGCTGCGCGCCCTGTTCGGGCGAGGTCATGGAAGCCATGACGGCTTCGGGCATCGACTATGCCATCTATTTCTACAACCCGAACATCCATCCCGATCGGGAATACGAAATCCGCAAGAACGAGAACATCCGTTTCGCCGAGGCCAATGGCATCGAGTTCATCGATGCCGACTATGATCGCGACAACTGGTTCGAGCGGGTGAAGGGAATGGAAGACGAACCCGAACGCGGCATCCGGTGCACGGCCTGCTTCGACATGCGCTTCGAGCGCACGGCGCTTTATGCCTTCGAGAACGGCTACGACACCATCTCCAGTTCGCTGGGCATCTCGCGCTGGAAGGACATGAAGCAGATCAATGGCTGCGGTGAACGCGCCGCGGCGCGCTATCCCGGCATGCTCTACTGGACCTACAACTGGCGCAAGGGCGGCGGCTCGCAGCGCATGATAGAGATCAGCAAGCGCGAAAATTTCTACCAGCAGGAATACTGCGGCTGCGTATATTCGCTGCGCGACACCAACCGCTACCGGGTGTCGCAGGGCCGCGAACGCATCAGGATCGGCGTCAAGTATTACGGCCAGGAAGAAAACGACCAGCAGCCCTGAACGGAAAAGGGGGACAGGCCACGATTTTGTTTCGAAATCGCGGCCTGTCCCCCTTTTTTTCTTACTGCAGTGTCCGCTCGAACACGAACTTGTCGTCCCGCCAGTCGACCGGCACTACGTCCTTTTCGCCAAAAGTACCGTCGAGCACCAGCCGTGCGATCGGGTTCTCGATGTGCTGCTGGATCGCCCGCTTGAGGGGCCGCGCACCGAATACGGGGTCAAAGCCGGCGCGCGCCAGCTGGGCCACGGCGGCGTCGGATACTTCGAGCCGCATCTCGCGCTGCGCCAGGCGCTCGCCCAGGCGCTGCAGCTGAATGCGGGCGATGGATTCGATGTGCCGCGGATCCAGGGAATGGAACACCACCACTTCGTCGATCCGGTTCAGGAATTCCGGCCGGAAGCTCTGTTTGAGCTCCGTCCAGATGACTTCCTTCACGACTTCGTAGGGCTGGCCCGTCATGCTCTGAATATGCTGCGACCCCAGGTTGGAGGTCATGATGATGACGGTATTGCGGAAATCCACCGTACGGCCCTGGCCGTCCGTGAGCCGCCCATCGTCCAGCACCTGCAGCAGCACGTTGAACACGTCGGGGTGGGCTTTTTCCACTTCGTCGAGCAGCACCACGCTGTATGGCTTGCGCCGCACCGCTTCCGTCAGATAGCCCCCCTCTTCGTAGCCCACATACCCCGGAGGCGCGCCGATCAGCCGCGCCACGGAATGCTTTTCCATGAACTCGCTCATGTCGATGCGGATCATGTGATCTTCGGAATCGAACAGGAAGTTGGCCAATGCCTTGGTCAGCTCCGTCTTGCCCACGCCCGTGGGGCCCAGGAACAGGAAGGAACCATAGGGACGCGACGGGTCGGACAGCCCCGCGCGCGAACGGCGGATGGCATCCGACACCAGGCTGACGGCCTCGTCCTGGCCCACCACGCGCTTGTGCAGATAGCCTTCCATGCCCAGCAGCTTTTCGCGCTCGCCCTGCATCATCTTGGCAACGGGAATGCCGGTGGCCCGCGACACCACTTCGGCGATTTCCTCGGTGCCGACTTCGGTGCGCAGCAACCGTGGCTTGTCTTCGGACTGGACCTGCTTGCCGGCTTCCGCAGCCTTCAAGCGGCTTTCGAGTTCGGGCAGGCGCCCGTACTGCAGCTCGGCGAGCTTGTCGAACTGGCCCTTGCGCTGCAGATCGGCCATTTCCGCGCGCAGGCGCTCGATCTCTTCCTTGATCGACTGCGAGCCCTGCACGGCGGCCTTCTCGGCCTTCCAGATTTCTTCGTAATCGTTGTATTCGCGCTGCAGCTTGACGAGCTCATCCTCGATGGCCTGCAGGCGGCGCTGAGAAGCGTCGTCCGTGTCCTTCTTGACGGCTTCACGCTCGATCTTGAGCTGGATGATGCGGCGATCGAGCCTGTCCATGACTTCAGGCTTGGAGTCGATTTCCATGCGGATGCGGGCCGCCGCCTCGTCGATGAGGTCGATGGCCTTATCGGGCAGGAAACGGTCGGTGATATAGCGATGCGAAAGCTCCGCCGCCGCCACGATGGCCGGGTCGGTGATGGCCACGCCATGGTGCAGTTCGTAGCGCTCTTGAAGGCCGCGCAGGATGGCAATGGTGGATTCCACGTCGGGTTCGCTCACCAGCACCTTCTGGAAACGGCGCTCCAGCGCGGCGTCCTTCTCGATGTACTTGCGGTATTCGTCCAGCGTCGTGGCGCCGATGCAGTGCAATTCGCCCCGCGACAAGGCGGGCTTCAGCATATTGCCGGCGTCGATCGCGCCCTCGGCCTTGCCCGCGCCCACCATGGTGTGCAGCTCGTCGATGAACACGATCGTGTTGCCGTCGTCCTGCGACAATTCCTTGAGCACCGCCTTCAGGCGCTCTTCGAATTCACCCCGGTACTTGGCACCGGCCAACAGCGCCGCCATGTCCAGCGACAGCACGCGCCGCCCTTTCAGGGTTTCGGGCACTTCGTTGTTGACGATGCGCTGGGCCAGACCTTCAACGATGGCGGTCTTGCCCACGCCCGGCTCGCCGATCAGCACCGGGTTGTTCTTGGTGCGGCGCTGCAGAATCTGTATGGCGCGGCGGATTTCATCGTCACGGCCGATCACCGGGTCGAGCTTGCCCTGGCGGGCGCGCTCGGTGACGTCGGTGGTGTACTTTTCCAGCGCCTGGCGGTTCTGCTCGCCGGCGGGATCCGATACCGATGCGCCGCCACGCATGGCGTCGATGGCCGCTTCCAGCGACTTGCGCTGCAGACCGGCTTCGCGCAGAATACGCCCCGCGTCGCCTTTGTCATCGGCCATCGCCAGCAGGAACAGTTCACTGGCGATATAGGTATCGCCCCGCTGCATCGCTTCCTTCTCGGTGCGCGCCAGCACTGCCTGCAGTTCGCGGCTGACCTGGATGTTGCCTTCGGCGCCCCGAACCTGCGGATAGCCCTCGATGAGCTGGTTCAGGGCCGGCGCGACACGGTTGACGGCCACGCCGGCATGCGCCAGCAGGCTCGCGGTGCCGCCGTCGGTGTCGGAAAGCAAGGCGGCCACCAGGTGGGCCGGCTCGATGTAAGGGTTGTCATTACGCAGCGCCAGGCTTTGCGCATCGCCAAGGGCCTGCTGAAAGCGGGTGGTGAGTTTGTCGAATCTCATGGCTGTCTTGTCGCCCCATGGGGGTCGTGGCTATTCGTGAATGCAATTAATGTGCGGCCGTCCGCACCCATTTCAAGGCCGCCGGCGCGAAAACCGGCCGTCGCGCCCCGGATGGTGTTGACACAGAGTCGAAACTTGTTAAGCTGTGGACGCCATATCTGATCAAGGAGCAAGCATGCGCGGAGTCATCAGGAAATGGGGCAACAGCGCGGCGATCCGTCTGCCCTCCTCTATGCTGAAGACCCTCAGGGTCGGGGTCGACGACCTGATGGAAATGCGGGTGGAACGCGGAAACCTGGTGCTGCAGCCGGTACGGGCCCAGGAATACACGCTGACGCAGCTGGTGGGCGGCATCAAACCGGCCAATACCCATGCAGAAGTCGATTTCGGCTCAATGTAGCACCGACCGAGGCCCATACGCACCATGAGCAAACGCTATACACCCGAAGCCGGCGACATCGTCCACGTGCACTTCGAGCTGCCGCGGGGCCACAGCGGGCCCGACTACAAACCGGCGCTCGTCGTCAGTCCCGCCGCCTACAACAAGAAAGCCGGTCTCATGGTGTGCTGCGCCATCACCGCCGATCCGAAAGGTTATCCGTTCGAAGTGGCGCTGGCCGCCACGGACGGCCGGGCCGTCCTGGCCGACCAGGTCAAGAGTCTGGGCTGGCCCCAGATCAAGATCAGCCACCAGGGGCGCGCGAGTCCGGAAGAACTGGCTACCGTGCGCGCCAAGCTGATGGCGCTCGTCCTGCCGGGTTGATCAGCGTTTCGCGCGGTGCCGCATGAGCCGCTTCAAGCAGCTGGAAAGCTTCGTAGCCGTCGCGACGTTGGGCAGTCTGTCGGCGGCCGCCCGGCAGGAAGGGATCGCGCCGGCCATGATGGGCCGGCGAATCAATGCCCTGGAAGCCCGCCTGGGAATCAAGCTGCTGGTGCGCTCCACCCGCCGCATGTCCCTCACTTCGGAAGGCAGCGCCTTCCTAGAAGAGGCACAGCGCATCCTGCGCGAACTGAACGACATCGAATCCCGCATCTCGCAGGGCAGCGTCCGCCCCTCGGGCCATTTGCGCGTGAGCGCTCCCGCCGGCTTCGGGCGCCGCCATATCGCGCCGCTGCTGCCGGACTTCATCAGCGCCTATCCCGACGTCACCATCAGCCTGGATCTCAGCGACCGTCTGGTGGATCTCATCGAGGAAGGCTACGACTGCGCCATCCGCATAGGCGAGCTGGAAGATTCCCGCATCATCGGCATGCGGCTGGCGGACAACAAGCGCGTGATCGTCGCCGCCCCCGCCTACCTGCAGCGCTACGGCCGGCCCAACACTCCTGATGATCTTGCCGAGCACAACTGCCTGTCGTTCGGCCAGCAAGGCAACCAGGCAAAGGGCTGGCTGCTGAGCCAGAACGGCCAGCTGCGGGCGATACGGGTCAAGGGCTCTCTTGCCTGCAGCGACGGCTCCGTACTGCACCAATGGACGCTGGCAGGCATCGGCCTGGCCTGGAGGTCGTTGTGGGAAGTCCGCGAAGACCTGGAAGAAGGCCGTCTGGTGGCGGTACTCGAAGAATATGCCGCGCCGCCAAATGGTATATTTGCCCTTATACCCGAGCGTAAGCACCTGCCGCAGCGGCTACGCCTGTTTCTCGATCTGTTGAAGAACCATTATTCCTCACCCGCATACTGGGAAAACGACTAGAACAGGCGAAGGCAGGCGGATATCGGCCCGGCGGCATGCAGCCCTGCCGCAAATGCGGGCGCGGGATACAGAGCAACGCATACCGTCAGCCCCACAGGAAGCCTTCAGCTTTGCCCCTTCCCGGCAATGCCTCGCCCGGGCCGGCCCGGTTGTTGTGCTGCGCCTACCACAATGAACAAGAAAAATCTATTGGGACAGTTACCTGCCAATCCTTTATACTTGATCTGTATCAAACGGCAAATCCACCATTGCTGATTTTGCCTGCGAGGCACTCCGGCGTATGCAGAAACGAATTAGTATCACTCCCGAATCCACGCGTTGCTCCACCTGTATGCTGAGCGAAATCTGCCTGCCTCTGGGCATGGCGCGCAATGACGTGGCCAAACTCGACGAGCTCATCAAGGAACGCATCCGCCTGCCCAAGGGTACCGCCCTCTTCCATCTCGGCGACAAGACCGAGGCCGTCTACGGGATCCGTTCCGGCTCCCTCAAGACGCAGCTCGAAGATGCGTCCGGCCAGGTGCAGATCACCGGCTTTCTGCTGCCGGGCGAGATCCTCGGCATGGACGGCCTGCTGCACAACACGCATGTATCCCACGCCATCGCACTGGAGGACAGCGAAGTCTGCGTGATCCGCATCGACGAAATGGACAGGCTCTCGTTGCACATCCCGGTCCTTCAGCAGCAATTCCGCCGTCTCATGAGCAAGGAAATCAATCGCTCGCACCTGCTGGTGATGTCGCTGGGCGCCTTGCGTTCCGAACAGCGGCTGGCCGCCTTCCTGCTCAATCTTTCACACCGCCTGGCGGCGCTGGGCTACTCGCCTTATGAGTTCGTCCTGCGCATGAGCCGCGAAGAAATCGGCAACTATCTGGGCCTGACCCTGGAAACCGTCAGCAGACTGTTTTCCCGCTTCGCCCGCGAAGGCCTGCTGCACATCCACCAGCGCGAAGTCCACATCATCGACATGCAGGCCCTCAGAGTCCTATCCGGCACTGACTGTGGATGAGCCAGGACACATCAGAGTCCACTGCGGACTCTGATGTGCCTGGCGAATCCGAGGCGCATGCAAGCGCCGAGGTGGATGAGCCAGGACTTGGAACAGTGCCTGCGCACTGTTCCAAGCCTGGCGAATCCGAAGGGCTTGCAAGCCCTGAGGTGGAGAGATCTTAGCAATAGAATGCCCAAGCCTGGCGAATCCGAGCGGCATGCAGGCCGCGAGGTGGAGAGATCGCGGCATTGGAATTGAATCCAAGCCGGGCTCATCCGAGCCGCTTGCAGGCCGCGAGGTGGAGAGATCTTCGCAATAGGAAACCCTCTGCCGGACAAGCCCGAGCCCCATGCAGCCCCCCGGCGCCCCCGCCTAATTGATAGGCTCCCCGAATTCATCATATTCCTGCCCTCGGGGCGCGATATTGAGTGTGAGCGCGCTCGACAGGGCCGCCATGGCCCAGAAGAAGAAGAAACCGACGGTGTAGACCTGCATGCGGCTGGCCTGTATGTGCCCGAAGATCACGATGTCCAGCGGATCGATGAGCGCAAACACGAAGAACGTCATCATCGCTGCGGCCAGGAAGGAAGGCCACATAATCCACATCAACGAACGCCACTTCATAGCACAGTCTCCTGGTGCGTCGAAGAACCCCGGCCTGTCAGCCCGGGACACTTCGCCACGATTCAGGGGCGCCTGCGGCGCCGCATCGATTCAGGCCCGCCCGAGCCCCCCATGAAGGATCAGGCTCGCGCCGAGGCGCGTAGTCAATGGCGGGCATCGGCTTCAATCTGGGGCTTCGATACCACCAGTCCCTGCTTCACACCGCCATCACGGATTTCCTGGTCGCCAAAGTTGCTGACGGCCAGATAGATGGTGATGCCGCAGCCCACGATGGCCAGCGCCGGTCCCGCCATGAGGATCCAGGGCCAGGGTTCGCGGTACCACGGCTTTCCTTCATCAACACTTTTCATGTTACACGCCTATTTGAAGATTGAACATCACAAACTGGGCCGCTGCGCCGCCTGGAGAAGAACGCCGCCCTTGAGCGGCGAACCGCGCGTTTCGCCCCGTCGTGGTCAGTTGGGCACGTAGAAGCTGGAACGCTCTACCACGAGCACTTCCCTGCCTTCATCGGACTGCGCATCGGCCCGGAACTCGATGTCGTGCAAGCCGGGCTCCGCCTGCCCCACCGGCACCCGCACCACGATGGGCACCAGCCGGTTGGACGCCGGATCGATCTGCAGGGCCGAGCTCGAACCATCGGCCGTGGTGACCGTGATTTCGGGTATGCCCGCGGCCGAAAGCGACAGCGACAGTGCCTCTTCCGAGGTGTTGATGATCTGCAGGCGATACACGTTCTCGATCATCCCGCCCGGCACTTCGCGACCCAGCACGCCACGATCGCGGATGACGTCGACCCGCAAGGTGGTGCGCGTGGCCAGCGACACCATGAAGGCGATGAAAACCGCCGCAAGTATGCCCGTATACACCAATGTGCGCGGCCGGAGCACCCGTTTGCGCACCTGCTGCTGAGACAGGCCTTCCTTGATGGCGTTGCCCGAGGTGTAGCGGATCAGGCCCCGGGGATAATCCATCTTGTCCATGACCGTATCACAGGCATCCACACAGGCGCCACAGCCTATGCACATGTACTGCATGCCTTCGCGGATGTCGATCCCCGTGGGACAGACCTGCACGCACAGGCTGCAGTCCACGCAGTCGCCCATGCCGGCTTCCCTGTGATCGATGCGCCGCGAACGGCCGCCGCGCGGCTCGCCACGGACATAGTCGTAGGTGACGACGTAGGTGTCCTGGTCGACCATCACGCTCTGGAAGCGCGCGTAGGGGCACATGTACTTGCAGACCTGCTCGCGCATGAAACCGGCATTGCCCCAGGTGGCAAAACCGTAGAAGAACATCCAGAACCACTGCCAGAAGCCCAGCGTACCGGCAAAAACGGCAAGAAGCAGTTCGCGGATGGGCGCGAAATAGCCGATGAAAGTGAAACCCGTCCAGAGCGCGATCAGGATCCACAGCAGATGCTTGGTCGCCTTGAGGCGGATCTTGCGCAAGCCCCAAGGGGATTCATCGAGCCGGATGCGGGCCAGCCGATCGCCTTCGATCTTGCGCTCGACCCACATGAAGATTTCGGTATAGACCGTTTGCGGACAGGCGTAGCCGCAGAACAGCCGACCCGCCAGCGCCGTGAACAGAAAGAGCGCGAAGGCCGAAAGAACCAGCAGGACGGTCAGGTAGATGATGTCCTGCGGCCACAGCACCATGCCGAAGATATAGAACTTGCGGGCGCCCAGGTCGAACAGCACCGCCTGCCGGTCGTTCCATTGGAGCCAGGGCAGCCCGTAGAAGATGAGCTGGGTGAAGACGACCAGCGCCACCCGCCACTGCGCGAAGAAACCCGTGACCGAACGCGGGTAGATCTTGCTGCGCACATCGGCCAGGGCCTTTTCGACGATGGGAGAGGAACCACCGCCCGGTCTCGAGATCGGTTGCGGCTGCCATTGCGGCGCACCGGCGTCACCTTCGTTTCGGGGCCTTACGGTGGGTTCCTGACTACTCATCGTGAATCACTGCCTTTCGGTTGGACAAGGTTCAATTGGCCGCGGCGACGGCGCTGCCCGGATTGTTCGACAGGCCCCAGACCCATGCGGCGAGCATGCGGATCTGGTCTTCGGTCAGAACGTTCTTCTGGGCGGGCATGATGTTCTCGCGGCCGTTCAGAATGGTCTGGACGATGGAGGCTTCCGAGCTGCCGTACAGCCAGACGTTGTCGGTCAGGTTGGGGGCGCCCAGAACCGGGTTGCCCTTGGCGTCGGCGCCGTGGCAGGCCACGCAGAAGGCATCGAAATGGCGCTTGCCGGGAACGATGCGCAGGGGGTCGTGAGCCAGACCGGACAACGAACGCACATACTGAGCGATGTCGGAAGCTTCCGCCGGTTTGATCTGTGCGCCCCAGGGCGGCATCATGCCGTGACGGCCTTCCGTGATCGTGTGCGTGATCTGCTCGGGCGAACCGCCCCACAGCCAGTCGCCATCCACCAGATTGGGGAAGTTGCCGGCGCCACGGGCATCCGAACCGTGGCACTGCGCACAGTTGTTCAGGAACAGACGCTGGCCGATTTCACGGGCGGAAGAATCCCGGGCCACATCCTCGAAGGACATTTCCTGGTAGCGCGCGTAGATCGGTGCAATGCGTTCCTGCATGGCCAACTGGTCGGCCCGTACTTCACGCGCGGCGCTGTAGCCGGTGGAACCGTTGTTGAAGCCCAGGGCCGGATACAGGAAGAAGATGCCCAGACCGATGACGCACAGGCCGACGAACATCACCGTCCACCAGCGGGGAATCGGGTTGTTCAGCTCGGTGAGGTCGCCGTCCCAGACATGTCCGGTGTCCTCGACCTGATCGATCTCTCGTTTCAGCCATGCCCGCTGCGAGAACAGCAGGGCCAGGCAGAATGCGACCCCGCCTATGGAGATGATTGCAATCCAGTAGCTCCAGAAGCTACTTATGAAGTCGTTCATGGGAGCTCCTATCCTTCCTTCTTTTCCGTGGCCTGCTCGTCGGGCAGCGCGAAGGGCAGCATGGCCGCTTCGCGGTTGGCGGCACTACGGCCGCGCGAGAATGCCCACCAGCAGATGCCGATGAATGTGACCATGGCCAGGATGGTCGCCAGCCCGCTTACCAAGGCAGTCATTGCTCGCCTCCGTGGAGAACGGCGCGGGCGGCTGCTTCGCGCCCGGCCACGCCCAGCCCTTGCAGGTAGGCGACGATCGCGTCTTCTTCCGTCTTGCCCACCAGGGCTTCCGGAGCGGAGGCGATCTGCTCATCGGTGTAGGGGACGCCCAGGCGGCGCAATGCGCGCATGCGTGCCTCGACGTTGACGCCTTCCACCGTGTTGCGCTGCAGCCAGGGATAGGCCGGCATGTTGGATTCGGCCACCACGGCGCGGGGGTTGCGCAGGTGGACCCGGTGCCAGTCGTCGGAATAGCGTTCACCCACGCGCGCCAGGTCGGGGCCGGTACGCTTGGAGCCCCACAGGAAGGGACGCTCGTACACGGACTCGCCGGCCAGCGAATACGGGCCGTAGCGCTGCACTTCGGAACTGAGCATGCGGATCTGCTGCGAATGGCAGCTCACACAGCCCTCGCGGATGTAGATATCGCGCCCGACCAGCCGCAGCGAATCGTAGGGCTCGACGCCCTCGGTGGCCACGGTGGTCGAGTGCTGAAAGAACAGCGGCACGATCTGCGCCAGCCCGGCGAAGGATATCACCAGGATGCTGAAGACGATCAGCCAACCGATGTTGGTTTCCAGCGTCTTGTGGGAAAAAAGCTTGTGGTTCTCTTGCGCCATTTTTGAAAATCTCCTCAGGCGGTGGCCGGTGCCGCGCCCGTTGCCGGCGTACGCAGGGCCGGATCACGCGCATCGGGGCTGTACAGCGGCACTTCCGGGTTCACACCCTGGGTGCCCGCACGTATGGTCATGACCATGTTCCAGAACATGATCACGACGCCGCTCAGGAACATCAGCCCGCCGAGCAGGCGAATGGCGTAGAACGGATAGGTTGCTTTCACCGCTTCCACGAAGGAATAGGTCAGCGTGCCGTCCGCCCCGGTGGCACGCCACATCAGGCCCTGCATCACGCCCGCGATCCACATGGCGGCGATGTAGAGCACGACGCCCAGGGTCGCGATCCAGAAATGGACTTCGATGGCCTTCACGCTGTACATCGAGCTGCGGCCGAACAGGCGCGGAATCAGGTAATACAGCGAACCGAAAGTGATCATGGCAACCCAGCCCAGGGCGCCGGAGTGCACGTGCCCCACCGTCCAGTCGGTGTAGTGCGACAGCGCGTTCACGGTGCGGATGGACATCATCGAACCCTCGAAGGTCGACATGCCGTAGAAGGACAGCGCCACGACCAGGAATTTCAGGATGGGGTCGGTGCGCAGTTTGTGCCATGCGCCGGACATCGTCATGATGCCGTTGATCATGCCGCCCCAGGACGGCGCCAGCAGGATGAGCGACAGGGCCATGCCCAGCGATTGGGTCCAGTCGGGCAGCGAGGTGTACAGCAGGTGATGCGGACCGGCCCACATGTAGGTGAAGGCCAGCGCCCAGAAGTGGACGATGGACAGACGATACGAAAAGATGGGTCGTTCGGCCTGCTTGGGCACGAAGTAGTACATCATGCCCAGGAAGCTGGTCGTCAGGAAGAAGCCCACGGCGTTGTGGCCGTACCACCACTGCACCATGGCATCCTGCACGCCGGCGTAGGCGGAATAGGACTTCCAGAGCGTGACCGGCATCTCCAGGTTGTTGAAAATGTGCAGCACGGCGATGGTCAGAATGTAGGAACCGAAGAACCAGTTGGCCACATAGATGTGCTTGACCCGGCGCTTCACGATGGTGCCGAAGAAAACGATGGCATACGCGATCCAGACCAGCGCGATCAGGATGTCGATGGGCCATTCGAGTTCGGCGTATTCCTTGGTGGTGGTGATGCCCATCGGCAGCGTGATCACCGCCGCGACGATGACGGCCTGCCACCCCCAGAAGGTGAAGGCGGCCAGCTTGTCGCAGAACAGGCGGGCCTGGCTGGTGCGCTGCACCACATAATAAGAAGTCGCGAACAGCGCGCTGCCGCCGAACGCGAAGATTACCGCGTTGGTGTGCAGCGGCCGCAGGCGGCCATAGCTGAGCCACGGAATGTCGAAATTCAACTGCGGCCAGATAAGCTGCGCGGCGATCCACACGCCGACAGCCATGCCTACGATCCCCCAGACCACGGTCATGATGGTGAACTGCCGCACCACACCGTAGTTGAAGACTTCAGGCTGTTTTCCGAACGTATCGGAAGTACCCATGAGCTTCCCCTCAGTAAGTATAAAAAACAATCGCGAGCATGATCCCGCATGACCCGGCCAGCAGCCTTGATCTGCGTCAATGCCACATCCGCCCAATTCGGCTTGATGCATCCGCGCCACAGGCTCCGGAACCGGTCCGGAAACATCCGCCTTTGTGTGATTGCGCGGGCTGCGCCCGCCTTCCGCTAGCTTCCCTTGTCCCGGGACGACGATTCCGGCGTCTGCGGCCGGTCATCATCCATGAGGATGGATTCGCCGCCCGACTGGGCGTCGTCGAACTGGCCGGCGAAGATCGCCCACCAGAACATTGCGCCGATCAGGACCACGAATACGAGCGCGATCGGCAACAGCAGAAAGAGGGAAGATGTCATGCCCTGCTCTGGACGACCGTGGCCGGCCAGCCCGCGGCGGCCGCAGTGCGAAGCTGCCGCCGGTACATGCGCCAGGCATTGCCTGCGACCGCCATGGAAGACAGCAGCATGCTGATTGCGGCCACCCAGGGCGACACCAGGCCAATGGCCGCGAGCGGCGTCATGAGCAGATGCCACGCGACGGAACCGTACAGGTTCTGGCGCGTGACCCGCGCGGCGTCCCGTACCAGCCAGACGACATCGGAATCTGAAACAGGCCCGCGCGCCGCCAGACTGGCATGCGCGGCGGACACCGTGGAGGGAACGGCCATGGCCATGGCACAGGGGCAGCTCATGACGAACATGGCCACCATGACGGGAATCGCATGGCCGGGATCTACGTAAAACCACCATACGGCGCCGGCGATGAATGCCAGCGCAACCTGCACGGCGACGAACCAGAATGCCAGCCGGTTGGCGCGCTCGGATACGGAAGCGCGGAAAGCCTCGATGGCGGCATGCGCCCCGCCTGTCTCGACGGCCTGGCGGGCACACAATTCGAGATAGCGGGCTGTCAGGAGGAAGGCCACGAACATCGCGACCGAATCGAAATACACTTCGCCGCTGCCGGCCCAGGTCGTGTGGATGCTGGGGATGAATGCCACAGCGATGCCAAGCGCGACGGGCACGTCCATGGTGACGCGCCCCTGGGCAAGACGGCTCAGGGCGCCGGCCCAGACCGGCTGCGCACAGTACAGAACGACGGGAACGGTGATGAGCAGACTGACCCAGTTCATCAGGAAGATGGCCTGGTCGAGCAATTCGAGATTGTCGGGCGCCATGCCTTCGTGGCGCAGATAGCCCGGGAAGGCAAACATCATGACCTGCATCATGGCGAGCCATGCCAGGCCCAGCCGGGCGAGCATGTGTCGGCGCTGATGTCGATCCTGATCGGACAACGCCTGAGGGGTGGAGAAGATGGACATCGCGCGCATGGGTCGAACTATAGCGCCCGGTCCATCGACCCCACTTGATCTAGATCAATTGAGTATCACTCGTGAAGAATTCCGGCCTCCTGGCCGGCGCTTGAGGCCTGGCTCACGCATGGGCCTGCTCGAACTGGGCCTCTTCGGTGGAGCCTGTGAGGGCCGTGGTGGACGACCCGGCGCCCTCGATGGCCTGCGTGACGGCATCGAAATAGCCGGTGCCGACTTCGCGCTGATGCTTCACCGCCGTGAAGCCGAGATCGGCGGCCGCGAATTCCTTCTGCTGCAGCTCGACGAAGGCGCTCATCTGGCGGCGGGCATAGCCGTGAGCCAGCTCGAACATGCCATAGTTCAGCGAATGGAAGCCGGCCAGCGTGATGAACTGGAAGCGGTAGCCCATGGCGCCCAGTTCGCGCTGGAAGCGGGCAATGGTGTCGTCATCCAGGTTCTTCTTCCAGTTGAAGGAAGGCGAGCAGTTGTAGGCCAGCAACTTGCCGGGGAACTGGCGGTGAACGGCCTCGGCGAAACGGCGCGCATATTCCAGGTTGGGCGTTGAAGTCTCACACCAGACCAGATCCGCGTAGGGCGCATAGGCCAGACCCCGCGCGATTGCCTGTTCGATGCCGGCACGGGTGCGGAAGAACCCCTCCACGGTGCGTTCGCCGGTGATGAAGGGCCGGTCGTTTTCATCCACGTCGCTGGTGACGAGATCGGCCGCATCGGCATCGGTGCGCGCCACCAGCAAAGTCGGTACGTCAAGTACGTCCGCCGCCAGGCGGGCGGCCACCAGCTTGGCGACGGCCTCGCGGGTGGGCACCAGCACCTTGCCGCCCATATGGCCGCATTTCTTGACGGCCGCCAGCTGGTCCTCGAAGTGGACGCCCGCGGCACCGGCCTCGATCATCGCCTTCATCAGTTCGAAGGCATTGAGCACACCGCCGAAGCCGGCTTCGGCATCCGCGACGATGGGCGCGAAATAATCGACATAGTCGGCGTCGCCGGGCTGCTTGCCTTCCATCCACTGGATCTGGTCGCAGCGCGACAGTGCATTGTTGATGCGGCGCACCACCTGGGGAACCGAATTCACCGGATACAGGGACTGGTCGGGATACATTTCGCCCGCCAGATTGGCATCGCCCGCCACCTGCCAGCCCGAAAGGTAGATGGCCTTCAGGCCGGCCTTCACCTGCTGCATGGCCTGGTTGCCGGTGAGCGCACCCAGCGCGTTGATGAACGGTTCGTCATGCAGCAAGGTCCAGAGCTTCTCGGCGCCCCGGCGCGCCAGGGTCTGCTCAACCACGACGGAGCCGCGCAGACGCACCACCTCTTCGGCGGTATAGCCCCTTTTGATGCTCTGCCAGCGGGGATCTTCCGCCCAGCGGCGCTGGAGATTCCGGATTTCGGTTTCGCGTGTGCTCATGATGTCTTCCTTCTTTGATGTGAATGAAAAAGCGCTGAATCCATGAGCAAAAGTCTAAAGGCTTGCTGCACTGCAAATTAGACTTTTATCTTATATAAGACAAGGATTTTTTCCCTTATATATCAATATGATGATAATTTCATTCTACAATACGAAATGAAATTACTCTTGATGAAAAGATTTACGCGGCGGTGCGCAACGCGATTTTCATAATATGGAAACCACTTTTCATAGCGCGAAAGCGCGCGGCTACAATACCTTTTTGCATTTCCGCAGCGACATGTCCGACCACCATCTGAATGAAGCCCCGCTGGGCCGCGAAACCGTCTATCCCGGCGCCTATGACCCCGGCCTGCTCTTTCCCATCGAGCGCGCCGTCAATCGCCAGGGCCTGTGGCTCCCCGGCCCGTGGCACGGCGCCGATATCTGGAATGCCTACGAAGTATCCTGGCTGAATCACCGCGGCCTGCCCCGGGCGGCGATCGCGCGTTTCATCGTGCCCGCCGACAGCCCGTGCCTGATCGAATCGAAATCGTTCAAGCTCTATCTGAATTCCTTGAATGAAGAACGCTACGGCGACGCGGCCGACGTCGCCGCCCTGCTCCGGTCCGACCTCGGCAAGGCGGCGGGCGCCGACGTGGAGGTCTGGCTGAACGATGAACTGGCATCGCTGGAAGCGGCCTGCCGTCCGCTTTCCGGAACCTGCCTGGACAGCCTGGATGTGGAAATCGACCGCTACGAGCCGGATCCCGGTCTGCTGCGGCGGGCCCCGGGCGGCGAGATCGTCACGGAAACGCTGGTCAGCAATCTGCTGAAGTCCAATTGCCCGGTGACCGGCCAGCCCGACTGGGGTAGCGTGCAGATCCGCTACACCGGGCCGCGCATCGACCCGGCCAGCCTGTTGAAATACATCGTGTCGTTTCGCCGGCACACAGAATTCCACGAACATTGCGTGGAGCGCATGTACTGCGATCTATGGCAGGCCATCGAGCCGCAAGCCTTGTTCGTCATGGCGCGCTATACCCGCCGCGGCGGGCTGGACATCAACCCCTGGCGCGGCAGCCATGCCGTCCAGGTCGGGGACGAACGCACGCCGCGGCAATAGGCGCTGGCGGCCGGGCTTCTTTGTAAACCAAGAACAGGACATCCCAATGACTTTGATCGATTGGTCCACGATTCCGACTTCCGCGGGCATGCGCGCGGGTTCCACCCGTCAGGCTGTCTGTGCCGAGATGATGTCGGCCGTACGGGTGGAAACCGCCCCCGACGCGATATTCGACGGAAAAACGCACTGGCACGAGAACGAGCAGATGCTGGTCATGATTTCCGGACACATCACTCTGAAGATCGACGACCGGATCGTCGAATGCAAGCCGGGAGACCTGGTGTTTTTCCCGCCGGGCTCCCACCATGCCGCCATCGGCACCGGGCCCGAGGGGGCCGTGTATTACGAGCTGTTTGCGCCGGCCAGGCCCGACCAGTTGCCGGGCTGGATAGGAAAATCGGTTCTGAAGTACTGACCGCCGGGCCTCAGGCCTTCGCGCGGGTGGCGGCCACCTGGCCGACCGCCATGGCCAGCACGGCGGCCACCACGAAACTGGCCGCCGCGCCCATCCAGGGGCCCCGCGTCAGGCCGGCGTCCAGCATGAGGCCGAAACCCACCGGGGCAAGCGAGGCGCCGACGTCCATGCCGGAATACACCAGCCCATAGACGGTGCCGGTCGCGCCCTTGGGCGTGACCCGGCGTATCAGCATGTCGCGCGAAGGGTTGGAAACCCCTGAAAAGAAGCCGGCCAGCGCCACGAAGACCAGCGCCAGCGCCGGCCCGACCCAGCCGCTGGCCAGCAGCGTGAAGAAGACCGCGGCCAGCACCAGGGTGATGAAGACAATGAGCTCGCTGCGCGGCGTGCTGGAAACCAGGAAGCCCCCGGCCACCATACCCACGGCTGCGGCGATCATGTAGCCCGACAGCGCGGACCCGGCAAGCACCTTGTCCACGCCATAGACGCTGCCGAGCATGGGAATCGTGTAGTTCTGGATGGCCGAAAGCGAAATAGACGTGCAGGCGAAGAACAGGAAGGCGCCCCACAGCGCAGGTTGCCGCAACAAAGTCTGCAGCGTGCGGCCGACGCTTTGTTTCGAGAGATCGGCCTCTGCCTGCCCAGCGGCTTGAA
This sequence comes from Alcaligenaceae bacterium, assembly GCA_013416455.1. GTDB lineage: Bacteria > Pseudomonadota > Gammaproteobacteria > Burkholderiales > Burkholderiaceae_B > Yanghanlia. The sequence continues at coordinate 57,951 of JACCES010000006.1, read as the reverse complement.
CCGCCTTGCCTTCCGCTTGCGGCTCGCGGCCGGCGGGCCTCTGTTCTTCATTGCGGCCGGCCAGCATGTCGCGGCCCAGCCAGGTCATGAACAGGACCACGGCGACCAGGACCGATGCCGCCACGGCCGCCGTGCGCCAGTCTGCCAGATAAATGAAGCCCGCCATGAAGACGGGCGTCAGCGCCCAGCCCAGATTCCCGGTCAGACCGTGGGTGCTGAAGCCATGCCCCAGGCGCTGCGGGCTGACCCGGTGGTTGAGAATGGAATAATCGACCGGATGAAAGACCGAATTTCCGATCCCGCCTATGGCCGCCGCGGCCGCCAGCATGGCGTAGCCATTGGAAGTGGCGATCAGCAGGCCGGAAACCACGAAGCAGACCAGGCCGAAGCGCAGCACGGGCGCCGGGCCGACCCGATCGACGATGAACCCCGACGAGGCCTGGCCGATGGACGAGATCAGGAAGAAGATCGAGGCCAGCAGGCCCAGCTGGGCAAAATCGTAGCCATACTCGTTTGCCAGCGACAGGTACAGGGTGGGCAGGACCAGCTGGAAGAAGTGGGAGCAGGAATGGGCCGCGCCCACCAGCGAGATGATGAGCCAGTCGCGCCGCCGCACGGCCGCACTGTCCATGGGCGATGATATGGCCTGAACCGAGGCGCTCATGATTGCGGCCCCCTTATTCGGAGCGGTCGCGGATTTCCGGCCACGCCCGCTTGAGGTAATAACACATCGACCACACGGTCAGGACGGCCGCCACGACGATCAGCGCCTGGCCGACCAGATCGGTGGGTATGCCATAAAGGGATTGCCCATAGAGCAGGCAGGGAATGGCCACCATCTGGGCCGCCGTCTTGAACTTGCCCAGCCGGTGCACGGCCACGCTGCCGCTGGCGCCGATCTTTGCCATCCATTCGCGCAGGGCCGAAATGGTGATCTCGCGCCCGATGATGATGAGCGCGATGAAGGAATCGACGCGGTCGAGATTCAGCAGGATGAGCAGCGCCGCGCACACCATGAGCTTGTCGGCCACAGGGTCCAGAAAGGCGCCGAAATTCGACGTCTGGTTCCAGCGGCGGGCCAGCCAGCCATCGAACCAGTCAGTCAGCGCGGCGATGATGAAGAAGGCGGCGCCGGCGAAATCGCGTGTCGACTCCGCCACCCAGCTGGGAGGCACATAGTAGAGAGCGACGATCAGCGGGATCATCGCAATGCGCAGCCAGGTAAGGGCGATGGGCAGATTGAATGGCATAGTTGGAATACTACCTTATCGTGAAAACGCCCGGCTCATCGCAAGGCCTGATAGATACGTTCGGCCAGCTCCTCGGAAATGCCTTCCACGGAACGCAAGTCGTCGACGCTGGCATCCACGACTCCGGAAAAACCACCGAAGCGGGCAAGCAGGCGCTGGCGCCGCCGGGCGCCGATGCCTTCGATTTCCTCCAGGCGCGATACCGTGCGCGCCTTGGCCCTGCGCGCGCGCATACCGGTGATGGCGAACCGGTGCGCTTCGTCGCGGACCTGTGCGATCAACAGGAGCGCCGGCGATTCCACGCCCAGCGCCAGAGAGTCGCGCCCATCGGCGAAGACCAGGGTTTCCAGCCCCACCTTGCGCCCTTCCCCCTTGGCCACGCCCACCAGCACACGCGTATCCAGCCCCAGTTCGACGAAGACCTGGCGCGCGACTTCCACCTGCCCCTTGCCGCCGTCGATGAGCACGATGTCCGGCAGGGCCGCATCGCCGTCGGCCACGCGGGTGAAGCGCCGCGACAAGACCTGGCGCATCGCCGCGTAGTCGTCGCCCGGCGTGATGCCGGCAATGTTGTAGCGGCGGTACATGGACGGCTGCATGGCATGATGCTGATAGACCACACAGGAGGCCTGAGTGGCTTCCCCGGCCGTATGGCTGATGTCGAAGCACTCGACACGCAGCGCTTCGAGCGATGCCGCGTCCGTATCCAGGTTGAGTGTGCCGGCCAGGGCCAGCGTCCGGGCCTCGCGGGCGCCCGATTCGCTCAGCGAACGCAGCAGGGCCAGTTCGGCATTCTTCACGACCTGCTCCAGCCAGGTCTTGCGCAGGCCTTGCGGCCGTATGATCAGGCGCGCCTTCACCCCCGTCTGCTCGGCCAGCAGCGTCAGCAGTTCCGGGTCAGGAAGCTTGTGCGAGCAGACCAGCACCGGCGGCATGGTGGTGTCGATATAGTGCTGGGCAACGAAGGCCGACAGCACGTCCGCCGGGCTGTCATCCACGGTATGCGACGGGAAGAAGGCCTTGTCGCCCAGGTGGCGGCCGCCGCGCACCATGGCCAGATTCACGCAGATCTTCCCGCTCGAGGCCACCACGGCGATGACATCGACGTCGTCGTTGCCGATCTGCTCCATGGACTGCTGCTGCAATACCCGCGAAAGCGCGCCCATCTGGTCGCGCAGCAGGGCGGCCTGCTCGAAATCGAGTTTTTCGGAAGCCGCGAACATGCGCGCCTCGATATCCTTGAGCACGTCGTCCGCATGGCCGTCGAGGAACTGAATGGCGCGCTCGACGTCGGCTTGGTAGTCCGCGGCCGAGATGTGATCCACACAAGGCGCGGAACAACGCCCGATCTGGTACAGCAGGCAGGGCCGGGAACGATTCGCAAAGACGCTGTCCTCGCAGGTGCGCAGCCTGAAGACGCGCTGCAGGATCTGTATCGTTTCCCTCACCGCCCAGCTGTTGGGATAGGGGCCGAAATAGCGGCCCGCCCGGCTCGTCGCGCCCCGGTAATAGGCGATACGCGGATAGGCATGCGCGCTGAACATCAGGTAGGGATACGATTTATCGTCCCGGAACAGAATGTTGTAGCGCGGTTTCAGCCGCTTGATGAGATTGTTTTCCAGCAGCAGGGCCTCGGCCTCGCTGCGCGTGACGGTGACTTCCAGGCGTGCCACGCGCGCCACCATATGGGCGATGCGGGGGCTGGACGGCGTTTTCTGGAAATAGGAACCCACACGGCGCTTCAGGTCGCGTGCCTTGCCGACATACAGCACTTCGCCCTGGGCATCGATATGGCGATAGACCCCGGGCAGATGCGGCAGATCAGCCAGAAAGGATTTCAGATCGAATTCGTCGGGCATACTGATATTGCGTATCCTGCTGCAAGGCATCCCAGCCGGGTGCCGGCACACGGGGCATCAGGCGGCGCAACCGGGCCACGGATTCCGGGGCCTGCTGGAACCGCAGCCGCGCCAGCAGATCATCGGCCAGGTCGGGCCGGTTGCACACCAGCACCATATCGCAGCCGGCCGACAGCGCGGCATCCGCCCGCGCCAGGATATCGCCGGCCACCGTGGCGCCTTCCATGGTCAGGTCGTCGGAAAACACCACACCGTCATAACCCAGCCGCCGCCTGAGGATTTCCTGCACCCAGATCCGCGAAAAGCCGGCGGGCGCGGCGTCGACACGCGGGTAGATGACATGGGCGGGCATGACCGAAGGCAGCACCAGGTCGCCCAGCCAGGCGTAGGGTGCGGCGTCTTCCTGCAAGATGCGTTCCAGATCCCGGTCGTCGACGGGAATCTCGTGATGGGAATCCGCCTCGACCGCCCCATGGCCGGGAAAATGCTTGCCGCAGGCCGCCATGCCCGCCCGCCCCAGCCCTTGGATGAGCGCGCGCGCCAGCATGGCCACCACGGCGGGATCACGGTGGAAGGCGCGGTCCCCTATCACTTTGCTGACCCCGTAATCGAGATCGAGCACAGGCGTGAAGCTCAGATCGACGCCGCAGGCACGCAGCTCCGCCGCCAGCACGAAGCCGGCCGCGGTGGCCGCGCGCAGGGCGGGCTGGGGATCGACGTCCCAGGCCTCGCCCAGCGCCTTCATGCTCGGCAAGGCCGTGAAGCCGTCGGTGCGGAAGCGCTGCACCCTGCCCCCCTCGTGATCGACCGCGATCAGCAGCGGCTCATCGCGCAGGCGGTGGATATCCGCGCATAAGTCAGTGAGCTGCCCACGCCCGGAAAAGTTGCGGGCGAACAGAATGACGCCCCCCACCAGGGGGTGGCGCAGGCGCTGGCGCTCATGATCAGTGAGGCGGTGGCCTTCGATATCCACCATGACGGGGCCGGGCGGCAGGGAAGAAAGGGATGCGTCCATGAAAAAACGTCTCAGCGGCGGGAAATTTCCACCAGGGATTCGACCACCACGTAGGCGGCCACGATATCGTGCTCATCGGTCACCGAAACATGGGCGGCGCCGAAACGCTCGGCATACCAGCCCGCCAGCGGCTCGGACAGCTTGACGTAGGGCCGGCCGCCGGGCCCGTTCAGGGTCTGCATGCGCGACCAGGCCATGGGGGTGCGCATGCCCAGGCCGATGGCCTTGGAAAAGGCTTCCTTGGCGGCGAAGCGGGTTGCCAGATAGCGGATGCCCCGGCGCGGATCGCGGCGATAGCGGCGCTCGAAGACCTCGATTTCAGCGACGCCGAGTATGCGGCGCACGAAGCGTTCAGGATGACGCTCGAACACACGCTGAACGCGGTCCAGCCGCAACAGATCGGTACCGATGCCCGCAATTCGCGCTACACCCGCCTGCGCCAGCATGCCCGCGCTCCCCATACAAGAAACCAGCCCGCATCATACCTTGTCCGCCCCGGTTTGGCCGGACAGCCCCGCTGGGGCGGATGGTCGTCGCCGGAACGGCGGAAGCAATGCGGCCCGATTGACGCTGATCAAGCAGGCCCGCCATATTGCGGAGCATCATGGCATGATGTGCCCGCGCCCGCCCCCTGGCATCAAACCCTTATGAAGTGTTCCCGATAGTGCTTGAGTTCGGCAATCGATTCGTAGATGTCGGCCAGCGCCTCGTGGCGGCTCTGCTTGATGAAGCTGCGATAGACCTCGGGCTTCCAGCGCAGCGCCAATTCCTTGAGAGTGCTGACGTCCAGGTTCCTATAATGGAAGAAAGCTTCCAGGCGGGGCATGTATTTCACCATGAAGCGGCGGTCCTGCCCGATGGTATTGCCGCACATGGGCGATTTTCCGGCTGGAACATGCTGCGACAGAAAAGCCAGCATCCGTGATTCGGCTTCGGATTCGCTCAGCGTGGAAGCCTTCACTTTGTCGATCAGCCCGCTTTTGCCATGAGTGGACTGATTCCATTTATCCATGGCGTTCAGCAATTCGTCGGTCTGGTGCACGACCAGCACCGGCCCTTCCGCCACCAAGGTGAGATCGGGTTCGGTGATGACTGCCGCCAGTTCGATGATGCGCTCTTTTTCCGGGTCGAGGCCGGTCATTTCCATGTCGATCCAGACCAGGCGCTGTTCTTTGCCCACCATATAATCCTTCAATGAAAAAAGAGATTTTCGCATAAGCCGCCCATATGTTCACTTTGCTGTTCGTCACCTTCCTCCTTGCCGATGTCCTGCTGCGCCTGTGGCTCGCATCCCGCCAGATCCGGCATGTGCGCCGCCACCGCGATCACGTGCCCGGGGCATTCGCGGCCCGGATCGGCCTGTACAGCCATCAGCGGGCCGCCGACTACACCGTGGCCAAGATGCGGCTGACCATCGTGGAACGCATGGTCGAAGCGGCGGTCCTTGTGTGCTTCACCCTGCTTGGCGGCCTGCAATTCCTCGACCTGCGGCTGGCCGCCCTGTTCGACAACGAAATGCTGCGCCAGCTGATGCTGATCGCGGCGGTGTTCGCCATCATGGGGATGATCGGCCTGCCCTTCGCCGTCTACAACAAGTTCAGCCTCGAACAGCGCTTCGGCTTCAATCGGGTCACTCCCCGCCTGTTCATCGTCGACTGTGCCAAGACGCTGATACTGTCGCTGGTCTTTGGCGCGCCGCTGGCCGCCGCCGTTCTCTGGATCATGGGCAACGCGGGCACGGCATGGGTATGGTGGGCCTGGGGCATCTGGGTGGCCTTCAACATCCTGCTGATCTGGCTGTTTCCAACCGTCATTGCGCCCATGTTCAACAAATTCACCCCACTGGAAAACCCCGAAATATCGGCGCGCATCAACCATCTCATGGAACGCTGCGGCTTCTCGGTGAAAGGGCTGTTCGTCATGGACGGCTCGCGCCGTTCCGCACACGGCAATGCCTATTTCACGGGTTTCGGCAATGCCCGCCGCATCGTCTTCTTCGATACCCTGCTCGCGCGGCTGAACCCGGACGAAATCGAAGCGGTGCTTGCCCATGAGCTCGGCCATTTCAAGCACCGGCACATCCTGCGCCGCATGGTGCTGTCCTTTGGCTTCGCACTCGTTTTCTTCATGGTCCTGGCATGGCTGTCCGGGCAGCTCTGGTTCTACGAAGGGCTGGGCGTGATCCCGCAATTCGGGCGGCCCAACGATGGCCTGGCGCTGATCCTGTTCTTCCTGGCCGTGCCCGTGTTCACGTTCTGGGTCACTCCTTTGGCGGCCTGGCTGTCGCGCCGCGACGAATTCGAAGCAGACCGCTATGCGGCCAGGCAGGCATCGGCGGACGCCCTCGTCTCCGCCCTGGTGAAACTCTATGACGACAATGCGTCCACGCTGACTCCCGACCCGTTACACTCTGCGTTCTACGATAGCCACCCGCCCGCCACACAACGCATAAAAAGCCTGCAACATGCCGCCGCCACCTGAGCATGCCGACCGGCCCGCAAGCGGCCCCGCATCCGAGCAATACGGCCGCATCGTGTCCTCCCATGGGCGCCACTACATGGTCGAACTGGATGACGGCACGCTCAGAAAATGCTTTCCCCGCGGCAAGAAAGGGGGCGCGGCGGTGGGCGATCATGTCGCTGTCACGCTGAAGGGGGAAGAAGGCAGCATCGAGCGCATACTCGAACGCAAGAACCTGCTCTACCGCTCCGACGACATGCGCACCAAGCAATTTGCGGCCAATGTCGACCTTCTGCTGATCGTCGTGGCGTCCGAACCCATGTTCTCGGATGATCTCGCCGGCCGGGCGCTGGTGGGGGCCTGGACAGCGGGGGTGGAACCGCTCGTCATACTGAACAAGGCCGACCTGCCTTCGGCCGCCCTCGCAATGCGGCGCCTGGCGTCGCTGCAAAAGCTTGGCGTACCCGTGATCGAGATCAGCGCCACCGACACCGAAGCCACACGGCGGGCCCTGCTGCCCTTGCTGCGGGGGCGCTGCAGCCTGCTGCTGGGACAGAGCGGCATGGGCAAGTCCACCATCCTGAACGCCCTGGTGCCCGATGCCCGCGCCCATACGCAAGCGCATTCCCAGGCCCTGGGCGCAGGCAGGCACACCACCACCGCGACCCGTCTGTACCACCTGCCCGGCAATGGCGGCAATCTCATCGACTCGCCGGGATTCCAGGCTTTCGGCCTGTATCATCTGGGGCCCGAAGAGATTCTGCTGGGGTTCCCCGAGTTCGGGGAACACACCGCGCAATGCCGCTTCTACAATTGCAGCCATCGCCATGAGCCCGGCTGCGGCGTGCTGGCGGCGCTGGAAAGCGGTGCGATCTCGGCCGAACGCCATGCGCTCTATGAACGGCTGCTCGCCGAGCACGAGGCCAGCAACAGCTACTGAGGCCGTGGCCCTATTGCCGGCGGCGCCGGTCTTTATCTTTACCGGCCCGCCGCGCCCGAAGCCTCGACCGCCGCCAGATAATGGTAGAGGTTGCGGATCAGGGCCGCCGTGGCGCCCCAGATGAAATAGTCGCCCCAGCTCATCGAAAAGAAATACCGCGGCACGCCCCCTTCAGGGCGGATCTCGTGCAGCCGGTGCAGCGCCGGATTCAACAGCGAAACCAGCGGCACTTCGAAAACTTCGTCGACCTCGCCGCGATCAGGGGTCAGGGTGTAGCCCGGGCGCAATACGCCGATCACCGGCTTCATTGAATAGCGCGAAGTGGTCAGAAAACTGGGCTGGGTGCCGATCAGCTCGACAAAGCGGGGCTCCACCCCGACTTCTTCCCAGGTTTCCCGCAGCGCAGCCTGCACAAAGTCGGTGTCGCTGGGTTCGATGCGCCCCCCGGGGAAGCAGATCTGCCCGGCATGGTTGGGCAGGTGGGCAGAGCGGCGCGTGAACATCACATGCACGCCCCCGGGGCGTTCCACCAGCGGGATGAATACCGCCGCCGGCTTGATGTCGCTGCGGCCGGTGGTGTCGAGGTCGAAGAGATTCATGAAAACGGGCTCGACCTTCCATGGAACGGACACGGAAAAAGCCCGGCGGATGAAGGGCAGCTGCAGGGTGCCCAACGCCAGCGCCGGCAGGCTGGGGGCAGCCACCACCGGTTGGGAAGCCGGATCGAACCCGGCGACATGCCTGGGCCAGACAATAGGGGGAGTAGGGTCCATATCACCTAAAAACAAAGGCACCCGCTCTGGGGTGCCTTTGTTGAAACTGGACCGCGATGAATCAAGCGGCAGTCTTCTTGCTGGAACGGACCAGCTTTTCCTTGATGCGGGCGGACTTACCAGAACGGCTGCGCAGGTAGTACAGTTTAGCACGACGGACATCGCCGCGGCGCTTGACTTCGATGCTGGCGATCTGTGGCGAATAAAGCTGGAACGTACGCTCTACGGCTTCGCCCGACGAGATCTTGCGCACGATGAAGGAAGAATTCAGGCCACGGTTGCGACGGCCGATGACTACGCCTTCATAGGCCTGCACACGCTTGCGGGTGCCTTCCACCACGTTTACGTTGACCACCACGGTGTCACCGGGGCCAAACTCGGGATGGGGCTGATCGCCGGTAAGGCGCTGGATTTCTTCCTGTTCGAGGATTTCGATAAGGTTCACGGTTGACTCCAAAAGCCATCTTGACCGGGGGCGGCTTGGTTTTAATGACCCCGACAGAGGATGAATGAAATAGCCCGCCATTCTAGCAGTAAATTCAGCCGCTAGTAAAGGCGGGCATCGAGCGGCGGGCATTGTTGCGCAGACCTTGCGTGGGAGCCGCCACGCGGCGGCCTGCACGCCTAGCCTGACGCTCGATGACCTGCCAGTGCAAGGCGCCTTTCAGTGTGAACAGGCCCTGGGGCCTGTTGACACTAAAAGGAGGCTCGCATGAGTACGCAAACGTGTGGATGGCAAGGCGCGAAGCGCAGTCGTGGCGGCCCCCCCGGCGAGCATTCGCAACGCAGCCAGGCGCGCGTTTGCGTACTCACCCTGCGGGCTGGCTGGATATCGGGCGCCATGCGTCGTTGCGCAGGCCTTGCAGGGAGCGGCCATGCGGCGCCCTGCACGCCTAGCCTGCCACCCGATATCCAGCCAGTGCGAGCCTCCTTTTAGTGCCAACAGGCCCTAGAATCCGCCCGCCGCGCCCAGCCACATGAGGCCGGGAATGGAAGCCCCCCAGAAAATGACCAGGACGACATCGGCTAGCATGGTTTTGCGCGTGAACGGAGCGGAGCCGGCGCCAGCCGGCTTGCCGCGCCGGGGCCGCTGCGCGCCGGGACGTGGCGGGAACGGCCATTTGAACGGGGATTCGGCCTTGCTTGCCTTCATGACAGACTCCTGTTTATTCATCCAGTATCAATACTGTATAAAAAAACAGTTTCCTGCGCAATGGTCGGTTTGCAACACCGGCCGACCGGGGCGGCATCCTTCCCCGAAGGCGTGCCACAATGCGGATGCCCCGCCGAAGCGGGGCATCCGGGTGTCCTGCAAAGACGGAAATGCCGCGATCAGAGATCGGGCTGGGGGGTAATGCGCAGATAAGGTCTGACCGCCTTGTAGCCCTTGGGGAACTTCTGTTTGATGACGTCTTCATCCTGCAGGCTGGGCACGATGATGACGTCATCGCCGGGAGCCCAGTTCACAGGCGTGGCGACACTATGGCTGTCGGTCAGTTGCAGCGAGTCGATGACGCGCAGGATCTCATTGAAGTTCCGGCCGGTGCTGGCGGGATAAGTCAGCACCATGCGGATCTTCTTGGCCGGATCGATGACGAAGACCGAACGCACCGTGGCGGTGGTGCTGGCATTGGGGTGAATCATGTCGTAGAGCGTGGCCACCTTGCGGTCCGGATCCGCAAGAATGGGGAAATTCACCTGCGTTCCCTGGGTGTCATTGATGTCGTCGATCCACTTCTTGTGCGACTCATTGTCATCCACCGAAACGGCGATGACCTTGACGTTGCGCTTGGCAAACTCGCCCGAGACAATGGCGGTGTAGCCCAGTTCGGTGGTGCAGACGGGCGTGAAATCCGCCGGGTGCGAGAACAGCACGCCCCAGCTGTCGCCCAGGTAGTCATAAAAACGGATGCGGCCGGCGGAAGAATCCTGTTCGAAATCGGGAGCCGTATCTCCCAGGCGCAAAGTAGTCATGAGCATTTCCTTGGTTCGTAGAGCTGACAATGAATCATTGTCAGCCTTTATATTTGAAATTACAAATAACCTGAAATAATATACATATTTCTTATATGGACGACGCCGCATACTGCGCCGCGAGGCCGCCGGCGAGAATGCCGTCCGAATACGCCTGTGCCCTCGGCAGGACATGGGCGGCATAGAACACGGCCGTGGCGAACTTGCGCCGATGGAATTCGGTGGCCGTACCCGCCTGCTCATGGCCATGGCACGCGAGCGCCGCGCGCGCATGCTGCCAACCGCCATGCGCCACCCCGGCGAGCATCAGCAGGGGCACGCTGCCCATGAAAACGCCGCGCACATCATGGCGGGCGTTATCCAGCACATAACTGATCGCGGCGGCATAAGCGGCGGCCGTCGACTCCAGGCGCCCGCCGATCAGCGACAGCGCTTCCGCGGCCTCGGCGGAGGAAACCGCGGCGGCCTGCAGATCGGCCGCGCATCCCCGCATCTGTTCGACGATGGCCAGCGCAACGGCGCCGCCGTCGCGCAGAATCTTCCGGCCGACGAAGTCATTGGCCTGGATCGCCGTCGTGCCTTCGTAAATGGGCAGAATGCGCGCATCACGATAATACTGGGCCGCCCCGGTTTCTTCGATATAGCCCATGCCGCCGTGAACCTGGACGCCCAGTGAAGCGACCTCCACGGCCGTTTCCGTCGAGAAAGCCTTGACGATGGGCACCAGATACTCGTAGATCGCCCTGCAGCGCGCCCGTTCCGTTTCATCGGGGTGGGCGCCCGCCTTGTCGACGAGCGCGGCCGCGCACAAGGCCGTCGCGCGCGCCCCTTCCGTCAGTGCGCGCATGGTGCCCAGCATGCGCTGGACGTCGGGATGGCGATCGATGGTCACCGGCCCGGCCGACCCTTCGGGCGCCTGCCCCTGAACGCGCTCCGCCGCGTACGACAACGCCAATTGCAGCGCCCGCTCGCTCTGGGCAACGCCCTGGATTCCCACCGCAAAGCGCGCCGCATTCATCATGATGAACATGTATTCCAGGCCGCGGTTCTCGGCGCCCACCAGGTAGCCGACGGCGCCCTCGCCCACGTCGCCCTTCCCCGACCCGTAGAACAGCACCGCGGTGGGGCTGCCGTGTATGCCCAGCTTGTGTTCGAGGGACGCGCACCAGACGTCATTGCGCGCGCCCAGGGAACCCTCTTCGTCCACCAGGAACTTGGGCACGATGAAAAGCGAGATGCCCTTGACCCCCTTGGGAGCGCCCGGCGTGCGGGCCAGGACCAGATGGACGATGTTCTCGGCCATGTCGTGCTCGCCGTAGGTAATGAAGATCTTCTGGCCGTAAAGCCGGTAGCTTCCGTCTTCCTGCGGCAATGCGCGCGTGGAAAGCAGCGCCAGGTCCGAACCCGCCTGGGGTTCGGTCAGATTCATCGTGCCTGTCCAGCGGCCTTGCAGCATCGGGGGAATGTACTGCTCGCATTGCCGGTCAGTGCCGGCCGTGGACAGGGCCTCGATGACGCCGTCCGTCAGCATCGGGCAGAGCGCGAAGGAAAGGTTGGCCGCATTGAGCGTTTCGCCAGCCGCCGCGCTCAGCAGCTTGGGCAGGCCCTGGCCGCCCCACCGGGGATCATGCTGCAGGCCCTGCCAGCCACCCTGCGCGAAGGCCTCGAAGGCTGCGCTGAAGCCGGGCGCGGCCCGCACATCGCCGTCCTCCCAACGGGCAGGCTGAAGGTCGCCGCCGCGGTTGAGAGGCGCCACGACCTCTTCCACGAAGCGCGCATTCTCCTGCAGCACGGCATCGATGGTGTCCTCATCCAGCTCCGCGTAGGCGGGGAGCGACAGAATGTCATCCAGGGCGGCCAGCTCCTTGAATACGAAACGGATGTCTTCGACGGGTGCTTGGTACGTCATGATGCCTCGCTTTTCCTTCCCCGGCATGCCCAGGCAAGGGAATATGAATATTATTGGTTGAATGACTTTGAACCTTGGTAACCCGGCACATGATACTACCGCGCCGCAACACCGGGAGGGGAATGGGCGCACGCAAAACAGCCCGCGGACGATGACGCCCGCGGGGCTTTGCCGGACTGGCGGCTGAACCGGCCGTTGCGGACGGCGCGTCAGTTCGCAGTGTCGACGCTAGCGGTGGCCAGGCGAAGGCCCTTTTCTCCTTCGGCGCGGGCAAACGCACCGAATTCGGCCGTGGAGCCGGAAGGCGTCACTTCTTCATAGCCCGCCTCGAGACTGCTTCGCACCTGCTCGTCCGCCAGCACTACGCTCGTCGCCTCGAACAGCCTTTCGATCACGCTGTCCGGCGTGCCGCGCGGCACGAACACGCCCCACCAGTTCGATACATCGTAGCCGGACACGGTATCGGAGATCGGCGGATATTCAAGCAACTTCGACTTCTCGGCCGACGTCACGGCCAAGCCCACCACCTTGCCCGTCTCGATGATGGCCTTGGCGGACGGCGCGGTGGCGAAGGAAATATCGGTGTCGCCCGCAGCGACGGATTGCGTTGCGGGTGCGCCCCCCTTATAGGGAATGTGCATCAGATCAACACCCGTGAGCGCCATGAACTCCACGGCCGCCAGATGAGTAATGACCCCATTTCCCGAAGAAGCCACGTTGATGCCGCCGGGATCCTTCCTGGCACGGTCCAGGAGATCCTGGACACTCGTGATGCCCGTACCCACATTCGCGATCAGCACCATGGGGCCGGTCGTCAACTGGGCAACCGGCACAAAGCTGTCGGGCGTGTAGTCGACCTTGTACAGAGCCGCGTCGCTTCCCATCACACTGGCATTTCCTAGATACAAAGTATATCCGTCAGGATTGGCGCGGGCCGCGGTGCCAGCGCCGATGGTGGAACCGGCGCCCGGCCGGTTCTCCACGACGACGGTCTGCCCAAGCTGCCTGGAAAGGGAATTGGCATACACGCGGCCGACATGGTCGGCGCCCCCGCCTGGAGGAAACCCTATCACCAGGGTGATCGGCTTGGTTGGGTAGTTCGCGTCGGCCAGGGCCGTGGCATGCGGCAGCATGGCTGCGGCCAGCCCTGCCAGACCCAACGATAGAACGGAACGTACGGACTTGTTCATGATGTCTCCTCAGGATATGTAGATAAACTCCGGCTTGCTTTGAGTACCGGTTTCTTCAAATATGCGCGCCGCGGTGCGCGAAGCCCTGCTATCCGCCAGTGAAACGGGGAGGACGCTTTTCCTTCCATGCCCTGGCGCCCTCGGCAATATCAAACGACTGCTCCGAACGGCGCACCGCCGCATCGATTTCATCGGCGAGCAGGACACCCCTGGCGATCAGATTCAAATGTCTCTTCACACCGATAAGCGGTATCGGTGCCATGTCCAGGAGCACCGCCGTCAGCGCCTCCAGGCGAGCTTCCAGCCCAGACGCCTCCACCCGTTCCGTCAGGAAACCGATGCGCAGCATTTCCTCGGCGTCCAGCTTTTCGGCCGTCAGGAACAGACGCTTGGCGGTATCGACACCCAGGCGGGACACATAACGCTGCAGGCCGCCAGGATAGAAATGCAGGCCCAGGCGAGTGGCGGGCATGAACATGTTCGCGGCATCGCTGCCGATACGGAAATCGCACGCCAGGGCGAGATCGGTGCCACCGCCATAGACGCCCCCCTGGATAGCCGCTATGGTCACCGGGCGCGCCTGCTCGACGGCATCCATCGTTTCGCCGAAATACAGCGAGCTGGGGGCGTCAGCATCCGCCAGTGAAGAAATGTCGTAGCCGCTGCAGAAATACCTGCCGCGCGCGACGAAACGAAGCACCAGGACGCGCTCATCCTCATTGACGGCCGCGACGTGCCGGCGCAGTTCGGCCAGATCATTCGGCGAGAGGCGATTGGCGTAATCGGGTTTGCTGAGAACGATCGTGGCGACGCGCTCCCGCACCAGCAATTGCGGCGTTCCGGTCACATCACCGGTACTCATGAGCGTCCCTCCACAGTTGAAGAGATCCCCGCCCCCGCTTGCTGTTCGAACCCGTCGGCCTGGAAGGCGACCCGGCTCTCCTCCAGGGCGGCGATGTCTTCCTCCGTCAGCCCATAGCCGGCGAGCACCTCGCGGGTATGCTGGCCCAGGACGGGCGGTGGCATGCGCACGGAAACGCTCTCGTCGGAACCGCCCATGTTCAGCGGCAGGCCGACCTGGCGCAAGGTTCCGATCACGGGATGCTCGACGCTCTGAACCAGCCCGCATGCCTCGACCTGCGGATCCGAAAACACGTCGGCCAGGGTATTGATGGGGCCAGCCGGAATACCGTTCTCGATCATCAGCTGCGTCCATTCCATGCGCGTCCTGCGCCTGAGGCCGGATTCCAGTTCCTCCTTCAGGGCATGACGGTGCCGCATGCGTTCGGCATTGGTAATGAAGCGCGGGTCGGTGGTCAGGCGATCCATTTCCAGCAGTCCGCACAGCCTCACCCACATCTGCTGAGTGGCGGGTGCAAGATTGAGCGGCCCGTCCGCCGTCTCGAAGGTACCGTAGGGGGCGATTACCGGGTGCACATTACCGCAAGGCTCGGGCACTTCTCCCACGCTCAGATAGCGCTGGCCCTGCACGCTGAGCAGACTCATCAGGCTGGCCAGCAGGGAGGTCTCGACGTGGCTGCCTTTGCCTGTGTTCTTCCGTTCCACGACCGCGGAAAGAATGCCGATCACGAGCCACATGCCCGAGGTCAGGTCGCCGATGGCGGTGCCCACTCGCATCGGGCCCGACTCTGGCGTGCCGGTCAGGCTCATGAAGCCGGAATACCCTTGTGCGATCTGGTCGAAGCCCGCCCAGTCGCGAGCCGGCCCCTTGCTTCCAAAACCCGAGATCGATGCCATGATGAGTTCAGGCCGCTCAACCGACAGCGACTCGTAGCCCAGCCCCATCTTCTCCATCGTGCCGACCTTGAAGTTCTCCACCACAATGTCGGAGGCGAGCGCCAGGCGCCGGATCAGGGCGAGCCCTTGGGGATTGCGGAAATCCACCCCTATGCCCTTCTTGTTCCGATTCGCGCTCAGATAGTAGACACTGATGTCATCGTCGAAAGGCCCCCATTGGCGCACCATATCGCCATTGGGCGAGGGCTCGACCTTGATCACTTCAGCGCCAAGGTCGGCCAGCACCATCGTGCTGAACGGTCCAGACAATGCCCGGGTCAGATCCAACACCTTCAATCCAGCCAACGGCAAGCTCATGTTCCTGTCTCCTTCAATCATGTGAAGGGGATTCTGACCGCCGTCGAAATATAATAAAAATACTATTTTCCGATCCAGCCATAAGAACATCTTATTTCTATGAATCTGCGGCAACTCAAATACTTCGTACACGTGGTGGAAGTGCGCAATCTGACGCGCGCGGCGGAAGCGCTGCACGTGGCGCAGCCCGCGCTCAGCCAGCAGATGGCGTTGCTCGAAGACGGGCTGGGAGTCCGCCTGCTGCTGCGCGGACCCAAGGGGGTGGTTCCGACGGATGAAGGCATGCTGCTGTACCGGCATGCCCAGACCATATTGCGGCAGGTGGATTCCACGCGCAGCCTGCTGAGCCGGGCCGCCGATCAGATCACCGGCACCGTATCCATCGGCCTGGCATCCAGCACCGCCCGCATTCTGGCGCTTCCGCTGATGCAGCGGGTCAAGGCGGAGCTTCCGGGAATCGTTCTGGAAATTGTGGATATCCCCAGCGCCGATCTGACCAAGCTGGTTCTGCAGGGGCGCCTCGACTTCTCGCTATCTCCCGATCAGCAGCCCCTGCAAGGGCTCGTCCACGAAACCCTGCTGAAGGAAGAGCTCCTGCTGTTGACGCCGCCCTCGTGGAAGCTTGCGCGCCGTCGGCCGCGCATTGCGGACATCGCCAAGATACCGCTGATCCTTCCCAGCCTGCCCAATACACTCCGGGCACGGGTAGACCACGCCTTCCTGACCGCGGGCCATACGACCAACCTGTATGCCGAAGCCAGCACCTCGGCCATTCTCATTCCCGCCGTCCACATGGGTGCGGCAGCAACCATTCTGCCCCACTCCGCGGCGCACGCCGAGATCGCCAATGGAACGATCACAGCGTCTTCCACCGACATGCGGCTTTCCCGCGAGCTGGCGCTATGCGCCAGCAACAGCCTGCCGCTCACGCCGGCCGTCATGCAGGTCATGGAGCTTTGCAAGACAGAGATCAGGCGGCTCATAGAGGACGGAAAATGGCAGGCATGCCGCCCCTTGTTCTGACAAAAGAAACACCCCGAAATCGGGATGGAGATCCAGATTTCGGGGTGTGATCCGGCCCGCAAGACTGCCGGCCGGGGGCTCGAAGCCAAGTTCAGCGAAAGCCGCGCTGTCCAGCGCGGCGCTTGCCGGGTACTTGTCAGAGCGCGTTGGCCAGTTCCGGCACGGCCTGGAAGAGATCCGCCACCAGGCCGTAGTCGGCCACGCCGAAGATGGGAGCTTCGGCATCCTTGTTGATGGCGACGATCACCTTGGAATCCTTCATGCCCGCCAGATGCTGGATGGCCCCGGAAATGCCCACGGCCACATAGAGCTGCGGTGCAACGATCTTGCCGGTCTGGCCGACCTGCCAGTCGTTCGGCGCATAGCCGGCGTCCACCGCCGCGCGCGACGCGCCCAGCGCGGCGCCGAGCTTGTCCGCCAGAGGGTCGAGAATCTTGAAGTTCTCGGCGCTGCCCATGCCGCGCCCGCCGGAAACCACAATGCCGGCACCGGCCAGCTCGGGGCGATCGCTCTTGGCGAATTCACGGCCCACGAAGGACGACTGCCCGGAATCCCCCACCGCGCCGGCATTCTCGATGGCCGCGCTGCCGCCTTCGGCTGCAACCGCGTCAAAGGCCGTCGTGCGGACGGTGATGACCTTCACGCTGTCGGCCGACTGCACCGTCGCGATGGCATTGCCGGCGTAGATGGGGCGCTGGAAGGTGTCGGCGGATTCCACTGCGATGATGTCGGAAATCTGCGCCACGTCGAGCTTGGCGGCCACACGCGGGGCCACGTTCTTGCCCGCCGCGGTGGCGGGAAACAGGATGTGGCTGTAGTTGCCGGCGATATCCAGCACCTGGGCGGCCACGTTCTCGGCCAGGCCGTATTCCAGCGAGGCGCCATCGGCGAAAATCACCTTGCTCACGCCGGCGACCTTGGCCGCCTGATCGGCCACGGCCTGGGCGCCGCTGCCCGCGACCAGGATATGGATGTCCCCGCCGATCGCTGCCGCCGCGGCGACGGCGCTCAGCGTCGTGCCCTTGAGCTGTGCATTGTCGTGTTCAGCAATAACCAGATTCGTCATGATCAGACCACCTTTGCTTCATTCTTGAGTTTGTCCACCAGGGTCGCGACGTCGGGCACCATGATGCCAGCCTTGCGGGCGGGCGGTTCGGCGACCTTGAGCGTCTTGAGGCGCGGAGCCACGTCGACGCCGAGGTCTTCGGGCGTGACGTTTTCCAGCGGCTTCTTCTTTGCCTTCATGATGTTGGGCAGCGTGACGTAGCGCGGCTCGTTCAGGCGCAGGTCGGTGGTGATGATGGCGGGCAGGGAAAGCGACAGCGTTTCGAGGCCGCCGTCGACCTCGCGGGTCACTTGCACCTTGTCGCCATTGACTTCCACCTTGCTGGCGAAAGTCGCCTGGGGCCAGCCCAGCAGCGCGGCCAGCATCTGGCCCGTCTGGTTGGCGTCGTCATCGATCGCCTGCTTGCCGAGGATCACGAGCTGGGGCTGTTCCTTGTCGACCAGCGCCTTCAGCAGCTTGGCAACGGCGAGCGGCTGCAGTTCGGCATCGGTCTGCACGAGAATGCCGCGATCGGCGCCAATGGCCATGGCGGTGCGCAGGGTTTCCTGGCTCTGGGCAACGCCGCAAGACACGGCCACCACTTCCGACACCGTATTCTTTTCCTTCAGCCGGGTGGCTTCTTCGACAGCGATTTCGTCGAACGGATTCATGGACATCTTCACATTGGCGATATCCACGCCACTCTGATCCGACTTGACGCGAACCTTGACGTTATAGTCAACAACGCGCTTGACAGGCACTAACACCTTCATCGAGCATCCTCCAAGGATATTTCACTAGTAAATAAAACCTGCATCGCCGGCCCCGCGTCTGCGCCTGAAAGGCAATGGCAACTGACCGCCCGCACCTGGCTTGTATCCTGCAAAGTCTTTTATTCTACAACTTTGACAATGATCTGATGTGCGCAACCGCACTGCGGCCCAGCGCCGACAGGTTGTAGCCGCCTTCGAGCATGCTCACGATGCGGCCCTGCGCACTGCGCGACGCGACCGTCACGAGCTGATCGGTGATCCACGCGTAATCGGATTCGACCATGCCCAGCTGCCCCATCTCGTCTTCACGGTGGGCATCGAAGCCCGCCGAAACGAACAGCATTTCAGGCGCGAATTCGTTCAGGCGGGGCAGCCAGATGTCGCTCACCACCTGGCGCAGATCGAACCCCGTGGTATAGGCATCGACCGGCACGTTCACCATGTTGTCGCGGCTTTCGCCGCGCCGGAGATTGGGATAGAAGGGATGCTGATAGAAACTGCACATCATCACGCGCGGTTCGTCGAAGAAGATGTCTTCGGTCCCGTTGCCGTGATGGACGTCGAAATCGATGATGGCCACCCGCGACAAACCGTGGTATTCCAGCGCATGCGCCGCCGCGACCGCCACATTGTTGAAGAAGCAGAAACCCATGGCCCTGCCCGATTCCGCGTGATGGCCGGGCGGGCGGACATTGCAGAACGCCGACGAGGCCTCGCCCCGCATCACCGCATCGACGGCCGCGATGCCCGCGCCGGCCGCCTCGAAGGCGGCGGCCAGCGTGTGGGCATTCATGAAGGTGTCGCCATCGATTTCGGCATAGCCGGAAACGGGGGCCAGACGCTTGAGATGGTCGAGATGGGCGGCCGTATGCACCCGCAGGACTTCGGTTTCGGTGGCCAGGCGCGAGTTGTCCATGGCGTCGAGCAATGGCATGATTCCGGCCGACAGCAGATGGTCATTGATGGCGTCGAGCCTTTCCGGGCATTCGGGATGCCAGCTGCCCATTTCGTGCCGCCGGCACGCCGGGCTGGTAAGGTATAGTGTCTCCATAAAGGTCGATTATGTTCAGACGCACCCGCATTTTGCAAGCAGTCCTTCTGGCGCTGTTGACCACAGCCTGCGCCAGCCAGCAAACGACGGACACGGCACAACCGCGCATGGCCGCGGCGGCGGCCGGCGGTGGCGCGCCCGCCCCACTGGCTGGGGTGAACCCCGCCGACGATGCCCCGGAAATCCACGCCGGGCGCTCGGAAGTTTCCAGCCGCCCTTTCAGCACATCGGCCGGCGTACTCGACCCGGATATCGAAGCCTTTGCCCTCGAAGTGGCCGATTTGCGGCAGCTGCCGCTCGAACACGTGCGGGCATTGTTGCTGGAAGCGCAATACAACGCCACGGCCGCGCGTCTCATGGCGCCATCCGGAACACGGATACGGCGCAGCTGGGTGACTTACCGCAATCGTTTCGTGGAACCCGTACGCATCCGCAGCGGCCGGCAATTCTGGGAAGAGAACGCGGCGGACCTTCACCGCACCCAGCAGGAATACGGTGTCCCGGCTGCCATCATCGTGGCCATCATCGGCGTGGAAACCGTCTACGGACGGCACACCGGCGACTTCAGGGTGCTGGATGCCCTGGCCACTCTGGGGTTCCGCTATCCCGATGCCAAACGGCCGGAACGCGGTCACCTGTTCCGCAACCAGCTGGCCGACCTGATCCAGCTGGATTACGAAAAAAAACTGAACGCCCGCCAGGTGAGCGGCTCGTTCGCCGGCGCCATGGGCCTGCCCCAGTTCATGCCGGGCAGCCTGATGCGCTATGCGGCCGACGGCGACCACGACGGCCGCATCGACCTGCACGGCAGCACCACCGACGCCATCGTATCGGTGGCGCGTTTCCTGCGCCTGCACGGCTGGGTGCCGGGGCTGCCGGTGTTCGCGCCGGTGACACCGCCCGCCAATGCCGGGGCCCTGGTCACGGGCGGCTTGACGCCCACGCTGAACTG
Source organism: Alcaligenaceae bacterium (assembly GCA_013416455.1). Taxonomy (GTDB): domain Bacteria; phylum Pseudomonadota; class Gammaproteobacteria; order Burkholderiales; family Burkholderiaceae_B; genus Yanghanlia. Next base: position 37,622 of record JACCES010000006.1, on the reverse strand, counting down.
GGCGCAGCTGAGCGCCGCCGGCGCCACCGCCCCGCCCGGCGCCGCCAGCTGGAAGCAGCATGAAATGGGCGTGGTCAACCTGGTCGACGAGCCCCGCGACACGGTCGAATACCGGGTGGGCACGCCGAATTTCTTCGCCCTGACCCACTACAACCGCAGCTATTTCTATGCCAGCTCAGTGGCGGATCTGGCGCAGGAGCTCGAACACCGCATGGGTGCCCGGGCGCTGCCCGCGCCGGCCACGGCTCAGTTGAATACGCCGGTCGACAGATAGCGGTCGCCGCGGTCGCAGACGATGAACACGATGGTGGCGTTTTCCACGCGCTGCGCAACGCGCAGGGCCGCGACCAGCGCGCCCGCGGAGGAAATCCCGCCGAAGATGCCTTCTTCGGCCGCCAGCCGCCGCGCCATGTCTTCAGCCTCGGACTGCGAAATGGATTCGAACGCATCCACCCGGCTGGCCTGATAGATCTTGGGCAGGTAGGCTTCCGGCCATTTGCGGATGCCGGGAATCTGCGACCCTTCCGCGGGCTGGGCGCCCACCACCTGGATCCGTGGATTGCGGGACTTGAGGTATTCGCTGACCCCCATGATGGTGCCGGTAGTGCCCATGGCGCTGACGAAATGTGTCACGCCGCCATCGGTCTGGTCCCAGATTTCGGGGCCGGTGCCCTGCAAGTGGGCAAGCGGATTGTCGGCATTCGCAAACTGGTCGAGCACCTTGCCCTTGCCCTCGGCCTGCATTCTGGCGGCGAGGTCGCGGGCGTATTCCATGCCGCCCTGATCGGCCGGCGTCAGGATGAGTTCGGCGCCGTAGGCCGTCATGGATGCGCGGCGCTCCACGGACAGGTTGTCCGGCATGATGAGGATCATCTTGTAACCGCGGACCGCCGCCGCCATGGCCAGCGCGATGCCGGTATTGCCGCTGGTGGCCTCGATGATCGTATCGCCTCGCTGGATCTCGCCGCGGGCTTCGGCTTCGCGGATCATGGAAATGGCGGGACGGTCCTTGACCGAGCCCGCCGGATTGTTGCCTTCCAGCTTGGCCAGTATCACGTTGCCGCGCGGCTCGCCCGCATCGCCGGGCAGGCGCTGCAGGCGCACCATGGGTGTCGCGCCGATGATGTCTTCGATGGTGGGATAGTTCTTCATGCGCAAAATCATACACCGGCGAAGCCGTTTGCAGACGATCGGCCGCGAAGCCTCAACGATTTCTTCTGGTGGCGCCGGCGGCCGGCGCCCGCCCGCCCCCATCCCCGGAGGCGGAAGACAGCTCGGCCACGCCGACCGTCAGGCCCGAGGCCTGCATGGCCGCGGCTTTCTTGGGCCCTATGCCCTTGACGCGATCGGAAACGTCATCAATGGACGCGAAGCGGCCGCCGCGTTCGCGTTCTTCGATGATGACCTGCGCCATTTTGGGGCCGATGCCTTTCACTTCGAGCAATTGCTCGGGCGTGGCCGTGTTGATGTCGACCGCCAGCGCGGCCCCCGGCAACAGCAGCGAACCCGCGAAGGCAAGGGCGCGCAGCACCTGCCCCGCCCGCCTCAGGCCGGGGCCGGGCGGGCGCTTCCGGCCGGGCGCCCCGCCGCGAGGCTCCGACGCCCGCGGCGTGGCGGCGTGCCGCCCCGGCCGGTTGCGGGGAAGGCGGCGGGAGGGCCGGCACCAGCTTGCGCCGGGCCGGGGCGTGGCAACGGTGGAATCGAGAAAAGGGTTCATTGAAGGCTCCTGAAGGGCGAAGCCCGCGGCCGGAAGCGGAATGCCGGCGGCCTGGACCTCGGCTTTCATGATGGAACACCGAACCCTCCCGGGACAGGCCCGGCGCCGGCATCGGTCCATGCGTAAAGCCACGCACGGATCGAAAGGAGCGGGAGCGCCGGCCTGGAAGCGGCGGATCACCGCCCCAGCAAGCGCTCCATGTATCGCGCCACGCCCGCTTGCACGTCGCGGAAGGGCCGGTCGTAGCCGGCGGCCCGCAGCTGCGTGAGATCGGCCTGTGTGTGGCTCTGGTAGCGCCCTTTGAGATCGTCCGGAAAGGGGATGTAGCGCAGCAACCCCTGGGCAACCTGCTCGTCCAGCGTCAACTCGGGTTCGTTGCGGGAGCGGCGGATGGCATTCACCACGCTGGAAGCCACGTCGTTGAAAGGCTGGGCCCGCCCGGTGCCGCAGTTGAAGATGCCCGAGACTTCCGGATGGTCGATGAAATGCAGGTTCACATCGACAACGTCATCGACGTGTATGAAGTCGCGCATCTGCCCGCCATCGCCATAGCCGTCCCAGCCGCCGAAAAGACGCACATGGCCGCCCTGCATGAACTCATTGAAATTGTGGAAGGCGACCGAAGCCATGCGGCCCTTGTGCTGTTCCTGCGGGCCGTAGACGTTGAAATAGCGCAAACCCACGACCGGCGCGGAAAGATCGCGCATGCGGCGGCGCAGCACCTGGTCGAACAGATACTTGGAGTACCCGTAGACATTCAGCGGCGCTTCATTGGCCGGTTCCTCGGCATAGACGGGGCCGGGCCCATAGACGGCGGCCGACGACGCATAGACGAAGGGAATGCGCCGCCGCTGGCAGAGTTCGAACCATTCGAGCGTGACGCGGTAGTTGTTGTCCAGCATATAGTGCCCGTTGCGCTCGGTCGTGTCGGAACACGCGCCCTGGTGCAGGACGGCCTCGATGGGCGGCAGGTCGCCCTGCCGGACCCGTTCGCGGAAATCGTCCTTGTGCTGGTAGTCGGCGATCTCGCATCCCACCAGATTGCGGAACTTGTCGCCTTCGGTGAGATCGTCCACGACCAGAATATCGGTATAGCCGCGGCGATTCAGGCCCCGCACCAGATTGCTGCCTATGAAACCGGCGCCACCGGTAACCACGATCATGATAGTTCTCCTGCTGTAACCACTGAGGTGCCGAGCTTGCCGACGACAATGCCGCCGGCCCGGTTGGCCCATCCCACCGCCGCTTCCCAGCTCAGGCCCGACGCCCGCGCCACCGCCAGGGTGGCCAGCACCGTATCGCCGGCTCCGGACACATCGAAGACTTCATGGGCCTGGGCGTCGATATGATGGCGCCCACCGGCGGAAAACAGCGTCATGCCCTGTTCGGATCGGGTGATCAGCAGCGCATCGAGCCGCAATTCCTGCCGCAGCGCCTGGGCGCGGCGCTCGAGATCGGACTCGTCCGTCCAGGCGCCGACCGCCTGCGCCATTTCCGCGCGATTGGGCGTAATGATGGTGGCCCCCCGATAACGGGCATAGTCGTGGCCCTTGGGGTCCACCAGCACGGGCAGCCCGGCCTCGCGCGCCAACGCGATCAGGTCCTCGACGCGGGACAGACAGCCTTTGGAATAATCCGACAGGACGACGACGTCGCAACCCGCCATCGCGGAACGCGCGCCCGCCATCAGCGCAGCGAGCCCGCCATCGCCGGGCTGTTCCTCGAAATCGACCCGCAGCAGCTGCTGCTGCCGGCCGAGCACCCGCATCTTCAGCGTCGTATGCATCCGGGCATCGGTGACCAGCCTGGCCTGGATGCCTTCCTGGCCGGCCAGAAGCGCGATCTTCTCGCCCGCCTCGTCGTTTCCGACCAGCCCCATGAGCGCGGCGCCCGCGCCCAGAGCGACGATATTGCGGGCCACGTTGGCCGCGCCGCCCAGGCGGTCTTCACGGCGGGCCACCCGCACCACCGGTACGGGAGCCTCGGGAGAGATGCGCTCGACCTCGCCGAACCAATAGCGGTCGAGCATCACATCGCCGATCACCAGTATCTTTATTTCCCGCGCCCTGGCCACGGGGAAGGCGCCCAGGCCCCCGGCCTCGCCCTGAGGAGCAAGGCTTGCGCTTTGGCGCGTGGTCATTTGATTTCTTCCAGACGTCGGGGTTGATAGGTTTCCCAGGAATTGCAGCCCGGACATTGCCAATAGAAGTTCCGGGCTTCGAACCCACAGACCTGGCAGGCGTAGCGGTCCAGCCGCTGCGTATGCCGGTGGATGATGGAACGCAACAGGCTGAAGTCGGCGCCCGCCGCGATTTCGAGCACGGCCAGGGGCGTGGCATGGCCGGCCTGGCCGGCCACCTGCTCGGCCACTGCCGAATACTCGCGCGGCCGGGTTTCCCCCGAGGCCAGCTCGACTTCCAGGAGGCGATCCAGCCCGAGCATGGACGGCTGGGCCCGCAAGGCGTCGCGGGCGAAGGCCCAGGCGGGGCGATGGCCCTGCTGACCGCGGATCTCGCGGAATACCACGTTGAACACATCCAGCGAGGGGTGGCGCCCATAGTGTTCGCGCAGCAGCTCCAGGCCTTCGGGCGCCTGGCCCAGCTTGCGATAGGATTCCAGCACGTCGGCGGCGACCAGACTCGCATAAGACGGCGCGATATCCAGCACCGAGGTCAGGTATTTGCGCTCGCCTTCCGTGCTGCCCTGCATGGCCGCCAGACGCGCCCGCAGTATGGCGATGCGCACTTCGGAAGCGGCGCTGCCGTTATCCTTGCGCAGTTCGCGCGCCGCATTGTCGGCCGCGTCGAGCGCGGCCTCGGCGGCCGCCGGATCCCCCGGCCGCGCCGTCATCGCGGCAAGCGCCATTTCGCAGTGATAATGCACCAGTTGCGGCACCGGCTCGTCGACCAGGGCGCGCAGCCGCTTCACGGCCTCGATGGCGCGAGGCCAATCATGTTCGGATTCGTAGATGCGTATCAGCGCTCGCACCGCCGGCACGGCATAGCGCGTATCGAGCACCGACTCAAAGGCCTGTTCGGCGCGGTCGAGCATGCCGGCCTTGAGAAAATCCTGAGCGAGTTCATGCTGCGCCGCCTCGCGGTCGGCCTGCGGCAGGTCGGAGCGGGACAACAGGCTCTGATGCACGCGGATGGCACGCTCCATTTCGCCACGGCGGCGAAACAGGCTGCCCAACGCGAAGTGGAGTTCGGTGGTTTCAGGGTCGAGCTTGGCGACCTCCACGAACGCGTCGATGGCGCGGTCAGGCTCTTCGTTCAGAAGAAAATTCAGGCCCTTGAAATAGGAATTGGGCAGCGAGCGGGTTTCGGACAACATCTGCCGGAAGTCCACCCGGGCGGCGATCCAGCCCAGCGCGAACAACAGCGGCACGAAGATGAGCCACCACGTTTGAAAATCCACGATCGTCCTCTATATCGAAGCGGCGCCTTACAGCGGTGCGAGCGGTGCCACCGTTTCGGGGGCGACTGCCGCTTCCTGGGGGGCGGCGGGCTGCCGGTATTTTTCTTCCAGGCGGGCCAGTTCCCGGCGCAGCCGGGCGGCTTCGCGGCGGCGCCGGATGACGGAAGGCGCCGTGATCAGCAGGCCGAACAGCGCGCCCAGAATGAACACCGCCAGCATGACGACAATCAGCGGCACACCTGAAACGACATGATCCGCAAAGAAATTGACATCGACCGGCCCCGTGTTCTTCAAGGCGAACAACAAGACGACGACGAATACGACCAGCCGCAGGATCCAGACCAGATACCGCATACGAAACTCCAGGGATGCAGAACGGTTCAATTGTAAGGGGAAATGGGCGGCGCAAAGGAAAGAAAGCCCCACGTTGCGCCTTCGGGTTGCCCACCTCGCAGCCTGCATGCTGCTCGGATTCGCCAGGCATGGAACAGTGCGCAGGCACTGTCCCATGTCCGGGCTCATCCCAAGGGGGCGCTTTTTTGCCTTGGGGCGGCCCGGCGGCAAAAAGAAGACCCCCACGTTGCGCCTTCGGGTTGCTGTCCACGTCGCCGCTTGCAGGGGGCTCCGATTCGTCAGGCAAAAAGAAGGCCCCCGTTCCTGAACCACCTTGCCCTTGCGGGGCGATTCAGGAACGGGGGCCCTGGCCGGCGTGCCGGCCGCGGCGGACGATCAGTAGTCGATGGTGTCGCGGTCGAGTCCCGACGGCGCCAGCCCGGCTTCGTGGGCCGGGTCTTCGCGGGAAGCGGAATCGACGCGTTCACGCAATTCCTTGCCGGCCTTGAAATGAGGCACCTGCTTGCCAGGCACCATCACTTTCTCGCCCGATTTGGGATTGCGGCCGATACGCGGCGAACGCGCCGACAACGAGAAACTGCCGAAGCCACGGATCTCGATGCGCTGACCCGAGGCCAGGGCCTGGGTCATGGCTTCGAGCATGGTCTTGACCGCGATGTCCGTATCACGAACCGCCAGCTGCGGATAGCGGCCGGCAAGTATCGCAATCAGCTCTGACTTGGTCACGCCATCAACCGTCGTCGCGGGCCTGATCCAGCTTGGCCTTCAGCAGCGCACCCAGGTTGGTGGTGCCGGAGGAAGCGCTGGCTTCGGACATGCGCTGGATCGTGCTGGCCGTTTCGGCGTTTTCGCGCGCCTTGATCGAAAGCTGGATCGAACGTGACTTGCGATCGACGTTGAGGATCATCGTTTCGATTTCGTCGCCGGCCTTCAGGACGGCGGTAGCGTCTTCCACACGGCCGGCGGCCACTTCGGAAGCACGCAGATAGCCTTCGACATCGACCGACAGGGTCACCACGGCGCCCTTGGGCTCGACCGACTTGACGACGCCCTGAACCACGGCGCCCTTGTCATAGGTGGCGACGTAGTTGTTGAAGGGGTCGCCTTCCAGCTGCTTGACGCCCAGGGAGATGCGTTCCTTGTCGGTGTCGATGGCCAGGACCACGGCATCGATTTCGTCGCCCTTCTTGTAGTTGCGGACGGCTTCCTCGCCGGACTCGCTCCAGGACAGGTCGGACAGGTGGACCAGGCCGTCGATGCCGCCGGGCAGCCCGACGAACACGCCGAAGTCGGTGATCGACTTGATGGCGCCATGGACCTTGTCGCCACGCTTGAAGTTGATCGAGAACTCTTCCCAGGGATTCTGGCGGCACTGCTTCATGCCCAGCGAAATGCGGCGGCGGTCTTCGTCGATTTCCAGGACCATGACTTCGACTTCTTCGCCCAGGGTGACGACCTTGCGCGGATCGACGTTCTTGTTGGTCCAGTCCATTTCGGACACGTGCACCAGGCCTTCGATGCCGTCTTCCACTTCGACGAACGCACCGTAGTCGGTCAGGTTGGTGACCTTGCCGAACAGGCGCGTGCCTTGCGGGTAGCGGCGCGCGAGGCCGATCCAGGGATCTTCGCCCAGCTGCTTGACACCCAGGGAGACACGGCTCTTTTCCTGGTCGAACTTGAGGACCTTGGCTTCGACTTCCTGGCCCACCTGCAGGACTTCGGAAGGATGACGCACGCGGCGCCATGCCATGTCGGTGATGTGCAGCAGGCCATCGATGCCGCCCAGGTCGACGAACGCACCGTAGTCGGTGATGTTCTTGACGATGCCCTTGACGATCGCGCCTTCGTGCAGCGTTTCGAGCAGCTTCTGGCGCTCTTCGCCCATGCTGGCTTCGAGCACGGCGCGGCGCGACAGCACGACGTTGTTGCGCTTGCGGTCGAGTTTGATGACCTTGAATTCAAGCGTCTTGCCTTCGTACGGAGTGGTGTCCTTGACCGGACGCAGATCCACCAGCGAACCGGGCAGGAAGGCGCGGATGGCGTTGGTCATGACGGTGAGGCCGCCCTTCACCTTGCCGGTGATGGTGCCGTTGACCAGTTCGCCGGATTCGAGCGCCTGCTCGAGCTGCAGCCATGCCGACAGGCGCTTGGCCCGGTCGCGCGACAGGATGGTGTCGCCATAGCCGTTCTCGAGGGAATCGATGGCCACGGAGACGAAATCCCCGGCTTCGACTTCGAGTTCGCCCTGGTCGTTCAGGAATTCTTCGAGGGGAATCAGGGCCTCGGACTTGAGGCCCGCATTGACCACGACGAAATTGTGGTCGATGCGCACAACTTCAGCCGAAATCACCTCACCGGACTTCATGTCCTGGTTCTTGACGCTTTCGTTGAAGAGATCGGCAAAGCTTTCGCCGCCCAGTGCGGCTTCCAGATTGATGGTGGACATTAGTGATCCATTGGCCGGAATGGCCGGTAAAAACACACCAGGTCGCCCCAGTGGAGTTGATGAAATCGCTTCTGGCGGGGCGACGGCCCGATGCCGGCACCCATTGCCTGGAAACGCCTTAAAACACCTTCTTCGACCAAAGATCGAGAACCGCCTCGACCGTCTGTTCGATGCTGAGAGCGGAAGAATCGATCATGACGGCGTCTTCCGCCGGCACGAGCGGCGCGCTCGCCCGATCGCGATCCCGCTGATCCCGAATGCGCATATCTTCCAAAAGGTCGGATAGATTAACAGAAAAGCCCTTTCCCTTCAACTGCTTATAGCGCCTTTCCGCCCGGGCCTCGACATCGGCGACGAGGAAGATCTTGAGCGGGGCATCGGGAAAGACCACCGTTCCCATGTCGCGGCCGTCGGCCACCAGGCCGGGATGCCGCCGGAAATCGCGCTGGCGCTGCAGCAAGGCCGCACGCACCGGCGGATAGGCCGCGATGCGCGACGCGAGATTGCCGATATGCTCTTCGCGTATCGCCCCGGCCACGTCCTCGCCGCCGAGCAGGATGCGCTCCCCCTGGAACACGACGTCCAGGCGGGCGGCGACTCCGGCCACGCCGTCGACATCATCGGCGCCGCATCCGGAACGCAGCACGCCCAGCGCGGTCAGGCGATAGAGCGCGCCGCTGTCCAGCACCGCCCAGCCCAGACGGCCGGCCACCCTGCCGGCAATGGTTCCCTTCCCCGAAGCGGTCGGGCCGTCGATGGTGATGACCGGGGCGGCGGAAGATGGGCTCATGGCTGCACCAGGCTTTGATAAACGCTGAAGTATTCTGGAAAGGTCTTGCCGACGCAAGCGGGATCGAGAATGGTCACGGGCACGCCGCCGAAGGCCGCCAGCGAGAAGCACATGGCCATGCGATGGTCGTCGTAGGTGCCGATTTCCGCGCTGCGCCAGGCTCCCGGCTCCACGGGAAACACCTTCAGCCAGTCCGGCCCCGATTCGACCCTGGCCCCCAGCTTGGCAAGCTCGGTATGCATGGCGTGGATGCGGTCGGTTTCCTTGACGCGCCAGCTGCCGATATTGCGCAGCAGGCAGGGGCCATCCGCATACAGCGCCATCGCCGCCGCCGTCATGGCGGCGTCGGGAATCAGATTGAAATCACGGTCGAAGGCCCGCAGGCGGTCGCCCGCGGCCACCCGGACGCCCGAGACCTCGACGGAGTCCGGCTCCATGGTGACGACGGCCCCCATGCCGCGCACCACGTCGGCGAACGCCATGTCGCCCTGGATGCTGTCCTCGCCGGCACCGAGAATGCGAACCGGCCCGCCGCCGATGGCGCCCAGCGCCATGAAATACGAGGCCGACGACGCGTCGCCCTCGATGACGTATTCGCCCGGCGAGCGGTAGCGTGCGCCGGCGGGCACGATGAAACGCTGCCAGCCCTGTCTTTCGACCCGCACGCCGAAGCGCGCCATCAGGTTCAAGGTGATCAGGATATAGGGCCGGGAGATCAGTTCGCCATCCACGTCGATCACGACATCGGCGGCTGACGAGCCCGCCAGCAGCGGCGCGGCCAGCAGCAGCGCCGTCAGAAACTGGCTGGAGACATTGCCCCTGACACGCAGGGGGCGGCTGCCATCGGGCCTGCCCCGGCCGATGCGCAGGGGGGGATAGCCCGTCGTACCGAGATAATCGATATCCGCCCCGAGCGTGCGCAAGGCATCCACCAGGTCGCCGATGGGCCGCTCGTGCATGCGCGGTACGCCCGACAGTTCATAGGCGCCCCCCTGCACGGCCAGCGCCGCGGTCAGCGGCCGGAAGGCCGTACCGGCATTGCCCAGGAACAGGCTCGCCGCCTCGACGGGAAAACGCGCCGCGCCCTCCACGGCCAGCGCGCCGCCGGCGGTCCGCTCCAGCGAGATGCCCAGCGTGCGCAGGGACGCCAGCATGACCCGCGTGTCATCCGAATCCAGCAGGCCATGCAGCACCGTCCGCCCCTCCGCCAGCGCGGCGATCAGCAATGCACGGTTGGAGATGCTCTTGGAGCCGGGCAACGTCATGGTGCCGCTGGCGCCGCTGGCCGGCGCCAGCACGAGTTGTTCAGGAAGAATGTCCGCACTGCGATGGGTAGTCATTTCAAGCCGCTCCGGCTGCCCCAGAAGCGCCGCGCCAGCGCGGCGCGTTCCAGGAAATCATGAAGCTGCTGGGCGTCGCCGGCCAGCAGGGCCTGTTCAGCGTGATCGAGCGCCTTGCGCACTTCGGCAAGTTCCGACAGGACGGCGCCACGATTGGCCAGGAAGATGTCGCGCCACATTTCGGGGGATCCGGCCGCGATGCGGGTGAAATCGCGAAACCCGCTGCCCGCCAGCTCCATGCGCACATCGGAGTTCGCCGCACTGGCGACCTGCCACATATAGACCGAGGAAAGGAAGTGAGGCACATGGCTGACCGACGCCAGCACGATGTCGTGCGTTTCAGGTTCCATGATCAGGACGCGGGCGCCGCAGGCTTCCCATAGGCGTGTGATCCGCAACCGGTCCTCGGCGCTGTTTTCATCGAGGGGCGTCAGGATGACGGTGCGCCCTTCGTAAAGGCGGGGCGCGGCCGCCGCCGGGCCTGTCGTTTCCGCCCCCGCGATCGGGTGCCCCGGAATGAACTGGGCCACGCGGTCGCCCAGGGCCGCGCGAGCCGCCTGCACCACATTCACTTTGGTGCTGCCCGCATCGGTGATCAGCGTGCCGGGCCTCAGCGCCGGACGCAGGGCCTCCAGCGCCGCCCCGGTCGCGCCGACCGGAACCGACAGCAGAATGATGTCAGCCTGCGCCGCCGCCTCGGCAAGCGTGGCTTCTGCATCGACGAGGCCGAGTTCGACGGCCTGCTGCAGCGATTTGCGGTTGCGCCCGACGCCCAGCACGCGCCCGACCGCCCCGGCCTGGCGCAGCGCCGCGGCGAACGACCCGCCGATCAGCCCGACACCGACGACGGCAAGCACGGGCGGCGCCGCAGCGGGGCCGCCTGACGGTTGTTGATCGTGCACACCTTCCCCTTATTGCCGGGGGTAGGAGCCCAGCTCCTTGAAGAAGGCGACTTCCTTCTTGAGTTCGCCGAGCGCCTTGCCGACCATCGGATCGTTGCGATGGCCCAGCATGTCCACGTAGAAATAATATTCCCACTGGCCGGTGCGGGCGGGACGCGACTCGAAGCGGGTCATCGAGACACCATTGCCCGCCAGCGGCGCCAGCATGCTGTAGACGGCGCCGGCGCGATTGGGCACCGCCAGGATGATGCTGGTCTGGTCGTCGCCCGTGGGCAGGGTCTCGATCTTGCCCACGGCAAGAAAGCGCGTGCGGTTCTGGGGGTCGTCCTGGATGCCGGCGGACACGGCCTGCAGTTCCCAGGCGTGCGCCGCATGGTCGCCGGCGATCGCCGCGACGGTCGGGTCCTGCGAGGCCAGGCGGGCCGCTTCGCTATTGCTGGATGCGGCATCCAGAGGCAGCCCGGGATAATGGCGCGTGAGCCAGTCCCGGCACTGAGCAAGCGCCTGCGGATGCGCCACGATGCGCCTGACCCCCGCCATGGTGCCTGAACTGGTCAGCAGATTGTGGTGGATCTTGATGGAGCGTTCGCCGATGATCTTCAGGGGCGAATTCAACAGAAGATCGAGCGTGCGGTTCACCGCGCCTTCCGTGGAGTTCTCGACCGGCACGACGCCGACGTCGGCCTGGCCGGCTTCCACCGCCCTGAACACCTCGTCGAAGGAATCGCAGCGCACCGGTTGGATGGCGTGGCCGAAATGCTCGAACGCCGCCTGCTCGGAAAACGAGCCTTGCGGGCCCAGGTAGGCGACCGTCAGTACGCTTTCGAGTCCGCGACAGGTGGAAATGATCTGCGTCCACACGGCGTCGATGGCCTCGGGCGTGAACGGCCCCGGGTTGCGCGCCTGCAAGGAACGGATGATGACGGCTTCGCGCTCCGGCTTGAGCACCGGGCCATCGACATCGAATTCTTTCTTGATATCGCCCACGGCCTGCGCCGTGCGGGCGCGCTCATTGAGCAACTGGAGAAGCTGTTCGTCGATTTCGTCGATACGCTGGCGCAGAGGCTGCAAGCGGGCAAGCAAGGTGTTATCCATATTGTCGTTCGAATTCCTGCATGAAGGTGATCAATGCCTGCACGCCTTCGAAAGGCACGGCGTTATAGATGGAAGCGCGCATGCCGCCGACGCTCTTGTGGCCCTTGAGCTGGGTCAGCCCGCGCGCATCCGCCTGAGCGAGGAATTCCGCGTTCAGGGATTCGTCGCGCAGGAAAAACGGCGCGTTCATGCGAGAGCGCACGGGCTTGTGCACCGTGCTCAGATAGAACCCGGACGTATCCAGAAACGCGTAGAGGGCCTGCGCCTTGCGGATGTTTTCGGCTTCAATGGCGGCAACGCCACCCTTGCGCTTGAGCCACTTGAAGACCAGGCCGGCAATATAGATGGCATAGGTGGGCGGCGTATTGAACATGGACCCCGCCTCCGCCACTTTGGCGTAATCGAAGGCCGAGGGACAGATGGGCAGCGCATGGCCGATCAGGTCCTTGCGCACGATCACCACCGTGACCCCGGCCGGGCCGGCGTTCTTCTGGGCCCCGGCATAGACCATGCCGACGCCGGTGAAATCGATGGGCCTGGACAGGAAGTGGGAAGAAACGTCCACCACCAGCGGCACGCCGGGCGCGCCGAGATCCGCCAGCGAAGGCCATTGCGCGAACTCCACGCCGCCTATGGTCTCGTTGCCGCACAGATGCAGATAGGCCGCGTCGGGCCGGATTTTCCAGGTGTCCGGCGAAGGAAACCATGTCCAGGGAGCCTGCCGGGCGCCGTCGATCACCGCCGCGTCGCCGCTGCTGGCGGCCAGCGCGATATCGCCGTAACGGCGCGCTTCCGCGTGGGATTTGACGGACCAGGACCCGGACAGGATGTAGTCGGCCTTGCCCGCGCCGTTGCGACCGATGAGGTTCATCGGAACGATGGCGTTCTCGGCCGTCGCTCCGCCCTGCATGAAGAGGATCTCGAATTCGTCGGGCACGGCCAGCAGCTCGCGCAGGTCGGCCAGCGCCTCGTCACGGATGCTGGTGAAATGCCTGCCCCGGTGGCTCATTTCCATGACCGACATGCCGCTGCCGCGCCAATCCGTCATTTCCCTGGCGGCCTGTTCGAGGACTTCCAGGGGCAAAGCGGAAGGCCCGGCCGAAAAATTCCAGGGGCGTCCGCCCTCGTTCATGCCAGCCGCAGGCTGCGCGAGCGGCCGGCCCTGTCTGTTTTCACCCTGAAAAACGGGCCGTTCGCCCGGCACCGTGGTCATTCCTCGTCTCCCGATTCATCGTTGGCGTCGCCGCCCGCGGCACCTGTGTCATCGTCTTCCCGCACCACCCCATTGACACCACCGGACTCGAAATCGACCGACACATCATCGGCCCCGGCATCCGGCGTGAATTCGCCACCCGGCGTTTCAGCAATCACCTGGATTTCGTCGGGCTCGTCGTCGATGTCGCTTTCGACGACGCGGCGCACGCCCGAAAGCATGCTGCCGTCATCCACGCTGATGAGCGTCACACCCTGCGTGGCACGGCCCATTTCGCGTATTTCGGATACGCGGGTGCGCACCAGCACGCCGCCGGTCGTGATGAGCATGATCTCGTCATCGGGCTCGACCAGCACCGCACCGACCACCTTGCCGTTGCGCGTCGAAGTCTGGATGGCGATCATGCCCTTGGTGCCCCGGCCATGGCGGGTGTATTCAACAATGGGAGTGCGCTTGCCGAAGCCGTTCTCGGTTGCCGTGAGCACCGTCTGCGACTCGTCGCCCGCGACCAGCAGGGCAATCACCGACTGGCCGTCTTCCAGCGTCATGCCGCGCACGCCGCGCGCCGGCCTGCCCATGGGCCGCACGTCGTTTTCGTCGAAGCGCACGGCCTTGCCGGCGTCGGAAAACAGCATGACGTCATGCTCGCCGTCGGTGAGATCGGCGCCGATGAGGAAATCACCCTCGTCGAGCGCCACGGCGATGATGCCGGCCTTGCGCGGATTGGAGAAGTCGGAAAGCGGCGTTTTCTTGACCACGCCACGCGAAGTCGCCATGAAGACGAACTGCTCGTCGCTGAATTCCTTGACACTCAGCACCACGGTGATTTTTTCGCCGTCGGCCAGCGGGAACATGTTGACGATGGGCCGGCCACGGGAATTCCTCGAACCCGAGGGCACTTCCCAGACCTTCAGCCAATAGACGCGCCCCCGGTCGGAAAAGCACAGCAGGAAGTCATGGGTATTGGCGATGAAGAGCTGGTCGATCCAGTCGTCTTCCTTCATGGCGGTGGCCTGCTTGCCGCGCCCGCCCCGGCGCTGGGACCGGTATTCGGACAGCGGCTGGCTCTTTATATAGCCGGTGTGCGAAAGGGTCACGACCATGTCCATGGGCGTAATCAGGTCTTCGGTATCGATCTCGGCGGCGTTGTGCTCGATCTCGGAGCGGCGCACATCCTTGGCGCCCACGGAGTATTCGGCCTTGAGCGCCTGGAGCTCGTCGACGATGATCTGCGTGATGCGCTCCGGGCGGGCAAGAATGTCCAGCAGATCGGCGATGGTGGCCATGATGTCGCGGTATTCGCCGACGATCTTGTCCTGCTCCAGACCTGTAAGGCGCTGCAGGCGCATGTTCAGGATTTCCTGGGCCTGCACTTCGCTGAGGCGGTACAGGCCGTCTTCCTGCAGGCCGAACTCGGCCGACAGGGAGTCGGGCCGGTAGGCGGCGCGCCCGCCCACGGTACCGCCCTCGTCGGCCCGCTGCAGCATTTCGCGCACCAGGGAAGAATCCCAGCGGCGCGCCATCAGTTCCTGGCGCGCCACCGGCGGCGTGGGCGCGGCCCGGATGATCGCGATGAAGTCGTCGATATTGGCCAGCGCCACCGCCAGGCCTTCCAGCACGTGGCCGCGCTCGCGGGCCTTGCGAAGCTGGAACACCGTGCGGCGGGTGACCACTTCGCGCCGGTGCGACAGGAAGTGGACGACCATCTGCTTGAGATTCAGCAGGCGGGGCTGGCCATCGACCAGCGCCACCAGGTTCATGCCGAAGGTATCCTGAAGCTGGGTATTCTTATATAGATTGTTGAGAACGACTTCGGGCACTTCGCCGCGCTTGAGCTCGATGACGAGCCGCATGCCGTCCTTGTCGGATTCATCGCGGATATCGGAGATCCCCTCGATGCGCTTCTCGTTGACGAGTTCCGCGATCTTTTCCTGCAGCGTCTTCTTGTTGACCTGATAAGGAAGGGAATCCACCACGATGGCCTGGCGGCTGCCGCGGTCGATGTCTTCAAAGTGGGTCGTGGCCCGCATGACCACCCGGCCACGGCCCGTGCGATAGCCTTCGCGCACGCCCGACATGCCATAGATGATGCCGCCCGTAGGGAAGTCGGGCGCCGGAATGACTTCCATCAGTTCGTCGATGGTGCATTCCGGATTGCGCAGGCAGAACAAACAGCCATCGACCACTTCCGCCAGGTTGTGGGGCGGAATGTTGGTGGCCATGCCCACCGCAATGCCGGAGCTGCCGTTGACCAGCAGATTGGGCAGGCGCGAAGGCAGCAGCAGCGGTTCGTGCTCGCTGCCATCGTAGTTGGGACCGAAGTCGACCGTTTCCTGGTCGATGTCTGCCAGCAGTTCGTGCGCGATCTTTGCCAGGCGGACCTCGGTGTACCGCATGGCCGCGGCGCTGTCGCCGTCGACCGAGCCGAAGTTGCCCTGCCCGTCCACCAACATGTAGCGCAGCGAGAAGTCCTGGGCCATGCGGACGATGGTCTCGTAGACGGCGGAGTCGCCATGCGGGTGATATTTACCGATGACGTCACCGACGATGCGCGCCGACTTCTTGTACGGCCGGTTCCAATCGTTGTTCAGTTCGTGCATGGCGAAGAGCACGCGCCGATGCACGGGCTTGAGGCCGTCCCGGACGTCGGGCAAGGCACGCCCCACGATTACGCTCATGGCGTAATCGAGGTAACTGCGCCGCATTTCCTCTTCGAGCGATATCGGAAGCGTTTCCTTGGCGAAGGAATCCATGGAGCTTGAGTCTCTTTCTCTTGAAAACGTGAAAACGGCCGCACGCGGGCGAATAGTAGATTCTAGCACCTACGGGCCTCTGCCCCGCGGCAGCGGGTCCCCGGCCCGCATGAGTCCGATCCGTTTTGCGGAACCTTTGCGCGGCTTTTCTCTTGTTGCCTAAAACCAACAACTAAACCAATCTTCCCGGATAATTCCGTCCATATCGCGGGGTTCCCCCGGCCAGGCTGAAACAAGGCATGCGAAATGCCGTAAGATTCGGCCTAACACGCATGAAACCCAGCGCAATTCTTTGATCACTCATCGCGTTGCTATACTGGCTCCGTTTTCTTGATATGCGGCGGGGGTTCGCTGCGGTCACTTACCAGCATTAAGCTCAAACGAGGAGAAACATGAACAAACCCTCCAAAATCGCATTGGCACTCGCTATCGCTGCCGCTACGGCTACCGGCGCAGTCTCCGCACAGACCGTCGACAACTGGCGCAACCCGTTTGGCGACGTTTGGATGAACGGAACCAACGAACTGTGCTGGCGTAACGCTTTCTGGACACCCGCCACCGGCGTGCCCGGCTGCGACGGCGTGCCCGTTGCCGCCGCCCAGCCTCCGGTCGTAGCTCCCACCGCCACCAAGGTCGTTCTCAACGCAGACACCTTCTTCGACTTCGACAAAGACACTCTGAAGCCCGAAGGCCGTCAGGTTCTTGACCAAGTTGCTGGTCAAGTCGAAACCCTGAACCTCGAAACCCTCATCGCCGTGGGCCACACCGACTCCATCGGTAGCGAGCAGTACAACCAGGGCCTGTCCGAGCGCCGGGCCAATTCCGTGAAGAACTACCTGGTCAGCAAGGGCATCGCCTCCGACCGCATCTACACCGAAGGCAAGGGCGAAACCAGCCCGATCGCTTCCAACGCCACCCGCGAAGGCCGCGCACAGAACCGCCGCGTGGAAATCGAGATCGTCGGTACACGCAGGTAATTCGTGATGAACTCCGGCCGCCCACCGTGGCCGGAGCTTCACCGCTTTCCTCGCGGGCAGGTCGTCAATCCGCTATCGGGGCCGCACCATCCGGCTCTGTCCTGAAGTACAAGACACAGATTCGGGATCGTGACCCCGCCACGACCGATTGCGGCATTCACGACTACAATAAGGGCTCCGTAATACGGGGCCCTTATCCATTTGTGGGCCCGGGCCGGCAGAACCGGCGCGGCGGCTCTTGTAATGAAGGGCTCCCCGTTACTGAACCGCCTCGCACGTCCGTCCCGCGGCCTGCACGCCGCCCGGAACCGCCGGACACGGAACAGTCCACCACTGTCCCCTGCCCGTCGCTCATCCTGAAGACGACGCTTGCATGCAGGCTCGTGGTCAAAGGCAACGATATGAACATCACCGCGCAGAAGCCCGATCAAACACCCAATGCCGACCAGGCCGAACTCGACAAATTCAGCGCCCTGGCCTCGCGCTGGTGGGACCCGGAAAGCGAGTTCAAGCCCCTGCATGCCATCAATCCGCTGCGGCTGGGCTGGATCCGCCAGTACGCCGGCTCGCTGGCCGGCCGGAAAGTGCTCGATGTCGGCTGCGGCGGCGGCATTCTTTCCGAAAGCATGGCGCAGGAAGGCGCCGCCGTCACCGGCATCGACCTGGCCGATAAATCCCTGAAAGTCGCGCGCCTGCATGGCCTGGAGTCCGGCGTCAAGGTCGACTACCAGCTCATCAGCGCTGAAGACATGGCGGCGCGCCATCCCGGCGAATTCGATATCGTGACCTGCATGGAAATGCTGGAACACGTGCCCGACCCGGGCTCCACCGTCCAGGCCTGCGCCACATTGGCGAAGCCGGGCGGCTGGATCTTCTTCTCGACCCTCAACCGCAACCTCAAGTCCTTCCTGTTCGCCATCATAGGCGCGGAATACATGCTGCGGCTGCTGCCGCGCGGCACCCATAATTTCGAAAGCTTCATCAAGCCCAGCGAGCTCGCTGCCGCGGTCCGCAACTCGGGCCTGTCGGCCCACGCCTTTGCCGGCCTTGAATACAATCCCATCACCCGGACATATTCACTATCGGACGATACATCGGTGAACTATCTGCTCGTCGCGCGCAAGGAGACAAACTGACGATGAACAAGCTCGTACTGTTCGACTTCGACGGCACCCTGGCCGACACCGCGCCCGATCTGGGCGCCGCCATCAACGTGCTGCGGGCGCGGCGGGGGCTGCCCGAGCTGCCGCTGGAAAAATACCGGAGCTATGCTTCACACGGTGCTCGCGGCCTGCTGAAGGCCGGGCTCGGCATGGACCCCGATCATCCCGAATACGATACGGCCCGCGACGAGTTCCTGACCGAATACGAACAGGGCATGACCCATCGCACCACCCTCTTTCCCGGCATCAAGGAATTGCTGGCCGGGCTGCGTGAAAACGGCTACACCTGGGGCATCGTCACCAACAAGGTGGAATATCTGGCCGTGCCGCTGGTGGTTCATCTGGGCCTGTACCGCCACTGCGCCATCACCGTGGGCGGCGACACCACGCCGCATCCCAAGCCCCACCCCGCGCCACTGCTGCATGCGGCGGAAAAGACCGGCTTCGCGCCGCAAGACGCCATTTACATCGGCGACGATCAGCGCGACATCGTGGCGGGCCGCGCCGCCGGCATGGCAACCGTGGTGGCCGCCTACGGCTATTGCGGGGCCGACACCACCCTGCACGCGTGGGAAGCCACCGCGATTGCGCGGCAGCCCGAAAACCTGTGGGGTCTCATCGAAGACTGGGCCCGGGGCTGAGCCTGGGTCAATCCACACTGTTCAGCATGCGCGGGGGCGGATCGCCCGCCTGATACGAACCCGCGGCCGTGAACAATACATCGGTGGACGAATTCAGGGCGGTTTCAGTGGAATCCTGCAGCACGCCGATCACGAAACCGACCCCCACCACCTGCATGGCAACGTCGTTGGAAATTCCGAACAGGCTGCAAGCCAGCGGAATGAGCAGCAACGAGCCCCCCGCCACCCCCGCCGCCCCGCAGGCACACACCGTGGCCAGTACGCTCAGCAGCAGCGCCGTGGGCAGGTCCACCGATATGCCCAGAGTATTGACGGCGGCCAGGGTCAGCACGGTAATGGTAACGGCGGCGCCCGCCATGTTGATGGTCGCCCCCAGGGGGATGGATACCGAATAGGTTTCCTCATGCAGCCCCAGCCGTTTGCACAGACGCATGTTCACCGGAATATTGGCGGCCGAACTGCGTGTGAAGAAGGCGGTCACCGCGCTTTCGCGCAGGCACGTGAATACCAGCGGATACGGATTGTGCCGCAGCCTGATGAAGACAATGAGCGGATTGACCACCAGCGCAATGAACAGCATGCAGCCTACCAGCACCATCAGCAATCGGGCATAGCCCAGCAGCGCATCCAGCCCGCTGTCCGCCACGATCGCGGCAACCAGGCCGAATATCCCGACGGGCGCCAGCCGGATGACCCACTGGACGATATACGAAATGCTCAGGGACAGATCCGCCATCACGTTCTTGGTCGCCCCATGCGCCGAGCGCAGCGCCAGGCCCAGGGCCACGGCCCACACCAGGATCCCGATGTAATTGGCATTCATGATCGCGGATACCGGATTGTCCACCGCGCTCATGATGAGGGTGCGCAGCACCTCGATCACGGACTCGGGCGGATTCAGGGTGCTTTCCACCGCCTTCAGCTGTAGAACGCTGGGCCATGCGAAACTGGCGATCACCGCCACCAGCGCGGCCGCGAAGGTACCCAGCAGATACAAAAGAAGTATGGGGCGGATATGCGTCGTCTCGGTGCTTTTCTTATTGGAAATGGAAGCCGCCACCAGCACGAGGACCAGTACGGGAGCCACCGCCTTGAGCGCGCCGATGAAAAGATCACCGAGCACACCCACCGCCCTGCCGCTGTCGGGCAGGGCCAGGCCGACAGCGGTGCCGACGGCCAGACCGATCAGGATCTGTACAACGATGCTGCCACTGCTGACGAAACGAACCAGCGGATTCCGACTTGCGGCACCGGGCATGAGGAAACTCCAGAAAACAGGCTTGCGCCCGGGTTGACCACGCGCCTTAACGCCAGCCCCGTCACCCGGATCCATGCATGGATGGGCGGCGGCCCGCGGGCCGTGACCTCTCGCCGCCATTCAGGGGAACTTCGCCTGAACGAACGAGTCCAACCCGTTGTCCAGGAATTTTCCGGCCCGGGCGGCATGCGGACCGCAAGCCGAACGAAGCGGCATACAGGCATGTGCCGCGACAGGGGCAAAATTTTACCACCTGTGGCACTCTATGAAAAAACCGTGGAATGTCATATAATTACTTTGATTTCACATGGGGGCCGATCCGGCTTCGACGTGGGTCGCGAAACAGAGTAGGGCATGTCGAGCACCAGTAAGCTCGTAAATCCACTGGAAAACTATAAACGCCAACGACGAGCGTTTCGCTCTGGCCGCTTAAGCGGTGAGCCGCTGCACTGATTTGTCTTTGGGTCGGGTGGGGAAACTCACAGCAGCGTCATCTACAAAGAATCGGAATCTGTCGGGTCACGAGGCAGCTTCTTAAATCCAGTGAATCGCCAAGGCAGGGCCCGTCGATAGGCATGCGCCAAGGTTAAAACTCAAAATGTATCGACTAAACATGTAGAACTGCCTGCAGAGGACTTGCGGACGGGGGTTCAATTCCCCCCGGCTCCACCAATACCAAAGCCCCAACTGTTATCAGTTGGGGCTTTTTCTTGCCTGATCGCGCCGGTTCCCGGGGTGCCGTGCCCCCCCCCCCGGTCAGCGCAACGCCTGGAGGCTCTGCTCCACATCGGCACGACGCCGCTCCATGGCCAGAGACATCATGCGGCGGTCGCCTCCGATCCAGAAGATTGTCACGCCCATCTCACGCCAGAACGCGGCCTCTTTTCGCAGCCCTTCGGAATCGGTGGCAAGGAGAACCGCCACACTGTCGATGCCGCGGCTGCTGGCTGCGCCAACGATCCTGCGCAGCGCGGCCACCACGTCGGGATGCTCCATGTTGGCCTTGTGGCCCATGGCCTGGGCGAGGTCGAAGGGCCCGGGCACGATTGCGGAAATACCGGGCACGTCGAGGATGGCCTCGATGTTTTCGACCCCGAGGAGATCCTCGATCAGCAGCCATACCTGCGTATTCTCATTGGACCATTGCGCGAACGCGGACCAGTCCCGGGACAGATGCCAGTTTGCGCGGGTGCTGGGACAAGAGCCGCGCGCACCGAATCCGTCCTGGCCCAGGTACTTGGCCGCCATGGTGATTGCGCGGGCCTGCTCGGCCGTCTTGACGTTGGGCACGACCACTCCCATCGCCCCCGCGTCGAGCGCTTGCAATATGTGGTGCGGGGTCTGATCCGGCACGCGCACCAAGGGGGTGATTCCAACGCCATCGGCGGCGCGCAACATTTCCACCACGCGGTCGAACGCCAGGGAGCCATGCTCGGTATCGAGCACGACGAAGTCCAGATCGTTCGCGCCCGCCATTTCCACATTGTCGGGGCTTCCGGTCTGTATGATCACGCCCAGCGGCAATTCGCCGCGCGAGCGTTTTTCTTTTATGCGATTGATGCGGGTCCTCATGGGAGACTCCTTCAGTTGGCTGTGGATGGCGCCGGTTCGCGCGTCAAACCCAAAAGGGTGCGCACCTGGTCGACGCTTGCCGCCGGTCTGCCGAACGATGCGCCAAGCTCGGCTGCGCGGCGTACCAGCTCGGCGTTGGCGGGCGCGCCGAGTTCGGCGTAGGCGTAGTCGCCAAGCCCGATCGACAGATGCCCCCCGCGCTCCAGTGCCAAGCCCGCCACGTTGAAAAGATTGCCTTCACGGCAGCACACCGACCACTCGATGTTGCGCTGGGGCATGAACTGCAGCATTGATAGCAGGCCTTCAGGCGTACCAGGATGCCCGCCCTGGATGCCTCCTTCGGTAAGGACCACGCAGACCAGTGCGGGGTCATCGCGGATCCATCCCGCGTGGACGAAAGCATCGACGGTGCGCAGGCACGGTACGGTCCATGCGCACATCAATTCCTTCAAACCCATACGCTGCACGTGGCCGGCCAGGTAGCGTAGCGTAGCGATAGAATTCACATAGGTTTTCTGCTCGGTACTGAAACTGCGCGTGGCGGCGTCGTAGGCGTCCAGATTGGTGCTGCCCATGTCCAGCGGCGCAAAATCGGGGCATGATGAAGAATCCTCGCACATCCTTGCGAGCGGCGCGATCCGCGCCGCCGGATCGGGCGTCACTACGCCGGCGATCGTCGGATGGATCAGTACATCGCAGCGCTCGCGAATCGCCCGCATCACCCTCGCGTACAGCTCGACGTCATGTGCCGGCGAACCGTCCGGATTGCGCACATGGAAGTGCACGATGGATGCGCCCGCCTGCCAGCATGCATACGCATCATCGGCGATTTCCTCCGGAGTCCAGGGCACGTGCGGATTCCTCTCGCGCAATGACCATTCGTTCAACCGGGCCTCGATGAGCAACGGCTTTTCAGTATCCGGCATTCATTCCACCTCGATTCCAATATCCTTGATGAGCTGGGACCATTTCGGTATGTCGAGACGCACGATCTCGTCCATCTCGGCGGGCGTGGAGCCGCCGACTTCGCCGCCCAGCGCCTCGTGCTTTTCCCGGATCTTCGGGTCGTTCAAGCTCTCGTTCACCGCATGGCTCACCTTCTCGACAATCGCATCGGGCACACCGGCCGGCGCGAACATGGCGAGCCAGGAGTCGGCCACATATCCAGGCACGCCGGCCTCGTCAATGGTGGGCACATCGGGCAGCGCGGACGAACGGGTGGTCGTGGTGAGGCCCAGAGGCTTGATCAACCCCGCGCGGATGTGAGGCAGCGATGTCGAGATAGCGTCGAACATGACATCGACCTGACCACCGATGAGATCCTGCATGGCGGGAGCCGCTCCCTTGTAAGGGATATGCTCCATCGAAGTCCCCGCAAGCTTGTTGAAAAGTTCGGCGCTCAGGTGGTTGGCACCGCCAATGCCTGAGGAGCCGTAGTTCAGACGCTTGGGGTGAGCACGGTCATAAGCGATGAGCTCCTCCACGGTTCCGACCGGCAGCTTGGAGGTGACCACCAGCACGACAGGCAGGCGCACCAGCATGGATACACCACGCAGGTCTTTCTGTGGGTCGTAGGCCAGTTCCTTGTACAGTCCGGGAGAAATGGCGAAGTGGCTGCTGGTGATCAGAAACGTATAACCATCCGGCTGGGCACGAGAGACTGCCGTGGTACCGATGGTGCTTCCGGCGCCCGGGCGGTTCTCAACGACGAACGGCTGACCAAAGCGTGTGGAGAGAGCGTTGGCAATGTCGCGCGCCATCAGGTCGGTCGAACCGCCGGCCGGGAACGGCACAACGATGTTTACCGCCCGGTTCGGCCAGTCGGCCTGTGCGTGCGCCGCGCCAGCGCACAGTGCGAGTATCGGCAACAAGCGGCGAAGTAATTTCGGCATGATGGTCTCCTCTTCCTCTATCGGGTGCTTTTGGGTACTACGGGGATGAAACAAATCCGCCCCCGGCGGCTGGCCGCCAGGAGGCGTTGTCATGCAGCCTCGGACTTGAGCAGCGCACGAACCTCGCTTGGCAATGCGGGCCGTCGCCCGCAGGCGGCGCCCAGGCTCGCCGCCGCGGCGACCAGGTCTTCATTGCGGGGCTGGCGATCGCCCGCATAGTCCTCGATGCCAACGCGCACGTGGCCGCCCCGCTCGATGGCAAGGGGCGCCAGTCCTGCGGTAACGTCTCCATCCCGCAGCGTGACCATCCAGGCGAGCTTGTCCGGGTCAAACAACCGCAGCCAGGCAGCCAGCCCGGTCTCATCGGGCGACATCCCGAACAACCTCGCTCCGGCAGAGAATTCGAGCTTCAACAACGAACCGGCGGGCAGCGAGCCCGCCCGGCGGTGCGCTTCAGCCAACCGGGCGAAGCCCGCCTCGAAAGCCGACAGCGTGCAAGGCAGCCCCAGCCCGCGCGCGATCGACAGCCCCTGGTCGACATCCGCGTAGGTGGTCTGGTAGACCGCCTCGTGAGTGGGCGGCCGTCCCGAAGCGTCCACGGCGCCATAGTTCATGGTGCCGGGATCCACTGGCAGCATGCCCACCAATCCGCGCTCAGCCAGTTCCCGGACATGCGCCAGACGACGGGCCATGGTGGTCCCCGGACCGCCGCCGGGCAGCGTGGGATACAGCAGCAGGTCCGGATGGCGTGACAGTATGCGCGCGAACGCATCGGCGTATACCGCGCTGTCATGGTGTCCGCCACTGCCGACCACGGGCCGGCCGGCGTGAGCATGCACGATGGAGGCCCCCGCAGCCACACACGCATCGACCGACGCGACGATCTCGTCCGCGCTCAAGGGCACGTGCTGATTGACGCTGCGGTCCCGCGCGCCATTGACCGCCACCTCGATGATGAGGGGGCGGCGCGCGCCGGCATCCGTGGCGTTGAGAATGGTGGGCATGCTTGCTCCTTGTTCGAACAAAGTATACATTGTACGAACAAACGACAAACACCCCCCTCCAGTAAGGACTTACCCTAGGGACTGTAGACACAGGAGGCGCGCACTCCCGACCTTCAGAGCGGAATCAGCGGCGGACGGGGTCGTTCTTGCGGAACGTCAACGAATAGGCGAAACGGTCGGCCGCGTAAACAATGCGCCCACGCAGCACCAGCCGGTCGCCGTCCAGATAGTAGCGACGGATCACCGCGAGGCCGGGCCCGCCGGGCGGTACGCGCAGCGCGGCGGCCTCATCGTCCGTCAGCAGTACCGCCCTTGCCTCTTGCTGGATCTCCTCGATGCTGGTGTCGTACTCCCGGGCGAGCATTGTCGGAATCGCCTCTTTCAGACGCTTCAGGTGTTCAGTCACGCCCGGAAACCAGGCACGCAGCTGGATGCGCGCCACGCCGAGCGGCATACCGTCGGAACGGCGGCTCCGGATCCCTTCCACATTAAGCCAGAGCGCGCCCTCGTTACATTCGAGCCGGCGGGCTTCATCCCCTGAAACGGGCGCTTCGTACATTGCCGTGATGTCGAGCCGGGCTTCTTCGGCATACCCTTCCAGTTCGGACATCGAAGATATCGAATAGACGCCGTCGTCATGCGGCGTGCGTCGCACCACCCGTGTTCCGATGCCCGGCTGACGCGTAATGAGCCCCTGCTCGGCAAGCCGCCGCAAGGCTTCGCGCACCGTCTGTCTGCTGAGGCCGAACTCGGCGCTCAAAGCATGCTCGGTGGGCAGGAGTTCGCCGACGGGATAGTGGCCCGAATCAATCAATGTGAGCAGTTTTTCGGTCAGCATGGCATGCTGCGGCGACGGGCGACGCGTGCGTCCGCTGCCGGCGCCCTCGGGTCTGGAGACATCTTTCATCATGAAATCTATGGTAGCGCAACAAGGCAAGTGCTGAGGATAGCGGAAAGGTCCAGGGCCCGTGTTTCACCGGACCCGGCTTCCGGGGCGCCACCGTCAGCAGCCCTTTGTCTTCCACCCGCCCCCCGTCGATTCCCTGAGCCCGGCGGGCGTCTCTCTTTCGGCCTTCCCGCGGCTACGCCCTGCTCCAGATACAGGGCGATGCCATGTCTGACGGGCTAGGAGTCTGTTCACGCTAATCCTTCCCGACGAATGTATTTTCGAGAGTGCCTATCCCGTCGATTTCGATGCGCACACGGTCTCCCGCCTTCAGGAAGCGTGGTGGATCGAAGCCCATGCCCACGCCGGCAGGAGTTCCCGTGGCGATGATGTCGCCCGGAATCAAAGTGATGCCGCGTGAGCAGTGAGCGATCAGCGTGGGGATGTCGAAGATCAGATCGCGGGTCAGGCCATCCTGCCTGAGCTCGTCGTTCACCCAGCATCGGACGCGGGTGTCTTCCGCCACGAACTCATCCGCGGACACCACCCAAGGGCCCATGGGACAAAAGGTGTCGAAAGACTTCCCCAGCAGCCATTGCTTGTGACGCATCTGCACATCGCGCGCGGTGACGTCATTGACGATGGTGTAGCCGAAGATATGATCTTTCACGTCCTCAGGCTGAATATTGCTCCCTCCCTTCCCGATAATGACTGCAAGCTCCGCCTCATAATCTATCTGGCTCGACACGCTGGCGGGAGGCAGCATGACGGGATCGCCATGGGCAATCACCGTTTCGGGAAGCTTGGAAAACACGATCGGCCAACGGGGTTCGCCGGAATCATTGTCCTTGAACACGGAATCGGCCAGTTCCCTGGCATGCTCATGGTAGTTTCTTCCGACGCAGATTATGTTCCGCGCAGGACGGGGGATGGGCGCCAGGAGTCTCACATCCGATAGGGACACCGTCTCACCGAAGCTTGCTTCGAGGTCGCCGTTGTTCACCATCAGGTCGACCACCGCGGACACGCCACGGTGACTTTCCCCGGCGGGAAGCTCAAGCAGAGTCAGGGATTCACCGTCGTTCGCGACAATGCCTACGCGGCGCTGATCTTTGAATACGAATGTGGCAATTTTCATATGCTGGTTTCACTGGGAGCCGGCCGGGCCGGCTCGTTTTCATGGGGTTGGCGAAGAGGTGGCTGCAATGACCTGGATTTCGACGAGCATCCCCGGTTCACTCAGATGGGTGACTTCGACCATCGTGCTCGTCGGCAGCTTGTCCTTGAAGAACTCCTCCCGGGCGGCCACGATCTGCCTGAACTCACGAATGTCCGTCGTGTAAACGGTGGTCCAGACCACGTCTTCCAGGGCGGCGCCCGCCGCGTGCAGGCTTCTTTCGACATTTCTTATGCACTGGCGGGTCTGTTCGAGCATGCTGCCGGCGCCCACTTGATTGCCCTCTTCATCGCGCGCGAGCTGGCCTGATATGAAGATCAGGCTCTTGGGAGAATCAATGCGCACAAAGTGGTTGTACACCGTGGCCCTTACGTTCTTCATGCCGGGCGGATTGCCGCGTGTAATAGACATGGCTGCTGCTCCATACTGAGTATTGGGCGCCTGCATGGCGCCGGAAATCTATTGGACTTGGATACCTGCTTTTTCGATCAATTGAGTCCACTTTTCATGTTCGGCGCTGATAACCTTCCTGAACTCGTCCGGGGTATTGCCGATCGGTTCATATCCAAGCTCGGCCAATGTCTTCTGTACCGCCGGGTCCGACATCAATTGACGAACCGCGTCCGCGACGATATCCACTCTTTCCTTAGGAGTCCCCACCGGGAAAAACAGCCCCTGCCAGTTCATGGCTACATATTCAGGCAGGTCCAGGGCTTCCGCGACCGTCGGCACGTCCTTCATGGCGTCCCAGCGCTTGGTATCCGTAATGGCAACCGCCACGACATTTCCGGAACCCACTTGCGCAAGAGCGCCTTGGAATCCCGAGACCATCGAGGGTACACGGCCTCCTATGACATCAGAGAAACCCGCGGGGCCGCCTTTGTATGGCACGTGCGACAGCTGGATTCCAGCCATCTGATTCAGCAGCTCTCCGCCAAGATGCTGCATGCTTCCGACGCCTGAAGAGGCGAAATCGATCTGATTGGGGCGTTCGCCCGCGATTCTCACCAGATCACGCATCGTTTTCCCCTCGAAGCCGGGACTCAGCACCCATACGTTCGGAGATTGCGCCAACTGAGAAATCGGCTCGAAATCCGTGGCTGCATTCAGCGTCGTGGCCGGGTTCACCAAAGGGGCGGTAATGGTATCGATGGCTCCCAGAAGCATGGTGTATCCGTCAGGCGGCGAACGCTTGACGGCTTCCGCTCCCAGGACACCGGCGGCGCCGGGCCGATTTTCGACCACAATGGTCTGATTCAGAATTTTCCCCACCCTCTCGGCTACGTAGCGTCCCAGGGTATCCGACCCCCCGCCGGGGCCTTGCGGAATGATCATGGAAATCGGCTTTACAGGATATGCCGGTTCAGCAAGGGCCGGCGAAAGGCCGACGCCTCCCAAAGCGAACGACAGGGTCAACGCAAGGTGTGGCAGCACGGAAAGTTTCATGGCGATCATCCTCTGAAGGAAGAAGAAATGCTTGGGGCGGCGCGCCAGCCTGAGACGGCGGAAGGGGCGTCCGGTTTCAATTCATGCCGACACTGCGGCGCAGGTCCGCATGCTCCGGCCGCATCAAATACCCTATCAACGCTTTCGCAAGCTGCTGTTCGCGAGCGGTGTCGGGTACGCCCGCCGTATAGACAGTGGACAAGCCATATTCATCGGGAAGCAGCGCCACCAACTCGACGCCATCCGCGAACAGGATTTCGGAAGCCTGCGTACATCCGATTGCGCCGGGTTCGGGATCCAGCGACAGATGGCGCATGGCGGTGGCGCCGTTCGGATGAGGCCGCAGGCGCTCCGCCACTTCGTCCACAATGCCCAGCTGCTTGAGGACGTTCATGAAATGGATGCCCGCCGTGGCGCGATGTGGATCCGGGAAGTAGATCGAGCCCGCATTCAGCAACGCCCCGCGCAGGGCGGACGCATTGGCAACGTCCGGCCGGGGCGCTCCCTGCTTTACGGCAACGCCTGTATGCACAGTCCCCACTGGCTCGACCGTTTCTGCCAATACCCGGCCTTGCTGCGCGAGTTCAGTGATAAGCTTCTGGGTCAGAATCAGTACATCGCAAGGCTCCTGCTGCAGCATGCGGTCTTTCATGGCTCCCACCGCTCCGAACGTTGCCCGGATCGAGCACCCGGTTTCCTTCTCGAACCGCGCCTGGAGCGAAGTCACGAGCCCCTGGGCCGCGCCCCCGCTGAGGATATGGATTTCAGGCATTGATGTTTCCCGTGGAAATAAAGTTGCGGAGAGAGGGTTGTCGACGACAACAAACCACAATCCAAATTGGTGTAAAATGGTTCAGTCTTAGCCCAAATTGGTACAAATAGTAGAGTACCTTCTTCCTGATTAATAGAGGGTATATCCCTATATTTCGATAAAAATATCGCCGTTTTTACGATTTCTTGAACCAAATCGTACCAATCAAAGAATATGGCATGCGGATGGATAAGTCTCGGGCTGTCGAATGCCCCGCCGAACGGCTTCGTGCCGAATTGCTTGATCGCCTGCTCGATGGCTATTGGGCCCCGGGCACCCGGCTCCCGACGGAACGGGCACTGTGCGACCACTATGGAGTGGGTCGTTCCGTGTTGCGCCGCGTTCTTCGCGAGCTGAAAGAGCGTGGCCTCATCGTTCAACGCGTGGGCAGCGGCACCTATGTGGCCGAACCCGCGGGCGCACAGCGCCCTTCTTCTTTCAATTTATCGGACATCAGTCCGGCCCAGATCATGGAAGCGCGGATCAGGATGGAGCCCATGGTCGTGGACTTGGTCGTGGCCAACGCGACATCCGAGGATTTCGCCCACTTCGATCATTGCTGTGAACAGGCGGAGGCGGCGGCCACGCTCGAAGAGTTCGAACGCTGGGACGGCGCCTTGCATCAGCATCTGGCCGAAGCCACCCGGAACGCGTTTTTTGTACACATCTTCGGAATGATCACCGAAGCCCGCAGCAGCGCCGAATGGGGCGTCCTGAAAAAGAAGAGCGTGAATCCGGAGCGGCGCACGCGCTACCAGAACGAGCATCGCGCTCTGGTAAGCGCCCTGAAGCAGCGGGACGCCGATGAGGCAAGGCGGCTGCTGACCGAACACCTGATGAACGTGCGCACCAACCTGCTCGGCTCACTTTGAAGGCATGCCGCGCCGATACCGATCGATGCTATCCTCATGCCCTTCGGCATGATGCGGAACGGCGGGAGACGGATGTGACAGCGAGATGTGGAAACGGCGTGGCTGGCCGCAACATGCCCGCATGAACCAGTATCTGCAGCTTGGCCACGAAGCGCTGGGCAGCCCCGCAAGCATCTTCGGGTTTCTTATCTGCGTGGCGGTGGCCGCCTATGCCCAGACGCTCACCGGCTTCGCATTCGCGCTCATCCTCCTCAGCTCCGTGGCGGTCTTCGACCTGGTGCCCATCGCCGACGCCGCCAATGCCGCCATGGTGCTCACACTGGTCAACGCTTATTCCTTCTTCCGGACCGACCGGCGGCCGCCTCCATGGCGCATGATGCGGCCGGCGCTGATCAGCAGCCTCTGCTTCACCGTTGTGGGTGTCGGCCTGCTGATGTGGTTCAGCAGCCATGCGACACAGTGGCTGAAGGTCCTTCTGGGGCTGGTGATCGCCGGCTGCGCTTTCTCTTTGATGCTGCAGAGGCGGCCCCGGCAGACTTTGTCGTCGCCGGCCGGGTTCGGCGTGGCCGGTTCGCTATCGGGCATCCTGGGCGGGCTGTTCGGCACCTCGGGGCCCCCGATTGTATATCTTATGTATCAACAGCCGCTGGACCACTCGCTGATACGCCGGGCCTTGCTGCTCGTGTTTGCCAGCAATTCGGCCCTGCGCCTGGTGGTGGTGGCCGCGACGGGAACGTTTACCCTGCGCTCCCTGCTGCTGTGCGCGCTGTCCGTGCCCATCGTGCACTTTGTCACGATTTTCACCGCCCGGCGGCCTCCCCCCGTAAGCGGCCGGACGCTGCGCGCGGCCGTGGCATGGCTGCTGGTGATTTCGGGTGCCCTGCTCGTCTTTTCGGGATGGAGCAGCCTGGCGCTCCCAACTTGACCGCCGCCGCCCGCGCATTTGCGCGAACGGGCCGCCGGGCTAGTGTTGTGTCTCAGAAATTCGCAGACAGAATCTACGAATGGAGTCGAGGATTTGACCTGCGGTTTTGGTCCAGATGAAAGGCCTGGGGTTTTGGTTGTAGGTGTCAAGGTATTGCCGTATGGCTTGCTCGAGCGCCCAAGTGCTGCGGTGGGTTCCTCGCCGAATTTGCTTGCGTGTGATTTCGGCAAACCACCGTTCAACTTGGTTAATCCAGGAGGCTCCCGTGGGAGTGAAGTGGGCATGGAATCGAGGATGACGAGCGAACCATCGCTTGACCGCAGCGGTTTTGTGGGTACCGTAGTTATCCATGACGACGTGCACTTCGTTTTCGGACGGGACACTCACATCAAGATGAGCGAGAAACTTCAAAAACTCCGTTGCACGATGACGCCGATGCAACTGGCCAAGGACTTCACCGGTCACCACGTCCAAGGCGGCAAACAATGTCGTCGTGCCGTAGCGCATGTAGTCATGCGTGCGCCGTTCTGGCAAACCCGGCGCCATCGGCAACACGGGCTGTGTGCGATCCAAGGCCTGAATCTGGCTTTTCTCATCGACGCACAATACAACGGCCTTCATAGGCGGACTCAAATACAGCCCGATAATGTCGCGGACCTTGTCCACAAACAGGGGGTCACTCGAGAGCTTGAAGGTTTCCTGGCGATGGGGCTGCAGGCCAAAGGCTTGCCAGATACGCGCCACCGTGGCGTGCGACAGGCCCATGGCGCTGGCCATACTGCGAGTACTCCACTGTGTTGCATCGGCCGGTTTTTCTTCCAACGTTTTCGTCACGACGGCCTCAATCACATCGTCGCCAATCTGGCGTGGCGTACCCGGCCGAGGTTCATCAAGCAAGCCATCAACGCCGCGCTCGGAAAAACGCTTGCGCCACTTGCCCACGGTATGCCGAGACACCTGCATCTGCTCTGCCACCTCGGCATTAGAGGTCGTTTGCGAGCACGCCATAATGATCCGTGCGCGCAACGCCAACGCTTGAGCCGTCTTCGAACGCCGGGCCCAACCCATCAACTGATCTCGCTGTTCGACCGTCAGGGTCAATTCCGGCAATGGACGTCCTCGCTTCATCGCGGCTCTCCTGATGACCTGAGCTTACTTAGACAACAGAAAATTCATTTAGTGCAATTAATTTCTGATACATAACACTAGGGCCTGTTGACACTAGCCCTTCAGCTTCGACCGTATCCTGGCCACCGCCTGCGAACGCAGCTGCGAAATACGGCCTTCGGTCACGCCCATGACGGCGGCGATTTCCTTCTGGTTCAGATCGTGCTCGAACTGCAGGGACAGCAGCAGCTTCTCGCGTTCGGGCAGTTCGTCGATGGCCTGGACGACCGCCGCGCGCAGCTTGCGCGACATCAGCAGATTCAGAGGGTTGCCATGGTGCTGGGCCGTGTCTTCGTCATTGCCGCCCGCCACACGCTCAAGCGCCCCGCGGCCTTCATCGGAAGACAGGTCTTCGTAGTGCACCAGCTGAACGCCGCGAGCATCATCCAGCATGGCGTAGTAATCGCCCAGCGGCACGCCCAGTTCATCGGCGATTTCCTGTTCTGAAGCCGCGCGCAGTTCGCGCTGTTCCACGCGCCTAACGGCGGCGTCGATCTCGCGCGCCTTGCCGCGCGCCCCGCGCGGCAGCCAGTCCTGGCTGCGGAGTTCGTCCAGCATGGCGCCGCGAATGCGGGTGGTGGCGTAGGTTTCGAACTTGGCGTCATCCTGCGCTTCGTAGCGCCGCACGGCATCCAGCAGACCCATCATGCCGGCCTGCATCAGATCGTCGAGCTCTACATTGGCGGGCAGCCTGGCGGCCAGCTGCAAGGCAAGCCGGCGAACCAGGGGTGCATATAGAGCAATCAGGGCATCTTCTGTCTGTGGCATGCGTACGGTTCGGACTCATCACCATCCATTGTGGCGCAACCAATAGCCCGCCAGCCGTGGATATAGGTATCATTTCCTTACCTATTTCAAGCTTATGCTGCGAGAAAGCGCAATCCGGCCCTAAACATGGCCCGTCTTCTGCCGTAACCGTACGTAGAAAGACTATGCACATTGCCCGTCTACAACAATAGCAGCGTGATCAGGAGTCAATGATGGTGGATTCTATCTCAAGCAATATGGCCCCGCCCTTGTCGGCGCTGGCGGATGCGGCGCCCACTCAGTCCCGGCCCGAACCGGCGGTTCAGGTCACGGCCGTGGCCGCCAGCCGCAACGACGGCAACGCCTCGGCCCGCCAGAACGGCAATCCGTCCCAATCCTTCGCATTGGAACAGGCCTTCGACGAGATCAATAACGCCATGCAGGCCTGGGATACGGGCATGCGCTTCGAAATCGACGAAGACACCCAGCAGCTGGTAGTGTCGATCATCGACAGCAAATCAGGCGACGTGCTGCGGCAGATCCCCAGCGAAGAAGTCCTGCATGTGGCCAAGATGATCACGCAGTTCCAGGGCAACCTCGTCAGCACCAAGGCATAGGCGCCGCAAGGGGCCAAACGGGCAAAGTGCAGCAGCATCAACGGGCAATCGCCCGAATTGAATTGAACAGGTTTCGCGCACAATACGCGGATACGGAGTAAACCATGGCCACTTCCCCACTATCTTCCCTCGGTGTCGGTTCCGGGCTGCCGCTCGATACCCTCCTCGATGGGCTGCGCAAGGCAGAAAATGCGCCTTTGGCGGCTCTCCAGAATCGCGCCACAAAGGAACAGCAGCGCTTCACGGCCTACGGCACCCTGCAGTCCGGTCTTGACGCGGTCTCCGCCGCCGCCGCCAACCTGGGCAAGAGCCAAACCTACAACGCCGTCAAGACATCCGTCACCGGCGACAGTTTCACTGCCAGTTCCAAGGCCGGTTCGGGCGCCATCGCCGGCAACTATGCCATTTCCGTGGGCAATCTCGCAACGGCGCAGGTGCTTTCCAGCGAGGGCACGGCATCGCGCACCGCCAAGCTGGCGAGCGGCAGCGGCCTGGTCGACATCACCTTCACGCTCGGCAACGGCGACACGCGCACCGTTTCCATCGACGCGGGCAAATCGTCGCTCGAAGACATCGTCAAGGCCATCAATGCCGATTCCGAACTGGGCGTCAGCGCCACGCTGATGAACGATGGCTCGGAAACCCCGCATCGCCTCATGATCTCCGCCGACGAAACCGGCACCGAAAGCCGTGTGACCTCCATTTCCCTGGCGGCCGGCCAGGGCGCGTCCGGCATCGATCTCTCGGGCCTGGAATCCGTCCTGTCCTATGATGCCAACGACGCCGAAGCCGGCGGCATGAAGCAGATCGTCGCGGCCGAGAACGCCCAGGTCACCATCAACGGCATTTCGGTCGCATCGCAGAGCAACACCATCGAAAACGCCATCGAAGGCGTCACGCTGACCCTGGCCAAGAAGACCGCCGACGGCGCCGCGCCCGACGCGCTCCGGATCACCCGCGACGATTCCGTCGCCACCTCCGCCGTCAACAATTTCGTGAGCGCGTACAACGCGCTGCAAAGCACCATCCGGGCGCTCACGGCTTACGACGTCGATGCGCAGCAGGGCGCCGCGCTCTCCGGCGACAGTCTGGCACGCCGCGCCCAGACCCAGCTGCGCGACGCCATCAACGGCCTGGCCGTCGACGGCATGACGCTGTCCTCGCTGGGCATCAAGACCGATCCCACCACGGGCAACCTGTCGGTCGACAATGACAAGCTCAACGAAGCCCTTGCGAACAACCGCGCCGACATCGAACAGCTGTTCGCGGGTGAAGGCGGCCTCAGCAAGCGTGTCACGGCGGCCGTCGAGGTCTTCACCAAGAGCGACGGCCTCATCAAGGCTTCTCAGGATGGCATCACCCGCACCCTGAAGCTCCTGGAAACGCAATACGACCAGATGGAAGCGCGCATCGACCAGAAGATGGAAACCTACCGCACGCAGTTCGTTCAGCTCGACAGCTTCATGGCGCAGATGAATTCCGTCAGTTCCTATCTCACCCAGCAGCTGTCCATGCTTGCCAACCTGAACAACAGCGACAAGAAGTAGAAGTCATGACATACGCCCCACCCCGCGGCATCAGACGCCATTCCGCACAGGCCTATTCCAACGTAGGCCTGGAAACCAAGGTGCTCAGCGCCTCGCCCGAGCATCTCATCACACTGCTGTTCGAAGGCGCGCTGTCGGCCATTGCCAAGGCTCGCCTGCATCTGCAGATGGGCAATATCGCAGAACGCGGCATGGCGATATCCAAGGCCATCGATATCGTCGATTCCGGCTTGAAGGTCAGTGTCGACACCGATGCCGGCGGCGAGCTGGCAAGAAATCTCGTGACCACCTACGAGCTGGTGCTGCACAATCTGATGCTGGCCAATCTGCACGCCGACGAAGAAAAGCTCAGCCTCGCGGAAACACTGCTCAAGGAAATCAGCTCGGCCTGGCGCGAAGCCTGCGACCCTGCGCCGGAAGCCACACGACTACAGGTTCATTCATGATGCCCAACCTTGATCTCCTGAGGCGCTACCAGGCCATTGCCGACCTCTCGGGCCGCATGCTTGCGGAAGCGCGGGCGAATCGCTGGGACGCGGTCTTCGCCCTGGGCGAACAGTATCACGACGCGGTCGAAGCCTTGCGCGAACTGGACATCAGCACGCTCGAAGACCGCGAAGCACGCAAAGACCTGCTTACCCAGATCCTGAACGACGACGCGGACATCCGGCGGCTGGCCACGCCCGAACTCGAGCGCCTCTCCGGCCTGCTGGGCAACGTCAAGCGCCAGCATCGCGTGCTGCGCACTTATTCGGGCACCCTGGCCTGAAGAGATAAGCCATGAGCGTAAGCGGGCCGTCACCGCTGGGCACCCTGATGGTGCAGCGTGTCGAGGCCGCGCTGGGCGCCACACTCGCCCAGCAAGCCAATATCACGACCGGCGCCAGGCCCGATGCCGTCACGCAGCCCGGCCAGCCGGACAAGGCCGACCCCGCGAAGAATCCGCCCCCCAAGGGGCAGGAAGGCGCCCGCCGCGCCCACGAACAAGGCGGGCGGCAAGGGGGGCTGGCCGCACTCGCGCGCAATGATCCCGAAATAGCCAAACTGCTGGCGGCGCGCAACGCACCCATGACCGCCTACACCGCCTCAGCGCCCACGACGCTGGGGCAGGCGGCCAAGACCATACTCGCGCTGCTGCAATACATGCCCGATGCCAGGCCAGCCGTGCCCGGACGCGCGCCCCTGCTGGCGCAGCCCCCCGGCCACGGAACCGGCCAGGGAGTCCCGGGGCAAGGCCAGGCCGCGGCGCCGGCGGCGCCCGCCGGGCCGGTGGCGTCGACAGCGCCCACAGGGTCCGCGGCGCCGGCTCAAGGCGCAACTGCGGGAAGCCTCGATCCGGGGGCCGTGCAGGCGCCGGCCCAGCGCCCCGGAGGCGAAAGCGGCTCATCCGGCGCTGGCCCAGGTACGGCGCCACAAGCCGGCCCGCCTTCCGCCAATGCCGAGGCTGCCGCGCGCGCGGCAACCGCCGCAAGCCCCGGCACGGGGGCAAGCCCCCAGGCGGCCATGGCCGGCGGCGCCGGTTCCGCCGCCTTGCCCGGGCAAACCGCCCAAACGGGCCCGGCTCCGGCACCAGGCGCGGCGTGGGCCACCACTACGGCGGCGCCCGGGCCGGCCGGCAGCCATATGCCGCTGCCGGCCGGGGTGACCGGCCAGCTGGCACGGGCTCTATCGCAAGCATTGCAGGGCAGCGGCCTGTTCTACGAATCCCATTTGCGCGACTTCACCTTCGGGCAACGTTCGCTGGGGCAAGTACGTGCCGAACCGCAGGCCCATGCCGGGCAGGATACCCCCGGCCGCGCCGTATCCGCCGAATCCGCGCAGGCGCGCGGCGGCGCGGAAACCGCGCCGGGCCAGAGCGGCCAATCCAGCCAACCCGGCCAGTCCGGCCAGGCATCTCAAACAACCCAGGCGGCGCACACGGGCCAGAACGCCGGCACACAACTGGCCGGTGCTCTGCTCGCGCTGGACCCTTCCACTCATGTTCTGGTGCGCCAGCAATTGGAAACCCTGGCCAACCAGACATTCGCGTGGCAGGGCGAGGCTTGGCCGGGCAGCGATCTGGAATGGGAAGTGCAGCGCCGTGAACACCCGGGCACCGGTCCCGACGAGGATCACTGGGCAACACGCCTGAAGCTGAATCTGCCCGGCCTGGGCGAAGTCCAGGCACGGCTCTCGCTTTCGGGCAGCCAGCTGCTCATGCACCTGCTTGCTCCGGGGGGCGCAGCCCTCATGGCCGATCACACGGATCTGCTGCGCCAGCGGCTGGGCGCGCAGGGGCTGCAGCTCAGCCAGCTGACCATCTCGCGTGAAACCCCCGCCGGCGACGAGGCCCCATGAGCACCGGCCGGCCCGCCTCCCCAGACCCGCACGATGCGCCGGCATCCCCGGCTGACCGCGCTTCGGCCGTGGCAGTGCGCTACGATCAGCAGGATGCCGCTCCCCGCGTCATTGCCAAGGGCTATGGCAACATTGCCGATACCATCATCCGCACGGCCAAGGAACACGGGCTTTATGTGCATGAATCGCCAGAGCTCGTGAACCTGCTGATGCAGGTGAACCTGGATGCGCAGATTCCTCCGCAGCTGTATGTCGCCATCGCGGAACTGCTGGCATGGATCTACGCACTGGAAGAAAAGACGATCGGGCCCGAGCCCGCCGCGCCGGCTTCGGCGCCGGCGGCACCCATGAACCCCGCCCAGGCGGGCAGCTAGTGTTAAGTCCCATAAATAACTTTACATTTATTGAAATCCTCCTATGATTCTCCTGTCGACTGGGAGGGCTGATCATGGGACGCAAGGGAATCGAGGTGGTCGTATCAGAATTGGAGCGCGAGCAATTGCTGTCGATGAGCCGATCACGCTCATTGCCCCATTCGCTGGTACGCCGGGCAAAG
>JACCES010000062.1 GCA_013416455.1 Alcaligenaceae bacterium | reverse complement strand
CTGTCCCGCGCTTACCAGAGCGGTGCGGCCAGGCACTTGCCGCAGGCGAAGTTGTGCTTCGATCGCTTTCACCTCATCAAGCTCGCCAATGCCGCCGTGGATGCGGTGCGCCGCTCCGAGGTGAAGACCGAGCCCGACCTTCGGGGCACACGCTGGGCCACCCTCAAGGACGCCCGTGACTGGACGGTTCCCCAGATCAACGACATGCACTGGCTGCAACGAAGCCGCCTCAAGACCGCGCGCGCCTGGCGGCTCAAGGAGGCGCTGCGGGACATCGTTGAACAGGCCGCCCGCGTTCCCGAGCAGGCCCAGACCATGGTGACAGGCTGGATCTCTTGGGCGCGGCGCAGCCGGCTCGAACCGTTCAAGCGCCTGGGCGCCACCCTGAAGACGCACCTCGCGGGCATCGTCCAGAGCTTCACGCTGGGGCTTTCCAACGGCACGGCGGAATCGATCAACGCCCAAGTCGCGGCGGCCATCGTCCGGGCTCGGGGATTCCGCAC
>JACCES010000061.1 GCA_013416455.1 Alcaligenaceae bacterium | reverse complement strand
AACCCCCGCCGTCGGCCCCGGCCCAAAGTGGAGGAAAGTGTGGCGGCCGAACCCTTGGTGCTGGTGGAAACCAGGCAGGAAGATCGGCCCCCGGCCTCCTGAGCCCACGGGCTCCCACGAAAAAGCCGGCGGTCAGCCGGCTTTTTCGTTACGCACCCTGGCCGGAAAATCAGCCCCTGAGCCAGTCGATGATCTCCGCCGCCGCGTCCTCCACCACGTCCAGCACCAGGTCGAAGCCCTGGGCGCCTCCGTAATAAGGGTCCGGTACTTCCTGGCCCCTGTATCGGCGGCTGAAGCTCAGGAACAGGCGCACCTTGTGGCGGTGAGCCTCCGGGCACACCCGCAGGAGGTTCTGGTAGTTGTCCTCGTCCATGGCCAGGATCAGGTCGAACTCGCTGAAGTCCCGGGCGCCCACCTGGCGGGCCCGCAAGGAAGAGAGGTCATAGCCCCGCT
This sequence comes from Alcaligenaceae bacterium, assembly GCA_013416455.1. GTDB lineage: Bacteria > Pseudomonadota > Gammaproteobacteria > Burkholderiales > Burkholderiaceae_B > Yanghanlia. The sequence continues at coordinate 9 of JACCES010000061.1, read as the reverse complement.
TGCCGGCGG
>JACCES010000060.1 GCA_013416455.1 Alcaligenaceae bacterium | reverse complement strand
GGCTGGACTCGCTGCCCCGGGAGCGGCCCCCCTGGGTTTCCAGCCAGTCCAGCCAGGACAGGCGCACATGGCGCAGCAGGCTGGCGTCATCCCGTTCCTGGCGCAGCATGGACCGGGTCAGTCCTTCCAGGGTGAAGAGGGTCACCTGGGTGTCGTCCGAGACCATCAGCTGGCCGTGTTCGTACTGGGGCAGGCGCAGGCCAGCGGGACCGAAGCGTTGCCGGATGTCGGCCAGGGTGTCGCTTTCCACGGCGCTGCCGAAGCCGTCCCCCAGGGCGCCGCCCAGCAGACAGGCCAGGCGGCCGGCCAGGGCCGCGTCCGTTTCCGCCCGGATGCCGGCCACCCGGTGCACGTGGGCTTCCTGGGCGCTCGTCTGGATGGCGCCCGTGCGCGCCCGACGCACCAGTTCCACGGCCTCGGCAGGGGGGGTGCCCAGCTCCACCAGCAGGTGGGCGGCCAGGGTGCCGGCCCGGCCCAGGCCGGCGCGGCAATGCAGCAGATCGG
>JACCES010000005.1 GCA_013416455.1 Alcaligenaceae bacterium | reverse complement strand
CATTACTCACCCGTTCGCCACTCGCCGCCAGGCCCGAAAGCCCGCGCTGCCGTTCGACTTGCATGTGTAAAGCATCCCGCTAGCGTTCAATCTGAGCCAGGATCAAACTCTTCAGTTCAATTCCTGTAATCGTCTTTCCATGGCACCCCGAAGGATGACGGAAGGACGGTTCGCTTTGCTTGCTCAAAGAAATAGACCGGTTTACGAATAAACCTGTACTATTTTCATTTGTGCGAGCACTTGTATAACTTGTTGGCGACACCTTCGTGAAAAGGTGCGAGCCCACTCATTCCAAGCGCCCACACTTATCGGCTGTTCAATTGTTAAAGAGCATGTGCGACCCCAACCACGAGCCGGCTTCGGTACTGCCTGCGGGCCGCACCCTCAAGTGCCACCTGCCTGTATTCTTGCCTGCCTGGCCGCTCAACAACACCGCGCCAGAAGCAGAGAAACGAGATTATGAAGCAGTTTTTGAAGCGTGTCAAGCAAACCCGGGAAGTTTTTTTGCAGAACCCGGAATCGCTGTTGGATCCCCGCTACTGCCACACCACCCACGCCCGCCAGACTTTTTTCGCCCGTGCCCGCTGATAATCCTGCCGGCACCTGCCTGTAAATCTCGCTGCAGAATCTGAAATCATAACACGAATTTCAAAGCCTGCCACTGAACCCTGCCACTGCGCCGAGAACCGGCCCAGCCCGCTGAGACCCTCCCGGCCCATCCACCCGCCAACGAGGCGTGAATCGAAGAACCGGAAGCCGCAAAACCCGGGTAAACCCTAGGTCTCGATCAGCGAGGAAACGAAATATAGCATGAAAGTTTTGTGACGCGCAAATGGGGGCCGGCAGGCGGTTGCGCAACCCCGGGAGCACCCGCTCTACGCAAGAGGAAGACTGTGGATGCTAGGGCTTGTCAGGCAAGGCGCAAAGCACAGCGATAGCCGTAGCTATTGCGAGCCTTTTCAACACAGCATGGCCAGTCCAGGCGCCGAAGACAAGAAGCATAATCAACCAGACAAGACACCAGGGACTCAAGCCCGTGATTGCGAGGTGAATCCCGGCGTGGCCGCGGCTTCAGTTTTCGCCCTTCCCGGGCCGACATAAACCAGTGAGCAGAAGCGTTATGCTCTGATCAGCGATATCGTCGGGCCGCAACGGGCCGGAAGGCTTGTACCAGCGGGCGATCCAGCTTAAGGCGCCGGCAATGGTGAACGCGGCGATCTTGGGGTCGCACGGCCTGAGGTCGCCCTCGGCGACGGCCTGCTCTATCAGCCTTCTGAATTCGGCATCGATATCCGCCTTGATGCGCCGCAACTTCACCTGGCTTTCCGCCGGCAGCGGATCTTCGCCGACCAGTATGAGGCACCTGCCGAAATCCATGGTGACGATCTGGGCATACCTGCGCATGGCCGCCCTCAGCTTGTCCAGGGCGGAGCCGCCCTGCACTTCCACTTCCTGTATGGATTCCTGGACCATCGTCAAGCCGATCTTGACGCACTCGAAGAGAATCTCGTCCTTGCTGCGAACGTAGTAGTACAAGGTCGGCTTGGTGACATTGAGCCTCTGGGCCACCTCATCGAGACTGGTGTTCTGGAATCCCTTTTCATTGAATATCTGGGCCGCTGCCCGCAGCACCGCTTCTCGCTTGTCGAGTCGGGACCTGCGCCTATCGCCGGCGCTGGCCCAAGGCGATGCCTCCGTATTGTCCCCCATCGCCTGCTCCTTATATATATGCCGCGGCGCCGCACAGCCGGGTGACGATCAGCCCGGCCTTTGTCGAAGGCCGGCGCTTTGGCGCGTGGTCAGATGACCCCGGCGTCCCGCAAAGCCTTCAGGCTGTCGCCATCGACATCCAGCCACTCGCGCAGCACTTCTTCCGAATGCTCACCGATCAAAGGAGGCGCTATCCGATAACTTACCGGGGTACGCGAAAAACGCAAGGGGCTGGCGGCGGTCTTGATGGCCCCCTTCCGGGGATGCCGCATTTCCACGATGATGTCCCGCGCCAGCACTTGAGGATCCCTCTGAAGATCGGCCACGTCGTTGATGGGCCCGCAAGACACCTTGTGCTCGTTCATGACCCTCACCCATTCCTCTTTGCCCTTTCCCTGCAGCGCCTGGGTCAGTGAGCCGGCCAGCAGTTCCCGATTCGCCACCCGGGCCCCGTTGGTGGAGAAACGCTCATCGGCCGCCCATTCCGCATGCCCGACCGCCGCCGCCAGCCGGGCGAACTCGCGGTCATTGAAAGTCGCGATCAGGATATGCCCGTCGTCGACGGGATACACCCCATAAGGGGCGGCACTGGGATGATCGTTGCCGGTACGGCCCAATTCGGCGCCCCCGTTGAACCAGGACGAAAACGCATTGAGCAGTATGGAGATCTGGGAGTCGAACAGCGAAATGTCGATGGCCTGGCCCAGGCCGGTCTGGTTGCGCTCATTCACCGCGGCAAGCACCCCGATGACCGAATACATGCCCGCGCAGATGTCCACGACGGGAACGCCGACACGGAGCGGCCCCGCGCCGGGGATGCCGTCCGGATGGCCTGTCACCGACATCATCCCAGCCATCGCCTGCACCAGATAATCGTAGCCGGATCGGGACGAGTAAGGCCCGGACTGGCCGAAGCCGGTCAATGAGACGTAAATCAGACGCGGGTTGACCTTGCGCAGGCTTTCGTAGTCCAGACCGTACTTGGCGAGGGTGCCGGTACGGTAGTTTTCAAGAAAGACATCCGCCTTGGCTGCCAGCTTCGTAATGAGCGCGGCGCCTTCCGCCGTGGAAAAATCGACGGTCAGAGAACGCTTGTTGCGGTTGACGGCCTGAAAATAGGTGGACTCCCCTGTCTGGGTTTCATCCGGTTCCATCATCCACGGCGGGCCGACCCGGCGCACATCGTCCCCTTCCCCCCTTCGCTCTATCTTGACGACCTCGGCCCCCAGATCGCCGAGTATCTGACTCGCGTATGGGCCCGCTATCACCCGTGTCATGTCGATCACACGCAAACCGCCCATTGGTCCAATATCTTTCATATCCGCTCTCGATTCCTCAATCCTGCCATGCAGCGGGCGAAGGCCGGGCAAAGGCCTCCGCCATGTACGTATTTTCCGTTATGTCTTCCGGCTATTGGGGCTGTATGCCGATATCGTCGATGACAGTCTGCCAACGCTCGAGCTCCGACTTCAGATATTTGCCGTAGTCCTCGCTGCCGCCCCCGTAGATCTCCGCGCCGCTATCGTGATACTGCTTGATGAATGATGCGTCCCGCAGGACATTGTTCACCGCCAGATTGAGGCGCTCCACGACGGCCTGCGGCGTTCCCGCCGGGGCGACGATGCCGTTCCATGCCGTGATCTCAAAACCCGGCACGCCGATGCTTTCGGCCACCGTGGGCACATCGGGCAGCAAGGGAGACCGGTTCAATGACGCGATTGCCAGAGGCTTCAGACGTTCGTCGCGAAAGTACGGAAGCAGGGTGTTGAGCGTGGCAACCATCAAGTCGACACGCCCGCCCGCCACATCGATCAATGCGGGGGCCGTACCCTTGTAAGGGACATGCATCATATCGATGCCCAGCTGCTTGGCCAGCAGGGCGCCCGCCAGGTGATCGATGGTGCCTGTGCCTGAAGACGCATAGTTCAGTTCCCCGGGCTTGCTTTTCGCCAGTTCGGACAGCGCATTCAGATCCCCCGCCGGCACGGAAGGATTCACTGCCACGACGAGCGGTACGCCGACGGTACGCGCGACCGGCACAAAATCCGTGAGCGGGTCGAATTTCGCGGCGCTGTACATCAGCTTGCCCAGCAGCAGCGACGAAGTGTTGTAGAGGATGGTGTAACCATCCGGTTTTGCCTGCACCACATAGTTTGATGCGATCGTGCTGCCGCCGCCCGGCTTGGCATCGATCACAATGGCCTGGCCCAGATCGTCCCCCATGCCTCGCCCGAGCAGACGCGCATTCGTATCCGTCGGCCCGCCCGCGGGAAAAGCGGTGATCATAGTGATGGACTTGCTGGGGTAGACGTCCGCCGCCAGCGCCGTGGAAAGCGCCGTCATCGAAAGAGCCAGCGCGCATAAGAACTTCATGGAAGTCTCCTGTAATAGTTATTGATGCGGCAAAAGGCCGTAGAGGACCGCCGTTACAGCCATCCACGGCAGATTTCTACTCATGAGTAACATTGATACTTGATGGTAACAGATATCCATCGCAGTAACGCGGGAAACGCGGACGACGGCGCCCGCCCCTGATGGCGCGTGCCGCTTCCCTTCTGAAAATCGATGGAGAACCCCGGCCCCACCACGGATGGGCGGGCCTCGTGGCCCGATACAGAGGATTCCGGGCACAGCGTCTAATGAGCATGGCCCTTCACGCGGACGCGCCGCCCACATTCATCCCCTGTGGCGAGATACCGGCTTTATCGCCGCATGCCGGCCATGCCGGCCATGCCGGGCCGCGCGCCGGGCCCGGGCAGGCCCGGTGCCGGTACGGGCACGGTGACCCGGCCGCACGCTACTTCAGTAGTTCCCGGTAGCGCTGACGGAATTTCGCCAGTTTGGGCTCGATGACCACCCGGCAATAGCCTTGCCCCGGGTTGCGGGCATAGTAGTCATGATGTTCGGTTTCAGCCGGCCAGAAAGTTTCGTTTCCGTAAAGATGCGTCACGACCCGGCGCCCGAGCTGCTGCTGGACTTGCGCCATGACGCGCTCGGCGGCTTCCCGCTGTTCCGGGTTCTGGCAGAAAATGGCCGACGCATACTGCGTACCGACGTCCGCCCCCTGCCGGTTCGGAGTCGTAGGGTCGTGCGTCGCGAAAAAGATCTCAAGTATCGTCGTGTAATCGACGACCTGCGGATCGAATTCGACTTTCACCACTTCGACATGACCGGTCTCGCCGCTGCATACGTCGCGATAGTCGGGCCGATCGACGTGCCCGCCGCTATAGCCCGGCACAACCGATTTCACGCCGCGCACGCCCTGGAACACGGCATCCGTGCACCAGAAGCAGCCCCCGCCGAGGACGGCCGTTTCCGTGGAAGTTTCCGGGTTCACGCTCATGATTTCGCTCCGTCAGTGGGCGATGCGTGCCCCGCATCGCGTGTGTCCTTTCCGGCCTCGATGTCCTCTTCCAGCGCGGAATCGGCGGCGCCGGAACCGTCGCCCCGTTTGGCCTGGGGCGCCAGGGTCATGATCCATTCCGCCAGCTGCAAGGCCGTGGCGGGATCGACATGCCTTTGGGCCGGCATGGGAATGGCGCCCCACAGCCCGCGGCTGCCGTCACGTATCGTACGCGCAAGATACTCCGCCGCCGCCTCGTTGCCACTGTAGCGAAGGGCGATATCGCGAAAGCTCGGCCCCACTCTCTTGGCGTCGACCTGGTGACAGGCCAGACAGACGTTGCGCTGCGCAAGCGCCTGCCCCGCGTCAGCCGCACTTGCCGTGCCGGACCACAGCAACCCCGCAATCATCATCAGCCCACGGAACTTCATGAGAGCGTATCCTCCTTGTGATAGCTTCGGCCTTCAGGCCGAAACTTTGCCGCCACTGCCACCCATATATATTAGAGCCAGGAGCGCCCCGGGCTCCAGCCACCGGATCCTGTCGATGAACCGGCGCGCACGAGCGCAAGGCGCCTGCGGTTATTATCGGCGATATTCCCATTCATACGGTTTCGCTCCCCATGCTGCAATACCCACAGATCGACCCTGTCGCCCTGCAACTGGGTCCCATTTCCATACACTGGTACGGCCTGATGTATCTGCTCGGATTCGCCGCCGTATGGCTGCTGGGCCGCAGGCGCATCCGGCAGGGGCACACCGATCTCACCCTCCGCGACCTCGAGGACATCATTTTCTACAGCGTGATCGGGGTCATCGTCGGGGGACGGCTCGGATACGCCTTGCTGTACAAGCCCGGACACTATCTTTCACACCCCCTGGAGATCCTGCATATATGGGAAGGCGGGATGTCCTTTCATGGCGGCCTGATCGGCGTCCTGGCCGTGCTGTTCTGGTATTCCTGGCGGCGCGGCCGCCATTTCCTGGACATTGCGGATTTCATCGCCCCCATGATCCCGCTGGGCCTTGCGGCCGGGCGCTGGGGCAACTTCGTGAACGGCGAGCTCTGGGGCCGGGTCACCGATCTGCCCTGGGGCATGGTGTTCCCCCATGCCGGCCCTCTTCCCCGCCACCCCTCGCAGCTCTATGAAATGATGCTCGAAGGCCTGCTGCTGTTCGCCTTCCTTTGGTGGTATTCGAGCTCGCCCCGCCGCCGCGGCCAGGTGAGCGGCATGTTCCTGGCCGGCTACGGAACCGCCCGGTTCTTCGTGGAATTCACACGCGAACCGGACGACTTCCTGGGCCTGGTCGCCGCCGGGCTGTCGATGGGCCAGCTCCTTTCGATTCCCATGGTGCTGGCCGGCGTCCTCATTCTTTGGAAGAGTGCAGGAAGATCGTCCCCTGCACGGACAGACTGATGCGCTCGGTGCCGCCTTCCAGCGGCACGCTCACGGCCGCATCGGCGGCCATGGCCATCATGCGGCGCTCTGGCTGATAGGCGGCGCCCGCGCCGCCCAGCTGGATCTCACGAATGGAATACGACTCGTAGCCGAACGCCTTCGTCAGGGCTTCCGCCCGCTCACGAAAAGCCGCGGCGGCTTCCTGCAGCAGTTCGGCCTCGTGGCGGGCGCGCTCGCGCGGCGCCACCGAGAAAGCCAGATTGGTGATCGGCATGCGATCGGAGACTTCGGATGCCAGCCTGGACACCGCCTCGAAATCCGTGGATTCCAGAATGATTTCCGCCCTGCCGCGCCAGTTGGAGATGCGGCCGTCCTCATCATTCATGGGCCATACCTGGTAATTGCCACTGTAGGTCTTGATTCCCTCCCTGCCACGCGCCTGCTTCATCACGCTGTCGACTTTTTCTGTCAGTACGGCGGCCACAGCGGCTTGCGCGCTGTCGCTGACTTCCGCGGCAAGCGTGATGCGCACCGTGTCGCGCGCCACTTCCGTGACCGCTTCCGCACGCAGGCTGGCATAGGGATACTTCACGGCGAGCCGCGAGCCGTCTTCGGCCTGTACGGAAGCGGGCATGGTCGAGGCCGCCACCGCCAGCCCGAGAACGGCCAGGGCGGAAAGAAATCGGGAACCTGCGAAGGAAGTGAACTTCATGAGTGGAACTCCAGTCTCTGGAAATGAAACGAAAGCCCGGTGTGCCGCCTTGGCGCAAACGCGCCGCGAGCCTGGCCGGGAACCGGGATGGTGGAACACGCACACATTACCCTGCAACCCGGCAATAAAAAAGCTCGCCAGTGTGACGAGCTTTTTCTGAAGGTGCCCCGCATGTGCCGTCTAGGCCGGCATCCTGAACCATCGGTTCAAGTTGGTCGCCATCAGGCCGGCTTCGGGTTCTCTGCACGAGGCAGAGATCACACCCACCGGCCAATCCAGCAACCTTTGCCATTAGCATTGGTTCAAGGAATGTATGGCCAAGTCACGAACACAGCAGGGACAAACTGTTTTGAATACCGCACGCAGTATTCATGAATCCGTTGAGGTGATTTTACCTCGATTGGGCGGGCAACCCAATCACCTGATCGAGCATGGTGTGCATGTCTTCGATCTTGCGCTTGAAATCCCCCAGGGCGACATTGGCGAGCGGACCGTCGGGCGCCCGCATGCCCAGCAGTTCGCCGGCGATCTGGATGGCCGCCATGACGGCAATGCGCTCGTTGCCGGCCACCTTGGCCGCCCCCTTGATGGCGAGCATGCGCTGATCGACCAACCGAACGGCCGCCAGCAGAGCCTCTTTTTCGGATGGCAGGCAGGCCAAAGAGTATTCCCGGCCCAGGATGGAGACGTCTACGCGTTCCATGGAGATTACTCCCGAGTGGCGCCCGGAAGGCGCATGAGTACTGAATCGATCTGCAACTGGGCCTGACCGGCCGCCACCTTCAGGCGCGCCGAATCGGCCTGACTCACGGCCAGCTGCCTGCGCAGCGTATCGTATTCCGCCTTGCAGCGCTCGACTTCGCCCTGCAGCGCGGCACGGACGCTGTCAGCCTCGGCGCGGAGGATATCCACCCTTGCCTGCTGGTCGGCGCTGCTTTCGGCGAGTTCGCTGAATTCGGTTTCCTGGCGCTTGAGCTGCTCGCGCAAGGCATTGCGCTCTTGCTCAAGGCCGTTGACGCGCGCTTGCAGCCCCGCCCGCTCGGACTGGAGCTGCCGGCACAACTGCACCAATTGCCCGATGCGGGCGGCGAGAGAATCGAGATCTTCCAACATGGCGCTATCGTAAACCATCCCACAATCAAGTGAACAGGGGCGGAGGACGACAATGACACACATCTTCGCCACTCCCGCCCGACGCCGCATCATAACCTTTCAGCACTTTTTCAAGTACCTTTCAAATATCTTTCAATTCGATCGAAAGAACCATCAAATTGTCATCCCGATAACAAAAAATCTTGAACTCCAAGGGAAAACCCTGGGTGAAAACCAGGATGCCGGGGTTCTCAGCCCCTACCCGCTCCATTACCATTCAGCACCTTTTGAACGGGCCCCGTTCCCGCTCGACGGACCCATGCGGCCGTCCTCGGGGCAGGGCGTCAATACTATCAATCTGCAGGAGAGGTTCATCAACATGCAGCTTAGAAATAAGCAGGACTTCTGGGCCGGAGTCATGTTCGTGGTGCTTGGGGTCGGGTTCGCCCTTGGTGCCACGAAATACTCCATGGGCACCGCCGCCCGCATGGGCCCGGGCTATTTCCCGTTCTGGCTGGGCGTCTGCCTGGCGGTACTCGGCGCCGTAGTGTCCATCAACGCCATGAAGGAAAAGGCCGATAAGGTCGAACTCGACAGATTCGACTTCCGCATCCTTGCCATCATCATCGGTTCAGTGGTTTTTGCCGGAATCGTGCTGAACATCCTCGGCGTGTACATCACGGTATTCCTGCTGGTCTTCCTCAGCAGTCTGGCCAGTCACGAATTCAGCTGGAAGGTAGCCACCATCACCGGTATCTGCCTCGTGCTCTTCGTATGGCTGGCCTTCATCAAGGGCCTGGGTCTGATCTTCCCGCTGTGGCCCAGCTTCATGTAACCGAGGGGACCCACAAAAATGGAATTACTCGATAACCTGCTATTGGGCTTCTCTGTCGCCCTGACCCTTGAAAACCTGGCGTACTGCCTGCTGGGCTGTCTCCTGGGTACCCTGATCGGCGTGCTGCCCGGCATCGGCCCCGTGCCGACCATCGCCATGCTGCTGCCCATCACCTATGTGCTGCCGCCCACGGCCGGCCTCATCATGCTGGCCGGCATCTACTACGGCGCCGCGTACGGGGGCTCCACCACCGCCATTCTGGTGGCGCTGCCCGGCGAGACCGCCGCGGTGGTGACGGTGCTGGACGGCCACCAGATGGCGAAAAACGGACGGGCGGGCGCGGCGCTGGCCATCGCGGCCCTGGGCTCCTTCTTCGCCGGCTGCGTGGCCACGCTCCTGATCGCCGGCTTCGCGCCGCCTCTGGCCGAGCTCGCCTTCAAGTTCGGCCCCGCCGAATACTTCTCGCTCATGGTGCTGGGCCTGATCGGCGCGGTGGTGCTGGCTTCGGGCTCGCTGCCCAAGGCCATCTGCATGATCTTCCTGGGTCTGCTGCTGGGCATGATCGGCACCGACGTGAACTCCGGCGTCGCCCGCTACGACTTCGGCATCCCCGAACTGCAGGATGGCATCGACTTCGCCGTGGTCGCCATGGGCGTGTTCGGCTTCGCCGAAATCATGGGCAACCTCGAACTGAAGGACCAGCGCGTCGACCTGACCGACAAGGTCGGCAAGCTCTACCCCAACATGCAGGAGTTCAAGGAAGCCTGGCCCGCCGTGGTGCGCGGCACCGCGCTGGGTTCCGCGCTGGGCATCCTGCCCGGTGGCGGCGCCGTGCTGTCGTCCTTCGCTTCCTACACCCTGGAAAAGAAAATCTCCAAGAACCCGGAGCGTTTCGGCAAGGGCCACCCCGCCGGTGTGGCGGGCCCCGAATCGGCCAACAACGCCGGTTCGCAGGCATCGTTCATCCCGCTGCTCACGCTGGGCATTCCCGGCAACGCCGTGACCGCCCTGATGATCGGCGCGATGACCATCCACAACATCCAGCCGGGCCCGCAGGTCATGTCCAGCCACCCGGAACTGTTCTGGGGCCTGATCGTCTCGATGTGGATCGGCAACCTGATGCTGGTGATCCTGAACCTGCCGCTCATCGGCCTGTGGGTCAAGCTGCTGACCGTGCCCTACCGCATCCTGTTCCCGGCGATTCTGGTGTTCTGCACCATCGGGGTCTACTCGCTGAACTACAACGTGTTCGACATCTGGATGACGGCCGCCTTCGGTTTCGTCGGCTATATCTGGGCCAAGCTCAAGTGCGAGGGGGCGCCATTGCTGCTGGGCCTGGTGCTCGGGCCCATGATGGAAGAGAACTTCCGCCGGGCGCTGCTGCTGGCACGGGGCGACTACACGACATTCATCACCCGTCCGCTGTCGCTGTCGCTGCTGGCGCTCGCCGCACTGCTGGTCGTGCTGGTGGCCCTGCCCTCCATCAAGAAGAAGCGCGAAGAAGCGTTCGTGGAAGAAGGCTGATGGGCGATCGCAACATCATGGCCTGAAGCCATTCGGCCCCCACGGGGGCCGGGCTTCCCGGCCATCGCCCATGACACTGAATCAGGCGCCCCCGCGGCGCCTGATTCATTTGCAATTGAAATGCGTTAATCTTTCCGGTGCTTGCATGAACCGAAAGCAAACGACAACCACAAAGGAGAACGAAACCAATGGCTTCCATCAATGCCCGTAGTTACGATGCCCAGCCCGCCCTGCGGGTGGCCTTCCTGGGCCTTGGCGTCATGGGTTTTCCCATGGCCGGCCATTTGGCAAAGGCCGGCCATGACGTCACCGTCTACAACCGCAGTCCCGCAAAGGCGGAAGCCTGGGTCGCGGAATTCGGCGGCCAATCGGCCCCGACACCACGGCAGGCGGCAAGCGGCGCGCAGATCGTCTTCTGCTGCGTCGGCAATGACGACGATCTGCGCAGCGTCGTGCTGGGCGAGGACGGCGCCTTCGCCGGCATGGACGCCGGGGCCATCTTCGTGGACCACACCACCGCCTCCGCCCAGGTGGCCCGCGAACTGTTCGCCATCGCAAGCGAGAAATCATTGGGCTTCGTCGACGCGCCGGTGTCCGGCGGGCAGGCGGGCGCCCAGAACGGCAAGCTGACCGTAATGTGCGGCGGGACGCCCGAACACTTCGAGGCCATCCGCCCCGTGGCCCTGAATTTCGCGCAGGCCGTCACGCTGCTGGGCGAGTCCGGCGCCGGCCAGCTCAGCAAGATGGTGAACCAGATCTGCATCGCCGGGCTGGTTCAGGCCCTGTCCGAAGGCATTGCCTTCGGACAGGCCGCCGGCCTGGACATGGCCAAGGTGCTCAACGTCATCGACAAGGGCGCCGCCCAGAGCTGGCAAATGGAAAACCGTGGCGGCACGATGATCGAAGGCCGCTTCGACTTCGGCTTCGCGGTGGACTGGATGCGCAAGGACCTCGGCCTCGTTCTGGACGAGGCAAAGCGCAACGGGGCGCGGGTGCCCGTCACGGCCCTGGTCGACCAGTTCTACGCCGACGTACAGCAAATGGGCGGGCGGCGCTGGGATACATCCAGCCTCATCCGACGTCTGGGCAAAACCTGATGCACGCCCTCGGAGCCGCGGCGCCGCGGCTTCAGCCGTCTTCCCCTTCCTGCTGAAGGGGGAGCTTCAGAATGGCGCAGAGGCCCACGCCGCCGTCGGGGTTGGGGTCTCCATCCCGCAGAACAATGGTTCCGCGATTGCGCCGGGCGTAGGCCAGGGCGATCGCCAGGCCCAGCCCCGACCCTCCCCCGCGCATCGACTTCCTGTCATGATTGCCACGGTCGAAACGGCTGAAGACGCTCTCGCGCAGGGAAGGGTCCAGCCCCACGCCATTGTCGCTGACGCTGACCCAGGCCTGATCACCCTCCACCCCGGCCTCGACGCTGATGGTGCGGCCGGTGCCCGCATGGTTGATGGCGTTGTGGACCAGGTTGGCAATGGACTCATGCAGCTCGGCGTCGCTGCCCAGCACCCATATGGGTTCCGCGTTCGCCCCCCAGCCTTTTTCATTGTCATCCACCCAGCCGAGATCCTGCTGTTTTTCTCGCGCCAGAGGCAGATAGAGCAGCACGACCTCGCGCGCCAGCGCCGCAATGTCGACGGGCAGATGCGGCGCCGGATCATTGCGGCTGGCATGCGCCAGCGAAAGCAGCTGCTCGGTCAGCCGCGACGTGCGCCCCAGCTGGTAGATGATGGCATCCAGGGTTTCGCGCATGCGCCCCACGTCCTGCTCGCGGCGCGCATACTGCGCCTGGGTCCGCATGATGGCCAGGGGGGTGCGCAACTGGTGCGAGGCGTCGGCGAGAAAGCGCGCCTGGCGCATCAGCACTTCACGTGACAGATCGATGTGATGGTTCACGGCCTTGACCAGGGGCACGATCTCCTTGGGGACCGCTTCCTGATCGAGAGGCTTCAAGTCATCGACTTCCCGGGAACGTATTTCCCTGCGCAAGTCGCTGAGCGGCCATAGCGTCCATTGCACCGCGATCCATACAAGCAGCACGGCCAGTATCACCATGCGTATGTCGCGGAAGAGGCTTTCGCGCCACATTTCCTGGCGCGTCTGCAGGCGCTGGTCGACGCTTTCGCCCACGAGGATCAGCACCTGCCGGCGCAGCCCCTCGTAATGCAGATCGCGCCAGATCGCCACCAGCCTGACCTCGTCGTTGCGGTACATGGCGTTGTAGAGCAGCGGCACGCCCTCGACCGGTGGCAGGAAGTCCGGACGGGGCAGGCCCGGCATGCCCATCAATGTCTGACCGGTGAGTTCGCGCGTCTCGAGGCCGCCCAGGGACGTGGCCACGGGGACGATCTCTTCGATCCGGAAATACTTTCTGTTTCCCGCCCGCGATTCCAGCATCACCTGCACATAGAAAGGCAGCTCGACGACGAGCTTTCCACCGTCATCGAAGGCGATGCTGTTTTCCAGCACCTTGGCCGGTTCGAGCAGAGCGTCGTCATAGACATCCTGGATCAGCAGGTCAAGGGCACGGTAATCGTTGCGCCCATCGATCACCAGAAGAAAGACGACGCCCGGGATCAGCAGTACGAGCAGCCAGAAACGCATGCTGCGGCGCGGTCGCGACGTGGCCATCGGTCAGTCTTCCGGCGCCGAGCTTTCAAGCATGTAACCCAGCCCGCGGACTGTCGTAATGTGGACTTCGCTGCCCTGCAGCTTCTTGCGCAGGCGATGCAGCACGACTTCGATGGCGTCCGGGCTGGCATCGCTGTCCTGCTCGAAGACCTGCAGGAAAAGCTGCTGCTTTTCCACCGGCGTCCTGGCGCGCACGATCAGGGCCGCAAGCGCCGCATGCTCGCGCGGAGTGAGGTGCAGGATCGAACCGGCCAATGTGAAAGCCTTGCTTTCGCTGTCGTAGGCAAGCGGGCCGCAGTGCAGGCGGGGCGAAGGCCTGCCACGGCTGCGCCGCACGAGCGCGGCCAGACGCGCCTCGAGTTCTTCGAGCGCGAAAGGCTTGGAAAGAAAATCGTCGGCCCCCAGGTTCAGGCCGCGCACCCGGTCCTGCAGGGCCCCCTGCGCGGTCAATACGAGCACGGGCGTGATATCGCCCCGGTTGCGCATCTCGCGCAACAGGACGAGCCCGTGCTTGTCGGGCAGGCGCAGGTCCATGACCACCGCATCATAGCCGGCGGCATCCAGCATGCTTTCGGCCGTATGGGCGTCCTTGGCGTGTTCGGGCAGAAAACCGCTCTGCGCGAGCGCCCGCTGCAGCCAGGCGGCCATTTCCAGCTCGTCTTCAACCAGCAGTATGCGCATCGGATCGGACTTCGGTTACGCCGGCGCTCTTGCAGCCGTGCACACGCTGGCGCAGATAGCGGTTCTCGCGGCCACGGCGAAACAGAATGGCCGCGAGTTCGTTCAGCGCCTGCGCGTAGACATCGCGCTTGAATTCAATGACCGAGTCAAGAGGAACCCAGTACTGGCTCCAGCGCCAGGCGTCGAACTCCGGCGAATTGGAGGCGCGCAGGCTGACGTCGGAGTCACGGCCCATCATTCTCAACAGGAACCAGATCTGTTTCTGCCCTTTGTAGTGGCCGCGCGAATCCCGACGGATGAAGTTGTTCGGAACGTTGTAGCGCAGCCAGTCCCGGGTCCGCCCCAATATGCGTACGTGTTCAGGAAGCAGGCCAACCTCTTCATGTAGTTCCCGGTACATGGCCTGCACCGGGCTTTCACCATACTTGATGCCGCCTTGCGGGAACTGCCAGGCATGTTCCCGAATACGTTTGCCCCAGAAAACCTCGTTCTTGTGATTTACTAGGATAATGCCGACATTGGGACGGTAGCCTTCACGATCCAACATGGCCACCTCTAGGAATTCAATACAATTAAATCTGATTATACGTATCTGTCGAGATCCCCACCATGCATGCAAGCAAGTATCACATCAACACGCTGAAAGAAGCACCCGCTGAAGCCGAAGTCATGAGCCACCAGCTCATGACCCGGGCCGGCATGATCCGCAAGGTGGCCGGGGGGATCTACACCTACATGCCCATGGGGCTGGCCGTCCTGCGCAAGATCGAGAACATCATCCGCGAAGAAATGAACCGCGCGGGCGCGATAGAACTGCTCATGCCCGTGGTGCAGCCCGCCGAACTGTGGGTGGAATCCGGCCGCTGGGAAGAGTACGGCCCCGAACTGCTGCGCATCAAGGACCGCCACCAGCGCGATTTCGTGCTGCAGCCCACATCGGAAGAAGTCATCACCGACATCGCCCGCAATGAAATCCACAGCTGGCGCCAGCTGCCGGTGAACTTCTATCACATACAAACGAAGTTCCGCGACGAGCGCCGGCCTCGCTTCGGCCTGATGCGCGGGCGCGAATTCACCATGAAGGACGCCTACTCCTTCGACCGCGACGAAGCCGCCGCCCAGGAAAGCTACGACCGCATGTACGACGCCTACCTGCGCATCTTCACGCGGCTGGGCCTCGAATTCCGGCCGGTCGCGGCCGACACCGGCTCCATCGGCGGCTCGCGCAGCCACGAATTCCAGGTCATCGCCGACACCGGGGAAGATCTGATCGTCTACAACCCCGAATCCGACTATGCCGCCAACATCGAGCTGGCGCAGGCCCCCGGCCTGTTCGCGGAACGGGGCCCGGCCCGCGAAGCGCTGCAGAAGGCAGCCACGCCCGACGCGCCCAAATGCGAACTCGTGGCCCAACAGCTCGGGCGGCCGCTGAGCGATACGGTGAAGTCCATCGTCCTTGCCACCGACCCCGCCGAAGACGGCGGGCCGGTGCGCATCTGGCTGCTGCTGCTGCGCGGCGACCATGAACTCAACGAAATCAAGGCGGCCAAGCTGCCCGGCTTCGAAATGGGCCATCGTTTTGCCACCGAAGAAGAAATCATCGATCACTTCGGCTGCGTGCCCGGCTATCTGGGCCCGCTGAACACGCGCAAGCCGGTGACCGTGATCGCCGACCTGACGGTCGCCAACATGAGCGACTTCATCTGCGGCGCCAACGACGAGGGCTACCACTACACCGGCATCAATTGGGGGCGCGACCTGCCCGAGGCCCCGGCCTTCGACCTGCGCAACGTGGTGGACGGCGACCCCGACCCCCAGGGCGGCACCCTGCGCATCCAGCGCGGCATCGAGGTCGGCCACGTCTTTTTCCTGGGTGACAAGTACTCCCGCGCCCTGAATGCCACCTTCCTGGAAACCGACGGAAAGCCGGCCATCATGCAGATGGGCTGCTATGGCATCGGCGTCAGCCGCATCGCCGCCGCCGCCATAGAGCAGAACCACGATCAGCGCGGCATCATCTGGCCCCGCGCGATCGCACCATTCGAAGCCGTAATCTGCCCCATGGGCTATCACAAGAGTGAAACTGTCCGCAACGCCGCGGATCAACTCTACGCCGAGCTGCGCGCCGCGGGCGTCAATGCCATCCTGGATGACCGCGATGTGCGGCCCGGCATCATGTTCGCCGACTGGGAACTCATCGGCGTGCCGCTGCGCATCACCGTGGGCGACCGCGGGCTCAAGGAAGGCATCGTGGAAATCCAGGCGCGCCGCGCGTCCGAAGCCGACAAAATTCCGGTGGGCCAGGCCGTCCGTCATGCGCTGGACACCCTGAAAACGCTATGATGCCGGGGCGGCCCCGCAAAGGGCCGCCAAGCGGCGTTGCGCCGCCCGCTCCGTCCGCCCGGAGCGGGTTACATATTTGGACAAACCCATGCTGAAGGAAAGCCGCCACGAACCTGCCCTGCTGCAGATTCGCGTATATTATGAGGACACCGACGCGGGGGGCATTGTTTACTACGCGAACTACCTGAAGTACTTCGAGCGGGGCCGCAGCGAATGGCTGCGCGGGCTGGGAATAGACCAGTCCCGGCTCGCCGTAACCGAACGACGCCTGTTCGTCGTAAAAGACGTTGAAATACAATATCGCAAGCCAGCCCGTCTGGACGACATGCTCACCATTCAAACCGAAGTCCGCCACCTCGGACGCGCCTCGATCCGTTTCGGGCAGCGCGCCTCATGCGGCGAACATCTGCTTTGCCAGGCCACGGTCACGATATGCAGCATCGACGCTGCGAGTCTGCGTCCGGTCGACCTGGGCCCAACGATTCGAACCCTGTTGAAATAAGCACGGAACCACACTATGCAAGCCACGAGCGACATGTCGCTGATCTCCCTGTTGGTCAACGCCAGCATCCCGGTCCAGCTCGTCATGCTGATACTGCTGGCGATCTCCGTTCTCTCCTGGACCTACATCTTCAGCAAAAGGTCGGCGCTGAAGCGGGCGGGCGAACAGACCCAGCGATTCGAAGACGATTTCTGGGCGGGCGGCGACCTTTCGGTACTGCAGCAGTCCATCGCCACGCGTCGCGACGAACACGGGGCCCTCGCCCGCATCTTCGATTCCGGCATGACGGAATTCATGAAGGCAAGGCGCTTGAACAGCGGCCCCGATGCCCTGCTGGACGGTCCGCGGCGCGCTATGCGCGCCACCTACCAGCGCGAAATGGACTCCCTCGAATCCCACCTGAATTTTCTGGCGTCGGCGGGGTCGGTCAGCCCCTACATCGGCCTGCTCGGCACCGTTTGGGGCATCATGCACGCCTTCATGGGCCTGTCCTCGATGCAGCAGGCCACGCTGGCGGCCGTGGCCCCGGGCATTGCCGAAGCGCTGGTGGCAACCGCCATCGGGCTGTTCGCCGCCATTCCGGCGGTAGTGGCCTACAACCGCTACACCAACGAAATCGACAGGCTGTCCATCCGGTTCGACTCCTTCATCGATGAGTTCCTGAACATTCTCCAACGCCAGGTGCGCTGATGCCTTCGATACGCAACAGCGGGGGAAGAACCCGCAGGTTGAAGAACGAAATCAACGTCGTACCCTACATCGACGTCATGCTCGTGCTGCTGGTGATCTTCATGGTGACCGCGCCGATGATCACACCGGGCCTCATCGAGCTGCCCTCCGTGGGGCGCGCCTCCGACGTGCCGGTCAAGCCGGTCGAGGTGCAGATCGATGAACACGGCGCCATTTCCATGCGCGTGCGGGATTCAGGCAACGAGCTGCAACCCGTCACCGAAGACACCCTGGTGCCGCAGGTCCGGTCGCTCATGGCTCCGGATACACCCGTGGTCATTTCAGCGGATGGCCGTGTACCGTATGAAACCGTGATGAAGATCATGGATCAGCTTCGAAGCAGTGGCATCACGCGCCTGGGCCTGCTGGTCGACCAGCACGGCGCGCCCGTGACCGATCAACCGTAGACGCTGGCGCCATCTCGCTGATGTCACTTTTCAAACGCAATACTTCGCACCGCATTTCTCCCCTCACGCCAGAGCAGCGCGAGGAACGGCGGGCACTCGGCTACGCGGTCGGCATGCACGTCCTGCTTTTCGTGTTCATGCTGGTCGGCTTCGTTTCCAGCCCCACCACCCCTCAGCCCGTCCAGGTCGAACTGTGGACCGATGGCGTGTCCCCCAATGCTCAACCCGAAGAACCGATCGCTGAAGAAGAGGCGGCCATTGAACCGGAACCCGAACCGGAGCCGGAACCTGCTCCCGAGCCGGAGCCGGAGCCTGAACCACAGCCCGAGCCCGCTCCGGAACCCCAACCGGAACCCGAACCCGTTCCGGAGCCTGCTCCAGCACCTCAGCCGGAACCCGAAATAGCGCCCGAACCTGTTCCCGCTCCCCCCGTGCCCGAAGCCGAGGCCGAGCCTGATCCTGAGATCGCCCTGGAAGAAGCACGCAAGCGCCAGGAACAGGAAGAGGCTGAGCGCAAAGCCAAGGAAGAAGCCGAGCGCAAGGCCAAGGAAGAAGCCGAGCGCAAGGCCAAGGAAGACGCCGAACGCAAAGCCAAGGAAGACGCCGAACGCAAAGCCAAGGAAGAAGCCGAGCGCAAGGCCAAGGAAGCGGCCGAGCGCAAGGCCAAGGAAGACGCCGAACGCAAGGCCAAGGAAGAAGCCGAGCGCAAGGCCAAGGAAGACGCCGAGCGCAAGGCCAAGGAAGAAGCCGAGCGCAAGGCCAAGGAAGACGCCGAGCGCAAGGCCAAGGAAGCGGCCGAGCGCAAAGCCAAGGAAGACGCCGAACGCAAGGCCAAGGAAGCGGCCGAGCGCAAGGCCAAGGAAGACGCCGAGCGCAAAGCCAAGGAAGACGCCGAGCGCAAAGCCAAGGAAGACGCCGAGCGCAAGGCCAAGGAAGAGGCTGCTGCGAAGGCGGCCGCCGAAAAGAAGGCCAAAGAGGAAGCCGCCAGAAAGGCCGCGGCCGACAAAAAGGCCAAGGAAGAGGCAGCCGCGAAGGCGGCCGCCGAAAAGAAAGCGAAGGAAGACGCGGCCCGCCGCGAGGCACTGCGCGCAGCCATGCGCGGCGATGCCCTGGGTGCGGCCGGCATACCTGGCGGCACCGCCGACCGCAACCAGGCTGGCGGCGGTGGCGGTGACGACGGCTATGCCGCCAAAATCCGTGCCTGCATCCGGCCACGCGTTATTTACAACGTTCCTCCCCGGGGTAGCGGCAATCCGACAGTACAATTCCGGGCAACCCTGAATCCTGACGGCACGGTCCAGGAAGTGCAGATCAACCGCTCGTCCGGCATCACGGGTTTCGATGAAGCCGTGCGCAAGGGGATTGCGGCTTGCTCGCCCTTCCCTGCTCCGCCTAGCGGAAAGTACCCGCGCCAGATCGACGGCGCATACAGAATGTATGACTGACAGGAGAATCCAGATATGACCACGAGCCCGAACGCAAGCCTCGCCCACGAGGATGAGCTCGGACACAGGACAATCCCTGTGGATTATTCTGTGCCTGGCGAATCCGGGCGGCATGCGACCCCCCGAATGAACGATGTCGAACGCACGGGCCGCAGCTATGCGGCCTCGTGGCGCAGCTGGGCCGGAGCCATGCTGGCTGCCACGCTGGCGATGGCCGCTCCCCAGGCCCATGCACAGCTGCGCGTCGATATTTCCGGCGTCGGCGCCACTCAGTATCCAATCGCCATCGCCGACTTCACCGGCGATGCGCAAGGAAACAGCGTCGCCGAAATCATTCGCGCCGATCTCTCGCGCTCCGGACAGTTCAGGCTGATCAACGCCACCGGCGCCAATCTGGGCGTCGAAAGCGAGATCGCGTCCGAACAATGGAACGCCCGCGGAGCCGATTACCTGGCCTACGGCACCGTTACACAGACCGGCGGCCAGTACAACATCAGCTATCGCCTGGTGGACAACGTCCGCCGCACCCAGCTGGATGCCGTTGCATTCGCCGGCAGCGAGCGCGAACTGCGGCGCCTGTCGCACCGCATCGCCGACCGCATCTACGAAAAGATCACCGGCGTGCGTGGTGTTTTCTCTACGCGCCTTGCCTATGTGTTGCAGGCGGGCGACAGCTATGAGTTACAAATTGCAGACGCGGATGGGCAGAACCCGCAAGTCATGCTGCGTTCCAAGCACTCGATCATTTCGCCATCCTGGTCGCCCGACGGCAAGCAACTGGCCTATGTCAGCTTCGAACTGGGCAAGCCGGTGGTCTATGTACAGACCCTCGGCACCGGCCAGCGCACCCCCGTGGCGAATTTCAAGGGCAACAACAGCGCCCCCGCCTGGTCGCCGGACGGCAACCAGCTTGCGGTGGTGCTTTCCCGCGATGGCATCTCGCAGATCTACACCATGAATGTGGATGGTTCCGGGCTGCGGCGCGTGATGCGCTCGCCGCTGATCGATACCGAACCCCAGTACACGCCTGACGGCGGCTCGCTGATTTTCACCAGCGATCGCGGCGGCAGCCCGCAGATCTACCGGGTGCCCGTATCGGGCGGCGATGCGCAACGGATTACCTTCGAGGGGAGTTACAATATTTCACCCGCCCTCTCGCCCGACGGTAACAAGCTAGTGTACGTTACACGTAGAAATGGTGCTTTCAGGCTCGGTCTGCAGGACATGGCCGGCAGCTCGGAACAGCTCCTGACGGCGGGTCCCGACGATGAGTCGCCAAGCTTCGCTCCCAATGGGATGCAGATCCTCTACAGCTCGGTCCAGGACGGCCGCAGCGTGCTCGCAGTGACCTCGGTCGACGGGCGCGTGCGTCAGACGCTTTCAGCGCTGAACGGCAAGGTCCGCGAACCGGTCTGGGGCCCATTTACTGACTGATTGTTACGAGTGACTCTGTCTTTTAAAGGAAATCGAATGAGCTCGCGCATCGCAAAAAGCCTTACCCTCGCTGCTCTGACTGCCGCACTGGCGGCTTGCAGCTCGGTACCACTGGACCAAACGGGTACGACGACCGGCGCCGGAGCGGACGGCGCCACTACCACCGGCCAGATCATGGACCCGTTCAACCCGCAAAGCCCTCTGGCTCAGCAACGGTCGGTGTATTTCGAGTTCGACAGCTACACCATTCCCGAGCAGTACCGTAGCCTGGTCGAGATGCATTCCGGCTATCTGCGCAACAATACCCAGCAACGGATCCGCGTCGAAGGCCACGCCGACGCGCGCGGGGGCTCCGAGTACAACCTGGCGCTGGGCCAGCGTCGCTCCGAAGCGGTTTCCCGCATGATGAGCCTGCTGGGCGTGGGCTCCGCCCAGATCGAAGCAATCAGCTTCGGCAAGGAACGCCCGCGCGCCATGGGCAATACCGAGGCCGATTACGCCGAGAACCGCCGCGCGGACATCGTTTATCAGCAATAATATCGATTCCGCTATTGCTGCATGACGCCGTGGCGGCCATCCGCCGCGGCGTTTTCATTTGAACGGATACGAGAACATGAGCCTGATTTCCCCAGTCCTTCGACGCGCCGCATTGGCTGCCGCATTGTCCACCGCACTGGGCAGTGCGCCCGCCCATGCGTTCGCCGACGACGAGGCGCGGCGCGCCATTCTCGATCTTCGCGAACAGATCCGCACCCTCGTCGAGCAAAGCCGCCAGATTCGTGTGCAGCAGGCCGACCAGATCGAAACGCTCCAGCAGGAAGTGGCGCGCCTGCGGGGTGAAGTCGAACGGCTGAGCCATCTGTCCCAACGCAGTGCCCAGAGCGGCGCGGCGGCAAGCGAATCTTCCATACAGGTCGCAGACCCGGCGGAACAGGCCGCCTATGATCAGGCCATGCAAAGCTTCCGCGCCGGCCAGTACCGGGAAGCTTCCGTCGAACTCACTCAGTTCATACAGGCCTACTCCCAGAGCGCGCTGGTGCATGAAGCGCGTTTCTACCGCGGCAGCGCACTGTATGCGATCAAGGACTTCAAGGGTTCGATCGGCGGGCTGGAAGCCATGATCAAGGCCGCGCCCGCGGACCCGCGCGCCGCCGATGCGCTGCTGGTGATCGCCGCCAGCCAGGTCGAACTGAACGACCTCAATGGCGCCCGCGCCAGCCTTCAGCGCATCGTCAAGGAATACCCTGATACCCACGCCGCGGAGACAGCCAAGAGCCGGTTGAAGCTCCTGTAGCAATGCCTTCCGAACCGAGCATTCCGGAAGTCCGGCGGCAGGGTTCCCGCAGCATGATGCTGCTCGGCGGCGCCGGCGTCATCGTTTTTCTGCTGGTCATGGACATGACCAGCGGGGCGGCCCTGCTGGGCTGGGCGGAAATCTGGAACACCCTATGGGACCCGCAGTCCGCCGGGGCGGCCGAGCGGATGATCATCTGGGATCTGCGCCTGCCCCAGGCGCTCATGGCGATTGCCGCCGGCGCGGCGCTGGGCCTCGCGGGAGCGGAAATGCAAACCGTGCTGGACAACCCGCTGGCCAGCCCCTTCACGCTGGGCGTATCGTCCGCCGCTGCGCTGGGAGCCGCCCTGTCCATCGCTCTGGGCGTGCACATACAAGGCGTTCCGCCTCAGTACACGATCGCCGCGAACGCCTTCATCATGGCCCTGCTGTGCAGCCTGATGCTCAATCATGCGGCCAGGCGCCTGCACATGGCCCAGCAGGGCATCGTCCTGCTGGGCATCGCACTGGTGTTCGGCTTCAACGCCCTGCTGGCGCTGATCCAGCTCGTTTCAGACGCGACCGCCCTGCAAAACCTGCTTTACTGGATGATGGGCAGCCTGGGCAACAGCGGCTGGGCGGAAGTGACACTGCTGGCCGCGATCTTCCTGGCCTGCGGCGCGGCCTCTCTGTGGCAGGCGTGGCCGCTGACGGCGCTGCGCTTCGGCGATGAACGCGCTTCCAGCTTCGGAATCGACACGCGCTCGGTCCGGCGCCAGGCCCTGCTGCGCGTCAGTCTGCTGGCCGCCGCCACCGTGGCGCTGGTGGGCGTGATCGGGTTCGTCGGTCTCATCGCACCGCATATCGCCCGGCGCCTATGGGGCGAGGACCATCGATGGTTTCTTCCCGCCAGCGCCTGTACCGGCGCCATCATCCTCCTGTCGGCTTCCGTGTGCGCCAAGCAATTGAGCAGCACCATAGAAATCCCGGTCGGCATCGTGACCACGCTGGTCGGCATCCCCTTCTTCATCGTGGTGCTGTCACGCCGGAGGCTGCATTGACCACCGCCACAGGCGGCGCCCTGCTGCTGGGCGGCCTGCACTGCACGCTGGGCCAGCGCCAGATACTGAAGGGGCTGGACGCCGCGCCGCTGCATAGCGGCCGGCTGACCGCCGTCCTCGGGCGCAACGGGGTCGGGAAATCCACACTGCTTCGCAGCATCGCCGGCTTCATTCCATGCACGGCGGAACGCATGCATCTGGGCGGGCTCGACCTGCGCCCCCTTGGCGCCGCGGCCCGCGCGGCGACGCTTCGCTATCTGCCGCAGTCGGCGCCGGGCGGCCTGCATCTGACCGTGTACGACTGCCTGCTCGTGGCGCTCAACGCCCATCATCGCCACCCTTCCCCGGAAGCCCGCCGGCGTATCGACGAGATGGCATCCGGCCTGGGTCTGGAGCCCATGCTGAACCGCTATCTGGATGAACTGTCCGGCGGCCAGAAACAGCTGGTATGGCTGGCCCAGGCCCTGATCCACCGGCCCCGCATCCTGCTGCTGGACGAACCGCTGGCGGCACTGGATCCAAACTATCAGCACCACGTCATGAAGCTGCTGCGCCGCCTGGCGGCCGAACAGGACCTGATCGTGCTGGTGGTGCTGCACGACCTGAACATGGCGATGCGCTATGCCGATCAGGCGATGGTTCTGCACGATGGCCGGGTGATCGCCCAGGGCCCTGTGCGGCAGGCACTGGACCCCGGCATTCTTGCGCAGGCCTTTCTGGTGGCCGCACGCGTGGAACATTGCAGCCGGGGAACGCCGCTGATCGTCATCGACGATCTTCTGAAACTCTGAAATACCGGAAATATGCAGACCCCCCCAGAATTCCAGGAAGGCGTCAGCCACGTTGCGGGCACGCACATCCACCATATCGAGGCCGGCCACGGAACAGTCGTCCTGCTCATACATGGATCACTGTGCGATTACCGCTATTGGCGCTGGCAGATCCCGGATCTGTCCCGCCATTTCCACGTCGTGGCGCCGAGCCTGCCCGGCTGCTGGCCGGAGGCCGTCGGCCCGGCGGACGGCGGCCACGGCCAGATGGGTGAACCCGCGGCAAACAACCGGACGCCCTTCAGCATGGAGCGCCACGTACAGGCAGTGGTCGCGTTATGCGGACTGCTGTCGCCCGAACGGCCCGTTCATCTGATCGGCCATTCACGCGGGGCCCAGGTGGCGGCCGAAGCGGCGCTGGCCATGCCCGAGCGCGTCGGACGGCTGGTGCTTGCCGACCCCGGCTTCCCGTTCGCCGGCGAGGCGCCGGCGCAGCCCGTCCATGCACAGATCGCCGGAAGGCTCGGGCATGAACCCCTGGACGAAGTGATCGGCAATTTCGTCGATGCCGTCAACGGGGCCGGCACCTGGCGCCAGACGGTTTCCTGGTTCAAGGACATGGTGCGCGCCAATGCCTGGACGCTGCTGCCGCAGCTTGCCGACATACACCGCAGCGTCGACCCCGGCCTGCTGGCGCGGGCATTCGATTTCCCGGTGCTGCTGGCGGGAGGCGAATTCAGCCCGGCCCGCTACGGCAGCCGCATCGACGTGCTGATGGAGATGCTGCCGCAGGCCCGCCGTGTCACAGTGCCACGGGCCGCCCACGGCATGAACCTCGCCAACGCGCGCTATTTCAACGACGCCGTACTGCGATTCCTGCTGGAAGGCTGAGCCGGCCCTATCATTTGCCCGGCAGCTTGCCGGCCACGCCTTCCACGTAGTAGTTCATCCGGTTCAGCGCGTCATCATCCAGGGAACCCGATTCCAGCACGACCTTGCCGGTGTTGTCCTTCAGCGGCGCATCGAAGGGCGTGAGCGTACCGGCAATGATTTCCTGCTTCTTTTCTTCGACCAGGGCGCGCACATCGTCCGGGACGGCGGGACCGAAGCCTTCGATGCGCGCCATGTCCGCCTTCAGGCCGCCCCATGTCATGTCGGCCTTCCAGCTGCCATCGAGCACTTGGCGCGCCGCCGTGGTGAAGTAATCGCCCCAGTGGTGGGTCACGGCGGCCAGTTGCGCCTTGGGCGCGAACTTGCCCATGTCGGAGTGGTAGGCCACTGCGTACTTGCCCTGCTCTTCCGCGGCCTGGACGGTCGCCGTGGAATCGGTATGGTGCGTCAGCACGTCGGCGCCCTGGCCCAGCAGGGCCAGCGCCGCATCGCGTTCCTTGCCCGGGTCGTACCAGCTGTTCACCCAGATCACCCTGACCTCGGCATCGGGGTTCACGCTGCGCAGACCCCGGGTGTAGGCATTGATGCCCTGCAGCACTTCGGGAATGGGAAACGCGCCCACATAGCCCACCACATTGCTTTGCGTCATCTTCCCGGCGACGATGCCGGCAAGATAGCGCGCCTCGTAGAAGCGGGCGTTGGTGACGGCGACATTGTCGGCGGTCTTGTAGCCTGTGGAGTGGACGAACTTCACATCGGGGAACTGCCGGGCAACCTTCAGCGTGGGGTTCATGTAGCCGAAGGAAGTAGTGAAGATCAGCTTGTTGCCCTGCTGGGCCAGATCGCGGATGACGCGTTCCGCGTCCGCGCCCTCGGGCACGTCCTCGACGTACTGGGTCTTCACTTTGCCGCCCAGCGCCTGTTCGAGTTCGCGCCGGCCGACGTCCTGCTGCCAGGTCCAGCCGGCCTCGCCGATGGGGCTGACATACACGAAGCCGACCTTGAGCGGCTCTTCCGCCTGCGCCGCCGGAACGCCGGCCCCGATTGCCAGCGCCGCGGCGCACAGGGCATTGCGTATGAATGTTCCAGACATGATGTCCATCCTTAAACGTTGGGATTGAAATTCTTGCCGAGAGACGCCGGCATGTTGAGGCGGATCCATGTGGCATTGCGCGAAATCAGCACCAACACCACGATGGTCGCAATATAAGGCAACATGGACAGCAGTTGCGAGGCGATCGGCACCCCCAGCGCCTGCATGTGATAGGTCAGGATCGTGATGCCGCCGAACAGGTAGGCGCCGACCATGACGCGGAAAGGCCGCCAGGTCGCGAAAGTCGTCAGGGCCAGCGCGATCCAGCCGCGCCCGGCGACCATGCCTTCCACCCACAGAGGGGTGTATACCAGCGACATGAAGGCGCCCGCCAGCCCGCAGCAGATGCCGCCGAAGAGCACGGCCGCCAGCCGGATGCGGCGCACGTCGTATCCCAGGGAATGCGCGGAAGACGGGGACTCGCCGACGGCGCGCAGGATCAGCCCGTGGCGCGTGCGGCCCAGGAACCAGGCGACCGCCGCGCACAGCAGCACGGCACCATACACCATGGGGTGATGGCGGAACAGCGCCTGGCCCAGCACGGGGATGTCCTGAAGAAACGGGATGCCGAACCGCGGCGGCAGCAGGCTCTCGCCCGCATACGGAAGACCCAGATAGGCCGACGCGCCCAGACCGAACAGGGACAGGGCCAGCCCGGTGGCCACCTGATTGGCGCCCAGCCAGATCGTCAGCCACCCGAAAAAGCCGGCCATCAGCATGCCGACCAGCGCCCCGGTGATGAAGCCCAGGAAGAAGCTGCCGGTGCCCACGGTGGTGGCGAAGGCGGTGATCGCCCCCATCAGCATCATGCCCTCGGAACCGAGATTGATCACGCCGCTGCGTTCATTCACCAGCAGGCCGAGGCCGGCCAGCATGAGGGGCGTGCCGGCGATGAGGGCCGAAGCGATCAGAGGAGCCAGTGCATCCATCAACGTTTCCACCGTAAACGGTTGTGAATGAGGGTATCGCAGACCAGCAATGCGAACAGCAGAATGCCCTGGAATATGCCGGTGATGGCGCTGGGCATGCCCAGGCGGCTCTGGGACAGCTCGCCGCCGATATAGAACAGTGCCATGATGAAGCTGGAAAAGATCACCCCCAGCGGGTGCAGGCGGCCCACGAAAGCGACGATGATGGCGGCGAAGCCATAGCCCGGGGAAATGGAAGGGGTCAGCTGGCCGATGGGGCCCATGGCTTCGGCGGCGCCGGCCAGGCCGGCCAGACCGCCGGAAACCAGCAGCGAAATCCACAGTGAACCGCGCGACGAAAAGCCGGCGTAACGGGCGGCCATGGGAGCGATGCCCCCCACCTGCAGCTTGAAACCCGAGAAGCTGCGCGACAGATAGAGCCAGCCCAGCACCGCCGCCAGCAGAGCGAGCAGAATGCCGATGTGCAGCCGAGTGCCGGGCAGCACGATGGGCAGCAGCCAGCCGTCGGAAAACAGCCGCGACTGCGGAAAGCCGAAGCCGTCCGGATCCATCAGCGCCCCATGCACCAGGTAGCTGAGCAGCAGTTCGGCCACATAGACCAGCATCAGCGAAACCAGGATTTCATTGGCATTGAAGCGGTCGCGCAACAGCGCCGTGATCGCCGCCCAGCCCATGCCCCCGGCGGCGCCCGCCAGCAGGGCCAGTGCGATCATCCATGCGCCGCCATTGCCATCGTCATCCAGATACAGGACCAGCGCGCCCGCGGCGATCGCCCCCAGGACGAGCTGGCCCTCCGCCCCGATGTTGAAGATGTTCGCCCGGAAACAGATGGACAGGCCCACCGCGATGGTGAGCAGCGGCGCCATCTTGATGCCGACTTCCGCCCAGCCTTGCAGGTCTTTGACGGGTTCGAAGAAGAACACCCTCAGGCTCGCGGCCGGGTCCTTGCCCACAGCCATGAACAGCAAGGCGCCCAGGATGGCGGTGAGCGCCACGGCCAGCAGCGGCGAGCACCATGCCATCATCCGCGATGGCTGTGCGCGGCGTTCAAGGCGCAGCATGCGCGGCCCCCGTGTTCCAGAGGCCGCTCATCCAGCGGCCGATCAGATCCAGCGAGGCGTCCCGGGTGGGCAGTGCGGGTGACATCCGCCCCTTGGCCATCACGATGAGGCGGTCGGAGATCTCGAACAGCTCGTCGAGTTCTTCCGAGATCACCAGCAGGGCGCAGCCGGCGTCGCGCAGGGCGAGGAGCTCGGCGCGGATCTGGGCGGCGGCCCCGACGTCGACGCCCCAGGTCGGCTGCGCCACCAGCAGGACCCGCGGCTGCCGCGTGACTTCGCGGCCGACGATGTATTTCTGCAGATTGCCGCCGGAAAGACTGGCCGCCGCGGCCTGCGGGCCATGGGCCTTGACGCGGAAGCGGTCGATGATGCCACCGGCCAGCGAGCGCAGTGCCAGGTTGCGGATGAAACCCCGGCTTACGGTATGTTCGTTCTGATGCGACAGCAGCATGTTCTGGGCAAGGGAAAGATCCGGCACGGCGCCGCGCCCCAGGCGCTCTTCGGGCACGAACCCCATCCCCTGCGCGCGCCGCCAGGATACCGAGGTATGCCCGATCGGCCGCCCATCGAGCACCAGCGCATCGTCCGCAACGCGGCGATCCTCGCCGGCCAGCGCCGCCAGCAGCTCCTGCTGGCCGTTCCCGGACACGCCGGCCACGCCGAGGATCTCGCCTTCGCGCAGATCGAAGCCGATGTCGGCCAAGGGAGTGGCAAAGGGATGGGCGCGCGGCAGGCTCAGCCCGCGCGCCGACAGGACCACCCTGCCCGCCGCCTGGTCGCCGTGTCGCAGCACCGGCGGTTCGCTGCCTATCATCAGGCGCGACAGACTGGCATCGGTTTCCTGGCGGGGATCGCACACTCCCGTGACGCGGCCGCCGCGCATGACTGTGCAGCGATGGCAGAGTTC
The DNA here is from genome assembly GCA_013416455.1 of Alcaligenaceae bacterium. Classification (GTDB taxonomy): domain Bacteria; phylum Pseudomonadota; class Gammaproteobacteria; order Burkholderiales; family Burkholderiaceae_B; genus Yanghanlia. The sequence continues at coordinate 351,135 of JACCES010000005.1, read as the reverse complement.
GCGGATTTCATCGAGCTTGTGGCTGATGTAAAGAATGCTGCAGCCTTCGGAAGCCAGCTGCCGCAGCGTCAGGAACAGCGACTGGACGGCCTGCGGCGTCAGCACCGAGGTGGGTTCGTCCAGGATGAGCAGTTGCGGGTCGCCCAGCAATGCGCGCACGATTTCGACGCGCTGGCATTCGCCCACCGACAAGGTATGGACATGGCGCCGCGGCTCCAGGTGCAGGCCATACTGGGCGGCCTTTTCCTCGATGCGCCGTTCGAGGTCGGCCATGCGGTGGCGGCCCGGCAGGCCCAGCGAAATGTTTTCCGCAACCGTCAGCGTATCGAACAGGGAAAAATGCTGGAACACCATCCCTATGCCCAGCTGGCGCGCGGCGGCCGGATTCGCAATGTGGACTTCTTCGCCGTTCCAGCGCATGACGCCCGAATCCGGGCGCACCACCCCGTAGATGATCTTCATCAGGGTGGATTTACCGGCGCCGTTTTCCCCCAGGATCGCATGGATCTCGCCGGGCATGACGGTGAGGTCCACTTCGTCATTGGCGACCACCGCGGGGTACTGCTTGGTGATGCCTTCGAGTGCGAGCCGGGCGGGAATTTCGGAAGATCCCATGCTATTTCTGTTGCAGGACCTTCTCGATCTTCTTGTCGGTCTTGTACTGCCCCAGCGCATAGACCGCCCAGAGCGCCGCCGGCAGCCAGCCGATCAGGGTGATCTGGAGAATCAGGCAGATGATGCCCGCGACCGGCCTTCCAATCGTAAAAAAGGTAAGCCACGGCAACAGGAGAGCTATCAACAGTCGCATGGTCGTATATAAGAGAAGAAATGGAGGTGCAGTATTCTAACCCGGCCGCCCTCCGGCCTTTTTCACGGAGCTCTGGATAAGCCGGGCGGCGGACAGGCGCCCCGGGTGCGGATGGGAAGCACGGCGAGAACCACAATGATCGCGCTCGCTATCGCGCGTTGCTGCGGCGCGGCGCACCGTCCGGACCAGGGATGCATCGTGCCCGATGAGAGATTCAGCGCTTCCCTTGGGAAAACCGAACATGTCGAACATCTGGCCGACCATCCTGAAAGAATTCTCCGACGTTCCCGATCTGGCGGAAGCCACGGTCATCGGCCTGCGCCTGGGCATGGCGGCCCTGCTCGGCGCCCTGATCGGCCTCGACCGCGAGCGCCGCGGCAAGGCGGCCGGCCTGCGCACCCACACCATGGTGTCGCTGGGCGCGGCATTGTTCATCCTGGTGCCGTTGCGCAGCGGCATGGAAATCGGCGATGCCAGCCGGGTACTGCAAGGCATCATCACCGGCATGGGCTTCCTGGGAGCCGGCGCCATCATCAAGCAGAGCTCGCACGGCGGCATCAAGGGCCTGACGACGGCATCCAGCATCTGGGTGGCGGCGGCGGTGGGTATCGCCGCCGGCATGGGGCGGGAGGCGACCGCCGTCCTGGGCACCCTGGCCGCCCTGTTCATCCTCGTCGTCATGGCCCGCTTCGAGCGCCATATCGAGCCGGACGAATCCCGGACCCCGCCCGACGGCAATGGCCCTCCCGCGACCGGGCCGCGAAAGCCGGCGTCCGCCCGGCAAGGCGGGGATGACGGGCAAGACAGGGACGACGGGCAGTCCTGACCTCCTTACCCCGCCCGGTTCCGTGGCGGCTGCCCGCCGGCGCCTTGATATCGGTATCAATGCGGGATCGGGTCCTCGTGAACGGTGGCCGGACTTCTATTGGCTTTCTTCGTGCCGGCCGGGCGTTCATTGGCCGCTTTCGCTCCGTCGCCGCCACCACCGGTTTTCTTGTCTCCACGCAGGGCTGAACATTCATTCTCATCGTCGGTGCCGACATTGAGCAGCGGCACCAGCGCCGCCAGAGGCGTGGCCACGACGCCGAGCACGACCGCGGCGCCGGCCCGCGCGGCGACCGGCACCGCCTGCACACCCACGTCCGGGTTCTTGAAGGAGCCCTTGGCATAGAGCGGGGAACGCAGGGTAAAAATGCGCAACGTCTTGTTCTGGGGCCGGATGTCGAGATCCAGCGTCTCGTTCTTCAGGCTGACGCTGCCTTCCATGGTGACGACGGCGTCTTCGGTTTCCAGTACGAAGGCGCGGGTCCGCATCAGGCCGTCCTTCACCGCGAAATCCGCCACCATGCATTCCAGCATCACCTGCTCATCTCCGAACAGCTTGACGAACACGACATTGGCCACATTCAGGCCGGCGGCCTCCATCAGGAACCGGCTGATGGTGCCGCGGCTGAGCGCGAGGCTCAGTTCGCCGTCGGACGAACCCAGCAGGCTGGCGATGGAATCCCCGCTGCCCCTCAGCTTTGCATCACCGTGCAGCTGGCCGAAGCTGGCATTCATGGATTCCGCGCCGGGAAACAGCTGCTTCAGCTGCAGGCCGCGCGCAGCCATGGCCATGTCGGCATGCAGGACATCGCCCTGGCCGTCCACCTTGATGGTATTGGACAGCGTGCCGCCGGCCACGCCGAAATTCAGCGGTTCGAATGACAGCACACTGTCCTTCAGCAGCACATGGGCCTGGATGTCGTCCAGCGGCAGGTTTTCATCGCGAACGATGCGCTTGCCCTCGAAGCGGACATCGGCGTCCATCATGTCCCAGGTCTCGCTGCCGATGCGGGCCACCGGCAGCGCCTTGTCCGCCGGCTGGCTGCGCCCATCGTCATCGGGCTTCTTCTTCGATTCACCCTTCCCTTCCCCGCTGCTGTCCACGCCGATCAGGGGTCCCAGGTCGCGAAAACGCAGCAGGTCGGAAGCCAACTCCCCGCTCAGCAGGGGGCGCGGCTCGCGCACCCGGTACTCCAGGGTTCCGCGCAGGTCGCTCTTTCCCACCACCCCCTTGAAATCCTCGTAGCGCCAGATGTCTTCATCGCCATCCAGCATGGCCAGCAAGCGGCCCTCGGTGCTGTAGGACGGCGTGGTGGGCAGCGCCAGCCCGAACAGCGCATTCAGATCCGACAGGCTGGAACCGGCCAGCTTCAGCCCGACATCCAGTGAAGCCAGGCCGCGCGGCGCGGTCATCGAACCTTCGATCGCAACCCGGGTCTCGCCGAAGCTGACTTCGCCCTGCAGTGGAAAAGGTGTGCCGCCCTCCCGCAGTGACAGCAGGCCGCCCACTTTTCCGCCGCCGGTGATCTCGGCATCGTTGAAGGTTCCCGACGATTCCCAATCCATGCCGTAGCCATCCCGCGCCCCGGTATCCAGGCTGTTGAAGCGGGTGAGCATGTCCAGCTTGCGCGCTTCATCCGTCATCTGCACTTCGACACGCCGCAGGGCGATACTCTGCAGATCCACCGTCCAGCCCGGTTCCTCGTCTTCGCGGGCCTTCTTGCGCTCGTATGCCCAATTGTTGTCGCCTTGCGCGTTCCTCTGCAGCGCGATGCGGCTGTCGCCGATCTCCAGGCGCGGAATCTCCACGTGGCGGCTGAACAGGGGAATGGGATTGATGTCGAGCGCCAGGTAATCGATGCGGGCCATGTCGCCATCCTGGACGCTGGCGTAGCCCTCCGGATGGCCGGCCACGATGTTGCGTACCGTAATGTGCGGCCAGGGCAGCGCGCCGCTGCGCCATTGCCAGTCGACACCGAGGTCCCCCTCTATCGACACCGGCCTCTGCACGGCCTCGGACGCTTTTTCCGCCACCCATGGCCGCAGGCGGTTCCAGTCGAAGACCGCAACGATGATGATCAGCAGCAGCATCAGCCCCGCAAGGCAGGCCACCGTCCATACTGAAATTTTAGCCACACGCCCCATGGATCGTCTCCCGGGCCCATGACCGAACAAGCCCGCATCCGCGGGCCTGCAAAATTGATACCCGGCCCGCCGGGCGCTCTGTGGAAGAAGGCCCCGGCGGCGTTCCTACGCCGGTTCCGCCAACGGTTCCAGCATGGAACCGGTCGACGCATGGCGCTGGTGCCAGTCGAAGGCCTCGGCCAGCAGATGAGGGGTATGGCCGCCCGCGGCGCAGGCCCTTGCATGGTAGCTGCGCAGCATGTCGCGGTAGTCGGGATGAACGCAGCGCTCGATGATGAGGGCGGCGCGCTCGCGCGGCGCCAGGCCGCGCAGGTCGGCCAGCCCCCATTCAGTGGCCACGATATCGACATCATGCTCGGTATGGTCCACGTGCGTCGCCATGGGAACGACGCTCGAAATGGCGCCGCCCTTGGCCACCGATTTCGTCACGAAGATGGACAGATGCGCATTGCGCGCAAAATCGCCGGACCCGCCGATGCCGTTCATCATGTGGGTGCCGCCCACGTGCGTGGAGTTCACATTTCCGTAGATGTCGAATTCCAGCGCCGTGTTGATCGCGATGATGCCCAGACGGCGCACGATTTCCGGATGATTGCTGATTTCCTGCGGCCTCAACACCAGCCGCTGGGCATAGCGCTCGACATTGTCGAGAAACCTGCGGTTCATCCCGGCCGACAGGGTGATGGACGAAGCCGAGGCAAAGGTGAACTGGCCGGAATCCAGCAGCTCGAACGAACTGTCCTGCAGGACTTCGGAATACATGGTCATGCCGCTGAAGGAGGATTCCAGCAGGCCGTGCAGCACTGCGTTGGCGATGGTGCCGATACCCGCCTGCAGCGGCAGCAGCGACGGCGATAGGCGGCCGGCGGCGACTTCGGCGGAAAAGAAATCCACCACATGGCGGGCGATCGCGCGCGTTTCGTCATCCGGCGGCAGATTGGCTGACGGGCTGTCGGCGCTGTCTGTGATCACGATGGCGGCAATGCGCGCCGGGTCCACGCTTATGGCGGAGGCGCCGATGCGCTGGGAAGCGGAGGTCAGGGGAATGGGTTCGCGCCCGGGCCGGCCGGCCGGGATGTAGATATCGTGCAGGCCCTCCAGCGCCAGCGGCATGGCCAGATTGAGCTCGACGATGATCTGGCGCGCCTGGCGCACGAAACTGGCGGTGTTGCCCACCGAAGTGGTGGGCACGATGCTGCCGTCCTCGCGGATCGCCGCCGCCTCGACGATGGCGACGTCGATGGGCGGCAGGCTGCCACAGCGCAACTGCTCCACGGTTTCGGAAAGATGCTGGTCCATGAACATGACGCGCCCCGCGTTGATGTCGCGGCGCAGGCGGGCATCGGCCTGGAACGGCATGCGCCGGGCGATCAGGCCCGAATCGGCCATCATGCCATCGCTGTCGTTGCCCAGCGATGCTCCGGTCACCAGCGTCAGGCGCAGGCCGTCATCGTGGGCCCGTCGCGCCAGGACATGGGGCAGCGCCTTGCAATCCCCCGCCTTGGTGAAACCGCTCATTCCCACCGTCATGCCGCTGCGGAACAAGGCCGCGGCCTGTTCCGCCGACATGATGCGGCGCTCCAGCGCCATATTGCGAATTCTGTCTCTGTGCATGATCTTCTCTTTTGACCCCACGCCGCGTGCAAGCCGCGGTTCGGGACGAAAGCGGCCGCAGCGGGCGATGAAATCGAAAAACGCCGGCCATCGAGCCGGAACGCTATACATTGATCGTTCTGTTCAGTCATCCTGCAATTCGAGCTTAGCATTCGCTTCATGAATTAAAATACCACCCAGGATTCGATAAATTCATGGGAAACCGCGCAGGCATTAACAAGGCGGAAAGCAGCAATGGACATTCGTTCACTACGCTATTTCACTGAAACGGTGCGGCTTGGGAGCTTCACGGAAGCCGCCCGGCTGCTGGGCGTCACGCAATCCACCATCAGCAAGATGATCCGCCAGCTGGAAGACGAGGTCGGCGAGCCGCTGCTGCTGCGAGACGGCCATTTCACACTGACCGATACCGGCGGCGTGGTCTACGAGCGGGGCCGCGAGATTCTGTCGGCCATGGAACGCCTGAAACTCGAAATCCGCGAAACGCAGTCCGTGGCGCGCGGCACCCTGGCCCTGGGAATGCCGCCGATGATCAATATGCTGTTCACGGAAGCGCTCAAGCAGTTCCGGGAAAAATATCCCCGCATCGAACTCAAGCTGCATGAACATACGGGGCAGGAAATCGAACACCTGGTCGCCAAGGGTGAACTCGCGGCCGGGATGACCGTGCTGCCGGTGGAGGCTCAGCCGGACATCGCCGTGGCCCGCGTCGCCTCGCATCGCATATGGGCGGTGGCCGCCGCCGGCATGCTCAAGGGCGGCGCGGAAACCATCGGGCTGCGCTCGCTGGCGCAGCTGCCGCTGGTACTGCTGAACGATGATTTTGCCCTGACGCGGATGCTGCGCCGGCATTTCGGCAAGGCCGGCGTCGAGCCCCGCATCGCCGCCCAGAGCGGCCAGTGGGACTGGACGGTGGCCATGGCGCGGGCCGGCATGGGCGTGGCGCTGCTGCCCGAACCCTTCGTCGACCGCATCCACACCGAAGGGCTGGCGCGCAAGCCGGTATCGCAGCCCGACGTGCAATGGGAGATCGCCCTGCTCTGGAACGAGCGGCGCGGCTCTCATGCCCTGAATGCCTGGCTGGACATCTGCCGGGAGCGGCTCGGCGGGGAATGGCCGGATACCCGGCAGCCCTGACGCGGCCATACTGAAATTCCAACCGTGCCGCAGCCATCAGTCGTTTTCAGGCCTTTCTTCCGCATAACCGAACAAACTCAGCAATAACTCGTTAGGCGTACTGACCCGCAGTTTTCGCAGCAAGCGTGCTCGATGAGCTTCCACCGTGCGCGGGCTGATCTGCAGTTCGCGGGCGATTTGCTTGCTGGTCAGGGCTTGCGACAATAATTGAGCGACCTGATATTCACGCAAGGTCAGGCGTGCCGTCATGGGCCGGCGAGCCGAAATATCCTCCACCATCCAGACTGCACACGCAAAAGGATCATCTTGATAAAGGGGGCGACCTACGACATGGCACCAGAACAATTCCGCATTGCGGCGTTTCATCAGGCGTTCGTCACTATAAAGACCGCGGTCCCGCAGCCGAGCCCAGCCACGCTGGCCGATACGCTCAAATTCCTCTACAGAGGGATAAAGCATAGCCATCGATTGACCATTAAGCTCCGCTGGCGGGTATCCGAACATCTCTGCAAAAGCCTGGTTACAGCGTTGAATGACGCGATAGTTCAATACGCACAGGCCCACGGGCGCAAGATCAAACGCCAAGCCCAAGTCATCTGCGCTGAGTAGCGGTTTCTGAAAGTCCATGATCCAAGCGATTGCATGACTCTAGGGTTAATACCTACGTAGATCTACTTTAGCGTAGGCCTACGAATAGATCACCGATATCCAAAAAAATATAGTGAGGCTCACAGCATAGCAAAAGGGGTATTCTGTGACAGCTTGCATGGTTGGCCGGGGCCACATTCCACTTGGCGGACGAGACACAAAAACACGGGGACACCTCGTTGCCGGCGTAATGCGCAATGCGCTCCGGCATATCAACGGCAGCCGCACGAAAATCGCGGCCGCCTCTCATTCCGGCATTCCGGAGCCCGCGCGATGAATCTGGCCCATCTCCTGATGCGGAGCGCCAACGTATATCCAGAACGCCCGGCGGTACTGCATGGCTCTTCGTGCCTGCATACCTATGCCGAGCTTGCCGAGCGTGCGGCACGCATTGCTTCCGCCCTGCGCGAAAAACATGGGTTGATGCCAGGCCAACGCGTGGCCTTATTCATGAAAAACGTGCCGCAGTACATAGAACTTTTATATGGCGCGTGGTGGGCCGGCCTGGCTGTGGTCCCCATAAACTCCAAACTGCATCCGGATGAAGCGGCTTATATCGCGAGCGACTCCGAAGCTTCCCTGCTGTTCATTTCAGAAGACGCCAACGCTGTATCAAAAAGCGCCGCTCCGGCCACTTCGCTGCAGGCCATCGTCAGCATCAACACTTCAGCATACGAAAGCATGCTTGAATGCCCGCCCTGTGACATGCAATCGCTGAACGGCGATGAGCTGGCATGGCTTTTCTACACATCCGGCACCACAGGCAGGCCCAAAGGCGTTATGCAAAGCCATCGCAACCTGCTGGCGATGATGAGCGCATACTTCATCGATGTTGACGAAATCACCCCTGATGATGCGGCGGTGTATGCGGCGCCCATGTCACATGGCGCGGGGATCTATAACATCATTTTCACCGCCAAGGCCGCCCGCCATGTCATTCCATTGTCCGGCGGTTTCGATACCGCCGAACTGGTTGGCCTGGCGGCAGATATAGGCCGCCTGTGCCTGTTTGCCGCTCCGACAATGCTCATTCGTCTTGTAGAGCATATTGCCGCAACCCATGCCGACTGCGGCGGCTTCAAGACCATCGTCTACGGCGGGGGCCCGATGTATGCCGAAGACATACGTCGAGCATTGCAGGTCATGGGCCCCCGGTTCGTGCAAATCTACGGTCAAGGCGAAGCGCCCATGACGATTACAGTCCTCCCAAGATCTGTGCTGGCCGACTCCGGGCATCCGGAATGGCCGCAGCGTATCGCTTCAGTGGGCATTCCGTTTGCGCTGACCGAGATACGCATTGCGGACGAACACGGAAACAGCTGTCCTCATGGCGAGATCGGCGAAGTACTGGTCAAAGGTGACGTAGTGATGTCAGGCTACTGGGGCAATCCACACGCCAGCGCGCAAGCGCTGCATGATGGCTGGCTCCGGACGGGCGACATGGGCTATACCGACGAGCATGGTTTCCTTACCTTGCGCGATCGATCCAAGGATCTGATCATCTCGGGAGGCACCAATATCTACCCGCGCGAAGTCGAAGAAGTCCTGCTGACCCATCCCGGCATCAAAGAGGTTGCCGTCGTTGGCCAGCACGATGCCGAATGGGGGGAAATCGTCGTGGCCTTTGTCGTTGCGGCGCCCGGTATCCACGCGGCCGACCTGGAAGAAACATGCCTGTCACGGATGGCTCGCTTCAAGCGCCCCAGGCATTACCACTTTGTTGAATCACTTCCCAAGAACAACTACGGGAAAGTGCTGAAAGCGGCGCTTCGCGAGCGTCTGGCCAAAGATGCTGCCCTATCGTAGGCAGCTTTTTATAACCATAATTCCCAGCCCCAAGGAGACCACATGAACCGCAGACAATACCTAGGGCCTGTTCACGCTAAAAGGTGCCTTGCATGAGTACGCAAACAGGTGGATGACAAGGCGCAAAGCGCAGCCGTGGCGGGCCCACGGCGAGCATTTGCAACGCAGGCAGACGCGTGTTTACGCACTCACCCTGCGGGCTGGCTGGTCATCGAACGCCAAGCGTTGTTGCGCAGACCTTGCGTGGAGCGGCCACGCGGCGGCCTGCACGCCTAGCCTGGCGTTCGATGACCTGCCAGTGCAAGGCACCTTTTAGCGTGAACAGGCCCTAGGAGCCACCGGCGCTTTCGCATTGCTTGGCCTGCTGCCCAAAGCGGCGCTCTCCAACAGCACCGACAAGTTCCCGAACAAGCCGATTCGCCTGGCCGTTCCGTTCGCCCCGGGTGGAACAACGGATAGCTTCGCGCGCTTGTTCGGGAAGTACTTCTCAGATCAACTGGGGGTCCCGGTCGTGGTCGAGAACCTGCCCGGGGGTGGGGGAATCGTAGGGTCCCGCCAAGTCCAGCGCTCGGATCCCGACGGCTACACGCTCCTGTTTCAGAGCCCTACGGCTGGGGTCACCGGGCCTCTTACCCGAAAAACCCTGCCTTTTGATCCAGTGACGGGGTTTTCACACATTGCCATCCTGGGCATAACCCCGATCGTCCTGGCCGTGAGCAATAAGTCCGGAATCAGCTCACTGCAGGAACTGATCGAACAGTCGAAGAACACCGACCAGGGCCTAAGCTATGCCACTGGCGGGGTGGGCGGCGGGCCGCACCTGTCTGTCGAGCTGTTGATGAAGCGTAGTGGCGGGCTGAAAGCACTGCACGTTCCGTATCGTGGAGCCGGCCCCGCCCTGCAGGACCTGGTATCGGGAGAAGTGACTTTCATGCCGGACACCTTCACCACACTTGCCCCCCTGCATGAATCCGGCCGCATACGGATCATCGCGGTATTCGATGAAACCCGCTCCGCCGCCGCAGCTGGCGCAGGCGGCAAGAGCGGCGATGGCCCAGCCGGAAGTCACTGAAAAGCTGGCCTCGCTTGCCTATACTCCGATCACCGATTCAGATCCCGAGAAAGCCACTCGGTTTATTGCCGATGAAGTGGCCCTGTGGCGGCCCGTGATCCAATCCGCCGGCATCGAACTCGATTAAGAAGCCTCTGAACAAGTCGAGCGGAAAGCATGCTCTGTGACTTGTTCAGAGTCTCCTTAATCACCCCACACTGCAAAATCAAGGAAGGGACGTGGCATGTTGAATTTGGACGGCAAAGTGGCACTGGTTTCCGGGGCGGGTTCTGTCGGCCCCGGATGGGGCAACGGAAGGGCGACAAGCATCCTGCTCGCACGCCAGGACGCAAAGGTATTCGCACTCGACAAGAACGAAGAAGCTTTAAATGAAACGATCAGGGTCGCGAAAGAAGAAAATCTCGAAATGGAAGGCCTCATTTGCGATGTCACTTCCGGGCAGGAAATCCAGGCGGCCGTCAAAAAATGCATCGATACATTCGAAAGACTGGACATACTGATCAATAATGTCGGAGGCTCTCAACCCGGCGGTGTGGAACAGCTATCGGAGGAAGACTGGGACAGGCAGATGGACTACAACCTGCGCAGTGTTTATCTGGGGTGCAAGTATGCGATGCCTTACCTCAAACAACAGTCCTCCAGCGCCATTGTCAATGTATCTTCCGTCGCCGCTTTGCGGATGATGAGATCCCGAACGCATGCGGCCTATAGCGCCTCCAAGTACGGGCTGATCGCGCTATCACGCTCCATAGCCGTTCAGAACGCCCGTGCCGGAGTCCGCTGCAACACGGTCATCCCCGGTCTTATGCACACACCCATTGTCGAGCATCGCCTGGTGCCGCAACTGGGTGCCGAGAATGCGGCGCGGCTTCTTGAAGAACGGGACTCGCATATTCCGCTAGGCAAGGCGGGGGATGGATGGGATATTGCGCACGCCGTACTGTTCCTGGTATCTGACGAAGCCCGCCATATTACCGCCACCGAACTTCTGGTGGATGGCGGCCTTACAGCCGCAATGGCATAGACAACCGGCATGGGGCTCCGATTCCACGCCGCACCAGAGATCCTCGGTTTCCCCTGTCTTCAGAACCAGAGAAAACGACATCCATATGGCACGACTTCCCTATCCTGATCCCGGCGGGTTTGAAACAGACCCGCTCGTACATCGCATCCAAACAGAACGCGGCAAACTGCTGAACCTGTACAGCATGTTGATGCATAGCCCAGCGCTGGCCGAAGGATGGCTTTCATTCTTTACCGCGATCCGGCAGAAATGCAGCCTGCCAGGCAGGATCCGTGAACTCGTGATCATGCGCATTGCGTCGATCCACGGGGCTTCTTATGAATTTTCCGCCCATAAACCGTTTGCCTTGGCGGAAGGGATCACTCTCGATCAGATCGAGTCACTGCGCAATGGTTCCGTCAGCGCATTCAACGACACGGAACGATCCGTCCTAGCCTATTGCGAGCACATGACCAATGAGGTGGCAGTTCCCCAGGAAATCTTTGATTCCGTGAAAGCGCACTTCAACGATCAACAAATGGTAGAACTCACCGCAACGATTGCGGCATACAACCTGGTGTCTCGTTTCCTTGAGGCAATGCAGATCGATCACGACTAGGGCCTGTTCACACTAAAAGGCGCCTTTTCCATCGGATCGGGTCCCATGACAGCGCGGCGAGATTTTCATCGCAGGCGTTCGCAAAAAAATACGCCATCCCGGAGGATGGCGTATTTCTTGAAACCGGCGAACCCGGGGCCCGCCCGACACTGACCTTCATTGCAGGGGCATCAGCCCCTGGGCCGCACAGCACCCCGCGCAAGCGCCAGGGCCGTCAAGCGGAAGCCACTGCCTTGAGCGGGGCCTCTTCCTCTTCGACCGAACTGCGGATCAGGTAGTCGAATGCGCTGAGCGCGGCCTTCGAACCATCGCCGGCGGCGATCACGATCTGCTTGTAAGGCACCGTGGTGGCATCGCCCGCCGCAAACACGCCCGGTACCGAAGTCTGGCCCCTGGCGTCGACCTCGATCTCGCCGAAGCGCGACAGGGCGACGGTTTCCTTCAGCCATTCGGTGTTGGGCACCAGGCCGATCTGGACGAAGACGCCTTCCAGATCGATGCGGTGGACGACATCGTTGCCGCGGTCCTTGTACGACAGCCCGTTCACCTTCTTGCCATCGCCATGGATTTCCGTGGTCTGGGCGGACATGATGATGCTCACGTTCCGCAGGCTGCGCAGTTTGCGCTGCAGGACCTCATCGGCGCGCAGCACATCGGCGAATTCGATCAGCGTGACATGCTCGACGAGGCCAGCCAGATCGATGGCGGCTTCCACGCCGGAATTGCCACCGCCGATGACCGCGACACGCTTGCCCTTGAACAGCGGGCCGTCGCAGTGCGGGCAATAGGCCACGCCGGCGTTGCGGTATTCGCGTTCGCCCGGCACGTTGACTTCGCGCCAGCGGGCGCCCGTCGCCAGGATGACGGAACGGCTCTTCAGCACCCCGCCATTTTCGAGCCTGACCTCGACCATCCTGCCGGGCTTGAGCTCGACAGCGCGCTGCAGATTCATGATGTCGACCTCGTAAGCCTTGACGTGTTCTTCAAGCGCCGCGGCGAAACGGGGGCCTTCGGTTTCCTTCACGGAAATGAAGTTCTCGATCGACATGGTGTCGAGCACCTGGCCGCCGAAGCGCTCGGCCACGACGCCGGTGCGTATGCCCTTGCGCGCGGCATAGACGGCTGCCGCCGCGCCGGCGGGGCCGCCCCCGACGATCAGCACGTCGAAGGCATCCTTGGCGCTGATTTCTGCGGCCTTGCGCGAGGCGGAGGACGTGTCGAGCCTGGCGAGGATTTCTTCCACGCTGGAACGGCCCTGGCCGAAGACTTCGCCATTCAGATAGATGGACGGCACAGCCATGACCTGGCGCGCTTCGACTTCGCCCTGGAACAATGCGCCATCGATGGCCACGTGCTTGATGCGCGGGTTGATGACCGACATCGTGTTGAGCGCCTGGACGACGTCCGGGCAGTTCTGGCAGGACAGCGAAAAATAGGTTTCGAATGCATAGTCGCCGGGCAGATTGCGGATCTGCTCGATGACGGCTTCTTCCAGCTTGATGGGATGGCCGCCGACCTGCAGCAGCGCCAGCACCAGGGAAGTGAATTCATGCCCCAGCGGGATGCCGGCGAAGGTCACCCCGATATCGCTGCCGACACGGCCGATGCGGAAAGACGGTTTACGATCGGACAGGTCGCTGCGCTCGACCAGCGTGATCTTGTCCGACATGCCGGCGATTTCCACGAGCAGCGCCCGCAGCTCGCCCGACTTGGGCGTATCGTCGAGGCTCGCGACGAGCTCGATGGGCTCGCGGAGCATTTCCATGTAGGAGTTCAGCTGGGCTTTGACATTTGCATCTAACATAACGGAGCGACCTCTCAAATCGTTTTTGGCGGAACCGCGCCCGGCTCATGGCCGGACGCGGTGACTAGGCAAGCCCGCATGGCGGGCGCGGCCCTTAGATCTTGCCGACCAGATCCAGCGAGGGCTTCAGGGTTTCGGCGCCTTCTTCCCACTTGGCGGGGCAGACTTCGCCGGGGTGGGCGGCGATGTACTGGGCGGCCTTGACCTTGCGCAGCAGCTCGGAAGCCACACGGCCGATGCCGTTGTCATGCACTTCCATGACCTTGATGTAGCCTTCGGGGTTGACCACGAAAGTACCGCGCAGCGCAACACCTTCTTCTTCGATCAGCACTTCGAAATTGCGCGACAGGGTCTGGGTGGGGTCGCCGATCATCGGGTAGTTCACCTTGCTGATGGCGTCGGACGTGTCGTGCCATGCCTTGTGCGAGAAGTGCGTGTCGGTGGAAACAGCGTAGATCTCGACACCCAGCTTCTGGAATTCGGCGTACTGCTCGGCCAGGTCTTCGAGTTCGGTGGGGCACACGAATGTGAAGTCGGCGGGGTAGAAAACGAACACGGACCACTTGCCGGCAACGGTTTCGTTGCTGACATCGACAAACTTGCCGTTGTGATAGGCGGTGGCTTTGAACGGCTTGATTTGCGTATTGATCAAGGACATTGCGTTTTCCTTATGTTGGGTGGGTTGAAAATAGATCACGGATAGAAGTATAGGAAGAACCAATCAATAAATCTAATTGATTGTTTTTATACTTGCGATTGACTGTATCTATCGAGAAGGCGGGTGAACCACGGTTCAGGGGCGCCGCGGGCGCCGTGACTGCCTGTGGCAATGCCTCTCTGTTGGCGAAGCGTCCCTCGCATTCGGAAGGATACCCCGACAGCGTTTCTATATAAGGACTAACCCTGAAAATTCAAGGGGCGCGCTCAGGCCGCGCCCTCTTCCCGGGCGCCCACGCTTCTGGGCTTCACGAACAGCGGGCGCCCGGCGCCCCAGCCGCTGGCCATGGCGGCAAGGCCGATCCCCGCGAACAGCCAGCCGGTCGCGGCATAACTGCCCGTGGCCGAGTGCAGCATGCCCACCAGCATGGGCCCGAGCGCCGCCAGCAGGTAGCCGATCGCCTGCGACATGCCCGACAGCCGGGCCGCTGTGCGCGAATCGGGCGAACGCAGAATGATGACCGTCATGGCGATGGCGAACAGGCCGCCCTGACCGATGCCCTGCAGCAGCGCCAGCGGAAACAGCAGGCGGGCCGGCGCCACGAGCAGCGCCAGCAATGTGGCGCCGGCCAGCAGCGCAAGCCCCGCATTGAACAGGCTTTGCGACCGGAATCGCGCGGCCAGCGGCGGCACCAGCAGGCAGGTCGCCACCTGCACCATGACGGACGCCGACACGTAGAAGCCGGCGGTCGCCCCGTCGAGGCCCCGCCAGCGCAGAATGGGAGCCATCCAGCCCATCACGCAATATGCCAGCGCCGACTGCAGCCCCATGAAGCACGATACCTGCCAGGCCAGGCCATCGTGCCAGAGCCGCAAGCCCGGCTGTCTGCGTGCCCGGCCCCGTGTGCCGGAGCGCAGGCTGCGAGGCAGCCACAGCAAGGCGATGGCAAATGCCGGCACCGCCCAGGCCGCCAGGCCGAAACGCCACGAACCGCCAAGCTGCGCCAGCGGCACCGTGAATGCGGCGGCGGCGGCGGCCCCGCCGCAGAGCGCCATGGTGAACAGCCCCGTCATCAGCGCCACCTTGTCGGGGAAATCGCGCTTGACCACGCTCGGGAGCAGGACATTGCCCATGGCGATGCCCGCGCCGGCCATGGCGCTGCCGATGAACAGCAGCGCCGTCGCATCCCATGTCCGCAGCAGAGTCCCCGCGCCGATCAGCAGCAGCACCAGCAGCAGCACGCGCTCCGCCCCATGCCGATCGGCCAGCGCCGGCGCGAAAGGGGCGAACAGCCCGAGGCACAGCACCGGCAAGGTCGTCAGATAGCCGGCCACGGCTCCCGACATGCCCAGCGCCTGGGTGACCTCGGGCAGCAACACCGAAAGACTGGGAAAAAGAGGCCGCAGATTGAAGGCGATGAGGATCAGGCAGATGCCAAGGAAGAGACGCCCCAGGACGGGAGTGGCGGGCGCGGCCTCGTCCAACATGGCGAGGGAGTCGGGGCCCGCATGTCGCAAATCGTTGCTTGGGTTCGTGGTCATGGCGAGATCATAGCCCCACGAACGGAGATGTGCGTTTCAACGTGCCCCTCGGACCTTTATTCCGGCCATGCCCCGGAACTTCACGCTTCCCCTGGCCCGGGCTTCGCCTGCAAGCTGACGCCGGCCCACTGCTCGAATACCCGCGCTACTTCCGCGTAATCGGCATCCTTGCCTTGGACGGCAATCGTTGCCGCCAGCATCTCGCGCACCGCCGATCCGACAAACATGGGCACATGCCGCTGTTGCGCTTCATCCAGGCACAAGCGTACGTCCTTGTGCGCCAGACGGACGGCAAAATCGATACTGTACGTTCCCGTGAGCACCGCCTTGGGATACTTATCCATGGTCGCTGAGTTGCGCCCCGACCCGGCGTTGATCACGTCCAGCATCACGGCAGGATCCAGCCCGGCCTTGACCCCTAGCGCCAACGCCTCCCCCGTGACGACGACGGCGGTCGCCGACAACAGGTTGTTGGCAAGTTTCATGATCTGCGCCTGACCCGGTTCGCCGCCCATGTAGAAGAGTTTTCCGAAGACTTGCAATGGCGCCTGCAAGCCTTCATACGCGGCCGGAGAGCAAGCCACCATCACCGCCAGCGTTCCCCGCTCGGCACCGGACGGCCCCCCGCTGATTGGCGCATCGATATACTCGATGCCCCGCTGCGCCAGCAGGCGGGCAGCCCGTTGGGCGGCCGCCGGCCCCACCGTGGACAGATCCACGACACAGCGCACACGGCTACCCTCATGCAAGTCCCGGGTGACGGCATCGACAACCGCCCCGTCGGGCAAGCTGAGGAACACGACGTCAGCCGCATCGCTCACCTCCTTCGGGCCGGTTGCCGCCCGCGCCCCGCGAGCGACGACAGTATCCACGGCCGTCTGATCCAGGTCAGCCACGATCAGCGGATAACCAGCTTCGATCAGCCTGGCGGCCATGGGTCTGCCCATGTTTCCCAGCCCGATGAATCCATAGGTCTTTTCCTGCATGTTTCAACTCCTTGATGCGAATCGCGTCTGTCAGCGCGCGGGCAGGCCGATACTCTGGGCCAGTTCTGCAAGTTCCTTCTGGTCGCGCGCCAATATGTTGCCGAAACCCTCAGGGCCACGCTGTTCCTGCGGCGTCACTTCAGCCGCCAGCTGATCGATGCGCGTCTTGTATTCCTCGGAATCCAGCACCTTGGTCAATGCGCCGGACAAGGCATTGATGACTTCCTTCGGCGTTCCTTCGGGCGCAACCAGGCCATACCAGATCTGCAGTTTGAAATCGGCCATGCCTGCCTCGGCAAACGTGGGCACGTCCGGCATCTGCGGAAGGCGACGCTCACCCGTGACCGCAATCGCCTTGATGCGGTTCTTATGCAGATGCATCATCGACACCGTCTGGTCGATCACACCATCGATGGTGCCGCCCATCAAGTCCGTCAGGGCCGGGCCACTGCCACGATAGGCGATCAGCTGGCCGGCACCACCGGATTGCTGCAAGAACATGGCTTCCGCAAGATGGGCCGTCGTGCCGGGACCGCCCGAGCCCAGGTTGGGCACGAAGTCTTCCTCGTTCATGCGCTTGCGCATCTCGACCAGCGATTGAATACCGCTCTGGTTGCTGACACCCAGAACCATGGGCACGTTGGCCACCGTGCCGATCGGGCTCGTATCCTTGACGACGTCGATGCCGGCTTGCGGGTGCAACAAGGGGATCAGCACCATGGAGTTGTTGCTCATCATCAGCGTATAACCATCCGGAGACGACTTGAGCAGACGCTGGAAGCCGATCAACCCGCCCGCGCCGGTCACATTCTCAACAACGACCGACTGCCCCAGGATGGGTGCCATGTGCGTAGCCACCAGCCGCGCCAGCGCATCCAGGCTACCTCCCGGCGCCACGCTGACAATAATGGTCACGGGCTTTTCCGGAAAATTGTCAGCTTTCGCCGCATTGCCCACCACGCCAAAACCGAGCAGCAATGCCGCTGTCAGCGTCTTGAAGAACGTTCTCATCATCATCTCCTTTGTAAATCGTATTGTGGAATCGCGCCTTCCATGCCTTCGGCATGGACCTGATCTGCGGGTACCAACAGCGCGGTCAAGGCACCCACCTCGGTACACTGCTCAAAATGCCGAATGCACGCGAAGCTCTGCTGCAACCGGTCGGAAGACAGCCCTGCCATGGGGAACAGAGCCTGATACTTGGCCTGGACGTCATCCCACGCCAGACCTTGCCCATTCAACCCTCGCGTGTGCGGGCAGACCCCGACATGACTCGCACCGTCCACCATGCGAATGGTCACGGTGGCTCCATGTCGGTGGGGAAACCGGTCCCGGAGCGGCGGCGGGGCCGGGTCGAAGCGGATCTTGTCCTGCACAAGGGCGATGAGCGGATCGGCCATCTTCTCGGGGGCTCTCGGGTCCATGTGCTGCCAGCCAAAACCCCCATCGACAATGGCCGCGGCGGTGAAATAGGCAATGCTGTGGGCCGCATCGACGAAGTTGCGCGGATGCGGTTCGCCGCGGAAACCCGTCCACTGCACGGCGGCACTGATCAGCACCTCATCGATTTTCCGGGGGTCGATGCGGGCTTGCCGGGCGGCGAGGGCGGCCGCTTCGGCCGTGGCATGCAGGGGGTGCGCCCCCGGCATCAACTTGATCGCCATGTCCGACACAATGTCCCAGGATTGCCCCAGGCCGGTGGTGATCGAATCAACGTCCTGCGCCCCCATGGCGCTCAAGAATCCGCGAGGCAGCTCAAGCACACCCAATTCCGCCTCGAACCCATGCAAGGCCGCAAAGGCCGCCTGGACTCCGCTCAGGGCCGCCTGGCCGGCGTGATACTCGCGCGCGCAGCTGGTATCGGCCGCAATTGCCATACCTCCTATGGATGTCGCCGCCAGCGCAATCGCATGAGCCATCTGCCGGTGCGACAACCCCAGCAGCCGGCCCGCCGTCACCGCCGCAGCAAATACCGTTGACACGCTGCCATGAAAACCGCGCTGCATACGGCCTGGCGTAAGAGTCTCATCGATGCGCCCGGCAATTTCATAACCCATTACCATGGCTGCCAGCAGCGCCGGGCCCGGCGCGTGCGCCATTTCGCCGATGGCGACCGCCGTGGCGGACACAATGGTGCCAATATGCGCAATACTGCGCATATCGCTGTCATCCGATGCCGCGGCGTCGCTGTAGACCGCATTGACACGCGCCGCCCTGGCGGCCGGCAGGCGCCTATCGGTGAACCACGCCGTTGCCACTGGTGAACCTCCATCGTCCAGCTCCAACTGCCTGATGGTCTGCGCAGACGAAATCCCCGTACCCATGGCCGCGCTGGCCACCGTGCTGGCAAGGCTCATTTTTGCCCGGTCGATGGCAATATGGTCGATCTTCTCAAATGGTGTATCGATGGCGAATACGGCCAATGTCTCAGCAAGCGTCATGCATTCCCTTCCAAATTTCAATTGAGTGCAATTCAATGTTCTGATCAATATAATTGAGAAGAACCCACTGATCTGCCGAGTAATTTTTTAGACTATTTACTTAAACTCAATAATCATGCCGCAACTCAGAGCACTGCTGGGTCCCTTGCGTGTGCTGCATACCGTATTCCGCTTCGGCGGCGTGGCGCGCGCCGCCGAAATACTGCACATCACTCCGGGTGCCGTGAGCCATCAACTGCGCAAGCTGGAAAGCCACCTGAAGGTCCAAGTGGTCACAAGGTCAGGAAGGGATATCGACTTTACGCAAACAGGCGGCAGGCTGGCGCTGCGCATGGCCGATCTTTTCGACCGCATGGAAGAAGTGGTGGCTGAAACCGTTCAAGTCGGCCCGAACCGCCCCATACGCGTCAAGATCATTCCAACCCTGGCCATCCAGTGGCTGATGCCCAGACTGGCCTCTTTCTACGCACAGCACCCCGATATCGACCTGGAAATCGCCACCGTGGCACAAGCCGACGACACAGGGCTGCACAATGCCGACTTCGTCGTACGCCGCGGCGCCGGCCATTGGGAGACCCTGCGTGCCGATCTGCTGTATCCCGATGAATTGGTCACCGTCTGCGCCCCCGGAATGGCCGAACACATTCGCCATCCTTCCGACATCCTGAAGGAAAAGCTGCTCAAATCGTTGATCGCCCCGGACGCCTGGAGCAAATGGTTCTCGTCCGCCGGCGTGCAGGCCGACAATGCCGACACCCGCTACATCCCCCTGGCCAACGCAGCCCTTTGCCTGCAGGCGGCCGAGCAGGGCCTGGGAGTGGCGGTCACCCAGCGGGCCTACATGGGACGGGAACTAGCTTCCGGCGCCTTGGTGCAGGCCTCGTCCCACATTGCTGCCAGCGGCAACGGATATTATCTGGTCTATGACCCCGAGAAATGGCATAACGAGCCGTTTCGCCAGTTTGCGCAATGGCTCATCGCATCTGCCCAAGGCCGCGGCACATGAAAGGCAGCCCAAGCCTTCATTCCACTATTCCCCGATGGCGGGTCAGGGCCAGGGCGGCGATGTCGGTCAGGCCTTCGCCCCCGCGCTGATCCAGATGTTCGAGTATCTGCCGGCGCATCCTCGGCTCCCAGAACCTGCGCACATGCTGCGCGATATCTTCGAGCGCCTGCTGCCTGTCCGGCATGGCCTCGAAAAAATGGCCGATCTGATTGACCATGCGCACCAGGGTCTGATTGTTCATCTCCGTTCCTTCGTGACGGGCCGGCGCACGATGGCCGCCGCCGGTATTCTCATTCTTCCCCCACGGCCTGCGCCGACGCCTGTTCGAGCAGTTCCTGCTGCGCCTGCCGGAAGCGGGCATACTCCCGCTGCCATTCGGAAGGCCGCGCCACCGGCGCCACCTGCACCGCCGTCACCTTGTATTCCGGACAGTTGGTGGCCCAGTCGGAACTGTCCGTCGTAATGACATTGGCGCCCGATTCGGGAAAATGAAAGGTCGTGTAGACCACACCGGGCTGCATGCGCCCGCTGACCTGGGCACGCAGCACGGTCGAACCCGCGCGGCTTTCCACGCCGACCCATTCGCCATCGCGGATACCGCGATCCTCGGCATCCACCGGGTGGATTTCGAGCCTGTCTTCCGGATGCCAGACATTGTTGTCCGTGCGGCGCGTCTGCGCGCCGACGTTGTACTGCGACAGGATGCGCCCGGTCGTCAGCAGCAGGGGGAATTTTCGCGTCGCCCGTTCTTCGGTGGGCACGTACCCGGTGATGAGGAAGCGGCCCTTTCCGCGCACGAACCGGTCGGCATGCATGGTTTCCAGGCCGGCCTCGGGCGTGTCTTCATTGCAGGGCCACTGCACACTGCCCAGGCGCTCGATCTTCTCGAAGGACACGCCCCGGAAGGTGGGCGTGAGCGAGGCGATCTCATCCATGATCTCGCCTGCATGCGCGTAATGCATCGGCAGGCCCAGAGCCTGGGCCAGCATCATGGTCACTTCCCAGTCGGCGTAGCCGGCCAGGGGCGCCATGACCTTCCTCACCCGGGAAAGCCGCCGCTCGGCATTGGTGAAGGTGCCGTCCTTTTCCAGGAAGGACGAGCCCGGCAGGAAGACGTGCGCATAGCGCGCGGTCTCGTTCAGGAAGAGGTCCTGCACGATGATGCATTCCATCGCCATCAGCGCTTTCGCGACATGCTGGGAATCGGGATCGGACTGCACGATGTCTTCGCCCTGGCAATAAAGGCCCCGGAAACTGCCGGCGATGGCCGCGTCGAACATATTGGGCAGCCGCAGCCCCGGTTCCGGGTCCAGTTTGACGCCCCAGGCACGCTCGAACTCGCCGCGCACCGTACTGTCGGAAACGTGGCGGTAGCCGGGCAGTTCGTGCGGGAAGGAACCCATGTCGCAGGACCCCTGCACATTGTTCTGGCCGCGCAGGGGGTTCACGCCCACCCCTTCGCGGCCGATGTTCCCGGTCAGCATCGCCAGGTTCGCGATCGCCATCACGGCGGTCGAACCCTGGGCATGCTCGGTCACGCCCAGCCCGTAATAGATCGCGGCGTTCGGCCGGCGGGCCTGTATGTCCGCCGCCGTGCCATCGCTTCTGCCTGTCGCGTAAAGCCTTGCCGCGGCACGCAGCGCATCGGCCGGCACGCCCGAGGCCCCGGCGGCGGATTCCGGCGAGTTTTCGGGCAGGCGGATGAAGCCCAGCCAATCGGCAAAGCTGCGGTCGTCGCAGCGTTCGGCCACGAAAGCCCCGTCGGACAGGTCTTCCGTGACGATCACGTGGGCGATCGCGTTCAGCACGGCCACATTGGTGCCGGGACGCAGCTTCAGGTGATGTTCGGCCCGCACGTGCGGCGATTCCACGAGATCGATGCTGCGCGGGTCGATGACGATGAGCTTCGCCCCCGCGCGCAGGCGCCGCTTCATGCGCGAACCGAAAACGGGGTGCGCATCGGTGGGGTTGGCGCCGATCACGAGCACGACGTCCGACTTGTCGATGGACTTGAAGGTCTGTGTCCCGGCCGACGTACCGTAGGTCTGGCCCAGCCCGTAGCCGGTGGGCGAGTGGCAGACACGCGCGCATGTATCTACATTGTTATTGGCAAAAGCGGCACGCACGAGCTTCTGGACCAGATAGGTTTCCTCGTTGGTGCAGCGCGATGACGTGATCCCGCCGATCGCGCCGCGGCCGTGGCCGGCCTGGATGCGCCTGAGTTCGCCGGCGGCATGGGCGATGGCCTCTTCCCAGCTCACTTCGCGCCAGGGTTCATCGATGGACCCTCGGATCATGGGGCGGGTGATGCGGTCCTTGTGCGTCGCATAGCCCCAGGCAAAACGGCCCTTCACACAGGAATGGCCCTCATTGGCCTTGCCGTCCTTCCAGGGCACCATGCGCACGACCTTGTCGCCCTTCATCTCGGCCCTGAAGCCGCAGCCCACGCCGCAGTAGGCGCAGGTGGTAATGACCGCATGCTCGGGCTGGCCCATCATGATGACGGTCTTTTCCTGCAGTGTGGACGTGGGACATGCCTGCACGCAGGCGCCGCAGGACACGCAATCGCTTTCCAGGAAGGAGACTCCCTGCCCCGCCGCGACGCGCGAATCGAAGCCCTTGCCGGAAATGGTGAGGGCGAAGCTGCCCTGAATGTCTTCACAGGCGCGCACGCAGCGGCTGCATACGATGCACTTGGAGGGATCGTAAGTGAAGTAGGGATTGGATTCGTCGGCGGCATCGCGCAGATGATTGGCGCCATCGTGCCCATAGCGCACGTTGCGCAGGCCCACCACGCCCGCCATATCCTGCAGTTCGCAATCGCCGTTGGCCGGACAGGTCAGGCAATCGAGCGGATGGTCCGAAATATACAGTTCCATCACGCCGCGCCGCAGGTCGCGCAGCTTCGGCGTCTCTGTGTGGACCACCATGCCTTCTTCGGCGGGCGTGGTGCAGGATGCCGGATAGCCGCGTCGCCCATCGATCTGCACCAGGCACAGCCGGCAGGAACCGAAGGCTTCCAGGCTGTCGGTGGCGCACAGCCTGGGGATGTTGACCCCGGCTTCGGCGGCGGCCCGCATCACCGACGTGCCCTCGGGCACGGCCACCGGCAGGCCGTCGATGGTCAGGGTGACGAGGGTGCCGGACATGGGCGCCGGCGTGCCGAAATCGCGCTCTCGTTGAATGACGGTTTCCAGCATGATGATTCCTTGCGTTCAGGCCGCCGGCCCGGCGGCGCGTGCGGCGGCAATGCCGAAGTCTTCGGGAAAATGCTGGAGCGCCGACAGCACCGGATAGGGCGCCATCCCGCCCAGGGCACACAATGAGCCGCCCAGCATCGTGTCGCAGAGGTCGCGCAGCAGCGCGACCTGCTGCCCGTGCGCCGCGCCGCCCGCGGCGATCCTGTCCAGCGTTTCGACACCGCGCACCGAACCGATGCGACAGGGCGTGCACTTGCCGCAGGATTCCTCGGCGCAGAATTCCATGGCATGGCGCGCCATGCCCAACATGTCCACCGTGTCGTCGAAGGCAACGAGGCCGCCATGGCCGATCATGGCGGACACCGCCGCATAGGACTCGTAGTCCAGCGGAATGTCCCATTGCGATTCGGGCAGATAGGCGCCCAGCGGCCCGCCCACCTGCACGGCGCGCAGCGGCCGGCCCGTTGCGCTGCCGCCGCCGTAGTCGTACAGCAGCTCGCGCAATGTGAGCCCGAAGGCCTTTTCGACCAGACCGCCCCGCTTCAGATTGCCGGCCAGCTGGAAGGGCTGCGTGCCATGGGAGCGGCCGACGCCGTAATCCCGGTAACAGGCGGCCCCCCGCGCCAGGATGAAGGGTACGGTGGCCAATGAAAGCACATTGTTGACCACGGTGGGTTTGCCGAACAGGCCCTGGATGGCGGGCAGCGGCGGCTTGGCGCGCACCATGCCGCGCCTGCCTTCGAGGCTGTCCAGCAGGGAAGTTTCCTCGCCGCAGATGTAGGCCCCCGCCCCCTTGCGGACTTCCAGATCGAAGCCGCGGCCGCTGCCCCGCAGATCGCCGCCCAGCCAGCCGGCCTCGTATGCGCGCTGGATGGCGGCGTTCAACGTGTCGATGGCATGGGGGTATTCGGAACGCACATAGATATAGCCATGGTCTGCGCCGACCGCCAGGCCGGCAATGACCATGCCTTCGATCAGCGCATAGGGATCGCCTTCCATCAGCATGCGGTCGGCGAAAGTGCCGGAATCGCCTTCATCGGCATTGCAGACGACGTATTTCCGCCGTGCCGGCGCATTCAGCGCCGTCTTCCATTTGATGCCGGTGGGAAAAGCGGCCCCGCCGCGCCCGCGCAGCCCCGAATCCACGACTTCATCGACGATCCGCCCGGGCGGCATGGCCAGCGCGCGCCGTAGACCCCGCCAGCCGCCATGCGCGGCATAGTCTTCCAGCGACAAGGGATCGGTGATGCCCACACGGGCGAAAGTCAGCCGCTCCTGGCGCTTCAGGTAGGGGATTTCTTCGGTGACGCCCTGCCACAGGGGATGACGCCCGCCCTGCGGCAGGCCCGCATCGAAAAGCCCCGGCACGTCGGCGGCTTGCACCGGGCCGTAGGCCACACGCCCCTGCGGCGTGGCCACTTCCACCAGCGGTTCGAGCCACAACAGGCCACGCGAACCGTTGCGCACCACCGTCAGCGCCACGCCGCGCGCCTGGGCCTCGCGCACGATGGCGTGCGCCACGGCATCGGCGCCCTCGGCCAGCGCGGCCGCATCGCGGGGCACATAGACGGTGACGGGCTGCTCCACGGGAGCAGCCCGCCGGGTACAGGATTCCCGGTCCGTTCCCTCAGCCCGGCGCAACACCGTTTCGAGCAGATGATCCAGCTTTTCCGGGGTGACATGCGCATGCGGTTCGCCATCGAGCATGATGGCCGGAGACTGCGCGCACAGCCCCAGGCAGTAGACCGGTTCGAGCGACACGCCGCCATCGCCGGTGGTGGCGTGAAAGTCGCAGCCCAGCCTGCGCCGCGCGTGATCGGCCAGCGCCGCGCCTCCCACGGCCTGGCAGGATTCGGCGCGGCAGACCTGCAGCGTATGGCGGCCGGGCGGCACGCTGCGGAAGTGAGGGTAAAAGCTGATGACGCCATGCACCTCGGCACGGGAAATATTGAAGCCCTGCGCGATCTCGCCCACGAGTCCGGCCGGCAGATGGCCCAGGGTGTCCTGCAATTCGTGCAGCGCCGGCAGCAGGCCCCCGGGCCGCGCCGCATGCCGCCCGATGATGTCGAGCAGCGGCGCGAGCCCCGGATCGGCCGGGCCGCGGTGGCCGCCGCCCCTGCCATGCGCGGCGGATGCCGCGGCATCCTTTAATACAAACGGTGTTTTCACAGGTTGGGTGCTCATCCGGAATATCTGGAGAAAGGTTAATCCGCCGGACGAGTTCAGGGAAGAGGGTAAGCCTCTATGGCCTCGGCTTCAGAGCAGCTTGCCCGGATTCATGATCGAGTTCGGGTCGAAGATCTGCTTGATCTGCAGCATCAGCCGGATCTGCATGGAATCCTTGTGATGATGGAAGGCATGCCGCTTGAGCTGGCCGATGCCGTGTTCGGCACTGATGCTGCCGCCGTACTCGGCCACTTCGGCGAACACGGTGTCGGCGATGCGGCCTTCCCATTCCTTGGCCCAGCCTTTGTCGGCGCCTTCCGGACGCGAGACGTTGTAGTGCAGATTGCCGTCGCCGAAGTGGCCGAAGATGAAGAGCCGGCAATCGGGCGACACGGTGCGCAGCCGGCGCTCGGCCGTTTCGATGAATTCGGGGATGCGTTCGATCGGCAGGGAAATGTCGTGCTTGAGATGCGGGCCGTCGGCGCGCTGGGCTTCGGAAATCTCCTCGCGCAGGCGCCACAGGGCCTGAAGCTGGGCGAGCGACGCGGATACGGCCGCATCCTGGCACAGGCCTTGTTCAAGCGCCCGCCCGATCACGTCTTCGAGCAGGGCCTGCAAGGCCGCTTCATCGGCCGTGTCGGCCAGTTCGATCAGCACGTAGCCGCCATGACGCTCGTCAAAGGGCTGCTGCATGCCTTCCACCTGTGCCAGCACCAGACTCAGGCATTCATCGGTGAAGAACTCGAAAGCCTGCAGGCGCGCGCCGCAGGCGCCATATACCAGGCGCAGCAGTTCGAGCGCCTGCCGGGGGGAATTCACGGCGGCCAGCACCACCGAACGCACTTGGGCCGACGGATACAGCTTCAGGGCCACGCCGGTCACTACCCCCAGCGTGCCTTCCGAACCGATGAACAGCTGCTTGAGATCGTAGCCGGTGTTGTCCTTGCGCAGGGTTTGCAGGCCATTGAAGATGTCGCCATTGGGAAGCACGGCTTCGATGCCGAGCACCAGTTCGCGCGCCATCCCGTAGCGCACCACATTCACGCCGCCGGCGTTCGTGGCAATGTTGCCGCCGATCTGCGAGGAATCTTCGGCGGCCAGACTGAGCGGCAGCATGCGGCCGGCGTCCTGGGCCGCGCGCCGCAGGTTGCCCAGGATGCAGCCGGCGTCGGCCACCAGGGTATTGGCAATGGTGTCGATGGAACGGATGCTGTTCATGCGGTCCAGCGACAGCACCACGTTGGCGGGTGAGGCGTCCGGGGTGGCGCCGCCGCATAGCCCGGTATTGCCGCCGCGCGGCACGACGGGCACGCGGTATTCGTTGCACAGCCGCAGGCAGTCGGCCACCTGCCGGGTGCTGGCCGGGCGGACCACGGCCTGGGCGCCGCCCTTGTACACGCCCCGCCAGTCGGTGAGCCATGGTTCGACTTCGGCGGGTTCGACGATGACCGTATCCTTGCCGAGGGTCTGGACCAGTTTGTCCAGGAATTCCTGATTCATGTGCGACTTCCCATAGGAGTGGTGGATGGAATGGAAGGAGAGGCGTTCAGGCCCAGACGCTCGCAGGCCTGCCGCAGATGTTCCTGGGCGCGGTCACGCGCGGCTTGCGGGTCGCGGGCCTGTACGGCGGCGAATATGGCTTCATGCTCTTCATGAACACGTTGCGTGCGCAGCAGGCCCGCCGCCACGGGTTCGGCGGCGCCCGTCGCGCCCGCGGCTTCCGTCGCCCCGGCCGCAAGGCCGGGCTGCCCGGCGGCGCCGGATTCGAACGTATGCCGGCGGGCGACCGCGACACTGTGCCGCCACTGGGCGGACAGATAGGCCAGCAACTGCGGATAATGCGGATTGTGGGTGGCTTCGGCCAGGCTGCGGTGGAAGGCGAAATCCCATTCCAGGGCATGGGCCGGCACATGCAGCGATGCCTTCAGCCTGGACAGGATATGCGCCATGCGGGCGAGGTCTTCCGCGGTGGCGCGCTGCGCGGCCAGGGCGGCGGCGGCGCCTTCCAGCCCGACGCGCAGTTCGTATATATAGCGCAGGGCCGATCTGTCGGGGGCGGGAGGCAGGTCGAGCTGAAACCCCGCATCCAGCGTATCGGCCAGCACGACGCACCCCGCACCCTGCCGGCTGCGCACCAGACCCTTGGTGCGCAAACGTTCCGTCGCTTCGCGTATCACGGCGGCGCTGACGCCGAATTCCTGCGCCAGCAGGCGCCCCGCCGGCAGCTTGGAGCCGATGGGGTAGCCGCCCCCGAGTATCCGTTCGATGAGGATGCCGGCGACATGATCGGTAAGACTGGCGCGATTTTTCAACATGAAGAGAACTATATCAGGTTATCAGATAACCTGATCGGAAAAGACCGCCGCAGGTAGGCTGTGGCCTCTTGTCCTCATCGTGTAACAAAGTACTATATCTAGTGGACTATGATATTATTTCGACTACATGTAGTACCGCCGATCAGCTCCCGCCTTTTCCTTGAAGAGCAAGATTTTACCTGCCTGTCAAGGCGTTCAACAGCACTGGGGCGGCTCTGCCTGATGTCCATCCACCTGCGGACAGCGTCGCACGCGATTCCCGGCCATTCGTCCGACGATACATGAGGTTTTGAAAATCAAGATGAAACAAGCAGATCTAATGAAGGTCACGAAGAGGGACGGCCGCACCGAGCCGATCGATCTCGACAAAATCCACCGTGTCGTCGATTGGGCGGCGAAAGACCTGAACAACGTCTCGGTCTCCCAGGTCGAACTGCGGTCCCACATCCAGTTCTACGATGGCATCCGCACCAGCGACATCCACGAAACCATCATCAAGTCGGCCGCCGACCTGATTTCCGAAGAAACGCCCGATTACCAGTACCTGGCGGCGCGCCTGGCCATCTTCCATCTGCGCAAGATCGCCTACGGCGATTTCGAACCGCCCCATCTGTACGACCACGTCCAGCGCCTGACCGAGCTCGGCAAGTACGACCCGCATCTGCTGGCCGATTACAG
This sequence comes from Alcaligenaceae bacterium, assembly GCA_013416455.1. Classification (GTDB taxonomy): domain Bacteria; phylum Pseudomonadota; class Gammaproteobacteria; order Burkholderiales; family Burkholderiaceae_B; genus Yanghanlia. The sequence continues at coordinate 322,663 of JACCES010000005.1, read as the reverse complement.
CCGCGCCGAATTCGACGAGCTCAACGGCCATATCGACCACTGGCGCGACATGAACTTCTCGTACGCGGCGGTCAAGCAGCTCGAAGGCAAGTATCTGGTGCAGAACCGCGTCACGCGGCAGATCTACGAGAGCCCCCAGTTCCTGTACATCCTGGTGGCGATGTGCCTTTTCTCGAAGTATCCGGCCGAAACCCGGCTGGAATACATCAAGCGCTTCTACGACGCCGTATCGCAGTTCAAGATCTCGCTGCCCACGCCCATCATGTCCGGCGTTCGCACGCCCACCCGCCAGTTCAGCTCTTGCGTGCTGATCGAGTGCGGCGACAGCCTGGACAGCATCAACGCCACCACCAGCGCCATCGTGCGCTACGTGTCGCAGCGCGCCGGGATCGGCATCAATGGCGGCCGCATCCGCGCCCTTGGCAGCGAGATCCGCGGCGGCGAGGCCCAGCACACAGGCTGCCTGCCCTTCTTCAAGATGTTCCAGGCGGCGGTCAAGTCATGCTCGCAAGGCGGCGTGCGGGGCGGGGCCGCCACGCTGTTCTACCCATTGTGGCATCTTGAAGTCGAGACCCTGCTGGTGCTCAAGAACAACCGCGGGGTCGAAGAGAACCGCATCCGCCATCTCGACTACGGCGTGCAGATCAACCGCCTGATGTACCAGCGCCTCATCAAGGGCGGAAACATCACGCTGTTCTCGCCGCACGACGTGCCGGGCCTGTACGACGCCTTCTTCGCCGACCAGGACGAATTCGAGCGTCTCTATGAAAAGTACGAGCAGGACCCGTCCATCCGCAAGCGCAGCCTGCCGGCGGTCGAGCTGTTCTCGCTGATGATGCAGGAACGCGCCGGCACCGGCCGCATCTACATCCAGAACGTCGATCATTGCAACACGCACAGCCCGTTCGATCCCGCACAGGCGCCGGTCCGCCAGTCCAATCTGTGCATGGAAATCGCGCTGCCCACCGAGCCGTTGAACGATCTCAATGACCCGGATGGCGAAATCGCGCTGTGCACGCTGTCGGCGCTGAACCTCGGCGCCCTGGAATCGCTGGACGAGCTCGAAAGCCTGGCCGACCTGATCGTGCGGGCCCTCGATGCGCTGCTGGACTACCAGGACTACCCCGTCAAAGCGGCGCTGAACGCCACCGAGAAGCGCCGGTCGCTGGGTGTGGGCGTCATCAACTATGCCTACTACCTGGCAAAGAACGGCGTGCGCTACTCGGACGATACGGCTCTCGGCCTCACGCACCGCACCTTCGAGGCCATCCAGTATTACCTGCTGAAGGCCTCGGTGCAGCTGTCGCGCGAATACGGCCCCTGCAAGGCGTTCAATGAAACCACCTATGCCGCCGGCCTGCTGCCCATCGACACCTACAAAAAGGATGTCGATGGCATCTGCGCCGAGCCGCTGCGCCTGGACTGGGAAGGCCTGCGCGCCGACATTCAGGCCCACGGCCTGCGCAACTCCACGCTGACGGCGCTGATGCCTTCCGAAACCTCCAGCCAGATCGCCAATGCCACCAACGGCATCGAGCCGCCGCGCGGCCTGGTGTCGGTCAAGCAGTCCAAGGACGGCATTCTGCGCCAGGTGGTGCCCGAGTTCGAGCGCCTGAAGGGCAGCTACGAGCTGCTGTGGCAGATGCCCGGCAACGACGGCTACCTGAAGCTGGTGGGCGTGATGCAGAAGTTCGTGGATCAATCGATCTCGGCCAATACCAATTACGACCCGCAGCGCTTTGAAGGCGGCCGCGTGCCGATGAAGCAGCTGTTCAAGGATCTGCTGCTTGCCTATAAGTACGGCGTCAAGACGCTGTACTACCACAACACCCGCGATGGCGCCGACGACCCCAATGGCGAATTCGAGGACGATGCCTGCGCAAGCGGCGCATGCAAGATCTGAGGTATCCGCCATGTCCTACAGCATTTTTTCGAAAACCGACAACGACCAGCTGAAAGAGCCGATGTTCTTCGGCCAGCCGGTCAATGTGGCGCGCTACGACCAGCAGAAGTACCCGGTCTTCGAGAAGCTGATCGAGAAACAGCTTTCATTCTTCTGGCGCCCCGAGGAAGTCGACATTTCGCAGGACCGCATCGACTACCAGAACCTGCCGGATCACGAAAAGCACATCTTCATCAGCAACCTGAAATACCAGACCTTGCTGGATTCCATCCAGGGGCGCAGCCCCAACGTGGCTTTCCTGCCGCTGGTGTCGCTTCCCGAACTGGAAACCTGGATCGAGACCTGGGCGTTTTCCGAGACCATCCACTCGCGTTCCTACACCCACATCCTGCGCAACATCGTCAATGATCCTTCGCCCATCTTCGACGACATCGTGCGCAACGAGAACATCAAGCTGCGCGCCGGCGACATTTCGTCCTATTACGACGACCTGATCCACGACACCATGCTGTATTCGCAACTGGGGCCGGGCGAGCATGTCATCAACGGCGAAACGCGGAGCGTCGACAAGTATCAGCTCAAAAAGAAGCTCTACCTGTGCCTGATGAGCGTGAACATTCTCGAAGCCATCCGCTTTTACGTCAGCTTCGCCTGCTCGTTCGCTTTCGCGGAGCGCAAGCTGATGGAAGGCAATGCCAAGATCATCCGCCTGATCGCGCGCGACGAGGCCCTGCACCTGACCAGCACTCAGCACATGCTCAACATCATGCGCTCCGGCCAGGACGACCCCGAGTTCGCCAAGGTGGCGCAAGAGCTCAATCAGGAATGCCACGAGATGTTCAAGCAGGCCGCCCTGCAGGAAAAACAGTGGGCGGAATACCTGTTCCGCGATGGCTCCATGATCGGTCTGAACAAGGACATCCTCAGCCAGTACGTGGAATACATCACCAACATCCGCATGGCGGCCGTCGGCCTCAAGCCGGCATTCGAAGGGGCCAAGCACAATCCCATTCCATGGATCAACACCTGGCTGGCTTCCGATACCGTCCAGGTCGCGCCGCAGGAAGTGGAACTCAGCTCCTATCTGGTGGGGCAGATCGATTCCGAAGTGTCCACCGACGACCTGAGCGGGTTTGAACTTTGACCACGGTCACCACCACTGATCGCAGCTTCAACCTGCTGAAAGGCGAATCATTGCTGGACGGCCTGGAACGCACGGGCCACGAAGTGGAATATCAATGCCGCGGCGGCTATTGCGGGACGTGCAGGCTGACGCTGCTTGCGGGCAAGGTCAGCTATGACGAGCCCCCGCTGGCCTGCATCGGTCAATCCGAAATCCTGCCGTGCTGCTGCACGGTGACCGAGCCGATACGCATAGAATGCCGGGCCGGGCGGCAAGGTGAACTGCCGCTCGAAACGGATCAGTACATATTCGATTTCTGACCGCGCGGCAGGCTGCGGCATCCGAACGGCCGCCAGGGGAACCCCTGGCGGCCGTTTGTGTTGGGAAGCGCTGAACAACGCGCCGCGCCGCATGCATTCCCGGTTCAGGGCTTCCTTTATGCCGTTCTTAAGCTGGATCAAGGATTCCGCAATCGACTCACTTCCTGCCTTGAAACACTATATGTAGTGAATTAAATTACCAACATCACTAAATATAGTTAACAAGGATAGCAAACCATGTCACGGATCGATGTAGAAGCGTCGGTGGACGAATACCTGAAACAGGCGGACTGGCGGGTCAATGCCAACGCCAACCAGGGCTATTCGCTGGGCGGGCTGATCCTCAACCTGTCGGGCAAGGTGATCGCCAACTACTGGCTGGACCACGTCTACCCCGAAGCCGTGGGCACGGCCCATCGCGAAGCAGACCTCCACATTCACGACCTGGACATGCTGTCGGGCTATTGCGCCGGCTGGTCGCTGCGCACCCTGCTGCACGAAGGGCTGAACGGCGTGCCCGGCAAGGTGGAATCCGGCCCGCCCCGCCATATGTCCAGCGCGGTCGGCCAGATCGTGAACTTCCTGGGAACGATGCAGAACGAATGGGCGGGCGCCCAGGCGTTCAGCTCCTTCGACACCTATATGGCGCCCTTCGTCCGCAAAGACACCCTGTCCTACGAAGCGGTGCGCCAATGCATGCAGGAACTCATCTACAACCTGAACGTGCCCTCGCGCTGGGGCACGCAGACGCCCTTCACCAACCTGACCTTCGACTGGGTCTGCCCGGAAGACCTGCGCGAACAGGTGCCCGTCATCGGCGGCGAGGAAATGCCCTTCACCTATGGCGCGCTGCAGGCGGAAATGGACCTGATCAACCAGGCCTATATCGACGTGATGATGGCGGGAGACGTCAAGGGCCGGGTCTTCACCTTCCCCATCCCCACCTACAACATCACGGAAGACTTCGACTGGCACAGCCCCAATGCCGAGCGCCTGTTCGAGATGACCGCGCGCTACGGCCTGCCCTACTTCCAGAATTTCATCAATTCTGAACTCAAGCCCAACATGATCCGCTCGATGTGCTGCCGCCTGCAGCTCGACCTGCGCGAACTGCTCAAGCGCGGCAACGGCCTGTTCGGTTCGGCCGAGCAGACCGGCTCGCTCGGGGTGGTGACCATCAATTGCGCCCGGCTGGGCTATCTGCATGCGGGCGATGAAGCCGCCCTGCTGCGCCGCCTGGACGAACTGCTGGAGCTGGGCCGCGACAGCCTGGAAATCAAGCGCCGGGTGATACAGCGGTTGATGGACGACGGCCTGTTCCCGTACACGCGCCGCTACCTGGGTACGCTGCGCAACCATTTCTCGACCCTGGGCGTGAACGGCCTCAATGAAATGATCCGCAACTTCACGCGCGGCGGGCACGACATCACCAGCCGCCAGGGCCATGCCTTCGCCCTGCGCCTGCTCGATCACGTGCGGGCGCGCATGGTCGAATTCCAGCAGGAAACCGGCCATATGTACAACCTGGAAGCCACGCCGGCCGAAGGCACCACCTACCGTTTCGCCAAGGAAGACCGCAAGCGCCACCCCGGCATCCTGCAGGCGGGGACACAGGACATGCCCTACTACACCAATTCCTCGCAGCTGCCCGTGGGCTGCACCGACGACCCGTTCGAAGCGCTGGAACGCCAGGACGAGCTGCAATGCAAGTACACGGGCGGCACGGTGCTGCATCTTTACATGACGGAACCCTTGTCCAGCGCCGATGCCTGCCGCGAACTGGTCAGGCGCGCCCTGAGCCGGTTCCGGCTGCCCTACATCACGGTGACGCCCACTTTCTCGATCTGCCCGGTGCACGGCTATCTGGGCGGCAACCACCCCTTCTGCCCGAAATGCGACGACGAAATCCTGGCGCGCAAGCGCCGCGAAGCCGCGTGAACACCCTGAATATCATGCACGCCCTCCGCCGGCCGGCCCGGCGGAACACATTCTTTCAACCCAGCCCCGACAAGGAACCCATCATGTCCGCACAAACACAAGCCATCCAACTGTCCGACGACGAACGCCAGCCCTGCGAAATCTGGACGCGCGTCATGGGCTACCACCGCCCGGTATCCTCGTTCAATATCGGCAAGAAGGGCGAATTCCATGAACGCCGCTATTTCACCGAAGGCGCCGCCGCCCTGGCAAGCGCTCCGGAAACCGAAATGGAAGCGGAAGCCGTGGCGGCCTGAGCATGAAGCCTGTCTCGTCCATGTCGCGGCCCATGGGGCGCGCGGGTCCGCCACCCGCGGTGCGCGCCGATGCGCCGGGCGTCAGCCTCAAGGTCGGCGGCATCACGCCCTTCACCGCCACCGACTTTCCCGGGAAACTCTCAGCCGTCGTTTTCGTGCAGGGCTGCCCATGGCGCTGCGGCTATTGCCACAACCCTCATCTGCAGCCCCGCACCCCGCACAGCCCCGTGGCCTGGGCCGAGGTCGCCGAGTTCCTGTCGCGCCGCAAAGGCCTGATCGACGCCGTGGTGTTCAGCGGCGGCGAACCCACCATGGACCCTGGCCTGGAACCCGCCATCCACGAAGTGCGCCGGCTCGGCTTCCAGACCGGGCTGCACAGCGGGGGCACGCATCCGGCGCGCCTGCGCCGGGTGCTGCCGCTGCTGGACTGGGTGGGCCTGGACATCAAGGCCAATGCCGCCGGCTACGAACGCATCACCCGCGTGCGCGGCAGCGGCGCGCCCGCCTTCGAAAGCCTGCGCGCCGTGCTGGAAAGCGGGGTGAACCATGAAATCCGCAGCACCATCCACCCTCATCTGCACGATGAAGACGAAATCCGCGCGCTGGCCCGGCATCTGGCCGGCGCGGGCGTCACCCATTACGCTCTGCAGGTCTTCCGCCCGACCGGCTGCGCCGACGCGCAACTGAACAGCCTGCGTTTCACCGACTACCCCGGCCCCGGCCTCGTGGCGGAACTGGAACGGTTGTTTCCCCATTTCATTTTGCGCGGGGGGTGAATGAGCCCAACGGCAGCGGGCAGGCATCGGGCCATGTTCAGCTTGCGTTCTGCACCGAACGCGCCAGTTCTATGAAGGCCTTCAGGTAGTCCGGCTCCGTTTCGGAATCGCGCATGCCCAGGTGGATCTTCTTGTGTATGCCCGTTTCGCCCAGGCGCACGGGAAGGATGGCCATGCTGCCGGCATATTCCAGGACCAGCCAGCGCGGCAGCGCCGCCACGCCACGGCCGCTGGCCACCATTTCCAGCATGATGTCCGTGCTTTCCATGGTCTTGTGACGCCGTGGCATCACCCCGGCGGGCGACAGAAACTGGCTGTAGATGTCCAGCCGCGAGGGTTCCACCGGATAGGTGATCAGCGTCTCGGCGATCAGATCGGCCGGTTCCGCATGGGGGCGCTTGGCCAGCCTGTGCCGCCCGCCCACCACCAGCACCTGCTCGTAATCGAACACGGGCAGATAGCTGACGCCCGGCATCAGCAGCGGGTCGGGTGTGACGACCAGATCGATTTCATGGTTGAACAAGGCCCCCATGCCGCCGAAACGGAACTTCTGCTTCACATCGACATCCACATCCGGCCAGCGCGCCAGATAGCGGGAAACCACCTTGAGCAGCCACTGGTAGCAGGGATGGCATTCCATGCCGATGCGCAGGGTGCCGCGCTCGCCCGCCGCGTACTGGCCCAGATAGGCCTCGGCGGTCTCGAATTGCGGCAGCATGCGCTCGGCCATCGCGAGCAGATATTCGCCGGCCTGCGTCAAACGCAGCGAACGGCCTTCCCGCACCCATAGTTCCACCCCGGCAAGGCGTTCGAGCTTGGCCATGGTGTGGCTGAGCGCGGATTGCGTCAGGTGCAGGGACTCGGCGGCGGCGGTCAAGGTGCCGCGACGTTCGACCTCGCGGAGGATTTCCAGATGAATGCGTTCCAGCATGGCCAATACATGAACAAAATTAATTGAAACGTGAGAATTGACCATTTTACATCATGCGACCCGGCTTCTAACATGCATTCAGCCCCATCGAACCCATGCCTCGGCCCTGTTCCTTGAACGCGGCCCCCGGCGGCACCCCATTCATTACTGAGTCACATCATGGCAATCACACACAATCTCGGCTTCCCGCGCATCGGCGCCCAACGCGAATTGAAGTTCGCTCTCGAATCCTACTGGCAGGGCGGATCCTCGCGCGACGAACTCGTCGCCGCCGCCGCCCAGCTGCGCAAGCGCCACTGGGCGCTGCAGAAAGACCTGGACCTGGCGCCCGTGGGCGATTTTTCCTTCTACGACCAGGTGCTGGACATGAGCTTCACGCTGGGCAACCTGCCCGAGCGCGTCCGTGGCTACGAAGGGCACGAACTCGATAACTATTTCCGGGTGGCCCGTGGCCGCTCGGCGGGGCATGATCACGGTCACGGCTGCTGCCACGCCGTGACCGCCGGTGAAATGACCAAGTGGTTCGACACCAACTATCACTACATCGTGCCGGAATTCGAGGCTTCCACGCAGTTTTCCCTGGATGCGTCCCGGCTGCTGGAGCAATGGGAAGAAGCCCGCGCGCAAGGCGTGGCCGCCAAGCCGGTGATCATCGGGCCGCTGACCTACCTCGCACTGGGCAAGGCCAAGGACGACAGCGACAAGCTGGCGCTGCTGCCGTCCCTGCTTTCCGTTTACAGCGCCCTGCTGGAACGGCTTGCGCAGGCCGGCGCGGGCTGGGTGCAGATCGACGAACCTATTCTGGTCACGGAACTGGACGCCGAATGGCAAGAGGCTTTCCACCAGGCATACGAAGCCCTGGCCGCCACACCCGTCAAGCTGCTGCTCACGACCTACTTCGGACGGCTGGGCGGGAACCTCGCCCTGGCCACCGCGCTGCCCGTGGCCGGCCTGCACATTGACGCGCTCAATGCCGCCGAAGAAATCACCGGCATCCTTGACCGGCTGGACCAGGATCGCGTCCTGTCCCTGGGCGTCGTGAACGGCCGCAACATCTGGAAAAGCGACCTGAACGCGCTGCTGGACCAGTTGGAACCCATTGCCGCAAAGCTGGGTGACCGGCTCTGGATCGCACCTTCGTGCTCGCTGCTGCACGTGCCGACCGATCTCGCCCTGGAGACCGGCCTGGATGACGAACTGCGCTCGTGGCTGGCCTTCGCCGCGCAGCGGCTGGACGAGATCCGGATTCTTGGAAAAGCCCTGAACCAGGGGCGCCAGGCCGTACAGGCCGAACTGGAACAGAATCGCAAGGCCCGGCAATCCCGCCTGGACTCCGGGCGGGTGCACAACCCCGAGGTACAGCAGGCGCTGGCCCAAGCCGGGCCGGAGCTGGGCGAACGCCAGAGCCCTTTCAAGCAGCGCGCCACGGTACAGGCCGAGAAACTGAATCTGCCGCTCTTTCCCACCACCACCATCGGCTCCTTCCCGCAGACCGAGGACATCCGCCGCAGCCGCCGCCAGTACAAGGCGGGCGAACTGGATGAGTCCGCCTACCGCCGGGCCATGGAAGCCGAGATCGAACGCTGCATCCGCGAACAGGAAACCCTGGGGCTGGACGTGCTGGTGCACGGCGAGGCCGAACGCAACGACATGGTGGAATACTTCGGCGAACAGCTCGACGGCTTCGCCTTCAGCCGCCACGGCTGGGTGCAGTCCTATGGCTCGCGCTGCGTCAAGCCGCCCATTCTCTACGGCGACGTGCGGCGCTCGCACCCCATGACAGTCGAATGGATACGCCACGCCCAGTCGCTCACCAGCAAGCCGGTGAAGGGCATGCTGACCGGCCCGGTCACCATCCTGAACTGGTCCTTCGTGCGCGACGACCAGCCCCGCTCCGCTTCCTGCCTGCAGATCGCGCTGGCGATCCGTTCGGAAGTCCAGGATCTCGAACGCGCGGGGGTCGCCATCATCCAGATCGACGAGGCCGCCTTGCGCGAGGGCCTGCCGCTGCGCCGCTCGGAATGGAAGGACTATCTGAAATGGGCGATCGACGCCTATCGGATCGCGGCCAACGGCGTGCGGGACGACACCCAGATCCACACCCATATGTGCTATTCGGAATTCAACGACATCATCGCCTCCATCGCCGACATGGACGCCGACGTCATCACCATCGAGACCTCGCGGTCGGACATGGAACTGCTGCAGGCCTTCGACAAGTTCGCCTATCCGAACGACATCGGCCCCGGCGTGTACGATATCCACTCGCCCAACATCCCGGGCAAGGACGACATCGTCGACCTGATGCGCAAGGCCGGCGAACGCATTCCGGTGCGCCGCCTGTGGGTGAACCCGGACTGCGGCCTGAAGACCCGCAAATGGGAGGAAGTGACCCCCGCCCTGCGCAACATGGTGGATGCCGCGCATGAACTGCGGGAACTCTATTACCGCAGTTGAGGCCGGCCCGGCGGCGTGACGGGCGCCGCACGCGCCCGGCGGCACTCCTTGTTATATTGTTCCAGCCCGATCAACTCCCGGGCCGGCCAATAAAGCAGGAATAAAGGAAACCGCTATGGCGTCGAAACCGCTGACGCCCACCATCACGATAGACGCCGACGGAACACGGGTGCGCCTGGATGGACACTGGAATGCCGCGGCGCTGAGCGACAGGAAGCAGTGGCGCGCCCTGCGGGCGCGCCTGCGCGACGCCTGCGGGCGGATGGAAGGCACGTGGGATCTGGCGGCCGCCCAGGGTTTCGATCACGTGGCGGCCCAGGTTCTGTGGCATGGCTGGGGCGGCCGCTATCCCGTGCACCTGGAAGCCACCGGAAACCAGCGCGCCATCCTGGAGCGCGTCGCCACGCTGACACCGCGGCAAGCGCCCGGCAAGGACGAAGGCCGCTGGCGGCATGCCTACCTTCGGCTGGGCCAGGGCGCGCTCGATGCCGGCGCGCATGTCGCCGCCATGATCCAGCTGCTGGGCCAGGTATCTCTGGACATCCTGCGGCTGCTGCGTCAGCCGCGCGGCGGGCCCTGGCGGGATTTTTCCGCCCATCTTTACCGCATGGGCGCGCAGGCGCTGCCCATCACCGCGCTGGTCGGCTTCCTCATCGGCGTGGTGGTGGCCTATCTGCTGTCCCTGCAGTTGCGCCAGTTCGGCGCCGACGCGTTCATCGTGAACATACTGGGCATTTCGCTCACACGCGAATTGGGGCCGCTGCTCGGCGCCATTCTGGTGGCGGGCCGCTCGGGCTCGGCAATCGCCGCGCAAATCGGTGTAATGCGCATCAACGAAGAACTCGACGCCATGCGCGTTATGGGCATCGCGCACGGCTTCCGGCTGGTGATGCCGCGAGTGCTGGCGCTGGCGCTGGCCATGCCTTTGATCAGCCTCTGGACCACGCTTGCGGCGCTGCTCGGGGGAATGCTGGCCGCCGACATCAACCTGGGGCTTTCTCCCGCCTACTTCATCCAGGCTCTGCCCGCCGCGGTCGACATTGCCCATCTCTGGCTGGCCACGGCGAAGTCCGTCGTGTTCGGCGTGGCCATCGCCCTGATCGGCTGCCACTGGGGGCTGCGGGTCAAGCCCAATACCGAAAGCCTGGGGAGCTCCACCACGGCCTCGGTCGTTACGTCGATCACCGCCGTGATGATTCTCGACGCCATCTTCGCGGTGCTGTTCCGCAACGTGGGATTCTGAGCATGGCAACCCCTTCCGGGCATTCCGGGGCGACGCGCCACGATGACATCATGATCAGCGCCGACAAGGTCTGGACCGTATTCGGCCGGGGCGACGATGCGTTTTGCGTGCACCAGGACCTGGATCTGCGGGTGCGCAGGGGCGAAATCCTGACGCTGATAGGCGGCTCGGGAACCGGCAAGACGGTGCTGCTCAGGCACATTGCCGGTCTGACCCGGCCGACCCGGGGCGGCATCCGCATCGACGGAATGGATACGGCGGGCCTGAGCCCGGTCCAGGCCGCCACCCTGCTGGGCATGCTGTTCCAGCACGGCGCGCTGTACTCGGCCTTCAATGTGCTGGACAACATTGCCTTCGCACTGAGCGAACAGCGCAGCCTGCCCGCCGAGGTGGTGCGTGATGCGGCCATGGTGAAACTGCGCATGGTCGGCCTGCTGCCCGAGCACGCGCAGCGCATGCCGGCCGATCTCTCCGGCGGCATGATCAAGCGCGTCGCACTGGCGCGGGCGCTGATGATGGATCCGCCCCTGCTCCTGCTCGACGAACCGACGGCCGGACTCGATCCCCTGAACGCCGACGCCTTCTGCACGCTGCTGCGACAATTGCATCAACAGCTCGGCTTGACCGCAATCATCGTCACGCACGACCTCGACACGCTGTACGCGCTGAGCACGCGTGTGGCGGTGCTGGCGGACCGCCGGGTAATCGTCACGGACACACCCGCCCGGGTGGTGGAATTCGAGCACCCTTTCATCAAAGATTTCTTTTTGGGTGAGCGCGGGCGGCGTGCCCGCGAACCCTTGCCATCCCCCCCGGATCCGGCCGAAAACGGACAGGAGTTCTCATAGATGGAAAACAAGTCGCACGCCTTTGCCGCCGGCTTCTTCGTACTGGCGATCCTGGCGCTGCTGGGCGGGCTGGCTGCTTGGCTGACACGGGACCAGGCCAGCTACGACAGCTACGAACTGACCACGCCCCAGGCCGTCACGGGGCTGCAGCCACAGGCCGCCGTGCGCTACAAAGGCGTCACCGTGGGCAAAGTGGCGTCCATCGGATTCGATCCCGAGACGGCCGGGCAGGTGCTCATCCTCATCGATGTGGACCGCGATGCGCCACTGACACCCAATACCTACGCGAGGCTGGGCTACCAGGGCATTACCGGCCTGGCCCACGTCGAACTCGATGACGCCGCCACGCCCCAGCCCCGGCTGGACGAATCGCCGCGCGGCCACCGGCGCCTGACCATGCGGCCCTCCAACCTGAGCCTGATCGCATCACAAGGCCCGGAAGTGATCGGCGACCTGCGCAAAATGATGATTCACGCCAACCGCCTGCTGTCCGACGAGAACCAGCGCATTCTGATGGACGCCATTGGCGGCCTGGGCGAGGCCGCACACAGCATTGCCTCGCTCATGCGGCAGATGGAGCAAGGGTGGTCCGGGAAACTGGAACCCGCCCTGACCCAGCTTGGCCGCGACGGCGGCGAGAGCATGCGGGCACTGCAGGGCGCGGCCGCCAGCCTTGAAACCATGAGCCAGGAAATCACCCGCTCCGTACGGCGCCTCAACGGCCCCGACGGCGCGATCGACCAGATCACGGCGTCGGCTCATGCCTTCGCCGGCATCGCCAGGGAGATCGACGCCGGAACCCTGCCCCGCCTGACGCGCACGCTCGACGACTTCAGCGCCACCTTGCGCATGATCGGATCGCTGACGCGCGCGCTGTCCAGCAATCCCCAGGCTTTCATCTACGGCCCGAATACGTCGCAACCCGGGCCGGGGGAGCCGGGCCATGTGCCGCCAGCCACACCATCCAGATAAGGAGTCAGCGTGCCAGACCAGGAACACGTCAATAAGACACTGATGCGGCCGGCCCGCAGGCAGCCCCGGAGCCGGCATCGGCTGACCCTGCTGGTGATCGCGCCGTTTCTGGGCGCCCTGCTGGGAGGCTGCTCGGCACTGCCGGCGCCGCCCGCAAGCACCACGCAGTACGACTTCGGCCCGGCTGTCGTGGCCCGGGCCGCGGCGCCGGCGCAAGCGGCGCTGCCGCCGTTGACGCTGGGCAGCGTGACCGCGGACGGCCTGCCGGCCGACCGCCAGGCCCTGCTGTACCGCTACACCTACACCGACGATCACCAGTTGCGCGCCTACCAGCGTGCGCGCTGGAGTCTCCCCGTCGAACAGCTGCTGGCGCGGCAACTGCGCCAGCAGCTCCAGACCCGCTGGGCGGTACTGACACCGGACTACGGACGCACCCGGACGCAATCCGGGGAAGCGGTTCCGCGGGTGTTGCACGTCGATCTGGAACGCTTCGAACAAATCTTTGCCGACAGCCAGCGCTCCAACGGCGTGATCGAGCTGCGCGCCACCTTGCTGGACAGTGACGGCGGCCGCCTGCTGGCACAGCGAAGCTTCCGGCGATCGGTCGATGCGGGCAGCGCCGATGCCCCGGGCGGCGCCAGGGCGCTCGCGGCGGCGGCGCAGGCGGTTTCCGCCGACATCGAGCAGTGGCTGCTTTCCCTGCAATGACCACGCGCCGAAGCGCAAGCCTCGTCGTTCACGGCGAGGTCAAGCGAGGCAATCTTGAAAATACGGCGCCGCAGGCGCCCCCGTATTGTGGCGGATGAGCCCGGACACAGAATAGTCCCTGCGGACTATTCTGTGCCTGGCGAATCCGAGCGGCCTGCATGCCGTGAGGTGGAGAAGCGCCGGCCATCAGGCCGGAGTTCTTCACAAGGGATCGCCGGCCGTGAGATCATGGCCGGCCCATGGTCAAACCGGAACGGCGGACCCGATGGCCGGCAGCAGCCGATGCCGCGGCAACGGCCCCTTGCGGCTGCGCTCTTCCAGCAAGACGTCCAGCCTGGCCTGAATCCCGTCGGCCACCGCTGTCCGTCCGGCATCGGGACGCAGGAAATGCGCCCAGCCCACCCAGGCCAAGACCTGCAGCAGTTGGCTGATCACGCCCGGGTTGCCACGGTATTCCGGCAGCGCGGCCAGCTCCGCGTAGCGGCGCGGGCCCTGTCTCAGGGCATGCAGCAGCGGCCGGATCGCCGCAGCCGGGATGCGAACCGGGCCGATCGGGGTGTCGAAGGACAGTTCGGCCCCGCCGGGCTGCGCCTCGACTTCGTGCGCGGAAGGCGCCCGGGGCAGCACCATGACGCTTTGCTCCAGCAGCACCCGGCGATGCGCGTCCGGCGTGAGCAGATTACCGGTATCCGCGCGCTTCTGGTAGAGATCGCGGCGCTGGTTCTGGTTGCGGGCGATATCCCGGGCCGTCTCCATCTGCGCCGGAGTCCATCCCGCCCGCCGCGCGTCGGCCATTACCGGCGCCATGCCGCCCGGGATGGACAAGGCATCGATATTTTCCAGCAGGCTGGCGCTGCCCGCATACTCGCAGCCCGCCGCCTCCATGGCGGCCATCACATCGCCGACGTGGAAGGCCTCCCAATCGTGGTTCAGGAACTCGTGGGCCAGGTAGGCGGCGTCCATTTCTCCCAGGCGCGCGACCTCCCGCGCCGCGGAAGCATGCTCGGTGAAATAGCCCGCGCCGCCTTCGGCCATGCGCTTGAGCCAGGCCACGCCCAGCAGGGCCTTGTCTTGCGGTGTTCCCGGCGCGCCGCGCGCCAGCAGGCTCAGCATGCGCTGCGCCGCGCCGAAGGACGCCGCGCCCGGGTGCGTGATGTAGGACACATAGAACACCCCGCCCGGCCGCAGCGCCGCCCCGACGAGGCCGTGCATGGCCTGGCGCACCCGCGGGCCCACCCAGGAATACACCCCGTGGGAGACGATGAAGTCGCAATGCGGCAGGAGGGAAGCGCCGCCTTCCAGCAGTGTGTCGAAGGACGACTCTATGAAATCTACATTGTAGATACCAGAAACCTGGGCCAGAGCCCGGGCCTGGGCGATGCCGGCGGCATTGAAGTCCACCCCGATGAAGCGCCCGCCGGGATTGGCGGCGGCCGCGACCAGCGTGCCGACGCCGGTGCCGCAGCCCAGATCCAGCCAGGTATAGCGCCGGCCCAGATCGGGCGCCCGGCGCCCCAGCGCCTGCAGCGTGGACACCAGCCAGACCGGCATGGTTTCCCGGTGGAAATGATCCGGATACACCACCTCGGTGATGTATCCGGTTTCCTGCGTCTGTCGGTCTCTGAATGCGGTCATGTGAAGAAACGATGCGCCCCGCGGCATGATGCGTCCCGGAGCCTTCGTGCCCGCGGCGGCCCCGGTTTCCCGGGAAGACGCGGACTCTGCCCGAAGCGGCTCAGAAAGACGCCGTCATCGTCAGGTAGTAGAAACGGCCCGGCTCATTGTACGTGGCGGCACCGGCGCCGCTGGCCTGTGACGCCTCGCGGTACAGCCGCTTGTCGAACAGATTGTTCACGCCGACCCGGAAATACAGGTTCTTGTCGTGCTGGTAGCTGGCGCCCAGCCCATAGATGGCGTAGGCGCCGCGCACCTGCAGCGCATCTCCGGTCAGGTCGGCATTGTCCGGATTGGCGTTCGGGTTGCGGGTGCGCGGCTCCTGCTTGCCGTAGAAGGTCGCCAGCGCCTGGGCGGATATCTTCTCGGTGACCTGCCAGTCCAGCGTGCTGTTGATCGTGTAGCGCGGAATCACCGACAGCGGCTGGCCGTCTTCCTTGCTTTCATTCTTGATCATGTAGGTGAAGTTGTTGACCAGCTTCAGCTTGTCACCGTTCTCGCCGAGGATGGGAATGTTCAGGTTGCCCTCGAAGCCACGGATAATGGCCTCGCCCGAATTCACCCATTGATAGACCGACGCGCCGCCGACGCGCGGCGGGGTGCCCTGGCGGCCGAGATCGGCCACGATCTTGTTCTTGTAGTCGTTCTGGAAGTAGGTCAGGCCCGCCGCCCAGCCGTCGCGGTCGTAGGCGATGCCGATTTCCTTGTTGATGCTGGTTTCGGGTTCCAGATCGGGATTGCCGAGAATCCAGCAAGGGCCGGGAACGCCCGCCGGGCAGCCGTTGCCCATGGTGACATACAGATAGCTGGGATTGGTCTGGTACAGATTGGGCGCCTTGAAGGCGCGCGCGATCCCGCCCTTGAGGGTGATGTCGGGCGTCAGATAGTAGGACGCGTTCAGGCTGGGGCTCCAGTTGGAGCCGGCCTGGTCGTGGTGGTCGAAACGCACGCCCGGCGTGAGGATGAAGTTCTCGGTGACCTCGATGTTGTCTTCCAGGAAGACGGCGAAGGAACGGGCCTTGGCCTTGTCCTTGAACTCGGGGAACACCTCGTTGCCGGACTGATACTGATTGCGGGCGGACGACGAGCTGTAGGGATCGTGCAGCGATTCCTGGCGCCATTCGGCGCCCACCGTGACGATCTGGTGCAGGCCGCCGATATTCAGCGGCATGTTGTATTCGCCATTGGCGGTGTAGTTGGTCAGTTCCGAGACGGAACGTTCCGCATTGGGATTGCCGATCGTGCCCTCGCCGCCGCCGGCCAGCCCTTCGTTCAGGCGGGAATTGTCCGTGCCTTCGTACGCGAAGGTCAGGCGCGACGTTTTGCCGCCGCCGTAGTCGCCGCGGTGCGTGACGGACGCCGTGCGGCGGTACATGGTGTTGGTCTCGCCTTCCGCCAGCACGGCCTGTACGTCGGAATTGCCCCCCAACATGTATTCGCCGGCGTAGATACCGCCCTGGCGGCTGAAGCCGCCTTCGAATTCCAGCACATGGCCCTGCGTGACATCCCAGCGCAGCATGGCGTTGATGTCCTTGTTGCGCACCCCTTCGCGCCCGCCGGCCGGCGCGGCGGTGCTGGAAGGATCGGCATTCAGCGTAATGGAGTCGGGATCCGTCTTGGCGATGTTGCCGTACAGGCGGAAGGACAGCTTCTCCGACAGCGGGCCGGTGAGGGTGAAGCCCAGGCGGCGGGTGTCGCCTTCATCGTTGTTCTCCGCCAGCGACTGGTACACCGTGACGGAGCCGGACAGCGTATCGGTGGGGCGCTTGGTGATGATGTTCACCACGCCGCCCGCGGCGCCGGAACCATAGCGCGCCGCGGCGGGCCCGCGCAGCACCTCGATGCGCTCGATCGCATCGACCGGCACCCAGTTGGTGTCGCCACGGCTGTTGCGCTCGCCGGAACGCCCCATGCGCACGGCATCGCGCGAATGCACAGGCTTGCCGTCGATGAGAATGAGGGTGTTTTCCGGGCCCATGCCGCGCAGATCGATCTGGCGACTGTTGCCGTAGGCGCCCGATGCGCTGTTCCCCGTCAGATTGACACCCGGCATGGTGCGGATGATTTCAGCCAGGTCATTCGCGGGCGGGCGTTCCTTGAGAGCCTGCTCGGTGATCGTGGACACACCGGGCGCCTGCAGCAGCTCTTCTTCCGCGGTGCCCAGAACCCTGATGGCTTCCATCGTTACCGGTGTCTGAGCAAAGGCCGCCGACACCGTCAAGGTCAATAGGGAGGGCACCAGAATCCGGGCCGTGTGACTGCGCTTGTATGGTTTCATGACAGGCTCTCAAGGGCAAAATAATCAAATAGGAACAATTCTCATAATCATTTAGTCCGCCATCTTAGAGAGATTCTTCTGTAAATGCCAATATTTTTTGAACTTTTCTGGCACACCGCTGTCGCCGCCCGCTCTCAACACCTCGGAAACAAAGACACGCAAGAGTGCACCGGTGTTGCTGAAATATGACAGTGAGGCACGGGCGGCTCAAAGATTTGCCGATATAGCGGGAATATCGTCGTCGACACCGAATACGGAAACCGTAGCGGCGCGCCTCGGGCCCGTTTACGTTAGCGCCCGTTTACATTAACGGCCCCTTGCCATCCCGGCGAAAAAACGCCCCTCCCCCCGGCCAGCGCTTGCCTGCCTTACAAAGTCCCGCGCCCATCCTATATACTTCCGTTTCTGCAAATCATTCTTATTACTAATTGATGCTTTCCGCCTCATCGCCGGATGCCGCCGAAACGCAATATCAGCGATTGCTGGCGACACGCGGGCTGTTGCTGTTCGCGCTGTTCCTGTCCATCGTGGTGTCCATGCTGGCCGACTTCACGCTGGGGCCGTCGGCCCTGGGCTGGTCCGACCTCTTCCGGACCCTGCTGCGGCCGGCCATGGCCGAGCCCACGGTGCGCGTGATCGTCTGGGAATTCAGGCTGCCCTATTCAATGATGGCGATCGCGGTCGGCATGGCCCTGGGCCTGGCGGGCGCGGAGATGCAGACCATACTCAACAATCCGCTGGCCAGCCCCTTCACCCTGGGCATTTCTTCGGCCGCCGCCTTCGGCGCCTCGCTGGCCATCGTGCTGGGCCTGGCGCTGCCCGGCATCCCGCAAGGCTGGATGGTGGCGGGGAACGCCTTCCTGTTCGCGCTGCTGTCGGCCCTGCTGCTGGACGCGGCGGCCCGCTGGGGCGGCATGAGCAGTTCCGGCCTGGTGCTGTTCGGCATCGCCATGGTGTTTTCCTTCAATTCCCTGGTATCGCTGATGCAATTCGTCGCCAGCGCCGAAGACCTGCAGAGCCTGGTGTTCTGGACCATGGGCAGCCTGTCGCGCGCCACCTGGCCCAAGGTCGGCGCCATGCTGCTGCTCGTCGCCCTGGTCTGGCCGCTGGCCATGCGCGATGCCTGGAAACTCACGGCCCTGCGGCTGGGTGAAGACCGGGCCTTCAGCTTCGGCATCGACGTGCGCCGCCTGCGGCTGACATCCCTGCTGCGCATCAGCGTGCTGGCGGCGCTGGCGGTGTCGTTCGTGGGCACCATCAGCTTCATCGGCCTGATCGCGCCGCACATTGCCCGGCGGCTCTTCGGCGAAGACCACCGCTACTATCTGCCGGGCAGCGCCCTGGTGGGCGCCCTGATCCTGTCGCTGGCGTCGATCGCTTCCAAGAACCTCTCGACCGGCGTGATCGTGCCCGTGGGCATCGTGACATCGCTGGTCGGCGTGCCCTTCTTCCTTTCGGTGGTGCTGCGCCGCCAGAACAGCTGACCGCCATGCTGGAAATCAAGGATCTGCGCATCGCCTACCGCAAACGGACGGTCATTCCCGGGCTGAGCCTCGCGCCGTTGCGGGCGGGCCGGCTGACGGCCCTGCTGGGCCCCAACGGCAGCGGCAAGTCGACCCTGCTCAAGGCACTGGCCGGCCTGCTGCCGCCCAAGGGCGGATCGATACGGCTGGACGGGCGCAGCCTGGACGGCATCAGCTTCGAAGAACGGGCGCGGCACGTCGTCTATCTGCCGCAGTCGCTGCCCGCCGCGGTGCACTTGAGGGTGCTGGAATCCGTGCTGGTGGCCGCCCGCGCTTCGGCGTTCGCGGCCGAAGCCGGCCCCGTGCGGCCGGGCCAGGTATTGGAACTGCTCGGGCGGCTGGGCATCGCGCATCTCGCCATGCATTACCTGGACCAGCTCTCCGGCGGCCAGAAGCAGCTGGTCGGACTGGCGCAGGCCCTGATCCGCCGCCCCCGGCTGCTGCTGCTGGACGAGCCCCTGTCCGCGCTGGACCTCAATTACCAGTTCCACGTCATGGACCTGCTGCGGCAGGAAACGCATGAGCATGGCCTGATCACAGTGATCGTCCTGCACGATCTCAATATCGCCCTGCGCCACTGCGACCATGCCGTGCTGATCCGCGAGGGCGGACTGCTGGGCGCCGGGCCGCCCGCCGAGGTCATTACGCCCGCCGCCCTGGCCGAGGGCTATGGCGTCCGGACACGGATAGAACCGTGCACGCACGGCACACCGCAGGTTTTGATCGATGGGCTGCAGGCCCCGATACGATGAGGCAAGGAAAAATGACATTGCGATTCATGCGCGCATGCGCGTTACTGTGGCTGGCCCTGGCCGGCGCCCTGGCCGGCGCGCAGACCATCACCGTCACCGATGCCCTGGGACGCAGCGTGACCCTGGCGGCGCCCGCCAAGCGCGTCGTCCTGACGCAGGCCCGCCACCTCCCCGTGCTGGCGCTGCTTCACCCGGACCCCGTCAGCATCCTGGCCGGCTGGTCGGATGAATTCCGCACATCTTTTTCCAACGAATACCAGAACTATCTGGAACGCTTTCCCGCCATCGCCGATGTACCCGTGGTCGGGCGGCACACCGCCGAAAGCTTTTCGGTGGAGCAGGCGCTGGCATTGCAGCCCGATCTCATCGTGCTGACCGCCAGCTTCGCCGGGCTGGGCAAGGACCAGGACCCGGCCGACTCCTTGATGCTGCGCCAGTTCAACGCGGCCGGCGTGCCCGTCATCATCATCGATTTCTTCGTCCAGCCCATGAGCAATACGGTGCCCAGCCTGCGGGCGCTGGGGATGGCGATCGGCCAGCGGGAACGCAGCGAAGCCTTCATAGCACTGTACGAATCGCACATGGCGGCGGTCGCCGGACGGCTCGCCGACCTGCCGGATGGCGACCGGCCTCCTATCTTCGTCCATGCCCACGCGGGCACCACCGACTGCTGCAATTCTCCCGGCACCGGCACGTTCAACGATATGGTGACCTATGCGGGCGGCCACAACATCGGCAGCGACGTGCTCAAGACGGTGACCGGCAGGCTGAACTTCGAATACATCAACACACGCAACCCGGTGGTCTATGTTGCCACCGGCACCGGCGCGGGCAAGCGGGCCAGCACCGGCCTGGCCATCGGCACCGGCGTGCGGGCCGATGAGGCGCGGCAAAGCCTGCGCCGCATCATCGCGGGCAACCGGCTGGATGCCCTGCCCGCCGTGCGCAACGGCAATGCCCATGGCATCTGGCACGCCTTCAACGATTCGCCCCTGCATGTCATCTTCATCGAAGCCCTGGCCGCCTGGATGCATCCGGAGCGCCTGGAGGGCATCTCGCCGCAGGACACCCTGGACGAGATCAACCGGCGCTTCCTGACAGTGCCCATGCGGGGCACCTATATGGTGGGTCTCGACGAAGGCCGGCCATGACGGCCATGCCCCGCTTCGTATCGTCCACGCATCCGCTCGTGAACGCAGCGGGCCGCGAATACCATCTGCGGCTGTGGCGGCCCGCCGCGCCCCGCTCCGCCCAAGGCCTGCGCAGCCTGCTGTTCCTGGACGGCCAGTGGCTGGACGACACCCTGTCGTCCGCGCTGGCCGAGTCGGCGCCCGCCGGGCTGCAGGTGGCCAGCCTGGGCTACCGGACCGGCGAGCGCAGTGTCATTGCCCCCTGGCGCGCCTACGACTACACGCCCGCCGCCCCCGGCGAACGGCAATGCGACCCCCGCTCGGAGGACTGGCCCTGCGGCGGCGCCGATGCGCTGCTGGCCTTCCTGCGCAATGATGTGCTGCCCCTGCTGGGCGCGGCAGCCGGCGCGGGCAGCGCCCTGTTCGGCCATTCCTACGCCGGCCTCTTCAGTCTCTACTGCCGGGAACGGGCGCCGACACTGTTCAGCCACATCTATTCGGCCAGTCCTTCGCTATGGTGGTACTGGCCGCGAATGCTGACGCTGCTGGAGGCGGGGCACGGCGGCGCGGAGCCACGGCGGGCCGGCGGTCCGCCCGTGCATCTGATGGTGGGCGGCGACGAGCGCTGGCGCCCGAAGCCGGCTTCCCCGGGCCTGCCCCGCGAACCCGGGGTCTCCACCGTACCCATGGCGCAGCGCTATTGCGCCGCCCTGCGGGAACTGGACGCGCCCGCCGACCTGGAGGTGTTCGATGGCCAGGCCCACGGCCCCATGCTGCACAGCGCCGCGAAACATGCGCTGCGGCAGTTCGCCCGGTCTTGCGGCGGTTTGGATTTCAAGCATGAATCAATCTAAAATGAGATGGATTCTTATTTTTATTATCCCTATCAACAAGACATCATCAGGCCTTCCTCTCCACCAGCCATGACCGCGCCCCTCCCCTTTTCGCGCCGCCGCCTGCTGGGCGCCGCCACCGCCCTGCCTTTCGCCTTGCGGGCACCCCGCATCCTGGCTCACAGCGGTCCGCTGAAGATCGCCCTGCTCACCTCGCTCTCGGGGCCCTTCACTTCCCTGGGCGAAAGCATGCGCGCGGGTCTGCAGCTGTTTCTTGAACAAAGCAACCATGAAATGGGCGGCCGCAAGGTCGAGCTGCTGGTCGAGGACGACCACGGCAAGCCCGACGAGGCCCTGCGCAAGGTGCGCAAACTGATAGCGCGCGACCGCATCGACGTACTGTGCGGTGTGATCAGCGCCAACATCGCCCTGGCCGTGCGCGATGTGGTGGCGGACGCCCAGCTGCCGACCTTCATCTCCAATGCCGCCGCCAACGACCTGGCCCGCGGCGCCGCCAGCCCCTACATCTTCAGGCCCACCAAGACCAGCTGGATGCTGGGCCATACGGGCGCCCTGTGGACGCACGGCAATATCGCCCAGTCGGGCGGCGTCACGCTGGGCTCGGACTACGCGGCGGGCCGCGAGTACATCGGCGACTTCGTGCGGACTTTCGAAGAACAGGGCGGCAGCGTCGGCCAGGCGATCTGGACGCCGCTGGGCACCGCCGACTTCGCCCCCATCATCATGAGGCTCGCGGCGGCCCGCCCCCGGTTCATCTACTGCTTCCTGGCGGGAGCCGACGCGGTGCGTTTCCTGCAGCAAATGAAGGACTACAAAATGCACGGCCAGGTCCCGGTGATCGGGCCGGGCGCGCTGTTCGACCAGGAAGACGTCATCCCCGCCGCGGGCGAAGCCAGCCTGGGCGGGCTCAGCTCCTTCCACCAGTCGCCGGGCGCGCCGGCCGCGGCCGGCTTCGTGCGCGCATACCAGGCCGCGCGCGGCCGCCTGCCCGGCGAAGCCAGCACATCGGGCTATGCCACGGGGCAGGTCATCAAGGCCGGTCTCGACGCCGTGGCCGGCGACATCGGCAACAAGGCCGCCTTCAAGGACCACCTGCTGGGCAATCCGGTCGACACGGCCTTCGGCCCCATGCATTTCGACCCGCGCAACAACCAGGCCATTCTGGACATCTACATCAACGAAGTGCGCAAGGACGCGGACGGCAAGCCATTCAACACGGTAGTGCACACCTACGAACGCGTTCAGGATCCCGGCCCCCGGGTATAAACTTCATATATACGATAAAGCGGTGTCCTATTATCTGCTGCAAACCCTGAACGCACTGTCGTTCTCGGTACTGCTCCTGCTCACCGGCCTGGGCCTCACCCTGGTGCTGAGCCTGATGAATTTCATCAATCTCGCCCATGGTTCATTCTTTCTGCTGGGCGGCTACATCGCCACCCAATGGCTGGCCTCGGGCGCGCCATGGTGGCTGGCCTTCCCGGCGGCGTTCACGCTCACGGCACTGGTGGGCCTGCTGCTCGACCGCTTCCCCTTCGGGCAGTTCTATGCCCGCACCCATCTGATGCAGGTGCTGCTCACCTACGGCGTGTCGGTCATCTTCGCCGATCTCATGCGCTGGGGATTCAGCGCCGACACCCTCACGCCCGAGCTGCCGGAGCTCTTGCGCGGCGGCGTATGGATCGCCGGCCTGCCCTTCCCCGTCTACCGCCTGTTCATCATCGCGGCCGGCGTCGTGCTGGCGCTGGCCCTATGGCTGACGTTCGAACGCACGCTCTGGGGCGCGGCCCTGCGGGCCTGCGTCAGCGACCGCGCAATTGCCGAGACGCTGGGCCTGAACGCCCGCCGCATCTTCACCATCGGCATGGCGATCGCCGCCGGCCTGAGCGGGCTGGGCGGCGCCCTGGGCGCCGGCATGCTCTCCGTGCATCCGGGGCTGGACGGCGAAGTGCTGCTGCTGGCCCTGCTGGTGGTGGTCATAGGGGGCCTGGGCGGCATCGGCAGCGTGGTCCTGAGCTCGCTCATCCTGGGTTTCGTCGACACCTTTTCAAGAGTATGGCTGCCCTCCTTTTCCAGCGCCCTCACGCTCGGCGCCATGCTGCTGATCCTCGTGGCCCGGCCTGAAGGGCTGCTGCGGACGCACCGGCGCACGGTATGAAGACGGCCGCAAGCATGGACTCCCGCTCGTTCCAGGCCGCCGCATGGGCCCCGCTGGCGGCGGGCGCGGCGCTGATCGCCTTCGGCATGCTGTCCGACCCCTACCTGCTGCGCCTGGCGACCGAAATCCTGCTCATCGGCACCGCCGTCATGAGCCTGAATCTGGTGACCGGCCAGGGCGGCCTGGTATCGCTGTGCCACGGCGCCCTGTTCGGCGCCGCCGCCTATGCGGCGGCCCTGCTCGCCCAGCACGCCGGCGTCAGCCTGGCCACCACACTGGCCGTCGGCGTTGCCACCGGCGGGCTGCTTGCGCTGATCGTGGCGCTGATCAGCCTGCGGTCATCGGGCCTGTTCTTCCTGGTGGCCACACTGATCGCCGGGCAGCTGCTGTGGGAAATCGCCTTCCACTGGCGCGAAGCGACGGGTGGCGCCGACGGCCTGCGCGGCTTCACCGCCTCGGCCGGCGGCCGGCCGTGGTGGGCGCAGCCCGTCTGGCTGTATGCGCTGGCCGCTGCCTGGGCCTGCGCTTCGCTGGCGCTGCTGCGCCGCTATCTGCGCCAGCCCGCCGGCGTCGCCCTGCAGGCCCTGCGCGACCAGCCACTGCGCATGCAGGCGCTGGGCTACAGCGCGGGCCGCATACGCGCGCAGGCCTTCGCCGTTTCGGGCGGTGTCGCCGGCGGCGCCGGCGCGCTCTATCCCTTCATCAACCTGTACATCAGTCCGGAATCCGTGCACTGGAGCTTTTCCGCGTCGCTGCTGATCATGGGGGTGATCGGCGGCATCCGGAGCCTGGCGGGCGCCTACTGCGGCGCGGCGATCTATCTCCTGATCCAGACCTATCTCAGTTCCTGGACCGACCGCTGGCAGTTGCTGATCGGCCTGCTGTTCGTACTGACGGTGCTGTTCATGCCCGAAGGCGTCGCGCATGGCATGCGCCGCGGGAGACGTTCATGAAAGACCCATTGCTGCGGCTGCAGGCCGTATCGCAGCATTTCGGCGGACTGCGGGTGCTCGACGAGGTGAGCCTGTCGGTCCGGCATGGCGAAACGCTGGGCCTGATCGGCCCCAATGGCGCCGGCAAGACCAGCCTGCTCAATATCGCCAGCGGCTTCATCCGGCCGCGCGCGGGGCGGGTGCTGTTCAAGGCGCGGGACATCACCCGGCTGGCGCCGGCCAAGCGCGCCCGGCTGGGCCTGGCGCGCGGATTCCAGTCCAGCCGGATCTTCCCCGTACACACGATCCGCCACAACCTGGCTCTCGCGCTGCGCGCCGGCGATGCGCGGGCCCATGCCTGGCTGGCCGGCCGGCGGCCCATGCAAAGCAGCCTGGAGCAGGCCGACGAGATCATCGGCCGCAGCCTGTTCCAGGGCCGCGGCGATACCGTGGCCGGCACCCTGTCGTACGGCGAACAGCGCCTGCTCGACCTGCTGATCAGCCTGGCCCAGCGGCCCGGGCTGTTGCTGCTGGACGAGCCCACGGCCGGCCTGTCCAAGCAGGAAGCCGCCGACGCCATGACGCTGCTGCGCGCGGCGCAGGGCGGCAGCGCCATCATGCTGGTGTCCCACGACCTAGACCTGGTGTTCGACCACTGCGACCGGATCGCCGTGCTGAACCTCGGCACGCTGACCGCCGTCGATACGCCCGAGGCCATACGCCGCCACGAGGGCGCGCAGCAGGCCTATCTGGGGAGGCAACCATAATGCTGGAAGTCGCCAGGCTGAGCAACGGCTACGGGGGCGCCGAAGTCATTGCCGACATCAGCCTGACCATCGCGCAAGGCGAAAGCGTCGCCCTGCTGGGGCGCAACGGCGCGGGCAAGACCACCCTGCTGCACAGCCTGTTCAATATCGGGCCGCCGTGCACAGGCGACATCCGGTTCAACGGCCGGCCCATCGCCCGGCTGCCCACCCACCGGATCGCCCGCCACGGCCTCGCCCTGGTTCCCCAGGGCCGGGGCGGCTTCCCGGATCTGCGGGTGCGCGAAAGCCTGGGCCTGGCCACGCTGGCCCCCCGCGGGCCGGACGCGCGCGCCTGCACCCTCGCCGGCATCTACCGGCAGTTTCCCCGCCTGCACGAAAGGCGCAACACGCTGTGCGCCAATCTGAGCGGCGGGGAACGCCAGCTGTTGGCCCTGGCGCGCGCACTGCTGACCCAATCTGAACTGATCGTGCTCGATGAGTGCAGCGAAGGGCTGGCGCCCCTTGCCATCGATACACTGCTGCAGCCTGAACTGCTGAAACTGCGCGAGCGCGGCTACACCGTGCTGCTGGCCGAGCAGAACATCGGCCTGGCCCTGGCCGTCGCGACCCGCGTCATCGTCCTGTCGGACCGGCGCATCGTCTTCGACGGCGATACGGAAGCCTTCCGGCAAGACCCCGGCATGCAGCGGGAGCACCTGGGGCTATGAACGCCGGCCCCCGGGCATCCGGCGCCCCGGCGCATCGAACCGCGCCATCCGCCGCGCCGGCATCCGGTACCCAGGCAAGAGCGGCCACAGCGGCTTGCCTGGACGTCTATCGCATCGATACGCGGGCGGCGGCGAGGCTGGGCGACGCCTTCTTCGCCTGCCTGCCGGCCGCGGAACGCGCGCGCGCGCAGCGGCTCCGGGATCCCGGCGACCAGCTGCGCCGCGCACTGGCCTACGCCGCCCTGCTGTGGCTGGCCCAGCAGCGCTGCGGCGTCCCCGCTCACAGAATGCGCATCGAACGGGACACGCGGGGCAAGCCCTCGCTGCGCCTGCCGGGCGGCCTGGAAGCGCCCCATGCCAGCCTGTCCCATTCGGGGTTCTGCGTGCTGCTTGCTCTGGCCGCCTGCCCTGTGGGCGTGGACGTGGAGCATCTGCGCCCCATCGACATCGAGCCGCTCAGGCACGATTACTTCCCGCGCGACCCGTTCGATCCGCAAACGCCGCAAGCGTCCTTCTTCACCTTGTGGACCTTGAAGGAGGCGGCGCTGAAGGCCGTGGGAACAGGCTTGCACATCGACCCCGCCGGCCTCACCGTCAAGCCGCCCCCCGGCGATACGGACATGGCATTCCAGCCCCTGCACGATTGTCCCCCGGGCCATGGCCTGGAAGCGATCCGTATCTCGGCATTGCCCATGCCCGCGGGCTACGCCGGCGCCGTGGCCGTCCGGCATCCCCGACCCCGCATCAGAATGCATGAACTGGACGGCCCCGCCCTGCTGCGGCTGCAAAATGCTAAGATGCCGCATTAAATGAATGACAATCATTCTCATGAACAATAGCATTATTCCACAACACGGCTGGCCATCGGATTACGTGCGGCGCTACCGCGAGGCCGGCCACTGGCGCGGCGAGACCTTCGGCGCCCTGTTGCGCGACCGGGCGCTGCGGCACCCCGACCGCCTGGCCCTCATCGGCGGCGGCCAGAAACTGACCTACGGCGAACTGGATCAACGGGCTTCCGCCGTCGCGGCCGGGCTGCGGGCCGGCGGCCTGGAGCCCGGCGACCGCGTGATCGTGCATCTTCCCAATATCCCGGAATTCGTCATCGCCGTGTTCGGGCTGTTCCGCGCGGGCATCCTGCCCATCTACGCCCTGCCCGCCCACCGCATCGCCGAAATCGAGCATTTCGCCCTGACGGGCGGCGCGCGCGGCTATCTGTGCGCCGCCGAACACGGCGGCTTCGACTACCGTGGCCTGGCGGCCACCCTTCAGGAACGCTGCCCCGGCATCGAGCACGTCATCATCGCGGACGGGGACGCCGCGCCCTACACCGCCCTGCGCGCCATCGAAGCCGCCGGTGCCGGCGCGGACCTGCCGGCCACGGTTTCCGCGCCGCAGGACATTGCCTTCCTGCAGATTTCCGGCGGCACCACCGGCCTGTCGAAACTGATTCCGCGCACCCACGACGATTACATCTACACGCTGCGCGAAAGCGCGCGCATCTGCGGTCTGGACGAGAACAGCGTGTTCCTGTGCGCGCTGCCCATGGCGCACAACTTCCCCATGAGTTCGCCCGGCTTCCTCGGCGCCCTGTACGCCGGCGCCCGCGTGGTCCTCAGCCCCTCGCCCAGCCCCGAAGCCTGCTTCGAACTGGTGGCGCGCGAAAAGGCCACTCACTGCAGCCTGGTGCCGCCGCTGCTGATGCTGTGGCTCGATGCCGCCGCCCGCGCCACGACCGACCTTTCCAGTCTGCGGGTCATGCAGGTGGGAGGCGCCAAGCTGACGCCCGAAGTGGCCCGCCGCGTCGAGCCCGTCCTGGGCGCCAGGCTGCAGCAGGTATTCGGCATGGCCGAAGGCCTGGTCAACTACACCCGGCTGGACGATGACGCGGACACCATCATCGAGACCCAGGGCCGCCCCATCAGCCCGGACGATGAAATCCTGATCGTCGACGACCATGACGTTCCCGTGCCGCCGGGCGAGCCCGGCCATCTGCTCACGCGGGGGCCCTACACCATACGCGGCTACTACAACAACCCCGCCGCCAACCAGCATGCGTTCACACATGACGGTTACTACCGCACGGGCGACGTCGTGCGGCTGACGCCCGCCGGCTATCTGGTCGTGCAGGGCCGGGCGGGCGACCATATCAATCGCGCCGGCGAAAAGATTTCCGCCGAGGAAATCGAGAACCACCTGCTCGCGCACCCGGCCGTGTTCGACGCCGCCGTCGTATCGGTGCCGGACGACTATCTGGGCGAACGCAGCTGCGCCTTCATCATTCCAAGAAACGAAAAGCCGCGCGCCATCGAGCTGAAGAAATGGATACGCGGGCGCGGCCTGGCGGAATTCAAGGTTCCCGACCAGATCGTCTTCGTCGATACCTTCAGCGAAACCGCCGTGGGCAAGATCAGCCGCAAGGCATTGCGCGCGCAATTGCGCGCACAACTCCAGGAACAGAAACCCGTTCAAGCATCATGAGCCAGACCATCACTCTAGAATCCATGCGTGCCGACATCGCCCGCATCCTGCGCGAAGACCCCGCCGATATCGCCGACGACGACAATCTCATGGACCTGGGCCTGGATTCCATGCGGACCATGACGCTGGCATCCCAATGGCGCGCCGCCGGCGCCTCCATCGAGTTCCCTGAAATGGCGCTCAACGCCACGCTGGAGCACTGGTGGGCGCTCATCCAGGCCTCGCGGCAAAGGGGGGCCTGATTCCACGGCGTCCCCCGCGCCACCGGCATTCATCCCCTTCTGTTTCACCAACTGGTCCAGGCCATTTCGCGCCGATGCTGTTTTCATGAAAGTCGACGATCCCGCCATCCAGGCTCCCCGCAGTGCCTCCTTCATGCAAGGCCGGCGGCAGGCCGTGCCGCTCACGGAAGCCCAGGAAGGTCTCTGGTACGCCCAGCGCCTGGACCCCCGCAACCCCATCTTCAACACCGGACACTGCACCGAGATCCGCGACACGCTGGATCTGCCGCGCTTCGCACAGGCGGTGAACCGGACCCTGCGCGAGGCCAATGCCCTGTCCCTGCGCTTCGTCGACCATGAAGACGGGCCCCGGCAATATCTGGACGAAGCCTCCACGCCCGCGGCCGAGATCGTCGATCTGCGCGGCTCACCCGGCGGCGCCGAGCGGGCTGGAAAGGCGATGCTGGGCGATCTGCGCACGCCCATCGATCCGCTCGGCTCCACGCTGGCCCGCCACATCCTGTTCATCGTTGGCGAAGACCACATACTCTGGTATCAGCGTGTACACCATCTGGCGGCCGACGGCTACGGCATGTCGCTCATCGAGAAGCGCGTGCTGCAGCACTACCAGGCCGCGCTGAAAGGCCAGGACGGCGGCACGCCGCTGACGCCCTTCCAGGAGGTGGTGAAGGAAGACCACGCTTATCGGACCGGCGGCCGGCGCGGCGAAGACGCGGCCTTCTGGCATGCGCAACTGCGGCGGCTCGATGACGTCGCCAGCCTGAGCCCGGGCCCCGCCCTGACCTCGAATGGCATTCTGCAGGCGCGCCGGGGCCTCGATGCCGGCTTCGTCGCCCGGATGCAGCGGCGGCAGGACGAAGCCGGCTGCAGCTGGCCCGACCTGCTGACCACCCTGGTCGCCGCCTACGTGCAGCGCCATACCGGCCAGAACCCCGCCGTGATCGGCGTGCCCTGGATGGGCCGCATGGGCAGCGCCAGCGCCTTCAGCGTCGCCACCATCATGAACGTGACGCCGCTGTGCCTGGACATCGACGAGCGCCAGCCGCTGGACGCCCTGTTCAGGTCGTGCTCGAAGCAGTTGCGCGCGGCCCGCAGGCATGGCCGCTACCGCAGCGAACAATTGCGCCGCGACCTCGGCCTGCTGGGCGGGCTGCGGCGCCTGCATGGTCCGCTGGTCAACATCCTGCCCTTCGATGCTCATTACACGCAGTCCAGCCTGAACGCCAGCCAGGAAGTGCTGTGCGCCGGGCCGGTTGAAGATCTGAATTTCAATTTCCGCGCCGCCCCGGACGGTTCCGGGCTGCGTCTGGAACTCGAAGCCAACCCCGATCTCTACAGCCAGGCCCGGCTCGACGTCCACCTCGATCGCGTCATCCGCTTCCTGGATGCGGCCTTGCGGGCCGAATCACTGGCGGACGTGCAGACGCTGGCCCCGGACGAACTGCGGCAGTGGGTGCACGAAGTGAACCGGACCGCCCGCGAACTGCCGGACACCACGCTTGCCGCCCTGGTGTCCGGGAGCTGCGCCCGCTACGCCGGCCGCAAGGCATTGCGCTTCGGGCCGCGCGACATCTCCTACGAAGTCTTCGACGCGCTGGTCGACCGCGCGGCGGCGGGCCTGCGCCTGGCGGGCGTACGCAATGGCGACATCGTCGCCGTCGCACTGCCCCGCAGCGAACACATGGTCATGAGCCTGCACGCCATCCTGCGGGCGGGCGCGGCCTACCTGCCGCTGGACATCGAACAGCCCGACGGGCGCCTGGCGCGCATCCTGGCTTCGGCACGGCCCGCCGCCGTGATCGGCGACACCGCCACGCTTCCCCGGCTGGCCGGCGGCCCCGCCGCCCTCGACGTGGACAGCCTGTTCAACACGCCCGCCGAAGCCGCCCCCTGGCGTGCGCCCGCGCCCGCTGATCCAGCCTACGTGCTGTATACGTCCGGCTCCACCGGCGAACCCAAGGGCGTGGTGGTCAGCCATCGCGCCATCGTCAACCGGCTGCTGTGGATGCAGGGCCACTACGGTCTGAATCCGGAACAGCGCTTCCTGCAGAAAACGCCCTATACCTTCGACGTGTCTGTATGGGAACTGTTCCTGCCCATGCTGTGCGGCGCCACGCTGGTGGTGGCGGAACCGGGCCTGCACCGCGACCCCCATGCCCTTGCCCTGCTGATCCGGGAGGAAGGCATAGACGTTGCGCATTTCGTGCCTTCGATGCTGGCCGCCTTTCTCAATGAACCCGCCAGCCAGGGCCTGGCGCTCGATCATGTCTATTGCAGCGGCGAGGCGCTGGGCGCCGCCCTGCGCGACCGCTTCCATGCCCGGATACGCGCGGAACTGCACAATCTCTACGGCCCCACCGAGGCGGCCGTCGACGTCAGCTGGTGGCGCGCCCATCCCGGCGACACGAGCGACCCCGTGCCCATCGGCTTTCCGGTGTGGAATACCCGGCTCTACGTGCTCGATCGCCATCGACGTCCCGTTCCGCCCGGCGTGGCCGGCACGCTCTATCTGGCTGGACGCCAGCTGGCCGACGGCTATCTCGGCCGGCCCGACCTGACGGCGGAACGCTTCGTGCGCGACCCTTTCGATGCGCAAGCCGATGCCCGCATGTACGACACCGGCGACCTGGCCCGCTGGCGCGAGGACGGCGCCGTGGTCTACCTGGGCCGCACGGACCACCAGATCAAGCTGCGCGGGCAGCGCATCGAACTGGGCGAGATCGAAGCGGCGCTGAACCGCCACCCCGGCTGCCGCGAGGCCGCCGTGATCCTGCGGGAGGACATGCCGGGCCAGCAACGGCTCGTCGTCTATGCCGTGGCGGAACAAGGCCATAGGCCGGATACGGCGTCCTTGCTCGCGCAGGCCCGGTCGCAGCTGCCCGAGGCCATGGTGCCGTCCGCCGTGATATGGCTGGATGCGCTGCCGGTCAATGTCAACGGCAAGCTGGACCGCAAGGCGCTGCCCGCCCCCGCCTTCGAAGCCGGCGCGGGCCGCCCGGCCCAGTCGCCCACCGAGCGTCTGGTTGCATCACAGTTCCGCGAGGTGCTGGGACTGGCGGATGAGCCGGGCGCCGACGACGATTTCTTCACCCTGGGCGGCCATTCCCTGCTGGCCGCGAGGCTAGCTTCCAGCCTGCGCCGCGCCATGGCGGGCGAACTCGGCCTGGGCGCCATATTCGAACACCCCACGGTGGCGCGTCTGGCGGCTTACCTCGACGCGCGAGACGATCCGGCCAACCCGCGGCCGGGCAATGGCTTCGGCCCCGTCTTCACTCTGAAGCCCGATACCGGGCAGGGCCGGCCGGCCCTGTTCTGCATCCACCCGGCGGGCGGCCTGAGCTGGTGCTACGGCCTGCTGGCGCGGCGACTGCCGACGCCACGGCCCGTCCATGGCCTGCAATCGCCCTGGCTGAATCCCGCCGGCGACGACAAAGAGCCGGCTTCCCTGCGCGAACTGGCCGGCCGCTATGCCGACCGCATCCAGGCAATGCAGGCCGGGGGCCCCTATCATCTGCTGGGATGGTCGGTGGGCGGCATCATCGCCCATGAAATCGCCTGCGAGCTGGGGCGGCGCCAGGCGCGGGTCGGCGTGGTCTGCCTGCTCGATGCCTACCCGGCCGATGCCTGGCGGGAACGCCCCGAACCGGCGGACGATGCGGTCTGGAAAGCCATACTCCATATCGCGGGCTACGACCCCGACGTCCTCGATGCGGGCGGCCTGGACCGCGCCAGCGTGATCGGCTTCCTGCGCCGCAGCGGACACGCCCTGGGCAAGCTCGACGACCCGCAGCTGGACGGCATCCTGTCCTCGGTCGGACACAATAATGCCCTGGTGCGCCGCCACCTTCATCGCCGCCACGAGGGCCCGGTGCTCTACTTCCGCGCGGCGCTCGACCATCAGGGCGAGAACCTGCGCCCCGACATGTGGCGCCCCTGGGCCGCGCGGCTCGACGTCCATGACGTCGCCTCGCTGCATGCCCATCTGACGGGCGAGCCGGCGATCGGGCATATCCTGCCGGCGCTGGATGCCGCGCTCGGCGCGGCGGATGCCGGCGCTGTCGGCCACGCACAGGCCGGCGCCGCGGAGCCCTCATGCGAATAGCCCGCTTTCTGATCGATCTCGCCCCCCTGCGCGAGAGCCGGGCCTTCCGCTACGCCTACGCGGCACGCACCGCGACCGTGCTGGTCACAGGCATGCTGCTGGTCGCGGCCAGCATCCAGCTCTATGATCTCACCGCGTCCAGTGTCGCCGTGGCGGCGCTGAACGCATCCATGGCGCTGCCCATGGGGCTGGCCCTGATCGTCGGCGGCGTGTTGTCGGACCGCATCGACCGGCGCAAGCTCATGCTCTGGTCGCGCAGCGTCTATGTGATCAGCGTGCTGCTGTTCCTGGGCAACGCCTTGCTGCCCCAGCCCCTGGTCTGGCCCATCTATCTGGCGGCGGTGATCGGCGGCGCCGCCGGAGGCATCAGTGTGCCCGCCATGATGTCGGCCACGCCCGCCCTGGTCGGCCGGCCGCATCTGGCCGCCGCCGCCGCGCTCTCGGGCCTGGCCATGCAGCTGGGCGGCGTCATCGGCCCCTTGCTGGCCGGTGCGCTGATCGCCGGCCCCGGGCTGGTGTTCTGCTATGCCATCGTGCTGGCGGGGGTGGTCGCCACCCCTGTGCTGCTGCGCGCCCTGCCGCCGCTGCCTCCCCGCGCACCGGCGGGCGGCGGCGGCGGGGCGGGCCTTTTCCACGCCTTCGTCGAGGGCCTGCGCTACATGCTGGCCACGCCGCTGCTGCGCAATCTCCTGCTGATCGATCTGGCCGCCGTAGTGTTCGCCACGCCGCTCGCGCTGCTGCCCGAATGGGGCGACACCGTGCTCGGCATGGGCGCGGAAGCCACCGGCGCGCTGTATTCGGCCCCGGCGGCCGGCGCGGTGCTGGCCGCCCTGGCGAGCGGCTGGACGCGCGGCC
Source organism: Alcaligenaceae bacterium (assembly GCA_013416455.1). Lineage (GTDB taxonomy): Bacteria > Pseudomonadota > Gammaproteobacteria > Burkholderiales > Burkholderiaceae_B > Yanghanlia. The sequence continues at coordinate 288,693 of JACCES010000005.1, read as the reverse complement.
ATCCCCGCCCCGGCCGCATCGTCATCGTAGCCGTGGAAGTCTGGGGCCTGGCCATCGTGCTGCTGGCCTTTTCCACCACCCTGTATGTCTCCTTTCTGGCGCTGGCCATCATGGGCGCGGCCGACACCGTATCCAAGATGATGCGCATGACCCTGGTGCAGCAGCACACGCCCGACCATCTGCTGGGGCGCATGTCCAGCTTGTGGATGACGCAGTCTTCGCTGGGCACGGCCGCCGGCAACATGCAGATGGGCCTGGTGTCCCGCTGGTTCAGCCCTTCCCTGGCCCTGCTGGCGGGCGGCGCTGCCTGCACGATGGCGGGCAGCCTCTTCGGGTTGACGGCCAATACCCTGAAAAAGGTGGAAGGAGGGCCGCGCTGATGCCTCCCTCCCCCCTCACGGCCTGTATGCGGGGCGTGAATACGTCCCGCCCACGAACTTTTTTCCAACCTTTCCAGGCTGTCCCCTCAGTCCTGCACCCAAAGGAAAATCAGTGCAAATGAAATCCTCTTTCCCACACCGCAGCCAGACGACCCTGCTGAAACGCAACGCCGCCGTACTGGCCGCCCTGCTGCTGTCGATCGGCTGCGCTCGCGCCGATACGGTATTCGACCAGCCCGACCCCGATTTCAGCGGCCGCGTCTTCAGCGCCGGTGTCGCCAAGCCGGGTGACGAAGTCGCCATGCGCGGCGGCGGCTTCAAGCCCGGCCAGGAAGTCCAGCTGCTGCGCAACGGCCACAACATCGCCAAGGATCCGGTTCTGACGGCCGACCAGGACGGCAACTTCAGCACAACCGTCGCCGTGCCCAAAACCGCGGCCGTCGGCCGGCACCCCGTAGTGGTGCAGGTCGCCAAACCCTCGGCGGCGAGCATCTTCGAATTCAAGGTATCGCCCGACATTCCCTACAGCGGCGCCGAGAAGTTCAACGTCGCCGCCGAGCACCTGACGGCCGGCCTGTACCAGAGCGCCTACAGCGCCGCCGGCAAGGCGCTGTTCGTGACGGCGGCGGTGGGCCGCCCCCCCGTCAAGGAATCGTCGCTGCTCAAGGTCGATCCCGGCACGCTCAAGATCGTCGCCAGCGTCACACCGGCGGCGGACCCGGACAACGACAAGGGCCAGGTCATGGCCGTCTACGGCGTGGCCGTCGACGATGCGGCCGGTACGGTGTGGGCCACCAACACGCGCGGCAACACCGTGGCGGTCTACAAGCAGGCCGATCTTTCCCTGCTCAAGCAGTTTCCGGCAGGCACCGTCCATCATGCCCGCGACGTGATCGTCGACAGCGGCAGGCATCGCGCCTATTCCTCGGCCACCGGCACCAACGAGATCATCGTCTTCGATACACAGAAACTGGAGCCCATCGGCGCCATCGCCATCAAATCGAAGTCGCGCGAATCCTTCAGCCCCATGAGCCTGGCGCTCGACGCCGACAAGGGCAGGCTCTATACGGTCAGCATCTCGACCAATGAAGCCGCCGTGATCGACCTGAACACCCAGCAGGTCGAGCAGGTCTACCCGCTGCCGGGCGCCAAGAGCGCCAGCGGCGTGGCGGTCGCTCCCGAAGCCAACGTCCTGTTCGCCGCCTCGCAGGGTTCCGACAATGTGCATCTGCTCGACCTGCGGGACGGCAAGGTGCTGCATACCGTCAGCGTCCCCGCCGGCCCGCTGAATGTCGCATGGGATGCCAGGAACAAGCTGGCCTACGTGGTCAGCCGGGGCGGCAGCGCCATCACCGTCATCGACCTCGACGGCAAGCTGGTGGCCAATCTGGACGGCGGCACCTACCCCAATCATCTGGCCACCGACGGCCAGGGCACCGTCTATGCCATCAACAAATCGCGCGGCAAGGACGACGCAACCGGCGACCGCATCACCCGGATCACGGTCAAGTAAAGAAGAAGGCAGAAGCGCAGGAAAATTGTGGTTCTCGATTTTCCGGCGTTTTACACGGGTTGCTGGGCAAGGACGCTGTCTGGGTTCTTGAGGGCACGGTCAGAGCATGGGCGCCACGGCGCCCATGCTCCGCCCGCGCCTAGGGACTGTCACACTATCGTTGCAGGGGAACGCTGGCATCCATGCCGCCATGCTGTTCAGCCCATATTCATTCGGCATATGCATGTAGTTAATACTTTCATGCCCGAAACGCCCGGCGCGGCCGGCTCAAGAACCCGGATCAACGACAGAACCCGAAACATCAGCCGACCCAAGCGGAAAACGTGGTCCGCCCCCGTTTTCCTATTCCCGGAACACTTCTTCAAGCGTTTTCGCATCGAGCAAGTTCAGCGACCAGGCCTGGATCTGTTCGGTGCCGGCATGCCGCAGCCGGTGAAGGACTTCGGCGGACAGCGGGCCGAACCGATGGGACAGCTGGTGTTCGAGAATACCGGATGCGCCTTGTTTCAGCCCCTTTTCCAGCCCTTCCTGATGCGCATAATCCCGCGCATCTTCGGCATCGACCAGGGCTTGTGCCCGACGCTCCGCCATCAGACGGAATTCTTCATCGGAATACAGCGTTTCCAGATGCTTGAGCGCTTCTTTGACGGGAGGATAGGTGATCGTGCTCATGGCGGCCTCGTCCAGGTTGTGCAGCAGGCAGGCGATCCAGGCGCGTAGCGGGCCGGCAAATTGACCCGACCGCTCGGCCTTCTGGAGTTCCATTATATGCAATTGCAGGACCTGCCCAAGCTGTACCTCCGGCTGTTCCCGGTCGCGCAGGGTGAAGTGCCAGGCCGCTTTGCCCGGATGTGCTTTGAACAGGTCATGCACCAGCAGGTTGATGCCGATAACGGGTTTCAGATCGCGGTAATCCCGCCCCGCCCCCAACTGGCTGGCCAAGTTGCGGGCAAGACCGAAAACACAGCGCTGCGGCCAGTGCAGAAAGCGGCGCAACTGCATTTCAATGCCCAGGCGCTGACCGTCTGTATCCGTTGCCAGAATGTCCAGCACGATCTCTTTGCCTGTCAGGTCTTCCGGCAGAATGGTCGGATTCAGCACCCGCCGCACCGTAATGGGCGCCAGGGGGTAACGCACGGCGTTGATCAGGTCGCTCAGCAAGGGCAGGTGGTTGCTGAACAATACTTTGAAGACAAGATCGTTGCAAAGCGAAGGGGCACTCACCGGCGTGGCGGCAGCGGCATTCTTCCGAGGTCGTGCGGAAAGATTCCGGCTCATGTCGGTGGCTCGATAAGGTATCAGTTCCGCCAACTTTAAAGAGAGCCGCTTACGCCGGGAATGGCCCCAGCCAGCGAATGTCCATGCGTGGTGTTACGGAAAGTCAGAGCATGGGCGCCACGGCTCCCCTCGCCGGCCCTGCGGGCTGCCCTCGCCTCCGGCACCCGACGGAGCGGCCATGCGGCGCCCTGCACGCCTAGCCTGCCACCCGATATCCAGCCAGTGCAAGCCTCCTTTTAGCGTCAACAGGCCCTACGGCGATGCCGTGATGGGGGTGTGAACAGGGAGATCGAACAGCAGGATTTCCGCGTCCTCGCCGTCCCCGGCCGTCACCCGCGGCTCGCCGGCGATCTTCAGCGCATCGCCGGCCCGTAGCGCCGTGCCGTTGATCGTGACACTGCCGCGCGCCACGTGCACATAGGCACCACGGCTGCCCGCAAGCGCGTATTCCAGCGCATCATCGCCGTCGAGAATGGCGGCATGAAGGGTGGCGTCCTGATGAATGGACACGGACCCGTCCCGCCCGTCGGGCGATGCGATCAGACGCCATTGCCCCTTCTTGCTTGCGCGGTCGAAGTACTTTTCTTCGTAGCCCGGCGCGACTCCTTGTACGTCCGGCGCGATCCAGATCTGCAGAAAGTGCACGGGTTCCGAATGGGAGTGATTGAATTCGCTGTGCATCACCCCGCTTCCGGCGCTCATGCGCTGGACATGACCATACTGGATGACGGAGCCGGTGCCCATGCTGTCCTTGTGTTCCAGCGCCCCTTCGAGCACATAGGAAATGATTTCCATGTCGCGATGGCCGTGCGTGCCGAAGCCGCGCCCGGGCTGCACGCGGTCTTCATTGATGACCAGCAGGGGGCCGAACCCCGTGTGGCGCGGGTCATAGTAGCCGGCGAATGAAAACGAATGGCGCGAGCTCAGCCAGCCATGTTCGGCGGCCCCGCGCTCTTCACTTCTGCGGATTTCCAACATACTGTTTCCTTTTTCAAATGCCTGCGCGAAATGCGGCGGCGCTCTCTTGAAATCCTATTTTATTAAAAGCAAAATCAGTTAAAAACTGCTTGTATTGACTATAATAGTTCCATATATGGAACAAAGGACTGAAATGTCAGCCATCAGCCTCTATGCCAACGACCTGATCCTGTTCGCCCATGTGGTGGATGCCGGCAGTTTCACCCGCGCCTCCGAACTGACCGGCCTGCCCAAGTCCACCCTGTCGCGCCGACTTTCCGACCTGGAAAACGAATTCGGCGAACGCCTGATGCAGCGCAGTACGCGGCGGCTGGTCCTGACGGATTTCGGCGAAAGAATGCTGGAACACGCCCGCCGGCTGGTGGACGAAACCGACGCCGCGACGGCGCTTGCCCAGCACTGCCAGGTCACCCCGCAGGGAACGCTGCGCATCTCCCTGCCGCCCGAATTCCATGAACTGTCGCTGGTGCGCATCCTCACCGAATTCTCCACCCGGTATCCCGATGTCCGCCTGGAACTGGACCTGTCCGCGCGGCGTGTGGACCTCATCGCCGAACGCTTCGACATCGCTCTGCGCGCGGCCACCCAGCTTCCCGACGACAGCTCGCTGGTCGCGCGCCGAATCACCACGCTGCACAACGGGCTGTATGCCAGCCCGGGCTATCTGAAACGCCACGGCGTCCCCCGCGAGCCCGTTGACCTGCCCGGGCATGTCGGGCTGGTGCTCGTCACCAGCGGCGGCGAACAGCAGCTCTGGCGGCTGTCGCATGGCGGCGAACACTGGGAAGGGCTGCCCACGCATACGCTGTCGGCGAATTCCATGGGGCTGCAGCAGGCGCTCGCGGCTCAGGGGCTGGGCATCGTCGGGCTGTCCGGGCGCTTTGCGAAGGCCCTGGTCGAGCAAGGCGCCATCGAACGCATCCTGCCCGAATGGAGCCTGCCGCCGACCATCGTATGGTGCGTGACGCCGGGGCGGCGGCTGCTGCCGCAGCGGACGATCGCATTCGTGGAACTGCTCAAGACCGTGCTGGCCGAGCAGGCCGCCTGACCTGGAAAAAACATGCCTCCCGAACACACCGCCTTGCCCCCCGCCTCGCATCTCGGCACCGCCGAACAAGCCTCCCTGCAACGGCGCGAACCCATGCTGTGGCTCAACCCCGCTCATGCCCCGCGCGCCTTCACCCCTGACAAGGCGCTCGACCCTGAAATCGCGATCGCCCGGTTTTCCCGCTGCGCGGCACTCATGTCCTCGGTGTTTCCGCAATTACGCAACAGCCGGGGCCGGCTGCAATCGCCGCTCGTCCCCGTTCCCGCCCTGCAGCGGCAGCTCGGCGGCCGGCACGAGGGAACATGGCTGATCAAGCGGGATGACGCTCTGCCCGTGGCGGGCTCCGTCAAGGCCCGTGGCGGCTTTCACGAAGTCCTGACCCTTGCCGAGCGCCTCGCCCTGGACGGCGGACTCGTCACCGGCGCATCGGATCGGCTGGAACTGGCGGGCATGCCGGCGCGCCGCCTGTTCGAAAAATACACGATCGCCGTCGGCAGCACGGGCAACCTGGGACTCAGCATAGGCCTGATCGCCAAGACGCTCGGGTTCAAGGCGATGGTCCACATGTCCGAAGACGCCAAGGAATGGAAAAAAGACCGCCTCCGCGCCGCCGGGGTCGAAGTCATCGAACATGCCGGCGACTACGCGAGCGCCGTGAAGGCGGGCCGCCTCGCGGCGGAAAGCGACCCCTTCGGCTACTTCGTCGACGACGAAGAATCCGTCCATCTTTTTCTGGGATATGCCGCGGCGGCCCACGAAATTCAATCACAGCTCGCCCAGCAAGGCAGGGGCGTCGACGCGGAGCACCCTCTCTTCGTCTACCTGCCCTGCGGGGTGGGGGGCGCGCCGGGCGGCGTCGCCTACGGCCTGAAGCGGCTCTTCGGCGAACATGTGCATTGTTTTTTCGCGGAACCGGCCGCCTCGCCCTGCATGCTCGTGCAGCTGGCCGCACGGAACGAAGCGCCCGTCTCGGTATACGACTACGGGCTGGACAACCGGACGGAAGCCGATGGCCTGGCCGTCGCCCAGGCTTCGCCCCTGGTGGCTCCCCTGATGCGCAAGCTGCTGTCGGGCGTATTCACCGTCGACGACGACACGCTCTTTCGCGATGTCCATGCGCTCATGCAGGCCGAAGGCATGCTGATCGAACCTTCCGCCGCGGCCGGCATGCGCGGCCCCCTCTGGCTGACGGGCTCCGAACCGGGGCTGCGCTATCTGGCTTCCCGGAACCTGCCGCCCCGCATGCGCCATGCCACCCACATCATCTGGAGCACCGGCGGCTCGCTGGTGCCCAGCCTGGAGCACGAAACCTTCCAGAAACAGGGCAGGCAGCTCTCGGCGCCAGCGGCGGGCTGAGGCACGTCGGGCCGGCGTACATCATGGCGGCCGGGGGCGCAGCCCGCCCCCGGCCTTCACGGTGCCGCGAGCTTGCGGCCAAAGGAAAACGACCACTGCCCCAGCCTGACGCCCATCAGGCCCACGAGGGCCCCGGCCACGACTTCCACCGGCCAGTTCACGCCCGACAGCATGCTCAGCAGGCAGCCCAGGAACACATAGAAAAGCAGCAGCCTTCTGGCCAGGCCACCGGCATGCTTCCAGAATACGCCGGCGATCATCACCGACATGGCCGGGGCGGATGCCGGCAGGCCCTCGTGCCAAAGCAGTGGCGCCTGCGCCGCAACGGATCCGGGGAAGACCATCCACGGGCGCGGCAGCAGGGTGACGTTCTGGAATGTATAGACGACGCACCAGACCACGCTGAAGGCCATGATCAGCACGACCATCCGCTCACCCATTCTTTCGAGCTGCCGCTCGCTGGCCATACGGCGGATACGCAGATAATGAAAACCGATGGCCAGAACCGCGATGATCGCCACCCAATAGCCATATCCGTGGCTCGCCACCTTCCATATCGCATCCAGATAGGGGGGGTTGAACGAGTACAGGGCCGTGAACAGCCACTCGTTCAAACCGAACCAATCGTAGAACAGCTCTTTCACCATCGTCCTCCCGCCGCGGGGCGTCATCGCCCCGGCCGCCGCCGGTGCCTCGCTCCGTCATCACTATTCTGCCTCGCGGGCGGTGAGTCCCGGCGGGTCGGGAAAGCCTTGCCGCCATTAAATATTCATCCAGGTTCTCTTTTAAAAACACGCTGAACATTCGAGTTCAGTTTGATGAACAAATTTCTTGTTCATTGATGCCCGGTTTTGTTTTGTATGAAATGAACGCCATCGCGCTCACGATTCCAACACTCTGCGGCATGACACTTTTCCTGCTCATCATCCTGCCCCTGCTGGCGGCACCGGGCATATTCCTGCTCGCACGCTTCGGGAAGCCGGCCTTCCTGGCGCTGTTGCCGGCCCTGCTGTTCTGCGGGTTCGCATACTTCGCGCCGACGGTCATGGAACAGGGAGCCATTGTCCAGCACGTTCAATGGATACCTTCCCTGGACATTTCGCTGTCATTCCGGCTCGACGGCCTGGCGCTGACCTTCGCGCTCCTGATCACGGGCATCGGAACGGCCGTCTTTCTCTATGCGTCTTCCTATCTGCCGGGAAACTGGCAAACGCCGCGCTTCTTTACGGCGTTGAATGTTTTCATGGCCTCGATGCTGGGCGCCGTTGTCTCGGACGACCTGCTGGGGCTGCTGGTGTTCTGGGAGCTGACCAGCCTGTCATCCTTCATACTGATCGGACACGACCCCGCCAGGGCGGAGTCGCGCCGCTCGGCGCAGCAAGGCATGCTCATCACCGTGGCCGGTGGCCTGGCCATGCTCGCCGGCATGATCCTGCTCGGCACGCTTGCCGGCACGTACCGGATTTCCGAGCTTTCCACGGCCGGCATCGGCGCCGTGCTGTCCACGCCCCCGGGCACGGCCATCGTCCTGCTGATCACCATCGGCGCATTCTCGAAGTCCGCGCAGTTCCCTCTGCATTCGTGGCTGGCGAACGCGATGGTGGCGCCCACGCCCGTCTCCGCCTACCTGCATTCCGCAACCATGGTGAAACTCGGCGTCTATCTGCTGGCGCGCCTGAATCCCGTTCTGTCGGCGGCGGAAATCTGGACGCCCCTGCTGCTGGCCGCGGGGACGCTCACCATGCTTTGCGGATCCGTCCTGGCCCTGCGCGAGACCGACCTGAAACGCATTCTCGCCTACACTACCATTGTGTCCCTGGGCATGCTGATCACCCTGATCGGCGCCAACCATCCCCTCGCGGCCATCGCCATGGCTGTGTTCCTGGTGGTGCATGCGCTGTACAAGGCCTGCCTGTTCATGGTCGCGGGCATCATCGACCATGGCACGGGCACGCGCGACAGCACCCTGCTCGGCGGCCTTGCCGGCGCCATGCCGATCACCGCGGCGACCGCCTGTCTGGCCTCGCTTTCCATGGCCGGCATCCCGCCCATGCTGGGATTCATCGGCAAAGAGCTCATCTACGAAGCCGGGCTTGCGGCACGCCTTCCCCACATCACCTTCGCCGTCGTCATACTGGCCAATGCATGCATGGTCGCGATCGCCGGGATTCTTGCGCTGAAGTGCTTCTTCGGCCGCGCGCCCGCGGCCCCGGGCCGTTCTCATCCGGTGCCCCGCGACCCGGCGGCGGCGATGTGGGCCGGGCCTCTCGTCCTTGCCGCGCTGAGCCTGGCATTCGGGCTCATGCCCGGCTGGATACAGGGCCTTCTGGCCGCGACGGCCGCTTCAGTGCAAGGACAGACCGTCGATTTCCCATTGAGCCTCTGGCATGGATTCACGCCCATCCTGGCATTGAGCGCGGCCACCCTGGCCGCCGGCGCCGGCATCTATATCCTCTGGAGCCGGATCCAGCCGCGCCTGCGGTCCTGCGGCATCATCGACCGGTGGGGTCCCGACGCGCTGTACGACAGAATGCTGGGCTGGCTGGCCGCGCTTTCCAACTGGCAGACGGGCCTGATACAGACGGGCAGCCTGCGGCACTACATGGCGATGAGCGTCGGCATCGTCGCAATCGCCGGGCTGCTGGCCATGGTGGCGAACGATGCGCTGGCGCTTCCCCCGCCGCCGACGGGCGCGGCCGGCATGAAGCTCATGCTGCCCCTGCTGCTCATCGCGGCATGCATCATGGTCCTGCGTTCGGGCAGCTTCCTCCAAGGGATCATCGCCGCCGGGACGGTCGGCTTCGGGGTGGCCGTCGCCTTCCTGCTCGGCGGAGCGCCGGACCTCGCCTTCACCCAGTTCTCGGTCGAAGCCCTGTCCGTGGTCATTCTGCTTGCGGTCATCGGCCACATGCCCTTCCGGGCAGGCGACCGCAGGTCCCCGGGACAGCGCGGCCGGGACGCGTTCATCTCGGCCGCGTTCGGGCTCATGATCGTAGCCGTCATGCTCAGTGTCGTGGCCCTGCCATTCAATGAGGCGCTGTCCGATTTCTTCCGGGAATCGAGCTACCCGCTGGCGCATGGGCGCAATCTGGTCAACGTCATCATCGTCGACTTCCGCGCGCTCGACACGCTCGGGGAAATCACCGTGCTCGCCCTGGCCGCGCTGGCCGCCATCGCGGTGTTCTTCAGCCCCGGCAAGGAAGACGAACGAAAAGCCGGCGCCGCCCCGGCCCCTTCCATGGAAAAACGATGAACTCCGTCATTTTCAGAGTGGGATCCTGCGTGATCCTTCCTTTCGCGCTGCTGCTGTCCCTGTACCTGCTCTGGCGCGGCCACAACGAACCCGGCGGGGGCTTCATAGGCGGCCTGATCGCCGCGGCCGGCTGCGCCAGTTATGCCCTGCCGCGCGGATACACGGCGCTCAGGAAGATCGTGCCCATCGACTCGCTGCAATTGCTTGCCCTGGGGCTCGGCGCGGCATTGATATCCGGCCTGCCCACCCTGCTGGGCGGACAGGCCTATCTCACCCACGCCTGGGGGACGATCGGCGGCCTTGCCCTGGGGACGGCATTGCTCTTCGACATCGGCGTCTATCTCACCGTGCTGGGCGCCATCCTGACTTTCCTCAGCCTTTTCCTGGAGCAATGAATGGAGGCGCTTTACATCCTTGCCATTGGAGTGATGGCGGGTTCCGCGGCCTATCTTCTGATGTCCCGCAATGTGCTGCGCATGGTGCTGGGCCTGCTGCTGCTGGGCAACGCGGCCAACCTGACCCTCTTCGTGGCCGGCCGCCTGGCGTCGAGCGTGCCGCCACTGATAACGGACGGCCAGACCACCATCGCGGTCAGTGCCAATCCCCTGCCCCAGGCCCTCATCCTTACCGCGATCGTGATTTCGTTTTCGCTGGTCGCCTTTACCGTGGTCCTGCTGCACAAAGCGCATCAGCGCCTGCATGTCGTCGATACGGAGGAAATGAGGGAGGCGGAGCCCGTCGGCCCGGCCGACCAGGACGATCAGGTCGGAGCCAGACCATGACGGCCGCGCATATCCTGCTCACCGCCCCGATCGCGGCGCCTCTCGCCGGCCTGGTGCTGACGACGCTGTCGTGGCGCCGCCCACGGCTGCAGCGCAGCGCGAGCCTCGCCGCCGGCGCCGCCTTCCTGCTGAGCGCCATCCTGCTGCTCCAGGCCACCCGGGACGGCACCATCCTGACGACGCAGTTCGGGTCGTGGGCCGCCCCCTTCGGGATCAGCTTCGTTGCCGACAATCTGGCGGCCGCCATGGTGCTCGTCACCGCGGTCATGGCGGTGGTCGTCGCGGTCTATCAGCTCAGCGACCCGGAAGAACAGGGCCACGCCATGTTCCACCCGCTCTACCACGGCCTGCTGCTGGGCGTCACCGGCGCCTTCATGACGGGCGACATCTTCAACATGTATGTCTGGTTCGAGATCATGCTGATCTCGTCCTTCGGGCTGCTGATACTGGGGGGCAGCAGGGCGCAGCTGGACGCGGGCGTGAAGTACGTCATGCTCAACCTGGTGATGACCACGGTCTTCCTGGTCGCCGTGGCCTTCCTCTACGGCGCCACCGGCACGCTGAACATGGCCGACCTGGCCGTGCGCATACCGGCGATCGAGAACACCGGCCTGGTCAGCGCGCTGGCGATCCTGTTCTTCCTGGCATTTGCCTCCAAGGCCGCCCTGTTTCCGCTGTTCTTCTGGCTGCCCGCTTCCTACCACACCGCCAGCACGCCCGTCCTGGCCATCTTTGCCGCACTGCTGACCAAAGTCGGCGTATACGCCATCGTGCGCTGCTTCAGTCTCATGTTCCCGTTGACGGAAGGGCTGGCAAGCCTCATCGGCATCGTGGCGGCCCTGACCATGATCACCGGCGTGCTCGGCGCGGCATCCCACTTCGACATACGGAAGATCCTCTCCTTTCACATCATCAGCCAGATCGGCTATATGCTGGTGGGCGTCGCGATCGCCACGCCGCTGGCGCTGGCCGGCGCCGTGCTCTACATCGTCCACCACATCATCGTGAAGGCCAACCTGTTCCTCATCGGCGGCGTCATAAAAAGGAAGACAGGCTCATACCAGCTCAGGCGGATCGGCGGCCTGCACAGAACGGCGCCCTTTCTCGCCATCATGTTCTGCATTCCCGCCCTGTCGTTGGCCGGGCTGCCGCCGCTGTCCGGATTCTGGGCCAAGTATCTCGTCGTCAAGCCCAGCCTCGATGCGGGCAACGGGTACCTGGCGGCCACCGCCCTTGTCGTGGGCGTGCTGACCCTGTATTCCATGCTGAAGATCTGGAATGAAGCATTCTGGAAAACGCCCGCGGCTGGGGAAACCGCGGCCCCGCCGGCACCCAAGGGCACGTTCACCGCTCAGTATGCCGCCATCGCCGCGCTGTCCGCCATCACTCTGGCCATCGGCCTGAACCCCGAACCCTTTGTCGCATTCTCCGTCGAGGCCGCCGGTCAATTGTCCGACCCGAGCCGATACATCAATGCCGTACTGGAGAGCGCCCATGCGCAGGATTGAATGGCTGTTCGACTGGACCGTGCTCGTGCTCATGTTCGGCAGGGAACTGGCGAAGTCGGTCCATGACGTCGTGCTCAACGTCATCCGTCCGGACCGGGTCTCCGCCAGCGCCATCGTCGAAGTCCCCCTGAACGTCAAAAGCGACCTGGGCATCGCCCTGCTGGCGAACATGGTCACCCTGACGCCGGGCACGACGACGCTGCATATTTCCGAGGACAAGAGCCGCCTTTACGCGCACGTGATGAACTATTCCGACTCGGTGGTGGAAGACATCAAACAAGGATTCGAGCACCAGATATTGAAGGTATTGCGATGATAGACACCCTGTTTCCCATCGTCACCGCGTTCAGCAAGCTCCTGCTGTTCCTGTCGATGATCCTCGTATGCATGCGCGTCGTGAAAGGCCCTCACGCCGGCGACAGGGTCGTGGCGCTCGACATGCTGTGCCTGCTCGGCGTCGGGGTCGCCGCGCTGGCCGCGATCACCAACGATTCGGCGGCCTTCATCGACGTCGTGCTGGGCATTGCCCTGATCGGCTTCCTCGCCACCGTCGCCTTTGCCGCGTTCATTGAACGGGGCGCCACAGGGAATGAGGAGAATTGATATGACCACCCCCACGCTCTCTGCGTTCGCTGCCGCCCGAAGGAGGCTGATATGTTGATGTGGCTGGCCGCCTTCTTCGTCCTTTCCGGGTCCGTCATCACCTTCATTGCCGCGCTGGGCGTTCTGCGCCTGCCGGATTTCTTCATGCGCATGCATGCGGCGACCAAGGCGGGCGTCTTCGGGCCCAGCCTGCTGCTGGTGGGAGCGGGCTGCTTCGAACCCTCATGGGGCACGTGGTTCAAGATCGCCCTTGCCATCCTGTTCCTCTGCATGACGACCCCTATTGCCGCCCACCTGCTGGGCAAGGCCGGTTTCGTCGGCGGCGTGGCCCTCTGGAAAGGCACCTCGCGCAACGATCTCGGCCCGGTGCTGCCCACGAGCGCCTTCATCGAGACGGACGGGCCTTCCGGCAATGCCCGCCGCGCGGCTGATATGATGGACGACCCGAGCGCCGCCGAGCCGGGTCCGTGACCCCTGTTTCCACCGCCGCATCGGCGGGCCGCCGGCCTCTGGCAAGAGGAGCACGATGAATTGAAATGGTTTGTCCGTTTACCTCTCCTGGTCCGTATCCCCCTGCTGGCCGCGATCATGATCTTCCTGATCGCCATTTCGGTGACCCAGATCGCGGTGTTCAGTCTGTCCAGGCAATACGAATTGCTGACGGAACGCGTGGGGCAGGTCTATCTCGACGGGCTTTCCGCAGCCGTTCTGTCGTCCTACCAGAAGAAAGATACCGAGGGCATTCATCGTGCCTTGAGACAGTCGCTCGATTTCTATCTGGGCGTGGTGGACCGGCAGCTCGTTCTCATCGACCGGAGCGGCGGCGTGCTTGCCCATGTTTCCGGCCCCAATCTGGAATCCCCCACCCCGCCGCCCGATGCCGTCTTTGCCGGCCCGAAGGGCTACGCCTACGAACCCGAATCCCGCAGTATCTGGGTGTGGCGGGAACTGGGCGAGAGCGGCGTCATCGCCGCCAATCTGGACATCGCCACCTTCGCCCAGGAACGCTCGCTGCTGCAACTCCGGCTCATGCTGATCGGGGCCTTGATGAGCATTGCGGCGGCCCTAGGCGGCTACATCGCCATCCGTCACATGCAGCGCCCATTGAAAACCCTCAGCGAACACCTGTCCCATGCCGTCGCTTTCGGCCCGCAGAAGATCGAAGAGGCCCGGATTCCGCAGGGAGACGAGGAAACACACACGCTCATGCAAGCCTACAACCGCATGACCGAGGCCGTGCAGGACCGCGAGCGGCTTTCCGAACAGCTGGCCAAGCAGGATCAGCAGGCGCTGCTGGGGCGCATCGCCGCCACGCTGGCCCATGAGATAAGGAACCCGCTCACAGGTATGATGACCGCCCTCCAGACCATCCGCATGTATGGCGACGACAGCCGCAGCAGGCGGGAAGCCCTGGATTTCATCGATCGCGGCATCCAGTCTCTTCAGGGTGTCGCGGAAGCCACCCTGAACGCGTACCGACCCAGGGCGCAGGGCCCCGACCTCGAAAGCCGCGACCTGCATGATGTGCTTCTGCTGGTCATGCCCCACGCGGCCCGCAAGGGGGTCGGCGTGGCGCAGCATGTTCCGTCGCACGCGCCGGTGAATCTGGATGCATTCAAGATCCGGCAGATCGCCCTCAATCTGCTGCTCAACGCCATCCAGACCTCACCTCCGGGCGGGACGGTCGCCCTGCATGCCTCGTACCAGGACGGGCTCTTTACGCTGAAGGTCAGCGACGAAGGGACGGGTCTGCCCCGGCACGCCAGGGACTTCCTCCTGGCCGATGAGGCGGCGCGCAGCGACAGGTCGCTGGGGCTGGAGATCGTGCGCCGTCTGGCGGGGGAAATGCAGGGGCGGATTGCGGTATACGACAAGGAAGGCGGCGGATCCGCCATTGAACTGAAATTCGCCCCGCCGCGGGGTGACGCGCAATGAAACGTGAAGAAATCGACGTGCTGCTGGTCGAGGACGACGGCATCCTGGGGGGCGCCGTGGCCCAGCGCCTGCGCCTGGAAGGGCTGTCCATCCAGTGGGCCCGGACCGTCTCCCAGGCTCTGGAAAGCCTCGAACGGCATCAGCCGGCCCTCATGCTGTGCGACATCCGCCTGCCGGACGGAACCGGCACCGATGTATACAAGCGCGCGGGCAGGCTCTTATGGGACACGGACGTCATATTCGCCACGGCATACGCCGAGGTACAACAGGCCGTCGACCTCGTCAAGGCGGGCGCCACCGACTATCTGGTGAAGCCCTATGACATCAATGACCTTGTCAGGCGCATCCAATCCAGCCTGGCGCGCGCCATTCTTCCACGGGAAGTGAAAATTCCCTTTCGCAGCTTCCATTACGAGACACCGGAAATGATCCGCGTCGTCTCCCACCTCAAGCGGCTGGCCAGGGAAAATTTTTCCATTCTGCTCTTGGGCGAGAGCGGCACCGGCAAGGAAATGGCGGCCCGCCTCATCCACGAGGCGTCCGGCCGCGCGCCGGCGCCCTTCATTCCGGTCTGCTGCGCGGACATCACCGAATCGACGCTGGAAGCCAAGTACTTCGGCAGCGAAGCCGGCGCGGCGCCGGGCGGCGCCTTCAGCACCGGTTTGCTGGAGCAGGTCGGCACTGGCACACTGTTCCTCGACGAAATCTGCGAAATGCATCCGAAGATGCAGGTTCTGCTTGCCCGCGCCCTGCAGGATGGCGGATTCCACCGGCTGGGCGGCGGGAGCTTCGTCCGCTTCAAGGGCCGCATCGTGGCCGCCACCAACGCCGATCTGCACGAGGCCCTGGAATCGGGCCGGTTCCGGGCCGATCTGTACTATCGCCTGCAGAATGCCCAGGTGACGATTCCCCCCTTGCGCAACCGCATCGCGGACATCATCCCGCTGACCGGGAAGTTCCTGGAAGCCTACGGATCCACCAGCCCGCTGGCGCCGTTCTCGATTTCCGACGAAGCGAAACGGGCGCTCGTGGAGCACCACTGGCCGGGAAATGTCCGGGAGCTGACCAACCGGGTCGTGCAGGCCTGCACGCTCGCCGACAGCTCCGTGCTCGGTATGAGCGATCTGTTCCCGGAAAAGATCCAGCAACCGGACGCCGGGCCGTCCTTGTCCCTCGCCCGCGCCAGGGCCGAAAAAGAAGAGATAGAACGCGTCATCGCCGAATGCGGCGGCAGGATCGGCGCGGCGGCAAAGCGGCTCGGCATTTCCCGCACGACATTGTGGAAACGCCGCCGCGAGGGCGGCATTCAGTCCGGGGGCGACTGATGCACGGCGCGGCCGCCGCCGCTTGGTCCGGATCGTCCGTCAGCGTCGCCAAACCGAGTGATGGAGCTTGCGAACTCCGTGGCCATCGACAGCGATCGACAACCGATTCCGCCATTTGGCGCGCCCCCCCTTGAAGATTCCTGCTTCATCCTTATAATTAGCACTCGACCGGGGTGAGTGCTAACAGCCCGCTCCGGAACATCGAAACCAACCATACTGATTACTCAACAGGAGTTCCTTCATGGCACTGCGTCCTTTGCACGATCGCGTGATCGTCAAGCGCCTGGACAACGAGCGCACCACCGCTTCCGGCATCGTCATCCCCGATAGCGCCGCCGAAAAGCCCGATCAGGGTGAAATCGTGGCTGTCGGCACCGGCAAGCGCACTGAAGACGGCAAGGTTCTGCCTCTGGAAGTGAAAGTCGGCGACAAGGTGCTGTTCGGCAAGTATGCCGGCCAGACCGTCAAGGTCGACGGTGAAGAAATGCTCGTCATCCGCGAGGACGAAATCCTCGCCGTGATCCAGTAAACCCGACCCGAAAGAATTCAAGGAATCAAAAATGGCTGCTAAGCAAGTACTTTTCGCTGACGACGCCCGCACCCGCATCGTGCGCGGCGTCAACGTCCTGGCCAACGCCGTCAAGACGACGCTGGGTCCCAAGGGCCGCAACGTCGTGCTCGACCGCTCCTTCGGCGCCCCCACCGTGACCAAGGACGGCGTATCGGTCGCCAAGGAAATCGAACTCAAGGACAAGTTCGAGAACATCGGCGCCCAGTTGGTGAAGGAAGTCGCTTCCAAGACCTCCGACAACGCCGGTGACGGCACCACCACCGCCACCGTGCTGGCCCAGTCCATCGTGGAAGAAGGCCTGAAATACGTAGCCGCCGGCATCAACCCCATGGATCTTAAGCGCGGCATCGACAAGGCCGTCGCCGTGGCGGTGGCCGAGCTGCAATCGTTCTCCAAGCCCTGCACCACCAGCAAGGAAATCGCACAGGTCGGTTCCATCTCGGCCAACAGCGATGAATCCATCGGCAAGATCATCTCCGACGCCATGGACAAGGTCGGCAAGGAAGGCGTCATCACCGTCGAAGACGGCAAGTCGCTCGACAACGAGCTGGATGTCGTCGAAGGCATGCAGTTCGACCGCGGCTACCTGTCGCCCTACTTCATCAACAACCCGGAAAAGCAGGTCTCCGTCCTGGAAGATCCGTACGTCCTGATCCACGACAAGAAGATCAGCAACATCCGCGATCTCCTGCCGGTGCTGGAACAGGTCGCCAAGTCCAGCCGCCCGCTGCTGATCGTGGCTGAAGATGTGGAAGGCGAGGCCCTGGCCACCCTGGTGGTGAACAACATCCGCGGCATCCTGAAGACCACGGCCGTCAAGGCTCCGGGCTTCGGCGACCGTCGCAAGGCCATGCTGGAAGACATCGCCATCCTGACCGGCGGCACCGTAATCTCTGAAGAGACCGGCATGTCCCTGGAAAGCGTCACGCTCGAACAGCTCGGCCAGGCCAAGCGCATCGAAGTGGCCAAGGAAGCCACCACCATCATCGATGGCGCCGGCGACGGCAAATCCATCGAAGCCCGCGTGAAGCAAATCCGCGTGCAGATCGAAGAAGCCACTTCCGACTACGACCGCGAGAAGCTGCAAGAGCGCGTGGCCAAGCTGGCCGGCGGCGTGGCCGTCATCCGCGTCGGTGCCGCCACCGAAATCGAGATGAAGGAAAAGAAGGCCCGTGTCGAAGACGCCCTGCACGCCACTCGCGCCGCAGTGGAAGAAGGCATCGTCCCGGGCGGCGGCGTTGCGCTGATCCGCGCCAAGAAGGCCGTTGCCGAAATCAAGGGCGACAACGTCGACCAGGACGCCGGCATCAAGCTGATCCTGCGCGCCATCGAAGCTCCGCTGCGCACCATCGTCGCCAACGCCGGTGACGAGCCCAGCGTGGTCGTGAACCGCGTTGCGGAAGGCGAAGGCAACTTCGGCTACAACGCCGCAACCGGCGAGTACGGCGATCTGGTCGAGCAAGGCGTGCTGGATCCCACCAAGGTGACCCGCACCGCGCTGCAGAACGCCGCTTCGGTGGCCAGCCTGCTGCTGACGACCGAAGTCGCCGTGGCCGAGATCGTCGAAGACAAGCCCGCCCCCGCAATGCCCGACATGGGCGGCATGGGTGGCATGGGCGGAATGGGCGGTTTCTAAACCTCTTTCAGTCTCTTCACCAGACCACGGTCTGGGCCGCTATGGCGGCGCCTCCGGGCGCCGCCCTTCAAACCCGGGTTGCCTCGCGCTTCCCGGGTTTTTTTATGCGCCATGGCATAATCAGGCGGCATGCTGCCCGGCGCGCCTCCGGCCGCCGGGCAGCCGATGGCCTCTTCGCTAATCGACACTCGCGCCGCGAGTGCAATCCGCTTTCACCCGCCATGAACTTCAAAGAAAAACTCGACGCCGCATGGGCGCGTTCCGCCTCGATGCTGATGGTCGGCCTTGATCCCGACTCCTTGCGCTTTCCCGCCGAACTGCTGGGGAGGCCGGACGCCATCTTCGACTTCTGCCGGGAAATCGTCGATGCCACCGCCCCTTATGTATGCGGGTTCAAGCCCCAGATCGCCTATTTTTCGGCGGCGGCGGCGGAAGACCAGCTTGAGGCCCTGTGCCGCCACATCCGCGAGTATCACCCCGGCCTGCCGCTGATCCTCGATGCCAAGCGCGGGGACATCGGATCCACCGCGGAACAGTACGCCCTGGAAGCCTACGAGCGCTATGGCGCCGATGCCGTGACCGTGAATCCCTACATGGGCTACGACAGCGTGGCGCCCTATCTCGAATGGAAAGACCGCGGCGTCATCGTGCTGTGCCGCACCTCCAACCCGGGCGGGTCCGATCTGCAGTTCATCGAAGATCGCGAGGGCACACCCCTCTACCTGCGCGTGGCGGCTCTCGTCGCCGAGAAATGGAATGCCGGCGGGCAATGCGGGCTGGTGGTGGGCGCCACCTTCCCCGCTGAAATCGCCAAAGTGCGGGCGCGGGCGGGCGATGTGCCCCTGCTCATCCCCGGCATCGGCGCTCAGGGCGGCAGCGTGGCCGACACGGTGCGCGCCGGGCGCGACAGCCGCGGTACGGGCATGATGATCAATTCTTCCCGCGCCATCCTGTACGCGAGCGCCGGCGAAGACTGGCGCGAGGCCGCCGCAGCCGCCGCGCGCGATACCCGCGACGCCATCAACGCGGTGCCCTGACCGCTATATCCCGCGACGTGGGCAAGCTCCGGCCGATACGGCCGGAGTTCTTGACGCGTGGTCAGTCCGCCGGGTTGAATTCCAGCGCCATTGACAAGGCATAGGCGACCGCCGCCGCCCGCACCGCCTGGCGGTCGCCCGGAAACACACGGGTTTCGGCGCGTGTCACCACGCCCATGCCGGCCCGCGATGCAAAGCCGAAGCACACCATGCCCACCGGCTTGCCCGGGGTGGCTCCATCCGGCCCGGCGATGCCTGTCGTGGATACCGCAAGATCGCTTTCCGGCGCGCGTGCAAGCACACCCGCCGCCATTTCCATAGCGGTTTCCTCGCTCACGGCCCCGAACCGCTCCAGCGTATCGGCATGCACGTCCAGCAGTTCCCGTTTGGCCGCATTGCTGTAGGTGACGAAGCCGCGGTCGAACCATTGGCTCGAACCGGGCGTTTCGGTCATGGCGGCGGCCAGCAGGCCGCCCGTGCAGGATTCCGCGCAGGAAAACATCCAGCCCTTGTCGACCAGACGCTCGCCCAGTGCGCGGGTAAGGTCTTCGGCATTGTGAAGCATCATGCAAACACTCCAAAGGTGACCAGAATGGCCATGACCAGCAAGCTGTATGCGGCGGACACGATATCGTCCCACATCACCCCGAAGCCGCCCTTGAAGCGCGCATCGAAGTAGCGCACGGGCTGGGGCTTGGCGATGTCGAAGACCCTGAACAGCACGAAGGAGACCACCTGGGCGGCCAGTGAATGCGGTGTCAGCCACAGCACCAGCCAGAAAGCAACGATCTCATCCCAGACCATGCCGCCGTGATCGGGCACGCCCAGGGCGCGGCCGGTGCGCTCGCAAGCCCAGCAGCCGGCGGCGAATGCCGCCACCAGCACGGCCAGTATCACGGCGTCCGGGAGGCCCTGCAGCAGCAGCACCCACAGCAGCCAAGCCAGCAGCGTGCCCCATGTGCCCGGCGCGGGGCGCAGCAGCCCGCTGCCGAAGCCGAACGCCAGAATGCGCCCTATGTTCTGGAACACCCAGCGCGGTGTCGGCTGTGGGCGTTCGGAAGAAGAGGGGCCGCCGGAGGAATGACGCATATCAGCCGAAATGGTCGAAACCGGCGTAACCATCGCCGCCCAGGGGCAGCGGGCAGCCGGACACACGGACGCCCTGGCCCGGCAGCACCCGGCCCACCCGGGTGGCCCGGATGCCATGCCGCGCCGCCAGCGCCTCGATGACCGGGCCGGCAAGCGGCGCGGCCGTGAAACACAGCTGATAGACGTCGCCACCGTTCAGTACGGCCCGCTGCACGACGGCGGCATCCAGAACGCCCAGCCGCTCATGCACGGGCAGGCGGGAATACTCGATTTCCGCGGCGCAGCCGCTCGCCTTCAGAACATGGCCGAGATCCTGCAGCAGACCGTCGGAGATATCGATGGCGGCATGCGCCACCCCCGCCAGCGCCGTTCCGAACGCCACCGGAGGCTGCGGCCATTCCAGCATGGCCTGCAAGGATTCGAGCAGGGCCGCATGGGAAGGATGGCGCCCCTGCAGGAGTTCCAGCGCCACGTGCGGCGCGCCCAGCGTGCCGGTGACCCAGATGTCGTCGCCGGGCCGGGCGCCCGAACGCCTGAGCTCGGCATCGACGGCAACCTCGCCCATCGCGGTCACGCTGATGACGATGCCTTGAGGGCTGCGCGTGGTATCCCCGCCGATCAGTGGGCAGCCCACGCCATCGGCCAGGGCGCGGAAGCCGCGCGCAAAGCCCGCGAGCCAGTCGTCGTCGACCCCGGGCAGCGACAGGCCGAGCAGGCAGCCCAGGGGCCGCGCGCCCATGGCGGCCAGATCCGATACATTGACGGCCAGGGCCTTGTGCCCCAGGGCTTGCGGATCGACGCCGGAAAAGAAGTGGCAGCCTTCCACCAGCAGATCGGTGGTGATGGCAAGACGGTGGCCGGACGCAACGGGCAGCAAGGCGCAGTCGTCGCCCACGCCCAATGTGCCGGCCGGTGCGGGCCAGTCGAAATGACGGGCGATCAGATCGAATTCACCGGCCAACGCTCGCCCCCCGACACGCTCAGCGGCGGCTGGCCGCCTGGACCTCGAGCGGCCGCAGATCGGCCGCCAGTTTATCGAGGACACCGTTCACGAACTTGAAGCCATCGGTGCCGCCGAAGGATTTGGCCAGTTCCACGGCTTCATTGATGACGACCTTGTAGGGGACTTCGATGTGGTTGAGCAATTCGTAGCTGCCGATGAGCAGGATGCCGTGCTCGACGGGCGACAGCTCTTCGAGGGGGCGATCCACGTGCGGCATGAAGCCTTCGCGCAGGGCGGGCGCATCGCGCAGCACGCCGTGCAGCAGCGTCTTGTACCATTGCGCATCGGCGTCGCCGAAGTCTTCGCTGTCGCGAATATGGGCGTCGATATCGCCCGCGTCCTTCCCGCCTTCATCGCCGCGCAGCAGCCACGCATAGACGCCCTGCAGCGCGAATTCACGCGCGCGCCGCCGGGCGCTGCGGGCATTGCTGCGCGGGCCGCCGCCCGTGGCGGCCCCGCGGGACTCACTTGTCGTCAAGATCATCTTCCTCGTCGTCGTAATCGTCGTCATCGTCATCGTCATCGTCATCCGACTCCGGTTCCAGCGCCGCGACCAGGTTGGCCATTTCCACCGCCGCACGGGCGCAGTCGCGCCCTTTTTCTTCGGCGCGCGCCTGGGCCTGTTCCTCGGTTTCTGTGGTGAGCACACCGTTGGAAACCGGAATGCCGGTTTCGAGCGCGACGCGGCTGATGGCCGAAGCGCTTTCGTTGCTGACGACTTCGAAGTGATAGGTTTCGCCGCGGATGACCGCCCCCAGGGCGATGAGGGCATCGAATTCGAAGGTTTCGGCCATCTGCGCAAGGGCAACGCCCAGTTCGAGCGCACCCGGCACGGTCACGACCATGACGTCGCGCTCGTCCACGCCGAGTGTGGACAGTTCCGCGAGGCAGGCGCCGAGTTCGGCCCTGCCGATCTCCTCGTTGAAACGGGCGCGCACGATACCGATATGCAGGCCTTCGCCGTTCAGGTCGGGCGAGAGAGTGTAGGGGTTCATATCCGGTTCCTGTTCAGGAGTTTTGAGGAGGTTTGCTAATGTAACCCGTAATGGTAAGCGCAAAACCCGTCATGCTGGGCATCTTGCGCGGCCGCGCCAGCAGCCGCGCCTTGCCGACGCCGATGTCGCGCATGATCTGCGCGCCGATGCCGTAAGTGCGCAGGCCGTAGCGGCTTTCGCGGTCGATGGCGGGGTCGTGCCGGCCCCCGGCCGGTTTCCAGGATTCGAAATGCGCAAAGACGTTTTCGGCGGAGCCCTGGCAGTTCAGCATGATGAGCACGCCGGACGGTGCCGCGGCGATGCTGCGCAGCGCCTGCGCAATACCCCAGCTGTGGTCGCCTTCGCCTTCGAACAGGACGTCGAGCACGGTGGTGGGCTCATGCACCCTGACCAGCGTTTCGACCTCGCGCTCGACTTTGCCGTGCACCAGCGCCAGATGCGCGGCGCCGGATGAAAGATCGCGGTAGGCCACCGCCTCGAAGGCGCCCCAGGGGGTGTCGACAGGGCGCGCCGACAGGCGCTCGACCATGGATTCATGCTCGCTGCGGTACTGGATGAGATCGGCGATGGTGCCGATCTTGAGACCGTGCTCGCGCGCGAAATCGAGCAGATCGGGCAGGCGGGCCATGGTGCCGTCGGGCTTGAGGATCTCGCAGATCACCGCCGCCGGCGTCAGGCCGGCCATGCCGGTCAGGTCGCAGCCGGCTTCGGTATGGCCGGCCCGCACCAGCACGCCGCCGCGCACCGCCTGAACGGGAAAGATGTGGCCCGGCTGAACCAGATCGGACGGCTTGGCGTCGCGGGCCACGGCCGCGCGTACGGTGCGCGCCCGGTCGGCGGCGGAAATGCCGGTTTCGACGCCTTCGGCGGCTTCGATCGACATGGTGAAGTTGGTGCCGTAGCGGGTGCCGTTGCGGCTGGCCATCAGCGGCAGGTCGAGCTGCCGGCAGCGCTCTTCGGTGAGCGTCAGGCAGACCAGGCCGCGCGCGTGCGTGACCATGAAGTTGATGGCTTCAGGCGTCACGAATTCGGCGGCCATGACGAGATCGCCTTCGTTCTCGCGGTCTTCTTCGTCGACCAGAATGACCATGCGGCCGGCGCGCAGCTCGGCCACGATTTCAGTAACAGGGGAAATACCGGTGCCGGCCTGGGTGCCGGTTTCCAGTTCAGGTAGAGTACTCATGCAGGAAGCCTTCACAAAAGTTGGCCCATTTTAACCCCGGGGCCCGAGGAATACCCGCGTTGTGGCCGGGGCCCCTCGCCCGCGCGGCAAAGAGGCCCTTTTTCACACACGCGCAAGGGTCCGCGCCTATACTACGCCCTCCTCACGCAGAGCCGTCCACCATGCTAGAACGCGAGCTGAAATTCCACGTACCGCCACGGCAGCGCACCGGCCTCAAGGCCCGTCTGCACAAGCTCGGCGCCGAACCGGCCGAACTGCACGCGCGCTACTACGACACAGAAAACCAGGTTCTGGCGCGCGCGCACATCGCCCTGCGCCTGCGGCGCGAGGACGGCATCTGGATCCAGACCATTAAAACGCCGGGGCCGGACGAACTCTCGCGCGTCGAATGGAACCACCCGCGGCCCGGCCCCACGCTCGACCTGGGGCTCTATGCCGATACGCACATCGGCGCGCTCATGGCGAATGTGGCCGGGCGGCTGCGCTGCCGCTACATCACGCACGTGATCCGGCTCAAGAAAGTCGTGCCCACGGGGTCGGGTTCCGCTGAACTGGCCTACGACGAAGGCGCCATCGTCGCGAACGGCATCGAACTCCCCATCCATGAATTCGAGATCGAAGGGGTCTCCGGCGAAGCGCGTGACCTGTTCGCCTTGTCGCGCGAATGGCTGTGGGAACACAGGCTCGTCCTCGAACTGCGCAGCAAGGCCGCCCGCGGCGACGCCATCGCCTCCCTGGGAAGCGAAAATGCGCCTGAGGGCGGCCTCGGCTCATGGGACCCCGACGCGCCGCCCCGGGGCGGCAAGGCCCGCGGCATGAAGCTGAGTCCCCAGCACATACAACGGCTGGCCGCCCCCGTCAGGGCCGGCCAGCCGCTGCTGTCGGCCGATACCGGCATCCATGCCGCCTATCTGGAATGCGCCAACGACTGCATGAGCCAGATCATCCGCAACAGCGGCTTCCTGGCCGGGCTGGACAGCATGAAAACCAGCAATGAGCAGCGCATCGAATATGTCCATCAGATCAGGGTCGGTATCAGGCGGCTGCGGGCCTGCTGGCAGCTTTTCGGCGCGGCGGCCAATCCTCCGGAATCCCTGCGCGACATGCTCAAGCAGCACTTTGCCGTGCTGGGCCAGGCGCGCGACCTCGATGTGATCCAGACCGAACTGCTGCCCCGGCTGATGAAAGCCGGCATGCCACCCGACGCCACGCAGGCGCCCATCGACCATTCTGAAGAATCCACCCAGAGAGCCCGCAAAGTGGCATCGCCGGAGTTCCAGCAGGCCCTGCTGGATCTTCTGGAACACTTGGTGCTGTATGGCGATGCCTTGCGGACGACCGGCTCGAAGACGGACGCCGCGCCCCTGCTTTGCAGGCGGCTCAACATCTGGCTGGAGCGCATCCGGCGCGATGCCAGATCCTTCGTCGAGGCATCGTGGGACGCGCGGCACGACCTTCGCAAGCGCGTCAAGCGCCTGCGCTACGGCATGGAATTCTCGCAGGGCATTCTCGACACGACGCAACTGACGCCCTTGCGCAACGCGCTCGTGTCCGCCCAGAAAGCGCTCGGTCAGCTCAACGACCTTTACGTCGCGGCTGAATACTACCGCGGTCCGGGCGCGAAACATCCGTCCGCCATGTTTGCGCTGGGCTGGCTGGCGGCGACGCAGGACCACGAAGCCATGGCCTCGGATCTGGCACTGCAGGAGTTGTCGAAAGCGGGCCGCTTCCAGCCCGTTTCCGGCAAGAACCGGAAACGGAAGCGCGCATAGAGGCGCGGGCGGGGCCGGCGCCTTTGAGCGTGAACAGGCCCGGATATCCTGCTAGTCGCCCAGCAGGGCCATGGCGAACTCGCGGGCGACGAAGGGCTGCAGGTCGTGCATGCCTTCCCCCACGCCTATCCAGTACACCGGAATGGGCCGCACACCCTGGCTGCCCGCCGCCATCGCGGCAAGCGTCCCGCCCTTGGCCGTGCCGTCCAGCTTGGTGACGACCAGGCCGGTGAGCCCCAGCGCCGCATCGAAAGCCTTGACCTGCGAAATCGCGTTCTGGCCGGTATTGCCATCGACGACCAGCAGGATCTCGTGGGGCGAAGACCCGTCGGCCTTGCCGATGACGCGCTTGATCTTCTTGAGTTCTTCCATGAGATGCAGCTGGGTCGGCAAACGGCCCGCGGTGTCCACCATCACCACGCTGGCTTCGCGAGCCCGCCCGGCGTTGACGGCATCGAAGGCGACAGCCGCCGGGTCCCCGCCTTCCTGCGCAATGACGGTGACGCCGTTGCGGGCGCCCCATTCCATCAGCTGCTCGCGCGCGGCGGCGCGGAAGGTATCGGCGGCCGCCAGCAGCACACTGGCCCCCTGGGCCTGGAAGGCATGCGCCAGCTTGCCGATGGAGGTGGTCTTGCCCGCCCCGTTGACCCCGGCGATCATGACCACCAGGGGTTTGGCGGACCCGAGCGGAAAGGTCTTTTCCAGCGGCTTGAGGTGATCCGCGAGAATGTCGCACAAGGCCGCCTTGACCTGCTGCGCGTCGGCCAGCCGTTCCTTCTTCACACGGGCCCGCAGGGCGTCAAGCAGTTGCTGGGTGGCCTCGACACCCGCGTCGGCCATGATGAGCGCGGTTTCGAGTTCTTCGAACAGGTCTTCATCGACCTTCACGCCGACGAAGATGCCGCCGATGCTCTGCCCGGTGCGGGCCAGCCCCTGCTTCAGCCGCGACAGCCAGGAAGGCTTGGCGGCGGGCTCCGGCGCGGCCGGGGGGGGCGCTTCCGCTTCAGCCAGAGATTCCGCTTCAGCCAGAGATTCCGCTTCAGCCAGAGATTCCGCTTCAGCCAGAGATTCCGCTTCAGCCAGAGATTCCGCTTCCGGCGCCGGAGGCTCCGCGGCGGAAGCGGGTTGCGGCATGGGCGGTTCGGCCGCCTGGACCGGGCCGGCCGCAGGCGGGCCGGCCAGCTGTCCCGGCGTGGCGGCAAGCCCGGATTCGGCCGGACTTCCGGGGTCGGCCGGGGGCGGAGATTCGGAGGGCGGCTGGCCGTCGGCCTGCTGTATGCCCGGCTGATCGAGCGCTTCTTCAGCCGCTGGCGATGACGGCTCGGCGGGCGCCCCCGGCTTCTTTCTTCTAAAAAAACTGAACATACGTTTTACACTAGTGTCGAATTCCGTGGACGACGCAATGAGCGGCGCATGAAGAAGCACAAGATACGTATTGTAGGCGGTGATTATCGCCGCACGCCCATTCCCGTGGTCGACGCGGCCGGTTTGCGGCCCACGCCGGACCGCGTCCGCGAAACCCTCTACAACTGGGTCAGCCACTTCTGGGGCGGCGATTTCAGCGACAAGCGTGTGCTCGACCTGTTTGCCGGCACCGGCGCTCTGGGTTTCGAGGCCGCTTCGCGCGGCGCCGCCCACGTGCAGATGGTGGAATCCAGCCCGGCGGCGCTGGCCGCCCTGCGCGCGCTGCGCAACAAGCTGGGCGCCCTGCAGGTAAGAGTGCATGCGGGCAACGCCGCCGTGGTGCTGGAACGCCTTGACGACGCCCGGTTCGACCTCGTACTGGTGGACCCGCCCTTCGGCCAGGGATGGCTCGAAACCCTCTGGGACAAGCTTCCGCCTGTTCTTTCCGAGAACGGTCTGCTGTATATTGAGACAGAATCCGCAATCGAGCCGCCGCCCGCCTTCGAGGTTCTGCGCAGCTCGAAGGCCGGTCAAGTGCATTTTCAGCTGCTTCGATTTGCTGCGACGCAAAAAACAGACAATAATCGCATCCTTGAGTGCCTGACCGGCGCACGCGTGCCGCCCTCCAATTCCAACCTGAAGAACGCATGATTACCGCCGTCTATCCCGGAACATTCGATCCTCTCACCCGTGGCCATGAAGATCTGGTCCGCCGCGCCGCGGCGCTGTTCGATCATGTCGTCGTAGGCGTGGCTCACAGCCCCAACAAGCGCCCCTTTTTCACCGTCGACGAACGCGTCGAGATCGCCAGCGAAGTGCTCAGCCACTACCCCAACGTGGAAGTGAAGAGCTTTGGCGGCCTGCTCAAGGATTTCGTGCGGGAACAGAACGGGCGCGTGATCGTGCGCGGCCTGCGGGCCGTCTCGGACTTCGAGTACGAATTCCAGATGGCGGGCATGAACCGCCATCTTCTGCCCGAAGTCGAAACCCTGTTCATGACGCCGTCCGACCAGTACCAGTTCATATCGGGCACCATTGTGCGCGAGATCGCGATCCTGGGCGGCGACGTCAGCAAGTTCGTCTTCCCGTCCGTAGAGCGCTGGCTCCATGCGAAAGCCAAGACTTCCCGGGAAGAGGCCCGCGACGGGCAGGGTTGATCTGGCGGGAAAAAGCCGCGGGGGATACACTAAAAGGCCCTAGAAGCTTGCCCCGGCGGCACCGCTGCCGGGCCGCTGTCATTTTTTCCGAGAGTCAAGAACATGGCCTTGCGTATCACCGACGAATGCATCAATTGCGACGTCTGCGAGCCGCAGTGCCCCAATACGGCCATCTCCATGGGGCCGGAGCACTACGATATCGATCCCGACCGCTGCACCGAGTGCGTCGGCCACTTTGACGAACCCCAATGCCAGGTCTTCTGCCCGGTGGAGTGCATCGAGGTGGATCCCGACCACACCGAAGGCGAAGACGCGCTGCGCAACAAGTTCCACAGGCTCGCCCTCGCCCTGAAATGAAACGCCCCCAAAGAGGGGGCCTCGGCCATCCTTGGGGCGGACGGGCGGGATGCTGAAGCCTCTCAGGCGGGAAGGGTTCCAGCCTGCGGGTCGGAACACACCTTCACGAGGCGCACCGGCCGGCCGGCCACCTGCGTGAACCATGTAGCCGCCCATTCGCCCTCGTCGGCCACGCATACGTCTTTGCCATCCAGCGCAACGGTATCGAGCACCGAAGGGTCGTCCTCGATGACATCCAGCGGGATATCCAGGCGCAGCATGCCCGGTGCCCGCAACACCAGATAGCCGAAGCGCAGTTCCACCGATACATCGGCCAGGGCGGGATCCCCAGCCCCGAGCGCCCGCCCGGATTCATCCAGCACCCGCCAGCGGGCGTCATAGGCGGCGGCCTGCGCCGCGCTCATGCCCCGCGCGCCCACGACGGGGAAACAGTTTTCCGTACTGATTTCTTTTTCTGGGTTCATTGTCCAAGTAGTCCTTTCAATGCGTCGCCGATGGATTTCACCGGGTCTTTCAGCGGCGCCCCGGCCGGCACCGGCGCCGACGGCTCGACCGGTGTTTCGGCGCCGGCCGGGCCGGGCACCACACTTTCAAGCTGATTGCCGAGCAGTTCCAGCAGCCCGCCCTTGACCGCCTCGCGCACGGCGACACCGGCGATGTCCTTCCATTGCACCTGGTACGAAGGCTTGGCGAAGGCGCCGGCCACGCGCACCGGCACAGTCACGCCGCGCAGCTCGGTGAGGCCGCGGATATCGTTCGCACTGCCGCTGACCCGCAGGTTGACCATGACGTCCATCTGCTGATTGACCAGGTCGATCGACGCCGGCTTGCCCTGCGAAACCCTCACCGCCGGCGACACCAGATTCAGTCTTCGCACGGCCCCCTGCCCCTTGCTGAACGACAGATCGACGTCGAGCAGGGAAAACGCCGTTTCGGTGCCCGTATCGAATTCCCGCGGCGAATCGCCCGCGGCGCCACGTGTCACGCTGCGCACCAGTTCCTGCACCTGGCGCAGGGTCTGCGCGGCGTCGATGCCGCGTATCGCGCCGTCACGCAGCTGCAGCTGGGCCGTGCCGCTGAGGGCCGCCAGCAGGGCCGGCATGGTCAGGCCTTCGCTGTCGAGCTTGGCGCGCAGAAAGCCCGTGCCCGCCACGCGGCGCTCACCCGTCAGCGCCTGCATGAAGGGCTCCATGGAAATGCCCGCGGCCGTCACGTCGAGGGCCACCGCATTGTCGGCCGTCGCGAGCAGCTGCCCCGCCAGGCTGCCGTCATACAGGTCGGCCCGCAAATCCTTGATCTGCAGCTGGCCGTCCGCTGCCCGCAGGCTTGCCTGGAAGCCCGCGGCTTCGACTTCCTGAATCTTGAGCTGGCCCACATTGATCTTGCCGGTGAGATCCATATCGCGCAGGAATGCAAGGCTGAAGGTACGGGCCACGGGCGGATCGGCGGCCGGCGCCGGCTTTTCCGGGGCGGGTTTTTCCGCCGTTTCATCGGACTGGCGCGCCGCTTCGGCTTCCGCGGCGGGCGACCCCGGCGCGGCGGCCTTGGCCGCCGCCGGGAACAGCGTATTGAAGTCGAGCTGGTCCGCCTGCAGGGCGAAGTCGACCTGCGGCCTATCCTGCTGCTTGACGCCAATGCGGAAGCCCAGCTTGCTGCCGCTCAACACGGCGTCCAGTTCGCTCGTGACATGCCCTTTGCGCAAGTCGGCCGCGACGCTGCCGATGAAAGGAAACTCGAAGGTCCCGCCGGGCAGCGCCGGATGCTCTATGCGCACGTCGCCGCGCATCGCCGACAGGGTCCCGCGCTCTTCAAAGACTTTCCAGGCGGCCGGCGAATTCATGTTCACATGAACCCGCTGTTCCCCCTGCTGCATACGGCCATCGACCTTCAGTTCCTTCAGGGTGAGCTCGCTGGCGTTGCCGCCCAGGCCGCTCATGCCGAGCACCATGGCAAGGCGCTCGTCCTTGCCCTGCAGCTGCACCGTCGCGGTAAGCGGCGCGCCCTCGGCCTTGTCGGGCGACACGGACAGGCTGGGAGCGTCGATGCCCAGCTCGAAGGTTTCGGCCGGGAGCTCGCCCTTGGTGCGCAGGCTCAGCTTCTCGACATGCAGTTCCGCCTGGCTGCGGTCCAGCTTCAGCTGCGGTACCGCCAGCGACGCCTCGAAGTTCCGTATCGGATCCGTGCCCTGGATATCACCCTGGACGGAAAAATCGAGCCCGCTGGCACTGAACATCTGGGAGAACGCACTGTAGGCGAGATTCCCGCGCAAGCCCACCGAACGCGACTCCAGCTCCCCCAGAAGGCCGCTGGCCTGCACGTTCACCCGCTGCGCCGAATAGGTCTGCTGATCGGTATTGAACTTGACGAGCGCCTGGCCGTCGAAGCGCGCATCGGCGCTCGGGAAATCGCCCAGCAGCTGGCCGCGGAAGGCGACATCGAAAGGCTGGTCGGCGGTGATCCGGCCCGTGTTCAGTTCGAGATTGGTCAGATGCCCGACGTAGCCCCGTTTCTTGTCGTGCAGGTGGATCTGCCCGTTGCGCAGGGTGAGCCCGGCGATGTCGATCTGCAGGTCGGTATGGTTGACGGCCTGGGCCGGCGTCATGGCGGCAAAGCGCGACAGCGACGCGCCGCCCGGTGGAGGCCCGGTTCCGTCAGTGTCGCCCGCCGGCGCGCCCGCGACGGCCTGCGCCACACCCATCGTGCCCGCCAGCGCCGCCAGAGGCGAGGCCAGCGCGGGGCCGGGCAGGCCTGCCGCCTGCTGCCGGCTGAGCAGGTCGCGGAAGTTGTAGCCGCCCTCATCATCGCGCACCAGCCAGGCCTTGAGGCCGGTCACGGCGACGTGATCCACCACCAGCCGGTTGAACATGAGCGGCCAGATGGCGACCGCCAGCCTGGCGCTTTCCACTGACGCGAAAATATCGCTGCTGCCCCTGTCGGACAAGGACAGTTTCTGCACGGACAGGCCGATGCGCGGGAACAGCGACAGTTCGATGTCCCCGTCTATCGTCAGGGTGCGCTCATACCTCGAATAGACGATCTCTTGCAGCTTGTTCTTATAGGCATTGGGATCAAAGGTCAGGAGGAAAATGGCGATCCCGACCAGCGCCACGAGAAACGCCACCACGAGACCAATCAATATCCGCTTCAACCAGACTTTCATTCACGCCTCAGAAACTGGGGAAAGCCCCGATGCGTATACACGCAAACAATCCGCAATACTAACCTACGAGCTCTGGACGGCATACGAAGTGGATGCATAAACAAGGGGATGAAAGATCCCCCGGCAGTTTGCTCGGAACATATAATTACCTGTAGTTATAAGCAAAGCCCATAACAATCGATACCCGGCGGTACGCGGCCACATGGAAGCGGTGTACCCTTGCAGGCTGGGTCCAACACATGAAAAGACAGAACATGAAATTCGAAACGCTTGCGGTTCATGCCGGGTATCAACCCGACCCCACCACCAAGGCCGTCGCCGTTCCCATCTATCAGACGACGTCTTATGCATTCGACAGTACGCAGCATGGGGCCGATCTCTTCGATCTCAAGGTACCGGGCAATATCTATACCCGTATCATGAACCCCACCAATGCCGTGCTTGAAGAACGCGTGGCCGCCCTGGAAGGCGGCGTGGCGGCGCTGGCCGTGGCCTCGGGCATGGCGGCCATTACGTACGCCATCCAGACTATCGCACAGGCCGGCGACAACATTGTATCGGTGAGTAAGCTCTACGGCGGCACCTACAACCTGTTCGCCCACACTTTTCCGCGCCAGGGCATCAACGTGAAGTTCGCGCCGCATGACGACGTTGCCGCGCTCGAAGCGCTGATCGACGAGAACACCAAGGCCGTCTTCTGCGAAACCATCGGCAACCCTTCCGGCAATGTGATCGACATCGCCGCCGTGGCCGAAGCCGCGCACCGCCATGGCGTGCCCCTGATCGTCGACAATACGGTGGCGTCGCCGGCCCTGTGCCGCCCCATCGAACACGGCGCCGACATCGTGATCCACGCGCTCACCAAGTACATGGGCGGCCATGGCACCACCATCGCCGGCGCCATCGTCGATTCCGGCAAGTTCCCATGGGCGGAAAACAAAGAACGCTTCCCCATGCTGAACGAACCCGATCCCTCCTACCATGGGGTCGTCTATACCGAAGCCTTTGGCCCCGCCGCCTTCATCGGCCGCTGCCGCGTCGTGCCGCTGCGCAATACCGGCGCCGCGCTGTCCCCCTTCAATTCCTTCCTGATCCTGCAGGGCATCGAGACGCTGGCCCTGCGCATGGAACGCCATACCGAAAACGCCCAGAAGGTGGCCGAATACCTGGCCGGGCACGATCAGGTATCGTGGGTGCAGTATTCGGGCCTGCCCTCGCACCCCGAACACCACCTGGCGCAGAAGTACTTCGGCGGCAAGCCGGCCGCCATCCTGTCCTTCGGCATCAAGGGCGGCCTGGAAGGCGGCGCGCGCTTCATCGACGCGCTCAAGCTCATTCTTCGCCTAGTGAACATCGGCGACGCCAAGTCCCTGGCCAGCCACCCCGCCACCACCACGCACCGCCAGCTCAACCCCGATGAACTGAAGGCCGCCGGCGTCACCGAAGACATGGTGCGCCTGTCCATCGGCATCGAGCACGTGGACGACATCATCGAAGATATCGCGCAGGCTCTGGAAGCCAGCCGCTGACCGCGGCGGCTCCGGCCGCGCACTTCAGGAAACGGGCCCCGTCCCGCCGGCGGCGGGGCCCGGCCGCCACGGCGGATGCGCTCGGGCCCCGCATGGGCGGGGAAAAACCGCCCCGGCCACGAAAATATCCGTTCAGAATCACGGTCAAGGTAGACGTTGTCACCGGCTTGATCTATTCTAGGTGGCCTCTTCAGATTCTGTAACAATTTTTCCTGAAATGCCGACCCAAACTGATCAGGATGAGGATGCCTTCCTCATCAGCGCGCCCCTCGAAATCCGGTCGATACTGCGGTCCATCGAGCGCCACGAGGCCTTGCTGCGCATGCACCGGCCGGGCAGCCCCGATCAGTCCATCATGACCACCATCCTGGCATTCGACCCGGCGGCCGACCGGGTGATCATCGACTGCTCGCCCGACCCGGAGTTCAACGGCAAGCTGCTCAAGGCGGACGCCGTAGTGTTCGATACCCAGGTCGACCGCATCAACATCCAGTTCGTGGGCAGCGAGCTGGAAAGCTGCACCTACGATGGCCTGCCGGCGCTGTCCTTCCCTTATCCCGAGAAGCTCCGCCGCATCCAGCGCCGCGAGTTCTACCGGGTGGAAATTCCCGTCGGCGAGCCGGCGTCCTGCATCATTCTGCTTGCCGAAGGGGGCAGGCCGCCACAGAAGGTGACGGTCAGGATGAAGGACATCAGCGCCGGTGGCGTGGCGCTGCTGGACACTGACAATCTGCTGCCCCACCAGAGCGGAATCATCTTCCGGGACGCGACCCTGGCCCTGCCCGAAGTCGGCGATGTGCCTGTCAAGCTGTGCGTGATGCGCATCCATGCCTTCGAACTGCCCAACAAGAAGGAAATCATCGAGCTGGGATGCTCATTCAATGACATCCCGAAAGCCACGTCGACGCTCATACAGGGCTACATCGGCCGCCTGGAGCGGCGCCTGAACGCCAAGCGCCTGGGATACTGACAAACAGGAAAGAAGATATGGACTCCGAATTCTGGTTGAAACGATGGCGGGAAGGCGCCACCGGCTTCCACATGACCCGTGTGACTCCGCTGCTGACGAAACACTGGTCCTCCTTCGGGCTCGATCCCGCCGCGCGTATCCTGGTGCCGCTGTGCGGCAAATCGCTGGACATGGTGTGGCTGGCCTCGCAGGGCCACCATGTGCTGGGCGTCGAGCTGGCTCCGATGGCCATCGAGCAGTTCTTCGAAGAACAGGGGCTACAGCCCGCCGAGCACGAATCCGCGCTGGGCAGGCATTATGTGGCGGGGCAGATCGAGCTCGTCTGCGGCGACATCTTCGACCTCGATGCCGGCACCCTCGCCTCCTGTTCCGGCGTCTATGACCGGGGCGCGCTGGTGGCGCTGCCGCCCGGCATGCGCGAACGATACGTGCGCCATGTGTATGGCGGGCTTGCCGCCGGCTACCGGGGCATGCTGCTCACGCTGGATTACGACCAGGCCCTGATGGAAGGGCCGCCCTTCTCGGTGCCCGAAGAAGAGGTCCGGGCCCTGTTTGGCGCGCATGCCCGGGTCAGCAGTCTCGATCACATGGACATCATCGACAAAGAACCCAAGTTCGCCGCGCGCGGGCTCACGAAACTGGAATCGGCCGCCTGGCGGCTGGATGGCCGCCCTTAGGGCCTGTTCACACTGAAAGGTGCCTCGCGCCGGCCATCCGCGCGATCGCGGAAAGAGGCGGGCGGCGCATGCCCTTAGGGCCCCGCGCCCGCCCGCTTCAGGGCACGATTACAGACCTCTGGTGTATTCGCGGACGAAATCCAGATTGCGCCGCGAGGTGAAAGACGGAATCGTGCAACCGGGCGCGATGATCACCCCCTGCTTGCCCACCTGCGCCACGATATCGTCGATCTCGGCCGCCAGCTCGGGCAGACTGCGTTCCTGTATCCGCGTTTCGTCCAGCCCTCCCATCAGGCACTTGTCCGTCGTGCCGCGCAGCTGCGCCAGCGAGGGATTCGACGCCAGCCGGTCGGATACGCTCATGACCTCGCATGGGTAGCCGCCCACACGGCCCATCAGCAAATGATCGCCGTGGACGTGCAGCACACGCACCATCCCCTCGGCGGCCTCCAGTACACGGACGGCGAACGGCTTCTGGAATATCTCATGGCGTTCGTCGTTCACGCCGCGCGGACGATCGGCGGGAATGGCGCCATTGATCGACAGGAAGATGCCTTCCACCCCCATGGCTTTGACGGTGCGTACATATTCGCATGTCGTTTCCGTGACCGCTTCGATCGCGCGCAGCGCGGCCTCTTTCTGCGCAAAGAAGTTCTCCGCCTGGCCGAAGCCGACATTCCTCACGATCTGCTGATACGGTTCGAACACCGTTTCCAGCATGGGCGTATCCGGCCCCAGCAGCCCGCGCAGCCGCCGCAATGTGTCGAGCTGGACCTGAAAAACGGATTCGTCCATCGTCAGGCGCCCGTATGCGTTCAGGCTGGCTTCCTTGTCGAGAGCGACCACGCCTTCCGGCACCGGATAACGGTAGTCGTTCATCACCTTCATGACATCCCAGTCATAGGCCTGCATGAAGCGATGATGGAGATCGGCCGTGCGCGCGCTGTCGAGGTGGTCGGATTGAAAATGCACCCAGGCCGTCACTGGCGGACGATCCACTTCGCGCCCCTCGACCGCGGCCAGAAAACGCTGCTTCTTGTTCATGACTTTCCCCCGATTCATTGTGGCTCGACACCCGCATCACGCAGCAGGCGCGTGACGACTTCGACCGCGCCGCGGATATCCTTGTCGAAATCCTCAGGCTGCCCGCTGGTCGACACGTACATGGCCCTGTCCGCCAGCGCCTTCGTCAGTTCCGGGTCCGCCATGGCCTTGACGACCTCTTCATGCAGGCGCGCTTTGACTTCGACGGGGGTGCCGGCCGGCGCGGTCAAGCCTATCCTGGTCACGAAGCCATACTGGGGAAACCCCGCTTCGGCGGACGTCGGCACATCCGGCAGAAGGTCGAGGCGGGCCGGCCCCGTCACCGCCAAAGGCCGCAGCTTGCCTTCCTGAATCTGCGGCAGCGGCGTTTGCGGCAGATCGAACATTACATCGATGCGCCCGGCCACCAGGTCGATCAGCGCCTGCGACGCCCCTTTGTAAGGCACGTGCATCATGTCGACATCCACCACCGAGGCGAACTTCGCCCCCGCCAGATGCAGGGTATTGCCAAGGCCGGCCGACCCATAGGTCACTTTGCCGGGATTGGCTCTTGCGTAATCGACGAACTCGCCCAGACCCTTCGCCGGGAAACCCGATGGCACCGACACGACCAGAGGCGATTCGACCAGATTGCTGATGCCTGCGAATGCGGTTACCGGATCATAGGGAAGGTTCTTGTTCAAGGCGACCAGGGACGCGTTCGTCATCTCTCCCAATAGATATAAAGTATATCCATCCGGCGCCGAGCGGGCCACGTAGTCGCCGCCCAGGACGGTGCTGCCGCCGGGCTTGTTATCCACGATGATCTTGTGCCCCATGTTCTCCGCCATTTTCCTGGCCAGCAGCCGGGCCAGGAAATCCGACGACCCGCCCGCCGTGTATGGCACGACTATCTTGATCGGCCTTCCCTGGTCGGGGAAACTCCCCGCGTAAGACGCCGGCATGATCATCATTGCCCCGATCAGGACTCCTATACCCTTCACAATCTTGTGCACGCTTTTCTCCGTTGATGGTTTTTCTTGCAGCAATGTCGCTGCGCCGCCCGGCGCCCGCTCAAGCCGACAGCGCCGGTTCATTGGCGGCCGCCATGGCGCGGAACGCCTGCCCGAGGTCGGCGATCAGGTCCTCGGGATCTTCCAGCCCGACGTGGATACGCACGCCCGGCCCTTCATAAGGCCAGCGCGCCGCCTGCCGCTGCGTCTCGAACGGCACGGCCAGGCTCTCGTATCCGCCCCAGGAAAGACCCAGGCCGAACAGTCGCAGGCTGTCGAAAAAGGCGGCCAGCGCCTCTTCGCTCAAGGGCTTCAGCGCAATCGAGAACAGCCCGCAGGCGCCTCGGAAATCACGTTTCCATAGCGCGTGGCCCGGATGCGAGGGCAGCGCCGGATGCAGGACCGCCTCCACTTCGGGGCGGGCTTCCAGCCATTGCGCCACGCGCAGGCCCGAAGACCAGTGCTGGTCTAGCCTGAGCTTCAGGCTGCGCAGGCCCCGCAAGGCCAGGTACGCTTCGTCCGGGCCGGCCGTCTGCCCGAACTCTTCATAAGCGCGGGCAATATGCGGCCACGCGTCGCGCGTGCAGGTCGCGACCCCCAGCAGCGCGTCGGAATGGCCGGTGATGTATTTGGTGGCCGCCTGGATCGACACGTCCACGCCAT
Source organism: Alcaligenaceae bacterium (assembly GCA_013416455.1). GTDB lineage: Bacteria > Pseudomonadota > Gammaproteobacteria > Burkholderiales > Burkholderiaceae_B > Yanghanlia. The sequence continues at coordinate 251,495 of JACCES010000005.1, read as the reverse complement.
GGTCCATCGCCCGGAAATAAAGCGGCGTGGCCCAGGTGTTGTCCATCACCACCCAGGCGCCATGCCTGTGGGCGACCTCGGCAATGGCGGGAATGTCCTGGATCTCGAACGTCTCGGATCCCGGGGACTCGACATACACCACCCGGGTGTTCGGCCGGATCAGCGCCTCGATGCCCTCGGCGGCGCGTGGATCATAAGCCGTGGATTCCACACCGAAGCGGGCGAGCGTCGAGGTAAGCACCTGGCGGGTCGGGGAATAGACGCTGTCGGTATACAGGACATGATCGCCGGCTGAAAGCAGGCCGGTCAGAACGTTGGCGCAGGCGGCCAGCCCCGATGAATACAGCAGCGAACGATGGCCGCCTTCGAGTTCTTCCATGGCCTCCTGCAGGGCGTGATGGGTGGGCGTGCCGAAGCGGCCGTAGATGCCGGCCCGCAGGTCGCCGCCCGCATGGCGGGCCTTCTTCTGCCGCCATTCCTCCAATGAGCCCGCCAACAAGGTCGAGCCCCGGCAGATGGGGGTGTTGACCAGCCCTCCGTGGCGTTCCGGGTGCCGGCCCGCCCATACGAGCCGCGTGTTCGTTTGCATCTGTATTCACTCCTTGTTGGTATTCCGTGCAATGGGAAAAGTATAGGAGTGGGGACGGAGATCAAATTATCCTATTCAAGCTCACAATCGATAGAATGTAGAATAATTTTTTCTCTATAAACAAAAATGGAGTATTTTTTTTATGGACCGGAAAGACCTGGCCCTGCTGGGGCTTCTGCAGCTGGATGCGTCCCTGCCGATCAGCACGCTGGCCGAGAAGGTGAGCCTGTCTCCGACCGCGTGCTGGAAGCGTATTCAGCGCCTGACCAAAGAAGGCATCATCCGCCGTCAGGTCTGTCTGCTGGACCGCCGGAAGCTGGACCTGGGCGTCACGGTCTTCGTCGGCGTCAAGACCAGCCAGCACAACGTCGGCTGGCTGGAACAATTCACATCCGGCGTCCGCGCGCTGCCCGAAGTCGTCGAGTTCTACCGGATGAGCGGCGACGTGGACTACCTGCTGAAGGTGGTGGTGTCCGACATAGAAGGCTTCGACCGCGTATACAAGAAGATCATCGAAACAGCGGAAATCTTCGATGTCAGCTCCAGCTTCTCGATGGAAGAACTGAAATACACCACGGCGCTGCCTCTGGACAATGCCGCCGTGGGGCGCTGAAGATGCAACAATCGGTGAGCCGGCGCGGCTCCCCGGGCGCCACACAGCCGGCCGTACGCCGCCCGTTCCCCCCGCGGCAGGCCCCGTCAGGCCAGCGATCCCGGCCCGCGGCAGGGCGGCCCCGCCCTTTCCGCCGCCCCCGTTTCCATTGCTTACGCAGCCGGTTCACATGCAAGATCATCATGTTATGATCGTTTCCGGAATCTGCGGCCCGGCCTCCAGCCATCGCGAAGCACTCCGGCCCGCCGGCCAGAGCCTCTTCACCGCGATGCAGGGTGCATGGGGTCTCGTCCGTATCCATACCGTCTTGCGTCAATAGCATCTTATCCAGCCAGCCGCCGGCACGCCGCTGCATTCATGAGCGGATATCGGCGCCGCACACGACCCGGGATCCAGGCCATGCAATGGCCGGGCGCCCTTCATCCGCGCACAGGTTTCCGGGTGATCGTGGGCAGCTGGCAGCCTGTTCCGATGATAGCCTCACAATCTTCCGATTCGTTTTTCCGCCGTATCCGCAATCTCTCCTCGATCCAGCATCCCCGCCGCCTGGCAGCCTCCCTGTGCCTGACGGCCGGCCTGTGCCTGCCGGCCAGCCTTCTGGCGGGCGAAGCGGGCGATGCGGCGTCACCACAAGAGCTGGCCCTGCTCCAGCAGCCGGAACCGCCGGCGGCGGCCGAACCCGAAATCCGCCTGAAGCTGCACCGCCTCGAACGGCTGACCATCGAGCCCCCGCAGGCCGACTCCCCTGACACCGATGAGGCTGACGAACTGAAAAAGCAGGCCCAGACCCGCTACCTGGCCGGCAAGCTCAAGCAGCGGGAAACCGTGGTGCGGGAGTACGTGGACCTGGCCTGGGCGGAAGCCAGCAAGCGCGACGCGCTCGAACCGGAACTGCTGATCGCGATCATTCAGAAGGAAAGCACGTTTCGTCCCAAGGTCCAGAGCCGCTACGGCGCGCAGGGCCTGATGCAGGTCGTTCGCCGCTGGCATCGCGACAAGCTCCACCCTTCCGAATCGCTGTTCGATCCCGAAGTCAACATACGCGTCGGGGCCGACGTCCTGGAAGAATATCTCGCGCTCGCGGGCGGCAACCTGGACCAGGCGCTGCGCAGATATTCCGGCAATACGCGCGGCTACGCCAATACCATACTGAAAGAGTCGCGGACGCTGGCCCGCATCGCCGAACAGGCCGCCACACGGACACAACTGGCGCAAGGCTGACGCGCCCGTCCACGCTCCTCCTCCCCTTCTGCCCGCCGGCGGGCGGTCTCCCCGCCCGGCCCCTGCCGCACTGACGGTCCGGCACTCTCTTATCCCGGATTCCCGCCGCCCCTCGGCGGGCCGCGCGCCCGCACCCTGCGCAGCCGTACACCTGATTACAACTACGCCGGCCATTTCGGCGCTCAGGCGGCTTCTGAACGCAAATCATCGTCTTTTTGCAACATTTTCCCCCGCATCGCCGTGATCTTCCGTTTGATGAGATTATTTCACGGTGTTACGTTGCGTCTGATAACGATAATCGGTATCATTTGCGGAGTTTTGTCAGCTTGGCGTCAGTTTGCTGTCCCGGCTGGCTTTGTTCATGAAACTAGGTAGGCGTCGGGCCAGGTCTGGCCCGTTTTCTTGGATCAGAATCAGTATGAAAATGACCGTCACAAAACCCGGGCCCTCTTGCAAGGCTACCCGCTTGTCCACCGGCCCGGGCGGAACAGCTCCGGCGCGGAGGCCCGAGTTCCTCACTTTGCTGCTGGGCGCGGCGCTTGGCGCCACCCTGGGCGGCACCGCCGGCGCGCAACAATCCGTACAGGAACTCGATACCGTGGTAGTGACGGCATCGGGTTTCGAGCAGGACATCAAGTCGGCCCCGGCCTCGATCTCCGTGGTGACCCGCCAGGATCTCGAAGAAAAATCCTTTTCCGACCTGGCCGACGCGCTGCGCGACGTGGAAGGCATCGACGTCAGGGGCGCCACCGGCAAGACCGGCAATCTCAACATCAGCATCCGGGGCATGCCCAGCGAATACACGCTGGTGCTGATCGACGGCCGCCGCCAGAACACCGCCGGCGACGTCACTCCCAACGGCTTCGGCGATACTTCCACCGGCTTCATCCCGCCGATTTCCGCCATCGAGCGCATCGAAGTGATCCGCGGCCCCATGTCGACGCTGTACGGCTCCGACGCCATGGGCGGCGTGGTCAACATCATCACCCGCAAGGTCGGCAAGGAATGGGCCGGCGCCGTGACGCTGGAAACCCAGATCGAACAGAACAGCGACGCGGCCGACACCAACAAGGCCAACTTCTACTTGAGCGGCCCCATCGTCGCCGACAAGCTGGGCGTGGCGCTGCGCGGCAGCGTGCTGCGCAGGGGCGACTCCAACCTGGAATTCGGCGACGGCAGCAACGTGTCCAAGCGCGGCCCCTCCCCAGTGAACGCCCGCAACTACACGCTGGGCACGAAATTCACCTTCACGCCCACCAAGGATCACGATTTCTGGCTGGACCTGGACCGCTCCCGCCAGCGCTACAACAATGACGACTGCCAGCTCGGCAACCTGGACGGCCAGCCGCAGGGCTGCATCCCCGGCAACCGCGTGGGGATCTTCGGCTACCAGGACGTGATGCGCTTCAACCGCGACCAGGCCGCCATCGGCCACACCAGCCGCTTCACATTCGGTACGCTGGAATCCAGCCTGATGCGCAACAAGACCGAAACCCTGGGCCGCACCGTTCCGCCCAACACCCGCTACCGCGGCGACCCCGGCGGCGAGCGCACGCTGGAAACCACCAACACGGTCTTCGATACGAAGCTGGTCTCCCCCATCGGCGAATCGCACATCCTGACGGTGGGCGGCCAGTACTGGCGCGCTTCCATGACCGACAGCCTGGTGACCGAGAAATACAAGCAGGACGCCTATGCCCTGTTCGCCGAAGACGAATGGAGCCTTACCGACGACCTGATGCTGACGCTGGGCGCGCGCTACGACCACCACGACGCCTTCGGCAGCCAGGTCAGCCCGCGCGGCTATCTGGTGTGGAACCCCACCGACAGCTGGACCCTGAAGGGCGGGGTCAGCCGCGGCTACAAGACACCCGGTCTGCAACAACTGCACGGCGGCATCAACAGTGTGTCGGGGCAAGGCACCAACATCAACGTCGGCAACCCCAACCTGCAGCCCGAAGTCAGCACCAGCACCGAACTGGGCGTGCACTACGACAGCCTGCAGGGCTGGGCCGTCGGCGTCACCGGCTTCCACAACCGCATCAAGGACAAGATCTCCAGCACCTACTGCGGCACCACCTGGATCGAAAGCTGCAGCGCCGCGCTCGCCGTCGGCGCAAGCAACGACCCGAGCTATCCGGTCAATCTGGACAGCGCCACCACGCAGGGCGTCGAGCTGACCTCGCGCTTCAACTTCACCGATGACTGGTCGCTGCGCCTGAACTACACCTATACAGACAGCGAAATCAAAGAAAACGGCAGGAAGAACGGCCCCCTGAGCGACACCGCCAAGCATATGGCCAACGCCACCCTGCGCTGGGATGTCAACGAGCGCTACAGCGTCTGGCTGCAGGGCGAGTACCGTGGCGAAAGCCGCCGCTTCAACGGCGACCCGTCCACCTATACCGGCGACACGCGCACCGCCTATGAGGCCCTGGGCGATCTCGACGCCTACACCGTCTTCAACCTGGGCGGCCAGTATCGCGTCTCCAAGAACATCGCCTTGAACGCGACCATCTACAATCTGTTCGACAAGGACTTCCTCAAGTGCAAGAACTGGACCAATTCTTCCGGTGACGTAGTCTGCGGCAGCCCCTACACCCAGACCGCGCAGGCGACCAAGGGCACCATCCCCTACGCCGGCCGCGCATTCTGGCTGTCCGCGAACATCACGTTCTGACCCGGCCGGCAAGGCACGCCGCCGCAATCACGCGGCGCCCGCCCCGCCGAGAAAGAAACGGCTCCGCGGCCTGTGGCGAACAGGGCTGCGGCAACGGGACCCGAGGGTCCCGTTGCTTTATGCTGTGGCGGATCGGAATAAGCTACTCTCTTGCATCCTTCGTCAGACAAACGCCATGCACCCTCACACCCCCCGCAATGTCACCGCCCTGTTCATCCTCGGCCATGCCGGCACGGGAAAATCCTGGCTCACCCATCGTTTCGTGACCCGCCAGCATGCCGTCGGGCGCTCCTGGTGCGTGCTGGACAAGGATGTCGTGAGCGAGGTGTGGACGGGCCCGCTGCTGGCCGCGCACGGCCAGGACCCCAACGACCGCGACAGCCCCTTCTTCAAGGAAGTCGCCCGCGACCTGGGCTATCAAAGCACCCTGCGCGTCGGGCGGGACCAGATCGAGCACGGCACGAACGTCGTCTTTCCGGGACCCTGGAGCCGCGAACTGGCGACGGGCGCGCTATTCGTCCCGGAAGCACTCGGCCTGCCGGCCCATACCCGCCTGCGCCATGTCTGGCTGGACCTGCCGCTGGGCATACGCAAGCAGCGCATCATCGATCGGGGCGATGTGCGGGATCAATGGAAACTGGCCCACTGGGATGAATATACCCAGGCGCTGAAACGCCCGGAGGCCGTCATCGACGGGCGGATCGCCACGCTCGACGCCGGCCTGGGCGTGGAAGACCAGCTTTCGTTCCTGGATTCCCTGCTGCCCGGCTGACCGCCTGCCGGATTATTAAAGCTTCCTTAATTCAGCGATTCTTAATAACCATTCCGATAATTTGATTTGTACGGAAAAGACCTTCTGACCATAATCATCGATGCCGCTCGGTAAAGCGAGTCGTGATCGACATTATGACAAGGAGCCAGACATGGCGGAGACAAAACGTTTCACCCGGCGTGAAGCCGTGATCAGCATTGCCGCCGGTATCGCCACGGCCGTGCTGCCCACCATGGCGCACTCCCAGGACTACCCCTCGCAGCCGGTCACGATCGTCGTGCCCTATGGCCCGGGCAGCTATATGGACAGCGTGATCCGCCCTTTTGCGCAGGCACTTCAAAAAACCCTGGGCCAAACCATCATCGTCGACAACAAGGGCGGCGCGAACGGTGTCGTTGGCAGCCAGTACGCCGCCAGGGCGGCCTCCGACGGCTATACCTTGCTGGTCGGATCCACGACGACCCTGGCGGCCAACGCCGGGCTCTTCAAATCGTTGCCGTACGAGCCACTGAAGGATTTCACGCCGATAGCCGGCCTCGCCTCGACCTCGATGATGCTGATGGTGCGTTCAGACTTTCCGGCCCATGACATCAAAGGCTTTCTCGCTCATGCGGGCAAACAGTCCGAACCGCTGGCAATAGGCTACGGCTCATCGAGCGCGCAGGTTGCCCTGGCGCAACTATCCAAGGTGAGCGGTCTCAATCTGATGGGGGTGCCATACAAGGCCACACCGCAGGCGCTTACCGATCTGGTCGGCGGCCAGGTCCCCGCGGCAATCGTCGACGTCAGCAACGGCATTCCCCACATCCAGTCCGGGCGGCTGGTCGCGCTGGCGATTTCAGGGGAAAAACGCAGCGCGGCCGCGCCCGGCGTCCCCACACTCGGGGAAATATTTCCGGGTGTTCAACTGGTGACCTGGATAGGCCTCGTCGCGCCGGCCGGCACCCCGGAGCCCGTGCTCGCGAAACTGGGCGCCGCCACCACTGAAGCGCTGAACGCCCCCGACTTCAAGCGGCAGCTCGAATCGCTGTCGACGGAACTCGACCCCATGACGGCGCAGGAAATGAGGGAACGCATGAAGCGCGACCGCACTCAATGGCTGGACCTGATCAAGGAAGCCGGTATCGAGCCTAAATGAGGCGGCTTGGGGCCGGCCGCGTCAGGCCGGCCGTTTGCGCAACAGATATTTTTGATAGCCATCCATTACCAGTTCACCGCGCTGATTGTGGACTGTGGATTTAAGGTTCAATACCCCCGTCGTCCTGTTCGGGGTCAGCTCAACGACCTCCAGGGCCGGGTACAAGGTATCCCCCACGAATACCATTCCCAGAAAACGGCTGCTCTGCTCAATGAACCCTTTCAGGGAATCCTCGACGTAGTAGGCGAAAAAGCCTGAACCGCCACAGGTCTGCGCCAGCACTTGGAAACCATGCGCAAGCATGTGCGGCATGCCCCGGGCTCGGCAGTATTCGACATCGTAATGCACAGGATGATTATCGCCGCTCGCCATCTGGAAAGCGGCGAATATGCCTTCCGTCATCGTGCGCGAAGGAAGCACGAAACGCTCGCCTATTTCGAAGTCTTCGAACCATTTTGTTTCCACCATGCGGTGTTGTCGAGGGTCAAAAGAATGTTCTTGAGTCATGTTTTCATCTGTCATGAGGTTCATGCGACAGGCCCCAGGGCCCCCGCGGAATGAAGCGCGTCTATCTCCGCCCGGGAATATCCGGCTTCACGCAAAATCTCTATATTGTGCTCCCCCAGCAGAGGGGGGGTGCGCGACGCCGCCCGCGCCTCGCCGTCGAAACGCACCGGCAAACCGATGTTCCGGATGCCCCCGAGCACGGGATGCTCGCTCTCGACCATCAGCTTGCGGGAGGCCACCTGCGGATGCGCCAGGGCCTGGTCCAGCGTATGAATGGCGGAACAGGGAAGGCCGGCGGCTTCCAGCAGGGTCAGCCATTCCTGCACGGTCTTTTGCGCGACGCGCTCCTGCACGATGGCCACGATGCGGTCCCGGTTGGCGACACGGTCGGCGTTGGTCGCGAAATCGGGGTGATCGACGACATCGTGCAGCCCCATCGCTTCGCACAGACGACGCCATTGCGCCTCGTTGCCCACACCCAGCATCATTGGCCCGTCCTTGGCATCGAAGGCCTGATAAGGCGTCATGGCCGGATGCGCCGTACCCATCCGGCGGGGCAGTTTGCCGCTGCGCAGGAAGTTCTGGACGGGATAGGTCATCAGGCCCAGGGCCGAGTCGAGCAAGGACACTTCCAGATAGGCCCCCTTGCCCGTGTTGCCGCGCTCCAGCAGAGCGGCAAGGATGCCGCTGAACCCGTAAATGGCCGTGGACACGTCGACGGGAGAAAAGCTGGCCCGCGCGAACCCCCCGCTCTCGTCGCCCATGGTGGCCAGCATGCCGCTGAAGGCCTGAAGCATGACGTCGTATCCCGGGTCCTTGCCCTTCGGGCCCTCGCGCCCATATCCTGAAATTTCACAGTAGATCAGGCGTTCATTGAGCTTCCTCAGCGATTCGTAATCCACGCCGAGCCGCTCCGCGGCCCCGCCGCCGAAACCCTGGAGAACGATGTCCGCCTGCGCCGCCAGGCGCCGCACTACGGTCAATGCCTGCGGGTTCTTGAGGTCCAGGGTCAGGCTGCGCTTGTTGTGATTGACAGACAGGAAGGTGGCGGAAATGCCTTGGTCCTGCGGCTGCCATAATCGTGTGTCGTCGCCGGTGCCCGGCGCCTCGACCTTGATCACATCCGCGCCGAGCTCACCCAGATACTGGGCGCACAGCGGGCCCGCAATCACCTTGCTCAAGTCCAGAACCTTGATGTTTCTGAGCGGCTTCAATTGCGTCTCCAGTGTGGGAATTCTTCAGCGGGCGTCGGGGAAACGCCCGGTTCGGCCTTTATCCGGCTCTCCGTCCAATGATACGGCAATACGGGTCGTTGATCAGGATGCCGACGGCCACCCGCCCTGGACCTCGGCGGTGTGCTCGCCCAGACGAGGCGGGGGTCGGCCGTCCCGCAGCGGCGAGCGGGACATGCGGATCGGGCTGCCCAGCATGCGCGACACCGTGCCGTCGGGCCTTGCGACTTCCCGCAGCACCCCCCGGGCAAGCACCTGCGGGTCTTCGAACACCTGCCCGATATCATTGATCGGCGCCGCCGGCACGCCCGCCGCGGAAAGCAGGGTCTCGCACTCGGCCACCTTTCTATGGGCAAAGGCCTCGCGCAGCAGGGGTTCGAGTTCCGCCACATGGGCCAGACGGTCGGCGTTGCGCGCAAAGCGCGGGTCGGCGGCCAGCTCCGGCAGCCCCATCACTTCGCAGAACCGGCGGAACTGCATGTCGTTGCCGACGATCAGCATCAGGTCGCCATCGCTGCATCGGAAATTATCGCTGGGGTAGACGGTGCCCAGCCGGTTGCCCATCCTGCGCGGCACCATGCCGCTGGCCAGGTAATTCATGCCGATGTTGGTGAGCGCGGCCACCTGGACGTCCAGCAGCGACATGTCGATCTGCTGGCCCCGGCCGGATACCTGCCGCTCCTGCAGCGCCGCGAGGATGGCGACGGCCGAATACAGGGCGGTCATCTGATCGACCACCGCCAGGCCCGATTTGCGGGGGCCGCCGCCCGGCGCGCCGTCGGGATTCCCGGTGATGCTCATCAGCCCCCCGAGCGCCTGGATGATAGTGTCATAGCCGGCGCGGTCGCTATAAGGCCCGGTCTGGCCGAAGCCCGTGATCGAGCAATACACCAGGCGCGGATTCACCGCCTGCAGGCTCTCGTAATCCAGGCCGTAGCGGGCCAGCGTGCCGGCCTTGTAATTCTCGATGACCACATCGGCGTCGCGCGCCAGGCGCACCACCAGCGCCTGCCCTTCCGCGGAGGCGATATCCACGGTGGCCGACCGCTTGCCGCGATTGCAGGTCCAGAAATAGACGGATTCGTCCAGGGGCGAACGCGGCTCCGGCACCATCATGGGAGGCGCCCACTCCCGGCTGTCGTCCCCCCTGCCCGGGCGCTCGATCTTGATGACGTCGGCCCCCAGATCGGCAAGAATCTGCGCCGCCATCGGCCCCGCCAGCACCCGCGACAGATCCAGTACCCGCAACCCATGCAGGGCGGCGAGCGGCATCATGCCCCGCCCCACCGCGGCCTGCGCTTCTCGACGAAGGCGAGCAGCCCTTCAGCGCAATCGGAGGTTCCGAACACGGTGGACACGAGGTCCACCGCGCTGGCCGCCCCCTGCCGATAGCCGTTGTCCGTGGCGCGGCCGAATGCCGACTTGCCCAGCCGCATCAGCTCCGGCGACTTGCGCGCGAAAATGGAGGCCAGTTCGCGCGCCCGGTCGAGCAGTTCCGCCTGGGGAGCGCTGCGGCTGACCAGGCCCAGTTCCATGGCTTCCTTGACATCGAACTCGCGTCCGGTGAACAGCAGATCGAAGGCGCGATAGCGGCCGACGATGCGCGGCAGATGATGGTAGTGGATCGCAGGCAGCAGGCCGATCTCCATCTCGGGGTAGCCGAAGGTGGCATCGTCGGCCGCCACGATCATGTCACAGGTGATCGCGATCGACATGCCGCCGCCCCGGACGGCGCCGCTGATCGCGGCGATGACCGGCTTGGGCAGACTGGCCTGCAGCGCGTGCAGCTGAAAATACAGCTTGTCGACGATGCCATGCACCTCGGCCGGAGAACCGGTGCGGAATTTCTTCAGGTCGAGCCCGCCGCAGAACAGGCCGGGCACGGTACTGCCCAGGATGATCGCGCGGACGCCGGCATCGCCCCCGGCCCGCCCGAGGCAGGCCATCAGCGTATCCAGCATTTCATCGGTAATGCCATTGACCGGCGGGCTGTCCAGCAGAATCTCGGCGATGCCGTCCCGGACTTCGTATCGGATGATGTCGGACAAGGCGCACTCCTTTGTTTTCGATAGCGCCCATATTAAGAGTGCGGCGGAGGGGCAACAAGTAGAATAATCTGAACGATTATTAAGGATGCTCTGAACAATTCACCGCGCCGCATGCATCCCTGGATTCGGGCGATCTGCCGCGTTGCAAATGCTCGCGATAGCAACGGCTATCGCTGCGCTTTGCGCCTTGCATCTCATTCCGAACCAGGGCGCCTGCTTACCGCTCGAATTGTTCAGAGCATCCTTAAGGAAACGTCTTCATCCCGCGTCCGGGGAGTCCCGGCATCCGCCCCCCCCCCCCCCGAATCTTCCGTGCTAGGATGGCGTCACGTTCATGGATTCATAAACAATCACCCGGATTGTTCAGGTAAAAAATGAAAATGAATTTCAATCAGCTCTCCACTTTCCTTGCGGTCGCGGAGAACTCCAGTTTCCGTGAAGCCAGTACGCAGGTGCATCTGTCCCTGCCCGCCGTCAGCATGCAGATCAAGCAGCTCGAAGAACGTCTGGGCGTGGCGCTGTTTCACCGCACCACGCGCAGGGTCGAACTCACGCCGGATGGCGAACTGCTCATGATCAGCGCGCGCAAGGCCATCGCGGAGCTCGATGCCGCATTCGAACGGATCCAGCGTGTGGCCGACCTGCACCAGGGGAATCTGTCCTTTGCCTGTGTGCCCACGATCGCCGGCGCTCTGCTGCCCCCGATACTGACGCGGTTTTCCCGGGATTTTCCCGGCATCATGATCAAAGTGCGCGAAATGTCGCAGCCTGACCTTCTCACCGCCATACGAAAGCGCGAAGTGGATTTCGGCATCGGCCTGCGGCCCGACGCGCCCACCGAGTTCGAGTACCAGCCGCTGTTCGACGACGACTATGTCGCGGTATTCCCGGCCGATCACAAACTGGCGGGGAAACGGGCGATTTCCTTTCGGGAATTATCGAAAATACGCTTGATGGCATTCAATGCCTCGCATGTGCGCGCATACTTGCTGGAGGCCGCGCAGAAAGACAGGCTGTCCCTCGATCTGAGCTACGAATTCACCCACGTCAACACCGTCATAGCCATGATCGAAGCCGGCCTGGGCGTGGGCATTCTTCCCGCCATTGCGGTGCCCCGGGGCGCCTCCACCATCAAGGCCCTGCGCATCGTCCGGCCGTCACTGAAGCGCAGCATTGCGATCGTGAAGATTCGCGGCCATTCGCTGTCGCCGGCGGCCATGCGCTTCATCGATATATGCGTGCCCCTGGTTTCGGCGGAGCTCTCGGCCGCCGAGCCCCGCGCTTAGCCGGCAAAACGATCCGGCACTGCGAATCCGCTTCTTTTGTCTGAACAATCCGTCAGATCATTTTAATTGTTGCGGCGCGCTCCCGATGCTAGGATTTTCGGCGCGATGAAAAGAACGGAGGCAGCAATGACGCGCAAGCAGAAAGAATTACGCACCGACATCGGCTGGAGCGACGCTTCCAGCATCACATTGTTCGGGAAAGATTTCACCAACGACATCCTGGGCCATCTCAACCTGGGCGACATGGGTTTCCTGGAGCTCACCGGCCGGTTTCCCACACCGGCCGAATCCCGCATGTTCAACGCCATGGTGGTCACCCTGGTGGAACATGGCATCACGCCCAGTGCGCTGGTGGCCCGCCTGACCTACCTCGGCGCGCCGGAATCGCTGCAGGGGGCCGTGGCGGCCGGCCTCAATGGCCTGGGCACCGTGTTCGTCGGCAGCATAGAAGGCGCCGCCAGAATGCTGAAGGATGCCATGCCCGAGCCGGACGCGGATGCCGACTTCGCCGCACTGGCCCGCCCCGTGGTGGAGTCCTACCGCGAACAGGGCCGGATCATCCCCGGCATCGGCCACCCCTTCCACAAACCGATCGACCCGCGCACGCCGCGCCTGAAGGCGCTCGCGCAGGAAAACGGCTTCCATGGCCCCTATGTGCGGCTGATGGATGCCGTCGCCACGGAAGCCGGCAACGCCAGCGGCAAGGTCCTGCCCATGAACGCCACCGGCGCCATCGGCGCCCTGTGCTGCGAAATGGGATTCGACTGGAAGATCTGCCGCGGTCTGGGCGTCATGGCGCGCGCCGTCGGCCTGGTCGGCCACATTCTCGAAGAAGCGCGCCGCCCCATGGCGGCCGAGATCTGGCATCGCATAGAAGACGATGCCACGGCGCACATGCGGCCGCGGGGCCCGGAGGACGAGCAATGAGCGCCGGCGGCTTCGTCAAGGACAAGGTCGTGCTGGTCACCGGCGCCGGGGGCGGCATCGGCCGCGACTTCGCCATCGCCCTGGCTCGGGAAGGCGCGCGGGTGGTGGTGAACGACCTGGGCGCCACGGTGAACGGCGAAGGGCGGGATATTTCACGTGCCCAGAGCGTGGTGGACGAGATCAAAGCCGCCGGCGGCGTGGCGGTGGCCAACGGCGACAGCGTGGCCGACTGGGAAGCCGCCAACCGCATGGTCGCCCAGGCCGTCGAAACCTTCGGCCGGCTCGACTGCGTCATCAACAACGCCGGCATTCTGCGCGACCGCTACTTCCACAATATGAGCGTGGACGAATGGCGTGCCGTGATCGACGTGCACCTGAATGGCGCCTTCTATGTTTCGCGAGCCGCCGCGCCCCACTTCAAGGAACAGCAGTCCGGCTCGTACATCCACATGGTGTCCACGTCCGGCCTGATCGGCAACCTCGGGCAGGCCAACTATTCCGCCGCCAAGCTGGGGGTCGCGGCGCTGTCCAAATCCATCGCCATGGACATGGCGAGGTTCAATGTGCGTTCCAACTGCATATCGCCCTTCGCCTGGAGCCGCATGATCGGCGCCATGCCGACCGAAACGCCCGAACAAAAGGCGCGTGTCGAACGCCTGCAGAAAATGGAAACCAGCAAGATCGCGCCCCTGGCGGTGTTTCTGGCAAGCGATCAGGCCGCCGACGTAAGCGGGCAGATATTTTCCGTGCGCGCCAATGAAATTTTCCTTATGAGTCAGATGCGCCCGCTGCGCGGCATGCACACCGCGGAAGGCTGGACGCCTCAAAGCGTCGCGGAACGCGTCATCCCCGCCCTGCGGCCATCCTTCTACAAGCTGGATCGGTCGCAAGACGTTTTCGACTGGGATCCCGTGTAATTCCAGAGTGCTCCGGCCGGCGGGCCGGAGCCTCCGTTCCCCTTCCCTCTTACTGCGGCTCGATACCGGCCGCCTTGATGAGTTCATGCCAGCGCGGCAGGTCGTTTTCCAGCAGCTTGACCAGTTCGGCGGTGGAAAGCGGCTGGATTTCCGTCGTGGTGGCCTTGAAGCTCTGCCTGATTTCGGGCGTTTCCATCACTTCGAGGAAAGCACGGTTCAACCGTTCAACCACCGGTTGCGGAATGCCCGCCGGCCCGATCACCGCAATAATGGTTTCGAGGGCGGCGCCCGGCAGCGATTCGGACAGCGCCGGCACATCGGGCGCGGCATCGCTCCGGGCCCGGGCCGAAATGGCCAGGGCGCGCAGGCGCCCGCTGTTCATCTGGGCGACGCCATTACCGATATCGACCACGGCCACGGGTATCTGGCCGCCGATCAGGTCATTCAGGGCCTGCGGCGTGCCGCCGTAACTCACCGGGGTGACACTGCCCTTGGTTTCTTCCGTGAACATGGCGATCACGACCTGGGCGCTGGCCGCGCCGAAACCGATATTGATGGAATCGCCTTTGGATTTGACCGCCGCGATCAGGTCTTCGATGGTTTTATAGGGCGAGTCTTCCCTGACCATGAACATCATGGAAGTCGAGCCGATTCCCGCAATGGGTTCGAAGCTCTTTATCGGATCATAAGGAAGGCTTTTGAACAGGCTGTCGCCGGCGAACATCGTGGTCGACGCCAGCAACAGCGTATAGCCGTCGGGGTCGCTTCGCGCCGCGTGATTGGCGCCTATTGTCCCCTGCGCGCCGGCGCGGTTCAGCACCACGACATTTTCGCCCAGATTCTTCTGCAATGCCTGTGCCAGAGGCCTTCCCACATTGTCCGTCGCGCTGCCGGCGGGATAGGGAACGACGAGGGTGAGGGGCCGTGATGGGAAATCCGCCGCGTGAGCGGCCCACATGAATGCCGTCATCGCTCCGGCGATGGTACAGCGAACCAGATTCCGGATGGCGTTTTTTGCTCGAATCATGATCGTCTCGTATGGATACCCTCTGGTGATCGGATTCAGAGACTTCCGCCCCGTGGGAATGATCGCGGATATCCATGATTGGGCCGGCCCTTGAGCCGGCCGATACTCGCCATCGCTTCCGTGAATCCGAATTGCTCACCTTTTTCGGCATCCTCTCCTTTAAGTGAATGTGATTGCAACGGCCCGGACAGGCTGCCGGATTAAGGAAGCTCTGAATGATTCGAGCGGTAAAATTGCCTTCTTTATTGATGTTATGCGTGCGCCCGGAAGGCCGGCGGCATGCCTGTCCATTGCGATGAACCCAGGAATGGGTGCTGTTCAGCATACTGCATGCCATTCACGCCGACTATTGAGATTAATTTAATTATTATTAAGCTCTGAACAAGTCACCGCACCGCATTGATATGGCGCCTCTCGATCTTGTCGTGAACAACGAGGCTTGCGCGCAGCCGCGCGGCCAAAACAAAGAGAGCCGCCCGGGCTCTCTTTTCAGGCCGCCATGCGGGCGAGGATCAGGAGAACACGACTTCGTCGGATGTCGTTACGGTGCAGAACATGCGCAGGCTCTTCACCGAGTTTTCATGTTCTTCGGCGCCATGTGCCGCGCAACAGTCTTCGAGCAGCACCACTTCATAATCGCGGTCGTGCGCATCGCGCACCGTGGCCTGCACCACCGCCTGCGTCGACACACCCGAACAGTAGATGCGCTCGATGTTCAACGCCCGCAATTGCGCCATCAGCGAAGTGGCATAGAACGGACTGACACGATGCTTGACCACATGCAGATCGCCCTCCTGTTGCGGAAGGTCGGGGTGGACCTCGGTGCCCCATGAATCGAGCTTGAATATGCCGGCGTCCGGCGCACCCTTGAAGACCGGCGACTCGCGGGGACATTCGCGGTAGTCCGGCGAAAAGCCCACCGTGACGAAACCGACCCGCACGCCGGCCCGCCGCGCCTTTTCAATGGCGGCACGGGTCTTGGGAAGGATGCTGCGTGCCGCCACCTGCTCGCCCAGCGATGATTTGCCATTCGGGCCATCGGCGTGCACAAGATCGTTCTGCATATCAAGAACCAGATACAGCGAAGTCATGTCAAGCTTCCTTTGAAAAGAGGGATGATCCAGTGTCCCGTTTGGTTGATCCGAATATCCATGCACGAACCAACCGAGCGGGACGCTCGGGCTTCCGTGATCATACCTTTCCCCGCGGACACTGCGCGGAGTCAGGGGCGGCCGGGCACCTCGGCCGCCGCCGTTCCCATCTTTCCTTTCTTCTTGGCCTCGTACATGGCGGCATCGGCATGAGAGACCAGGCCGCGGACATCCTGGCCGTGAGTGGGAAATACCGCGGCGCCCACGCTGGCCGAAATTCTGATCGTGATTCCCTCGATCTCATAAGGCCTCGACAGCGCCTCGACGATTTTGGCGCCAACCAGCTCGCCGTCGCCGGCGCTCATGATCGTATCCAGCACGATACCGAACTCATCGCCGCCGAAACGGGCCACCGTGTCTTCGATGCGCATGCTGTTTCTCAGGCGCTGCGCGACCTCCTGCAGCAGCATGTCCCCGATCGCATGACCATGGCTGTCATTGATTTCCTTGAACCCATCCAGATCCAGATAAAGAACCGCCGCCAGCCTGCCATGCCGGCGCGACGACTCCATCACCTGGATGAGCCTGTCCTGGAACAGGGTGCGATTGGGCAGACCCGTCAGCGCATCGTGCAGGGCGTCGTGCGACAGGCGCGCTTCGAGTTCCTTGCGGGCGGTGATGTCCTGTGTCACCGCCACGAGGAAATCCGGCCTGCCCTGGCTGTCCCTGACCACCCCGAGCGCTTCGCACACCCACAGGATGGAACCGTCCTTGCGCCGGTATGGCTTTTCGATTTCGGCGGAAAAAGCCGGGGAAGCCGCCGACAGGCAATGCCTCATCAACTGCCGTACCGCATGGTGGGTATCGGCGTCGCTCAGTTCGAATATGGTGCGTGCGCGGAGTTCATCCGCGCTGTAGCCCAGCATGTGGCAGAACTTCTCGTTCATGCCGAGAATGCGGCCGTCCGGCGCGATGTGGGCGATGCCGGTGGCCGCTTGATGAAAGGTGGCCCGGTACAGGGCCTCGCTGGACAACAGGGCATCGGACGCGGCGCGCTGGCGCGCCAGCAGCGACATGAGCAGCCACGCGAAGACCGGCAGGACGCCCGAAACGACGCTGGCGGCCGCCAGATAATACGCCCGCCGCTGCGTGGCCGGCGCCAGTTCGTCGGCATAGGCGGTGCCCACGGTCACCATCATCGGATAGTCCATCAGGCTGCGGTAGCTGACGATGCGCGCCACGCCATCCAGCGCGGCGCCGTCATCGACGAAGCTGCCCGATGGAGCCAGCGGCTGCCGCTGGAACCAGGCCAGGCGGGTGACATCCTGGCCGGAATCGCTCCCCTGGCCTATTCTGCGCCCCCTGACCACGCCGTCCAGGCCGGCGAGTTCCAGCAAGCCCCGGCCGCCCAAGTCGGCATGACGATAGAAATCCGTGAAATTATCGGGATCCACCGACATCACCACCACGCCGCCGAAGCTTCCGTCGGGATGGGAAACACGCAGGGACATGGGGATTCTCGCCGCGCCGGAAAGACGGCCCACGACGGGCGGGTTCACGAACAGCTCGTCGCTTGCGGCTTCGCGCTGCGCCACGAAGAATTCGCGGTCGGAATAGTTCACCGACGCGGCGCCGAGGCTGCTGCTGACGATATTGCCCGATTCATCCACCACACTGATGATGGTGAACATCGTTTCCCGGATGATGCCGCGCTCGACCCATTCCCGCAGATCGATCCCGGGGCCTTGCCGCGCATATTGATCGCGCACGAAAGTCGCAACCTGTTCCGCCGCCCTAAAGGTGCGGACCACCTGCTGTTCAAAAGCAATGGCCAGGTTCGAATTGGAATTCATGACGGCATCCATCGCCTGCTCGCGTTCGGAAGCAATGCGCTGCAGTGTGGCGAGCCAGGTGCCGAGAATCACAACGGCGCACACCGATGCGATTATCAAATTCGACCGTTTGCCAAGGTGGTGCAGCCAGGACACCATCGCATGCTTCTCCAAGCTTTTTTGAGAAGTAGCTTACATGGAAATCAGCCGCCGTTGCTGATATATGGCGTCTTGTCAGACGAAGCTCAATTGGCCGCGCGCCTTATATTGCATTTCATGCCCAGTTTGATGCGGGCGAAGCATGCAAAACCTTTTTCTCCATCATTTTCCTTATATATAAATGCAAATGCTTCGCTATTTCAGACACCATCCTCCTGGAAACACGATAGCCTTGCCCAGGCAAAACCGGCATGATCGAAGAGGCATTTACGCGCGATTCAGACTTTTCTTCCGCCCCTGTCCTTTTGATAGCGGGCCAGCGTTTCCTCGCTGGGTGGATACAGGCCGGGCAACGCCGCCCCCTTTTCGACTTCACTCACTATCCAGGCTTCGAGATCTTCCTGGTCCCCGCCCTGTTCGAGCACGTCCGGGAGCAGCGCATCGGGAATGACGACCGCGCCGTCGTTGTCCGCCACGATCAGATCATTCGGAAACACCGCCACGCCGCCGCAGCCGACGGGATCATCCCAGCCGACGAAAGTCAGCGCCGCGATCGCGGGAGGAGCGGAAACACCCCGGGCCCACACGGGCAATGATGAGGCATGGACCCCGTCCAGATCACGGATCGCGCCGTCGGTTATCAGCGCCCGGACTCCGCGCCGGGCCATTCTTTCGCACAGGATGTCACCGAAGATTCCGGCATCCGTGTTGCCCATGGCATCCACCACGACGATGCTTCCCGGCGCCATGGCTTCCACGGCGGCGCGTGTCGAGACGGGCGAGGACCAGGCGGCGGGCGTGGCGAGGTCTTCACGAGCGGGGATGAAGCGCAAGGTGAATGCCCTGCCGACCTGGCGCGGCTGCCCCGGCTTGAGCGGCGCCACGCCGCGCATCCATATATTGCGCAATCCTTTCTTGAGCAGGATCGTCGTAATGGTGGCGGTCGACACGCGGCTGAGCGCCTGAAAGATTTCGGTGTCATCGGACATGATCAATTCCCTGAAATTATGAAAGCTCTGAACCATTCGAGCGCGAAGCACTCCGGCCAACAGCCTTTAGTGTATTTTCGGTCGGGGCAGCTGCCTGGTGTCCTGTTTGGCTGATCCGGATATCCATGCGGGAACAATCAAACAGGCCCTAGACGCTCGCAATCAGGCCGCCGTCCACGCGGATGGTCGCGCCGGTGACATATGACGCGGCCTGACTGGCCAGAAAGGCCACCACATTGGCGTATTCGGCCGGCTCGCCGTAACGCCCCGCCGGAATGGACGCCGTGCTTTCCGCCATGACGGATTCCACCGGCCTTGATTCACGCTCGGCCTTGGCCTGATCCAGAAACCGGATCCGGTCAGTGGCGATGCGCCCCGGCACAATGATATTGGCGGTAATGCCTTCTTTTGCCACCTCGCGCGCAAGGCTCTTGGACCATCCGACCAGAGACATGCGCAAGGCATTCGAAATCGCCAGATTGGGAATCGGCGCCACAACCCCGGAGGATGCGCTGGTGACGATGCGCCCCCATTTGCGGGCCCGCATATTGGGCAGGACGCGATCGGTGATCTTTATGATCGACAGCACCATGGATTGAAAACCCTTTTCCCAGAGCGCGGGATCCTGTCCCGCGGCCGGTGTGGGCGGCGGGCCGCCCGTATTGTTCACCAGAATATCCACCGGCCCGAACTCGGCCTCTATCCTGGCGACGTTTTCGTCGATAACGGCAAGTTCGCCCAGATTCCATTCCAGGGGCAGCGCCCGGCCGCCGGCGGCCTGAACGGCCTTCACCGTTTCAGCCAGCGCGCCGGCATCGATATCGGCAACCGCCACCTTCACCCCTTCCCTTGCCAGCGACACCGCAACGGCGCGGCCGATGCCGCCGCCCCCGCCCAGCACCAGGGCGGTCTTGTCATTCAATTCCAGATCCATTTTCCATCCTGTTCGATATCGTAAAACACTCAAGCCCGTGGCTGGAGCCCGTCCGGCCGCAGAAAATCGAAATCGCAGCCGTGTTCCGCCTGCAGCGTGGACTGTCTGTAGAGCCTGTCGTATCCGCGTGTCGGCAGCGATCGCCCGGCCGGCGCCCGCGCCCGGCGCTCGGCCAGTTCGTCTTCGCCTACGAGCAGGTCGATCCGGCGGTTCTTGACCGAAACCCGTATCCGATCGCCCGTGCGCACCAGGCCTATGGGCCCGCCGGCTTCCGCTTCGGGCGAAACATGCAGCACCACCGTGCCATAGGCGGTCCCGCTCATTCGCGCGTCCGAAATGCGCACCATGTCCTTCACACCCGCACGGGCGAGTTTGGCGGGAATCGGCAGATAACCCGCCTCCGGCATCCCCGCTTCGCTGGTGGGCCCGGCATTCTGCAGCACCAGGAAATCGTCGGCGGCGACATCCAGCGCGGGATCGTCGATGCGCGACGACAGGTCTTCCAGTGAGGTGAAGACCACCGCCCGCCCTTCCCGTTCGAACAGGGCGGGATCGGCGGCCGAACGCTTGATGATGGCGCCATTGGGCGCAAGCGAACCGAACAGCGCGACCAGGCCGCCCTGGGGGCGGTAGGGTTCGCTGAAACTGCGCACTACGTCGCGGTCCACCCAGGTATCTTCCGCATCCAGGCGTTGCCCCAGGGTTTCGCCGGTCACTGTCATGCAATTCAGATTGAGCAGCGGCCTGAGTTCGCGCAGCACTGCCCCCACGCCACCGGCGGCATAAAGATCGGACATGTAGTGCTCGCCGGTGGGCTTCAGGTTGACCAGCACGGGCGTCGTATCGGACAGCTCGTTCAGACGCGGCAGCGAGACATCGACACCCGCCCGGCCCGCAATCGCCGTCAGATGGATGATGGCATTGGTGGACCCGCCTATCGCCAGCAGCACCCGCAGCGCGTTCTCCACGGAATCCCGCGTGATGATGTCGCTCGGGCGGATCGGGTTGAGCGCCAGTGCGACGGCCTGCCGGCCCGAGGCCTCGGCCGCGCGCAGGCGGTCGGCATGCACGGCGGGAATGGCCGCCGTGCCCGGCAGCGACATGCCCAGGGCTTCGGCGATCGAAGCCATGGTGCTGGCGGTGCCCATCACGCCGCAGGTGCCGGCCGTGGTGGCCAGCTTGGTCTGCGCCTCGTCGATCTGGTCCTGCGTCAGTTCATTGGCCCGGTACTTGGACCAGAACCTCCGGCAATCCGTACAGGCGCCCAGGCGTTCGCCCTTGTGCGACATGGGCAGCATCGGCCCGGGAACCAGCTGGATGGCGGGGCGGTTCGCCGAAGCGGCACCCATCAGCAGCGCGGGCACGGTTTTGTCGCAGCCGCCGATCAGCACAACGGCATCCATGGGCTGAGCGCGGATCATTTCTTCCGCATCCATGGCCATCAGGTTGCGGAACTTCATGGTGGTGGGCGACGTGAAGGGCTCCCCCAGCGAGATGGTGGGAAAATCCAGCGGCAGGCCGCCGGCCACCAGCACCCCGCGCTTCACGGCTTCCACCAGCTCCGGAAACGTGCGGTGACAGGGGTTGAAGCCGCTTGCCGACTGGGCGATGCCGATCACCGGCCGGGACATCATCTCCGGCGAGTGGCCCGCCGCGGCGGCAAAGGCGCGCCGCAGGAACAAAGAAAAATCCTTGTCCCCATAGTTGGTCAGGCCATTGGCCAGCCCTTGCTTGGATGTGGTGCTCAAAAAAGTCTCCTTCGATGCATGCCGTACCCAATGTTCGATACTGTGTAAGCGGTTTCTTACCTGATGGAGGAATGATTCACTGCAGGCGGAGGTCGGCCGCCTTCACCGCGCCCTCCCATCTGGACAGCTCGCCGCGCAGGTGGTCACCGAACTCGGCGGGGGAACCGCCGGCGACGGAGGAACCCTGCTGGGCGAACCGTTCCTGCAATGCGGGATCCTGCAATGCCGTGTTGGCCGCGCGGTTGAGCGCTTCGATCACTTCCTTGGGCGTCCCCTTGGGCGCGACAATGCCGTACCAGGCGGTCACCACGAAGTCGGGAAAGCCCGATTCCTTGGCCGCGGGCACATCCGGCAGGACGTCGGAACGTTCCGGCGAAGTCACCGCCAGGCCACGGATCCTGCCATCGAGGATCAACGGCGCCGTCAGCGGCACCCCTTCCACGACGACATCCAGCTGTCCGGCCATGAGATCCTGCACGGCCGGCGAACCGCCGCGGTAGGGAACATGCAGCAGGTCGGTCTTTGTCTGCATCTTGAGCAGCTCCATCGCAAGATGCGAAATGCTGCCGGCGCCGCCCGTGCCGAAGGTGTACTTGCCGGGCTCCTTGCGGGCCATTTCCACCAGCTCGGACAGATTCTTCGCGGGTACCGAGGGGTGGGCGACGATCGCCAGCGGCGCCGTGGAGACCAGGGCGACGGGCTCGAAATCCCTCATCGTGTCCACGGTCTGGTCGGAATACAGGAATTTGTTGATGGTCAGCGAACCAGTATTGCCCATGAGGATGGTATAGCCGTCGGGCGCCGCCTGCGCCACGGCCGCCGCGCCGATTCCGCCGGCGGCGCCCGAGCGGTTTTCCACCACGATGGTCTGGCCCAATGCCTTGCTCATGCCCTCGGCCACGATGCGCGCGGCCAGGTCGACGCCGCCGCCCGGCGGGAAGCCGACGACCATGCGGATGGGCCGCTCGGGAAAGGTCTGCGCGGCGACCGTGGCCGTGGTGGCGAACAGTGCCGCCGCAAGCACGGAACGCAGGAAATGCGAGGTAGGGACCCTCTGATCAAGTCGAGCGGAAAGCGGGCGCTGTGGATCGGAGTGAGATGCGAGGCGCAAAGCGCAGTGATAGCCGTAGCTATCGCGAGCATTTGCAACGAAGCGGATCGCCCGATTCCACAGATGCACGCGGCGCGGGGACTTGATCAGAGGGGCCCTAGAACGGAAAGTGAAGAACCCCGGCCCTGGGGCCGGAGCTTCTCCGCCACAATGCAGGGGCGCCTTCGGCGCCGCATTGGTATTGCCTCGCTTGACCTCGTCCTGAAGGACGAGGCTTGCGCTTTGGTACGTGGTCATTATTGTCTCCAGGAGAGAGCCGAAGTGGCCTTGTATTGATTGAATGCGCCGGCGGTCGGGCCGGGAACCGCCTTGCCGGCCGGCAAATGAGAAACCGGTTTCTCAAAACTATAAAGATGTTCCGATTCAGCGTCAAGAAGGCAGATGCGCGCATTGTCGGCTGGCCGTCCTTGCGGATGCGCAGTGCGGCAACGGCGCGCACTCTCTTAGAATGTCGTCGGAACGACAGGGTAAGAATGATGAGCGACAAGTCCGAACAGCTTAAGATCCGCCAGCCGCGCCCCCGGGGCAATGCCGTCACGGCCCGGGACGTGGCGCGCGCCGCCGGCGTATCGCTGGCCACGGTATCCCGCGTCCTGAACGGGAACCCCAAGGTGGCCCCCGCGCTGCGGGAGCAGGTGCGGCGTACCGCCGGCCTGCTGGGATATACGCCCCATGCGGCGGCGCGCGCGCTGGCAACGCAGCGCTCGATGGCCATAGGCGCCATCGTTCCCACACTGGAAGACGCCAACTTCGCGATTGGCATTGCCGCGCTCCAGCGCAAGGTGACGAGCGCCGGCTACACCCTGCTGCTGGCCAGTTCGAACTACGACCGGGAAGAAGAGCTCCGTCAGGTGCGGGCCCTGTGCTCGCAGGGCATCGCCGGGCTGATGCTGGTCGGCGCCCGGCACGAACAAGAGGTCTACGACATCCTGTCCGCCAAGGACATTCCTTTTGTCAACACGTGGGTGATCGACACCGACAGGCCGTGCGTCGGATTCGACAACCGCGAGATCGGCCGCGTGCTGGCCGAGTATCTGCTCGATCTCGGCCATACCGAATTCGGGATAATCGCCCAGCGCACCGGGGAAAGCGATCGGGCGGCGGGACGCATCGCCGGCATACACCAGGCGTTGAAATCGCGCGGCGCGGCGCTTCCGCAAGAGAAGCTGATCGAACGTTCGCACAAGATCATCGATGGCCAGCTGGCCCTGCGCGAATTGATGAGCACCGCGAAACGTCCCACGGCCGTGCTTTGCGGAACCGACATGCTAGCGTTCGGCGCCTTGATAGAAGCCCGCCGTCTGGGGCTTTCCGTGCCTGAGGAACTATCCGTCGCCGGGATCAACGATACGGAACTCGCCGCCCATTTCAGCCCGGCGCTGACGACCATAAGGCTGTCCGCGGAAGAAATCGGCGAGCGCGCGGCGGAATTCCTTCTGGCGCGCGCCAACGGCGAACCGGGCCTGCGGACGACCGTCGTCCCCTTCGAACTGATCGTCCGGGAAAGCACCGCGCCCGCGCCCGGCGCCAAGCCGCGCCCGGTGAAACGCGGGCGACGCCGTACTTGACGATGGGCGCGTAGCCCGAAGAAATGCGGCGTTCTGTGCATGACGGGCGCTTCCGCGTCGGGAAGGCTCGTCAGAACATCACTGGGCCTCGATGCCTGCTTCCTTCACCTTGCCCCCCCACACATCGAGCTGACGCACCACGAAAGGCCCGAAGTCGGCGGCCCTGGCCGGCGTGGGCTCGGCCCCCATATTCGTCAGCTTTTTCTGGATCTCGTCGGAAGACACGATGTCATACAGGGCATCCCCAAGACGTGTCGCGATCGCTTCGGGCAGGTTTGCCGGCCCGAATATGCCGACCCAGGCGGCCAGGTCGAAACCAGGCGTGCCCAGCGCTTCGGAGACGGATGGAAGATCCGGAGCCAGGGAGCTGCGCCCCTCGGTGGAAACGGCCAGCGCGCGCAGGGATCCCGACTTGATATGCCCAGCCGCCGAGGCCAGATCCGCGAACATGAAGGTGGCGCGTCCACCGATGATGTCGGTCATCGCCTGCGGAGAACTCTTGTACGGCACGGCAATCGCCCCCAGGTCGGTGATCTTGTCGAAGGACGCCGCGGCAATCTGCCCCGTACTGTTGCCGTAGGCATAGTTGAGCTTGCCGCGCTGCTTTTTGCCGTAGTCCAGCAGTTCCGCGACGCTGTTGGCGGGCACATCCTTGCCCACTGCCAGCACGAAGGGGAAATTGCAGACCTGTACAAGGGGAGTAAAGTCCTTGATCGGGTCGTAGCGCAGCTGCTTGAACAGATAAGGGTTGGATGAATGGGTCGTGTTGGTCGCCAGCATGATGGTGTAGCCGTCAGGTTGGGCCCGGGCGACATAATCGGTGCCGATCTGACCGGACGCGCCGGGCTTGTTGTCGACGATCACCGGCTGCCCCAGTTCCCCCTGCAGCTTTTCGGCGATCATGCGGGCCACGATGTCGCTGGCGCTGCCTGCCGCAAAGGCCGTGATCAGGTGGACGGGCTGCGTCGGGTAGGCGGGCTGCGCCTGGGCCGCGACGTGAATGAGCGCGACGCAGGCGGTCACGCACAACTTGCTGAACACTGAAGGCATGATGAGTCTCCTTGATGAGGCCCCCGTAGTCTGTGAACGGTAGGCATGCTGTGATGAATGGGATTAGGTCCTGTTGACACTAGTGAGCGGCGGGAACATTGGCCAGAATGCGTTGCGCCTGCTTCAGATGCGGGCGATCCAGCATTTCCCCGTCAAGCTGCAATGTGCCCACTCCCGGGGATTGCTCGAACGCAGTGACGATGCGCTGCGCCCGGGCGATTTCGTCGGCGTCGGGTGTGAACGCCTGGTTGATCAGGGAAACCTGGTCGGGATGGATGGCGATCTTTCCGGAAAATCCCGCCCGGCGTGCGCGGGCCGCATCCCTCGACAGCCCTTCGGGATCACGGAAATTCGTCCAAATAGTATCGATGGCCGCGACCCCGGCCGCATGCGCACCCAGCAAGCAGAGCGAACGGGCCATCCGGTAGGTGAAATCGTATTCGCCGTCCTCCTGCTTATTGCTGGCCGCACCGACCGCGGCCGCCAGGTCTTCGGCCCCCCATGTCAGCCCGCGCAGCCGGGGGCTGCAGCCTTTGTACTCGCCCAGCGCAAACATCGCCTGGGGGGTTTCGGTGGCCACGGGCACGATGCCGATGGCGCCGGGCGTCAGGCCGTCCCGCGCTTCCAGCGCGCTGAGATAGCGGTCCAGCAGCACGATATCGGCGGCGCCGCTCACCTTGGGCAGCAGGATGCCCGCCGGCGCGGCGCGAACCACGGCGGCCAGGTCGTCCAGGGCCAGCCCGGAATCCAGCGGGTTGATGCGCACCCACAACTGCGCCGCCTCATCGGCGTGGGCCGCCAGGTACTCGCGGACCATCTCGCGCGCCACCGGCAGGCGCGACGCCTCGACGGAATCCTCCAGATCCAGAATCAACGCATCGGCGCCCACGCCGGCCGCCTTGGCCTGCTTGCGCTCACTGTCGCCCGGCACGAACAATAACGATCTCAATGGCATGTAAAACTCCTCCTGATGTAATGAAAACGGTTCACCGACCCTGAAAGGACGGCGGACGGCGTTGCGCAAAGGCCTGCGCGCCTTCCTGCACGTCTTCGGACGTCTGCAGCAGGCGCAGGAAGAGCTGCTCCATGCGCAGCCCCCCCGCCAGATCCAGGTCGCGACTGCGCAATGCCAGTTCTTTGGCGGCCTGCACGGCCAGCGGCGCATTGGCGGCCAGACGGTGGGCATAGGCCAGGGCCGTCTCCATCAGCCGGTCCTGCGCCACCACCTGATTGACCAGGCCCCAGCGTGCCGCCGTGGCGGCATCGAACCGATCGCCGATCAGCAGCATTTCCATAGCGATGGCATGCGGCAGCTGCTGCGCAATACGCTGCGTGCCGCCGTTGGCCGGAAACACCCCCCGTTGCACCTCACTCAGGCCGAACGTGGCCGATTCAGTGCAGACGCGCACATCGGTGGCCAGCAGCAGCGTCATGCCCCCACCCAGGCAATAGCCGTTGACGGCCGCCACCACCGGTTTCCACAGCTCGATGCCGCGATTGAGCAATAGATCCTGTTGGGTGCACATGAGCGCGCTCAAGGGCGGCGGCGACCCCACGAAGGACTTCAGATCGGCCCCCGCGCAGAACGCCTGGTCGCCCGCCCCGGTGACGATGGCCACGCGGATCCCATCGTCGTCGCGCACCCGCTGCCAGGCGGCCGACAACAGCGCATAATGCTCGGCATCGAGCGCATTGCGCCGCTCCGGCCGGTTAATGGTGATGGTGGCGATACCGTCGCCGACGGAAAAGTCGATGGACACCGCTGCTTCCCCCTGTTCGTTCGCGGGGCCTCGGATAGGCCGCCCCGGCCCCGTGCGCCGCGTTTCAGCCCATCAGGCCCCCGAAATGATCCGGCGGATCTGCGCCGGCTCGTATCCCAGCGAAGCCAGAATGGCCTCGGTATGCTCGCCCAATGCCGGCGGCGGATGCTGCGCCACCGGGCGCTGCCCGTCGAACCGCAGCGGCTGCGACACCGTCTTCAGCCCGTCTTCACCATACGGCAGGTGCTGGATCATGCCGCTGGCCAGCGTATGCGGATGCGAAAGCACTTCGGAAATTCCCAGAATGGGGGCGCACGGGATGCCGGCCCTGGAGAATTTTTCCAGCCAGGCATCGCGGGTGTCGCGCGCCAGGTGCGCACCGACGGCCTCCAGCACCTGCTCCCGGTGCGAGACGCGGCCCGCATTGGTGGCGTAGCGCTCATCCTGCGCCAGGCCGGCATCGCCGACCGTTCTGCAGAACGTCTGCCACAGCGCATCGTTGGCGACACCCAGCAGAATGGGACGATCGCTGGCATCGAACACCTGGTAGGGACACAGGGACTCATGGGCGGAGCCCCAGCGCTTGGGCTCCACACCGCGTTCCCAGTAGCTCTGCATGACATAGGCCATGAACGCGAGCGATGTGTCGAACAGACTGGCATCGATGCGTGTGCCCCGGCCGGTTCGCAAGCGCCTCACCACCGCCGCCACGATGCCCATGGCCGCATGCATGCCCGTCGCCTGATCGATAGGTGAAATCGGGCTGCGGGCCGGTGGACCGGTTTCCTCGCCGGTCAAGGCCAGCATGCCGCTGTACGCCTGGAGGATGACGTCGTAGCCTTTGCCGTCACGCAGCGGCCCCTGAGTGCCGAACCCGCTGATACTGCAATAGATCACATCGGGCCGCAGCGCCGCGACACTATCGTAATCGATGCCCAGGCGCTCGGGCACGCCGGGCCCGAAGCTCTCCACCACGATGTCGGCGGACTTCACCAGCCGCTGGACGACATCGCGGCTGGCCTCGGACTTCAAGTCCAGCACCATGCTGCGCTTGTTGCGGTTGACGCTCAGGAAAACCGTCCCCTCGCCTTTGTGAAACGGTGGCCAGCGGCGGGTGTCGTCGCCCAGCGGCGACTCCACCTTGATGATCTCGGCGCCCATGTCGCTCAGGTACTGCGTGCACAACGGCCCGGCCAGCACCTTCGAAAAATCAACCACCCGCAATCCCTGCAAGGCATCCATCACAGTTCAGTCCCCTTGAATTGACAAACACTCAGAACGCAACATTGTCGCCGCCCTTGGTCTGGAGCATTTCCCGGGCTTCCCCTGGCGTGGCGACCGTCAGGGACAGCTCTTCGAGAATGCGGCGGATCTTGGCCACCTGTTCGGCGTTCGACTCCGCCAGCCGGCCCTTGCCCGCATACAGGCTGTCTTCCAGCCCCACCCGCACATTGCCGCCCAGCAGCGCGCTCATTGTGACGAACGGCATCTGATGCCGGCCCGCCGCCAGCACCGACAGGTAATAATCATCGCCGAACAGCCGATCGGCGATGGACCGCATGTGCAGAAGGTTGTCATGGTCGGCGCCGATGCCGCCCAATATGCCGAAAATGCACTGCACGAAGAATGGCGGCTTGATCAGGCCCCTGTCGACGAAATGAGCCAGGTTGTACAGATGGCCGACGTCATAGCATTCGAATTCGAAGCGCGTCCCCATGGCCGAAAGCGTGCCAATGCCGCGTTCGATCTGGCTGAAGGTATTGGAAAGAATGAAGTCGCGCGTCATTTCCAGATAGGGCTTTTCCCAATCATGGAGGAACTCGCTGATGCGGCCGCCCGCGCCGGATATATTGAAATTCAGGGAGCCCATGTTCATGGACGCGACTTCGGGCTGCGCCCACTTGGCCGGCGCCAGGCGCTCTTCCAGCGTCATGCCCAGCCCGCCGCCGGTCGTGATGTTCAGAATGGCGTCCGTGCGCGCTTTGATCTGCGGCAGGAAGGCCGCGAAGCGCTCCGGGCTCTGGTCGGGCCGGCCCGTGGCCGGGTCGCGGGCATGGAGATGCAGCATCGCCGCGCCCGCTTCGGCCGCCGCCACCGCCTGATCGGCGATCTGCTCGGGCGTGATCGGCAGATACGGCGACATGCTCGGTGTATGGATGGACCCCGTCACGGCGCAGGTAATAATCACCTTCGATGATTTCTTCATGCTGTTTTCCCTTTGTTTTCGGCTCGGTGTTTGCCGTATATGAGTCTGACCCGGCGGCACTCGCTTAGTACGATTTAGGCAGGCCCAGCACCCGTTCCGCGATGTAGCTCAGAATCAGCTGCGCCGACACCGGCGCAATGCGCGGCAGCATGGCTTCGCGGAAATAGCGCTCGACGTGGTATTCCTTGGCGTAACCCATGCCGCCATGAGTCAGGACGGCTGTTTCACACGCCCGGAAACCCGATTCCGCGCAGAAGAACTTGGCCGCGTTGGCTTCGGCGCCGCAGGGCAGCCCCTGGTCGTACAGCCAGGCGGCGCGCCGGTATAGCAGTTCGGACGCTTCCAGCTCGACCCAGCGTTCGGCCAGCGGGTGCTGAATGCCCTGGTTCTTGCCGATCGGGCGGTCGAAGACGATGCGCTCGGCGGCGTAGCCGGCGGCCCGGCGCAACGCCGCCCGCCCCAGCCCGGTGGCTTCGGCCGCCAGCAATACCCGTTCGGGATTCAAGCCGTGCAGGATGTAGGAAAAGCCCATGCCTTCCTCGCCGATGCGGTCGCTCACCGGCACTTCCAGGCCATCGATGAACAGCTCATTGGAATCCACCGCCTTGCGGCCGAGCTTTTCGATTTCGCGCACGCTCACGCGGCTGCGGTCCAGGTCTGTGTAGAACAGGCTCAGGCCGCGCGTGGGTTCGGTCACCTGGTCCAGCGGCGTGGTGCGCGCCAGCAGCAGTATCTTGGTGGCCACCTGCGCGGTGGAGATCCAGATTTTCTGGCCGCGCACGATGTAGCGATCGCCGTCGCGCACCGCCATGGTGCGCAGCTTCAGGGTGTTCAGCCCCGTATTCGGTTCGGTCACGCCGAAGCAGGCTTTCTGCTCGCCGTTGATGATGGGCGGCAGCCAGCGGGCGCGCTGTTCCTCGCTGCCATGCACCACCACGGGATGCAGCCCGAAGACATTCATATGGATGGCCGACGCGCCGGCCATGCCGGCGCCCGATGCCGTGACTGCCTCCATCATGAGGGCGGCTTCCAGGATGCCGAGGCCTGATCCGCCGTGCTCGACCGGCATGGCGATGCCCAGCCAGCCCGCATCCGCCATGGCCCGGTAGAATTCTTCGGGGAAACCCCCTTCGCTGTCCTTGCGCAGCCAGTATTCGTCATCGAAGCGGGCGGCGATTGCCCGCACCGCGTTGCAAATGGCGTCCTGCTCTTCGGTCAGGGTGAAGTTCATGGCTCCGTTCCCCGTTCAGCCCGCTTGCGCCGCCGGCGACCGCAGCATCAATGCAATGCGGCGGCAGGACGCCACCTGTTCATCGCGCTGGTTGTAGGCCCGGTGCTCGAACACGACAATGCCATTTTGCGGCCGTGATTTGCTGTCCCGCAGTTCGACCACGGTGGATTCCACCCGCAGGGTGTCGCCGGGGAATACCGGGCGGGGAAACCGCACCTCGTCCCACCCCAGATTGCCCACCGTGGTCCCCAGTGTGGTGTCCCCCACCGAAATGCCGACCATCAGCCCCAGGGTGAACGCGCTGTTCATGATGGGCCGGCCGAATTCCGTGCCTTTCGCGTACTCGGCGTCCAGATGAATGGCCGCCGGGTTGTGGGTCATGGCCGTGAACAGGACATTGTCGGCCTCGGTGACGGTACGCCGGATATCATGCTTGAATGTCTGGCCGACATGGAATTGTTCGTAATACAGCCCAGCCATTTTGGCCTCCTTGGATGTGATGGATTCCGCCTGTCTGTACAGCAGAGCGGGATTAAGTTAATCTAACATAATGTATGTATGCATACAATATAAGGGAATACCCGGCCGACCAACGATTGAGATAATGGGCCCATTCACCATTCAAGCACCTTTCTTCGCATGACAGCACCTCTTCACACGATGGCCGCCACGGACAACACCCCCGCCTTGCCGGACACGGGCGGGAACGGCAGGCAGGATGCGCAGCACGACAACTGGGATCAGCGCCTGGGTTTCCTGATGCACGACGTCTCCCGCCTGCGCCGCAAAGTGTTCGATGAAGTCATGAAGCCGTACGGCGTCACCCGCTCGCAATGGTGGGTGATGGCCTACCTGTCACGGCACGATGGCATGTCGCAGAGCGACCTGGCGGAAATACTGGAAATCGGGCGCGCCGCCCTGGGAGGCCTGATCGACCGGCTCGAAGCGCAGGGGCTGGTGCGCCGCGCCGCCAGCCCTCACGACCGGCGCACCAAACTGGTCTTCCTGACGATCGAGGGCAGCGGCATGATCGAACGCATGCGCGTCAAGAGCGACCAGATGAGCGAGGCGCTCCTGCAAGGCCTGAGCATCGATCAACGTCATCAGCTCGCGGCAATGCTCGATCTGGTCAAGCATAATCTGCTGGCGTTCAAGGGCCTGCCGCCGGAATGACCGCCGGGGCGCGCCGCCGGGAAGGCCGTCAGGTCAGCCTGCGCCCGGCCGTCCAAGGGATGCCGAAGCCCCCGCGGGGGGGCCATCGAACGCAGCGAGCGCGGGCGGTTTCATGTCAGAAGCTGACTTTCACCGATTCCGCGCTGCGTTCCGCCGGGCCGTGATAAACCGCTTCGATATTGTTGCCGTCCGGGTCCAGCACGAAGGCTGCGTAATAATCCGGATGATAGGGACGCTTGCCGGGAGCGCCGTTGTCGCGGCCCCCATGCGCCAGCGCCGCCTGATGGAAGGCTTGCACCATGGCCTGATCGCGAGCCTGGAAAGCCAAGTGATGGCGGCCGGTCAGCTCGCCGGCCGCCGCCTCGCTCCCTCGGGAAGACACGACCAGTTCATCGGCCCAGAAAAATCCATCGCCCCGCCCGCCCATGGGCACGCCCAGCACGGACAGGATCGCTTCGTAGAAGCGTTGACTGGTGTCCAGGTCGCGCACGACCAGCTGGATATGGTCTATCAGGCGACCACGGTGCAATTCCATTGTTTCCATATTCCTTCCCTCTCCGGTCTTCGGGGAGCCCTGCGCGGCCCGAGGCGCCGGGCTCATCCCTGGATTCGATCGTCGTATTCCTGCCCCGGCGGCGGTTTACCGCGCGGACCATTCCAGGCCTCTCCGCGGAAGAGGATGCGCCAGCAATTATCGCTCCGCCCTCAGCCAGTCTCTTGCGCCTTCCCCCGCCCACAGGCCCTGCGCCAGACAGGCGGTCAGCAGGTATCCCCCGGTGGGCGCCTCCCAATCGAGCATTTCGCCGGCCACGAAGACGCCGGGCAGGGCTTTCAGCATCAGCCGCTCATCGACGGCATCGAAGCGGACGCCGCCCGCCGTGCTGATGGCTTCCGCCAAGGGGCGCGCCGCGATGACGGTGATGGGCAGCGCCTTGATGCCGCGCGCCAGCCGCGCGGCATCCGCGAACACATCCTTGTCCAGCACTTCATGCAGCAGGGCCGACTTCACGCCGGTGATTCCCAGCCGGCTTTGCAGATGGCTGGACATCGAACGGGCGCCGCGCGGATGCGCAAGCCCGGACAGCACGCGCTCGGCACTGTGTTCCGGCAGCAGGTCCAGCGTGAAGGTGGCCCGGCCTTCCGCTGCTATGGCTTCGCGCAGGCCTTGCGAGAACGCATAGATCAGGCTGCCTTCCACCCCGTACTCGCTGATCACGAACTCGCCGCGGCGCGTTGCCGTGCGGCCCCGCATATCGGTGAAGCTGAGCGCCACGGACTTGAGCTGCGTACCCGCAAACCGGCCGCGCAGGTATGGCGTCCAGCCGACATCGAACCCGCAGTTGGCGCTGCGCATGGCCGCCACGGCGACCCCCCGCGCCCGCAGCCAAGGCACCCAGGCTGCGTCGGAGCCCAGTTGCGGCCAACTGCCGCCCCCCAGGGCCAGCACCGTCGCCGGCGGGCTCAGCGCCAGTTCGCCCGCCGGCGACAGCAGACGCAGGCCCCCGTCGGCATCCCAGCCCAGCCAGCGATGCCGCAGGCGGAACTGCACCCCCAGGCCGCGCAGGCGCTGCACCCATGCCCGCAGCAAGGGAGCCGCCTTCATGTCGACGGGAAAAACCCGGCCGGAAGAACCTTCGAAAGTATCGACGCCCAGACCTTCCGCCCAGTGCCGCACCGACGAAGGCGGAAAACGGTCGAGCATGGCCTGGAGTTGCGGCAGCCGGTCGCCGAAGCGGGAGCAGAACGCCGCATACTCCTCGCCGTGTGTGAGGTTCAGCCCGCCGACACCGGCCCGCAGGAACTTGCGCCCCAGCGAAGGCTTGGCGTCGAAAACGGTGACCGGGACACCCGCCGCGGCGAGCGCCCCGGCCGCCATCAGGCCGGCAGGTCCACCGCCGATGACGGCGACATGGGCTGCGTGGGTGTCGGGCATGGCTGGGCTTCCTGTGGCGCGTGGCGGCCCATCATAAATCATCCATTCGTTCCGTGCTTCCAAGGGAAGCTCTGAACAAGTCACGGCCCGAATCCACAGATGCATGCGACGCGGTGACTTGTTCAGAGCTTCCCAAGGTATGCTAAATGCTCCATCCATTCCCTGACTTGGCGAAATGAGCACTCCAGAACCGAAGCAGCATCCTCCCTCCACCTTGTCCGCCGCCTACCGGGCCGCGCGCGAACGCGAAGCGCAGCGCACCGGCCAAGGCGCCAGAATCGTCGGCCGGAAGATCGGGTTCACCGACAGGCGGCTATGGACACAGCTTGGCGTGAGCACCCCCATGTGGGGAGCGATGTACGACGACACCGTCGTCGACGCGGGCGGCAAGCCCTTCAGATACTCGCTGGCCCACCTCAACGGGCCCAGGATCGAACCTGAAATCGCCGTGCATTTCCACAAGGTGCCGCCCCAGCAGGCCGGCCACGAGGAACTGCTCGGGTGCATCGACTGGGTCGCTCATGCCTTCGAAATCGTGCGCACGCCCGCCAGCGGCAAACCGCCCACCGCGCCCGAAGCCATCGCGGACGGCGCCATGCACGGCGCCCTGCTTCTGGGCGAACGCATCGCGGTCACAGACCTGGGCGAGGACCCGGCCGGCCGGCTGGGGCAGATCCTCGTCGACCTGCACTGCGACGGCGAACTGAAGGAAACCGGCAAGAGCGCCCAAGTGCTGGGCAACCCCCTGAACGCCATCATCCAGCTGATCGAAGGGTTGCGCCGCGAAGGCATGCCCGCCATCGAAGCGGGGGCCATCATCACCACCGGCACGATGACGGCGGCGTATCCGGTCGCGCCGGGCCAGCGCTGGACGAGCACCTTGATGGGCATCACCCTGCCCGGGCTGGACGTCACTTTCAACTGAGCCGGGCCGGATGAGGCGCGGCCGCCCGACCGAAGCGCGGCGGCGGGCGCCCCCGTTCACGGCCGGGCCACGGAGCGGCTCTCAGGCTTCGGCCACGGAACGTATCTGTTCCAGGGCCCG
Source organism: Alcaligenaceae bacterium (assembly GCA_013416455.1). Lineage (GTDB taxonomy): Bacteria > Pseudomonadota > Gammaproteobacteria > Burkholderiales > Burkholderiaceae_B > Yanghanlia. The sequence goes on along the minus strand of JACCES010000005.1, from coordinate 216,708 downwards.
CTCCAGGCTCCCCACCGTACGGTCTATGTCGGCCCACTTGTCCAGCCCGAAGAGACCAAGCCGGAAAGTCTTGAAATCCGCCGGCTCCCCGCACTGCAGGGGCACACCGGCGGCGGCCTGAATGCCGGCTTCGGCGAACTTCCGGGCTGACTGCATGCCGTCGTCGTCGGTATAGCTGACGACCACGCCGGGCGCCTCGAAACCGGGCGCCGCGACGCTCTTGTAGCCTTTTTCCCGCAGCAAGGCGCGAACCCGGTCACCGAGTTCCTGCTGCGCCGAGCGCAGATGCTCGAACCCCCGCGCCTCGGCTTCGAGCATGGCGTCGCGCAGCGCGACGAGGGAATCCGTGGGCAGGGTGGCATGATAGGCAAAACCGCCCTGCTCATAGGCTTCCATGATCTGCAGCCACTTGCGCAGATCGCAGGAGAAGCTGGTGCTGGTGGTTTCATCGATCTTCTTTCTGGCGCGGGCGCTCAGCATGACCAATGCCCCGCAGGCCGGCGCCGACCAGCCCTTCTGCGGCGCGCTGATCAGTATGTCGACCCCGGCCGCTTCCATATCCACCCAGATCGTGCCCGAAGCGATGCTGTCCAGAACGAACAGCCCGCCCTCGGCGTGGATGGCGTCGGCCATGGCGCGCAGATAGCCGGGCGGCAGCATGATGCCCGAAGCGGTTTCGACGTGCGCGGCGAAGACCAGCTCCGGCTTCTGTTCATGGATGGCCGCCACCACCTCGCCGATGGGCGGCGGCGCGAAAGCGGCCTGGCGCTCATCGGCCACCCGCGCCGCCGTCAGCACCGTCGTGCGGGACGGGATGGCACCCATTTCGAAGATCTGGCTCCAGCGGAAACTGAACCACCCATTGCGCACGACCAGGCAATGCCGGCCAGTGGCGAACTGCCGGGCCACGGCTTCCATGCCGAAAGTACCGCTGCCCGGCACCACGATGGCCGCTTCCGCCTTGTACACCTGCTTCAGAATCCGGCTGATGTCCTTCATCGCCCCCTGGAAGCGCCTGGACATGTGATTGACCGCGCGGTCCGTATAGACCACGGAGTATTCGAGCAGACCGTCGGGATCGACGTCGGGAAGCAGACCAGGCATGTCATTCTCCATATTGGTGGGCGATCAATTGGCGATTATTGAACGTCGGCGGGGATTCGGCAATCGGGACCGCCATTCATCCGCTCTGCGCCTCGTGTCTTCCCGCAAGCCAATGGGGAGAAACACGAATGGAACGCCGTGAACGGGAAGCAGACAATGGCGGCATCATGAATCAGGAAAACCTTGAGCGGAAGCTGTCCGCCGGCAGCCCGAACCGCAGCGGTACCCAGAGCCTCGGCCGGGGGATCCGACTCATGCGCATGATTGCATCAAAACCCGATTTCGGCTGGCGTCTGTCCGATCTGTCCGCCGCCTGTCAGCAGGACAAGGCCACCGTCCACCGCATGCTGACATGCCTGGTGCAGGAACGGCTGGTCGAGCGTCGCGCCCATGACCGGCACTACGTTCCCGGCCCCTTGATGTACGAACTCGGCCTGGCGCAGCGCCCTCGCGTGCAGTTCCATCGCTACGCCGATGCGGCCCTGCAGGAATTTGCCCGCCAGCAGGGCGGGATCGCGCTGTTCCTGCTGCGCAGCGGCAACGAATACGTATGCAGTCTGCGGGCGGGCACGCTGACACTGACCGGGCTGATGGTCCACCCGGGGACCCGGCGGCCGCTGTTCACCTCGGTGGGCGGCATCGCCATCCTTCAGAAGCTGCCGAAAGAAGAGGCCCGCCAGGTCCTGCTGAGCAATATCGCCCAGGAAATCTCCTTCCGTGGCTCCGGCCGCCTCGACGCCTTGCAGAAAATGCGGGAACGCTCCGATCGCCACGGCTTCGGCGTGAATCTGGGCGACGTCGTCTCGGGCGTGCATGCGTTCGCCGTCCCCGTCATGGACAGCGGCGGCCAGCCGTTCGCCGCTCTCTGCCTGATGGGCTCCCCCGAACAATACAGCGAAGAACACCTGCCCCATCTGCACGATCAGCTGAAAACGCTGGCGGACATGCTGGCGGCCCGGGCGCGGGCGCTGGGCCTCTGAAACCCGCATATCCGGGCATAGCCCCATGTCGCATCCGCCGTCCCTCCGCTATCATCGAACCGCAGCCCCGCCAATGCCGCGTCAGGCCGATGCGAACACGCGCAACGGTCCGCCGGGCGGCGCCGGGCGGCGTACTTAGTTTCAACATGTGAAATTGCTGATGCCGCCACCCTTCGCAAGGCGGGAATGCCCGCTTATGGTTGATGCAAATCATTCTTCCCTATCACCATGAACCTCAAATCCGCCATCAATCTTGAAGACATGCGAGTACTCGCTCGCCGCAGTCTGCCCCGCATCGCCTTCGATTTCATCGAAGGCGGCGCGGATGACGAACTCTGCCTGCAACGCAATCGGGACGCCTTTTCGCAGTACCGCCTGTTGCCGCGTTATCTGCGGGACGTCACCCGCCGCGACCAGACGGTGCGCCTGTTCGGGCACGACTACGCCAGCCCGATCGGCATCTGCCCCACCGGCCTCGCCGGCCTGTGGCGCCCCGATGCCGACTTGATGCAGGCCGCGGCGGCGCGCGACGCCAATGTGCCCTTCCTCCTGTCCAGCGCCAGCAACAACGCGCTCGAAGAGGTGGTGGCGGTCGCGCCCGATCACGTCTGGTTCCAGATGTACTGCACGACCCAGGACCACATCAACGCAGACCTGGTCCAGCGCGCCATCAAGGCCAATGTCCGCACCCTGGTGATCTCGATCGACGTGCCGGTCAATTCCAATCGCGAACGGAACCGGCGCAATGGGTTCGCGCGCCCCTTCCGGATGACGCCCAAGGTCGTGCTCGAAGCCCTCATGCATCCGGCATGGGTGCTGCGCTATCTGCGCACCGGCGGCGTGCCGATGATGAAGAACTGGAAGCCCTACGCTCCCGAAGGCGCCAGCGCCGGTGACGTCGCCGACATGTATGGCACCCTGACCCCGGCGCCCATGGTGAACTGGGACCATATCCGCCGCATCCGCGACACCTGGAAGGGGCCGCTGGCGCTCAAGGGCATCATGCACCCCGATGACGCCATCGAAGCGGTGCGGCTCGGCGTGGACGGGCTGGTGGTATCGAACCATGGCGGCCGCCAGCTGGACGCCTCGCCCGCCTCGCTGGAAATGCTGCCGGCGATCCATGCGGCCGTGGGCGACCGGGCCGAACTGCTGCTCGACAGCGGTGTCCGCCGTGGCTCCGATGTCGTGATCGCCCGCTGCCTGGGCGCCAAGGCCTGCATTTTCGGAAGGCCTTCGCTGTACGGAGCCGCCGCGGGCGGCCAGGCCGGCGTGGCCCAGGTGCTGCGCATCATGCAGAAGGAAATCGACATGGTGCTCGCCCAGATCGGCTGCACGAGCGTCGAAGCCCTCGACCGCGGCTATCTCTGGCAGCCCACGGCCGCCCACGCGGCCCCGCAGCACGCCCCATCCGACGGGACGCCCCGCCCCGAGCGCGCGCCCGCAACGCCGCCGGCCGATGTTCCGGTGGCCCCGATCAACTGAAACAGGAGACAGTCAATATGACCGCCATTCGAACCACCCCGCTGCATAGCGACTTCGTCGTCGAAGTCCACACGGCCATTCCCGACATCCTCAATGACCCCGCCGCCATTCAGGAACTGAAATCCATCTGGCGGAAGTCGCCGGTGATGATCTTCCGCCGCCAGGCCCTGGAAGAAGACGAACTGGTACGCTTCACCGAACATTTCGGGCCCTGCGACAAGACCGTGCGCAAGGACATCCAATCGCCCTACCACCCGGAAATCATCTATTTCAGCACCCTCAAGTACGCTGACGGCCATTTCGTCGGCGGGTTCGCCGGCGGCGAGGACGTCGACTGGCATTCGGACCAGACCTATCAGGTCCGCCCCGCCACGGGTGCCATCCTCTATGGCACGGAAGTGCCGCGCGACGGGGGCGACATCTATTGGGCCAACCAGTACCAGGCCTGGGAAGACCTGCCCAAGGACGTCCAGGAGCTCATCGACGGCCGCAGCGGCCTGTTCCGCTATGCCAAGCGCTACGCCATGCTGAACACCCTCGAACTGAAGGACAAGGCCAAGGCCAACACCATGCTCAGCCTGCCCGACGCACGTCACCCGGTGGTGCTTACTCACCCCGAAACCGGCCGCAAGGCCCTGTACGCCGACCCCACCACCCTCGAATCCATCGAAGGCCTCAGCGAAGAGGAAAACGCCCGTGTGCTGCCCCTCCTCTTCGAGGCCGGCGGCCATCCTTCGCTGACCTACCGCCACAAGGTCTACAACGGCGACCTGATGATGTGGGACAACGGCTGCACCATGCACCGGCGCGACAACATGAGACTGGATCAGCCCCGTCTCATGAAACGCACCACCTTCCGTCTTTCCGCCGACGCTTACTGCGTCCCCCAAGCCTGATCCGGAGACCCCGATCCATGAGCAATTCCAAGGTTTATCTCAAAGTCAACCGCGTTGATTCCGACACGGTGGAAAAAGCCAAGAAGGTAACAGTGGCCGACATCCATGAAAACATGGGTGTGGGCGGCCGCGCCGCCCTGATGGGGCCGCGCATGCGCCCGATCAGTGAATCGCAGCCCCGGATCGCCGGCCCCGCCGTCACCGCTTTCTGCTGGCCGGGGGATAACCTCATGATGCACAGAGCCCTGTATCTCGCCCAGCCCGGAGACGTGCTGGTGATCGTCTGCAATGCCGAGCTGTCCGGCGCGCAATGGGGCGACCTGGCCGCCGCCTACGCGGTGAAGAAGGGGCTTGCCGGCGTCGTGGTGCAAGGATGCGTGCGCGACGTCGACCAGGTGCGGGCCCTCGGCCTGCCCGTATGGTCCACCCATATCTGGCCCATCCACCCCGACAAGCGCGGCCACGGCCTCGTCAACGCTCCGGTCGTCTGCGAAGGCGTGGAAGTCCGTCCCGGCGACCTGATCGTGGCGGACAGCGATGCGGTGATCCGCGTCCCCCGCGGCGACGCTCCGCGGATCATCGATGCCGCGCTGGGCAAGATGAAGAAGGAAGACGAAGCGGCGGAAAAGGTGCGCAATGGCGAAGCCGTCTGGCAGCTCAGCGGCGCGGAAGCCTCTTACGCCAGCATGGATGTGGAAGAGATCGACGGCGCCTTCGACGACTGATGCCCCACGGGCCGGCACGGGCCGGCCGGTTTTTCCACTCGGTGGAACGGTCCGCGCCCAGTGTCCTGTTTGGCCAATTCGCATATCGATGCGCGAACCCACAGAGTTACGGAAAGTTCCACCTTATTTTTTATGCTATGAAAAATTGCTGGGTTGCGCCATTCACAGCGGCAACCAGCCGAGGCTAAGGTTGATGTTTCACTTGGCCCAAGTGTTCCACAGCTCGATTCACGCGCACATCCGGAACGTTTCAAAATAGAATTCAACAATCCTTCCACGGCGACGCTTATGGACGGGATTGCACAACTTCTTAAAGCAGGCCTATAAGAGCCGGCAATTCGTATCAACACAGGAGACATTCAATGAAAGTGAAACGCCCAATATTCTCCAAGCTTTTCGGGACCCTGTTTGCTTCGGCGACCCTTGCCGTGTCGGCCCTTGCGCCGGCGCAGGCGCAGTCCGCCGCCAACTACCCCGACAGGGCCGTCAAGGTCATCGTCGCGGCGGCCACGGGCAGCAGCCCCGATTCCATCGGCCGGCTGGTGGCGCACAAGCTGAGCGAAAAATGGGGCCAGTCGGTCCTGATCGAGAACGTCGCCGGCCTGGGCGGCATCATCGGCACGGAACGCGCCGCCAAGCAGACGGCCGACGGCTACACGCTGCTCTTGAGCACCATCGGCGGCATGTCCGTGGGCGTCAGCGTCATGGACAACCTGCCCTATGACCCGGTCAAGGACTTCGAGCCGATCACCATGGCCATGTCCATGCCCAATCTGTTCGTGGTGCATCCCAGCGTCCCCGTCAAGACCGTCGAGGAACTGATCGCCTACATCAAGGCCAATCCCGGCAAGCTGCGCTACGGGCATCCCGGCGCCGGCACCACCGGCCACCTGTCGGGCGAAATGCTCAAGCAGCAGATGGATATCGAAATGCTGGGCATTCCCTATAAGTCCAGCTCGCACATGACCACGGACCTGCTGGCGGGCCACTTCGAAGTCCTGTTCCACAACAGCTCCGTCCTGCTGCCGCACGTCCGCTCCGGCGCCGCCACTGGCCTGGGCGTCACCAGCCTCGAACGCGTCGCGGCCATGCCCGACATCCCGACCCTCGCGGAATCCGGCATGCCCGGCTTCTCGATCAACGCCTGGTGGGGCTTCTACGCACCGGCCGGCACGCCCGCCGAGATCGTCAAGAAGGTCAACGCCGACATCAACGCGATCATCGCTGAACCCGAAGTCCAGGCCTGGATCACCGAACGCATGGGCATACCCGGCGGCGGCACGCCCGAAGAGCTGGCCACCTTCCAGGCCAGCGAAACCAAGAAGTGGGCCGAGGTCATCAAGAACGCCGACATCCCCACCGAGCAGTAATCACGGCACATTCGTTCGAGCGGGAAGCCGTTCCTCCTGAGCGGCCGAGGCTGCAACAGCTGCCTGGCGACATGGCGGCTGTTGCAGCGCTTCCTCACCATGAACACAGAAATCCTGCATGGCGCGGCAGGTCGTGCCCCCTTTGCTTTGCCGGCGCGGGCATATGGTTGGAAGCTGACGACCCGCCATCCGCCTTCGCTGCTGGCGTCCGCCCGGCAAGCGCTTACAGCGCCATACAAGCTTATTTCACCCTATGAGAAATTGATCGATCCCGCCATTCACAGTAAGAGACGGCGGGGGCTAAGGTGATGATCATGCGCCGATGCGCAAACCTCATCCCGCCATCAACGGAACAGCACAGGAGACAGCAGTGAATTCAGACATGTCCGCCATCTGCGACATTACGATCGAGGACGTAGAGTATCTCCGCCACGGCGATGAGCCGCTGCTCGCACGGCTTTATCTGCCCAAGACAGAGGGCCCCGTGCCGCTGGTGGCGGAAGTGCACGGCGGCGCCTGGTGTCGGGGCGACCGCCTTGACGAAGACGCACTGAATCAAGGTTTGGCACGCAGGGGCGTGGCCGTTGCCGCCCTGGATTTCCGGATGCCGCCCGCGGCCTCGTATCCCGCATCACTGGCAGACATCAACTACGGCGTGCGCTGGCTCAAGGCCAACTCCGCGAAATGGGGAAGCCGCCCCGAACTCGTCAGCATGCTGGGCGTATCCAGCGGCGCGCACCAGATCATGCTGGCGGCGATGCGCCCGGAAGACCCGCGCTATGCCAGTCTGGCCCTGCCGGAAGGCAGCGCTGAACACGACGCCCGCGTGGCCCGCGCCATCATGTGCTGGCCGGTGATCGACCCGCTTGGCCGCTACGAATACGCCCTCGCCCTCCAGGCGGGCGGCGGGTCGTATCCGGCGGGTATCGACCGCGTCATCCCCGATCACATGAGATTCTGGGGCGACAAAGAAGCCATGGCGGAAGGGAATCCGGTCCGCATTCTTGAAAACGACGAAAAAGTCGAGCGGCCAGCCCTGCTTTGCATACAAGGCGACCAGGACCGCATGCATCCGCGCGAACACCTGGAACGCTTCATTGCCTTGTATGAGAAGGCCGGTGGAACGGTGACCATGAGCTGGTACGAAAACGAAGCGGAAGGTTTCGTCAAAACCAAACCCGATTCACCCGCGACGGCACGGGCCGCGGACGAGATTGCACAATTTCTTAAAGCCGGTCTGTAAGAGCCGGCGTATCAGACAGCACCCTTGCTGTACAGGAGACATTCAATGAAACGCCCCTTATTCTCAAAACTTTTCGGTGCCCTGTTTGCTTCGGCGACCCTTGCCATGTCGGCCGTTGCATCAGTGCAGGCACAATCGGCTGAAAATTACCCCACAAGAGCCGTCAAGATCATCAACTCCTCCGCCACAGGCAGCAGCCCTGACGCCATCAGCCGCCTGATAGCCCATAAGCTGAGCGAAAAATGGGGCCAGTCGGTCCTGATCGAGAATATTGCCGGCCTGGGCGGCATCATCGGCACGGAACGCGCCGCCAAGCAGACGGCCGACGGCTACACGCTGCTCCTGAGCACCATCGGCGCCATGTCGGTCGGGGTCAGCGTGATGGACAATCTGCCCTACGATCCGGTCAAGGACTTTGTGCCGATCACCATGTCCATGTACATGCCCAATCTGTTCGTGGTGCACCCCAGCGTCCCCGTCAAGACTGTTGAAGAACTGGTCGCCTATATCAAGGCCAACCCGGGCAAGCTGCGCTACGGCCACCCCGGGGCCGGCACCACCGGCCACTTGTCGGGCGAAATGTTCAAGCAGCAGATGGGCATCGAAATGCTCGGTATTCCCTACAAATCCAGCTCGCACATGGCGACGGACCTGCTGGCGGGCCACTTTGAAGTGCTGTTCCACAACAGTTCCGTCATGCTTCCGCACGTCCGCTCCGGCGCCGCCACGGGCCTGGGCGTCACCAGCCTCGAACGCGTCGCGGCCATGCCTGATATTCCGACGCTGTCGGAATCCGGCATGCCCGGCTTCTCGATCAATGCATGGTGGGGCTTTTACGCGCCAGCCGGCACCCCTCCAGAGATCATCAAGAAGATCAACCAGGACATCAACGCCATCATTGCGGAACCCGAAGTCCAGGCTTGGATCACGGAACGCATGGGCACGCCCGGCGGCGGCACGCCCGAAGAACTGGCCGCCTTCCAGGCCAGCGAAACCAAGAAGTGGGCCGAGGTCATCAAGAACGCCGACATCCCCACCGAACAATAGAGTGCTTCCCCAGGAGCGCGGGCGGTAGAAACGTTCGAGACGAAAAGTTGGCTGCGACAGGACAGGTTTTCGACGCTTCGACGGCCCATAGTGGTTCTATGGGCCAAGAAACGGCGGAAATATGGACCGAGCAGACGGCTTTGCAGGCCGGATGTTTCTGCCGCCCGCGCTCCGGGCACTGAACCCGGCGGGTGCCCACGCATGGCACCCGCTTCCGCAGATCCCCATCATCGAACACAGGAGTCTTGCATGACACAGCAAGCCGTGCCGGTCGTCGGCTTCGTCGGCCTTGGCAATATCGGAGGGCCCATGTGCAGAAACATGGCCGTGAAGCACAACGCCGATGTCGTTGTATACGACATGAATCCCGAAGCCCTGGCGGCAGTCGAGGGCACGAAGGCCAGGCAGGCGGCATCGCTCGCCGAACTCGCCGAAACGGCGGACGTCATTTTCATGTCGCTGCCGGGCAGCCCGCAGGTGGAAGCGGTCACCCTGGGCGCGGGCGGGCTGACCAGCGGTAGGCGCAAACCCGCCCTGATCGTGGATCTGAGCACCACCACCGTGGCAACCGCGCGCAGCGTGGCCGCCCGGCTGAAGGAAATGGGCGTCGGCTTTGCCGATGCCCCCGTGGCCCGGACGGTCGAATCCGCCCGGCGCGGCGAGCTCAGCATCATGGTCGGAGCCGACGAAGCCACCTTCGAACGCATTGCTCCGCTGCTCCATTACATCGGCTCCGACGTCACGCATTGCGGCGACATCGGCTGCGGCCAGGTCGTGAAACTGATCAACAATGCGCTGGTGTTCGAACATACCGCCGCATTGGCCGAAATGCTGGTGCTGGGGGAACGGGCCGGCGTCGAACCCATGCGCCTGCTGGAAGCCGTATCCAAGGGCTCCGGCGACAGCTTCGTGCTGCGCAATCACGGCATGAAGGCCATGATTCCGCGTAATTTCCCCAAGGGTGGCTTCTCGCCGGAATATGCGCTCAAGGACATCAGCTATGTCATGGAGCTGGCGGGCCAGACGTCGACCACGACCGCGTTCACCGAGCTGGCCTACGGCTATTTTGAGGCCGCGGCGAAGAACGGCTTCGGCGGCCGCTACTTCCCCGGCATCATCGAGATGATCGAGCAGAACCTGGGGCCAAGCCCCGCCGATACGGCACGCTGACCGCCCATCCCGGCTCAGGCTCCGCCATTCATGGCGGAGCCTGAAGCGCAAAGGTTCAAGCGACCCGGTTCACCGGTTCTTTCCCCTCGAAGAAAGCCTCGATGCCATCGCACAGCAGGCGGCCCATGGCCAGCCGGGTGCTTTCCGTGCTGCTGCCGATATGGGGCAGCCCGAACACATTGGGCAGTTCGCGATAGGCCGGGTGGATATTCGGCTCGCCCGTGTACACATCCAGCCCCGCCGCGGCCACGGCCCCGGATTTCAGCGCCGCGACCAGGGCCTCGTCATCGATGATGTCCCCGCGCGAAATATTGCAGATAACGGAATTGGCCGGCAGGCGAGCGATGACCCCGGCATTGACCAACCCCTTCGTGTCCGCGTTCGACGGGCAGGCCACGCAGAGAAAATCGCTGTGCGCCGCCAGATCCGCCAGATCGGCGTGGTAAGTAGCGCCCAGTTCAAACTCGGCGGCCAGCCTGCTGCGGTTGTGATAATGAATTTCCATATCGAAGCCGCGTGCCCGCTTGGCAATGGCACGGCCAATGCGGCCCATGCCCAGTATCCCCAGCCGCCGGCCCCAGAAATCCACGCCCAGGAGCTGCCGGGGCGTCCAGCCCTTCCATTCGCCGCCGCGGACCAGGGCGGCGCTTTCCACCACCCTGCGGGCGGCCCCCAGCATCAGCAGCAGCGCCACATCGGCGCAGGATTCGTTCAGCACGTCGGGCGTGGCGAGCACGGCAATGCCGCGTGCCTTCAGGACACCCACATCCAGATGTTCCATGCCTATGGAATAGGTGCACACCACTTTGACCGATGCGGGCAGCCGGCCGGCGAGCTCCGCATCGAGCCGGTCGGTGGCCGTCAGGACCAGAACATCCATGCCCTGCGCCCCCGCAAGCAGTTCCGGCGGCGTCAATGTGCGCCCCTTGTCGTTGCACGCCGCCGCGAAGCGTTCGCGGAAAAGCGCCTGCACGCTTTCCGGCAGATCGCAGGCGACGAATACGCGTGGAGCATGGGACTGGCGTCCGGTGTCGTGGTCGGTCATGTCGTCTCTTCTTCATGGTTGGTTTCGGGGGCGGGCTCTCGCGCCCGCCCCGCTGCGCGTGGTCATCGTACCGCCTAACACCGCGGCTTTGCCAGCCCATTCCGGCGGCGCGACGCATTCCGATATAAGCGCAGCCGATAATCAAATAGTTATTCATTCGTTCTTATCGGATGGGCGGACCCATACACTGCCTGTGTCACATCACCCTTCATCCAATCGGAACAGGAAAATGAAACTCCAGCTCTTCGCCCGCGACATCGTGCGCGCCACGATCGTATTGTTCCTTTCACTCGGCGCAACATCCGCATTCGCCCAGGCCACACCCGGCACCATCGTCTGGGGCGTGGCCCCCGGCCCCTACAGCGATCTGATCAAGGAAGCCATCCAGCCCGGGCTGGAGCGCAAGGGCTATACGGTCAAATATCGTGAATTCAGCGATTACGTACAACCCAACCTGGCACTGGCCAATGGCGCGGTCGACGCCAACCTGTTCCAGCACGGCTTGTATCTGGAAAAGTTTTCCGCCGACAAGGGCCTGAAACTGTCGCCGGTTCGCCTGGTTCCCACCGCCGGACTGGGCCTGTACTCGAACCGACTCGAATCCATCAAGGACCTCAAGAAAGGCGACGTCATCACGCTGGCCAATGACCCCACCAACCTGGCGAGGGCCCTGCGCTTCCTGGCCCGTCTCGAACTGCTGACCATCAAGAGCCACATCGATCCCACCCAGGCTTCGGAAAAGGATATCGAACAGAACCCGCTGGGGCTGGTTTTCCGGCCCCTGGAAGCGGCCCAACTGCCCCGCACCCTGGACACCGCCGCCGCCGCGGTCGTCAATGGCAACTTCGCCATTGCCGCCGGCCTGGATCTGAGCGCCGCCCTGGAACTGGAAGTGCTGGACGAAAACATCAAGAACCTGATCGCCGTCAAGACCGACGATCTGGAGAAACCCTTCGTCAAGGACATCATCGAAGTCGTGGAATCCGAGGAGTTCCTGGCCGTGGTCACCGATCCCTCCCGCCAGTTCGTCTCCTTCCAGCGTCCTGAATGGATCAAGCAAAGGATATCCAAAGTATCCATATCAGGGAACGTGGTCCAGACGGCGCGGGCAGTCGGCGAGAAATGATCGACCTGCAAGATATCTCGGTCAGCTTCACATCGAAGAACCAGGAAGTCCACGCCGTGCGCGAAGCCTCGCTGAGCATTGCGCGCGGCGAGATCTTCGGCATCGTTGGTGCCAGCGGAGCGGGAAAAAGCACCCTGCTTCGCACCATCAACCTGCTCGAACGCCCCACGCGCGGGCGCGTCGTGCTCGACGGCCGCGACATCACCGGCCTGAAGGGCGCCGCGTTGCGGCGCGAGCGCGGCAGGATCGGCATGATATTTCAGCATTTCAACCTGATGCACACCTGCACGGCATTCGAGAACGTGGCCTTCACGCTGGAGGTTGCCGGCCGGCCACGCGAGGAAATCAGGCGGCGCGTACCGGAACTGCTGAACCTGGTGGGGCTTGCCGACAAGGCCGCCGCCTATCCGGCCCAGCTTTCCGGCGGCCAGAAGCAGCGGGTCGGCATCGCGCGAGCCATCGCCAATGATCCGCAGGTGCTGCTGTGCGACGAGCCCACATCCGCCCTGGATCTCGAAACCTCGGCATCCATCCTGGAACTGCTGGAACAGATCAACCGGCAGCTGGGCATCACCATGGTGCTGATCTCGCACGAGATGAGCGTGATCAAGAAGATCTGCACGCGGGTGGCCGTGATGAACCAGGGCGGCATCATCGAGCAGGGCGACGTCCATGACATCTTCGCCCGGCCCCGGCAGGCTTTCACCCGGCAACTGGTGGAACACACCTTCGACCTCGAACTGCCCCAGCGCCTGAAGGAAACCGCGGGCCGCGACGGCACCCTGCTGAAGATGCTCTTCCTGGGCGAGCTTGCCGAGCATCCGATCCTGTCCGAAGTGACGCGCCGCTTCGGCATGTCGGTCAACATCCTGCATGGCAGGATCGAATACATCAACCACCGTCCCATCGGCCTGATGATCGCCTTGCTGCGCGACCCTCCCGAAGAGGGCGGAAACCGCACATCGCGGCGCGGCGAGGCCCTCGAATTCATCCGCTCATCGGTTTCACATCTGGAGATCCTTCATGCTTGAAGCCCTGACCGGCATCTGGGCCGACCTGGTTCCGGCGTTCGGCGAAACCCTGCTCATGGTGGGCGTGTCGAGCTTTTTCGCCGTGGCGGGCGGGCTGCCCATCGGCGTGCTGTTGTACATCACCGAACGCCGCCTGTTCTGGAACAGCCGTCTGGCGCAGAAGATCGGCGGCTTCGCGGTGAATTTCATCCGTTCCATGCCTTTCGTGATCCTGCTCGTACTGCTGCTGCCGCTCACTCAGTGGCTGCTGGGCACCACGATCGGCCCCACAGCCGCCGCCGTGCCCTTGTCCATCGCCGCCATCGCCTTCTATGCGCGTCTGGTGGAAGCCGCCCTGTGCGAAGTCGACAACGGTATCGTGGAAGCCGCGCAGGCCTTCGGCGCCGCCCCCATGCGCATCATCGTGCGGGTGTTGCTGCGCGAGGCCATGCCCGGCCTGCTGCGCGGCCTGACCGTCACCCTGGTCAGCCTGATCGGCTATTCGGCCATGGCCGGAATCGTGGGTGGCGGCGGCGTGGGCGACCTGGCGATCCGCTTCGGTTACTACCGCTACCAGACCGACGTCATGATCATCACGGTCGTCGTGCTGGCGATACTCGTGCAGATCGTGCAGAGCGCGGGCGACAGGCTCGCCCGCCGGGCCGACAAAAAGAAATAGCTCAGCTCCAGACGCCGCCGCGGCGATCCTCGATGCGCCTGGCCTTGTGGGTCGCGCGCGGCAGGGCGCCCGGCGGCAGGATGGAAACACGGGCCGACACCCCCGAAACCGACTTCAGCTGGCGCTGGAAGCGCTGCGCCAGCGCTTCGTTGCCGCCCTGGTAGGCATGCGACCGCTCCAGCTCGACGGTCAGCGCATCGAGCTGCGCTTCCCGCGTCACCACCAGCTTGTATTCGCCTGTCAGATCGTGGTCCTGGCGCGCAATGGCCTCGACGTCGCTGGGGAAAAGGTTCACCCCCTTGATGATGAGCATGTCGTCCAGGCGGCCGTGCACTCCCATCAGGCGCTGCGACGTCCGGCCGCAGCGGCAGGGTCCCGAGGCGAAGGACACAATGTCGCCGGTCCGAAAGCGTATCATCGGCCGGGCCGTCTTCCTGAGCGTGGTCAGAACCATTTCGCCCCTCTCGCCTTCCGCGACGGGTATGCCGCTTTCCGGGTCCAGCACTTCGACCAGGATGTGGTCCTCGGCCCAATGCAGGCCGTCCTTTTCTTCGCACATCCCGGCGCAGGCGCCGAAGATGTCGGACAGGCCGTAGTAGTCATAGACCGAAGCGCCCCACAGTGCCTCGATGCGCCGGCGCGTCTCGGGAATGGAGCCGCCGGGCTCGCCCGCCACGAAGATCCGCCGGATGTTCAGATCCCTGCGGATGTCGATGCCTTCCTTTTCGGCGGTCTCTCCCAAATACCAGGCATAGGACGGCGTGGTCCAGATAGCGGTCGCCTGGAACTGACGAATGATCGCCAGCAGGCGCTCCGACGGCACGGTGCCGGCATGGATGGACAAGGCGCCAAGCTTCTGCGCGCCCAGCACGCATGGCCCGCCGACGAACAGCGAAAAATTCAGCGAATGGCAGTACCGGTCTTCGGGACGCAGACCCGAGGACCAGAACTGGCGCGCCTCATAATCCATCCAGTCATCGAAATCGCCGGCCGTGAAGGGAGATGCCGTCGGTACGCCGGTGGAACCGCTGGATGCCGAAATGTAGACAATGTCCCGCTCCGGCACGGCGACCAGGTCGCCGAACGGCGGCACGGCCAGCTGACGATCGCGCAGGATGCGCTTGTCGATGAAGGGAAAGCGGCGGAGATCATCCAGCGCATGCAACTGATCGGGATGTACTCCCGCCTGATCGAAACTGTTCCGGTAATAGGGGGAATTCAGATAGGCATGCCGGAGATGGGCTTTCAACAGCGCCAGCTTCATCTCTTCCCACCGCGCCCGAGGCTGGGTTTCCAGCGCCTCGTCCCAATACTGCTTTTCGTCCCTGACAGCCATGCCGATGCATCTCCAATGAATGATGCGAGGAATGTATCAATGGCACCGGCGGCGACAAACGAAGTTTTTCTTGGTTGGTTATGCCATTTTCCGTATGAGCGCCACATGCGCCGCCATGAAAGCGGCGCGAATGCGGAGGACGGGTTGGCGCTACACTTTCATCCCAGGCTTTCCCCTTCCGATCTGGTGCCCCGATGCTGCCCGCCGGCCTTCTTTTCCTGACCGCCACCACCGTATTGACCACCTCCTTCATTTCCGGCGTGTTCGGCATGGCGGGCGGCATGATACTGATGGGCGTGCTCGTGGCCTTCATGCCGGTATCCGCGGCCATGGTGCTGCATGGCGCGGCTCAGCTCACGTCCAACGGATGGCGGGCGTTCCTGTGGCGCCGCCATTCCGATTTCCGCATCTTCGGGCGCTTTCTTCTGGGGCTGCTGCTCGCGGGGCTGATGTTTTCCTTCATCGGCTTCGTGCCGGACCGGGCTCTGGTGCTGATCACGCTGGGCATCGTGCCTTTTCTGGTCGTGCTGATCCCCCGCGGCCACGTGCCCCAGGCGACGAGCCGCTGGGGAGCCGAACTATGCGGCTTCGTGAACACGTCCATGCAGTTCATCGCGGGCGTGTCCGGCCCCCTGCTGGACGTCTTCTTCGTGCGCACCGACATGGACCGGCGCGCGGTGGTTGCAACCAAGGCCAGCTGCCAGGCTTCCGCCCACCTGGCCAAGCTGGTTTATTTCGGCCATGCCATCGGCGATGGCGCGTCGGTGCCCCCCATGGTTCTCGGCCTGGCCGCGGGCATGGCCATCATCGGCACCAGCCTGAGCAAGTTCGTGCTGGAACGCCTGAGCGATCAACAGTTCCGCCGCTGGACGCAATGGCTGGTCATAGCCATCGGTTCGGTGTATTTGATACAAGGTATCTACTTGGCGTTGACCCGCTGAATGCCCCGGCCGTATTCGGCCATGGCGCTTCGCCCTTGCGCGCGGAGCGCCGGAAGGCCAGCGCGCCTTGCCGGCCGCGCAGGGCATAAGGCTTGCTCCCGTCCGGTTTGCCGCCGGTTCGCGCCCACATCAGGATGGCGCGCCACGGCCGACACACCACACAGGAGCGCCACCATGCCTTTGAAACAGGATCATGAGCCCGGACAAGGGCGAAAAGCGGCCGACACCGGCTTCGGCAGGACGGACAGCGGGCCGGGGCTGCCGCCCGCCAAGGAGAACCAGCAGACCGCGCAGGTGAAGCGCGCGGCGGCGGTCGGCGCCATGGCGGGTGCCATGCCCCACAACCCCACCAAACCAGGGGAACATGGCCGCCGGAACGCCCTGAACCCCCAAACGGGGGCGACTTCGCCGTCCCCCGCCCGCGAGGCGACCGGCAGCACGCTATCGGAAGCGAACGATTCCCCGAAAACCGGGCGCCCCGCACAGCCCGGCATCAATGCCGCCGACGGCTCGCTGAACCGCGTGCGTGCCGATTCCGAGGGCAGAATGCTCACGACCAATCAGGGCGTGAAGATTTCCGACAACCAGAATTCGCTCAAAGCCGGACTGCGCGGCCCCGCGCTGCTCAAAGACTTCATCCTGCGCGAGAAGCTCACGCATTTCGACCATGAGCGCATTCCCGAACGGGTCGTCCATGCACGCGGTTCCGGCGCTCATGGCTTCTTTGAATGCCATGATGCGCTCACCGACCTCACCTGTGCCGCGCCGTTCTCCGAAGCGGGCAAGATCACGCCGGTATTCGTCCGGTTTTCCACCGTGGCGGGAGAGCGCGGCTCCAAGGATACGGCCCGCGACGTGCGCGGCTTCGCCGTCAAGTTCTATACGGACGAAGGCAATTGGGATCTGGTGGGAAACAACATGCCCGTTTTCTTCATCCAGGACGCCATGAAATTTCCGGATCTCGTCCATGCGGTCAAGCCGGAACAGCACCATGCCATGCCGCAAGCGGCTTCGGCGCACGATACGTACTGGGATTTCGTGTCGCTCATGCCGGAATCCACCCACATGCTGATGTGGCAGATGTCCGACCGCGCCATTCCCAGAAGCTATCGCATGATGCAGGGGTTCGGGGTGCATACCTTCCGCTTCGTGAACCGTGAAGGGCGGTCGACCTTCATCAAGTTCCATTGGAATCCCAGGCTCGGCACCCACTCCCAGGTTTGGGACGAGGCCGTCAAGGTATCCGGCGCCGATCCCGACTATCACCGGCGCGACCTCTGGGAAGCCATCAACTCGGGGAACTACCCGGAATGGGAACTCTGCATCCAGGCATTTTCGGAAGAACAGGCCGAGTCCTTCAGCTTCGACGTGCTGGACCCCACCAAGATCGTGCCGGAGGAACTGGTGCCATTGCGGCCCATTGGCCGCATGGTGCTCAACCGCAATCCCGACAACTTCTTCGCCGAGACCGAGCAAGTCGCCTTCTGTGCCGCGCACGTCGTCCCCGGCATTGATTTCACCAACGATCCGCTGCTTGCCGGGCGCATCCATTCCTATGCCGACACCCAGCTCTTGCGCCTGGGCGGCCCCAATTTCCACGAACTGCCCATCAATGCGCCGCTTGCCCCTGTACACAATAATCAGCGGGAGGGCATGCACCGCCAGGCCATTCATCGCGGCGCAGCATCCTACGAACCCAATTCACTCGCCGGCGGTTGTCCCTTCCAGGCGGGCGGCGCGGGCTACATATCCTTCCCCGAACCCGTGCAGCAGGACGAAATACGCGGCAAGCCGGAAAAATTCGCGGAGCACTTCAACCAGGCGGCGCTGTTCTACAACAGCCAGACGCCGGTCGAGCAGGCCCACATCGTCGGCGGCTTCCGCTTCGAGCTCAGCAAGGTGACCGTGCCGGCCATCAGGGAACGCGTGGTCTCGATGCTGCGCAACGCCTCGGAAGACCTGGCCGCCCGTGTGGCGGAAGGCCTGGGAATGGCGCTTCCCGAGCCCATGCCCAGGGCGATCGACAACCCCCCGGAACCGGAAGTGAAGAAGTCGGCGGCGCTTTCCTTGATGGCCCGGCCCGGAGACGGCGGCATCGAGACGAGAATGGTGGCCGTCCTGGTGGCCGATGGAGTGGACGAAACCTCGGTCTGGCCGCTCGTCGACGCCCTGCAGTCGCAGGGAGCGGTCGTACGCCTGGTGGGCCAGCATATTGGCGCCCTCGCCGCCGCCGGCGGCGCCGTGCTGGACGCCGATGCGTCCCTGGAAAACCATCCCGGCTCCCTGTTCGACGGTGTTGCCGTTCCTCAAGGAGCCGAAGCCGCGCATCGGCTCGCCGGCGACCCGAAAGCCAGGGAATTCCTGCAGGACCAGTTCCTTCATTGCAAGACCATCCTGGCATCGCGGGACGCGGAACCCCTGCTGCGCAAAGCCGGGCTCATGGCCGGGGACGAGTCCGCCGCCGGAATGATCGTTCGCGACAACCTGGACGATGCCACCGTGCGGATGTTCATCGAAGCCCTCGCCAGACACCGGCACTTCGAACGGGAGGAAATACCGCAATAACCGCCGCGTACCGGACGGCATCGAAGGCGGCGGCCCGCGCCGGAACACACCGCGGGCCTGGAAGCGCGAACCGCCTTTCTGTGCGTATTCACGGTACGGAAGTTGCTGGCGCAGAACACGGCTTCATTTCCTCGAATCCGGCCGCGCCTGGATCCTCCATGCGTGGCTCCGTCCTTTCCTCGGGAGACCGCCATGCGATCCGCCCCTTTCACTACCCTGCTGTTTTCCCTGGCCACAATGTTTGCCGTCGCGGCCCACGCCCAAGCACCGATCAAGGAGCAGGACAGCATACTCGTCGACGAGGCGGGCATGACGCTCTATGTTTTCGATCAGGACAAGGCCAACAGCGGCAAAAGCGTCTGCAATGATGGATGCGCCAAGAACTGGCCGCCGGTGCAGGCCTCCCCCGATGCCAAGGCCGAGGGCGACTACACCCTCATCGAGCGCGACGATGGGAGCAAGCAATGGGCTTACCGCGGCAAGCCGCTCTATACCTTCGTGAAGGACACCAAGCCCGGCGACCGCAGCGGCGACAACGTGCAGGGCGTCTGGCACGTCGTGAACCCGTAAGGCCGCCTATTCCCGGCAGTTCGGGACATCCGCCCGGATACCCCGTCGGTGCCGTGCGCACCTAACGATCGTCACGCAATACTTCCACGCCTTCGTGGCGGCCCGGCTGTGTGGCGAATCTCGCCAGGGCGGGCTCCAGCTCGATCCCGAAAGGCCGAAGGCGCTGGGCCAGAGCCTCGGCATTGCGGCGCAGCTCGGCGGCGTCCGGCAGCGCGCCCGTCGATGCGATGATCACGCGGTTTCCTTCCAGCCCCGCGCGCAGGTTGAAGAATTCGCCGAACACCGCCGCATAGGTGGCCGATTCGCGCGCATACATGCCGCTTTGAGCGAAGGAGTTGGTCACCACGAAGCCGCCGGGCGCAATCACCTCTTTCAGGGTTTCAAGGAATTCCACGGTGAGCAGTTGTGGCGGGATGTAGTCGACGTCGAAGGCATCGAGCATGACCATGTCGTAGCGGCGCCCTTCGCGGCGGGCGCGCTCGACGAACTCGCGCCCCTCTTCCACGAATACCCGCTGGCGCGGCCCGGTTTCATAGCCGAAATACCGCCGCGCCACCCTGACCACGGCCGGATCGATTTCCACACTGTCGATGACGGCTTCCGGCAGAATCTTGTGCAGGGCCGTGGGCAGGGTGGCGCCGCCCAGGCCGATGACGAGCACGGTCTCAGGATCGGGCTGGGCAAACAGCGCGCTGACCATCATCCGCGTGTACTCGAATACCAGCTTGTCGGGGTCGTCCAGCTGAAGGCAGGTCTGCCGGCCCTCGCCTTCCATCTCGACAAAGTTCATGCAGCGCTCGCCGTACTGCTCGAACACCACGACGGGCGCGAATTCCGAAGGCTCGGTATGCAACAGGCGCGGGCCCGATGCCGGTTGCGGGCCCGCATCGCCCAGGCCGAGCATGACCGTGGCGAGCACGGCGGCCAGCGCGGCGGCGAACAGAAGGGCGACCCGGCCAGGGACCATGGGTTTCATGAAAGAGCCGGCCCCAGGCCGAACGAGGCGCTGCTGACCCGGTTCCAGTAGCGCTCATAGACCGGATGCTTGAAATTGCCATTCAGCAGGTCATTGGGTTCGAGATAGGTCAGAATCCGCGAAACCGGCAGGGCCTCGTCCCGCGACAGGCGGCGCAGAATGTGATCGGGCCTGAACTCCGACGGGTGCATCAGCCCCGTCGCCTGCACCAGTTCCTTGAGCGCATGCATGGTATTCCGGTGGAAGTTGGCGACACGCTGGGATTTGTCCTCGACATCGAGCGCCCGCTGGCGCGCCCGGTCCTGGGTCGCCACGCCGGTCGGGCAGCGGCCGGTGCCGCAGACCCCCGCCTGGATACAGCCCACCGCAAACATGAATCCCCGCGCGCTGTTGCAGTAATCCGCCCCCATGGCCAGCGTCTTGGCGATATCGAAGGCGGTGACGATCTTGCCGCTTGCGCCGATCTTGATGCGGTCGCGCAAGCCCACGCCCACCAGCGTATTGTGCACCAGCAGCAGACCTTCCTGCAGCGGCGCGCCCACATGGTCGGTGAACTCGACCGGCGCCGCACCGGTGCCGCCTTCCGCCCCGTCGACCACAATGAAGTCGGGCAGCACACCGGTTTCATGCATGGCCTTGGCCAGGCTCATGAATTCCCACGGATGGCCGACGCACAACTTGATGCCGGCCGGCTTGCCGCCGGACAGTTCGCGCAGCCGCTCGATGAATTCCAGCAAGCCCCTGGGCGTCGAGAAGGTCGAATGGGACGATGGCGACACACAATCGAAGCCCATCGGCACCCCGCGGACACGGGAGATCTCGGGCGTGATCTTGGCGGCGGGAAGGATGCCGCCGTGCCCGGGCTTGGCCCCTTGCGAGAGCTTGACCTCTATCATTTTGATCTGCTCGTGGGCGGCGACCTCCGCGAAGCGCCCCGGATCGAAACCGCCGTTCTCGTCGCGGCAGCCGAAATAGCCCGAGCCCAACTGCCAGATCAGATCCCCGCCCTGCAGATGGTAGGGCGACACGGAGCCTTCGCCGGTATCGTGGGCGAAGCCCCCCATGCTCGCCCCTTTGTTCAGGGCCCTGATCGCATTGGCGGACAAGGCGCCGAAACTCATGCCCGATATATTGAAGACCGAGAGCGAATAGGGCAGCTTGCGGCCCTGCCCGACCGCAATGCGGAAGTCCTGGCTTTCCAGCTGCGAAGGCGCCATGGAATGATTCACCCATTCGTAGCCGGCGTCCTGGAGTTCCAGCTTGGTGCCGAAGGAGCGGCCGTCGGGTTCCCCCTTGGCGCGCTGGTAGACCACGCTGCGCTGCAGCCGGGCGAAGGGCACCTCGTCGGTGTCCGAATCAACGAGATACTGCTGGATTTCGGGCCGCACCGTCTCGATCAGGTAGCGGAAATGCCCCATGATGGGGTAGTTGCGCAGCACGGCGTGGCGGCGCTGAACGAGATCGTGCACGCCCAGCGCGGTCAACGCGGCCGGCACGGCCATGAAGGCCCAATGCCAGCCCCAAGCCGCCGAGCCCGCCACGGCCAGCGCCAATGCCAGACAGCTCAGGGCAAATACCAGGTATCGCGAGGCGATCATGTCGGCTTTCCTCCGGAACAGGCATGATTGGGACGCGGAAGTGATCCCAGCGTAGTGTTTCACGAAAGACGGGAAAGGGTAAACCTTGTCGCTGGCAGCGCGTCCGCGCCGTATCGGCAAAGCGGCCCGGCCAGCCTCCGCGGGCCGGAAAAAATCGCCCGTCGCGCGAATACCCCTTTCCCCCGGAGCCGTCCGAGGTTAGGCTTGCCTTGAAATCATCCAATAAGAAACGGAGCAGGAATGTCGAATCAGATTCTCGCCGGCATACGGGTCATCGAGCTCGGTCAATTGATCGCAGGCCCCTTTGCCGCCAAGACCCTTGCCGATTTCGGCGCCGAGGTCATCAAGATCGAACCGCCGGGGGTGGGCGACCCGTTGCGCAAATGGCGCCTGCTGCATGAAGGCACGTCGGTCTGGTGGGAAGCGCAATCGCGCAGCAAGAAGTCGGTCTGCGTCGATCTGCGCCAGTGCGAAGGCCAGGCGGTCGTGCGCAGGCTGGCGGAACAGGCCGACATCCTGATCGAAAACTTCAGGCCCGGCACCATGGAAAAATGGGGCCTTTCCTGGGAAACCCTGCATGAGCTGAATCCCCGGCTCATCATGCTGCGCGTCTCGGGCTACGGCCAGAGCGGCCCGCGCGCCCAGGAACCGGGCTTCGCCGCGATCGGGGAAGCCTTCGCCGGCCTGCGCTACCTGAACGGCGAACCCGGCCGCGCGCCCGTGCGGGCCGGCCTGTCGCTGGGCGATACCATCGCCGGCCTGCATGGCGCGCTGGGTGTGCTGCTGGCGCTTTATCAGCGCGATGCGCGTGGCGGCAAAGGCCAGATGATAGACGCCGCGCTCTATGAAAGCCTGTTCAATCTCACCGAAAGCCTCTTGCCCGAATACTCGGTGTTCGGCGCGGTGCGGGAACCGGCCGGCGCCGCGCTGCCGGGCATCGCGCCGTCCAATGCGTACCGGTGCCACGACGGCAGCCACGTCCTGATCGCCGGCAATGGCGATGGCATTTTCCAGCGCCTGATGCACTGCATCGGCCGCGAAGACCTCGCCGCCGACCCGGCCCTGGCACACAACGACGGGCGGGTCGCGCGCGTCGAACAGCTGGATGCCGCCATCGAAGCCTGGACCATCGCCCAGCCCGACATCGGCGTCATGCTGGAAAAGCTGAAGGCCGCCGATGTGCCTTCGGGCCGCATCTATTCGATCCGCGAGATCGCCGGCGACCCGCACTATCACGACCGCCAGGCCATCGCCACACTGCGCTCGGCCAACGGCCTCGACGTGGAAATGCCGGCGGTCTTCCCGATACTTTCCGACAATCCGGGCACAATCCGCGACCGCGCTCCGACGCTGGGGGAACATACCGACGCCATTCTTGCCGAAGCGGGGTTCGACGCCGCCACCCTGGCCGACCTGCGGGCGCGGGGCGTACTGGCATGAGTCGGCGCCGCGCCCACCCATGAAGGGTATGGCGCTTGCTGCCGGCCAGTACGGCCGCCCTCATGGCGGCATGATTCACGATACGGAGCCTTTCATGACCTCAAGCAAATCCCCGGCCTTGTCACTGTACCGCCCCAGCCACATGCTGTATCGGCTTTTCGGATGCCTTGTTCTGCTGGCCGCCTTCGCCACGGCGCCCATGGCGCAAACGGGCGGCACCGCCGATCAGCCCATCGTCCAGGATCTGCTCGAATCCATCGCGCAGAACGACTACCCGCGCTTCATCAGCCAGGGTACGCCCGCCTTCGCCGAAGTCGGCGAACCCCAGTTCACCCAGGTGGCGAATACCGTCTCGCCGCGCCTGCAGCAGGGATACACGGTCCAGTACCTGGGCAACCTGCAGCAGCAGGGCCTGGACATTTCCGTATGGAAGGTCAGCTTCGCGGACCAGGGCGACGACCTGCTTGCCACGCTGAACGTCAGGGAAGGCCGGGTGGGGGGCTTTTTCCTGCGCTGAACGATGAGCCCTTTCGACGACAGCACTGACCTCACCGCTCTGCGGACGGCGGTCGGCGCGCTGGAAGCGCCCTCTTTCACGATACGGCTCGCCAATATGGTCGGCACGCCGGTGGAATGGGCGCTCGAAAGACTTCCCGGTTCCAGCGCCGATACCCTGCACAGGGCGATCCAGGCCGCGCTGGACAAGGCCGTGGCCGGCGCCTTGCGCACCATGGATGAAAAGGCCGTCGGCGCCGCCCGCCCGAAGACCCATGCCGCCATCGCCGCGGCATCGGGCGCGGTCGGCGGCTTCTTCGGCCTGAAAGGCACGCTCGTCGAGCTTCCCCTCACCACCACCGTCATCATGCGGTCGGTGGCCGACATTGCGCGCAGCGAAGGGTTTGCCATCTCCGATCCCATCGTGCAGGGCGAGTGCGTGCAGGTCTTCGCGCTGGGCGGCCGTTCGGCGAACGACGATGCCGCCGACTCGGCGTACTACGCCGCCCGCGTCGGCCTGACTGAAATCACCCGTGAAGCCGGCCGGATGCTGGCCGAAGCCGCCGCAAGGCAGGGGGCCGGCGCCGCGGCCCAGGGCCTGCGCTTCACACCCGCCCAGACTTCCGCCTGGCTGGCCCAGATCATCGAGGCGGTCGCCCAGCGGTTCGGCGTCAAGGTCACGGAAAAATTCGCGCTTCAGGCCGCGCCCGTGCTGGGCGCGGTCAGCGGCGCCGCCATCAACACCCTGTTCATCTCGCACTATCAGTCCATGGCCGGCGGCCACTTCGCCATCCGGCGGCTCGAAGGGAAGTACGGCGAAACCGCCGTCCGCGACGCCTACCGCGAACTGCAGGCGCGGCTGGCGCAGACCCGCGGGCGGACAGCCGGAACACAGCCCTGATTCAGGCCGCCCCCAGGGCCGCCGTGATCCGCCTGGCTTCCAGCCGCAGGGCCGCGGCGATCTCTTGCCGCCTTTCGAGTTCCATGCGCCCGTAGTGGGCCGCAACGCTCAAGGCGGCAACCGGCTGGCGGCCCAGATGGACCGCGACGCCCACGCCATACATGCCTTTCAGGATGTGACCCGGATTGAAGGCATACTGCCGTTCGCGCGTGTCGAGCACCGCTTTCCGCAATGTGTCCACCTCCACCGCCGGATAGGCGGACAGGCGCGCGCGGTTCCTGCGCAGCACATTCTCGATGTCTTCGTCGGGCAGGGCCGCCAGCAGGGCGAGGCTTCCCGAGCCGATGCCCAGCGGACGCCTGGTGCCGATGTTCTGGGTCAGCACGCGGACCGGGAAAGAACCTTCGATACGATCCACGCATACGGCATCGAGCCCGCTGCGTATGGTGAGCATGACGGTATCGTTCGTCTTGTCGGCCAGCCTTTGCAGGGAAGGACGGCTGACGGCGCGGATGTCGAGGCGGTTGGCGGCCCTTTCCCCCAGGGACAGGAATTCCAGGCCCAGGAAATAGACCCGGCTGCCCGCCGCCTGCTCGACAAAGCCTTCGTCGGCAAGAGACTTGAGCAGCCGGTGCAGCGTACCCTTGCTCAGGCCGCTGTGCGTCTGCAGGTCCGAAAAACGCATGCCCGCCGCCGACGCATTGAAGGAAAGGATGCGAAGAATATCCAGAGCGCGCTTGACGCTTTGCACCGTGGAAGAAGGCTGAGCCCGGGGCGCGACACCGGCCCGGGGCGCCGCCATGTCTGTGAGATCCTCCATTTTCTTTCCTTTTCCGCACTGCGGAAAAAACTCATGCAACGCGAAGCGTGATCTTGCCGAAATGCTGATTGGCGGCCATGCGGTCCAGCGCCTCCTGTGCACGGTCAAGCGTGAATTCCTGGTCCAGCGGCATGGTCAGCTCGCCACGCTCCAGCGCCGGCCCAAGGTCGCCGAACATGGCAGAGGTCAGTTTGCCGATTTCATCCAGGCTGCGGGTACGGAAGGTAACGCCGGTATAGGTAAGACGTTTGAAGGCGTGCATTTCAAAATCGAAATCTCCATTGGCCCCGCCCAGCCGGCCCACATTGACGATACGGCCCATGATCGCGGCAACCTGCAGAAGGTCGTTGAACCCCTTCCCCGACACCTGGTCGATGATGACATCCACGCCGCGATCCCCCGTGTGTTCCATCACCTTCTGCGTCCAGGATGGGTCCGTGCTGTCCAGAACGAGATCGATGCCATGGCTCTCCAGCGCCCGGCGCCGGCCCGGGTCGCGCGAAGTGCCGATCACCGTTCTTGCACCGAAGGCCCGCGCAATCTGTGCCGCCATCAGGCCTACGTTCGAAGCCGCGCCATGGATCAGCACGGCATCGCCTTCTTTGACACGGCCATGAGTCACCACCGCATCATGCATGGTCTGCAGCGCCAGCATCAAGGACGCAGCCTTCCTGTAGTCAAGCTGGGGTGGCATCGGAATGGTGCGCACCATCTCGGCAACGGCATATTCGGCAAAGGCATGCCTGCCCGAACACATCACGCGGTCGCCGACCTGGAACCGACCCGCATCCGGGCCGGTGTCCACCACGACGCCTGCCCACTCCATGCCGATGATTTCATCGTTGCCGAGCCGGCTCGGGCCCAGGTCAGCGCGGTTCAGGGCCGCGTTGTGCACCTGTACCAGCAGCTGGCCCGGGCCTGCCCGGGGAACGGGAACGTCACTGAGCACCGCGCCTTGTTTTGCCGCCA
The DNA here is from genome assembly GCA_013416455.1 of Alcaligenaceae bacterium. Lineage (GTDB taxonomy): Bacteria > Pseudomonadota > Gammaproteobacteria > Burkholderiales > Burkholderiaceae_B > Yanghanlia. The sequence continues at coordinate 190,217 of JACCES010000005.1, read as the reverse complement.
GAACCGCTTTCATCGTTTTCATCTCTTGTCTCCGTATTTGGATTTCCGCATTACGGAACGAAAGTACCGCAAAGCGAAACTTTTAGCCAGGATGAATTCTTTTCCGAAATGCCGGGCGTAGATTGGACGCAGACAAAGAACCAGATCCGTTCAGGAAAAAAACCATGGACACCGATACCCCACCCTATCAATGGAGCCGCGCACTGTGGGCCGACCGCGTGGACGCGCGCTTCCTCGACGGCCTGCGCGATGCCGTGCGGGAACACGTACTGCCCTTCGCCGATGAGATCGACCGCGACGACGTTTACCCGACCCGGGCCATCAAGGCATTCGCGCGCCTGGGCTACACCAGCCTGACGCTGCCTGAAGAATGGGGCGGGCAAGGCGCCAGCTACACGAAGTGCGCGGCGGTATTCGAGGAAGCGTCCTATGCCAGCGCCGCCGTGGGCATCAGCCTGATCACGATCCTTCAGGCGCAGACCATGATTCTTCACTTTGCCCCGGAATCCCTCAAGCAATATGTACTGCCGAAGTTCGCGCAAGGCCTGATCACCTCGTATGCCCTGACCGAGGCGAACCATGGCAGCGACATCCGCAGCCTGGACACCAAGGCCGCACGCACTGAAAACGGCTGGCGGCTGAATGGCCGCAAATCCTTCATTACATCCAGCGCGGCGGCCGAAGCCTACATCATCCTCGCGGAAACCCCCGTCGGGGTATCCGTGTTCTACGTCGAGCACGGCATGCCGGGCGTCAGCACCGAGGAAGGCGCCAACGCCAGCACCTTCGGGCTGCGCAACGGGCCGCACATGGACCTGATCCTGGAAAACGTCGAGATCCCCTTCGATCACATGATCGGCACGGAAGGCAAGGGGGTGCGCCAGGCGGTCACGACGCTCGACTATTCCCGCACGGTGGCCGGCGCCATCAGCATAGGCATTGCCCGCGCGGCCTTCGACGGGGCCATGCATTTTGCCGCCCGGCGACGCGCATTCGACACCACCGTCCTTCAGTTCCAGGGCATCCAGTGGTACCTGGCCGACCTGATGACCGAGATCGACGCGGCGCGGCTGCTCGTTTACGAAGCATGCCGCGCGCTCGACGCCCACGAGGACATCGCCAGATTCTCCAGCGAGGCGAAGCTGCTGGCCAGCCGCGTGGCCACGCGCACCGCCGAACAGGCCGTCCAGATCTGCGGCGCTTACGGCGTCACCATGAACGCCCCTTTCGGCCGCTACCTGCGGGACGCCAAGGCCTATGAAATCGCCGGCGGCTCATCGGAAATCCTCAAGAACACCATCGCAAAACATCTGCTCCGCTTCATGTCGGCGCAACAGGAAGCAAACCATGCGTGAAACCGCCCCACACCCGGAAATACGGTGCATCACCGACCATCTCTACCATCACGCCGGCGCGCAGCCGCAACGCCCCTTCGTGCTGTATGGCGATCGCAGCCACACCTATGGCGAAATGGCCTCGCTGGTTGCGGCCTATGCGGGTCGTCTGGCACGGGCCGGCGTGGCGGCGGGCGATCGGGTCGCGCTGGTGTGCGGCAATCGGCCAGCCTTTCTCGTGGCCTGGTTCGCCATCAACGAGATCGGCGCCATCGCCGTGCCGCTCAATACGGGATTGAGGGCCGACAGCCTGCGCTACACCCTGCGGCAGAGCGAAGCGCGGCTGCTGCTCATCGAACCCGAACTGCTCGAAGCCAGGAAAACGGACATTGCCTCGATCCCGTCGCTGGAAGTCTGGGAAATCGACGCCTCCATGGAAGAACCCGATGGCGATCATCCCCGCCATCGGCCGGCGGCGCAGCCGTCCGCCCATGACCCGGCCTGCATCCTCTACACATCGGGAACCACCGGTCTGCCAAAGGGCGTGGTGCTGCCCAACGAAGCCTATGTCGCCGCCGGCCGGGACATGGCGGAATCCCTCGGGCTGGCGGCCGACGAACGCATCATGGTCTTTCTGCCGCTCTTCCACGCCAATCCGCAAATGTATGCGGTGACGTCCGCATTGCGGACTGGCGCGTCGATCGCCCTGATCCCGAAGTTCTCGGCCAGCCGCTTCTTCGAAGACGCCGCCCGCTACCAGGCAACCGGCTTCACCTATGTGGGCACCGTGCTGGCCATACTCGAAAAGCACCATCCACGTCAGCATCTGGCGCACTCGATCAAATGGTGCGTCGGCGGCGGGGCGCCCAGGCGTGTATGGGAAGAGATCGAACAGCGTTTCGGCATCGCCGTGCGCGAACTGTACGGCATGACCGAAACGGGCGCCTGGGTTTCCATGAACGTGGAAGGCGCCACGCGCTTCGGTTCGGTGGGCTCGCCGCGCAGACGGATCTCTCTGTCGATACGGGATGAACAAGGTACGCCGCTGCCCACCGGACACAAGGGCGAAATCGTCGCCCGCGCATCGCAGCCCGGCATTTTCTTTACCGAATACTGGCGCAACGCCGAAGCGACGGCCCAGACGCTCAAAGACGGCTGGCTGTACACCGGCGACCGGGGCTGGCTGGACGAAGACGGGTACCTTTACTTCGATGGCCGCGTGAAGGAATTGATCCGCCGCGGCGGCGAAATGATCGCCCCGACGGAAATCGAGCAGCAGCTCCTGAAGCATCCGGCGGTCCGGGACTGCACGGTCATCGGCATCCCCGACGAGATCATGGGCGAAGAGATCAAGGCGGTCGTCGTCGCGGACGGCGGCGTCGACCCGCTCGCCCTGCGCGAGCATCTGGCGGACCGCATCGCCCCCCACATGCTTCCACGATATTTCAGCTTCGTGGACGCCATCCCGAAAACGGAAACAGAGAAAGTGAAGCGGCACGAAGTGGCCGGAATGGCCATGGCGACGGTGGACCTGCGAGCACCCGAACCGGCAACCAACCATACTGAAGAGGAAAACGACCGATGACAAAAAGATGGAAGCAGCGCCCCGAAGGCTCGAACTGGGGCGAATTCGGCGACGACGATCAACTCGGCCGGCTGAATCTGCTCACCCCCGAAAAAGTGCTGGAGGCGGTCGCCGAAGTCAGGACCGGAAAAGTATTCAGTCTCAGCCTTCCCTTGAACCTGCCCGGCGGCAATGTACTGAACCCGGCCCGCCATCCGCCCCGCCTCACGGCCACCCGGCGCGACGGCACGCCGATGTTCCTCCACGCTTTCGCCCATGATCACAACACCACCGACGTGGCCTGCGACGACATGGTGACGATGAGCCTGCAGTATTCCACTCAGTGGGATGGCCTTTCGCACATCGGCTCGCATTTCGACGCCGACGGCGACGGCAAGGCGGAAATGGTCTTCTATAACGGCTTCCGGGGCGATTCCGACTTCTCTCACCCGGACCGCAACGGCGACGGCTCGTCCCGCGCCGACCGGCTGGGCATCGAACACATGGCGCGCCACGGTATCCAGGGGCGCGCCGTCATGGTGGATCTGCGGCATCACTACGGCGACGAACGGCGGGTGGTCGGTTATGACGACCTGATGCGTGTCATCGACGCCGACGGCGTCGAAGTGCGGCGCGGCGACATGCTTTGCCTGCACACCGGCTTTGCCGACCTCATCCTGTCCATGGGCGGACAGCCCGACGCGGAAAGACTGGCCCGTTCGTGCGCGGTTCTCGACGGCTTCGACGCCAGGCTGCGGCAATGGGTAGCGGACAGCGGCATCGCCGCGCTCATCGCGGACAACTACGCCGTCGAGCACCGGCCCTACGACTTCCAGGGCGACGGCTGCAGCGCCCTGCTGCCGCTGCACGAGCTGTGCCTGTTCAAGCTCGGCCTGCACCTGGGCGAGCTCTGGCATCTCACCGAACTCGCGGGCTGGCTGCGGCAATCGAAGCGCCATGCCTTCATGCTCACCGCCCCGCCCCTGCACCTGCCGGGCGCCGTGGGCTCGCCCCTGAACCCCATCGCCACGGTCTGATCCGGGCGCAATCCGCGGAAAGATCTACTTTGTAGATCCTACCAACCGATGCGGGCCGGAATATCCGACGGCCCGCATCAGGAAAAATCACGACGACAAAGGAGACACACATGAAAAAGCACTCGAACAAAACCTATCTGATCGGCCTGACCATGGCCGCGGCCGCCATGATCGGCCTCTCGGGCCCGGCGGCGGCCGCCTGGCCCGAAAAGCCGGTGCGCCTGCTGGTCGGTTTCGCCCCCGGCGGCCCCACCGACAACGTTGCCCGCATTCTGAGCGATGAAATGAGCAAGGAACTCGGCCAGCCCGTCGTCGTCGAGAACCGCGCCGGCGCCGCCGGAAACATTGCGGCGGTCGCTCTGACCCAGGCTCCCGCCGACGGCTATACCCTGCTGTACAACACCTCGTCGATCATCATCGCACCCTGGGTCTACGAATCGGTCGGCTTCGACCCCTTGAAAGACTTCGCCCCCGTCGGGCTCACGGCCGCCGTGCCGCTCGTACTGGTGACCAACCCCGCCGTCGCCGCCGACAACCCGAAAGCGTTGATCGATCTGGTAAAGGCCAAGCCCGGTGAACTCAATTACGCTTCTTCAGGCACGGGCGCCATCGAGCACCTCACGGCCGCGCACATCCTGAGCCTGTCATCCGCCGAGGCCACCCACATCCCCTACAAAGGCACGGCCCCCGCGCAAGTGGATCTGATCTCCGGAGCCACACAGTTCACGACGACCACGCTCAATACGGCCATCGCGCCGGTCGAAGCCGGCAAGCTCAAGGCCCTGGCCATCACCAGCCGCACCCGATCGCCCGTCATGCCCGATGTCCCCACCATCGATGAAAGCCTCATTCCCGGCTTCGAAAGCCTGGCCTGGCAGGGCATCGTTGCTCCGGCCGGCACCCCCGAAACCGTCCTGGAGCGGCTGAATGCGGCGGTCAACGCCGCCCTCAAGTCGGATTCCGTCCAGGCAAGGCTGGAAAAGCAGGGCACGCTCACTCTGGGCGGCAGCGTCGCGGAATACCGCGACTACATCGCGTCGGAATATGACCGCTGGGGCGGGGTCGTGAAGGAAGCCGGCGCGGCGGCCAAGTAAAGCCGGTCGTGAGTCGCGAGCTTCAGACAAGCCCCCTCGGTGCCGGACCCGCCCGACGCCTCGTGCGAGATGGCCGACAACAGGCGGCGGGCCTTTTCTTTAGGAAGCTCTGAATAATTCGAGCGGTAAGCAGGCACCCTGGATCGGGATGGGATGCAAGGCGCGAACCACAGCGATAGCCGTAGCTATCGCGCGGATTTGCAACGAAGCAGACCGCCCGAATCCGGGGATGCATGCGGCGCGACGAGTTGTTCAGAGCTTCCTTTACGGATTGGGCGCGCCGCTTGCCGGTCTCTGCCTGAGAATTGCGTTAACCTGTTGCCTCTACTTTTCAGGAGCATCCCATGGCACGAGCCTCCGCCCGTCATATCCTTGTCGATTCCGAAACCCAATGCAATGAACTGAAGCAGGCCATCGAGAACGGCGCCGACTTCGCCCAGCTCGCAAAAGAGAACTCCAGCTGCCCTTCCAGCCGCGACGGCGGTGCCCTGGGCACCTTCGGCCGTGGCGAAATGGTGCGCGAGTTCGACGAAGTGGTCTTCAGCGCGCCGGTCGGCGTCGTCCAGGGTCCGGTGAAGACCCAGTTCGGCTACCACCTGGTGGAAGTCACCGACCGCCAGGACTAAGTCCCTCTTGAAGAACTCCGTCCGGCCAGCCGGCCGGAGCTTCTTCGCCACGATGCGCGGGCGCTCCGGCGCCGCATCGACATCGCCTCGCCCGACCTCGCCCCCGCGCGTGCGGCCCGCATCCCCTTGTACACTGGATGCGCATCGATTGCGCCATTCGCCATCGAAGGAGGAAGCAAAGTGATGTGGAACTGCCTCATCATCGAAGATGACCGCGAAAACGCTCATTACATCGCGGACGGTTTCCGTGAGCTCGGCCACTGGCCCGTCATCTGCCATGACGGCGTCGAAGGCCTGCAGCGGGCGTCCTCGGAACCCTGGGATCTCATCGTCCTGGACCGCATGCTGCCCAACCAGGTGGACGGGCTGTCCATCCTGACGAAGCTGCGCGCCGTGGGGATCAAGACGCCGGTGATCGTGCTCAGCGCCCTGACCGCGCTCGATGAACGCGTCAAGGGGCTGAAGCTGGGCGGCGACGACTACCTGACCAAGCCGTTCGCCCTGATCGAACTGCTGACACGGGCGGAAGCACTGGTGCGGCGCTCCCGGAACAGCCGCAGCGAGCGCGTGCTCGAATACGCCGACCTACGCTACGACCTGACCGTGCCGCGCGTGACCCGCGGCGGCAGCGTGCTTGCCCTGCAGCCGCGCGAGTGCCGTTTGCTGGCCTACATGATGACCCACCCCGAGCAGGTGCTGACGCGCGCCATGCTGCTGGGCGCCGTATGGGGCTACCAGTTCAACCCCCAGACCAATGTGATCGACGCCACCGTCAGCCGACTGCGCCAGAAGGTCGACGGCTGCCATGCGCCCCAGCTCATCCATACCGTGCGCGGTGTGGGCTACCGCTTCTCGGCCAACCCCGACGGCGACATCAGCCCGCCCGTCCATGCCGGCGAACATGGCGTTTAACCGCCTGCTGGCGGCCTGGCGGCGCCTGTGGGGCTCGGTCGCCTTCCGGCTCACCCTCAACTACAGCCTTCTCGCCACGGGCACCACGGCTTTCCTGCTGATCTTCGCCTACGGCAAGATCGTGGATCTGCTGCAGGTCCAGTTTTCACGCCAGGTCATCCTGGCCGCCAACCGTCTGGCCACCCACCATGATCTGCAGGGCCTGGAAGCATTGCAGAAAGAAGTCAGCCAGCTGCTGTCCGACCAGACCGACATCGACACCGAGATGTACCTGCTGTCGGCCCGGACCGGGCATGTCCTCGTGGGCAACCTGGAATTCATTCCCCTGGCGGAGCCCGACGGGCCGGCTTCCCCCATCGAGCTTCTCAAAGAAACGGACAGCCCCATGCTGCTGAACGTCCTGCGCGAAGGAATGCCGGTCACGGGGCTGCTCACCCTGCGCGAGCTGACCGACGGCAGTGTGCTCGTGGTTGGCCGCGACATCGCCGACATGCGCGAGATCCAGACGCTCATCGGCAACGCGGTCATCGCCGCGACCCTCGTTGCGATGTTTCTGGTGCTCGTGGGCACCACCATCTTCCGGCGCGAGCTCCGCCAGCGCGTGGAAGCCATACGCGATACCGCCCTGCGGGTAGGCACGGGAGAACTGACCCGCCGGATTCCGGACGTCGACGAAACCGATGAATTCGTTCAGCTGCGCTACGACATCAACCACATGCTGGACCGCATCGAGAGCCTGATGACCGGCGTGCGCAATGTCTCGGACTCGATCGCGCACAACCTGCGCACCCCGCTGGCCCGCGTGCTGGCCCGGCTGGACAAGGCACGCAAGGGCAGCGGCGATCCTCGGGAAATGATGGCCGCCATGGACGCCGCCTCGGCCGAACTCATGGAACTGATCACCGTCTCGGAAAAGCTCCTGCTCATCGCCGAGGCGGAGTCGGGCGTGCAGCGCCAGAACTTCACCCCCATTTCACTGAAGAAGCTGCTGAACGACGTCTTCGAGCTCTACGAACCCGTGGCGTCCGAACTGGGCATCATCCTGGAATGCAGGGCGCGGGACATTCTCGTGCCCGCCGATGCCGACCTGCTGGCCGGGGCCATCACCAACCTGATCGACAACGCCTTCAAGTACGCCGGCGCGGGCTCGCATATCCTCATGCAGGCATCACAACAGAACGGCACGGCGCGCATCACCGTCAGGGACAACGGCCCCGGCGTCCCGGCGGAACACTTGGGAAAGCTGGGCGAGCGCTTCTACCGCGTCACGCCGGACACCCCGGGCTTCGGCCTGGGCCTGGCGTCGGTGCGCGCGGTCGTGACCCTGCACGGTGGTCAGATCGATTTCCGGAACATGAATCCCGGCCTGTCCGTCGATATTGCGCTGCCTCGCGCAAACATTACGGAACAGTAATGTTTTGGTAATGAAAACATAGTCCTGCGACCCTCGCGCCTCTCCTAATATCTCGGATGCTTTGAAATAGGGAGGCATCTGATGAACATCAGAATCAAGAACCAACAAGACTTCTGGGCCGGCGTCATGTTCGTGTTCATAGGAATCGGTTTCGCATTGGGCGCAACCAAATACTCCATGGGCACGGCAGCCCGAATGGGGCCCGGCTATTTTCCATTCTGGCTGGGCACCTGCCTGGCCCTGCTCGGCGCATTCGTCGCGCTGGCAGCCACAACAAAGAAGGCGGAAGAAACACGGGTCGAGAAATTCGACTGGAGCGTCGTTCTCATCTTGCTGGGCAGCGTGGTCCTTTGCGGCCTGCTGATGAATTATCTGGGCGTGTACATCAGCGTCTTCCTGCTGGTGTTCATCAGTAGCTTCGCCAGTCACGTATTCAGCTGGAAAGTCGCGGCCATCAATGGCCTCTGCCTCGTCATCTTCGTCTGGGCGGCTTTCATCGAAGGTCTGGGCCTGATCTTCCCGCTGTGGCCCAGCTTCATGTAACCGAGGGGACCGACGAAAATGGAATTATTCGATAACCTGCTACTGGGCTTCTCTGTCGCCCTGACCCTTGAGAACCTGGCGTACTGCCTGCTGGGCTGTCTCCTGGGTACCCTGATCGGCGTGCTGCCCGGCATCGGCCCCGTGCCGACCATCGCCATGCTGCTGCCCATCACCTATGTGCTGCCGCCCACGGCCGGCCTCATCATGCTGGCCGGCATCTACTACGGCGCCGCCTACGGGGGCTCCACCACCGCCATCCTGGTGGCGCTGCCTGGCGAGACTTCAGCGGTGGTGACCGTCCTGGACGGCCACCAGATGGCGCGCAACGGCAGAGCGGGCGCGGCGCTGGCCATCGCGGCTCTCGGCTCCTTCTTCGCCGGCTGCGTGACCACCTTCCTGATCGCCGGCTTCGCGCCGCCTCTGGCCGAGCTCGCCTTCAAGTTCGGCCCCGCCGAATACTTCTCGCTCATGGTGCTGGGCCTGATCGGCGCGGTGGTGCTGGCTTCGGGCTCGCTGCCCAAGGCCATCTGCATGATCTTCCTGGGTCTGCTGCTGGGCATGATCGGCACCGACGTGAACTCCGGCGTCGCCCGCTACGACTTCGGCATCCCCGAACTGCAGGATGGCATCGACTTCGCCGTGGTCGCCATGGGCGTGTTCGGCTTCGCCGAAATCATGAGCAACCTCGAACTGAAGGACCAGCGCGTCGACCTGACCGACAAGGTCGGCAAGCTCTACCCCAACATGCAGGAGTTCAAGGAAGCCTGGCCCGCCGTGGTGCGCGGCACCGCGCTGGGTTCCGCGCTGGGCATCCTGCCCGGTGGCGGCGCCGTGCTGTCGTCCTTCGCTTCCTACACCCTGGAAAAGAAGCTGTCCAAAGAACCCGAGCGTTTCGGCAAGGGCCACCCCGCCGGTGTGGCGGGCCCCGAATCGGCCAACAATTCCGGTTCACAGGCATCGTTCATCCCGCTGCTCACACTGGGCATTCCCGGCAACGCCGTGACCGCCCTGATGATCGGCGCGATGACCATCCACAACATCCAGCCGGGCCCGCAGGTCATGTCCAGCCACCCGGAACTGTTCTGGGGCCTGATCGTCTCGATGTGGATCGGCAACCTGATGCTGGTGATCCTGAACCTGCCGCTCATCGGCCTGTGGGTCAAGCTGCTGACCGTGCCCTACCGCATCCTGTTCCCGGCGATTCTGGTGTTCTGCACCATCGGGGTCTACTCGCTGAACTACAACGTGTTCGACATCTGGGTGACGGCCGCCTTCGGTCTGGTCGGCTATATCTGGGTCAAGCTCAAGTGCGAGGGGGCGCCATTGCTGCTGGGCTTGGTACTCGGGCCCATGATGGAAGAGAACTTCCGCCGGGCGCTGCTGCTGGCGCGGGGCGACTTCTCCACCTTCGTCACGCGGCCGCTGTCGCTGTCGCTGCTGGTCATGGCCGCACTGCTGATCGTGCTGGTGGCCCTGCCCTCCATCAAGAAGAAGCGCGAAGAAGCGTTCGTGGAGGAAGGCTGATCAAAGGCCCGCCGCAGTCCCCCGAAGACTGCGGCGGGCCTGGCGGATCCAAGCCGCATACAAGCTTTCAGAAGACCGGCCGGCCCCTCCGGCCGGTCTTTTTTTCCCCTCTAATAAAGCTGTAATAAACAGCGCATACAGTGGCGTCATTCTCCACAGGAGCGAATGATGCGCACCCCTACTCCCGCCACGCATACCCCACCCCGCCTGAAAGCCCTGCTGTCCACGCTGGCCCTGGCCCTGCTGGCGGCCGCCGGCACCGGCGCCCACGCCATGGATCCGCGCTACCAGGACAAGGACGGCGACATGGTGGCCGACGCGCCGGCCGACCCCAAGGACTGGACCGACCCGGCCACCCTGGTCTTCGCCTACACCCCCGTGGAAGACCCCGCCGTCTACGCCAAGGTGTGGGACGGCTTCATCCAGCACCTGGCCGAAGTCACCGGCAAGAAGGTGCAGTTCTTCCCCGTACAGAGCAATGCCGCCCAGCTTGAGGCGATGCGCGCCGGCCGGCTGCACGTGGCGGGCTTCAACACCGGCTCCAACCCGCTGGCGGTCAATTGCGCCGGCTTCGTTCCCTTCGCCATGATGGTGTCCAACGACAACCGCTACGGCTACGAGATGGAGATCATCACCTATCCGGACAGCGGCATCGAAAAGGTCGAGGACATCCGCGGCAAGAAGATGGCCTTCACCTCCGAGACATCGAATTCAGGCTACAAGGCGCCTTCCGCGCTGCTGCGCGACCAGTTCAGGATGGAAGCCGGCAAAGACTACGAGCCGGTGTTCTCGGGCAAGCATGACAACTCCATCCTGGGCGTCGCCAACAAGGATTACCCCGCCGCCGCCATCGCCAACTCGGTCAAGCAGCGCATGGAGGCCCGCGGCACGGTCAAGCCCGAGCAGCTGAAGATCATCTACAAGTCTGAATCCTTTCCCACCACGGGCTACGGCCACGTCTACAACCTGAAGCCTGAACTGGCGGAGAAGGTGCGTGAAGCCTTCTTCTCGTTCAACTGGGAAGGCAGCGCGCTGGCCAAGGAATTCAACGCGGCCGAGCCGCCGCAGGAAAAATTCATGCCGATCACCTACAAGGAGCACTGGCAGGTAGTCCGGGACATCGACCGGGCCATGAACATCCAGTACACCTGCAAATAAGCGTGTTCCCGTGCTTGAAATACAGGAACTGCACAAACGCTACCCGACGGGAGACGCGGCCCTGAAGGGGGTCAGCCTGAATCTGCCGGCCGGCACCGTGCTCGGTCTGATCGGCCCCTCAGGCGCCGGCAAGTCGACCCTGATCCGCTGCATCAACCGTCTGGTGGAGCCCACGCAGGGCCGTATCCTGCTGGACGGCCAGGACTTGGCCCACCTGAGCGGCAACCGCCTGCGCACCGCGCGCCGCGGGATAGGGATGATTTTCCAGCAGCACGCCCTGGTGGAACGGCTGACCGTCATGGAGAACCTGCTCGCGGGGCGCCTGGGCTATATGGGCTTCTGGCCGAGCTGGTTCCGCCGCTTCCCCGCCGAGGACGTGCGCCTGGCCTACGGTCTGCTCGAACGCGTGGGCCTTTCCGGCATGGAGAACAAGCGCGCCGACGCCTTGTCCGGCGGGCAGCGCCAGCGCGTCGGCATCGCCCGGGCGCTCATGCAGCGCCCTCGGCTGCTGCTCGTGGACGAGCCCACCGCCAGCCTGGACCCCAAGACCGCCCGCCAGGTGATGCGCCTGATCCTGGAGCTGTGCCGCGAACACCGTCTGGCCGCCATCGTGAACATCCATGATGTCGTGCTGGCCACCGAGTTCCTGCCCCGCATCGTCGGGCTGCGCCAGGGCGACATCGTCTATGACGGGCCGGCGGCCGGCGTCGACCGGCGCGTGCTGACCGAAATCTACGGTGATGAAGACTGGTCCAGCATCACGGACCGCGTTCTGCGCCAGGAAGACGAGCTCCTCGGCGCCGATCCGGGCATCATGCTCGCCACGGCGGGCTGAACCATCGCAACGACTCATGGCCGGCACGACATCCACCTGGCGCAAACCGCCCCTGATCGCCCGCCCCTGGCTGCGCCACGGCCTCATGCTGGCCACCCTCCTCTACTTCGTGCTGGCTTTCGGCTCCCTGGACGTGAACTGGACCCGCGTCTCGGAAGGGCTGGGGCGCGGCCTGGCCTTCGTCTCCGCCTTCCTGCAGCCTGATTTCACAAGCCGTGGCGGCGACATGCTGGAAGGCTTCAAGGAAAGCCTGACCATGACGCTGACCTCCACAGCGCTCGGGGTCGCGCTGTCCATACCCTTCGCGCTGGGCGCCGCCCGCAATCTGGCCCCACAATGGATCTATCTTTTCTGCCGTGGATTCATTGCCGTCTCCCGGACGCTGAACGAAATCATCGTGGCCATCCTGCTGGTCGCCATGTTCGGATTCGGGCCTTTCGCGGGATTCCTCACCCTGACCTTCGCCACCATCGGCTTCATGGCCAAACTGCTGGCGGAAGACATCGAGGAAATACAGGAAAGCCAGCTGGAGGCCATGCGGGCAACGGGGGCATCCACCGCGCAGGTGCTGGATTTCGCCGTGCTGCCCCAAGTGCTGCCCCGGCTGGTGGGCCTCTCGCTCTATAGGCTGGACATCAATTTCCGGGAATCGTCAGTGATCGGCATCGTCGGCGCGGGCGGCATCGGCGCGACCCTGAACACGGCCATGGACCGCTATGAATTCGATTCGGCCGCCGCCATTCTTCTGATCATCATCGCCATCGTCATTGCGGCGGAATACGGGTCCGGATGGATACGCAAACGCATACTGTAGGCTGGCGCCCGCGCAGCCGCCGGGCCGACCTGGCGGTCTTCATGGCCTGGGTGCTGGGGCTGGCCTTGTGCGCCTGGGCCTTCCAGGTCATGACCGGGAACATGATCTGGGCCTTCGTCACCGATGCGCCGGCCCAGGCCGCCGACATCGGCTCGCGCATGATGCCCCCCGACTGGGCCTATATCGATGAACTGCTGTGGCCGCTCTGGGAAACCCTCAACATCGCCACGCTGGGCACCCTGCTCGGCGCGCTGATCGCCACGCCGGTCGCCGTCCTGGCCGCCGGCAACACCACGCCCAGCCGCGTGTTCGCGCGCCCGGTCGCACTGTTCATCATCGTGGCCTCGCGGTCCATCAACTCCCTGATCTGGGCCTTGCTGCTGGTGGCCATCGTCGGGCCCGGCGTGCTGGCGGGCGTGATCGCCATCGCCCTGCGCTCCATTGGCTTCATCGGCAAACTGCTTTACGAAGCCATCGAGGAAGTGGACGCCGGCCAGGTGGAAGCCATCACGGCGACCGGCGCCGGCACCGGCCAGATCATGGCCTGGGGCATTCTGCCGCAGGTCGCCCCGGCCCTGACCGGCATCACGGTCTTCCGCTGGGACATCAATATCCGCGAATCCACCGTGCTGGGCCTGGTCGGCGCCGGCGGCATCGGCATGAAGCTCGAATCCGCATTGAGCACGCTGGCCTGGCCCAAAGTGTCCACGCTGCTGCTGGCCATCTTCGCGACGGTGCTCATCAGCGAATGGGTGACGGCCAAGGTGCGCGAACGGCTGATCTGAACCGGCCCGGCGGCCGCCTGCGCACGCCATTTTCCCGGCCTGGATATAATCGATCCTTCGGCCGGCTCCCGCCCGCCGCTTTGCCATGCCCGCCACATCCGCGGCTTTTCCCTGTATTTCCGTGCCATTGCACATTCCAACACCGATGAAGAAACTGACTGGTATCCTTTTGGCATCCGCCACTCTCCTGCTGGCCGCCTGCGGCCCGAGCAACGATTCCAAGACGGCCGATGCCGCCGCTTCCGCACAGCCGCGCAAGGTCGTGGTGGGCCTGGACGACAACTTCCCGCCCATGGGCTTTCGCGACGAAAAGAACCAGTTGGTCGGCTTCGACATCGACCTGGCCCGTGAAGCCGCCAAGCGTCTGGGGCTGGACGTGGAATTCAAACCCATCGACTGGAGCGCCAAGGAAGCCGAACTCAACGGCAAGCGCGTGGACGTGCTCTGGAACGGCCTGACCATCACCGAAGAACGCAAGAAGCACATCGGTTTCACCAAACCCTACATGGCCAACCACCAGATCATCGTGGTCGCCGATGCCTCGCCCATCCAGGCCAAGGCCGATCTGGCCGAACGCGTGGTCGGCGCCCAGGAAGGCAGCAGCGCCGTCGACGCCATCAGGAAGGAAGCCGGGGTCTTTGACAGCTTCAAGGAACTCAAGACCTTCGGCGACAACGTGACGGCGCTCATGGACCTGTCCGCCGGGCGCCTGGACGCCGTCGTGCTCGACGAGGTCGTGGGCCGCTATCTGGCCGCCAAGCGCGCGGGCGAGTACCGTGTGCTGGAAGAAAACTTCGGCACCGAGGACTACGGCGTGGGCGTCCGCAGGGACGACACGGAACTGCTGGCGCAACTGGACGCCACACTCGACGAAATGAAGCAGGACGGCACGGCGGGGCGCATCGCCACCGAATGGTTCGGCTCCGACATCATCAAGTAAGCAGCAAGGCAATCAACCTCCGGCAGCCCGCATGGACTACGTTCTTTCCCTGATCGGGCCGATGGCCGATGGCGCGAAGGTCACGCTTTCGCTCTTCTTCATCACCCTGTTCCTGTCGGTGCCCCTGGGGCTGGCGCTTGCTCTGGCGCGCATTTCCAAGTGGCCGCTGCTGAGCACGGCCGTGAACGGCTACATCTGGCTGATGCGGGGCACCCCGCTCATGCTGCAATTGCTGTTCGTCTATTTCGCCCTGCCCTTCGTACCCGTCATCGGCATCCGGCTGCCCGATTTCCCGGCGGCCGTGGTCGCGTTCGCACTGAATTATGCGGCCTACTTCGCCGAAATCTTCCGGGCCGGCATCCAGGCCGTCGACCGGGGGCAGTACGAAGGCAGCAAGGTGCTGGGCATGAGCTACCTGCAGACCCTCCGCCGCATCGTGCTGCCGCAGATGGTGCAGCGCGTCCTCCCGCCGATGAGCAACGAAACCATCACCCTGGTCAAGGACACATCGCTCATCTACGTGCTGGCCCTCAACGACATCCTGCGGACCGCCCGCGGCATCGTGCAGCGCGACTTCACGACCACCCCCTTTCTGGTGGCCGCCGTCTTCTATCTGGGCATGACGCTGGTGCTGACCTGGCTCTTCCAGCGCATGGAAAAACGCTATGCCAAGTTCGATGAATAGCGCCGCCGGCACCGCGGCCGACAGTCGCGAGATCATGATCGAGGCCCGCGACATCACCAAATCCTTCGGCGGCGTCCAGGTGCTCGCGGGCGTATCGCTCACCCTGCGCAAGGGCGAAGTCGTCGCCATCATCGGCCCGTCCGGGTCCGGCAAGAGCACCTTCCTGCGCTGCCTGAACCACCTTGAGATCATCGACGGCGGCAGCATCACGATCGAGGGCGAGGCCCTGGCCACGGCGGTGCCCGGCGGGCCCAGCCGCTACGCCGGCGATGCCGACGTGCGCCGCATCTGCCGCAAGATGGGCATGGTGTTCCAGTCGTTCAACCTGTTCCCGCACATGACGGTGCTGCAGAACATCATCGAAGCGCCCATGACGGTCAAGCGCCAGCCCAGGAACACAGCCGTTCCCAAAGCCGAAGCCCTGCTGGCGAAAGTCGGCCTGCAGGCCAAGCGCGACAACTACCCCGGCAGGCTGTCCGGCGGCCAGAAGCAGCGCGTCGCCATCGCCCGGGCGCTGGCCATGGAGCCGGACATCATGCTCTTCGATGAACCGACCTCCGCCCTCGACCCGGAACTCACCGTCGAAGTGCTGCGCACCATGCGCCAGCTGGCTGAAGAACACATGACCATGCTGGTGGTCACGCACGAAATGGGCTTCGCCCGCGAAGTGGCGCACCGCGTGGTATTCATGGACGAAGGCCGCATCGTCGAGACGGCCGAATCCTCGGAATTCTTCCGTGCCCCGCGCCACGAGCGCACCCGGGCCTTCCTGGGCCGGATGCTCTGACGACAAGCCGGCGGCCCGGCGGGCCGCCGCGGACTCCCGCCGTGCCGGGGCCTATACTGCACGCTTCGGGCACCCGAACGGAATGCAGCGGATCACGACATGTCCATCGATACGACGCCCACCGGCCCGGCCCGTCACTCCGGCACGGCCGACACGGAAAACAAGCGCCGCAAGCTGCGCATCGCGCGGCGCCGCGCCACCGGGCTGCTGGTGCTGTCCGCCGTTGTCTATGCCCTGGCCACCCGTTACGGCGGCCTGCACGGTTCGCTCGAATGGGTGGCCGCCTTCGCGGAAGCGGCCATGGTCGGCGCCCTGGCGGACTGGTATGCCGTCGTCGCCCTGTTCCGCCACCCGCTGGGCCTCCGGCGCATGCCCCACACCGCCATCATTCCCAGAAACAAGGATCGCATCGCCGACAATCTGGGCGAATTCGTGCAGGGCGAGTTCTTCTCCCCCGAGCGCGTGGCCGCCGTGGTCGATGCCGTCAATCCCGCCCTGCTGACGGCGGAATGGCTGCGCAACGAAGCCAACGCCGCCCGCACGGCGGCCTGGGTGCGCAACATTGTGCGCATGACCGGCGGCGCGCTCAATGAAAGCGAAGTGCGCGCCTATCTGCGGCACGCCGCGTCGCGGCAGGTCCTGCAGACCGACCTGGCCGGGCTGGCCGGCAACGCCCTGGCCAGCCTGACGCGCAGCGGGCGGCATCAGGCCGTCCTCGACCTGTTCCTGCAATACGCGGCCCGGCAGCTCCAGCGGCCCGAAGCGCAGGACGCCCTGAACACCTTGCTTGCCGAGAAGCTGCCGCTGTATTTCAGCCGCCTGAAAAGCTGGGCCGGCACGAAGGGGGGCGAGTTCACGGCGCGGACACTGGCCGAACTGATCGACGAGATCAACCAGGATCCCGGACATCCCCTGCGCAGCCACTTCGACGCCTGGGTCCGGGAACTCATCGGGAAGCTGCGGACGGACCCCGCCTACCGCTACCGGATCGAACAGTTCACACAGAAGATCGCCGGCCATCCGGCCCTGTCCCAATACGTGGACGAAGTCTGGAACGAGTGGCGGGCGGCCATTGCGCGGGATCTCGACTCGGAGAACTCGCGCTTCGAAGCCTTCCTGGCCAGACAGATCGTCCGCTTCGGCAAGGTGCTCGAACAGGACAAGGACATGCGCGCATGGATGAATGACCGCGCGCGCAGCCACGTCCCCAGGCTGGTCGACCGCTACCGCCACCGGCTCGGCGGGTTCATCGCCGGCAAGATGAAGGAATGGAACGAAACCGAGCTGGTGGACAAGCTCGAACTCAACATCGGCGCCGATCTCCAGTACATCCGCATCAACGGCGCCCTGGTGGGCGGCGTGGTGGGCCTGCTCATCCATGCCGTCTCCAGATACCTCTAAGCCCTTGATTCCCATCAAATAAAAGGCCTTGAAAGTTGCGAAGCCGCCCCTACATAGGTTTCACTAGCAAAGGTTCATGTCGAACCACGCGATCAAGATAGGCAAGGAGCAATCCATGAATCAGATCACCACCCGCCGCGATCCCTTTTCCGACCTTCTGCGCGGATTCTTCGTGCGCCCCGTCGACTTCGATTTCGACGCTTCGCTGCAATCGCCCGAGATGCGCGTCGACGTGAAGGAAAACGCCGACGACTACGCCGTGCTGGCCGAACTTCCCGGCATTGCCAAGGAAGACATCCACGTCAGCATCGACGGGCAACTGGTGTCCATCAGTGCCGAACGCAAACAGGAAAAGGAAGTCAAGGAAGGCGAACGCGTCCTGCGCACCGAACGCTACTTCGGCAAGGTCTCGCGCAGCTTCCAGCTGGGGCAGGAAGTCGACGAGTCCCGCGCCACCGCCAGGTTCACCGACGGCGTGCTTGAACTCGTGCTGCCGAAGAAGGCCCCCGCGCAGGCAAGGCGCCTGACCATCGACTAAGCGCGAAACAGGCCCTAAGGAACACCACCGCCAGCCTGACGGCTGCGGTGGTGTTTTGCCAGGTAGAGACGGTCGTCCATCGTGGAAAACAACAGCGCCAGCACAATGCCTATCACCGCGCCGAGCATGGTATCGAACACGCGCTCGATCGACATTTCCGCGGCCGTCGCCACCGGCGATGCCAGATAGGTCATGAGCAGCGCCATGGGCGTCACCGTGATCTGCCCCAGCGCATAGTTGTAGCCGATGATGATTTCGGTGACGTACTGGAAGATGACGATGATCGCGACGATGGCCCAGAATGGTGGCTCCGCCTCAAGTATCACCCACACCAGCAGCGCGCCCACCAGCGTGCCGGCCATACGCTGCAGGGCGCGGTTCATCGTCACATGGAGATGGCCGCCCTGCATCACGGCAGTGGCTCCGATGGCCGCCCACGACGGGTGATTCCAGCCCGCCGCATGCGCGATCAGCGCCGCGACGGCGGCCCCGATCCCGATGCGTACCCCGGCGATCAGCATGTGCGGCCAGGGCCTTGCCGGCTGTACGGGCGCCTGCACGCGGGCCAGTTCGGGCAGGCGCAGGAAATCGGTCGCTGAAGTGACCAGCCAGGCCACGGTGCCGCCGGCGGCCGTGGCCAGCGTCCGCTCGGCCAGTATGCTCCAGGAATCCACCGGCGTCATGGCCGCGCCGGCGGCGAACACGATGATCACGGCACCCGGCCCGTCCAGTTTCCCCCACGCGAAAATGACGGTCGACGCCGCCGCGATGAAAGCCACCACCAGCACCACCATCACGGCGGAAGCCCCCAGCAGGGAAGCCGCCGAGGTGATGAAAACAGCCGACGTCAACAAGGACGCGCAGATCCAGACGATGCCATGCCGCCTGGCCAGCGGGGCGAAACGCCCGAAAAGCGCGGCCAGGGCGCCCAGCGCCGCGAAACCGACGAGTTGCGGCCATACCGAATGCCGGATCACGACGATGGCCGCAAGCAGCGCCAGCGCCGCCTGCAGGCCGGCGATACCGCCCATGTAGGGGGAAACATTCCGATTGAGCCCCACGCTTTCGCGGAACTGGGTCGGCGCGAGCAGCCGCCTTGCGGCGGCATGGCGGGCAAGAAGGGCATTGCGGCGGAAGCGCCGGCGATGGGAAGGATTCGAAGCGGGCTTTATGGGGCGACGGGGCGGTGCCGGCATTTTCTTGCGGATTCCCGCAGCACATGGAACATAGAGGCTTACTATATCACCGCCATCGACGTGGAAGACAAACCCTCCCGTCGTGATGGCGGGCATGCATAATGCTGGTGCATGCCCGCATGCATCCCATGTACAAGGAACCGACGATGTCCCAGTCCCATGAAACGGGCGGAGCACGCCTCTACCGCCATATCGTCTGCCTGCTCACCCTGCTCTGCGGCCTGTTTCTCGCCATCGGCGGCGCCATCCTGCTTTCCCGCGGCGGCAGCGCCTATTATCTCGCCATGGGGGCCGCCCTGATCGTTTCCGCGCTGGCGCTGTGGCGCCGCCGTCCGTGGGGGGCGGTGCTGTACGCCCTTGCCTTCCTCGGCACCCTGGCATGGTCCGTCCTTGATGCCGGCTGGGAATTCTGGCCGCTGTTCTCCCGCATCTTCGCCTTTGCCGCGCTCGGCTTTCTCATCGCCCTGTTGTATCCATCCACACTGGCCCGGCGCACACAGGCCCCGCCGTCGGCGGCGGCCGGATACGGCGCTGCCACCGTGCTGGGCGCCGGCATGATCGCCGCGCTGGCCGCCATGTTCTGGCCCCAGGGGGTCATCTCGCCGGAATCCGTGCAGCCGCGCCCCCGGCCGGCGGCGGGCGATCCGGCCGACTGGGCGCACTGGGGCGGCAACATCGGCGGGGAACACTTCGCCGCAATCGACCAGATCAATGCCGACAATGTCCACCGGCTCGAAGTCGCATGGATCGCCCGCACCGGTGTCATTCCCGAAAGCACCGGCGCGGGCGCTGAAGACCAGAACACGCCGCAGCAGATCGGCGACAGCCTGTATGTCTGCACCGCCTACGGCAAAGTGCTCTCCCTGGATGTCGACACAGGCGAGGAAAAATGGAGCTTCGATCCCAAGGCGGCTTCCCCCGCGTGGCAGCGCTGCCGCGGACTGGGCTATTACGATGGCGGCACCGCCGCGGCCTCTCCCGGCGACATGGTGGTCGGCGGCGGCGCCGCCGATATCCAGGCGGCAGTCTCCGCCGGCGCCGTCCCGGCGGAAGCCGAAGCCGCCACGGGCCTGCCCGCCCAATGCGAGCGTCGCCTCTTCCTGCCCACCATCGACGCCCGCCTGATCGCGCTGGACGCCGGCACCGGCAAGCCATGCGCCGATTTCGGCCACGAGGGCACCGTCGATCTCAAGATCGGCATGGGCCACGTCGAAGACGGCTGGTATCAGCAGACCTCCATGCCGCTGGTGGCCGAGAACGTCGTGATCGTCGGGGGCCGCGTGGCGGACAACTATTCGACCGACGAGCCCTCGGGCGTGGTGCGGGCCTTCGACGTGGTCAGCGGCGAACTGAAATGGGCCTGGGACCCGGGCAACCCCGCCATTACCGGCCTGCCGCCGGAGGGCGAGACCTATACGCGCAACTCTCCCAACGTCTGGGCCTCGATGTCATACGACCCCGACCTGGGCCTGGCTTACATGGGCACGGGCAATGCCACGCCCGATTTCTATGGCGCCCAGCGAACCCCGGAAATGGACGACACCAGTTCGGCCATCGTGGCGATCGACGTCGCCAGCGGCAAGGTTCGCTGGCTGTTCCAGACCGTCTATCACGACCTCTGGGACTTCGACGTGCCCGCCCAGCCGGTACTGACCAACGTGCCCGACGGCAAAGGAGGCATGCTGCCGGCCCTGCTGCAGGTCACCAAACAGGGCGAGATCTTCATGCTCAATCGCGAGACGGGCGAACCCATCGCGGAAGTGCGGGAAAAACCCGTCCCCGCTGGCAACGTGCCGGGCGAGCGCTACTCGCCCGTCCAGCCCTTCTCGGTGGGCATGCCGTCCATCGGCAACGAAACACTGACCGAGTCCGACATGTGGGGCGCCACCGCCTTCGACCTGCTGCTGTGCCGCATTGCCTTCGCGGGCCTGACCCATGCCGGCGTCTACACCCCGCCGGGCATGGGTCCGACGCTGCAGTATCCTGGTTCGCTGGGCGGCATGAACTGGGGCAGCGCGGCGGTCGACCCCAACCGGCACTATATGTTCGTCAACGACATGAGGCTGGGTCTCTACAACTACATGATTCCGCGCGACCAGATGCCCTCGGACAGCAGCGGCATCGAAATGGGCGCCGTTCCCCAGGACGGCACGCCTTTCGGCGCCATGCGGCAGCGCTTCCTGTCGCCGCTGGGCATTCCCTGCAACAAACCGCCCTTCGGGACCATGACCGCCATCGACCTCGAAACGCGCCGGATCGTCTGGCAGGTACCGGTCGGCACCGTCGAGGAAACCGGCCCCTTCAACCTTCCCATGGGCCTGCCCATTCCCATCGGCATGCCGACCCTCGGCCCCGCCATGGCGACCCAGGGGGGGCTGCTGTTCTTCGCGGGAACCCAGGATTTCTACCTGCGGGCCTGGGACAGCGCCACCGGCAAGGAATTATGGAAAGGCAGGCTGCCCGTGGGCAGCCAGGGCGGCCCCATGAGCTATGTATCGCCCGCCACCGGCCGCCAGTACGTGGTCGTCACGGCGGGCGGCGCCCGCCAGTCGCCCAAGCGCGGCGATTACGTGATCGCCTACGCCCTGCCCGAACCGGCTCCTTAGGGCCTGTTGACACTAAAAGGAGGCTTGGTCTGCAGCAGTGACGGCCGGGATTCGACGAAGGCATCCAGCCACTGCGCACTCTTGGGATTGGCCTGGCGCCAGGCGATCTCGGGCAGGCGGAAATCCAGGTAGGACAGCGCGCAGGCCAATGAGATCGCACCGATGTCCACGCGCGATTCCAGGGCCGACGCGCCCGCCTCGATCGTGCGCACACCGTCCTCTATCTTGCGCCGCTGGCCGGCGATCCAGTCGGCGTGCTGCCCCGCCGCCTCGCGCACGGTCAGCTCGTAGCGGATCAGGATCCCCGCGGCAATGATGCCGTCGGCCAGTGCCTGCTCCCGCAGCGCCCGCCAGCGGGCCGCCCCGGCGGCGGGGAAAATCCGCCCATCTCCATGGCTGGCATCCAGATATTCGCAAATGACGCGGGAGTCATACAGGACCTCGCCATCATCGGTGAAGAAGGTCGGCACCTGCCCGAGCGGGTTGTACCGCAGCACCCCGGTATCGGCGCGGATCGGATGCACCGCGCTGGGCAGCCTCTCGATGCGCTCGGCCACGCCCAGTTCATGGGCCACGACCATCACCTTGCGCACAAAAGGCGAACTCGCCGAATAGAAAATCTTCATGAATGTCCTCCGTTGTTGATCACTT
Organism: Alcaligenaceae bacterium; assembly: GCA_013416455.1. Lineage (GTDB taxonomy): Bacteria > Pseudomonadota > Gammaproteobacteria > Burkholderiales > Burkholderiaceae_B > Yanghanlia. Next base: position 167,773 of record JACCES010000005.1, on the reverse strand, counting down.
CAGGGAACGGCTCGCCACAGGCTTCCGGCCATGGTTCCGGAGGCCGGCGCGGCACCGCGTTCACATGCACCAGACGGCCGGCCCGGATCACCGCCGCGCATCGCCCGCCGCCGATCTGAGCGGGCAGCTCGGCGGGATGCGAGACATCCCAGATCGCCAGGTCGGCCTGCTTACCGACTTCCAGTGTTCCCCGCTCGGCCTGCATGCCCAGCGCCTGGGCGGCACAGCGCGTGAACCCCGCCAGCGCCTCCGGCGCGGTCAGACCGAACAAGTGGCAGGCCAGGTTCATGATTGCCGACGGCGTTGTGGACGGACTGCTGCCGGGATTGCAGTTGGTGGCGAGCGCCATCGGCACGCCATGGCGCCGGAAGAGCTCCACCGGCGGCAGAGCCGCCATCCGCAGCGTCCAGTTCGCGCCGGGCAGGAGAACGGCCACGGTTCCCGCCCGCGCCATGGCGGAGGCCGTAAGGGCATCCGCATGTTCCAGGTGCGCCGCCGCCTGGGCGCCTTGAGCGGCGGCAAGCCGGCCCGCGCCAAAAGCGGCATACTGATCGGCATGCATATGGCGCGCGAGCCCGAACGGCTCAGCGGCCCGGTACAAGCGGCGCACTTGCTCGTGGCTGAAACCGCGCTCGTCGCAAAACACATCCACGGCGTCCACGAGCCCCTGCCCCGCAAGGGCAGGCAAAACCTCACGGCACAGGAAGCCGACATAATCGTCCGGCCGCCCGGCATATTCCGGCGCCACCGCATGCGCCCCGAGAAATGTCGAAACGACGGTGAGCGGCAGATGCCGGCCGAGCGCGCGCGAAACCCGCGCCATCTTCAGTTCGGTCTCCAGGTCCAGGCCATAGCCGGTCTTGCTCTCCAGCGTCGTCACCCCTTCGGCCAGCAGCGCTCTGGCCCGCGACAAGCTTTGCTCAAGCAGGCCCGCCTCGTCCGCTTCACGGGTCTGGCGCACCGTCCACATCAGGCCCGTCTGGCCGGGCGGCGGCCTGGATCCCGTGCCGCGCGACATTTTCCACACGAATTCCCGCCAGCGCTCCCCGGCATGAACGACATGCGTGTGCGGATCGATCAGCCCCGGCGTAATCACCCGCCCTCCCGCGTCATGGACCGAGTGCGCCAGCCGCCAGGGCTCGGAACCGAGCGCATCGCGGCGTCCCACCCAGGCGATTCCGGAGCCCTGGATCGCAATCGCGCCATCCTCTATCAGGCCGAATTCCGTCTCGTCCGACAAGGTCGCCAGCGTGGCGCCATGCCACAGAACGTCCCACATCCCAGCCTCCTTCACCCCGTCCGCGGCGTGTAACGCTCCGGCGCGGCCACCCGCTCGATATACCCGGCTCGCATCGGCTCATAGAGATCCCAGAGGCGCTGAAGCTCGGCCAGCGGAGCATGATGCTGGTCCACGCGCAGATCCACGGTCAGCCAGCCATTGTCGTCACCGGCCACCACACCGGCAGATTGCAGCGGGCGCGTTTCCCCGCCGGCGGCGAGCCCGGCGTGCAGGGCGTCCAGCAGCCGCTGCGCCAGTGCCTGAAGCGGCCGTGCTTCGAATGCCGCCACCATCCGGCCCGGTATCCGAGCATCGGCCAGCAGATTGCCGGCGGCCGCGCAGGCGATGCCGGCGGCCTGCGCATGGATCGGCAGTACCTGCGCACCGGTATGGTGGACACACCGCCCCGCCGGTCCGAGGATCATGAGCTGCCGATAATCGCGCCCCGAGTCGGACGCCAGGAGAGTTTCCAGTACAGCGGTTTCCGCCATCCCCTGCGACAGCAGGTCCAGCCCCATCGGCCCCAGCAGAGGATTGGTGAGGTTCTGCGTTGCCACCGCACCGACACCCGGACGGACCCAGGCGCATCGGCTGGCGACGCACAGGCTGGATGAAGTGACCGCCATGCCGTAGGCGCGGGTCCGCGGGCAATACCCGACGATCGAGAAAGTCATTGCGTGGCTCCTTCTGTGTCCACACGGAGGCCGACGCCATAATAGGAACGATCGACATAGATCAGCGGATCCTGATGCCGCATGCGCAAGTCCACGACCCGGCCGATCAGCACCTCGTGCGAGGCGAAGGATGTATGGCTGACCAGTTCGCAATCCAGCGCCGTCAGCGCATCCACCAATGCCGGCGCCCCCGTGGCGCCTCTTTCCCATTGGGCGCAGGCGAAGCGGTCGTTCCGCAGCGCCGGTATCCGGCCGGCGAAAACATCCGCAACCTTGCGGTGTTCCAGGCCCAGCAGGTTGACGCAGAAATTCCCATTGGCCTGAATGATGCCCAGCACCGGGCTGAGGCGATTGATGCAGACCAGCACGGCCGGCGGATCCGCCGACAGCGAACACATCGCGCTGATCGTCAGGCCCGCGCGCCCCGCCGGCCCATCCGTCGTCACTACGGTGACACTGGAGACGGCGCAACGCATGGCTTCCAGGAACGCCGCCCGGTCCACTGCATCCTTGATCTTGTCCATGATACCTGTCACTCCACTCGGAACATCCTGTCCAGACCCACGATCCTGCCCACCAGCAGCACCAGTCCGGTGGACAGCGCGATCAGCACGGCAGCCATCGCCGCAACCGTAGGGTCATCGAAATCGCGGATATAGCCATAGCTCTCGACCGACAAGGGGGTGGTGTTCATGGTGCTCAAGAAAACGGTGATCGAGAAATTGTCGATGGCCTCGACGAAAACGAAAGTGCCGCCCGCCAGCAGCCCGGGCCTCAGCTGCGGCAACACCACATGGCGGAACACCGACATCTCCGATGCGCCGAGATTGCGGGCGGCCTCCTCCAGTTCAGGACGCAGACCGTGCATGTTGGCCACCAGCGCGCGCACCGAAAAAGGCAGCGTGAAGCAGGTCAGGGCCAGCACCAGAGCGACGAATCCGGGGCCGATGCCCAGCGCCGACATGAAAATCAGGAACGCGATCCCGGTCACGACGCCGGGAATGATGAGCGGCGACATGATCAGCAGATTGATCAGCTCGCGCCCCCGGAAGTCGCCCCTGACCAGCGCATAGGCGGTCGGCACCGAGATGGCCAGGGTCAGCGGCGTGACGATCGCGCCGATGCCGAAGCTCACCCACATCGCATGGCGGAAACGATCGTTCTCGAAGAAGCTGATGAACCACTTCAGCGAGAAGCCCTCCGGCGGAATGCTGAAGTACGCCCCCGTGTGAAAGGCAAACACAACGATGAACAGTACCGGCGCCAGCAGGAACAGCGCCGAGAAGACCGCGGTGGCGAGGACCGAACGGGAATACACCGTGTAATCGACTTGCATGATTCCCCCTTGTCAGCGCAGCCGGTCCGACGGCCCGAGCCGCACTACATGCTGCAGCATGCCGAAGACCCAGACGAAGAACAGCGCGATGACCAGAAACACCGTGGCCGAGGCCGCCGCGAACGGCAGATCGAAGGCCTGGAAGATATGTTCGTAGATGGCATTGGCCGCCATCCGCACCCGGCCGCCGCCCAGCACCATCGGGAACAGGAATGAGCTGAGCGCGACCGCAAAGGTCAGTGAGCTGGCCGCCACGATGCCCGGCACCGACAAGGGCAGCGTCACCAGGAAAAACGTGCGCCAGCGGCTGGCGCCCAGGTTGACCGCGACATCCTCCAGCGCACGCGGGATGTTCTTGAGCGGCGCCATCATCGTCAGCACGAAGAACGGCAGCACGAAATGCAGCAGCGCGATGAATACGCCGATCTCGTTGTACACCAGGCGCAGCGGCGCATCGATCAGCCCGCTCTTGCGCAGCACCGTGTTCACCAGACCGCTGTTGCCCAGGATAATCAGCCATGCATAGGCGCGCGTGACCGTACCCGAGAGGAACGTCACCACCAGCGAGATCATCAGGAACTTGCGCAGCCCCGATGACGCACAACGCACGATCACATAAGCCATCGGGTAACCGATGAGCACCGAGGCCAGCGTCAGCTCGGCGGAAATCCGCATCGTGCGCCACAGTACGCTGCGCTCGTTGGCCGAAGCAAAATAGCGGGCATAGTTGTCGAGTGTCCAGCCGCCAGCCGCGGCCCCCCCTGACGTGCCGGGCTGCAGGCTGGTATGCAGGAAGATGGCATACGCGCTGAAGAACATCGCCAGGACGGCAAAAGCCGGGGCCAGCCCCCACCAGGCGTTGCGCCGCCGGATCGCGTCAGAGCCCTGCATCGATGCCATCCTCCAGAACAACGCAGGCATCGCCGTCGGCCTGCAGCCAGACCGCATCGCCCACTGCGTACGCCTGCACGCCCGACGACCGGTCTTCCTCGACCTGCACGATATCGCCATCGCGCAGCCTGACCTCGTACGCAATACTGGCGCCCAGCAGGATGCTGTGCGAGACGACCCCCGGCACCGCCATCATGCACCGTTCATCCGTCCCGGCCGGCGGCTGTGCGCGGCTCAGCTTCAGAGCCCTGGGCTTGACAGCCAGCGCCACCGCCTGCCCCTCTTGCAGCGCCGCTGGCGCCTCGACGCCGAATTCCGGGCCATCGGCGAGCCGGACCGCGCAGCGGCCCGCCTTTTTCCCGATGACATTCACGCGCAGAACATTGGATCCACCGATGAATCGCGCCACGAACTCCGTGCGCGGGACGTCGTAGATATCCAGCGGCGTGCCATATTGCGCGATCCGCCCCTGATTCATCACTGCAATGACATCGGAGATCGCCATCGCTTCCTGCTGATCATGCGTCACGCAGACCGTCGTCACGCCCAGGGACTGCTGCAGCTTGCGCAGCTCCACCTGCATTTCTTCCCGCAGATTCTTGTCCAGCGCGCCGAAAGGCTCATCCAGCAGAAGAACCCTGGGCTCGGTGACCAGCGCCCGCGCCAAGGCGGCACGCTGCATTTGCCCGCCACTCAACTGTGAGGGAAAGCGGTCCGACAAATGCGACAGCCTGACCATCTCCAGCGCCTGGCCCGCGCGCCGCAGGGCATCCTCCCGCCCGACCTGGCGCATCTTCAAGCCGAACATGACGTTATCGATCACCCGCATATGGGGAAACAGCGTATAGCTCTGGAACACCATCGCCGTTTCCCGCCGATTGGGAGGGATCCGCACGATACTCTGCCCATCCAGCAGGACATCGCCATGGTCCGCCTCGACGAAGCCGGCAATGATCCGCAGCAGCGTCGACTTTCCGCAGCCGCTGGGTCCAAGGAGTGTCAACAGGCTGCCACCCTCGACTGTCAGGGAAACACGATTCAGGACGCGCTCGGCACCGTAGGACTTGCAAGCGTCCTGGATCGTCAGACCAACACCGTTCGTACGGGAATACATCAGGAGAAAACCTCTTTGTCCGTGAAGAGCTCCGGCCTGCCGGCCCGAGCTTCTTCGCCACAATGCAGGGGCGCCTTCGGCGCCGCATTGCCATTGCCCCGCCGGACCCCGTCGCGAACAACGAGGCTTGCGCGTGGGCGCGTGGTCAGGCGGCCCGGCCGCGGGCCGACGCCACCCTGTCATGGGTCTGTTTCTTATGCTCGGCTTCGGCGCCGCCATTCCGTCGGCGCCATCGGTGCTCAGTTGACGATCTTCGCGTTGAACTGGTCCAGCCAATCGGCGATCCGCTCATTGATCACGGCCTCGTCGGGAATGTAGATGTCTTCGGGCCGGGGCAGCTGATCGCGCAAGGCCTCGGGCTGGGCCGATTTCACATTCACCGCGCTCATGTTCAGCCGCTTGGCGATTTCCTCGTTGACCGGCGCGGACACCAGATGGTCGATGAATTTCGCCGCCGCGGCCTCCTTGCCGCTGCGCACGATCATCATGACATCGAAGTTCATCACAGCCGGCTTCGGGCTGACGACCTTCACAGGCAATCCGGCATCGGCCACCCGCTTGCCCTGGGACGGCGGCGCCACCAGCACGGCCACCTCGCCCTGGGCCAGGGCCTGGCGGGCCTGCGCGTCCGACCCGTAGAACATCACAACGTTCGGCTTGAGCGCTTCGAGCGCCGCGAAACCCCGCTGCTCATCCAAGGGGTCGCCGCCATGCTGGCCCGCCGCCGCCATCAGCAGCCGCCCCTGATACATCCCCATCGCCGGCATCGCCAGCTTCTTGCGGAAGCGGGCATCCCACAGGTCGGCCCAGGCCGTAATGGGTTCCGACACCAGGTCGGTCCGGTAAATGATCGAAGTGGGATAGGAATAGACGGCCGCATAATGCGAAGTCGCCGCGCCGGCGGGCAGTTCTTTCAGATGCGGCATCTGCTCTGTCGGCAGCGGCGCGAACAGCTGATCGTCGCTGACGCTGCGCGTCGCCACGGATGCCGTCGTGAACCAGACATCGACTGTGGGCCTCGACCGCATCGCCTGAAGCTTGGCCAGCCCATCCCCGGAACTCGCTTGCGTCACGAGATTGACCTTGATGCCCGTCTGTTTGGTGAAGTCTTCGCTGATGTCCTTGATCGCGCTCTGCCAGGTCACTCCCCAGATAAGCACGTTCAGGCTCTCGTCGGCGGCCCGGGCGGACCCCGCCGCCGCCATGCCGATGCCCGCTGCCAGAGCCGCCGCTAGAAACCGCCGCTTGCTGTTGGTGTAATTTTTCATCCAAGACTCCTCCGTTGATAGTGTTGAACCGGCGTCCGTTAAATTTCTGGTCGTTTGAACGCCGTCTTTCTGCCATGCTCCAGATGCTTGCGCATGGCTCTTTCCGCCAGCTTTCCATCCCGGCTGCGCAAGGCTTCCATGATGTCCCGGTGCTGGCGCAGCGCCAGGCGCGACTCGGCCTTGGTGTATTTGGACAGCATTCGGAAATTCAGGAATATTTCCCGGTAATCCTCGATCAGGCGGATCAGCCGCTCGAAACGGCTGGCGCCGATGACGATGTTGTGAAACTCCGTGTTCAAGGCGATCCGCCGGTCATAGTCGTCCAGCGAAATGGTGTGCGACAGATCCACGATCTCCTGCAGCCGCTCGAGTTCGGCATCGCGGATATTCACTGCCGCCAGCCGCGCCGCCACGCCCTCCAGCGCCTCGCGGACCAGGTACATGTTCTCGAGCTCCGCCGTGGTGTCCACCACCTCCACGCCGCCATAGGCCAGCGGCATCACCAGCTGGTCGCTGATCAGGCGGGAGATGGCTTCGCGCACCGGCGTACGGCTCGTACCCAGCCGCTCGGCGACGTCGGTCTCGACCAGGCGCGTGCGCGCCGGAATCTCGCCCGACAAAATGCTTTTCTTCAGCCTGGTGTAGATCCGGTCCGCCCTCCGGGCGTTGGCGGGCGCCTTCTTGCTGCCCCACACTGCCCCGTCGCCGTCCGCATCATCATTCAGCCAAATGAGAGGGTCTGTCGTACTCATGAATAATGGTCTCCACTCATATCTTTCTCCGGTGAGCAATGGAATCATGAGTGTAACCACGCCAATTTGAAGCTCAGGACAGGCCGGCCATGGCCGACGCGCAGGCTCGCGCCCGGTCCTTGTCGAAGGTGTTGTACAGCGCCATTGCCTGCACCATCGGCGGGCTCTCGGCGAACATCTGATAGGCCTGCATGCGCCCGGCGAATGCCGTACCGGTCAGCTCCGAGGCCAGGTTCAGCACCCGCATGCGCGCGTCGGCCGACACGTCGTTGATCCGGTAGTACTTTTCCAGATCGGCGCGGATGTCGGGATGGATGGCGTTCTTGCGGTCGGTGAGCATGACCGTGCTGCCGCCCGCCAGGTCGCGCAGGATCTGCACCATCTGGTAATAATGGGTCGAGGCATAGACTCTCCCCGCATTCTGGATGGACTGATTGGGCATCACCATGCCGGAACGGCTGTGCTGGTGCATCGCCTCGGCCGCCATGATGAAGGCATGGATCGTTTCACGGAACTCCATCAGTTTGGCGATCTTTTCACGCACGGGCGGCAGATGCTCCAGGCGGGTCTGCTCGGTGAGCAGGAGAGCCGTGCCCACCAGCAGCTCGGCCTTGGACAGCGAGCGGACCAGGAAGCCCTGTGCGGCCCAGTTGTGGAGGTCCTGGCGGATCTGGCTGGCGAGTTCCGGCTGGCGCGAAAAAATGATGTTCTCGCGCGGGATGAAGACATCATCGAAGACGATCAGCGTATCGATTTCGTCGAAATGCGAAGACAGCGGCCATTGCACCGGATCGGGCTCCCGCACCAGCGGCGCGCGGCAGATATGTCGCAGGTTCGGCGAGTTCAGCGGCACAATGCAGGCCACCGCATAGTCGCGATTCTCGGGCAGCCACTGCCCCACCGTAGGCTTCACGAAGGCCGCATGCGCATAGCTGGCGCCCGTCTCGTACTTTGCGCCGCGCACCACGATGCCGTCGTCACGTTCATCGACCACCCGCAGGAACATGTCCGGATCGGCCTGCTGATAGGGCTGCTTGCTGCGGTCGCCCTTGGGATCGGTATTGCCGCTGGTCAGGAACCAGTTGTTGCCCTGCAGCTTCTTCAGCCAGCCCAGAACGTTGCGGTGATACTGCGGATCGTACCTGTCCAGCAGCGCCTGATTATCGGCCATCACGAACAGTGGCGTGACCGTCTCGTCGCCGAACCTGTCGATCACCGGACTGACCTCCTGCAATACGGCCTGGGTGATCTCGCGGCGGTTGCGCAGATCATCGATCGTCTCGGGCAGCTTATAGATCCGGCTGGCTTCACGCCCTTCCGCATCTATATAGCCGAACACCGGACGATGGCGTTCATCATGCTGGAGGTCGTAGATGCGCGCCATGGTCTGCACCATGGGCTTGAGTGCCGGATGCTCGGCCACACTCTCGACCTTCTCCCCCTCGATATAGACCTGACGCCCATCATCCAGGGATGCGATGTATTCTTTGCCAGTCATTAAAGCCATGCGACACACTACCTTTTCATAGAGTTGAGCGAGGGAATCCGGCGGATGATCTCGTGCAGAATGGCGCCACGCGATGCCAGCGTCGGGATTTCCATGGTTTCCCGGCGGCTGCAGATGTCATGGCTGACCGGTCCCAGACCATCCAGGGTCGGCACACCCAGCGCCGCAGAAAAATTGCCGTCTGAACCACCTGCGGTGGGTTCGACCTCGAATACGTCGAAATCCAGTTCCGCGCTGATCCCTCGGGCCAACGCGAACAATCCGCGGTTGTGCTCGGCGGTGAAAGCCGGGCGGGTCCACCCTCCCCTGAGTTCGACCTGCACGCGCTCATGCTCCTGCCGCCGCGCAATGGCTGCGATCCGTTCCAGCAGCGCATCGGCACGCGCCTGCGTGCGTGCGCGCACATCGATGTTCAGCATCGCTTCGGCGGGCACGACCTGTTTGGCCACCCCCCCCTGAAAGACGCCCACATTGACGATGGTGCCCTCATCGGGCTCGGACAGATCGTCGAGCTCGGCGACCTTCTGTGCCAGCGCCCGCACGGCGCTCGCACCGTTGCGGTAGTTGACCGCGCAGTGTGCGCTGCAGCCATGGGCGTGCATGAACAGATTTCCCAAGGCCCCGCGCGCCGTCACCATGCCATTGCCGGGACGGCCCGGCTCCAGCACCAGAACATGGTCGGCGTCACGGACCTGCGCTTCGATATCCGCACGGCTGTGCACGCTGCCGATCTCCTCGTCGGGGACAAGGACGAAGGCGATCGACTCCAATGCATCGAAACCATCGGCCAGCAGCTTTTCCAGCACGAACAGCGCCATCACCAGGCCGCCCTTCATATCGCCGACACCCGGCCCCGTCGCAACGGTGTCGCTCAGCTCGCGATAGGGCCATTCCGCCACCGTCCCCGCCGGCCACACGGTATCCACATGGCCCAGGATCACCACGCGCCCCACTCCCCTCATGGCCTTGCGGGCGACGACAAAATCACCGCAAGCCTCGTTCGCCTTGCGCTCAATGGCAAAGCCAAGGCTGGACAGCCGTTGCTCAAGGACGGCGGACACCGCGTCCACACCCGGCTTGTCATAGGAACCGCTGTCGATATTGACGAGCTGCTCCAGCAGCGCGCGCATGTCCGGCTCGCGTCCGATCAAGTAATCCCGCACTGCCGCCGCCGATGAAACCATCACGACCTGTCTCCTCTTTTCGAGTTTTCTGTCTGCCTCAAGGCATGCTTTATTGCATTCAACACTGCATGCAGGAAATTCTAAAGAATCAATATATGAGATGTCAACAAATTTGAGAGAAACGCGCCGCCTCCGAATCAGAATGCCCCCTGGCCGCGCCCCGGGCGCAGGCTTCATCCGCCTTGGAACATGCAGGCGCCCGGGACTCGCCGGGCATGCGCCGGACCGCACAGACGAGAGGGCCGATGCGGTACACTTTGACACCGGCGCAGCCCGCTGCCGGCCTTGCTCGCACCCCGGGTTCATGCGGGTCCGGAGCTCGTGCCGATACCTTTGAAGGCGGGCGGTGAAAACTCCGGGCTAAGGAAACTTTCATGCAGATCGATACCGCGGCGACCAACGAGATGGTCCGTGAACTGGACCGCAGCTTCGTATTCCATTCCTGGAGCGTGCAAAGCGCAGTGAACCCGCTCGTCATTGCGGGCGGGCTGGGATGCGAACTCTGGGATTTCGCCGGCAAGCGCTACCTGGACTTCAGCAGCCAGCTGGTAAACACCAATATCGGGCACTGCCACCCCAAGGTGGTGGACGCCATCAAGGCCCAGGCCGAAACACTGGCCACCGTTGCGCCGTCCACGGCAAACCTAACGCGCGGGCTGGCCGCCAAGCGCATCATCGACCTTGCCCCGGCGGGCTTCCGCAAGGTGTTCTTCACCAACGCCGGCGCGGATGCCAACGAGAACGCCATCCGCATGGCCCGCCTCTACACCGGGCGGCAGAAGGTCCTGTCCGCCTATCGCTCGTATCATGGCAACACCGGCGCCGCCATCGTGGCCACCGGCGATGCGCGGCGCATCGCCAACGAATACGCGACGGGGCACGTCCACTTCTTCACCCCCTATCTGTACCGCAGCGAATTCCACGCAAGCAGCGAAGCGGAAGAATGCGAACGCGCGCTGCATCACCTGCGCCGCATCATCGAATCCGAAGGGCCGGCCACCATTGCCGCCATTCTCCTGGAAAGCGTGCCCGGCACGGCCGGCATCATGGTGCCTCCGGCGGGCTACCTCGCCGGCGTGCGCGGTCTGGCCGACGAATTCGGCATCGTCCTGATCCTCGATGAAGTCATGTCCGGGTTCGGGCGCACCGGCGCCTGGCTGGCGCTGGAACACTTCGACGTCAGGCCGGACCTCATCGTTTTCGCCAAGGGTGTCAATTCAGGCTACGTGCCGGCCGGCGGCGTCATCCTGTCCGACCAGGTCTGCGACCACTTCCATGAACGCTTTTTCCCGGGCGGCCTGACCTATTCCGGCCATCCGCTGGCCATGGCGTCCATCGTCGCAACGCTGGACGCCATGCAGGAAGAGAACATGGTGGGGAACGCGGCCGCCATCGGCCGCGATGTGCTCGGTCCGGGCCTGCGGGCACTGGCTGAAAAGCACGAGATCATCGGCGAAGTCCGGGGCATCGGGCTGTTCTGGGCCATCGAGTTCGTGAGCGACCGCAGCACCCGTCAGCCGCTGGCGGGCTCGGCCATCGCAAAGATCAAGGCCGACCTGGCCCACAAGGGCCTGCTCGTATTCACCGCGGACAACCGCATCCACGTGGTGCCGCCCTGCATCGTCAGCCAAGCGCAGGTAGAGCGCGCCCTGGCCCTGCTCGACGAAGCCCTGCACGCTTTCAGGGCGGGGTAAACACAGCCACAGGGCGGCATCCGCCCTCGGTGAAGCATGCCCCGATCCCGAACTGAAGCGTCTCAGCGGGCGGCTTCAGCCGCCCGCGCCTCCAATTCGGCCAGCGCCCGTTCCGCGCCGGCGTGCAGGGGAAGGGTCAGACCCCGCCTGGCCGTGCCGACGGAAACCTGGCTGCCTTGGGCGGAACCATGCGCCAGCAAATCATTACCGGCCTCATAGACCAGACGCACCAGCCTGGAGGCCTCATCGGCGGTCAGGCTCTCGGTGGTGACCAGCAAGGCGGGCACCGCCACCGTAAGAACACGCTCGCGCTGGCCGGGATAGACGCCCGGCGCCATGGACGCGGCTATCAGCCCCTCCCCGGTTTCGGCCAGGCGCCGCGCCGCGCCGGCATCCAGCGGCAGCAGCGAAAGCGCACGCCCCGCCAGCGCGTCGCGCAGGGGCGCGGCAGGCATGCCTATCACATGGGCAATGGCATCGACCTCGCCACGGCGCAGAGCCGCCAGGGACTCCACGAACCGGGTGTCGATGGCTTCGTAGTCGCGGCCCGGTTCCAGGCCATGCGCCGACAATACCCGCGTCAGCGTGCCGCGCACGGCCGAACTCCGGGGGCCCAGCGCGATCCTGGCGCCATTCTTGAGGTCGGCGGCCGTGCGGAAGCCGGCATCGCTGCGCACGACGATGTGCACGAATTCCGGATAGAGGCTGCCGAGCGCGCGCAGGGAGGTGAATGCGCCCCGGCCGGCAAACGGGCCGCCGCCCTCGTAAGCCTCATGCGCGGTATCGGCCTGGGCAAGCGCCGCGACCACACTGCCATTGCGCAGCAATTCGAGGTTTTCTTCGCTGCCCGCCGTGACCAGCGGCACGATGCGCATCTGCCGGGCCTGCGCCAATTCAGCCAGGGCGGCCGCGAACATCGCATACTCGCCCCGGTCCCGCCCGGCCGCGACCGGATAGCCCTGCTCGATGCGGGTCAGCCGCCCGGAAATGCGCGCCACCGAGCGCCTCAGCTCCTGATCCAGCACATTCTGCGCCGCCCGTGAACCGCCGGCCTCGACCGTGCGCGTGATCTCGGCCAACGTATCCAGCGCACCCTGCGAGGTACGCAGCGGCCGGCCGGCCTCGGTGCGCGGATGTCCGGCATCCCGGAAACCCGCCGGCATCACGAATTCCCACCGGCCGCCGTCTTCGCGGTAGATCGCGCTGGCATGCGCCACGATGCGATCGCCCGCCGCATTGCCGCCCGCCTTCACGCCCCGGATGCTGCGCGGCCCCGCGCCCAGCAGCGTCACCAGCGAAGCCGCGCCCGGATCGTCCCAATCGCCCAGCACCAGGTCGCGCATCAGTTCGAGTTCGACATCGTAATAGGCGACACGGCGCGCCTCGCCGTCTTCCGCCGTGCTGTCGGCCGCCGACCCACGGCGGGCGAGATCGACGACCCTGAACATATCCCCGCCGAAGGAAGCGGCCAGCGCGGTTTCCACATCGCCGCGCAACTGTGCCTCGCCGGGATGGCGGCCGCAGGCGGCTACGGACAGGCACAGCATCAGCATGGCCAGAAAACGCAACATATCAGCCTCCGCCCGGCCGCCCGAAGGAGGCTGAAGCCCCCTGGGGGGGCGGCGAACACAGAGAGCGTGGGGGGCGTTTGAAGAACTCCGGCCCAGGGGCCGGAGCTTGCCCACATCGCGGCCTGCAGGCTGCGAGGTGGACGAGGCTTGCGCTTGGGCGCGTGGTCATCTCAGAACCCTCCGATGAAAGGCAGGGAAATGAACAGGGTGAGCGTCATCACATTCATGATGTCCACCAGGAATGCGCCGGTGATCGGCACCACGATGAAAGCTTCGGGCGCATGGCCATGGCGCCGCGCCAGGGCCTGCATGTTGGCAATGGCCGTAGCCGTCGTGCCCAGGCCGAAGCCGCAGAATGCCGCCGAGATCACCACCGCCTCGTAATCCTTGCGGACGATGCGGAACACCACCCAGGCCGCATAAAGCATGCACACGGCGGTCTGCACCGCCAGAATCAGGATCAGCGGCCCCGCGATCTGCATGGCGCTGGCCAGGTCGATCGTCATCATGGACATCGCAAGGAACAGCGACAGCGCGATATTGCCCAGGATATCGCTGGCGCGATCGTCGGGCGCGACCTTGATGGCCGGGCCGGCATTGCGGATGACGATGCCCGTCACCAGGCACCACAGGAAATCCGGAATATTCACCGGCAGATCGGCGGACAGCATCGCCAGCACTTCCCCCACGGCCAGACAGACGAAGACGGCCGCCAGCGAACCGATGAAGGCCGTCGTATCCAGGGGCGCCCGCGTAGCCGCCATGGCGCCGTTTTCGTTCCCTGGAGGGATCGCATGCCCGCCCTGCGCGGATACGCCCGGCGTCCGGATCTTGTGCCGGCGCAGCAGCCATTCCGCCACCGGGCCGCCCACCACGCCCCCCATCACCAGACCGATAGTGGCCGACATCATCGCCAGCGCCATGACGTCCTGGATGTTGTTCAGCTCGGCGAACCCCGCCGCATAGGCGGCCCCCGTGCCGTGCCCTCCCACCAGAGTGATGGACCCCGCCAGCAGCCCCATCAGGGGGTGCATGTCCAGCATCCACGCCATTCCCAGCCCCACCATGTTCTGCAGCGCCAGGAACGGCGCCACGGCAAGCAGGAAGACCAGCAGGCGCGGCCCGCCGCGCTTGATCAGACGCAGATCGGCGGTCAGCCCGATGCAGCTGAAGAAGATCAGCAGGAAGACGGACCGGATGTCGGTGTCCATCTCGATGCCGAGACCGGCCAATTCCGTGAGGGCAAAGACACCCACCGCGCACAGCAGGCCGCCCACCACGGGATCGGGAATGCTGTATCGCGCTAGAAAGCCGATGCGCGACGTGAGCAGACGCCCCGCCAGCAGGACCAGGCATGCCAACAGCAGGGAATCGACCGCGGACAAAGAGATCATGTTCACCTTTCTCGCCCGAAGGGGGGCCGGAAGCAGTAGGGAAATTATACGGACAGTACAACGGCCGCGGCTCCGGCGTACTTCCCGGACGCCGGTCGGGGTAAAGTTGCAGAGCCATCACGACAAGCCGCCATCGCGCGGCCCGCAATCACGGAGACACATGCAAATGAGTGAACGGAAATTCGCCCTGGTTACAGGCGCTGGATCAGGCATCGGCAAACACGTTGCCCTGGCATTGATGAAGGCAGGCTACGACGTGGCACTGGCCGGCCGGCGGCTCGATGCCCTCGAAGAGACCGCCCAGGAAGGCAGCCTCTGCGGAGCCCGCAGCCTCGTGCAATCCACCGACGTCGGCGACCCGCAAAGCGTCGACGCACTGTTCGAACGCATACGCGGCGAATTCGGCAGGCTCGATCTGCTGTTCAACAACGCCGGCATCTTCACCAAGCCCGCCAGCATCGAAGACATTCCCTATGAGAAATGGAAGGCGGCGCTGGACGTCAACCTCACGGGCTATTTCCTGTGCACCCAGGGCGCCTTCCGCATCATGAAGGAACAGCAGCCGCGCGGCGGCCGCATCATCAACAACGGCTCGATCTCGGCTCACGCCCCCCGTCCGCAGGCCACGTGCTACACCACCACCAAGCACGCCATCACCGGGCTCACGAAAGCCTCTTCCCTGGACGGCCGCGCCTATGACATCGCCTGCGGCCAGATCGACATCGGCAACGCCGCCAGCGACATGACCGAAGTCATGCGCCGCGGCGTCATGCAGGCCGACGGCTCGATGCGCCCCGAACCGCTCATGGACGTCGAACACGTCGCGCGCGCCGTGCTCTACATGGCCAGCCTGCCCCTGGAAGCCAACGTCCAGTTCATGACCGTCATGGCCACCACCATGCCGTTTATTGGAAGGGGATAAGTCAGGACACAGGACAGTGCCTGCGCACTGTCCTGCGCCTGACTTATCCGAGCGGCATGCAGGCCGCGAGGTGGGGATTCATCCGAGCCGCTTGCAAGCGGCGAGGTGGGTGAGCTCTCCGCAATACATCAACCTGCGCCTGATTCATCCGAGCGGCATGCAGGCCGCGAGGTGGGGATTCATCCGAGCCGCATGCAAGCGGCGAGGTGGGAGAGCTCTCCGCAATAAAAATGCCCCCCGCCCACTTATCCGGCCAGCAAGCCCTCACGCAAGAAATCTCCGGGTTATCCCCTATGCCGCAGTACCGCTCCTGCTACACTCGCGGGCGGCGCGGCCGCCCCAGGCCGCGCCGCCCGTTTCAGGAGCTTCTTCAAAATGGCCAGCACCTTGGCGATCGTCGTTTCCCTGCTCTCCCTGATGTATCTGGCCTACCGCGGCATCACCGTACTGCTGCTCGCCCCCCTCATGGCGGCGCTCGCGGTACTGCTGTCGGGAGACATCGGCATCCTGTTGCCCATCTACACCGATACCTTCATGAAGGCGCTGGGCAACTATGTCATCCAGTTCCTGCCCGTCTTCCTGCTCGGCGCCCTGTTCGGACAGCTCATGGCCGACTCCGGAGCCGCCCATTCCATCTCGCGCTGGATCGTGGAAAAACTGGGCGAGAAGCACGCCATCATCACCGTCGTGCTGGCCTGCGCCATCCTGACCTATGGCGGCGTCTCGCTGTTCGTGGTGGCCTTCGCCATCTATCCCATTGCCCGCGATCTCTTCCAGGCGGCCGATATTCCGAAGCGTCTGGTGCCGGCCACCATAGCCCTGGGCGCCTTCACCTTCACCATGACCGCGCTGCCGGGCACACCCGCCATCCAGAACGCCATTCCCATCCCGTACTACGGCACCAACGTATTCGCGGCGCCGGGCCTGGGCATCATCGCGGCCATCATCATGCTGACGGGCGGCCTGTGGTGGCTGCGCGGCCGCGCGGCGCAGGCGCGCCTGGCCGGCGAAGGCTACGGCAGCCACGAAGAAGACAAGGACATGGCCGCGCCGGGCGGCGGGCCCGACGCCGGCGCCCTGTCGCACATGCCCCTGGCATTGGCATTGCTGCCCCTGTTCCTGGTGATCGGTGTCAATGCGCTCTTCACCTACGTCGTGTTCCCCGGCATGGACATGAGCTTCATGAAGGATCACTTCCCCGGCCTCGAACCTTCCAGAATCACCGGCCTGTGGGCGCTGATCATCGCGCTGGCCGTGGCCTGCACCACCCTGGTGGTGGCGCGCCTGGGCCATTGGAGCGACCTGCGGGGCACCGTCAACAAGGGCGTGTTCGGCTTCATGCTGCCGCTGTTCAACACGGCGTCGGAAGTCGGCTATGGCGCCGTCATTGCCGGCCTGGCGGGCTTTGCCATCATTCGCGACGCCGTGCTCAACGTCACCCCGGGCAATCCGCTGATTTCCGAGGCAATCGCCATGAACGTGCTGGCCGGGATCACCGGCTCTTCGTCGGGCGGCCTGAGCATCGCCCTGCAGACGCTGGGCGCCGACTATCTGCGCATGGCCCACGAAGCGGGCATCAGCCCCGAACTGCTGCATCGCGTGGCGGTGCTCGCCGCCGGCGGTTTCGATACCCTGCCGCATTGCGGCGCCATCATCACCCTGCTGTCCATCTGCAAGCTCACGCACCGTCAGTCCTATCTCAATATCGCCGCGGTCACCATGGGCGCCCCGATGCTCGCTCTGGTAACCGTCATCACCCTGGGCACCCTGTTCGGCAGCTTCTGACGGCGGCGCATCTCAGTGATAGCCCTAGGTTCATACCCCTACAACGAACACTGTTTTTCCCGTAATACCCGCTATACTGAAATGGATATCCCAACCTGATTCAGCGGTGCTGTCCAAAGGGGGGACACGGCATGCAGCGGGAAACAGTGGAACTGGGCGCCTACCCCGATCTGGTGGTCATCTATCTGGGTATGCGCGTCAATGTGTGGCACGGTCTGAAAACCCTGCTCGGCTTCGGCCCGCGCATCGCCAGGGCTGCCCGCGACATGCCCGGCGGCCTGCTCGCCCACGACAGCATCATCTATTCCCTGTTCCCCGCCCACATCGGCATGCGCCAGTACTGGCGCGACTTCGACAGCCTGGAACGCTGGTCCCGCAGCGAACCCCACCGCATCTGGTGGAAGAACTTCCTGCGCGACACCGGCGGCACCGGCTTCTGGCATGAAGCCTACTTCATGCGCGGCGGCATGGAAGCCGTCTACATCGATATCCCGGCCGCCTTCGGCTTCCGCAAGTTCGCTCCCATTGTTCCGGCGCGCGGCACCATGTTCTCGTCCCGCCAGCGTGCGCGGCAGCCGGGCGCCGAAACGTCGAGCGCCCCCTGGCAGGAAGCCGAACTGTATCAAGGCGGCCCGCCGGAACCACCGGGGCCGGCCGCCGGCCCCGGCCACTGAGGAAGCGACCCGCCATGGCCGCTTTTCACGCACGACAGGGTGATCGCGAACCTTCAAACGGTTTGCCTGGCAAGCCCGGGCAAGGCGCCGCCTTCACCAACGATCCATCCATCGCCTTCGAGCCGCGTCATTCCGACGCAACGGCCATCGAAGTCGGCAGCATATACAGAAGCATCATGATCACACTGAAGTACTAGAAAACCAATGAGGGCCGGAGGTTCGGGAACGAAACCTGCCTGCGCCCCGACAAAGGAGACATAAATGCAGTTGCTGGCTACAAAACGGGAATCATCACAGCTTCTCACCCATCCCGACCTCGATCTGGGCCGATATGCGGGGCTGTGGCATGAATATGCGAGACTGCCCAACGGCTATCAGGCCGGCTGTATCGGCGAGGTGACGGCCGAATACATCCCGCGGGACGATGGCGTCATGGGAGTCCGTTTCCGGTGCATGAACCCCGACTGCGAGATCCTCAGCGCCGAAGGCGAAGTACGGCCTTCCCGCCGGTTCGAACCGCAGGATTCATCCAAGCTCGAAATCCGCTTCAATTCCGATTGGCTGTCCGCGCCGTCATCCGTCTGGCGCGACCACTGGGTGCTGTACGTCGACCCCGACTACCGGCACGCCATGATCGGCACCCCCGACCGGCGCTGCCTGTGGATGCTGGGCCGCGACCCGGTTCCCGACCGCCTGGCGCTTCAGCACATGCTGCGCTATGCCGCCCAGCTGGGCTTCTCGGTGAACCGGGTGCTGCGCACCGGTGAAACGGGCTGACAAAGAGCCCTAGCCCGGATATTTCGCGAGGAGATGGAATAGGAGTAGGCCGCCGGCGCGAACAGACCCCGGCGGCCGGCGTTCATTCGTCGAGCGTGAAACCCACCTTGATGGTGACCTGCCAGTATTCCACCTTGCCATCGCGGACATGGCCACGGGTTTCCACGACTTCGAACCAGCTGATATTGCGCAGCGTGTCGCTGGCGCGCGCAATGGCCGTATTCACGGCATCTTCGATGCTATCGGTGGACGACCCCGTCAGCTCGATATTCTTGTAGACGTGATTGTTCATGTTCAGCTCCTGTGAAATAAACGCACCGATCGGGCCGGGCGGGAATTTCATCCTTCTTGCCGGCGACCGCCACGCAGGGTGCCGCATCCTCCCGATCGTAGTGTGCTGGAAACCGCGAGGGCTTGCCAGCGTGGATACTACTGAGGCCGGCGGCTGTTGAAATCGGCGTCGCTACCGGTCCGGCATGCGGCGATCGGGCGCCCTTCTCTCCGGTGGCAGCAGTGTTTCGTCAGACCTGGTGGCGCCCGGCAGCACATTGCGCCGGATCTCGCCGTCCTGCCGCACGTCGTCCAGCCCGCGGCGCTGTATCCGCCGCTCCGCGTCCGCATCCGGCCGCAGGTCGGTGCTTGGACGGGGATCCACCATCGGATGCTGGAATCTGTCCTGGCGCATGTTTTCCGTCTCCGCGGTGGCCGGCGCATCGGGCTGCACCGTGCGCGGCTGAGCAACCACCGCCGAGGCCAGCCCGAAATAAATGGCGCTGGCCGCGTAGAACTTGTTCAATTGACTCATGATCTCGGCTCCTCGTTTGCAGTCCGTTCGAGCAAGCCCCATGCCGCCTCTCCGAGCCGCGCAGGACGAGCGCCCCATGACCCTGGGCGTGGCCCGGCCACCCGCCCCACGCGCGGCGCGGCGATGCCCCGGAGCAGGCAGGCATGCCCCCAACGAGGCGGGGCATGCCGCTTGCTTGGCTCCCGCCGTTCGGGAGAGAGGCAATGAACGACATCGAAAGCATCGCCCAATACATGCGCGATCACAAATTGCTGCTGGTAACGGCGGAATCGTGTACATCGGGGCTCATCGCGGCCACGCTGGCCGATGTGCCCGGAGCGGGCGAGCTGCTCGATTGCGCCTTCGTCACCTATTCGGTGCAGGCCAAACAGCGCTGTCTGGGGGTGAAGGAACTCACCATCCTGCGATACAACCTGACCAGCGAGGAGGTGGCGCGGGAAATGGCACTGGGAGCCTTGACACGCAGCCGGGCCAATCTCGCCGTTTCGAACACGGGCGTGGTCGACGACACCGACCGCGACATACCCGCCGGCACACAATGCTTTGCCTGGGCGTTCCGCTCGATCAGCGTGCCCGAGGGCATTTCCATGTTTTCTGCGACCCGCCGCTTCGAAGGCGACCGGGCGGAAATCCGCCGGCACAGCGCCGAATATGCCTTGCGCCAGATACCCGTACACCATGCGCAGCACAGCTAGTGTTATGTATCAGAAATTAATTGCACTAAATGAATTTTCTGTTGTCTAAGTAAGCTCAGGTCATCAGGAGAGCCCCGATGAAGCGAGGACGTCCATTGCCGGAATTGACCCTGACGGTCGAACAGCGAGATCAGTTGATGGGTTGGGCCCGGCGTTCGAAGACGGCTCAAGCGTTGGCGTTGCGCGCACGGATCATTATGGCGTGCTCGCAAACGACCTCTAATGCCGAGGTGGCAGAGCAGATGCAGGTGTCTCGGCATACCGTGGGCAAGTGGCGCAAGCGTTTTTCCGAGCGCGGCGTTGATGGCTTGCTTGATGAACCTCGGCCGGGTACGCCACGCCAGATTGGCGACGATGTGATTGAGGCTGTCGTGACCAAGACGTTGGAAGAAAAACCGGCCGATGCGACACAGTGGAGTACTCGCAGTATGGCCAGCGCCATGGGCCTGTCGCACGCCACGGTGGCGCGTATCTGGCAAGCCTTTGGCCTGCAGCCACATCGCCAGGAAACCTTCAAGCTCTCGAGTGATCCCCTGTTTGTGGACAAGGTCCGCGACATTATCGGGCTGTATTTGAGTCCGCCCATGAAGGCCGTTGTATTGTGCGTCGATGAGAAAAGCCAGATTCAGGCCTTGGATCGCACACAGCCCGTGTTGCCGATGGCGCCGGGTTTGCCAGAACGGCGCACGCATGACTACATGCGCTACGGCACGACGACATTGTTTGCCGCCTTGGACGTGGTGACCGGTGAAGTCCTTGGCCAGTTGCATCGGCGTCATCGTGCAACGGAGTTTTTGAAGTTTCTCGCTCATCTTGATGTGAGTGTCCCGTCCGAAAACGAAGTGCACGTCGTCATGGATAACTACGGTACCCACAAAACCGCTGCGGTCAAGCGATGGTTCGCTCGTCATCCTCGATTCCATGCCCACTTCACTCCCACGGGAGCCTCCTGGATCAACCAAGTTGAACGGTGGTTTGCCGAAATCACACGCAAGCAAATTCGGCGAGGAACCCACCGCAGCACTTGGGCGCTCGAGCAAGCCATACGGCAATACCTTGACACCTACAACCAAAACCCCAGGCCTTTCATCTGGACCAAAACCGCAGCTCAAATCCTCGACTCCATTCGTAGATTCTGTCTGCGAATTTCTGAGACACAACACTAGGGCCTGTTCACACTAAAAGGTGCCTTGCACTGGCAGGTCATCGAGCGTCAGGCTAGGCGTGCAGGCCGCCGCGTGGCCGCCCCACGCAAGGTCTGCGCAACAACGCCTGGCGTTCGATGACCTGCCAGCCCGCAGGGTGAGTACGCAAACAAGCGTCTGCCTGCGTTGCAAATGCTCGCCGTGGGCCCGCCACGGCTGCGCTTTGCGCCTTGTCATCCACCTGTTTGCGTACTCATGTAAGGCGCCTTTTAGTGTGAACAGGCCCTAGCGTCCTGTTTGGTTAGTCGAATATCCATGCCCGGACCCAACGGACAGGAAGCCGGAATGCCGGCCGTTCCGGCCCGATGAGCGCGCAAAAGAAGCGGGCCATGGCGGATTCGCCCATGGCCCGTGAACGCGGATGAACAGTATACGGGCAAAGAAATACGTCTCAGGGAATACCCGATGAAAACACTGAGATGTTTCACAATATTTCAACAATGCTCCGTACAGTTTTGATTCGGATCAAATCAAGCCGCCATCCATCATGATGAGATAGGTCTATAACCTTTTCCATAACAGGGGATTCACCATGTACAAGCGCCTCCCCGCCGCCATACTCTCCGCATTCGCTCTGGGCTCCACCGCCATCGCGGCCGAACAGCCCAACGTCGAAGAGCTCCGCGCCCTTTCCAACAATCTGTTCAAGCCTATTCCAACCGCCGACGTCATCATCAAGGAAAAAGGCCTGACGCCGGAACAGATCGAGCTGGGCCAGTGGCTGTTCTTCGAACCGCGCCTGTCCAAGAGCCACATCATCACCTGTAACACCTGCCACAGCGTGGGCACCGGCGGCGCGGACAACATCCCCACTTCCGTCGGCCACGGCTGGCAGCATGGCCCGCGCAACTCGCCCACCGTCTTCAACGCGGTCTTCAACGCCGCCCAGTTCTGGGACGGCCGCGCCGCCGACCTGGCCGAGCAGGCCAAGGGCCCCGTGCAGGCCAGCGTCGAAATGAACGCCACGCCCGATCATGTGGAAGACACGCTGCGCAGCATTCCGGCATACGTCGAGAAATTCGCGGCCGCCTTCCCCAAGGACAAGGATCCGGTCTCATTCGACAACATGGCCAAGGCCATCGAAGCCTTCGAAACCACACTGGTCACGCCCAACTCGCGCATGGACCAGTTCCTGCTCGGCAAGGACTCGCTCAATGGCCAGGAACTCGCCGGCCTGAAGCTGTTCATCGACAAGGGCTGCGTGGCCTGCCACTCCGGCGTCAACTTCGGCGGCCAGAACTATTTCCCATTCGGCCTGATCAAGCGCCCCGGCGCGGACATCCTGCCTGAAGGCGACCGCGGCCGCTTCGACGTCACGAAGACCGCATCCGATGAATACGTCTTCCGCGCCGGCCCGCTGCGCAATATTGCGCTGACCGCGCCCTACTTCCACAGCGGCGAAGTCTGGAGCCTGGAAGAAGCCGTGGCGCTGATGGGCACCAGCCAGCTCGGCACCGAGCTGAACGACGATGAAGTGAAGGCCATCACCGCCTTCCTGCATACGCTCACCGGCGAGCAGCCCACGGTGGAATACCCGATCCTGCCGTCCAGCACCGCCAGCACACCCAAGCCGTCCCGCATGTAAGGGGCGCGGAAACGCCGGCCGGCGGGCCGGTGTTTCTTGCAAGGCTTCCGGCCATGCCTTCGGGCACAGCCGGGAGCCTTTTCTATTCAAAAACGGGAAACACCGGCAGCGCCCGCTTGTGGGCGGTGCGGCGGAACGTGGAAAGTATGACTTCGTAGGCGGCATCGGACACGATCTTGCCTTCCAGGAAGTCGTCGATGTCTTCGTAGCGCACGCCCATGGCCACTTCGTCGGGCCGCAGCGGTTCGAGCGATTCCAGGTCGGCGGTGGGCACCTTGTGCACCTGCTCCGGCGGCGCGCCCATGGCCTGGGCCAGCGCGCGCACCCGGCGCTTGTTCAGCCCCGTGAGCGGGGTGATGTCGACCGCGCCATCGCCGAACTTGGTGAAGAAGCCCATCAGGGCTTCGGCCGCATGGTCGGTACCGACCACCACCCCCTGGCGCGCGCCCGCGACCGCATACTGGGCGACCATGCGCTGGCGCGCCTTGATGTTGCCATGCACGAAATCCCGCTGCGCCGCATCGCGGAAGACCAGCCCTGCCGCGATGGTTTGTTCGAGTATGGAATCACTGGCCGGCTTGACGTCGACCACCAGGGTTTCGTCGGGCTGGATGACCTGCAGGCTGCGCTGGGCATCCGCTTCGTCGCGCTGTTCCCCGTAGGGCAGGCGCATGGCGATGAAATACGCCTCGTAGTCCCGCGCCCGGCACAATTCGACGGCACGCTGCGAGAGGCAGCCGCCCACGAGGGAATCGACTCCGCCGCTGATGCCCAGGACCAGGGTGCGCATCCCGGTGGACTGCAGGTAGTCCGCCAGAAACCCACTGCGCCGCTCGACTTCGAGTTCGGCATCGAATGTCGTGCTGACGCAGAGCTGGGCGATGATGTCGCGCTGCTGGGCGCGCTGTTCAGGTGTTGCCACGATCCTTCCTTGCAAGAGGTGAATGATATTGCCTCGCTTGACCTCGCCGTAAACGGCGAGGCTTGCGCTTCGGCGCGTGGTCAAAAACGGTCGAGCACGGCGCCGGTACTGGCCGTCGAAACATTGAAAGCGAACTTCGCCTGGACGCCGCGCGTATAGCGCGGGGGAGGCGCCGACCAGGCGGCGCGCCGGCGGGCGAGCTCGTCGTCCGGCACATGCAGTTCCAGTGCCTGGCGATGGGCATCGATGGTGATGCGGTCGCCTTCCCGCACCAGCGCCAGGCAGCCGCCTTCCGCCGCTTCCGGCGTGACATGGCCCACCACCATGCCCCAGGTGCCGCCTGAAAAACGGCCGTCGGTGATCAGCCCGACGGAGTCGCCCAGCCCCGCCCCGATGAGCGCGCTGGTGGGCGCCAGCATTTCGGGCATGCCGGGGCCGCCCCGCGGGCCCAGATAGCGCAGCACCATGATGTCGCCGGCGTGGATGCGGCCATCCAGAATGGCCGCCAGCGCCGACTGCTCGTCATCGAAGACCTTGGCCGGGCCGGACATGACGGGATTCTTCAGGCCCGTGATCTTGGCCACGGAACCTTCCGGCGCCAGATTGCCCTTCAGGATGGCCAGGTGGCCTTCCGCATACAGGGCGCGGTCAAGAGGACGGATGACGTCCTGCCCGGCGGGCGGCTCCGAGGGCACGTCCTTCAGGGTTTCGGCAATGGTCCGGCCCGTGATCGTCATGCAATCGCCATGCAGCAGGCCCGCGTCCAGCAGCAGTTTCATGACCTGGGGCACGCCGCCGGCACGGTGGAAATCAACGGTAAGGTAATGGCCGCTGGGCTTCAGATCACAGAAGACCGGCACCTTGCGGCGCACCCGCTCGAAGTCGTCGATGTCCCATTCGACGCCGGCGGCATGCGCAATGGCCAGCATGTGCAGCACGGCGTTGGTCGAACCGCCCACCGCCATGACGACGGCAACCGCGTTCTCGATGGCCTCGCGCGTGACGATGTCGCGCGGCTTGAGGTCTTGTTCGATGGCCCGCAGCAGCACCCGGGCCGATTCCGCAGCCGATTCGACCTTTTCGTCGTGGATGTTGGCCATGCTGGACGAATAGGGCAGGCTCAGGCCCATGGCTTCGAACGCCGCGCTCATGGTGTTGGCCGAATACATGCCCCCACAGGACCCGGGGCCGGGAATCGCGGCGCGCTCGATGTCCTTCAGGCCCTCGCTGCTCAGGCGGCCGGCGGCATGCTCGCCCACAGCCTCGAACACGCTGACGATGTTGAGATCCTTGCCGCCCAGCCGGCCGGGCATGATGGTCCCGCCGTAGACATAGATGGAAGGGACGTTGGCGCGCAACATGCCCATCATGCCGCCGGGCATGTTCTTGTCGCAGCCGCCGATCACCACCACCCCGTCCATCCACTGGCCCTGCACACAGGTCTCGACGCAATCGGCGATCACCTCACGCGACACCAGTGAATATTTCATCCCCTCGGTGCCCATGGACATGCCATCGGAGATGGTGGGCGTGCCGAACACCTGCGGGTTGCCGCCCGCCGCCCGCACCGCCTCGACGGCCGCGTCGGCCAGCTTCTGCAGGCCGCTGTTGCACGGCGTGATGGTGCTGTGGCCATTGGCGACGCCGACCATGGGCTTGGAAAAATCGGCATCGGTATAGCCCAGCGCGTAATACATGGAACGATTGGGCGCCCGCTCGGCACCTTCCACGATGTTTGCTGAACGCCGGCGTCTGGAACTGGTCATGACATCTCCAATACGGTGATGGAACGCGCCCGCTGCGGCGCCCCTTCGCGCATGTTAAGGCACATCAAGTATTTTGGGTTCACAATCACGGAAACGCCCGAATACGAGAATCCGCAGCAACCATGTCCTACCCCGCCCTGCTCATCATCCATCTTTTCGCCGCCATCATGTTCGTGGGAACGGTCTTCTTCGAAGTCATCATGCTCGAAGGCGTGCGCAAGCATGTGCCGAAAGACGTCATGCGCACCATGGAAGGCGCCATCGGGAAGCGCGCCCGCGCCCTCATGCCATGGGTGTTGCTGCTGCTTTTCGGCGCCGGCTTCGGCATGTCGTGGTTTCACCGGGCCGCGCTGGCCGCTCCGCTGGCATCGGGTTTCGGCCTGCTGCTTTTCATCAAGATTCTGCTCGCCCTGAGCGTGTTCGGCCACTTCCTGACGGCCATGGCCCTGCATCGTCTGGGGCGGCTGCGTTCACGTGCCTCGCAACGCATCCATATCAGCGTGTTCGTCCACGTCGTGCTGATCGTCCTGCTTGCCAAACTGATGTTTTACATCAACTGGTGACGGCGCAATGCGTCATAATGAATCCACAGGATGTACAACGGCCGAAGGAGGCGACATGGCAGATCAAAACCCGGTAGTCCTGATCACGGGCGCGAGCCGCGGCATCGGCGCGGCCACGGCGACACTGGCGGCGCGCGACGGCTTCGATGTGGCCATCGGCTATGTCAAGCACGAAGCCGCGGCCCAGCAGGTGGCGGAAGCCGTGCGCCGGCGCGGCCGGCGCGCGGCCATCATCCGGGGCGACGTCGCGGTGCCGGCGGACATCACGCGCATGTTCACGCAGGCCGAGGAACAGCTCGGGCCCATCACCGCCATCGTCAACAACAGCGGCATCACAGGCCCCATCGGGCCGTTCTCGAAGACATCCAGCGCAACCATCGAACAAGTCTTCCGCGTGAACGTCTTCGGCACCATGGAATGCTGCCGCCAGGCCGTCGAGCGCTTCCAGCGCAATGGCATAGCGGGCGTGATCGTCAATGTGTCGTCCGTGGCGGCGCGCACGGGCTCCCCGCAGGAATACATACACTACGCGGCCAGCAAGGCGGCGGTGGAAACCTTCACGCTCGGTCTGGCGCGCGAAGTGGCGGAACACCGCATCCGGGTCTGCGCCGTGGCCCCGGGCTCGACATTCACCGATATCCATGCGTCCGCCGGCGAACCCGACCGCCCCCAGCGCGTGGCGCCGCGCATTCCCCTGGGCCGGCTGGCCCAGCCCGAGGAAATCGCCGAAACCATCACCTGGCTGCTGTCGCCCGCCGCTTCCTATCTGACCGGCACCGTGGTGCATTGCGCGGGCGGGCTCTGAACCACGGCACGAACGCCTTGCGGCCGGCGCCACGCCGGCCGCAAGCCAGGTCAGGCGACTTCGCCGCCCACCGTCTCGCGCTGAGCGACGCGGCCCGCGCTGCGCAGTTGCGAGAGGTCGCGCACCGCGCCGCGGTCGGCGGAAGTGGCCAGCGCCGCATAGGCCATGAGCGCTTGCGATACCACCCGTTCGCGGCCTAGCGGTTTCCAGGCCTGGTCGCCGCGCGCTTCCATTTCCGCCCGGCGGTCGGCGAGTTCTTCGTCGCTGATGGCCAGGTGGATGCGGCGGTCGGGGATGTCGATCTCGATGACATCGCCATCCTGAACCAGGGCGATGTTGCCGCCCTCGGCCGCTTCCGGGGAAGCGTGGCCGATCACCAGCCCGGATGAACCGCCCGAGAAGCGGCCGTCGGTCAGCAGGGCCGACGAGGCGCCCAGGCCCTTGGATTTGAGGTAGGACGTCGGGTAGAGCATTTCCTGCATGCCCGGGCCGCCCTTGGGCCCTTCATAGCGGATGATGACCACGTCGCCGGCCTTTACCTTGTCGCCCAGGATGCCTTCCACGGCGTCTTCCTGGCTTTCGAACACCCGCGCACGGCCGGTGAACCGCAGGATGCTTTCGTCCACGCCCGCCGTCTTGACGATGCAGCCGTTCACCGCCAGGTTGCCGTACAGCACGGCCAGCCCGCCGTCCTGGGAATAGGCATGCTCGCGCGAGCGGATGCAGCCGTTCTCACGGTCCAGATCCAGATCGGCATAGTAGGTGTTCTGGCTGAAGGCTTCCTTGCTGCGCACGTTGCCGGGGGCCGTCTTGTAGAACCGCAGCACTTCTTCGGAGACGCCGGGGTTCATGACGTCCCAGGCTTCGATCGCCCGCCCCAGCGTGCCGTTGGCGATGTTGCCGACATCCAGGTGCAGCAGGCCGGCGCGCGCCAGTTCGCCGAGTATGCCTATGATGCCGCCGGCGCGGTGCACGTCCTCGATGTGGTACTTGTCGGTGGCCGGCGCCAGCTTGCTCAGGCAGGGAACGCCCCGCGACAGGCGGTCGATGTCCGACATGGTGAAATCCACCTCCGCTTCCTGGGCCGCAGCCAGCAGGTGCAGCACGGTATTGGTCGAACCGCCCATGGCGATGTCCAGCGTCATCGCGTTCTCGAATGCCTTGAACGAGGCGATGCTGCGCGGCAGCACCGAAGCGTCGTCCTGCTCGTAGTAGCGGCGGCACAGCTCGACGACCTTCTTGCCCGCGTCTTCGAACAGCGTCTTGCGCCGGGCGTGCGTGGCGACGATGGTGCCGTTGCCCGGCAGGGCCAGACCCAGGGCTTCGGTCAGGCAATTCATGGAATTCGCCGTGAACATGCCCGAACAGGAACCGCAGGTGGGGCAGGCGTTGCGCTCGGCCTCGGCGGCCTCTTCGTCCGTCACGTTCGGGTCGGCCGCCTTGATCATGGCGTCGACCAGGTCGAGCTTCTGGACGACCATGCGGGTATTCGGGTCGTAAATCTTGCCGGCCTCCATGGGGCCGCCGGACACGAACACCACCGGAATGTTCAGCCGCATGGCGGCCATCAGCATCCCGGGCGTGATCTTGTCGCAGTTCGATATGCAAACCATGGCATCGGCGCAATGCCCGTTCACCATGTATTCCACCGAGTCGGCGATCAGCTCGCGCGAAGGCAGCGAATACAGCATGCCCCCATGGCCCATGGCAATGCCGTCGTCGATGGCAATAGTGTTGAATTCCTTGGCGACACCGCCCGCCGCCTCGATCTGGCGCGCCACCAGCTGGCCGAGATCCTTCAGATGCACATGGCCGGGCACGAATTGCGTGAAGGAGTTCACGACGGCGATGATGGGTTTGTCGAAATCCTCATCGTTCATGCCCGTGGCGCGCCACAGCGCGCGGGCGCCGGCCATGTTGCGGCCGTGCGTGGAAGTGCGTGATCGATATTGCGGCATTTTTCTCTCTGCGATGGAAATGAACAACGGTAAGGAAGCGCTGAATGGGCCGGGCGGCGGGCGCCCGGGCGGTTTCAAAGATTCCTGAAGCCCACAATGATAATCTTCATTCTCCAAGATTTCCTTCACGGCCCGTTCAAACGAAGGGCCATGGCGCAACAACCACACAGAAAGACGAGGAGAACCCGTGAGCGTACCGCAGCAGCCAGCATCCCCCCACAGTGCCCTCAGGCAGGATATCCGGCTCCTGGGCAAGACATTGGGCGAGGTCATCCGGGACTGCGATGGCAGGGCGATCTACGAAACCATCGAGAAACTGCGGCGCGCCGCCGTCAAGTTCCGCAGGGAAGGCGATGCAACGCAGGGGCCCGTGCTGGAACGCTCGATCCGGCGGCTGGGCGACGAACAGGTCAACTCGGTCGCCCGGGCCTTCAGCTATTTTCTGCACCTGTCCAACATCGCGGAAGACCGCGAACAGAACCGCCGCCAGCGCGAACATGAACTGAACGAGGCCACGCCCATGCGCGGCAGCCTGGGCGACGCCCTGGCCTTTCTCGAAGAGCGCGGCGTGAAGCGCAAGCGCATCCTGCGCGACCTGGGCGGCATGAGCATCGTGCCGGTGCTGACCGCCCACCCCACCGAGGTGCAGCGCAAGAGCACGCTCGACCTGCACCGCGAAATCGCCAGGCAGCTGCGCCGCAATGACGACACGCTCACCCCCGGGGAGCGGCAGCTCGGCCAGCAAAGGCTGTCCGGCCTGGTCGCCTCGCTGTGGCAGACACGCATGCTGCGCCAGCAGAAGCTGACCGTCCTCGACGAAATCGACAATGCGCTGGGATATTACGAGCACACCTTCCTGAAGGCCATCCCCCGGCTGTACCAGGATCTCGCCGTGCTGCTGGAACCGGGCAACGGCGACCCCCTGGCCTCGTCGCCCGCCCTGCTGCCGCCCTTCCTCAAGACGGGCAGCTGGATCGGCGGCGACCGCGACGGCAACCCCAACGTGGACGCCGACACGCTCGAACAGGCGCTGCTGCGCCAGGCGACTCACGCCTTCCGCCACTACCTGGGCGAAATCAAGGCGCTGGGCACCGAACTCTCGATGTCCCACACCCTGGTGGAAGCCAGCCCGGCCTTGCTGAATCTGGCCATTGAAAGCCGCGACAGCTCGCTGCACCGTATCGACGAGCCCTACCGGCGCGCCTGCATCCACATCTACGCGCGGCTCGCCGCAACGGCACAGGCCATCCTCCAGCGCCCGCTGGCCGTCCGCCCGACCTACGAAGCGGAACCCTACGCCGACCCGTCCGGCTTCGAAGCCGATCTCGACATCGTCAGCGAATCGCTGGAAGCCAACCACGGCACCGCCATCGCGCAGCTGCGCCTGGGCGGCCTGCGCCAGGCCGTGCGCGTCTTCGGCTTCCACTTGGCGACGCTCGATCTGCGCCAGAGCTCCGACGTGCATGAACGGGTGCTCGATGAACTCTTCACCGCCGCCGGCGTGAAGCTGGATGACAAGCCCGTGCATTATCTGAAGCTGAGCGAAGCGCAGCGCATCGAGCTGCTGCGCGGCGAACTCGCCCAGGCCCGCCCTCTCTATTCCCCCTGGCTGCGTTATTCCGACGAAACGCACAAGGAACTGGCCATTCTGCGGATGGCGGCCAAGTGCCGCGCCCGCTTCGGCCCGCGCGCCATCGAACAGAGCATCGTTTCTCACACCGAAACCCTGAGCGATCTGCTGGAAGTGCTGGTACTGCAGCAGGAAACCGGCCTGCTCTCGCCCGATGCCATTCCACACGCCAGGAAAAGCGCCGCCGCATCCGATCAGCGCACCGACCGCGAGATCCTGCTGGCCGCCGGCCTGATGGTCGTTCCCCTGTTCGAAACCATACCCGACCTGGAGCGCGCGCCCGACATCATGGCGGGCTGGCTGGACCTGCCCGAGGTGGCCCGGCGGGTGCGGGGCGCCCAGGGTGGCATGCAGGAAGTCATGCTGGGCTATTCGGACAGCAACAAGGACGGTGGCTATCTCACCTCGAACTGGTCGCTCTATTGCGCCGAGCGCGAGCTGGTGAAGGTGTTTGAAAAGCGCAAGGTGCGCCTGCGGCTGTTCCACGGCAGGGGCGGCTCCGTCGCGCGCGGCGGCGGCCCCAGCTTCGAAGCCATCGTCGCCCAGCCGCCCGGCACGGTGAACGGCCAGATCCGCCTGACCGAACAGGGCGAAGTCATCCAGGGCAAGTACAAGGATGCGGAAGTCGGCCGCTGGCACCTCGAAAACATCGTGGCCGCCACGCTGGAAGCCAGCCTCACGCCGCCCGCGGAGGCCGCGCGCGTCGAAAACGAGCGGGTGCGGAAATACTTCGCCGCCATGCGCTGGATGTCCGATCAGGCCCGGACCGCCTACCGCGACCTGGTCTACGGCACCGAAGGGTTTGCCGACTACTTCTTTGCCGCCACGCCCATACGCGAGATCGCGGAACTCAATATCGGCTCGCGCCCCGCCGCCCGCAAGGCGACCCAGCGCATCGAAGACCTGCGCGCCATACCCTGGGGCTTTTCATGGGCGCAATGCCGGCTCATGCTGACCGGCTGGTATGGCATGGGCACCGCCCTGAAGAACTATGTGGAAAACGGCTGCGAATGCGAAGGCGCGCCGGCCAGCCCCGAAGCCCGACTGGCTCACCTGCAGGAAATGGCGCGGGAATGGCCGTTCTTCCGCACGCTGCTTTCCAACATGGAGCAGGTGCTCGCCAAGACCGACCTCACCATCGGACGCCGCTATGCCGGCCTGGTGGCCGACAAGCGCCTGCGCGAACGGGTGTTCAACCGCATCGAAGAAGAATTCCAGGTCTCCCTGTCGCTGTTCCGCCAGGTCTGCGGGCACGATCTGCTGGAGCACGACCCCCAACTGGCGGCAGCGCTGCTGGAACGCTTCGCCTACATCGATCCCCTCAACCACCTGCAGGCCGACCTGTTGCGGCGCCACCGTAACAGCGATCCGGGCGATGCCACCGGGAATGACGCGGAAAGCCGCAGCCAGCGCGCCATTCACATGACCATCAACGGCATCGCCGCGGGCCTGCGCAATTCGGGGTGATCAACTGACGCGGCAGTCGCGCAGCAGGATGTTGCCCACCATTCCGGTGCCGCCGCCGGCGGCCATGCCGGCCTGCGCGCCCGCGCCGTAGGCCGGGCCGTGGCCCGGGCCCTGGGCCGTGGGCGGCGCATCCTGTGTGAGCATGTCGCCATCGACCTCATCCACGTCGCCGTGGTCGAACTTGCCGGTGGTCCAGGTGTAGCCTCCGCCCCGGAAGGTATTGCCCACCATGTCGGCATTGCCGCTGGTCACACGCGCCATGTCGACGGCCTGATTCATGTGGATGACACGGGCCGATATCGCTTCGTCACCGCGAAAAGTGTATTGCACCGTCAACGGCCGCTCGCCGCCCGGACCGCATTCGTATTCCACGCTCTTCTGCGAGAGCTGCTGGCTGTCGGGCGAGCCGGCGCAGCCGGCGAGCGCCCCAGCGGCCAGCGCCGTCAGCAGCAACATGTGGGTTTTCTTCATTGCATTGACTCCTTATGCGATTGGCGTCCCATTGGACTTGACCGAAATCAACCCAGCATGCCGCATGCCATGCAAGTATGGGTTATTCCTTATTTCGCCTCGTGACGATGACCCATCCGCATGCCGATAGCGTCGATCTGAAGAACCTCAAGGTCAGAGGCATGAGTGCGCTGCGCGATGCGCTTACGAGCCGCTCGCACTCGAAAGACTTCGCTTTTGCGCGCGGCGACTATCTGCGCAGCCGCGTCATGGTGATATCCGCGCTCTTCCTGGCGCTGCTGCCCTTCTGGACCCTGCTCGACTGGTTCATGCTTCCGGCGGAAAGCCTGCGCTACACCCTGGCGGGCCGCATCATCATGGCGCTGGCGCTCGTGCTGGTCTTCCTGCTGGCGCGCGGCAGCAAATCCCGCCTGGAATGGGCGCGCCTTTCAGCGGGCCTGCTGCTGGCCACCCCGGCGGCGTTCTACGCGCTGGTGCTGGCCTCGCTGCCGGATGGGGGATACCCCCTCATCGGGTACAGCTTCATCCCCTACATGCTCACCGCCATGCTGGCGATCTTCCCCTTCACCCTGCTGGAATCGGCGGTACTGGGCGCCACGCTCATCGTGCTGCAGCTGTATGCCCAGTTCCTTGCCGGCGACCTGATGACGGCCGCCGGCCTCCAGGACATCTGGCTGCTCGCCGCCCTCATGGCGATCGCGTTCACGGCCAATTATTTCCAGCTCGGCCTGATGCTGCGCCTGTACCGGGAAGCCACCCACGATCCGCTGACCGGCCTGCTCAACCGCGGCGCCCTGATGCGCACCATGGAGCAGATCTCGGGCGACGAACCGCCTCTGCCGCTGGCGCTGCTCATGATGGACCTGGATCACTTCAAACGCATCAATGACAGCCATGGGCACGCCTTCGGAGACGACGTGCTGCGCGACTTCGCCGGCGTGCTGCGCCGCAGCCTGCGCCCCGTCGACATCGCGGCCCGCTACGGCGGCGAAGAATTCGCCGCCATCCTGACCGGCGCGGACAAGGAAACGGCCATGCGGATCGCGGAACGCATCCGACAGCAGGCCCAAGACACGCTCATGAACAACTACGACGGCGAACCTGTCTGTTACACGGTCAGCATCGGCGTCGCCTCGCTGCAGCCGCGGGAACGGTTCGAAACCGCCGCGCGGCGGGCGGACAGCCGCCTGTACGAGGCCAAGAAGATTTCCCGCAACCGTGTAGTGGGCGTCTGAGAAATCATTCATACACATTCATTTACTATTATTAACAAAAGTCCACCCCGCCCTGGCCCGCTCAACGGCCGGAGTTTCCCGCTCACCCGATTTTTTCTTCCTACGGAGACAACCATGACCGCTCCCGCCACCATGAAGGCCGTCGTCTACGGCGGCCCCGGCAAACGATCTTTCGACGATGTCGCGGTGCCCCGCCTGCGGCAGACCACCGACGCCATCGTACGCATCACCCGCACGACGATCTGCGGCACCGACCTGCACATCCTGAAAGGCGACGTCCCAGCCGTCACGTCCGGGCGCATCCTGGGGCACGAAGGCGTGGGCGTCATCGAAGAAGTGGGCGAAAGCGTCAGCAACTTCAAGGTGGGCGACCATGTGCTCATCTCTTGTGTCACGTCCTGCGGCAAGTGCGAATACTGCAAGAAGCAGCTGTATTCCCACTGCGAAGACGGCGGCTGGATCCTCGGCCACATGATCGACGGCACGCAGGCCGAGTACGTTCGCATCCCCCACGCCGACAACAGCCTCTATCCCGTACCGGCCGGCGCCGACGAAGAAGCGCTGGTCATGCTCAGCGACATTCTTCCCACCGGGCACGAAATCGGCGTTCTGTACGGCGCGGTCAAGCCCGGCGACACCGTGGCCATCGTCGGCGCGGGCCCGGTCGGCATGGGCGTCCTGCTCACCGCCCAGTTCTATTCGCCGGCGCGCATCATCGTGATCGACGTGGACGACGCCCGCCTGGAAATGGCGCGCAGGTTCGGCGCCACCGACGTCATCAACAGCACCCGCCAGGATCCCGTCGAGACCCTCAACGGCATGACCAAGGATGGCGTCGACGTCGCCATCGAATGCGTGGGCATTCCGGCCACCTTCGATGTATGCCAGAAAGTCCTGCGGCCCGGCGGGCATCTGGCCAATGTCGGCGTGCACGGCTCCAGCGTCGACCTGGAACTGCAGAATCTCTGGATCCGCAACGTCACCATCCGGACCGGCCTGGTGAACACCAACACCACGCCCATGCTGCTGAAGACGGTGGAATCCGGCAAGCTCCAGCCCGAGCAATTGATCACGCACCGCTTCCCTTTCCAGGACTTCATGAAAGCCTATGACGTCTTCGGCAATGCCGCTGAAGAAAAGGCCATGAAGGTCATCATCACCAACTGACAGGCAGTCTGCGGTATCTTAGGGCTTGCCCGCCCACGCGGCGGGCAAGCCCTTTTCAACCGTTGTATACGTCATGCCCTCCGCTCCCGTTCCCGCCAAGCTTTCCCTATTCACCCTCACCGCCCCCGTTGCCATGGGCTATGTTCCCCTGGGCATGGTCTTCGGATTCCTGTTCGTCCAGGCCGGCGCCAGCTGGATCATGGCGCTGCTCGTCAGCCTGGTGGTCTACGCCGGTGCGGCGCAATACATGATGGTGCCCATGGTCGCCTCGGGCATGCCGGTGGGCGCCATTGCCCTGGCCACACTGCTGATCAATGTGCGCCACATGTTCTATGGCCTGTCCCTGCTCGACACCTTTCCCCGCGGCCCTCTGCTGCGCTGGTACACCGCCTTCGCGCTGACCGACGAAACCTATTCGGTGCTGAGCGCCCTGCCCCGGGACACTCCGCCCCGGCGCATGGCCCTGCTTGCATTGCTGAACCAGCTCTGGTGGCTGCTGGGCACCCTGCTGGGCGCGGCCATCGGCACCCGGGCGCATATCCCCCTGGATGGTCTGGACTTCGTGCTGTGCGCCCTGTTCGCGGTACTGACGGTGGAACAATGGCGCACGCGGCACAGCCCGCTGCCCTTGTGGACCGCCATCGGCGCCTACGCGCTGGCCGCCACCTTCGTCCCCGCCCACGCATTGGTACTGGCCATCCTGATGAGCCTTCTGGTCGGCGTGGCCACTTACAAAAATCCAGCCTCCTTCGGGCGGCCGGGCGGAGGCTGAGATGAAACGACCCCCACGCTCACTGCGTTCGCTGCCCCCCACGGGGGCTTCAGCCTCCTTCGGGCGGCCGGGCGGAGGCTGACATGGACAACACCTATCTCCTGGCGGTGATCATCGCCATGGGGGCGGTCACCTTCGGCCTGCGCGCGCTGCCTTTCCTGAGCGCCCATTGGCTGCGCAAGTCGCCCATCACGCGGCATCTCGGCCGCTTCCTGCCGCTGGCCGTCATGAGCCTCCTGCTGATCCATTCCGCCAGCGGCGCCGCCCGCGAACATGCCACAGGCCCCTGGCCCGAGCTGCTGGCCATCGCGCTGACCTGCGCGCTGCAATGGCGCAGCCGCAATGCCCTGCTGAGCATCGTGGCGGGAACGGCGGTCTATGTGCTGTTGCGGAATTGGCAGTAGGGTCTGTTGACACTATGGCCGGTTCACCGGGGCAGCGGGGACGGCGGCACCGGCCGGCCGCCCAGCCGCAGCAGCGGATCCTGCCGGTAGTAGTGCGTCAGCAGCGCATACCAGTCCGGATAGGCGCCCGCCATCGGCGCCGGATTCACGAAGAAGGCCTCGGAACTGACCGCGAAGAATTCGGCCGGATCGGTCGCGGCATAAGGGTCCAGCGGCAGAGTCTGGAACCAGGGCGCGGCCGCGTCCGACTCGGGGTCGACATCGGGCGGAATGGCGGCTTCCACCTGCTCCAGCGCCTCGCAGAAATCATGGTAGCTGGCGTCCAGGACCCGACGCCATGCGCGCACCGTCAGCGCCGGCCCGTGCCGCCCCAGCCATGGCACGCCGTCCGCGTCGCCCTGGTAGAGGTCCAGCTTGTGCGCGAATTCGTGGATCACCACATTGACGTCCGTGCCGGGATCGGCGCCGCAATCCTCCCACGACAGGATGACGGGCCCGCCCTCCCAGGCCTCGCCGGCGGCTTCTTCGACATATTCGTGCACCAC
This sequence comes from Alcaligenaceae bacterium, assembly GCA_013416455.1. Lineage (GTDB taxonomy): Bacteria > Pseudomonadota > Gammaproteobacteria > Burkholderiales > Burkholderiaceae_B > Yanghanlia. Next base: position 130,956 of record JACCES010000005.1, on the reverse strand, counting down.
GCCGCTCTCGTCGACTTCGGTGCGCGGAATCAGGAAACCGCCCGGATAGATGATGATCTCGGTCCAGCCCTCGTACAGGGCCGGGTCGAGATTCAGGATCGGCAGAGCGGCCTGGATGGCGATGGACAGCATCATTTCGTCGGTGATGGGCAGACCGTGCGCGCCACTGAACCCCTTGCTGGCCAGCAGCCACGCCACGCGGCGGCGCAGCGCCTCGTCTTCTTCGGGACTCAGGCCAGCCAAAAAACGATGCCGCGCCAGCGCGGCCGACCAGGATTCCGGTTCGATGGCCGCCAGCTCACGCTCGACGCGCGAAGTGCGCGCCCCCTTTCCCATCAACCAGCGAAACATCTGGACTCAACCCTGTTCATTGCCCGCGAGGAACGGTGGAGGACGGGCCGGCATGCGGGAAGAAGCTTGCGCATGGCCGGGCCTCAGATGGGACATGACACGGAGGCCAGCACCGCCAGCGGGCCGGCCTCGCGGATAGCATCGATCTGCCCTTCGTCCCGGACATACAGCACACCGCCGAAGGACAGCGCATTCAGGGAAATCTCGGCGAAATGCTCTTTGCTGCGGGGCACGATCAGCATCCAGCCGTCTTCGACGAGCATGTTGGCGGGCGGCAGGTGGCCGCTGGCGTCCGCTTTCATCTGCAGGGTATCGAGCGACCGCTCGTACCCCTGCAGCATGCTGCGCGCGGAAATGTCCGGGTCCACACCCTCGCCCGCCCGCACCCGCACGAAACAGTGCCGCATGGGCAGCTGCAGATGAATGAACGCCGTCAGCTCACGCGCATCGGGATCGAGCGCCGGACGGAACATCCGCAGGCTGGGATTGTTGCGCCCGGCCGGCACCCATTGCACGTGCTTGTGCCGCTGGCTCGCGCCCGCGGGCGTTCCGCCATTATGAAAGCCCAGCCCGCCCGACGCGGACAACAGTTGCGCCAGCGCCTGGAAATCATGCAGTTCCAGCGCGGTGGCCTGTTCGATGAATTCCGTGCGCGCCAATACCAGATGGCGATGGCTGACCGGATATTTATTGAGGATGGCAACGTGATGCGCGCCCACCGGGCCGACCGTCAGGGCGGGCTCGGGCGGCAGGAAGGGATTGAAATCCGGATCGCGGGGCCCGCCAGGCAGCGCCTGCTTCTTCTGCAGCGCCTGCACGTGGCGCACCATGAACGCCAGCCCGTCGCTTTCCAGAGTGACTTCCCGCGCCTCGACGGGCAGCAGTGCGCCGGCGGATATGGCTTCCGCGCTGAGCGCATCAACCGATTGCATGAACGGTGTGGCGTTTCCTTGCCCGGCCCCGCCTTGACGGATGAGGTCTGCGCTTCGATCCGTGGTCATAGCTTCCTCCTGAACATGAGTCATCGCTTGGGACGTATTGCAGCCATGTTACCCGAGCAAGGCCGCGGCCACGCCGGACGGGAACCATTATTGCTGACAGGCGGCTGGAGCGCGGGCACCGGCTCCGGCGGATCGCCACGCCAAGTGGCGACGGCGCCAGTGTCCGGGGCGCGCCAGCCTGTTCACCCACTCTTACAACGGGAGAAATCAAATGAAAAAGAACCTGTGGATCCCTCTTGTCTTGGCGCTTGCCGCCTTCACCGCCGGCTGCAACACGATGGAAGGCATGGGCGAAGACATAGAGCGCGGGGGTCAGAAAATCCAGAAAGAAGCGCGCTGAGGCAGGCTCGCCGCCGCAAGGCGGCGGTTTGCGGGGCATCCTTTTGAACCACCGGGCCGCGCCAGCCCGTTCCGGCGCGCTGGCCGCGTCCGGCGGGCCCATCCCCGGCCGACACCGCCTCAGCTCAGCACGAACCACAAGCCCGCGAATACCACCAGCGCCACCGTCGCCCAACCGATGCGGTCGACGTAGCGGTGCAGCAGGGCTTCCATGCGCGCGCCACCCCAGGCGAGCAGGCCCGCGACGAGGAAGAAGCGCATGCCGCGCCCGATGAGCGAGCCGAGCATGAAGGGCAGCAGCGCCATCGACATGGCTCCCCCCGCAATCGTGAATATCTTGTAGGGGATGGGCGAAAAGCCGGCCACGAAGATCGCCCAGAAACCGTAATCATCGAACCACTGCACCGCCATCGCGTAGGCGGGCCAGTAGCTGCTTTCCTTGAGCCAGGGCATGAAGGCATCGAGGGCGAAATAACCGATCAGATAGCCGAAGAAGCCGCCGATCACCGACGTCAGCGTCGTGAGCAGCGCCAGCCACCAGGCGCGGCCGGGCCTGGCCAGGCACATCGGCGCCAGCATCACGTCGGGCGGAACCGGAAAGAATATGGACTCGAAAAAGCTGAGGATCCCCAGATACCAGGGCGCCCTGGGATGGCGCGACCAGGCCATGGCGCGGGTATAAAAAGGCGAAAAGATTTTCATGCGTGTGGCGAGTTCTGGCGGGGGAACGGCGGGGCGCGCTTGCTCATGCTATAACGCCGGCTGTGCTGGCCGATCGTGGCTGGATGCCGCTCAGGAGGAAATCAGTGAGTGTACACGCAGAAGTCAGGCGCATCAGCGTCCCCCAATTGACGGCCAGGAAAGGCCAGCAGAAGATCGCGGCGCTGACCGCCTACATCGCGCCCATCGCCCGTCTGCTGGATGAGCACCTGGACATGATATTGGTTGGGGACTCCACGGCCATGGTGGGCTACGGCATGCCCGACACCCTGTCCATTACCACTGGGATGCTGACCGCCCATGCCAAGGCGGTGGTCGAAGCCACGCGCCAGGTGTGCGTCGTGGTCGACATGCCCTTCGGCAGCTACCAGGAATCGCCCGAGCTGGCGTTTCGCAATGCCGCCGCCATGATGGCCGGCAGCGGCGCGCAGGCCATCAAGATCGAAGGCACGGCGGCGCTCGCGCCGACCACCCGCTTCCTGGTCGAACGGGGTGTCCCTGTACTGGCGCACGTGGGCCTGATGCCCCAGTACATGAACGTCATGGGCGGCTTCAAGGCGCAGGGCTTCAACGACGCAGTCGCCGAGCGGATCGTGCGGGACGCGCTGGCCCACCAGGAAGCCGGGGCCTTCGCCGTGGTGCTGGAAGGCGTCACCGAAGCGCTGGGCCGGCGCATCACCGAAACCTTGTCCATCCCCACCATCGGCATCGGCGCTTCGCCCGCCTGCGACGGCCAGATCCTGGTGACGGAAGACATCCTTGGCCTGAGCGGGCCGCGCATCCCGAAGTTCGCCAGGCAGTTCGCCGATGTCGGCTCGATCATCAGCGGCGCGGCGGCCCAGTACGCCCGCGAAGTCCGCGAAGGCAGCTTCCCGGGCCTGGAAAACTGCTTCGGCGTGAAGAAATAGGGATGCCGCGGGGCTGGCGTCACCGCCTTCGGCCAGGACCTAGTCTTGCGGCTGCCCCGCCATCCGCTGCAATGCTTCGAGTTCCGCCTCTTCGAAGCCGGCCGCGCGCCGGGCTTCCAGATTGAAGGGTCCGCGCAAGCGCGGCGCCTGATAGCGTTCGGCCAGTTCCTCGTAAGTCGCGACCGGGTCGCGCCCTTCCTGTGCGCACAGCCATTTGTACCAATGATTGCCGATGGCGACATGGCCGACTTCATCACGCAGGATGACGTCCAGGATGGCGGCGCTCTCGGCATCGCCAGCCTGCGCCAGCCGGCGGCGGATCGGCGGCGAGGCGTCCAGGCCGCGCGCTTCCAGAGTGCGCGGCACGAGCGCAATGCGCGCCAGCAGATCGCCCTGCGTCTTCTCGGCCATTTCCCACAGCCCGTTGTGAGCGGGAAAATCGCCATAGGCATATCCCAGGGCCCGCAGGCGCCGGGCAAGCAGATCGAAATGCGTGGCTTCCTCGATCGCCACCCGGCACCATTCCCGGTAGAACTGTTCAGGCATGCCCGGAAAACGCCACATGATGTCCAGCGCCAGGTTGATGGCATTGAACTCGATATGCGCCAGCGCATGCAGCAGGGCGGCCCGGCCTTCCACGGTCGACATGGACCGGCGCGGCAGGCTTGCCGGGGAAATGAGTTCGGGCCGGTCCGGCCGCCCCGGCAGGCCCGGCGGCGGCGCCAGATGGCCTTGAATATCGACATCGGCCGGAGCGCGCATCGACCAGACCGCCGCGCATTTTCCCTGCGGCTGCCGGATGGCCAGCGCATCGAGCGCCCGCCGGCGCAATTCTTCCTGTTTCTGGGGAGATTCGTTCATGGCGGCAAGCGTAACCCGTTTCATCCACGCCCGTCTTTCCAACGGCGGCGGCACCGGCCGCCCGGCCTACTTCCGCCGCTCCGCTATGCGCACGATCACATACGCGATCAGGGCGAACAGGAATACGACCAGATACATCCACGCCAGGCTCTGCAGGCACTCGATGATGGTCCGGTAGATTTCCAGCGTCCAGCGCTCGGCCGTGAGCACCAGCGGCTGGCCGCCGCCTTCCGGCAATTTCTCGGGCTGTATGTATCGTTCCAGGGAATAGATGCGCACGCCGCCGGAGACCCCCACGACCACGGCCGCGAACGTGATGTAGCGGTGCCAGGCCGCGCTGATGCGGTCATCGATGATGCGGTCGAGTATCGAGCGCACGGGGCGGCTGAAGGCCTTGACCACGGCGGACGACACCGCCAGGGCGATGATGAAGGTGGCAATGAGCAGGGAAAAGAACACGGGCGGGCTCCTGGCGTGCAGTCTGGATGATTCGCATGCCCGACCGCGCCTGGCATGCGTCCGTACGTGAATGCACGGGTCAGCCAGACAACAGCGCAGCAGTCGGACGAAACGCAGCCGCCGGCGGCGGCCGCCCCTATTGAATCACGCCCGTCTCGCGCAGTGTGTGTAATTCGTCCGGTTCGCGGCCCAGGACCCGCGCCAGGACGGCGTCGGTGTGTTCGCCCAGCCTCGGCGGCGCGACGGGCTCGCGGGGCGGCGTGCCCTGCAGTTTCAGGGGGGAGCGCATCAGGCGCAGTTCGCCATGGCGCGCATCGGCCGTCATGCCCACCATGCCCCGAGCCGTGATCTCGGGCGCTTCGAGCGCCTCGGGCACGCTGCGCACCGGCCCAGCGGGAACGCCGACGCTGCGTATCTTTTCCAGCCAGTGGGCATTGCCGTGATGACTCAGCGCCTCCTCCAGCCGTGCGATGAGCGTGTCGCGATTCATCACACGGGCGCGGTTCGTGCGGTAGCGCTCGTCCGTCGCCAGTTCAGGCAGGCCGAGCACATTGCACAACGCCGCGAACTGCTTGTCGTTGCCAACGGCCAGCGCGAACTTGCCATCGGCGGTGGACACGATCTGATAAGGCACGACCGTGGGATGGCCATTGCCGTAGCGCCTGGGCTCGACGCCGGCGGCCAGGTAGCCCGAACCCACGTTTGCCAGGACACTGACGGCGCCATCCAGTAGGGACAGGTCGATGTGCTGCCCCTGCCCGGTGCGCTCGCGCGCGAACAGTGCCGCCAGTATGGCCTGCACGGCGTTCATGCCGGTGACGATGTCGGTGATCGCCACGCCCAACTTCATGGGCTCGCCATCCTGTTCGCCGGTAATGGACATCAGGCCGCTTTCCGCCTGGATCACGAAGTCGTAGCCCGGTTCCGCCGCCCGGGGACCGGTGCGGCCATAGCCCGAAATCGAACAATAGACCAGCCGCGGGTTGACCTTGCGCAGGCTTTCGGGATCGAGGCCGTATTTCTTCAGGCCGTCCAGCTTGAAGTTCTCGACCAGGACGTCGGCCCGCGCGGCAAGTTCGCGGATCAGGGCCTGGCCTTCCGGACTGGCCATGTTGATCGCCACGGACTGCTTGGAACGGTTGGCGCACATGAAATAGGTCGATTCGCCGTCGACCTCGGGCGGCAGCCAGCTGCGCGTATCGTCGCCGCCGCCGGGCATCTCGACCTTCCAGACTTCGGCGCCCAGATCGGCCAGCGTCTGGGTGCACCAGGGGCCGGCCAGCACGCGGCTGAGATCCAGCACCTTGACACCCTGCAGGGCGCCCGCCTGAGCGGCATTCACCGTGGGTTCGACGGAACCTGCCATCTTCGCGCTCACTTCGTGCTTGCCAGAATGAAGTCCAGCGCCGTGCCCTCGCCGCCCTGAATGATTTCGCGGCCCAGCTGGCGGGCCCACCATGCTTCCGTGCCGCCCGCCCGGCGCCACTCGCGCAGACGTCTTGTATAGAGCTGCAGGTCGTATTCTTCGGTGATGCCGATCGCCCCGTGCAGCGCGTGCGCGCCGTCGGCAACGGTGGAGGCGGCTTCGCTGCAGCGGGTCTTGCCGATCGCGGCCAGCCTGGCCGACGGCGTGGCGCCCTGCGCATGGAAGGCCAGCCGCGCCGCCATGCGCATCGCCCATACCCGCTCGGCCATGACGCTGATCAGGCTCTGAACCGCCTGGAACTGCGCAATGGCCCGGCCGAACTGCTGGCGTTCGGCCACATGCGTCAGGGTCATGTCCAGGGCGCGGCGGGCCGCCCCGGCCAGCAGGGGTGTCAGCGAGGCGGCGGCCAGTTGCGCCGGCGAACACACCACGGCGCCGGGTTGGCCGATGACAAGAGCGCCGTCGGGCAAGGCGGCCCAGTGCAGGTCGGCGGTCTGGCTGCCCCGTATTTCATCGCCCCGAACCTGGGCGGCGGCGGACGGCAGCAACACCCAGAAGTCGCCGAACCCGGCCAGCACCCAGTCGGCCACCTTGCCGAAAGCGACATTCTGAACACTCAGGCCGCCGTCTTCGGAGCGGCTCGTGTCCGGCCCGGCGATGGCGATCGCGCCTTCCGGCGCCGGATGCCCGAGGGCATCCAGCCAGCCCTTGGCCATGACGGTCTGCACGAAAGGCAGCGGCAGGGCATGCCGGCCCGCCAGCATGAAGGATTCGAAGGCGTCGCCCAGCGACACGCCCGCGCCGCCCTTGTCTTCCGGCAGCAGGATGTCCAGGAAGCCGCTGGATTCGATTTCCGCCCACAAACCGGCCGTATCGCCCCCGGCCTCTATTTCACGGATCACCGCGGGAGTCGCCCGTTCACCAAACATGCGTTCCAACGCTTCTGTAAGCATATCCATAACGGGATTCCTATCGCAGATTCAGACCGCGGGCGATGATGCCGCGCATGATTTCGCGTGTGCCGCCACGCAGGGAGAACGAAGGAGCGAGCTGTTCGAGATAGGACACGGTGCGGCGCAGTTCCGCCGACGACGCCAGCTGCGGCTCGGCGCCCAGCACGTCGCCGATCCAGCGGGGAATCGACTGCTCGATTTCGGTGCCCATGTCCTTGACCAGCGATGCTTCGATGGCCGGGCTCTCGCCGCGCGCCAGCTTGGCCGTCAGGGCCAGGGACAGGGAACGCAGCACGGTGAGCCAGGACACGATGTGGCCCATGGTTTCCAGGCGCACCCCTTCGTCGGCCGCATTGCCGCGGCAGTGCCTGAGCCAGCTTTCCACGAGCACCATGCTGGAATAGAGGCGCTCGGGCCCGCTGCGCTCGAACGCCAGTTCCGCGTTGACCTGAGCCCAGCCGTTGCCTTCTTCGCCGATCAGGGCGTCTTCAGGGCATTCCACGTTGTCGAAGAATACTTCCGAGAAATGCGCGTCGCCCGACATGTCTTCAATGGGGCGGATGGTCACGCCCGGCAGGCTGAGATCCACGATCAGCTGCGACAGGCCCTTGTAGCGGTCCTGGGGTTCGCCCGAGGTGCGCACCAGGGCAATCATATAGTGCGAATGCTGGGCATTGGTCGTCCAGATCTTGCTGCCGTTCAGCCGCCAGCCGTTGGCCGTGCGCGTGGCGCGGCTGCGTATGCTGGCCAGATCGGAACCCGAGCCGGGCTCGCTCATGCCGATACAGAAGAAGGCTTCGGCCCGGCTGATGCGCGGCAGGTAGAAATGCTTTTGTTCCTCGGTGCCGTACTTGAGGATCAGCGGCCCGCTCTGGCGGTCGGCGATCCAGTGCGCGGACACGGGAGCTCCGGCCGCGAGCAATTCCTCGGAAATCACGAAACGGGCGAAGGGGCCGCGCTGCGCGCCGCCGTATTCCTTGGGCAGGGTCAGGCCGAGCCAGCCCCGCTCGGCCAGAGCACGGCTGAAACCGGCGTCAAAGCCCATCCAGGTGCGGGCGCGGCGGTCGGCGGGCAGCCCAAGCACGGATTCCCGCAGAAAGGCGCGCACCGGCCCGCGCAGGGCCTCGTCCTCTTCCGGAATCGACGTGAGATCCAGAACATCTATCGTCATTTTTGGTCAGGTCCTCGATAACTGAACGTGTACTATCCGTCGAAACCGGCGTGGGTGTCTAATATTATTATTTTCCATTGCGATATGAATCCGATATCGAAGGCCCCCGGGCCGCCCGCTCCCCATACGCAAAGCGTATCAAGGGGAACATAAATAATATTTGTACGCGGCGGCAACCCCGCCTATGCTGGCCGATTACGCATGACATGAGGAAAACATGAGCGATATTCTCCACTTTGAACAGGATGAGCACGGCGTTGTAGTGCTGACGATGGACTATCCGCCCACGCGCAACGCGCTGACCGGCAGCGGTCTGATCGACGCCTTCCTGGCGGCCTTCCATCGCATCCAGACGGAACACACCGCGCGGGCGGTCATCATCACGGCCAAGGGCTCCGTATTCTCGTCGGGCGGCAGCATCGACGAAATGGAACGCCAGCTGCGCCCGGAATTCAACAGCGCCATCCTGCGCCATGAATACCGCGAAGGCATACAGCGCCTGCCGCTGGCCCTGCACCAGCTCGAAGTCCCCACCATCGCGGCCATCAACGGCCATGCCATCGGCGCCGGCTTCGACCTGGCCTGCATGTGCGACATCCGCATCGCCAGCGAAAACGCCAAGATGGCCGAAAGCTTCGTGAAGCTGGGCATCGTTCCCGGCGACGGCGGCGCCTGGTTCCTGCCGCGCCTGGTGGGCCTGTCCCGGGCGGCCGAGCTCGCCTTCACCGGCGACACCTTCAGCGCCGCCGAAGCGCTGGAATGGGGCGTGGTATCGCGCGTGGTGCCGCCCGAATCGCTGATGGAAGAAGCCCATGCGCTGGCGCGCCGCATCGCCGCCAACCCGCCCGAAAGCGTGCGCATGGCCAAGCGCCTGATGCGCGAAGGCCAGCACACCCGGCTGGACACCCACCTGGAACTGTGCGCCGCCTTCCAGGCCATCGCCCACAAATCGCCCCAGCACGCCGAAGCCGTCGCCGCCTTCATGGCCGCCAAGCGCGACAAGAAGTAAGCACAGCCGCGGGGACCGGGCCGGCCGCCCCGCGGCCCTTCCTGAACACGCACCCATGGTGCCCTGCGCCATCCGCCGGGCTTTGCCCGCGTGCGCGCGCGGAACCCGCGAACGTCGTTTCCGTCGGGGAAACCTGGCATCGTTTACGATAAATCGATAAACTTCCAATATTATTTCTTTCGCTGACGATACGTTTTATATATGTGGGGCACCCATGGATTTCCGCCATCTGCGCCAATTCGTCGTCCTGGCGGAAACCCTCAACTTCCGCCGGGCGGCCGAAAGGCTGCACATGTCCCAGCCTCCGCTTTCCGTGTCCATACGCAAGCTCGAAACAGAGCTCGGCGTGGATCTCTTCGATCGCGGCAAAGATGGCGTGCAGCTGACCAAAAGCGGTGAAGCCGCGCTCGAAGACGCCCGGCGCGCGCTGTTCCACGCCAGCGAGTTCATGCACACGGCACGCGCCGCCGCCAAGGGCGAGCGCGGCTTGCTGCGCATCGGATTCGTCGGTTCCGCAACACGCTGCATCCTGCCCGCCATCGTTCCGGTGTTCCGCCAGCACTACCCCGGCGTGCAGCTGATCCTGCGGGAATCCCGCTCAACGCAGATCGTCGAAGCGCTCGAAAGCGGCACGCTGGACATCGGCATTCTGCGCATACCGGTGCCGGCCCGCACGCAGCTCAGGATGCTGACACTGCAGATGGAACGCCTGATGCTGGTCGCGCATCGCGGCCACCGGCTCGCCGCCGCCCCGTCGGTGCGCATGGGCGACCTGGCCGAAGAGGACTTCATCTTCTACACAGAAGATGCGCCGGGTCTGCGCATGGCGGCGCTGCATGCCTGCGAAGTCCACGGGTTCACGCCGCGCATCGCCCAGGAAGCCGTGCAGGTGGCAACCGTCATGAGCCTGGTGGAAGCCGGCCTGGGCATCGCCCTGGTGCCTTCCGTCAGCCGCGGCGCCCAGAGCGACCGGCTGGCCTGGAGGCCGCTGGACGACTTCCCCGACAGCGCATCCATCGGTATTTCGATGGCTTGGCGCCAGGAAAGCGAAACCACCACCATCAGAAACTTCCAGGCGGTGGCCAGGAAAGTGTTCCCCGAAACGGCCTGGCCGGAAGCCCCGGCGGCGTCCGGCCCACCGGCCTGACCGGCTACACCCGGGCCGATCAGGCCTGGCCGCGCACCGGCTTCGTATAATCGGGGTTTAAACCCGGGATCCGCTCCGCCATGCCTTCAGACCAAGCTCCCCGCCCGGAAATCATCGAGGCGACCGTCATCGAACCGGCAGACTCCGAAGCCCTGCGCTCGATGAAAACCTACAGCATGATCGTGTACGGCCTCTACACGCTCGGGCTTTTCCTGGGCGGCCTGCCCACGGTGATCGGCGTGATCATGGCCTATCTCAAGCGCGGCGACTTCACCGGCACCATCTACAAAGAGCACATGAATCTGCTCATCCGCACGTTCTGGTACGCCCTGCTCTTCACCATCCTCGGGTCGATCACAACCTGGCTCTACATCGGCTTCGTCATCCTGTTCGGCGTGGCCGTCTGGTATGTATACCGCCTCATCCGCGGCTTCGTGCGCCTGCATGACGGCAAGGGCGCGTGGTAGCGTTGAAGTACGAACGGGCATAGCGAACCGGTAGGGCTGGTATGCAGTCGGCCCATAGGTGATATACGCGGCGGCCGGTGCGCCGCCGCGGGTGGCTGCTAGAATTTCCGCATGCGTTTCCTCTTGCGCGGCACGCCGGAAGCCGGCGCCATCCATGCAAGCCTTGAGCAAATCAACCTTGCCGGAACTCGTGGTTTCCACGGGTGAATGATTCTGATCCTGCCGCGGCCTTCACCGGCATCCATGCGTCAGGCGCCGTATCTGTAAACCAATAATGAAGAAGGTGGCCATGCGGGCACAGGCCCGGGCCGGCTGCCGCCTGTCGCAAACCGATCGCAAAGCATCGGCGTTTTGTCATCTACGGGAGGTTTTCGGAATGGATCTGGGAATACGCGGGCGCACCGCTCTGGTCGGGGGGGCCAGCAAAGGCCTCGGGCGGGCGTGTGCGGAAGCGCTGTCGCAGGAAGGCGTCCTGGTGACGATCGTGTCCAGAGACGCCCGGGCGCTGGAGCGCGCCGCCGGCGAGATCTCCGCCCGCTCGGGCGTGGAGGTCGGCCATATCGCCTGCGACATCACGAGCCCCGAGGGAATCGAACAGGTTCTGGAAGCCTGCCCCGGTCCCGACATACTGGTCACCAACGCCGGCGGCCCGCCGCCGGGCGACTTCCGCGACTGGGATCGCGGCACATGGGTGAAGGCGCTGTCGGCAAATATGCTGGGGCCCATCGAACTGATCAAAGGTGTGCTCGACGGCATGATCGAGCGCCACTACGGCCGGATCGTCAACATCACCTCCGCCGCGGTCAAGGCCCCCGTGGAAAACCTGGGCCTTTCGAACGGCTCGCGCGCGGGTCTGACCGGATTCGTCTCCGGCCTGGCAAGGCAGGTCGCCCAGCACAACGTCACCATCAACAATATCCTGCCGGGGTCCTTTCTGACCGACAGGCTGAAGGAAAACTTCGACTTCCTTGCCGGCAAACGCGAATTGCCCACCGACGCCATCATCAATGAACGTCTGGCGTCAGTGCCGGCCAAGCGCCTGGGCGATCCGGCCGAATTCGGCGCCATGTGCGCGTTTCTTTGCAGCGTGCATGCCGGTTATGTCACCGGACAGAATGTGCTCATGGATGGCGGCAGCTATCGGGGCACCCTGTAGCGGGCTTTGCCTCGACCACCGGCTCATGGAACGGTCCGCGGCCGTCGTTCCACGGGCGGGCCATCCATCACTGATTCAGGAACTCCGGTTCCGGAAGTGAAAGACCTCGCGGCAAGCAGCGGGGTCTGCGCCAGGCGCATCATCGATAAGAAGCAAGGGGGCCACCCCGAAACATGAAACAGGGAGACAAAAAATGCGGTACATGAAGAAAATTGCGCTTGCCGGCCTGCTGTCGGCCACCATGATATCCAGCGCCTGGTCCAGTACCTATCCGTCGAAGCCGATACAGCTGATCGTCCCGTTCGGCGCCGGCGGCGTCACGGACACCGTGTCGCGCCTGCTGGCGAAAGGCCTCTCGACCCAGCTTGGGCAGCCCGTCATCGTGGACAACAGGCCGGGCGCAAGCGGGATGATAGGCGCGGCGTTCACGGCACGCGCGCCGGCCGACGGCTACACGCTGCTGGTGGGGAATATTTCCACTCTGGCCATCAATCCCCTCGTGCTGGCCGACATGACCTACGATCCTGAAAAAGACTTCGAGTCCATCTCCATGATCTCGATGCAGCCCATCGTCCTGGTCAGTACGGTCAAGCAGAAGCTGTCATCGGTGCAGGATCTCGCGGATCTCGCCAAGAACAAGCCCGGCGGGCTGGACTTCGGTTCCGGCGGCGCATCGTTCGAACTGATGAACGCCGCCTTCATGAAGGACACCGGCATCCCGATGACCACCATACGCTTCAAGGGCGATACCGATGCGCTGGGCGCCATTCTGTCGGGCAACATCGACATCATGCTCAGTTCCCTTTCCAGCGCCCAGGCGATGGCCAACTCGGGCAAAGTGCATGCGGTGGCCGTGACATCGACGGAGCGCACTTCGCTCCTGCCCGACACACCCACCCTGCATGAACTCGGGGTCAAGCTGGAAGCGTCATCGTGGCAGGCGCTGTCGGCGCCGGCGGGCACGCCCGCCGACGTCATCGACAGGCTGAACCAGGCTGCGAAGAAAGTCCTCGAAGATCCGGAGTTCAAGAAGCTGTTTGAACAGCAGGGTGTGACGGCGAGCTACACCACCCCGCAGGACATGCAGCGCTACGTCGAAGCCGAGCAGAAACGCTGGGCGGCTATAGCCAAGGAAGCAGGCCTTAAGGCACAATAAAGCCCGCCTGCTCCGAAACGGCCCGGAAACGGCCCGCCCATCCCCGGATGGGCGGGTTTTCAGTATTGCGGCCCTCATTCAGCATGCGCGATCACACGCCACAACTCGGCTGGCGCCCGGCAACGATGAAGTGATGGTATGAATTCCGACGATCTGGCTCTGTTCGCGGCGGTGGTCAATGCCGGCAGCATCTCGCGCGCGGCGATCGACCGCGGCGCCGACCAGTCCACCATCAGCCGGCGCATTGCAACCCTCGAAGCCGAAATGGGTGGGCGCCTGTTCCACCGCAGCGGCCGGGGCGTCATTCCGACGGACCGCGGCCGCGAACTGCTGCGCTATGCAAACAAGGTGACTGAAACCATCCAGGAAGCCACCCTTGCCATGCGGCAGAGCCTGGACAAAGGGCCGGCCCACCTGCGCATTGGCGCCCAGCCCACCATCGCCCGCATCCTGTTCGGCACTCTCGCCCAGGCCTTGCGCCAGGAATACCCGGACACGCGCCTGCGCTTCGTGGAAGGGCTCGCCTACCAGCTGCTCGCGGCCCTGAACGAAGGCGAAATCGACATCGCTCTACTCTACCGGCCCGAGCATCCCGGCGCCATCGCCTACGACCCGCTGCTGTATGAGCGCATGTGGCTGATCACCCCGGCGGACAGCCCGTTCAAGGCATCGACGTGCGGGGTGGCGCAATTGGGCGAGCTGCCGCTCATCGTCCCCAGCACCCATCACGGCATCCGCATGCTGCTCGACAGCCTGGCGGCCCGCCACGGCTTCAGGCCGAATATCGTGCTGGAATGCGACGGCTCCATCTCATTGACCAAACGGCTGGTCATGGAAGGCTGTGGAAGCAGCATACTGCCGCTGGCGGCCGTCATGGAGGACATGCGGGCGGGCCGCCTGCGGGCAGCGCCGCTGGTCGACCCCACCGTCGAACGCTGCATTGCACTGGTGCTTGGAAAGACCACGCTGGAACCGCACGGCCTGTGGCACGCGAGCCAGATCATCAAGCGCACGGCATGGGAACTCGCCCGTTCAGGCCGCTGGTCGGATGCCACGATCGAGCCCGCCCATGTATCAGGGCTTGCGGGCCCGCCGCCGCGGGGCGGCCCGCCTTCAGGCCGAAAGGGCGGCGCGGGGACTTGATCAGAGAGTCCTTAAGCGCTTTCCATGCGCAGTTGCGGTGTGATCTGCAGCGGGTCGGTGCGCAGCTCGATCAAGGCGGGCTTGCCCGACCGCAGCGCCCTTTCGAACGCGGCGGGGAAGGCTTCCGTCGTTTCCACACGTTCGGCATGCGCGCCGAAGGACTGCGCGAAGGCGACGAAATCCGGGTTGACCAGATCGGTCGCGATCACGCGCCCGGGATAGTCGCGTTCCTGGTGCATGCGTATCGTCCCGAGCATCCCATTGTTCGCGATGATCACCACCAGCGGCGCGCCGAACTGCATGGCCGTGGCAAGCTCCTGCGGGTACATCATGAAGCAGCCATCGCCGGCAACGCACACGACCGTGCGGTCCGGATGCCGCAGTTTTGCCGCCACCGCCGCCGGAAACCCGTAGCCCATGGCCCCGTTGGTGGGAGCCAGCTCGGTCGCGGGCCGGCGGTAGCGGAAGTAGCGATGCACCCATACGGTGAAATTGCCGGCGCCGTTTGCAATGATCGCGTCATCCGGCAGCGAGTCGCTCAGGTGCCGCACCACCATCCCCAGATCGACACCCCGCAGTTCGGCGTTCTCTTGCGGGGTGGAGTGCGCGACATACTCTTCGCGGGCCTGCCGCGTCCATTCCTTCCATTGCACCGACACCGGCGCGGGCAGCGCCGCGAGGGCCGCCGCCGCGGCCGGCATGCCGGTGTTGATGGGCAGGTCGGCCACATAGACGCGCCCCAGCTCATCGGGATCGACATGCATGTGTATGAACATCTGGCGGGGCCGGGGCGCCTCGACCACGGTGTAGTTGCCTGAAGGCGTATCCGTCATGCGGGTGCCGACGACCAGCAGCAGGTCGGCCTGGACCGCGCGCTCCGCCAGCGACGGAGACATGCCCAGCCCCATCTGGCCCACATAGTTGGCGTCCCGGTTGTCGAAAAGGTCCTGCCGGCGGAAGGAGGCGGCCACGGGCAGGTCGAAGGCGTGGATGAAGCGCGCCAGATCCTCGGTGGCCTCGGGCGTCCAGCCCGTGCCGCCCACCACCACCAGGGGGCGCTCGGCGGCGGACAGCCGCTCAAGCAGTTCCTGCATCTGTTCCGCCCGCGGCGCGGGCGAACCGATGCGCACGGGCGGGACATCCGCCACCTGCGCCGAACTGAACAGCGCATCTTCAGGCAAGCCGATCACGACCGGGCCGGGGCGCCCCGACATGGCGACACTGAACGCTCTGGAAACGATTTCCGGAATCCGGCGGATATCCTCGATTTCCGTCACCCACTTGGCCAGCCCGCCGAACATCCGGCGGTAGTCGACTTCCTGGAAGCCCTCGCGCTCCTTCATGCTGGTTTCTACCTGCCCGACGAACAGAATCATGGGGGTGGAATCCTGGCGGGCCGTATGCACACCGTTGGAGGCATGGGTGGCGCCTGGGCCCCGCGTCACGAAAGCGATGCCTGGGCGACCGGTAAGCTTCCCGTAGGCATCCGCCATGTTCGACGCGGCGCCTTCATGGCGGGTGACGATGCATCGTATCTCGGGCACATCGTAGAGAGCATCCAGCACGGGCAGAAAGCTTTCGCCGGGCACGGAATACACCGTGTCCACGGCATTGCGGCGCAAGGCCTCGACCAGGATCTGGCCGCCATTGCGGGAAGAGGATTCAGTCATGGAAGACCACCACAGAGAGAAAGGGAAGAGGAGGATGCGCCCGCAGCGGCGCCCACGGCCGTGCGGTGCCCGGCCCGGCCGTGAACGCGGGGCCGGGCACGCGCAGGGTCAGGGCGCGATGTAGGACGTCTTGATGGAGGTGTAGAATTCGGCCGCATGGCGGCCCTGCTCGCGCGGGCCATAGCTGGAACCCTTGCGGCCGCCGAAGGGCACGTGATAATCGATGCCGGCGGTCGGCAGGTTCACCATCACCATGCCGGCCTGCGAATGGCGCTTGAAATGCGAAGCATGCTTCAGCGACGTGGTGACGATGCCCGAGCACAGGCCGAATTCCGTGTCGTTGGCCAGGGCGAGCGCTTCATCGTAGTCTTGCGCCTTGATCACCGCGGCAACCGGGCCGAAGACTTCCTCTTGTGAAATGCGCATCGTGTTGTCGGCGTCGGTGAACAGCGCCGGGCTCAGATAGAAGCCCTTCTTCTGGCGCTCCAGAAGCTCGCCGCCGAAGGCCAGCCGGGCCCCTTCCCGCTGGCCGATGCCGATATAGGCCAGGTCGGTATCGAGCTGGTTCTGGTCCACCACCGGGCCGATGTCCGTGCCCTGCGCAAGCGCGTCGTCAACCTTCAGCGCCGCCAGCCTCTGCGCCATGGCCGCCACGAAACGGTCGTGCATGCCGGCGGTGACGATCAGCCGCGACGAAGCCGTGCAACGCTGGCCGGTGGAAAAATACGCCCCCTGGATCGCGGCGTTCAGGGCCACGTCCAGGTCGGCGTCGTCCAGCACCACGAGCGGGTTCTTGCCCCCCATTTCGAGCTGGATCTTGCCCATGCGGGACACCACCTTGGCCGCAATCCCACGCCCGGTTTCCACCGAACCCGTGAACGACACGCCCGCCACATCCTTGCTGTCGACGATGGCTTCGCCCACGACCGAACCCCGGCCCATGACCAGGTTCAGCACACCCGCCGGCAGGCCCGCCCGCTGCAGAATATCGACGAGTTCCCAGGCACAGCCGGGGACCAGGTCGGCCGGCTTCAGAACGACGGTATTGCCATAGGCCAGCGCGGGAGCGATCTTCCAGGCCGGGATCGCAATGGGGAAATTCCAGGGCGTGATCAGGCCGATGACGCCCAGCGGCTCGCGGGAAATCTCGATATCGATGCCGGGCCGCACCGATGGCAGCGTTTCGCCGCCATGCCGCAGCACTTCGCCGGCGAAGAAGCGGAAGATATGCCCGGCCCGCCCGACTTCACCGATGGCCTCGGGCAGTGTCTTGCCTTCCTCGCGGGCGAGCAGGCGGCCCAGTTCTTCCTGGCGCCGCAGGATCTCGGCCGCCGCGCGCTCGAGGATGTTGGAGCGTTCCTGGATCGGAAACACGGACCAGGCGGGAAACGCCGCCTTCGCGGCGGCGATGGCCTGCCGCGCCTGCGCGGCGTCGGCCTGCGCATATTCGCCGATCACATCGCCGAGATCGGAGGGATTGCGATTGATCGAAGTGCCGGCACCGGCGACCCATTCGCCGCCGATGTAATTCTTGAACAATTGGGTAGTCATGCGCGCGTCCTGTTGGCATGGCCGCGGGCAAAGGCGGCCGGATCACTGAGGCCATCAAGTATCGCGCCTTTGATCCGCATGTCCTATGGCCTGAGCGCATACCAACTTTGAGGGCGCCCGTTGGTCCGGCCGCCGGCGGGACCGCGGCCGGCTCAGCCCCGCCGGAACTTCAGCAGCCGCCCTTTGTAGGCGCCGCCGTCCGGCCCCGCGCCGGCTTCCTCGATGTGTTCCTGCTCCGCCAGCTCGAAGCCGACCCCTTCCATGTGCCGGACGAAGGCGGGGCGATGCCCGCGGTTCGGATCGATGATCCAGACCTCGGCTTCGGATTCCGCATGATCATCGATGAAATCGGCCAGTTCCCGCGGCGCGTTCCTGTCGTACAGCAGATCGCTGCCCAGGATCAGATCGTAGCGGGCGGACAGCGGCTCGGCGCCCGCATCCCGCGCGCGGGCCGCGCCGTCGCCGCCCCACTGGCCGTGCCGGTATTTGATTATAGATACTTTGTTTATACTAGCATTGGTTTCCAGAAAGGAACGGGCCAGCGGATGGCGGTCGCTTGCCGTGACGCGCGCGCCGCGCCGGCGCCCCACCAGTGTCGGCAGCGCCAGGCCGCAGCCGATTTCAAGAATGCGTTCCTCTGGACGGACGGGGCGCCGCAGCAGACGCCGCGCCATTTGTATGCTGGAAGGCCACAACAGCCCGAAGAGCGGCCAGGATGCCGAGCAGATGCCCAGCCGCCCGGCCGCGCCGGTGGGGTCATAGTATTGCTGACGATCGAGCAGCGATCGGATGAGCAGGTCTTCACCGCCGGGAATCGCCACACGTTGCATGCGCGTTTCGTACCCACGGCTACTTGGAATGGTCACTGTAGAAAAAATCCTTAAAAAACAAGAACTTTTACAGTATGGACCAGATCGCCCGGAAAGGCCAATCGGCGGCCGGATGGACACGGCCGCCGGCCGCCGCACGCGCGCCTGGTGGCGATGCGCGCGCGAACGCGGGATCAGGCTTCGTTCAGAATGATGTCGCCCGCCCGGTTGCCTATCATCATGCTTGCCGCGCACACATTGGCCGATGGCATGGAGGGGATGATGGACGAGTCCGCCACGCGCAGATTCCCGATACCCCGCACCCGCAGGGACTGGTCCACGACGGCCAGCGGGTCCGTCGAAGGCCCCATATGGGCGCTGCCATTCACATGATAGGAAGAAACGCCGTATTGGCGGGCGAACGCCAGCAGCTCGTCATCGGACTGGCACAATTCGCCCGGCAGCGACTCTTTTTCGAAGTAAGGCTTCAGGGCGCTGGTGCCCAGCATCTGCCTTGCCAGCCGGATGCCGCGGATCAGCACCTGCCGGTCTTCCGGATGTTCGAGGTAATTGGGCTGGATTTCCGGTGCTTCGAAGGGATTGTTCGAGCGGATGCGGACGTAGCCCCGGCTCAAGGGCCGATGCTGCCACACGCCCGCCGTCATGCCGGGGAAGTCGTCCAGCTGCCCGACATAGCCTTCCTTATAGCTGGCCGGTGTGAAGACCCCCTGCAGGTCGGCGCTCGCCATCTGCGACTGCGAACGCCAGAACCAGTGCACCACGGACGGGCTGAGCGACATGATGCCCGGCTTTCTCTGCAGCCATTTGAGGATCTCGCCGCCCAGCGACAGGCCGCGGGCCATTTCATTGAGCGTCTTCGCCCCGCGCACGCGCGCCACCACACGCACCGAGTAATGATCGCTGAGCCCTGCGCCCACGCCCGGCAGATCGTGCACAACGTCGATGCCCACGCTCTTCAGGTGTTCCGCGGGCCCGATGCCGGAAAGCTGCAGCAGGCGCGGCGTGTTGATGGCGCCGCAGCAGACCACGACCTCGCGGCTGGCCAGGATGGTGCGCCGGGGCCCGCGCCCCTGCGGATGCGCGACTTCCACCCCTATCGCGCGCTTCCCATCGAACAATATCCGGGTGGCCTGGGCGTGGGTCTGGATATCCAGGTTCTTGCGGTCGCGGATGGGACGCAGGAAGGTGCGCGCCGTGCTCATGCGCACGCCACGGTGGATCGTCCGCTGAAAATAGCCCACACCATCCTGCTGCGCGGCGTTGTAATCCTCGGTGCGCGGCAGCCCCAGTTCGGCCGCGCCATCGATGAAGGCTTCGCACAGCGGATGCCTCCAGTCCGCATCGCTGACCGGCAGCTCGCCGGTACGGCCCCGATATTCGTCGCTTCCGCCCTCGCGCCGCTCCATGGACTTGAAATAAGGCAGTACATCCTTGAAGGCCCAGCCTTCGTTGCCCAGTTCGGCCCAATGGTCGTAGTCGCTGATCTGCCCCCGGTTGTACACCAGCCCATTGATGGACGTGGACCCGCCCAGCGTCCTGCCCTGCGGTATGGGAATGCGCCGGCCGTTCGTGAGCTCGGTTCCTTCCGAGGAAAACTGCCAAGCGTACTTGGGATTGAAAATGACCTTGATGAAACCCGCGGGGATGTGAAGAAAGGGATGGTTGTCCGGCGGGCCCGCCTCCAGCAGGCAGACGCGGGCGCCGCCCGCGCTGAGCCGGTTGGCGATGATGGCGCCGGCCGCCCCGGAACCCACGATCACATAGTCGTACTTTGCCGTAGCATCCATCACATCCCCCTTACAAGAGCGACATCAGTGGGCGCTCGATCGATTCCTTCAGCACGGCGAGAAACCGGGCTCCCAGCTCGCCGTCGACCGCCCTGTGGTCCGCCGACAGCGTGGCCGACATCATGTGGGCGGCCTTGAGCTTGCCCTTCTTCACGATCGGACGCTCTTCCACCGCCCCGACCGCAATGATGGCCACCTGCGGCGGATTGATGATGGCGCTGAATTCGCGCACCCCGTGCATGCCGAGGTTGGACAAAGTCACCGAGCCGCCCTCGTAATCGGCGGGAGCGAGCCGGCCATCCCTGGCACGCTCGACCTTGGCGCCCAGTTCGCGCGCGACCTGGCCGAGCCGCTTCCCGGCAACATCGCGCACAATGGGCGTGATCAGCCCTTTGCCGGTGGCCACGGCCACGGCGACATCCACGCTCGGATTGCGCAGCAGCGCGTCCGGGGTCCAGCGCACATTGATGTCCGGGCAGCGCGCCACCGCCATGCCCACCAGATGGGTCAGCATGTCATTGAGGGAAAGCCGGAGCGGGTCCCCGCTGGCCGCGAGCATGTCGTTGAGCTTCCTGCGCAGCTTCATCAGCCTTCCCATCTCGATATCGACGGTCAGGTAGAAATGCGGAAGCTGCTGCTTGGATTCCTGCAGCCGCCGCGCAATGGTCTTGCGCATGGCGCTGTGCGGCACGGACACGGCATCGGCATCGGCATCGGCATCGGCATCGGCAGGCGTATCGGGCGCCGTCCGGTCGACCGCCAGAGGGGCCGCCCGGGGCGCCACGCCCGGCGCCGCCACCGGTTCGCGGCCGGTCGCCCCGGCCGAAAGCGCATGGGCGCGTTCGATGTCGATGCGCACGACGCGCCCGCGCGGGCCGCTGCCCTGCAACGAGTTCAGATCGATGTCCAGTTCGCGCGCCAGCCGGCGCGCGGACGGGCTCGCAAACACGCGATCCAGGCCGGAGGGCGTCTCGGCAACCGTGCCGGTGGCCGGGGCGCCCGGAGCGGACGGCTTCCCGGAAGCGGATTCCTGCCGGGCCGGCGCGGCGGCCGGCGCCCCGCCCGCGTCGCCCGCGTCGCCCGCGTCGCCGTCCTCGCCGTCGCCGGTGGCGAGCACCGCGACCCGTTCGCCCACGGCGACCTCCTGGTCACCGGCCTGCACCAGTATCTCGCTCAGCACGCCCTCGTCAAAAGCTTCCAGCTCGATCACCGCCTTGTCGGTTTCGATTTCCGCCAGGACGTCACCCACCGACACGGTCTCCCCCGTGCGCTTGAACCACTGGATGATCTTGCCGTGCGTGGTGCCGGCGCCGACGCCGGGCATGAGAATATCGACCATCATCCCTCCACCTTCATTTGTTGATCTTCGGGCCACACCGAACGTTCAATGAAATCGGCGGCGTCCCGGATGTCCGCCACGACGGCATCATGCGCCCCCTGGACGTCCCGGGCACGCAGCGCTTCGATCAGCCGCTGGTGATGGCCAAACGATTCCCAGGTTTCTATCGTGCGCTGCTTCACGCTCATGCTCAGGGCGAACATGGGCGCGATCCGGGTCCAGATATTGTCGATGAGGCCCACCAGCATCGACATGCCGGACGCGTTGTAAAGCATGAAATGAAGCTCGCGGTTCGATTCGATCACGGCCGCGGTATCGACTTTCTTGCGATGGCCGGCCCGCTCATACTTGCGGGCGCTGGCCGCGATCCGCTTCAGCGTGGCGTCATCGAGCCGGCATGTCGCCTCTTTCGCGGCCAGCCCTTCCAGGCAGCAGCGCAGCGTCACGATCTCGCGAAACTGGCAGCGGGTCGGCTTGAACACCTCGACGCTGCGGTTCGGCAGCATGCGCAGCGCGCCGTCGTTGACCAGGCGCGCCACAGCGTCGCGCACGGGCATCGGGCTCGTGCCCAGCACTTCGGCCAGGCCGCGGAGCGTCAGGCGCTTGCCGGGCGGAACCGCCCCGGTTATCAGCAATTGCCTGATGTCCCCATAGACCTTGTCCGCCATCGTCGTGCGTTCCCGACGCTCCAGCGCCCCTTCCAGTACATTGTTCATGAAACTTCACGCATACGGTGCGCATGATTGATTCTTCAAGCGGGGTTCGCGCCCCCGCCCGGAATCAATTCATATAGACGCCACCATTGACATCGAGGATGGTCCCGCAGATATAGCTGGCGGAATCCGAGCACAGGAAGGCGATCGGATCCCCTATTTCGCGGGGCTCGGCAAGGCGGCCCAGCGGTATGCCGGCAAGGTCGAATTCCTGCCCGCGCACCATGCCCGTCGCCGTCGCGCCGGGCGCCACCGCATTGACCATGACGCCGTGCGGCGCCCCGCGGCGCGCCAGCCATTTCACCAGCGCATTGATGCCGCCCTTGGCGATCACGTAGTGGGGGCTGGCCCTGAGGCCGCCCATCCGGCCGGCCACCGAAGAGACCAGCACGATGCGCCCCGAACCCTGCCGGATCATGCGCTCCATGGCGGGACGGACGAGGTGGATGACCCCCATGCCGTTGATCGCGATCGTGTCATCGAAGACGGTGTCCCAGTCGGGGTCGTTCCAGTCGTCCCACGGGCAATAACCGGCGTTCGCCACCACGGCATCCAGCTGTTCAATGCCCGCCACCGCTTCTTCGCTGGCCTTTCTGTCGCGGACATCGAAGGCCAGCGTCGAAACCTCGGCGCCTTCCGCCCGCAGCCGTTCGGCGACTTCATGCGGGTGTTCCAGATCGGCCAGCACCAGCTTCGCGCCCATGCGGGCGCAGGTTCCGGCCGTCGCGGAACCGATTCCGCCCGCCGCGCCGGTGATCAGGACGGTCCGCCCCTGCAAGGAAAAAGCCATTTCAATCCCCCCTGGTTTCCGCAAACGGCAAGCCGCTGTCCTTGAACAGATCGCGAATGCCGAGCTCGATATCGGTTTCCCCCGCATGCGCGGCCCGTTCCAGCGCCTTGGAGACCGTGGGCGGCGCCCAGCGGCCGGTCACGCGCTTGACCGGCTGATCCAGATAGTCGAAGAACCGCCGCTGTATTTCATCGCTGATGATGGCGCCGACGCTGCTGCCCCGGGTAGTCTGCTCGACGATGGCGACGCGCCCGGTCTTGCGCACGGACTCGCCTATGGTGTCGTAATCGACGTCCCGGGGAGACAGGGTACGCAAGTCGATGATGTCGGCGCTGACGCCCAGGCGCTCCGCCACTTCGCGGCATTTATCGACCATGGTCAATGTCGCCAGCAACGTGATGTCCGACCCTTCGGCCACCCGCCTGGCCTTGCCGATGGGAATGTAGTAGTCCATGGCCGCGGGCACGCGATCTTTGCGCCGGTGCAGTTCCTGGCATTCGACGATGAGCACCGGATCTTCGCACTTGAGCGCGGAGTTCACCAGGCCGACATAGTCGAACGCGCTGGAGGGCGCGACAATGCGCCAGCCCGGAAACAGCGCGAACACGCCGGACGGGTCCATGGAATGCTGCGAGCCGTAGCCTTCCAGCCCCGGCAGGCGGGTGCGCAGCACCATGGGGACACTGGCGGTGCCGTTGAACAGATGCCTGATCTTGCCCGCCTGATTCAGCAGCTGGTCTCCCGCCACCAGGAAGAAATCGCTGTACATCAGCTCGACGACGGTGCGCAGCCCCGAGACGGCCGCCCCGGCCGCCAGGCCGCAGAACCCGTTTTCCGTGATCGGGGTATTGACGATGCGCCCCGGGAACGCCTGGATCAGGCCCCGGGTCGCGCCCACGGTGCCGCCGCCCATGTTGGCGACGTCTTCCCCGAAAATATGGATGGACTCGTCTTCGCGCATCCGGGCGCCCATGACCCTCGGCATGGCTTCGATGAAGGTCATTTCTTCGAGTTCGTCATCGCTGAAATCTTCACGTTCCGCATAGCGCACGCCGGCGAATTCGGACATGTCGCTGTTCAGGTGGTCATCCACCGACTCCGGGTCGGGCCACAGTTCCTCGCGGATCCGCGCCGCCGAGCCCTTGCCCTCGATGCAGGCATCCGTCGCGTAGTCGATGGCTTCCGCGACGGCCTCTTCGATGGCGGCCAGATCATCGGCGGCCAGAATGCCGCGTTCGGACAACTGCCGGCTCAGGAACGGCCACGGGTCGCGTTCGCGCCAGGCGTCTTCTTCTTCGCGCGAGCGATAGCCGAAGGCGCTGCCCGGCACCGACGAGCTCTGATGATAATAACGGTACACCTCGGCGGCGATGAAGGCCGGCCGGCCTTCCTTCGTGATGTAGTCGTGGGCCCAGCGGGTCGCCAGCCACACCGCAAGCGGGTTCATGCCGTCGACGGACACGGAGGCAATGCCGTGCGCGAGCGGCCGCGTCTGCAGCTGCGTCTCGAAGGTGGATTGCTCCACGCTCATCGAAACCGCGTAGCGGTTGTTTTCGAGGAAGAAAAGCAGCGGCAGCTGGTACAGCGCCGCCAGATTCATGGCTTCATGTGTCGCGCCCTGGTGAAGCGCGCCGTCGCCGAAGTAGCTCACCATGATGTCGCCGCTGCCGCGCACTTTTTCCGCGAAGGCATGGCCGCAGGCCAGAGGCAGGCCGCCGGCGACGATCGCATTGGTGCCGACGATGCCCAACTGCTCGCGGCGCAGGTGCATGGAACCGCCCCGCCCGCCCGTCCAGCCACCCTTCAGGCCGAGGATTTCCATCATCAGCATGCGCGTCTCTTCGCGCATGTCGTGCGACAGCCGGCGATCGACCACCGGGTCGAAATCGCCGACATAGAGCGCATTGAGCGCCTTGGCCAGCACCTGATGGTGCGCCCGGTGCGTGCCGTTCACGAGGGTCGTGACCGGAAGCGCGGCGATCGACCCCGCCGCGCCGCCTTCCTGCCCGAGGCTGGAATGCGCCGGGCCATGCACCAGCCCCATCTTGTCGAGCTGCAGTATCTTTTCTTCGAAGTATCTCGATGCCAGCAGCAGGGTCGCCAGACGCTTGGCGTCGTTGGCGCCGAGCCGCCCCCAGTCGCTGTCTTCAACTTCGAGACGCTGCATCAGGGTTGTATTGTCGATGTCTGTCAGGCGCATGGTCTGCTTCCACTCCCGTTGTTCATGCTTTGTTGTCTCCTGTGCGTGCGCGCTCAAAATTTACTGGGCAGCCAAAGCGCGATCGCCGGGAACAGCGCGACCGCAAGCACGCCCAGCAACTGCATTCCGACCACCGGCACCACGCTCCGGTAGATGTCGCCCGTCGAGATGCCGGGAATGCCTGTCCCCTTCAGGTAGAACAGTGCGTATCCGAATGGCGGCGTCAGGAAGGACGTCTGGAGATTCACCGCAACCAGCACGGCGAACCAGATCATGACATCGGTCTGGCTGTGAAACGCATCGCCGAAATCCAGGGAGGCGACGATGGGGGCGAACAGCGGCAGCACCAGGAAGGAGATCTCGATCCATTCCAGGAAAAACCCCAGCACGAAAATCAGGATCATGATCGCCAGGATCACCATATAGGGGCTATGCCCCAGCACGCCGGCGGCGGATTCGATCATGTCCTGCCCGCCGATGCGCTTGAACACCAGGCTGAAGGCCGTCGCACCGACCGCCAGAATCAGGATCATGCCCGTCGTGAGGCAGGTGTCCTTCAGGGATTCCCACAATACGCGCCAGTTCAGCTGCCTGTTGAAGAATGCGATGAGCAAGGCGCCGAACGCGCCGATCGCCGCGCCTTCGGTGGGCGTCGCGATACCGACGACGATGGACACCAGCACACTGCTGATCAGCAGGGCCGGCACGATGAGATTCTTCAGCAGCCGCAGCACCAGTTTCCCCACCGACCCTTTTTCCAGGGGTTTGCCCGGCGGTACCTTCTGCGGCTTGAAGATGGCGACGAACACGATGTAGAGCGCATAGAAAAGCCCCAGCAGCAGGCCCGGGAACAATGCCCCCGCGAACAGCTGCCCGATGGGGATCTGCATGACGTCGCCGAAGACCACCAGCATGATGCTGGGAGGAATGAGTATGCCCAGCGTGCCGGAGCCCAGTATCGTGCCGATGGCCACCGACTTGTCATAGCCCTGCTTCAGCATCAGCGGCAGGGCCAGCGTGGCCATGAGCACGACCGACGCCCCGATGATGCCGGTGCTGGCCGCCATGACGATGCCGATGATCACCACCGTGAGGCCCAGGCCGCCGGGGCGCGAACCGAACAGCGCTTCGAGTTCCAGCAGGAGCTTGTCCGCCACCTTGGACTTTTCGAGCATGAGTCCCATGAAGATGAACAGGGGAATCGCGGCCAGTATCCAGTTTTCGAGAACCGCCCCGAAGACGCGGCTGGTGATGAGCGAGAAAGACTGCAGCGGAATGTCGCCCACGAACATGAACACGACGGACAGGCCCGCCAGCAGGAATGCCACCGGATAGCCGGAAAAAATGCCCGCTATCAGCGCGAGCAGCATGAGCAAGGGAAGGAAATAAGTCACGATACGATTTCCTCGCTCAATGAGGGGTCGGTCTTCTGGCCGGTCAGCAACAGCCCGAAATTGCGCAGCACGCGCCCCACGCCGGCCACGACCAGAAGCACGCTGCCTATCGGCAGCACCGCCTTGACGAGGTAGCGGTCGACGAGCCCGCCCGCATTGGACTGCTCGCCAAAGCCATATGCCATCTGGGTGAAAGCCAGGGAATACCAGGCCAGGAAGGCAAAGAATGGGATCAGGAAGACAAGATCGCCGAAGAGGTCCACCCACAGGCGGGTCCGGTAGGAAAAGCGCGAAGACATGATATCGACGCGGATATGCCGGTTGTCCCGCAGGGCATACGCCCCCGACAGCATGATGAGCAGCGAGAACAGATGCCACTGCAGCTCGCTGATGGAGGTCATGTTGAGATGATTTCCGAAGAGGGGAATTCTGCGTTCCCACACCAGGAGGTCGCTCAGGCCCATCTGCGCGCCGACGACGGAAATCATCACGACGAAAACGAGCATGAGGATCAGAATAGAGCCATATCGGCCCGGCAACGCGCTGATGTCGAGCAGCGCGTTGCCCAGGCGGACCATGGCGCTCTGTTGAGAGCGTCCGTCCATTGCCAGCCTCACTTCATGTTCTGCAGGGCTTTCCAGCGATCGGCGCCTTCCATGTAGGCGCTCAGCGATGCATAGGCCTCATCGAAGATCGGATCCTTCTTGCGTTCTTCTTCGATCACTTCGGCGGTCGCCTTGCGCAGGACGTCGAGCACGCTATCCGGCAGGCGCTTGACGACCGTGCCGCCTTCTTCCATCTTCTTCAGGGTTTCGAGCTGGTCGGGCACCCCGTTCGTCAGCGTCCAGAGGAAGGAGGACCGGCAGGCCGCTTCGAGCTGGTTCTTCTGCGTATCGTTCAGCCCGTCCCAGACCTTCTTGTTGATGGTGACGGAGTTGATGCTGGAAGGCTGGTGCCAGCCGGGAAAGTAGTAATACTTGCCGGCCTTCTGCAGCTGGATGCTGTAGTCGATGGCGGGAAGAGAGAATTCCGCCGCGTCGATCCGGCCCCGTTCGAGCGCCACGAACACCTCGCCGCCGGGAATCATCTGCGGACTGACGCCCACCTTGGTCAGGGCCCGGCCCGCCAGGCCGCCAATGCGCATGCGCAGGCCCTGCAGGTCGGCGGGCGAGTTCAGTTCCTTGTTGAACCAGCCCGCGGGCTCGGCCGCCACCACGACGCAGGGCATGAAGTGGACGTTGTGCTTGTCATAGGCCTTCTGGATGATCTCGCGGCCGCCGCCTTCCCACATCCATTCGGCCAGGACTTCGGGCGTCGGCCCGAACGGCAGGGCCCCGATCAGGTTGGAAACGGGAATCACGCCGCCCCAGTACCCCACCCAGTCGTAGCCACCGGCCACGGCGCCGCTGCTGACGGCGTTGAGCACTTCGAGCGCGGGGACCAGTTCGCCCGCGCCGTAGATGTTGATCTTGATGTCGCCGTTGCTGATTTCCTGCGCGGCCTTGGCGAACTGCTTCAGGCCGTCGCCCAGAAACAGCATGTCTTTGGGAAAGGTGCTGGCAATATCGATGCTGACCGCGTTCGCGGCGGGGGCCGCCGCGAACGTGAATGCCGCGGATACCGCTGCGACTGCGTATTTGAATTTCATACTGTCTCCTGGTTGATTTCAGCCGTGCCCACGCAGCGTTGCCATGCGGACATTTCACGGACACCTCATCGTGGGGCGGACACTGTCTTTGCAGTGGCAGCCACATGCTAAGGCGGTGCATCCATAATAGTCAATATGTAATTGTGATCACAATCCGGGCGGGGTTTCAGGCCGCCCGGGCGGCCATCCGGCAATCCCGGCTCCGCACATGCTGTCCCGCAGGCGGATGACCGGCATGCAGCGGGTGTCGCGGTGCGTCACCAGCGAAAGCGAGATCGCCCCGCGCGCGTCGTGGTCGCTCAGGTCGAGAAAGCGCACATGGGGGTTGGAATACGCCCGTGCCACGCCCGGCACCAGCGCCACGCCGAGCCCGCTGGCGACCAGACTGACCAGCGTCTGCACCTGAACCGCCTCCTGGCGCACCAGCGGAGCGAAGCCGGCCTTGCCGCACAGGCTCAGCGCCACACTGCTCAGGCCGGGCACTTCACCGGGCGAATACATGATGAAGGGATCCCCGCTGCATTCCCGCAAGGCGATGCATTGCCGGTCGGCCAGGGGGTGCGCGTAATTGACCGCCAGCACGAAATCGTCGCGCTCCACGACCCAGCTGTCCAGCGACTCATCTTCCGCCAGCGGCCCCCGCAACAGCGCCGCATCGATGACATTGGCCCGCAGCATGTCCAGCAGCCCGATCGTGCGGTCTTCGCGCAGGCTCACTTCGATATCGGGATAGCGTTGGCGGAAGGCGGGCATGGTGCGCGGCAGCAGCGCATAGGTGGCCGAGCCGACGAAACCCAGCCGCAGACTGCCCCACTCGCCATGGGCGACCAGGCGCACGGAGCGCCGTGCCTGATCGGCATGGAACAGGGCGCGGCGCGCATCCTCCAGCAAAGCGGTGCCGGCCGCCGTCAGCGTCACCCCCCGGGCGCTGCGCTCGAACAGCTGCGCGCCCATTTCCTGTTCCAGCTTCTGCATCGAGACGGACAGGGCCGGCTGGGCAATGAACAGGACCTCGGCCGCGCGCCGGTAGCTGCCCTGTTCCGCGATCGTGACGAACTGGTGGAACTGACGGAATCGCATGGCGATAATAAACTGTTATCAATCTATACCTATCTTATATTAGACGATTATGATACGTCTGGATAAGATGATCCGTTTCCTGGCAATCCAGCGTGCTGACGGCATCATGAGCGAACACTCCCCATCGGGCGGCCCTCTTTCAGGCATCCGGGTCCTTGATCTGACATCCGTGATATTCGGGCCCTACGCCTCGCAGATCCTGGCTGATTACGGCGCCGACGTGATCAAGGTCGAATCCCCTCAGGGCGACTCGACCCGCAATACCGGCCCGCGCTATGAAGACGGCCTGGCGGCCATATTCCTCAGCGTGAACCGCAACAAGCGCAGCCTGGTCCTGGATCTCAAGCAGCCCGCCGCCCGCGAAGCCCTGCTGGCGCTGGCGGCAACGTCCGATGTCTTCATGCACAGCATCCGTCCCCAGAAAATGGCCGCGCTGGGCCTGGGGCCGGAAGACCTGCGCGCCCGCAACCCGCGCCTGGTCTATGCCGGCCTGCTCGGCTTCGGCACGGGCGGCGCCTACGAAGGCCGCCCCGCCTACGACGATACGATCCAGGGGCTGAGCGGCATCGCCGACATCATGGCCCGCCAGACGGGCGAGCCGCTGTATCTGCCCACCATCGCCGCCGACAAGACCTGCGGCCTGATCGCCGCCCACGCCATCCTGGCGGCGCTGTTTCAGCGGGACCGCATGGGGGTCGGGCAGACCATCGAGATCCCGATGTTCGAAGCCATGGCTTCTTTCAACCTGGTCGAGCATTTCTACGGGCGCCACCTGGCGGATGCCCCGGGGCCGACCGGCTATCCCCGCCTGATGTCGCGCTGGCGCCGGCCCTACCGCACGACCGACGGCCACCTGTGCATGATGCCCTACACCGATCTCCACTGGCGCAACTTCTTCACGCACACCGGCCATGACGCGCACGCCGCCGATCCCCGTTTCGCCGACATCGGCGCGCGCACGCGCCACATAGATACTTTGTATTCACTTGCCCAGGAAATCGTCGCCACGCAGTCGACGCAGTACTGGATCGATCTGTGCGAACGCATCGAAATTCCCGCCACGCGCATCAACACACTGGACGATCTGGAAACAGACCCCCACCTGACCGACGTCGGCCTGTTCGTCGACGTCGCCGACGCGCAATCGCGCACCTACCGCTTCACCCGCAACCCCGTGCGCATGGAGCACGGCGCCGACACCGTGAAACTGCCGCCCCGCCTGGGGGAACACACCCGCGACATTCTGGCTGAGGCCGGCGTGCCGCAGGCACAGATCGACGCGCTGTTCGCTTCGGGCGCGGCACATTGAACCTCAAGGAAAAAAACGACATGCAGACAGAAACCACACCGCTGCTGGGCCGCGGCTTCTACTGGCAGGAACTCACCGTCGGGCAACGCTTCCAGACGTTCCGCCGCACTATCACGGAAACCGACATCGTGAACTTCATCAGCGTCACCGGCATGCTGGAAGCGATCTTCATCGACACGACGTTCGAGCACGGCGCCATGAAGGGCCGCCCCGCCCCCGGCGCGCTGACCTACGGCATCATCGAAGGCTTCGTGATGCAGTCCATGGTCCAGGGCACCGGCCTGGCCATGCTCGAAGTCCACAAGAAGGCGCTGGCTCCCGTCGTGGCCGGCGACACCATCTGGGCCGAGATCGAAGTGACCGACGTGCGCCCCACCTCGAAGCACAACCGCGCCATCGTCACTTCGCGCATCGACGTGAAGAACCAGCACGGCACCGATGTCATGACCTATACGGCCGTGCGCATGCTGGCCGGCAAGCCCCACGCCTGACCCCGATCCACCCCGGCGCCGCACTCATAGAAAGCGCGCCTACCGACGCACCCATAAACAACTCACGGAGACACCTCACAATGCGCCATACCTCCAGACTGATCGCTTCGCTGCTTCTCGCCGTTCCCGGCCTGCTGCTCGCGCCGGCCCAGGCCCAGACCGACAACTACCCCGACCGGGCCATCACGATGATCGTGCCCTTCCCGGCCGGCGGCCCGACCGACATCGTCGCCCGCCTGATGGCCAAGCAAATGGGCGATCAGATGGGCCAGAGCATCGTCGTCGAGAACCGTGGCGGCGCCAGCGGCACCATCGGCATGCAGGCCGCGGTCAACGCCAAGGCCGACGGCTACACCATTCTTTACAACACCTCGTCGATCGCCCTGAGCTCCATTCTGTACAAGAACCTTTCCTACAACCCCGAAAAGGACTTCGCGGCCGTCACCTCAACCGCCACCGTGCCGATGGTGCTGCTCGTCCACCCCTCG
The DNA here is from genome assembly GCA_013416455.1 of Alcaligenaceae bacterium. GTDB lineage: Bacteria > Pseudomonadota > Gammaproteobacteria > Burkholderiales > Burkholderiaceae_B > Yanghanlia. The sequence continues at coordinate 99,399 of JACCES010000005.1, read as the reverse complement.
GTGCCCGCCAACAACATCCAGGAATTCGTCGACTATGCCAACAAGAATCCCGGCAAACTGTCGTACGCATCGTCCGGCGCGGGCAACGTCACCCACCTGACAGCCTTCCTGTTCTCGCAGTCCGCGAATATCGACGCCGTCCACGTACCGTACCGCGGCAGTGCCCCCGCCATGATCGACCTTGTCGGTGGCCAGGTCGACTACATGACCAACACCCTGAACGATTCCCTGCAGTTTGTCCGTGATGGGCGCCTGAAGGCCCTGGCCATCACCACTGCCGAGCGCAGCGAGCAACTGCCCGACGTGCCCACCCTGGCTGAAACCGTCATGCCTGGTTTCGAAAGCGGTGCATGGCAAGGCATTGTGGCCCCGACCGGCACGCCTGAAGCCATCATCAATCGCTTGAACGAAGAAGCCCTGAAGGCCCTTCAATCCGAAGAAGTGAAATCGCAGCTGGACCAGCAAGGCACCCAGATCCTGGGCTCCACCCCTGCGGAATATCAAGCCTACATTTCCAGCGAAATCGTGCGCTGGGGCAAGGTCATCGAAGCTGCCGGCGTCAGTATCGATTAAGGCCCCGCCAAGGCCGGCTCCCGGGACAAGGGCGCCGGCCGCTGCCCCGGGGGCATTTTCAGGTATATTGTCCAGCCTACAGCCCCCGGCCCGGAACCTGATACAGGAGCATGCCTTGCCCATATTCACCGTCCACCTCAGCGCCGGCCATACACCGGCACAGAAAACCGCCCTGCTCCAGCAGTCCAGCCAGGCGGTGACGCAGGCGCTGAACGCGCCACTGGCCAGTGTCCGGATGGCCCTTCACGAACTCGCGCCGGACAGCAACATCGTCGCCGGCGAAATGGGTGCCGCCCAGCTGCTGTACATCGCCTATCTGATCGAAGGCCGCGGCCCGGAACTCAAGGCGGCCCTCATCGCGGCGCTCAGCGCGGCCGCGTCGGCCAGCATCGGCATCTCGCAGCAGGACGTCAGGGTCATCATCCAGGACGTCCCCAAAACCGATATCGGCGTCGCGGGCGGCATCACCGCGCTGGCCGCGGGCCGCTGAGGCCGCCGCTCCCGGCACCCGCAACAGGCGGCGGGCCGGCCATGGGAAGCTCAGCAGGGTCGATACAAAAATCGAATCAAGCGCATTGAATTTCATATTGGACAGCCAATATGAGCTGATTCACACTGCTAGGGCCTTTTAGCGTCAACAGGCCCTAGGCCTTTTAGCGTGAACAGACCCTACGTATCCGGAGGATCCCCCACACAGGAACCCCGGCGACCGCGTTCGAAAAAATCACTGGAGACCCCTATGTCGACCCGCAGGAAATTCCTTTCCTCCCTTTCCGCCGCCGCCCTGGCGCTGTGCTCGCTCGGCCTCGGCGCCAGCCATGCGCAGGCCGCCTACCCCGAGAAACCCGTGACACTGCTGGTGCCCTATTCCGCCGGCGGCCCGACCGACCTGATCGCGCGGCAGCTGGCCCAGGGGCTGGGCGAACTCTGGGGCCAGTCCGTCGTCGTCGAGAACCGCACCGGCGCGAGCGGCATCGTCGCGCTCTCGGCCCTGAACCGCGCCGCGCCCGACGGCTACACGCTGGGCATCATGGTGACCCCCGTCACCGCCATCGCGCCGCTCACACAGAAAGACTTCCGGCTCGACGTCACCAAGGACTTCACCGCCATTACCGACCTGGTCGACTACGCCCTCGTGCTGCTCGCCGGCCCGCAGGCCCAGGCCAGCACGCTGAAGGAACTCATCGACCGGGCCAAGGCCGATCCGCAGGCCATCAGCTACGGTTCCTCCGGCATCGGCGGCACCAACCACCTGGCCGGCGAAATCTTCTCGCGAGCCGCCGGCGCGCCCATGCTGCACGTCCCGTACAAGGGCAATGCGCCGGCCATCAGCGACGCCATGGGCGGGCAGATCAGCTTCGTCTTCGCGCAGACCGACGCCGCCATCGGCCTGGCCGACAGCGGCAAGTTCACAGCCCTGGCAATCACCTCCGGCGAGCGCAACCCCGCCGTGCCCAACATACCCACACTCGCCGAACAGGGCCTGGACGTCCGCGTCGAGGGCTGGACGGGCGTCATGGGGCCGGCCGGCATGCCGGCGGAAATCGTCAAGACCCTCGAAGACAGCATTGCAAAGGTGAAGGACACGCCCGCCTTCAAAGAAAAGATGGAGTCTCTCGGCTTCGTCATCACACCCACATCCTCCGAAGCCTTCACCCAGCGCGTCCAGGAAGAGCGGGACTTCTGGAAGAAGAAGATCGAGGACGAGAACATCCCTCTCCAATGAAACTGAAGACACTTCTCTCGGTTGCGGATTTCGCCCGCGCGGCGGGCGGCTTTCTGCCGGACTGCGTGCGCGGCTACGTGGAAGGCGGCACGGAAGACTGCCAGACGCTCGAAGCCAACCTGCGGGCCTTCGATTCCGTACGGTTCCGCCCGCGCGGCCTGGCGGGCATCGAAGTCCGCGACCAGAGCGTCGAACTTTTCGGCCGCCGCTATCCCAGCCCGATCGGCATCGCCCCCATGGGGGTGACCACGATCTGCCGGCACCGCTGCGAAACCTTCCTGGCCGAAGGCGCCCGGGAAGAGGGCCTGCCTTTCGTGCTCAGCGGCCTTTCCACGACACCGATGGAAACCCTGCGCGAAACCTCCGGCGAATTCTGGTATCAGGGCTATCTCTCCGGCGACACGGAACGCATCGGGCCCCTGCTGGATCGCCTGAAGCACAACGGGGTTTCCGTGCTGGTGGTGACCATCGACACACCGGTGGGCGCCAATCGGGAAAACAATCAGCGCGCCGGTTTCACCATTCCCTTCCGGTCCAGCTGGCAGCTGTTCTGGGACGGCGTGCGCCACCCGCGCTGGTCGATGCAGGTATTCGGCCGGACAATGTGGCAGGACCGCAGCATCCCGCGCTTCACCAACGTCACCGCCGACCCGGTCGGCCACCGCATCACTGAAAATCCCCCGGGCGGCCTGCGGCAGGGCCGCGACAAGCTGAACTGGGGCCATATGGCGTGGATACGCGAACGCTGGGACGGCCCCCTGGTTCTCAAGGGGGTTGCCCACCCCGACGACGCCAGGCGCGCCGCCGCCGAAGGCATGGACGGCATCATCGTTTCCAACCATGGCGGCCGGCAGCTCGATGGCGCCCAGGCCTCGCTGGACGCCCTGCCCGAAGCCGTGGCGGCGGTTCCCAGCGGCTTTCCGGTCATGGTCGATGGCGGCTTCCGGCGCGGCTCTCATGTGCTGAAGGCCATTGCACTGGGCGCCCGCATGGTCTTCCTGGGCCGCCCCATGCTTTACGGGGCGACGGTCGGGGGCACGGCCGGGGTGCGCCGCATTGCCGAGATCATGCGCGCTGAAATCGACTGCGACATGGCCTTGCTGGGCTGCCGCAACCTGGCGGAAGTGAACGCATCCATCCTGACGGCACGCCCGTGAGCACCCGCCGGCCCGGGCGCCGCGTCAGCGCACCGCGAAAGGCAGCAATTGCTGAAGGGCCGGCACCTGCAGCGGCATGAGCCGCGTGCAGGCCAGCAGCTCGGCCGCCATCTGCTCGACATGCTCGTCGGTGAAATCGGCGGTGAAGCCCGTGATCGCAAGACAGCCCACCACCCTGCCGTCCCAGGCATGGAAGTTGGCCCCGATGGCGCTCACACCCTCATAGTATTCGTCGCGGATCGTCACGTAGCCCCGCGCTTCCGCCTCTTCCAGCTGCGCGCGCAACACCTCGGCCGACGTCACGGTGTGCCCGGTCAGGGCGGGAAAAGGCCCTGGCCCGAGCAGGGCTTCACGGCGTTCCGTGGGCAGCGCGAGCAGGAATGCCTTGCCGGGGGCGGAAGCATGATAAGGCCCGAACAGCCAGGTGGAATAGTAGGGGCTCAGGGAGTCGGGCGCCTGGAACACATCGACCACCAGCCGTTCCGCGCCCACATAGGCGATCAGCACGACCGTCTCGCCGATCTTCGCCGCCAGCGCGCGCACGAGCGGATCCGCCTGGCGGCGCAGTTCTTCCAGGGGATGCTTCAGGGGCAGCGGCCGCAGGGCGGCGGGCGAAGCAAGATACTGCTTGCCGTCGCCCACCCGCATGACCCGGCCCAGCTCTTCGAGCGACCTCAACAAGCGCAAGGTCGTGCTCAGGTCCAGTTTGACTTCGGCAGCGATGCCGGCGAGCGTCAGGGGATGGACCGCCTGGATCAGGGTGTCGAGTATCAGCAAGCCCCTTTGCAAGGTGCCCTGGCGCGGGGCCGCCTGCCGGTCAGCGTCGGCGGCCCTGCTGCGATGTTCGTGTACGATGCGTTTGGCTGGTGTCTGCATGATGGCCCGTAGTGTAAAACGAGTCGGAGCCGGGCATCCGGCTTCAGGCCGACGTATAGGCGGTCTTGATCACCGTATAGAAGTCTACGGCATACCGCCCCTGCTCGCGCGGCCCATAGGAAGAGGCCTTGCGGCCGCCGAAGGGCAGGTGGAAATCCAGCCCGCTGGTGGCCTGATTCACCTTCACGATGCCTGCCTGAGCATATCGCTTGAAATGCGTGGCGGAAGACAGGCTGGTCGTGCAGATGCCGGCGGCAAGCCCGAATTCCGTGTCGTTGGCCAGCGCCAGGGCATGCTCGTAGTCGTCAGCCCGGGTCACCGTGGCCACCGGCCCGAAGATTTCTTCGCGGACCACCTTCATGGCCGGCAGGGTCGACGCAAACAGCGCCGGCCGCAGGTAGAAACCGGGAGTGGCGCGCTCCAGGACGTCGCCGCCGAACATCAGCTCGGCGCCTTCTTCGCGGCCCAGCGCAATATAGCGGAGATTCGTCTCAAGCTGGCGCGCATCGACCACCGGGCCGATATCGGACCCCGCATCGAGGGCGTGCCCGATGCGCAGCCCCTTCATGCGTTCGACCACCGCCTCGATGAACCGGTCGTGCACGCCTGGCGTGACGATGAACCGCGACGACGCGGTGCAGCGCTGGCCGGTACTGTAGAAAGCCCCCTGGACGGCGCATTCCACCGCAATGTCGAGATTGGCGTCGTCCAGCACCACCAGCGGATTCTTGCCGCCCATTTCGAGCTGCAGCCGCTTCATGACCGGCCCTGTGACGGCGGCTTCGGCGATGCGCCGGCCGGTGGGAACGGAACCGGTGAAACTGATGGCGTCCACTTCCGGATGCGAGGCCAGCGCCGAACCGATGACGGACCCCTTCCCCATGACCAGGTTCAGCACGCCTTCCGGCAGGCCCGCCCGCTGCAGGATGTCCACCAGCGCCCAGGCCGACCCCGGCACCAGATCGGCCGGCTTGAACACGACGGTATTGCCATAGGCCAGGGCGGGGGCGATCTTCCAGGCCGGAATGGCTATCGGAAAATTCCAGGGCGCAATGATGCCGATCACGCCCAGCGGCTCGCGCGTCACTTCGGCATCGCTGCCCTGCGCCAGCCCGGCCACGCGCTCGCCCGGGATCCTCAGGGCCTCGCCCGCCATGAAATCCATGACGCTGGCCGCCCGCTGCACCTCGCCGATGCCTTCCGGCAAGGTCTTGCCTTCCTCGCTGGAAAGCAGGCGGCCGAGCTCTTCCTTGCGGGCGGCCAGCTCCGCCCCGGCGCGCCTCAGAATGTCGTGCCGCAACTGGGGCGAGCTGCGCGACCAGGCGGCGAAGGCGGCGCGCGCCGCACGCACGGCCTGATCGACATGCTCGGCCGTACCCACCGCATAGCGCCCGACGATCTGGTTGGTGTCTGAAGGATTGATGTTCTCTTGAACCGCATCGGCCCGTACCCATTGTCCGCCAATGAGATGGCCGTGCACGTCGACTGTCTGCTTCATGATGTCACTGCTCCGTATTCAAGGCCGCCTTCCGGGCATTTTCGCGCACTTGCGTCAAGGTGAAGGCGGGGCTGATGACCTCGGGGTCGATCACACAATGGATGATGGCCGGCAGGCCCGATTCGAGGGCGCGGGCCAGGGCCGGCGCGAATTCCTCGGTGCGCTCCACACGCTCGCCATGCCCCCCGAAAGACCGCGCGTAAGCGGCGAAATCGGGATTGCGCAAATGGGTGCCGATCACGCGGGCGGGATAATCGCGTTCCTGGTGCATGCGTATGGTCCCGTACATGCCGTTATCGACCAGCACCACGACGATGGGCAGATCGTACTGCACCGCCGTCGCGAATTCCTGCCCGTGCATGAGGAAGCACCCATCGCCGGCAAAGGCCACCACCGTGCGGCCGGGGTGGAGCCGTTTCGCGCCCACCGCCGCCGGCACGCCATAGCCCATGGAACCCGAGGTCGGCGCCAGTTGGGTGCCATAGCGATCGAAGCGATAGAAACGATGCACCCAGGTCGCGTAGTTGCCGGCCCCGTTGCAGAGTATGGCATCGGCCGGCAGCGCTTCGTTCAGATGATCCATCACCCTGGCCATCTGCAACGCGCCTGGCGATGCGATGCGGGAGGTATCGCTCCATTTTTCCCAGATGTCCCGCAGGCCCAGGCGGTAGCCGGACCGCTGGGCCGACGCCGGAATATCCAGGCGGACCAGCTCTTTCACAAAGGCCGTGGGAGTCGCGCAGACGGCCACGGTGGGGCTGTACACCTTGCCCAGTTCCTCGGCGTCGGGGAACACATGCACCAGCTTCTGCCGGGGCACGGGGATATCCAGGAGAGTGTAGTTCTGGCTGGGCACTTCCGACATGCGGCCGCCCAGCAGCAGAATCAGGTCCGCCTGTTTCACCTGCCCGACCAGTTCGGGATTGGCGCCGAAGCCCAGGTCGCCCACGAAAGCGGGGTTGGACACCGGAAACAGCATCTGGCGGCGCAGCGACACGGCCACCGGGATGTCGGCCGCCTGCGCCCAGCCGGCCAGCGCGGCGACGGATTCCTGGTCCCAGCGTGTACCGCCGACGATGAGGAACGGCCGTTCGGCCGCCTTGAGCAGGTTCTCGATTTCCCGCATCTGTTCAGGCGCCGGCCAGGCTTCCACGGCCCTGGCCGGTGCGCCATCGGCGCATTCGACCCGATCGGTCAGCATGTCTTCGGGCAGGCCGATGACCACCGGGCCGGGACGGCCCGATTGACAGACATGCATGGCGCGGGAAACGATTTCCGGCACACGCCGGGCATCCTCGATTTCGGTGGCCCACTTTGCCAGAGGCCCGTAGGCCGCCCGATAATCGAGTTCCTGCAAGGCCCCGCGCTCGCGCACCCCCCGTTCTATCTGGCCCACGAATACCAGCAGCGGCGTGGAGTCATGATGAGCGATATGCACGCCGGCCGCCGCGTTCGTGGCGCCCGGGCCGCGCGTAACGAACGCCGCCGCGGGACGCCCCGTGAGCTTGCCGTGCGCTTCGGCCATCATTACCGCGCCGCCTTCCTGGCGGCAGACGGTGACTTCGATGTCGGAATCGTGCAGGGCGTCCAGCACCGCCAGAAAACTTTCCCCCGGCACGCAGAAGACATGGCCGATGCCGTGTATGCGGAGCTGGTCCACCAGAATCTGGCCGCCGGTGCGCCGGCGGTTTCCCCCCCGCGCGGGGGACATTGTTGTGTCATTCATCATGATCCCTTATCGATCGCCGCGGGCGAGCCCTGCCGCACTGTCCGGCTGATTCAAAAGCATTGAGTCCGAGCGAAAGTGTAATCCAAATATTGACCAGTGAAATAATAATTTCTATTATCTAGTGAAACTACCTATTTTTATAAAATGAAAATAACGGTAGAGTACAGCTCACGCTGTGGAAACCGCTAGGGCCTGTTAACACTAAAAGGGGGCACGCATGAGCACGCAAACGTGTGGATGGCAAGGCGCGAAGCGCAGTCGTGGCGGTCCCCCGGCGAGCATTCGCAACGCAGCCAGGCGCGCGTTTGCGTACTCACCCTGCGGGCTGGCTGGATATCGGGCGCCATGCGTCGTTGCGCAGGCCTTGCAGGGAGCGGCCATGCGGCGCCCTGCACGCCTAGCCTGCCACCCGATATCCAGCCAGTGCGTGCCTACTTTTAGTATTAACAGGCCCTAGTGTCTCGGAGGAAAAATGAACTTTGGCATCACCGGCAAGACCGCCCTCGTCTGCGCCGCCAGCAAGGGGCTGGGGTTCGCCTGCGCGCAGGCGCTCGCCACTGAAGGGGTGGAACTCGTCATCACGGCCCGCAATGCCGGGCCGCTCGAAGTGGCCGCCCGGGCCTTGCGCGAAAGCGGCGCGCCCCGTGTCATCGCCGTCGCGGGCGACATCACCACGCCCGAAGGCCGCCAGGCGGCGCTCGAAGCCGCAACGGAACTGGCATACGGCACACCGGCCGCTTTCGACATCCTGGTCACCAATGCCGGCGGCCCGCCCCCCGGCGATTTCCGCGACTGGGACACCGATATCTGGCAGGCGGCGCTCAATGCCAACATGCTCAGCCCCATCGAACTCATGAAAGCCACCATAGACGGCATGATCCACAGGAATTGGGGCCGTATCGTGAACATCACGAGCACCGCCGTGAAGGCGCCCAGCCCCTATCTGGGGCTTTCCAACGGCGCGCGCAGCGGCCTCACCGGCTTCGTCGCCGGCTTTGCCCGGCAGGTGGCGCAGCATGGCGTCACCGTCAACAACCTGCTGCCCGGCACTTTCGACACCGACCGCCTGCGTTCCAACCTGCTGGCCGGCGCCAGCCAGGCCGGCCAGGACAGCGCCGAATACACCCAGGCCCGCAGACAGGCCGTCCCGGCCCGGCGTTTCGGCACACCCGAAGAATTCGGCGCCGCCTGCGCATTCCTGTGCAGCCGCCAGGCCGCCTATCTGACAGCCCAGAATCTGCTCATCGACGGGGGCGCCTACCCCGGCACCTTGTGAACCAACAGGAAGAAACCGCATGCTCCAACCCGCAATAGTGCTGCGCGAAGCCGGCGACGCCGATCAGCTTCGCCTGGAAGACGTGGACGTCACGCCCCCCGGCAACGGCCAGGTACAGGTCCGTCACACCGCCATCGGTGTCAATTTTCATGACGTCTACGTGCGTTCCGGCCTGTACAAAACCCTGCCGCTGCCCGGCGTTCCCGGCCTCGAAGCCGCCGGTGTGGTCACGGCCGTCGGCCCCGGCGCGACCCGCTACGCGCCGGGCGACCGGGTCGCCTATCTCACCCGCCAATATGGCGCCTATGCCACCGAACGCGTCATCGACGAAGACCTGCTCGTTCCCGTGCCGGACACCATTTCCGACGAAGTGGCCGCCACCCATCTGGTCAAAGGGCTGACCGCCTACGCGCTGTCGCACGATGTCTATGCGATCAAGCCCCGCGACCGCGTCCTCGTGCATGCGGCCGCCGGCGGCGTCGGCTCGCTGCTGTGCCAATGGGCGGCCGCGAAGGGCGCCACCGTGATCGGCACGGTCGGCAGCCAGGAAAAGGCCGAGGCCGCCCGCCGCAACGGCTGCGAGCATGTCATCCTCTACCGCGAAGAAGACTTCGTAGCGCGCGTCGCCGAAATCACCCACGATGAAGGGGTACAGGTCGCCTACGATTCGGTGGGCAAGGACACCTTCTTCGGCTCGCTCGCCTGCCTCGCCCCCTTGGGCCACCTGGCCAACTTCGGCCAGGCGTCCGGGCCGGTGCCGCCGTTCGAAGTATCGCAGCTGTTCCCCAAGGCCAATTCGGTTTCGCGCATGAGCGTCTTTGTCCATTGCCGCCATGCCGACATTCGCCGTCAGGTTGCCGAGCGGCTTTTCGCCGCCCTGCATGACGGCACCCTCAATCCCGGCCTGATACAGAAATTCAGCCTTGCCGATGCTCCCGCTGCGCACCGCGCACTGGAATCACGCGAAAGACTGGGTTCTCTGCTACTGGTCCCGTAATCGCCGGGCAAACCGGCTCAAGCAATCCAAGAAACAGGAATGAACATGAAACTCAAGCGACGCGCCCTGCTCACCTCCCTGGCCCTCGCGACCGGCCTGGCCTGCCTGCCGGCCTCGGCCTCGGAATACCCCACGAAGTCCATACGCATGATCGTGCCGTTCGCTCCCGGCGGCGTCACCGACATGGTGTCGCGCACCCTGGCCGACGGCATGAGCAAGCAGCTGGGCCAGACCATCGTGGTGGAAAACCGCGCCGGCGCCAGCGGCATCCCGGGCTCCCTGGCCACCAAGAATTCCGCCGCCGACGGCTACACCATCATGATGGGCAATATTTCCACGCTGGCGATCAACACCGCCATGTTCGCCGACCTGCCCTACGACCCCGCGAAGGACTTCACGCCGATCTCCATGGTTTCGGCCCAGCCCCTGCTGGTCACGGTGAACGCCAGCCTGCCCATCCATTCGGTCAAGGATCTCATCGAGCATCTGCAGGCCAAACCCGACAGCCTGAACTTCGGCTCCGCCGGCGCATCCCTGCAACTGGCAACCGAAGCCTTCAACCAGGAAGCCAAGATCACCATGACCCACGTCCCCTACAAGGGCAGCGGTCCGGCCATGACCGACCTCGTTGCGGGCCACATCCAGGTCTTGTTCGATGCCTTCTCGTCCCTGCAGCCTTTCGTCCAGGACGGCCGTGTGCGGGCGCTGGCAATCACTTCACGCACCCGGTCGCCGCTCATGCCCGACCTGCCCACGCTCGACGAACTCGGCCTGCCGAACTCGGAAGTCAACTCCTGGCAAGGGGTCGTGGCGCCCGCCGGCACGCCGCCGGAAGCCATCCAGCGCCTGAACGAGGCCATCCGCGAAGCGCTGAAGGATCCCAAGATGCAGGAAGCCTTTGCCAAGCAGGGCATCACCGCCACGGCGTCCACGCCTGAAGAACTGGGCGAATTCGCCCGCAAGGAAGCCGAGCGCTGGCAGTCCGTGGCCAAGCTGGCCGGCGTCCAGCCCTCGTAAGGCGCAATGCGCATCCGGGACGGCACACGCCGCGCCCGGAGCCGCGCCGTATCGAGTCAGTTCTTCAACAAGGTCTTTATCGAATCCCTGATCGACGCGGGTTCGAAGACCTTCTTCCAGTCATCCTTGAACAAGGCCTTCCTGCCCGAGTCAATGGCAAGATTGGCGGCGGCGGAAAACGCCCCCTGGCGCTCTTCAAAGATGATGGAACTCATTGAGTACATGTGGCCAAGGATGAAGTCCCGGGCCGCATCGGCCGGCACGCCGCGGGCAATCGCTTCGTCCATGGCTTCACGGATGATGGACAGACAGGCGCCCCCGACGGTCTCCGACAATACCGGTTCCAGCACCGCCATTTGCCCGACGCTGACGCGATGGGCCTTCATGACCGGCGCGAAGATCACCCGCGCAACCCGCTCGCCCAGCGCGTAGGCCTCTTCGGGCCCCTGCATGAGCGTGCATACGATGTGCTGCCTGGCATGCGTCCCCGCGGAAAAATCACGCTTGGCGACCGGGTCGACCTCATCATTGAACATCGGCGTATGACAGGGGTGGGCGATGAAGTAGACCAGATCGTCTCTGTCCGGCAGCCCCCCGATATAAGGCACCGCCGCATCCAGGGTGATGACCATGGTGCCCGGCCGGATATCTTCACTCAACGACCGCGCGACACGTTCTATGGCGCTATCGGCAACGGCGAGAATCACCACCTGGGCGCCGTCCAGCGCCTGCCTTGCCGCGACGGTTTCGATTCCCTCTGCCTTGAGCGCGGCGCGCCCCGCTTCACTGATTTCAACGCAGCGGGCCTCCTGCCCATGCTTGCGCAGATTGCGGGCGATGCGCAAGCCCATCTTGCCTCCCGCGCCGATCAATGCCACAACCGGATTTTCCACCAAGTATCTCCTATAGCTTTCTACAGACCGCCTTCCGCGGTGCCGCGCGGCAACCGCCACCCATGACGCGGCATCACGGCGGTTGCGTTATCAGTCCATGCGCAGCCCGGCGCTGTCGACCACCTTGGTCCACATCTCGATGCCGTCCTCGATCTGCGTCTTGAATGCCTCGCGGGAGATCCCGCCGGGCACGGCGCCCAGTTCGAACAGGCGCTTCTTGACGTCCTCGCGGCCCAGGCTCGTCTTGATGGCGGCATGGAGGGCATCCAGGACTTCGTCCGGTGTGCCCGCGGGCGCGAACATCCCGAACCAGGCCGCCACTTCATAGTCGGGCAGGCCGCTTTCGGCCATGGTGGGGATATCGGGCGTCCCTTCCCAGCGGCTCGTCGTCGTGACGGCCAATGCGCGCAGCTTGTTCGAATTGATCAAGGGCAACGACGACGGCAGATTGTCGAAACCGATGGGAATCTGCCCGCCGACCAGGTCCGTCAGCATCGGGCTGGCACCCTTGTAGGGAACGTGCAGAATTTCGAGGCCGGCCATCGATTTGAACAATTCGCCGCTCATATGCGGCGAGCCGCCGGCGCTGGTCGACCCGAAACTCAATGACCCGGGCTTCTGCTTGGCAAGGTCGATGAGCTCCTGGACGTTTTTCGCCGGGAAGTCGGGATGCGCCACCAGCACATTGGGCGTGGAGCCGATAATGGTGATCGGCGCGAAATCCTTGGTCGGATGATAAGGCAGCTGTGAACGTATGGCGGAATTGATCATGTGCGAATTGATGTTCCCCATGATCAGCGTGTAGCCGTCGGGCGCCGCGGCCATGACATTCTGCGCGGCGATGGCCCCGCCCGCGCCGGCGCGGTTCTCGACCACAAAGGTTTGGTTCAGTTCTTTGGAAAGCTGATCGGCAATCAGCCTTCCCAGAATGTCGGTGGTCCCCCCGGGCGGGTTGGGGACGACCAGCCTCACCGGTTTTTCCGGGTAGTTTGCGGCGGCGACGGGCGAAAGCACCAGCGATGCGAGTGCGGCGAATCCAAGCGCGGAAAACAGACGGGCGATTTTCATTGAACACTCCTCCTTGGGAAGCTATGAATAATTCGAGCGGTAAACAGGCGCCCTGGTTGGCGAATCCGAGGTGCATGCGGGCACCAAGGTAGGCGGCAAGGCGCAAGGCACAGCGATAGCCGCAGCTATTGCGAGCATTTGCAACGCGGCAGACCGCCCGAATCCGGGGATGCATGCGCTGCGACGGGTTGTTCAGAGCCCCCCTTTGGGTTGCGAGACTTTTTTTCAGACCGGCGGGCGTCTTCCGGCCCGCTCCCGATGCTTCATTATCCAGGCATGAAAAGCCCGGCGCAATGCAGTTTTTTTCAGAAAAATGTGCATTTACCTCACATCAATGGACCGGGTCCCGCCTGCCGCTCAGGGCGGCGGCCAGTTCAGGATGGGTTTTCGCATAGTGCCTCAAGGGAATTCCCTGCAAAGCGGCCTCCCAGGCCTGCCGCATGCTGCGGCAGCCGGAGGCGAGGTCCACGGGGTGGCCCATGATGCCCGTGCCGCAGGTATAGATCAGATCCGCCGTGCCCGCGCCATGGAAGGTCGGCGCGGCCTGATGAATGGTGGACCCGCCCGAGAATACCGGCATGGCCCGATCGTCGCGGCCGGGTCCGGATGATAGCGGCGTCAGGCAATGGCGGGCCGACGACAGCACCGTGTCGAAGTCTTCCCAGAATTTTCCCCCCAGGCCGCTGACATGCAGGTGATCGACCCCCGCCAGGCGATGTATGGCCTGGTAGGGCTGGAAATCCATGCCCAGGGCCGGGCTTCGCGTAAACATGGCCCAGCCCGCCCGATGGCCATGGATGGGCAGCTGGCAATGCCGCCTCAGGCTGGCCAGTCCGGACAGGCCCACACCGTTGATATCCACCATCACGCAAGTCCCCCCGGCGGCCAGCACGGTATCGTGGTGCCGCAGCATCTGGTCGTACTCATCGGTAATATTGAACGCATACATGACCTTGCGCCCGGTGCCTTGCGCAATTTCGTCGATGACCGGCATGACCGCCGCGACCCGCGCCGCCAGCGGCGAATACGGCGGGCTCGCGATCAGTTCATCATCCTTGATGAAATCGATTCCGGACGCCGCCAGTTCGCGGACGGCGCCCGCCGTCTGTTCCGGGGTCAGCCCGATGTTCGGCTTGACGATGCATCCGATCAGGGGGCGGCCGTACACACCCGTCAGCCGGCGGGTGCCGTGGATGCCGAACTGCGGCAGCGGACAGCTGCGCACGAAGGAAGCCGGAAGCTCCAGGCGGCGCAGGCGGATTCCGCTCAGCTGGCGCATGCCGACCTGGTTGCCCAGCAGCGTGACCCACAGAATGGGCAGAGACGCGCCGACATTATGGACGGGCCAGGACAGGCAGACTTCCGCTCGCCGGCAGACGCCCCCGCCCTGTTCGCGGCTGGGCAGGCTGGGGCGCGCCGATTCATCGAGAAGCTCGATCGATTCGATACGGGCGCCATATCGTTCATGGATCTCGTCACCCGTGTCGCCGGGCAGGCGCACACCCTTCGCGGTGGACTGTTCGCCGGCCAGAATTTCGGCGACGAGGCCAACATCGTGTGACGTTTCAAGCAGGTACCAGGCGCGAAAACGTTCTGTCATGTGCAAGGCTTGGAGAATCCGGATAGTCGTGAATGATGAGTGGCGCGTGGCCACTGCGCATATCCTGATTCTGGCTTACCGGTGGTGCCGTGACAAACGAGTTTTTGGCGAGGCGATGTTTCTGGAAGGAACAGGTCGTGGCCCGCCGCACCTGGGGCCCGCTCACGCCAAGATGTCTTTCAGCATGAACGGGCTTATGGGCGGCCCTCCCGGCGGGCCAACGACGGGCGCACGTAGCCGGACAGGCTGGAGTGCGTGGCGGCGGTTTCTTCCTGCAGCCACAGTGCAAACGCCTTGACTTCCTCGCGGCGCCGGACCTGGTCCGTCATCCATAGCTCCAGATGCCTTCTGGCCTTGACGAAGCCGAAGGGCGCGACCAGGCGCCCCGCCAGCAGATCATCGGCGACGAGAAGGCTGGGGGACATGGCAACCCCCAGCCCCATTGAAGCGGATTGAATGGCCAGATGGAAATGCGCATAGGTTTCGTGCCCTTCCAGCGGCGCGTTCCGCCAGTTCATCAGTTCCAGCCACTCGGCCCACGCGCCCGGACGCGAAGCATTGGTAAGAATGCGCGCCGCGCGCAAGTCATCCAGGGTCTCCAGACAGTGCGAATGAAAGTACTCCGGCGAACACACCGGGCCCACCAGTTCGGGGGCAAGCCGCTTGACGATGATGTCGTCCGGCGGGGAAATCACATCGTTGCGCAGTGCAAGATCAATGCCTTCCCTGACCAGATCGATGGGCCCATGCGCCGCGGAAAGCCTGAGATTGATCCCCCTGCTGTCGGCTTGAAAGCGGGACAGGCGCGGTATCAGCCAACGGGTCATCAGGCTCACCGAGCAGGACAAGGCAAGCGGGCCGGGCCGTACCTGTGCAATGCCGGTTTCCATCAAGCTGAAGGCGGCGGCCAGCGGAGCGGCCAGCCGCATCCCCGCTTCCGTGGGCTCGACCGAGCGGGGCAGGCGCTGCAGCAGCGCGGTGCCCAGCTCCTGTTCCAGATACTGGATCTGCTTGCTGATCGCGCTGTGCGTGACGGACAGTTCCTCGGCCGCTTTGCTCATGCTTCTGTGCCTTACGGCTGCCTCGAAAGCCCGCAAAGCGGTGAACGACGGAAGTTTGGCCATTGCTGGTATCGGTGATTGAAGGGAATGCCCGCGGCCCGCGGGGCGTCGGATGAAGTATAGGTAAGCCGCCGCAAACCGGTCCAGTGTCCTGATCGCGGAAAATTACTCACAGCGGCCAGTGAAAATGTTGCTTGTACGACCGGGCCGGTTTTTCTATGCTGTTGCCTGTTCGAACGAGGAGCGCCTGATGAATACTTCCCGCCCCATGGGTGACGACATACCGGTATTGACCGCGGCCACCATCACCAGCCTGCCGTCCGGCGCGGCGGGCGCCGTCATCGTTTCCGGTTCGCATGGCGGCATTTACCCGGGATACTGCGCCGCCAAAGGGCAAGTGCGGGCCGTGGTGTTTCATGATGCCGGCATAGGCAAGGACGAAGCCGGCATTGCTTCACTGGATTACCTGCAGGCCGGGGGTGTGGCGGCGGCCACGGTGGCCAGCACATCATGCCGCATCGGCGACGCCGACGACATGCTCGAACGCGGCCGCATCAGCCACGCCAACCCGCTGGCGCTGAATGCCGGCGTCGTTATCGGCATGGCCTGCCGCCAGGCGGCCGAACAGCTGAAACGGGCGCCCTGGCACCGCGCAACGCCCGCGCCGCTGGAAGAAACGCGAACGGAAGAAACAGTGGAAGGCGGCCGCCGCCGTATCGTGCTGCTTGATTCAGCATCGCTGGTCGGCCCCGAAGATGCCGGCCAGATCATCGTGACCGGATCGCATGGCGCCCTCGTGGGCGGCAAGCCCGCCATGGCGCTGCGCACGGATGGCTTTGCCGCCGTATACAGCGACGCGGGCGGCGGCATCGAGAACGCCGGCTACACGCGCCTGCCCGCGCTGGACGAACGCGGGATCGCCGCATTCACCGTTTCCGCCGCATCCGCCCGCATCGGCGATGCGCGCTCCGTCTACATGGATGGCATCGTTTCGGCGGTCAACCGCACAGCCGCCGCGCTCGGATGCCGTGTCGGGGAACCCGCCGGACACCGCCTGCGTCAATGGGCGCTACTTTGAGCCCGGCCTTCGTCGACCCTATTGTCTCGAATGGTTCGAAATCTCATGCCAGGGCATACCGCTCCCATCTGCTTCTACGGTGATGACTTCACAGGCGCCACGGCTCATCTGGCGGGTTTCCACGAAGCCGGCCTGCGGGCGCTGCTGTTTTTCGATACACCCGACGAAGCGCTCCTGCGCCGGCATGCGCCGTCGCTGGATGTCATTGGCATCGCCGGTATCGGCCGATCATTGACCCCGCGGGCAATGCGGGCCGAGATTCTGCCTGCCCTGCAACTGTTCGAACGGCTGGGAAGCCGGCAGATTCAATACAAAGTCTGCTCCACTTTCGATTCATCTCCCACCATGGGAAGCATCGGCGTGGCCATAGAGCTGGGTCGCGAGGTATTCGGCGAACAGCCTGTGCCAGTGGTGGTGGGGGCCCCGGAGTTCGGCAGATATACCGTGTTCGGAAACCATTTCGCCAGGTCGGGAACCAGCGTCGAACGTCTGGACCGCCATCCCAGCATGGCCAACCATCCATCCACGCCCATGCGCGAGGCCGACTTGCGGCGGCACCTGGCCGAACAGACCGCATTGCCGATCGGGCTGGTCGACGTCACGTCCGTGCAGGGCGGGCCCGATTCGCTGAACGTCGCCTGGCAGCGCGCCATTGCCCATCATCCGGGGGCCGTGGTTTTCGACACGCTGCACAACGGCGATCTGGATGCGATCGCGCAATTGCTGCTGAACGAGGGCGGGAAGGCGCCCGTGTACAGCATTGCCGCCCAGGGCCTGGCCGAAGGGCTGGGCCGCAGCTTGCGCACACGGGCGGGCCATGCCCGCCGCCCGCCGCCGCCGCGGGATGTCGAACGCATGCTGGTGCTTTCCGGCAGCGCGGCCCAATTGAACGAAGCGCAGCTGCAAGCCGCCCTGGACGCCGGCTGGTCCGCTCACCAAGTGGACGTCATCGGCTTGTTGCGGCCTGGTGGCGTGGAACAGGCCACCGCCGACCTGACCGCCCTGCTCGACCGGGAATTCTCCATGAACTCCGACGTGGTGTTGTACACCGCGCATGGCGCCCAGGATCAGAACCTGGCCCGGACCCAGGCCCATGTGCGGGAACATCGCATCGCCCCCGATGCCGTCGCGCGCGCCATCGGCGAGTTGTATTCGCGTCTGGCCCAGACCGCCGTCAAGCGCTTCGGCTTGCGGCGCATCGTCCTTGCCGGCGGCGATACGGCCAGCCACGCGATGCGCCTGAGCGACGCCTACGCCCTGGAAATCGTCGCCAATGCCCGCGGCGGCGGCCGCCTGTGCCGTCTCTTGTCGCACGACGCCGGCCTGGACGGCGTGGAAGTCATGCTCAAGGGCGGGCAAGTCGGTAATCCGCGGACATTCATCGATGCCCGCCATGGGCGGTCATGGGTGTGATGGCCCTTCCCCCTGCGGAATGCTGCGGCGGGCCTTAAGGCCCGCCGGCGTCGAAGTGACAATATTCGTACTCAGGCTCGTGGCCAACGCCTGATATGATGGGACGTCCAAGGGTCCTGCTCGTACTTCGACACCAGACTAGGGCCTGTTCACGCTAAAAGGTGCCTTGCATGAGTACGCAAACAGGTGGATGACAAGGCGCAAAGCGCAGCCGTGGCGGGCCCACGGCGAGCATTTGCAACGCAGGCAGACGCGTGTTTACGCACTCACCCTGCGGGCTGGCAGGTCACCTTTTAGCGTGAACAGGCCCTACATATAAATGCATTCATGTTTGCGGCTCGTAAAGCGCCGCGGCATCGGGAGTCCATTCTTGGCAACATCCTGCGCACATTATTTCAAGGAAACCCTGCGGGGCGCAGAACGCTACGGCTTGAAGGTCGACTATCTCCTGCAACAAAGCGGCCTGTCCAAAGAAGAGCTGAACACGCCTGGCTGGCGGGGCCCGTCCGAAAAGCTTGCCCACCTGGTACAACAGGTATGGCTGACACTGGACGACGAGTTCATGGGGTTCACCCAGCACCGCTGCAAGCCCGGCACCTTCGCCATGATGTGCCACCTCATCATCCACGAAGTTTCGATCGGCCGCGCACTGAGCAAAGGCATCCTCTACTACAACCTGTTCACCGACGACATCAGGATGCAATTGATCGAAGTCGAGAAAGGCGATCAGCTTATTTTTGAAGTGGTGTTTGCAAGGCCCGATCTCGACCCCCACAATTATTTCCTGGAGTTCTGGCTGTCAATCTGGTATCGGCTGATCTGTTGGCTCGCGGGGCGCAAGATCCCCATCCAGGAGGCGCGGTTCCACTATTCCCGCCCTGATGACCGTGTCGAGGAATTCCGCTATATGTTTCCGACCACGCATCTATTCGACCAGCAGGTGACCCGCTTCGTATTCTCGCGCGAACTCCTGACCACGCCCATCGTTCGCAGCAAGCCGGAGCTGAAATCGATGCTGGCGCTCGCGCCGTTGGGCTTCATGGTGGTGCCTTCGGACGAGAGCAGCTACGGGCGCAAGATCCGCTCTTATGTCCTGGCGACCAAATCCTCACAGCTGAGTTTCCCTCAATTCGAGCACATGGCCGAAGTGCTCGGGCTCAGCCCGCAGACGCTCCGGCGCCGCCTGAAGGAAGAAGGCACATCGTTCCGCAACGTCGTTGAAGGCATCCGCCGCGATGTGGCCATACAGCACCTCGTCCGGACCAGGCAGCCGGTGGCGCGGATTTCAGAAATCGTCGGTTATTCGGAAACGCGGGCCTTTACCCGCGCTTTCCACACATGGACGGGAATGAGCCCCCGCACATACCGCAAGACCTTCCTGGAACGCACCCGGCACGAATAGCCCGGGGCCGCCACGATGCGTCAAAGGCCGCGCAGTACGGGCCGGGACTGACGAACCGCCCGCATACCGCCCAGGGCCTGTTGGCCCTAAGCCTGGCCCATATGGTTTTCGGGCACGGCCCAGCCGTAGCTGCCCGCCATCACCCCCCATACCTGCTCCGCAGACAAACCCGTCTGGCCCGCCACCGTAGTCAGATAATCAGACACCCATGATCGTACGTGCCCGGCATAGGTTTCTTCGTGATCCGTCAGGGGTTCCGTGGAAGGCGCCCGATAGACGCCATCCTGGAAATCGATGACCAGCGGGGGCCGCCCCTTCTGGCTCCGGCGATAGAACGCCCCCGCCGGGAAACGCTCCAAGCGCTGAATCCACGCGAGTGCCCGAGGCAGTGCTTGCGCCAGCGGATCATCTTGCGCCAGCCTGTCCGCCAATGCCTGCGACAGTTTCGCGAACAGGGAAGGCACAATCAGGTCGACAGTGCCGAACGCCGCGGTTCGTGGCCAGCCCAGCACCCGGGTCAATGCCGAATCGGCGCGGGCCGGAGACAGCCCATGCTCATCGGCCAGCGCCATGGCCTGAGCCAGGGCGGCAAAGCCCAGACGATTGGCAACATAGCCGGGCCGGTCTTTACATTCGACCACTTGACGCCGCAAACCGGTAACCAGCACATGGCGCAGGCGCTCCTGCGCATCCACGGCCATGGGCGCCACCCCTTCACCCGAGGCCGCCACCCACTCCACCAATGCAAGACGGTCCAGGGGAAAGAAGAAATGCGCCACGGCATGGCGCGCCATGAAGGAGGCGGCGGCCCCCTCCAGCAATTCGGCGCGCGTATGCACGGACGCATCGGACGACACCAGGCAATCGCCCCGGGAAGCGGCCGCGATGGAGGCCAGTGCGGCCCGCTTGCTCTGCACGTCCTCTCCCGCCGCCTCGATGATCCAATCGGCCTGCCGCACAACGGCGTTCCCCGCCACATGCTCGGCCGGCACCACGGTACAAATCAGCGACCCGCCACTCAGGAATGCTTCCAATGCCTCCGCAACGGCGCCGGCCCCCACCACCACGACACGCATCACGACAGAGACTCCAGGAAATCCAGTGCTTCGCGGGCCACCCGCTCACGGTCCGCCGCATTGAGCATCAGGGTATTGCATGCCCGCAGAGGCACCGGCAGGCCGGTCGGAGCGGGCGTCACCGCATCCGCATGGACGATCAGGCCGGACAGCCAGCCGGCATACAGCGAGCACAAGCCCGAATCGCCGGGCGCCAGCCCCAGTTCCGCCTGAATCTTCGCAGCCGGGCCTTTCACCACCGCCTGCCCGATGAAGGGCGACACGGCAACGGCCGGTACGCGGCCTTGATTCAGGAAAGCACGCAACTCGGCGAGCGCGAGCATGGGCCCGATACTGAGGATGGGATTCGACGGGGCGATGATCACACCCGCGAGGTCCGGATCATTCAATGCCTTGCTCAATGCGGGGGATGCCGCCACCGCGGAATCCGCCGCGCCATAATGCACTTTCGTGGCCACGGGCCGGCACGCCTGGCGCACAAAATATTCCTGGAAGGGAAGCAGGCCCTGCCCGGTTTCGATCTCTGTCGGCGCCGCCTGATCGGACATGGGCTGCGGCACATGCTTCAACCCCAGCCCCGACGCCACGCGCGCCATGGCTTCACTCAGCGTCGCGCCTTGCCGCAGCCAGTGGCTGCGCAACACATGCAGGGCCAGATCGCGGTCCCCCAACTGGAACCAGTCCGGCCCACCCAGGGAGCACAAGGCATCCATGGCGGACCAGCTTTCGTCTTCCCGGCCCCAGCCGCGCTCGCGGCTGACCAGACCGGCCATCATGTAGGCCACCGTATCAAGGTCAGGGCAAATGCGCAGACCGAGATGCGTGAAATCATCGCCGGTGTTGACCACCACATGCAAACGTCCGGATGGCAGGATCCGCGCCAGGCCGTCAGCCAGCTTGGACCCGCCCACCCCACCGCACAATAGCAAGTAGCTGCGTGTGAAGAACTCCGGCTTTGGGGCCGGCGCTTCTCCGCCACAATTCTGGCGCGTGGTCATTGGAACAGGTCCTTGTCCCGGGGCCGCTGCAGATGCCGCGCCGTCTGGGGACTGTCAGTCCATTCCAGGCCGCGCACCAGCACCACCGGCCGCCCCTCCGCCGCCTGGCCCATGACAAGCGACGCGCCCGCCGCGATTTCATCCGCGATGCCCAGCTCTGAGGTCAGCAGGGTCCGGCCGAAATAATCGCTTTGCCCCCTCAGGTCCCGTACACACTCGATACCTGCGGCCCCTATGGTGGTTCCGCATGTCCCCTGGCGCCATGCACGGCCAATGCTGTCGATGATGAGCACCGCCAGCCGACGGCCGGTTTCGGCGCTCAGCCGGTCGCAAAGCACGCGGGCGCTGGCATCCGGATCGAGCGGCAGCAGCAACGCCGGTTCGGACATGCCCGAACCCTGCTGCGGCAGATTGGACTGATCGATCCCGGCATTGGCGGCCACCACGCCGATGCGGTGGCGCACGATCAGGACCCCGGGCACACAGCGCAGAACCTTCTGGCTTTCCGAAAGAATCAGTTCGACCAAACGTGGATCTTTCTGGGCAATTTCAGCAAGCTCGTGGGCAAGCTCCGATGGCTGAACCGTGGCGACATCCACGTAGCGGTTTTCGGACTTGGAAACGATCTTCTGGGCCAGCACGACAATGTCGCCGTCCATGAAGGCGTGGCCGGAAGCCTCGGCGGCACTTAGAATCAAAGGCACGAGATCCTGCCCCGGTTGCACGCGGGGCAGGCCTTCGAGCGCCGTAAAACTGACTTGCGCCATGCTCAGACCCCCAAATACGCTTCATGGACGCGGGGGTCGTTCAACAGCTCGCGCGCCGACCCCTCTGTGGTGATAACGCCGCGTTCGATCACATAGCCCCGATCAGCCACCCGCAGAACAGCCTGCACGTTCTGTTCGACCACCAGCACGGTGGTGCCCATGCTGCGGATGGTACGCATGATGTCCAGCACCTGCTGCGCCAGGATGGGCGCCAGCCCCATCGTGGGTTCATCGAGCAGCAACACACGCGGCTCGGCCATCAGGGCCCGGCCCATGGCCAGCATCTGCTGCTGTCCTCCGGACAGGGAACCCGCCTGCCGATCGCGGAAATCCGACAATATGGGGAAGAGCTCGTAGACCTTTTCGCGGTTGGCTTCGATCTTCGACGTGCAGGTCCACGCCCCGAGCGCCAGGTTGTCGGCCACCGAGAGGGGAGCGAAAATCTGCCGCCCTTCCGGCACCTGGCTCAATCCCCGGCGCACTCTTTCAAAGGGGGGCCTGCCCTCGATATTGACCCCTTCCAGACGGATCGACCCCTTCTTTACCGGCTGCACGCCCGACAAGGCGCGCAGCAATGTGGTCTTGCCCGCGCCATTGGAACCGACCAGGGCAACGATTTCACCGGCATCGACCTTCAGGCTGACGCCATGCAATACCTCGATACGCCCATAGGCGCTGACCAGGCCATCAATCTCAAGCATGGACCACCTCTTGTGCGGAAACATCCGGCTCCGGCTGCGCCGTACCCAGATAGGCTTCGATGACGGCCGGATCCGCCCGGACTTCCGCGGGCAGCCCTTCAGCCAGGGTGCGCCCCCGATCCAGCACGTGCACACGCTCGGCCAGTTTCATCACCATATGCATGTCATGCTCGACCAGCACCACCGACACGCCTAGTTTCGCAATAGTGCGCACCACCGCTTCGACATCGGCGGTTTCAACGCTATTGCAGCCGGCCACCGGCTCATCCAGCATCAGGACCTGGGGCTCGCAGGCCAGGGCCCGCGCAATCTCCAGGCGCTTCAACACCCCGTAGGACTGCTCACTGGCCCGTTCATCGGCCCGCTCCGCGATTCCCACGATCTCCAGCAGTTCCTGCGCCTTGTTGCGCGAGGCCTGGTTCTGGCGACGCACCGATGGCAGGCCCAGCATGTGCAGCAACACGGAACCGCGTTCATGGATGCGGCGTCCGACCATTACGTTTTCCAGCAGCGTCATGTGATCGAAAATCTGCAGGTTCTGGAATGTGCGGGTCAAACCGCGGCGCGCCCGCTGATACGGGGCCAGACGTGAAATGTCCTCACCGTTCAGGATGACGCGGCCCGTGGTCGGCACATATACGCCCGAGATGCAGTTGAACAGCGTCGTCTTGCCTGCCCCGTTGGGCCCGATCAAGGCCAGAATCTCGCCCTTGGCCACCGAGAAGCTGACGTTTTCCAGTGCAATCAACCCACCGAACTGGATCGAAACCTTTTCGACGATCATTCTGCTCATTTCGATCTCCAGGCAAAGAGTCGGGCCAGCGACGGGACGATGCCGCGCGGCAGAAAGATGAGGATCACGATAAGAATGCCGCCGAGGATCGCGTGTTCGTACTCATGAAAGATCGTCAGGAACTGCGGCAGCACGATGAGGATGGCCGTACCGACCACGCTACCCAGTATCGAACCCAGGCCGCCCACCACCGCCATGGTCACGAATTCGATCGAGCGCAGGATGCTGCCCGACTCCGGGGTGATGTACTTATCGAAAATGGCGAAGCATGCCCCCGCCAGCGTGGCCAGCACCGCCGATATCACGAATGCTTTCAGCTTGGTGCTGGCCACATCGATGCCCAGCACTCCGGCCGCTGTTTCGCTATCGTGGATGGACCGCATTTCACGGCCTGTCGGGCTGTTGAGCAGGTTGGCGATCAGCCACATCACCAGCAAGAGCACTCCACCGTATATCCAATAGGCGCTCATACGCGCATTCAGGCCCAGTATCCTCACTGAGCTGGCGTGCATGGACATGCCGTCCGGCCCACCGGTGATCTGCAGTTCGTTGTTCAGGAACATGGAAAAAATGGAGCCGAAGGCCAATGTCGCCATTGCCAGGTGATATCCCTTCAGGCGCAGGATCGGCTTGCCGATCACCCAGGCGACACCGCCTGATACGAACAGAGACACGCACAAGCCGACCCATGGCGACACACCATAATGGGCGTTGCCTACGATTACGGCGTAGGCACCCAGCCCGAAGAAAGCGGCATGCCCCAGGCTGATCTGCCCCGCATACCCCATCAGCAGATTCATCCCCAGCACGACCACCGAAAAAATGAACAGCAGAGTGGCCATGCGCAGATGGAAGTTCGACAGCGGGAACAATGGCAGCAACACGATCACCAGGGCCATGAACAGCATGGGCGCATAAGGACTTTTGAAGAACCGCGCCATGATTCAGACCCTCTCGACGCTGCGCGCGGAAAAAATCCCCTGCGGCTGGAAGGCAAAGACGGCCAACAGGACGATCAAGGCAAAAGCATCTTTGTAGACTGAAGACAGCAGGCCGGCCCCGAAAGCTTCCAGCAAGCCGATGAGCAGGCCGCCGATCACCGGACCATACGGAGTGCCCATGCCGCCCAGCATGGCGCCCGTGAAACCCTTGATGGCCAGCATGGTGCCGGTGTCATAACTCGTCAGCGTGATCGGTGTGGCCAGCACGCCGCCTACCGCGCCGATCAGCGCGGACAGCGCGAAACAGGCCGTCACGATGCGAAGGCGGTTGATGCCCACGAGCTGGGCCCCCAGGCTGTTCGACGCCACGGCGACAATGGCCTTCCCTGTCAGGGTACGCCCCAGAAAGACCCACAGCCCGACAACGATCAGGGCCGCGCCGGCCATCACCACCAATGCCTGCGTCTGGATGACGACGCCGCCGATGACCAGCATTTCCTGCTCGAAGAACGTCGGCAGCGTTACGAAATCCTTTCCCAGGATCGCCGAGGCCAGGCCGCTGGCCAGCATGGCGGCGCCGATCGTCAGGATCAGCAGCTGAATCGTATCCGCCGATTTGGCCTGGTTGATCGCCAGGACATACAGCGCCGCGCCGAACAGCACCGTAATCACGACCGCCAGCAGCGCCGCGGTCAGATAGGAACCGGACTGGCTGGCGAACACGACGCCGGTAATCATGCCGCCCAGCATGAAAAACTCGCCCTGCGCAAAATTGAAGATATCCGAAGCGCGGTAGATCAGGGTGAAACCCAGCGCGACAAGCGCATAGATCGCCCCCACGGTCAAGCCAGAAACGATAAGTTGCATCACAGTGTTCATCATGTCTCCTGGTAGAACACTCGCAGCGCTCTACGGAACATTCATGCAGCGGGACCGGCGCCGCATCATGGATGCGGTCCGGTCCCGTGCCGCAATGTTTACTTGGCCGAGTCGACCAGAGCCCAGTTTCCGTCCTTGATGGTCATCATCTGGAACGATTCCAGGGTGATGCCCAGGTGATCGGTGGGAGACATCTTGATCCGGCCAACCGTACCCTCGAACCCGTCAGTGGCTTCGAGGGCGTCGCGCACAGCTTTCGCTTTGGTTGTGCCCGCCCGTTTCATGGCATCGATCAGCAGCAGCAGGCCGTCGTGAGCGTAGCCGGCAAACGCATCGGGCTGCCTGCCCGTGGCCTGGATGAAATCTTCACGGAACTTGGTCAGCATGGGCTTGTAGGGGTCGTCATCCTTCATCGAATTCACTGCCATCAGCAGCGGCGCGGGAATCCTGATCCCTTCACCGGCCTGGCCCACCGCGTCCAGATAACCCTGTGTCGCGGCGCCGTGACTCATATACAGGACCTGATCCATACCCAACTGCCGGAAATTGCGGGTAACGATGGCAGGCCCCTGCCCGATATCGGCGCTGATGACGGCTTCCACGCCCGCCGTGCCGCGTATGCGGTTCAGCTGAGGTGTCATGTCGCTATCGCGGGGGCCGTAGCTTTCCTCGATAACGACCTGGATGTCATAGGAAGGCGCCACTTGCTTGCAGCGGGCGGCCATGGATTTGGCGAAACCGCCCTGCCCCGCGATCAGCGCAGCCTTGGTAAGCCCCAGGTCGCGCATGTCGACAAAGATTTTCTCGCAGGCCATCAGATCGGTATGTGGCGGTTTGAAAACCCAGTGTTTCACCGGGTCGATGATTTCCACACCGCCGGAAAAGGATACGAAGGGGATCTCGGCGTCTTCGATGACGGGAATCATGGCCATGGAATTGCCCGTGCCCGACCCGCCCACGATGGCATCCACACCATCATTGTCGATCAGACGTACCGCATAGTTGCGCGAGGCGCTGGCGTCGGACCCATCGTCATAGACGAACAAGCGAAGCTTTTCCCCGTTGATGCCCCCCGCTTCATTGATCTGCTTGGCCAGCATCTCGACGGTCTGGCGCTGCGGCTCGCCCAGGAACGAGGCCGGCCCCGTGGCGGAAACCACCACGCCGATCTTCACATCGGCGAATGCCGGCGCGGCGGCCATGCATGCGGCCCCTAGGGCCAAAGCAATACTGCGTTTCATCGAATTCCTCCTATTGTCTCAAGGGCTATGGCTCGACCCTCGTTGTTATCCGCTTCATTTCACTGAAGCCGTTTCGAATTCTGACCGGTTGAGGATTGCGCACCAATGACCAGACAGAACATAAAAATGGACACAAAAACTCAGCCCGGACTCACAAGGCTGATTCAGGCGGCTGCAGCAAGGCCTCAAGGGCATTCCGCCATTCACTGGCCAACGGTTGGGGGCGCTTGGATTCACGATCCACATACACGTGAGTGAAGAAGCCGCTGGCGGAGGCCGATTCGTCGCCATTGCGAAACAGACCCACTTCATAGACGACGGAGCTGTTGCCCAGGCGGGCCACCCGCAAACCCGCCGTGACGAGATCGGGATAGCCCATTTCGCCGAAATACCGGCAGCCGCTTTCGACGACCAGCCCGATCACCGGGCTTGAATGGATATCCAGGCCCACATGCCGGATCAGCCAATGGTTGACGGCGGTATCGAACAAGGCGTAATGCACCACATTGTTCATATGCCCGTAGCTGTCATTGTCTGCCCAGCGTGTGGTCAATTCCTGGAATGCGCGATATTCCGCACGCAGCGGAGGACGGCGTTCAGTGGTCATGCCCCGCCCCTCCCGCAACCGCTTGCCCATGGATGACGGACGGCCCAAGGGCCAAAGCACTGCATAGCTTCATCATGATCCTCCTGTTCCTGAAGCCTATCGATCACTTTCCCGCTGTATGCACAGGGCTGCCCGCAGCCTTTCAAGATTCTGACTGCTTGAGAAATTCATACAATGACCGGATAGAACATAAAAATAGACACAAAAACCCAGATCCGGCGAAGCCGTCGCCCCCCCCCTACCAGGCACGCTCGTAGATCGTGCGCGCGTCGTACTCGGAGACAACGCGCGGGTTATTCTGCAGCAACCGGGTCTGGAGCATGGCGTCACGCGCCAGGCCGGGCACCGCCTCGAAAGGAATGCCCACATCCCGCAACCGGCAAGGCAACCCCAGCGCCTTCGACAATGCCGCCAGGCGATCAATGAACGCCTGTGCACGCCTGGAAGGATCGGCCTCGGTTCCCAGATCGGGAAAGACATCCGGCGCCAGTTCGGCATACTCGGCCGAGCAGGCCGGCATATTGAACACCATGACATGCGGCAGCACCAATGAATTGGACAAACCATGCGGCACATGAAAGGATCCGCCCACCGGGTAGGCCAGGGCGTGCACGCCGCCTACCGGTGAGTTGGCGAAAGCCTGGCCCGCCAGCATGGA
Organism: Alcaligenaceae bacterium; assembly: GCA_013416455.1. Lineage (GTDB taxonomy): Bacteria > Pseudomonadota > Gammaproteobacteria > Burkholderiales > Burkholderiaceae_B > Yanghanlia. The sequence goes on along the minus strand of JACCES010000005.1, from coordinate 71,374 downwards.
TCCCAGCAGCATGGCGCCACGCGCCGCCGGGTTCCCGCCATCGAAAACGGCGGTTTCAATGTTGGCGCCCAACAGGCGCAGGGCTTCTCGCGCCAGCATGCGCGACACCGGATTGTTGTTGATGTTGGTCGAGGTATAGGCCTCGATCGCATGCACCATGGCATCGATACCCGTTGCCGCCGTGGCCGCGGGCGGCAGCTTCAGGATCAGCTGCGCATCCAGAATGGCGATATCCGGCAGGATCAGCGGGCTGGATACGCCACGCTTCTCGGCCTCGCCCACCGTGATGATGGAAAGAGGCGTGACTTCGGAGCCGGTACCCGCCGTGGTCGGGATCAACACCAAGGGCAGACGCCCCCCTTCGGCTTGATTCACGCCCCACATCGCCTCAAGGGACTGTTCGCTCTTGAGCAGCAGAGCGGCCAGCTTGGCCACATCCATGGACGACCCCCCGCCCAGTCCCACCACTCCGGTAGCGCCACGCTCCCGCCCCAGCCGGGCGGCGGCCAGCACCGTATTCTGCGATGGATCGCCTTCGACTTGATCAAACACCGCGACGCGGGCACCCGCATTTTCCAGCGATGTGATGGCGGCATCGCACAGGCCGAGTGAGCGGACGCCCTGATCCGTGATGAACAGAATGTTCGCCCCCAAGAGCCCGCCCGCGATATCTCCAAGAGACGCCGCCGCTCCCGCGCGGCAGTGAATGGAGGGTGTGGTGTTGAACACAAAACTATTCAGGCATCGATCAGTATTGACCATGTCAGTGGCCTCCTGCGCTCGCCAGTACGGCCGGACGGCGACGTCTGGCCAACGGCGTGTTGATAATGGGACTGAGAGCCGCAGCCTTGTAGGACTGCCGGACCTGCTCTTGGGGCGCGGCGGCATACAGCGTGTTGCGTTGCCGGGGCTTCCGGCCCGCGGCCACGATCAGCGCATCCAGCGCCTGGGGAGCCGTTTCCTGCCCGTGCTTGGCGCCCGCCGCCCGAGTGATCGACTCGTTCATGAGCGTTCCTCCAAGATCGTTCACCCCAGCGGCCAGAGCCTGCTGAACGCCCTCATGTCCCAGCTTGACCCACGAAGCCTGGATATTGGGGATCAGGGGGTGCAGCACCAGTCGCCCGATGGCGTGCATGAGCAGGGCTTCCCGCCAGGTCGGCCCCGGCCGGGACCGGCCACGCAGATAAAGCGGCGCCTCGATGCCGACGAACGGCAGCGGCACGAATTCGGTGATTCCGCCGGTGCGCGCTTGCAGGTCGCGCAGCACCAGCAGGTGCTCCGCCCAGTGGCGAGGCTCCTCGACGTGCCCGTACATGATCGTGGAAGTGGTTCTCAAGCCAACCTCGTGCGCCGTTTCGATCGCCTCCACCCATTCCCGGGTGGTCAGCTTTCCCGGGCAGATCAACGCCCGCACGTCATCGTGCAAAATCTCGGCCGCCGTGCCCGGCAGGGACCCCAGCCCCGCATCCTTCAGGCAAGTGAGATATTCGCGCAAGCCCAGACCCAGAGTCCGCGCCCCCTGCACCACCTCCAGAGGAGAGAAGGCATGGACGTGCATGCGCGGCTCGGTTTCCTTGACGACCCGCAGGATCTCCAGATAGGTATGCCCGGTGTAATCCGGGTGGATACCCCCTTGCATGCACACCTCGGTGGCTCCCCGGTCCCAGGCCTCGCGTACCCTGCGCGCAATCTCTTCGTGCGAAAGGTTGTAAGGCGAGCCTCGCAGCTTCTCGTGTGTCTTGCCTTTGGAAAAAGCGCAGAAAGCACACCCATAAGTGCAGACATTGGTGTAGTTGATGTTGCGCGTCACGACATAGCTGACCTCGTCGCCACACACTTCGCTGCGCAAGGCGTCGGCCTGCCGGCACACATAATCCAGCTCCGCGCCCCGCACACTGAACAAGCGTTCGATCGCCCGCGGATCGAGGCGCCCGCCCTCGCGAGCCTGCCGCACGGCATCACGCACCTCTTCCGGAACCGTGTCGCCCGACGAACGTCGGGGCGGCGCCCGGTCGATACTAGCGGAACTGCCCGCCACCCAAAGACATTCGCGGGCCAGGCCCTGCGCATCAGAACGGCGCAGCACGAGCGGCACCATCTGTTTGTCGACCCAGCGCTCATGAGCCTGTACGTAGCGCGGGTAAACGGTCAATCGCTGCACGAGCGTCTTGCCGGCCCGCATCGTCTGCGCTTCCAGGCGATCCAGATGAGGCCACGGTGATTCAGGATTGACGTAATCGGGAGTGACGGGAGAAACCCCGCCCCAATCGTTGATGCCTGCCCGGACCAGGTCTCCCAAGTCGCCCTGGGCCAGATTGGGCGGCGCCTGGAGGCTTATGCCGCTTTCACCCAGCGCAATGCGGGCAAGCGCAATGGCCCGCAGGAACTCTTCGTGGCCGGGTTCGGGCGCCTGTTCCATGCGTGTCCCGGGCTTGGCGCGGAAATTCTGAATGATCACTTCCTGGATGTGCCCATACTGCTCATGCAGGGCGCGCAGCGCCAACAAGGCCTCGATGCGCTCTTCCCAAGTTTCGCCAATGCCGATCAGGAGCCCCGTCGTGACGGGAATGGACAGCTCTCCCGCGGCGCGCAGCGTGTCCAGACGGGCTGCCGGGAGTTTGTCGGGTGAACCGAAGTGCGGCATCCCCCGCTGGCACAGGCGCTCGGATGCGCTTTCGAGCATCAGGCCCATGGACGGCGACACCGCCCGCAGCCGCGCCAGCATGGCCGGCTCCATCGTGCCCGCGTTTACGTGCGGCAGCAGGCCGGTTTCCTTCACTATGGCGGCGCAGACGTCGTGCAGATAATCCAGCGTGCTCTCGTAGCCATGGCCGTCCAGCCAGTCGCGCGCCGCCTGATAACGCAGCTCGGGTTTCTCGCCCAATGTAAGCAGCGCCTCATTGCAACCCGCGGCAAGCCCCAGCCTGGCGACCGACAGCACCTCTTCGAGAGACATGTACGGTGCCGCCACGCGGCTGGGCGCCTTGGCAAAGGTGCAATAGTGGCAGACATCGCGGCACAGTTCGGTCAGCGGAATGAACACCTTGCGCGAATAACTGATCTGGTGCCCGAAGGATCGATCACGAATATCCGCGGCGGCGCGCAGCATTTCGCCCACCGGACGCCGCAGCCATGACTGCAGTTCGGCAACGCTCGGCACCGCGCGGGGCAGGCCCCCGATATCCTGGTTCATTGTGTCAGACATGTGTAGCTCTCCCCCCCGAGGGCACCCGCCCACGAGGCAAGCAATGCGGCGGATGAGTCCAGCTCCAGGCCTTCCGGCACGGCGCGGGCGATCGCCAGCAGACTCTCGGGCCGGTCGATGTCCAGACCGAAGCTCCGAGAATTGAAAACCTGTACGGCCAGCCCACGGGCCGCGGCGGCCCGCATATGCGCCACAGCGCTGCCTGGCCCATACAGACATGGCAGGATCTCGCTTGTCGGGCTGATGCGCACGTTCGTACCCTGGCCCAGATGGTCGGGCGCAATGGTCAAGGCGGGCACCTGCGCGGCGGCGTGCATTGCCGACATACGCTCGAACTCTTCTGCGTTGAACAGAGGCAGATCGGCGCACACCACAGCCACCGCCTCGCCCACTGAACGCGTCATGCGGGCCAATGCACGCGTCAGGACTTCATTCAGACTGGCGCCCGGCACATCGGGCAGCAGCTCATAACCATGGCGCCGCACCAGTTCTTCGACCTCTGGCTCCGAGCTGGCCACCACCACCCGTTTCAGGCCGCGCACCCGCGCCAGCTCAGCAAGGACATCGCGCGCCAAGGCATAGGCAAGAGCCGCCCGCTGCGCATTGTCCAGTATCGGCGCCAGACGGGACTTGGCCCGCGCAAAGGATTTCACTGGGACGATTACGTGCATGATCAGGCGATGCCGGTAATCTGGATGCCGGCCTGGCACTTGAACTGGCGGTTGATCGTGATCAGCACGGACGTCAAGGCTTCGGCGGCGGCGGCATTGGCCAGCGGGCCGGCGTAATAGCCTCGCATACCCGCTTGCCGCACCAGTTCAATGACCGCCGTACATGCTTCTTTATCGTTGCCCGTCACCAGAATGTCGCAATCCAGCGGCTCCAGCCCCTGCAGCTTGTCCGCCGCCACATTCTGAAACGCCGACACCAGCCGTACCGTGTCGCCGAGCAGTGCCTGCGCCGCCACCGCGGACGAACCACCGGCGGGCAACTGCACGGTGCCGACGCGCGGAGGCATCAAGGGGACCGTGGTATCGATGACGATCTTGCCGGCCAGAGCGGGGGCGACCGCCGACAGAATGGCCTGCTGTTGAGCATAGGGCACCGTTACGGCCACCAGTTGCCCCTTGGCCGCGGCCTCGGCATTGGTCAGGCCGCCGACCTCTGCCCGCACCCCTCTTTCAGCCAGAATCGCCCGCGCCCGTTCAGCGGCATCCTGAGCCGATTCCAGCGAACGCGAGCCGATCACCACCGGATAGCCGGCCAGCGCCCAACGCAACACCAAGCCGAAACCCAGTGCTCCGGTGCCGCCCAGGACGGCGATGACAGGTAATTGTTTATCCATCGTATATCCCTTCAAGAATAAGACGCCCGGCCCCTATGCCTTGGGTGCGAAAAAGGCCGCGATTTTCCGCTGAGCGGCGTCTGACATCAGGAGTTCGACAAAACCCCGGGTTTCAATCCGCGACGCGCAGTCCCAGGGCAGATACAGGCTCTGCACCGCCACGTCAGTAATGCGCACCGCGGCCTGGGACAGCTCGGGCCCCGCGATCCGCCGCATCCAGGCCGCGGCGGACAGCAGCGCCTGCCGCTGTGGCGGTGCCAGCTGATGGGCACCCTGCGCACGCGGCCGGTCCCACGGCTGCACCGGCGCGGGATTGGCCTCGATCCAGGCCCGCGCCGCCGCCAGCAGCGCCGGCTGGTCCGGGGCCAGCGCGTCGATCAGGCCCTCGGCATGGGCCTCGGCCGGTGTCACCTTGCGGCCGGTCAGCAAGTATTCCAGGGCGTTCTCCAAACCCAGGAGATGGGTCAGACGGATCACGCCCCCGGCGGCGGGCAGAATCCCGAAACCCACTTCAGGCAAACCGATCCGGGCATCGGGCCGGTCGATCGCGACCCGGTGATGGCAGGCCAGGCAGAGCTCATAGCCGCCGCCCAAAGCCGTGCCATTGATGGCGGCGACCATCGGCACGCCCAGCATCTCAAGACGCCGGAAATAGCCTTTCAAACGCTCGAAATGCTCCAGAAGGAAGGCTTCCATGCCGGGCTTGGACCGCCCCATCAACGCCAGGTCGCCTCCGGCGAAGAAAGTGTTCTTGGCTGATGAGAGAATCAGGCCGGACAATGCTTCACGCCGCGCCTCGACCTGTGGCACCAGGACTTCCATGGCCTGCATGAACGCATCGTTCATGACATTCACCTTGCCTTCGAAATCGAAAGTGAGGGTCCCGATCCCCCGGGCGTCGACGTCGAACTCCACACCCTGTGTCATGCGCCTGCTCCTTGAATCCGTTCAATTGCCGTGGCGATACCCATGCCTCCCCCTGCGCACAGCGTCACGACGCCGCGCCTGGCATCGCGCCGCTCAAGCTCGTCGAGCAGCGTGCCCAGAAGAATCGCTCCGGTCGCCCCGAGAGGATGACCCATCGCAATGGCGCCCCCATTGGGGTTCACCTGCTCCGGATCCACCTGCATTTCGTCAATGAAACGCAGCACCACCGCGGCAAACGCCTCGTTGACCTCGTACAGATCGATGTCCCGGACCGTCAGATTCAGCCGGGCCAGCAGCTTCCGGGTGGCCGGGGCGGGCTCGGCCAGCATGATCGTAGGGTCCCCGCCATGGATCACACCGCTCATGAAACGGGCACGGGGTTTCAGCCCCAGCCGCTCTCCCGACTCCCGGGAACCCAGCAGCACGACGGCGGCCGCATCGGCGATTCCCGACGCATTGCCCGCGCTGTGGCGATGCTCCAGCCGCCCTTGTAGAGCGGGATAATGGTCTGTTGCCATCGCATCGAAACCCAGGGCGCCCGTCCGTTCGAAAGCGGGCTTGAGTTTCGCCAGCCCGGCCATGCCGACATCGGCGCGTATGAGCTCGTCGCGGTCCAGGATGACGAGCCCGGCGGCATCCCGCACCGGCACGATCGAGCGCGCGAAACGGCCCTCGGACACCGCCCGGGCGGCGCGCTGGTGGGAGCACAGCGAATACGCATCCAATTGCTCGCGGGTACGGCCGTCCAGGGCGGCGATGATGTCGCCCGATATGCCCTGGGGCACATAGCCGCCGCCAATCACGCCGTCGATGTCCTCGGCCCAGGGCCCGCCGTCGGAACCCATGGGAACGCGCGACATGGATTCCACGCCGCCCGCCACCACCATGTCCGCCTGACCCGACGCGATCTTGGCCGCGGCGATATGCACCGCCTCGCTGCCGGAGGCGCAGAAGCGGTTGACCTGCAAGCCGGTCGGACGCTGGCCCCAGCCGGCCGCCAGGGCAGCCACACGGGGCAGCACGCTGCCTTGCTCGCCATGGGGGTTCACGATCCCCAGGACGATATCGTCGACATCGTCACCGCTCACTCCATGGCGTTCGGTCAGTGCCCGCAGCAGCGTCGTAACCAGACGCAGCGGCTTGACCTCGAACAGGGAACCATCCGGCCGACCGCGGCCACGCGGCGTGCGCAAAGCGTCGTAGATATAGACTTCTTTCATACGATTACCTCATCGTGAAGAACTCCGTCCCTGAGGGCCGGAGCTTCTCCGCCACCATGCAGGGGCACCTTCGGCGCCGCATTGGTATTGCCTCGCTTGACCTCGTCGTGAACGACGAGGCTTGCGCTTTGGCGCGTGGTCCTGGTGACCCGGAGCCGGCCAGCCATTTCAAGCTCCCGTGCCCATGATGGTCTGCCGGGCCTTGGCCTTCTCTCCGTGAGCGTGCAGATCGCGAACCAACTGCTGCATGATTTCCTTCTCAGCCTGATTGCGCACCGGAATCGAGAATTCGCAGTTCGTCACCACGTCGCCGAAGCGTTCGGCGAGCTTCTTGCCGATCACGTCGTAGGTGCCGACCACCACGAACTGATGCAGTATGTCGTCCGTGATGAGATTGGGAAGCGCTTCCCAATCCTGGGCCCGCGACAGCAGCTTGGCTTCCGCGGCCAGTTCGCCCAGGCCCACATACTCGAAAGTGCTCAGATAGGCGGGGGTCGAAGCGTAGAAAGCGATCCGGGCACGAGCATCGCGCATCTTCACCTGAAGTTCTTCCTCGTTGGGCGCCGTGGCGATCAGCGGTTTCATGGACACCGAGAAATTTTCCAGGGAGCGGCCGCTGCGGGCCGCGCCCTTGCGGACTTCTTCCAGCATGACATCGCGGATGTATCCGGGCGTGCACACAGGATGCGGACGGATGCCGTCGGCCACTTCACCAGCGACCTTGCACATGACCGGATTGACGGCTGCAAGATGGACGGGGATCTCGGGATGCTCGATCGGACCCGGGTTGAACAGCGGCACCATCAGGTCCAGCTTGTAGAACTCGCCCTGGTAATCCAGTTTCGTGCCGTTCTGCCAGCAATCCCACACCGCACGCACGGCAAGCACATAGTCCCGCATCCATGGGCCGGCCGGATGCGGCTCCATGCCGTAGCGGCGCTGGATATGCGGCCTCACCTGCGGCCCCATGCCCAGAACGAAACGGCCGGCCGAGAGCTTCTGCATCGTCCAGGCGCTGAGGGCCATCAGCGTCGGGCTGCGGGGGAAAGCGATCGTGACGGCCGTGCCGACATTGATGCGCTGGGTCGCCTGAGCGGCCAGCGCCATGATCACGAAAGGATCATCTTTGGTTTCCTCGGTCATCAATCCGTCGAAACCGCACTCTTCCACGACCCGGGCCTGGTCGGCGACCGTACGAATATCCAACGGCTGATCCGGTGCCCGCAGGCCCGGATCCACCTTGCCCAGGGGCAAAAGCGTCTCTATCAGCATGAATGTCTCCATTTGCTGGTGGGTTGAAAAATGGAGCGGCAGGCATCTGCCGCGGAGGGATGTCAGCGCAGCTTGCGGTGATCTATGACGCGGACCGCCTTGCCCTGCGAGCGTTCGATCACGCCGGGCGCCACCACATTGATGGCAGCCGAAATACCGATCACGGTCTTGATGCGGCGGGCCAGTTCGCGCGCCAGATTCGGCACGCTGGCCTGTTCCTCGTCGACGCGCAGCTCGACATTGACGGTGAGCTGATCCAGGGCCCCGTGCCTGCTGACTTCGATCTGATAGTGGCCGGCCAGTTGCGGGATGCCGAGAATCTGCTCTTCGACCTGCGACGGAAACATGTTCACGCCGCGCACGATGAGCATGTCGTCGGACCGCCCGGTGAAACGGTCGAGGCGGCGCATGGGCCGCGCCGTGCCGGGCAGGAGCCGCGTGATGTCGCGCGTACGATAACGGATGACTGGCAGGGCCTCTTTGGTAAGCGTCGTGACGACCAGCTCACCCCATTCCCCGTCCGGCAGGACTTCGCCCGTATCCGGATCGATGATTTCCGGGTAGAAGTGGTCTTCCCACAGCGTGGGGCCATCCAGGGTCTCGCCGCATTCCACCGCCACACCCGGCCCCATGATTTCAGAGATGCCGTAGTAATCAATGGCGGTGAGATTCAGCCGCTGATTGATTTCCCGGCGCATGGCTTCTGTCCATGGTTCTGCGCCGACCAGCGCCAGGCGCAGCGACAGCTGCGACACATCGACCCCCTGCCGCTCGACTTCGTCGGCGACATTCAGCAAGTACGATGGCGTCACCATGATGATGGTGGGCTTGAGATCCACCAGCAACTGCACCTGGCGCTCGGTATGGCCTCCCGACGCGGGAATCACCGTACACCCCAGATAATGCGCGCCGTCGTGGGAACCCAGCCCACCGGTGAACAAGCCGTAGTTGTAGGCGTTATGCACGCGGTCGCCCGGACGGGCCCCGGCGGCCCTCAAACTGCGAGCCACCACCCCGGCCCAGGTTTCCATGTCGCGCTCGGTATAGCCCACAACCGCCGGCTTGCCCGTGGTGCCGCTGGAAGCATGGATGCGCGCCAGCTGCTCGACCGGGACCGCCAGCATGCCGTAGGGATAATGGGTACGGAAGTCCTGCTTCACCGTAGTGGGAAAACGGCTCAGGTCTTCAAGGCAAGTGAGGTCATCGGGATGAATCTGGGCAGCCAGGCACTTCGTTCGGTACGGCTCCACGTTGTCGTAAGCATGGCGCAGCACCCGCCGCATCCGGGCCAATTGCACCGCCCGCAGCTCGTCTATGCTGGCCCGCTCGATGGGTTCCAATTCAAATGAGCTGCGCGGCCCCACGAACTGATTGATCACGATGTCTTCCTCCCGAAATCGCACTGCGCTTCCATAAACGCAACGTCATAGATATGGGGAGTATTCTGCCTCGCCCCCCCATTCGATAACAGGACGGAAACTGCCATAAGCCCTCACAAAAACGATGCCCATTTTTTGCCGGGCGCTTTCCCGCTTCATCGGCCCGGACCAGGGCCCGTTGACACTAATGGATTTTCAGCGTTTCCCGGGAATATCCGGGAGCCGCCTACCTGGACGGAAAGCCGAACTCGTCCCAGCGCTCGAGCACGCGCTTCTCGTCCTCCGGCGCGGGGCGCACGGTCGGCGGGAAGCGCTCGTTTCCCCACTCCTTGCGGCGTTCGAAGTTCCAGTTGCGGGTGGCATCGATCAACACCCGGTTCCATTGCGCGCAGCCCAATTGATTGACGTCGCGCTCCGCAAGCGGCGTGCTGGGATCGAGCACCGACCCGAAAATGCCAGGGAATACGGTGATGCCGCCTTCACCTGCGTTCACGCGGAAGGCGAGAGCCCAGTCAAGCTGCTCATAGCTGGTCGGGTCGATTTCGTCTTCGACCACTATCACGTTCTTGTACTTGTACTGTGCGGCACTGTTGCCCCAGAGTGCGGCGGCGATCTGCTTGGGCTGCCCCTGGTAGTGCTTCTTGATCTGAACGACGATGTTTACGCCCACCGTGATGGGCAGGCACACCACATCGAGGATGCCCGGGATGCCCGCCGCCACCAGAATATTCCAGGCGGTGGCTGCGCGCTGCACGGATCCCATGTAGCCGTTCTCGCTCATCGAGCCCGGCATCGTGCCTTCGAGCGTGCCGCGGAAAATCGGGTCGTCGCGATGCGTGATGCATGAAACCTGGATCGCCGGCCTGCGGGTGGGCAAGTCGGAAATATGGCCGGTTGCCTCGCCGAATGGGCCCTCCATCTCGAAAGTTTCCGGATCGGCGCTGATGTGCCCCTCGATCACGATCTCGGCGCTCGCGGGCACCTCCAGATCGACGGTCTCGCACTTGACCAGCTTCACCGGCTCGTTACGATAAGCGCCCATGACGTCATACTCGCACACCCCGGGCGCAATCGGGCTGCCGGCGATGAAGTCCATCATCGGGTCCCAGCCGATGATGCAGGCGACCGGCATCGGCTGCCCGAGCTCGGCATATCTGGCGAAATGGCGTCCCCAATGCTGTCCCCCCTTGACCAGCAGCGTCGAAATCGATTTTTTCGTGCTGATCATGCCCCGGTAGACCCCGATGTTCATGATGCCGGTGTCGGGATCGCGTGTGACGATCGAAGCAAAGGTATTGATGTAGCGGCCACCCTCCAGGTGATGCCAGCGCGGCACCGGGAATTCGAACAGGTCGATGGCATCGCCCAGGACCATGTTTTCCTTCACCGGCCCGGTGTCCACCAGCACCGGCGGGAGTTTTTCGAGATTCTTCTTCATCACGTGCCGCACCAGATCGCGGTTCGACAGATCGCGAGGCAAGCCGAGCACCTGCCGCAACCGCGCATCGCTGGCCAGGAGGCTGGTGACGAGACGGGTGCACCGACCTTCGCGGTAACCCTTGATCGCCTCGAACAGAAGCGCTGGAGCCCTGCGCTCCAGGGCCTTGCGCGTCACCGCGCCCAGTTCGCGATCCCAGTCGACTTCGGCCTGGATACGATGCAATTCGCCGGCGTCCTCCAGGCGCTGCAGCATTTCGCGCAAATCCATGAAACCAGTCTGTTCGCGGGGCGTGCTGTCGGTCGGATGATTCATGTATTGTTCTCCTCGGATTGTAATGAAGCGGCCTGCGCTTCTCGCACCAGCCGGGGCTCGCTTCGGCTTCCGGCCCCGGACGTTAAAGCACTTGGTCGCGATGGCCGAAGCCGCGCGAGTTGTCAATGAAATAGGCGCGGGTCGGGGCCAGCCGGTACCAGTGCACACGAGCCAGAGCGGCCACGATCGGGGCCGGCGCGGGCCCCGCTCCCGCCACCAGCGGGAACTTCATGCCGTACAGCGCACGCGCTTCGGCTTCGTCAGCGCCGGACAGCCGTTCGACCCGGCCTTCCAGCTGGACCCCCCGGATATCGCCCCACTCGGCGTAATCCTCCTGCACTGTCGCCGCCGCCCGGCTGTCGGCCGCAACGTCGACAGCGTGACGCGAACGCGGTGAAGACAGGAAATAAAGGTTGAAACCACGGCTCGCGTAGAAAACGGCCGCCGCCCACGGCCCTTGCGGGCCGCAGGTGGCGAGAGTCATCACCCGATGCGCGGCCAGGTAGTCCAGTGCGCGCCGTACGGATCCGTTCACTGGGACCTGCTTCCAGCGTGTCCGGCCCAGCGCCGGAACAGCTCATGCTCGATGCCGACCTGATCGAGGGCTTTGCCGATGCTCTGATGGATGAGGTCCATGATTGTGGCCGGTTTGTGATAGAAGGCCGGAACCGGTGGCAGCAGGACGGCGCCACAATCGGCGGCACGCATCATGAGTTCCAGGTGCCCTTTGTGCAGCGGAGTCTCACGCACCATGAGCACCAGCTTGCGCTGTTCCTTGAGCGTAACGTCGGCGGCGCGCACGACGAGGTTGGCTGTGTAAGAATTGGCAATACCGGAGAGCGTCTTGATGCTGCATGGCGCCACGATCATCCCGCGGGTACGGAACGACCCGCTGGCCACGGCCGCGCCGACATCCTTGTTCGGATAAACGACATCGGCCATGGCCCGCACCTCTTTGAGTGAGTGCTCGGTCTCGATCTTGAGATTCAGGCCTGCCGACTCACTGATGATCAGATGGGTTTCCTGCCCCAGTTCCTTCAGGACACGCAGTAATTCCACCCCATAGATTACGCCCGTCGCTCCGGTGATGGCAACGACCAGTGGCAGGCTCATATCCCCGCTCCCTTCCTTGAGGCGTGCCGTGCGGCATGGCGCGGCGGAGCCGAAGCGCGGCCGCGCCCTTCCGTCGCGTGCCGCCGATGCTTGTTGACCCATATCATTGGGCGGTGATCCCCGCAGCCTTCACGACTTTGCCCCATTTGTCGTACTCGGCCACAAAGAACCTGCCGAAATCCTCTGGCGAACCGCCACGCACTACCGCCCCTTGCGATTCGAGCGTTTCACGCAGTTCCTTCTCTTGCAGCGAGGCATTCAACGCCTTGGACAACTGTTCAACGATGGTCTGCGGAGTGCCCGCCGGCGCCAGCACGCCAAACCAGGTGCCGGCGTCGAAGTCTTTGACATCCGTTTCCTTCATGGTGGGTACATCCGGAAACTGACTGGACCGGTTGTCAGCCGTGATCGCGATCGGCTTCAGCTTGCCGGCCTTGACGAGCGGCGCCGCGGTGCTGAACACGTCGAACATCAGGTCGATCTGCCCGCCGACGAGGTCGATCAGGGCCGGGCCGCTGCCTTTGTAGGGCACATGCACCATGGAAACCTTCGTCAGGCTCTTGAAGAGCTCGCCTGCGAGGTGGGCGGCGCTGCCATTGCCAAACGAACCGTAATTGAGCTTGCCGGGGCGCGCATTCGCTTCGCTGATCAGATCGGCGACGCTGTCTACCTTGAGTGCCGGATTGACGACCAGCAGCAGCGGCTGTGTCGCCACCAGCATAACCGGCTGGAAATCCTTTATCGGCTCATAGTTGAGCTTGGCGTAAGTGTGCGGCGTCACGGCCAGCGGCCCCGCGGCGCTGAACAGAAGCGTGTAGCCATCCGGCTGGGCCTTGGCCACGGCCTCGTTGCCCAGCGATCCGCCGGCGCCGGCGCGGTTCTCGACCACCACCGGCTGCTTCAACCGCTCGGAGAGAGACTTGGCGATGAGCCTTCCCGTGGCGTCGGTCGAACCGCCCGGCGCATAGGGAATGACCAGCCTGATCGGCTTGAGCGGATAACTCTCTGCCTGCGCGGATACGGGTGAAGCGAACAGGGCGCCGGCGGCTGACAGTGCAAATGCCAGACGCATCGCGACGCGGCGTGCTGTTTGAGCGGATGGCTTCATGTGCTTGTCTCCTCGTGTCATTTGTCATTGTGTTTTGGAATGGATCTCCTTATTGGCTAGCATTCTGCATTGGGTCCCGCATCAACAATAGGACGTAAACTGCCATAAACCCTCACCGAAACGATGCCCGCCCCTCTCCGGTGAACTTCCGCCGCACTCAAGCCCGGCCCAGAATCCTTTATTCTGACAATCGGCGGAACCCATTGCCGCAATGGGGAAATTGAATGGTTCCATCCATCGAAACGGCTCACCGCTTGGCATGAAAAAGAATGCGGTACTGCAGCGGGCTCGAACCCGTCCAGATACGAAACGCCCGGGTAAAGGAACGAGTCTCGGAATACCCCACCGACTGGGCGATGTCTTCGATCCGCGCGTTGCCCTTGACCACCTTCTGAATGGCGATATCCCGGCGGATGTTTTCCTTTATCTGCCCGTAACTGATGGCTTCCTTCTTTAATTTCCGCCGCAACGTTTGCGAAGTCATGTGGAATTGCCTTGCCACTTCCTCGATGGACGGAAATTCCACCGCATGGTCTTCCTTGGGCAGTAAGGCCGCGCGGACTTTGCGCGCCAGACCGTCCTCCCGGGCGGGCATCGTCATGAAAAGAAGTGGCGCGTCCGCCAGCATGGACTTGAGTTCGGCCCCCGTCCTGACGATGGGCATGCTCAAATGCCTGGCGTCAAAGGCAAAACAATTGCGCGCCTGATCGAAGCGATGCGGACAGGGGAACAGGTACTTGAATTCCTCGATGTAGGAAATTGGCCGGGAAAAGGTGAATGACGCCCAGTTCAGCGGGACGGGTCCACCCGTCATCCAGCCTGCCAACCTGTGCCAGATCACCATCCAGAACTCAAGGAAATAATGCGCCGGATCCAGGTCCGGCCTGGAAAACCTGATTTCGAGCACGGCTTCCGGACCTTGTTCCGATAACTGCATGTGCACATCGTTACGCACAAGATTGTAGAACCGGGTGCCAGCCCGGAGCATCTGCCCCAAAGACTCGCAAGGAATGATGAAGCGGGTCATCAGCCCGAACAGCCCGAACTTCGCCTTCTGATCGGTAAACCCCATGAACTCGTCGTCGAGAGCCCGCCAGATCACCTGCACGAGACGCGCCATCGCATGCACATCGCCGCGAGCGCCGGGCTCGTGAAGTATTTCAGGGCCGATCCCGGCCGATTCCAGGAGCGCTTCGATATTCACCCCATGGCGCCTGGCACCGCGCACGCACTCACGAAAATAATGGGACGAGATCGTAGCCATGTGCGTTAAATCTCTGAAAAAAACAATCCGCCACCACCCATGCGACTCCTGAATGCCGGTTATGCCGATTGACCGAACGCCAGCCCCGCCGTTCCATGGCGCTTGCTTGTCGTTGAATACTATATCCTCGAATACCTTCGTGCTCGCATGAGGATTTCAGCCGGCCTGCGCCTGCGACTTGAGCCATTGACCGAACGCCAGGACGGTATCGAGCTTGGGAGAAGTTTGTGGGCACAGCAGAGCATAAGCGCGCCGCGCCGGCAGCGGATCAGCGATGATGCAAAGGTTCCCTCTGCGCACATCTTCGTTCACCAAGGCAATGGGCGCAAGTGCGACGCCCAGCGAATCCCTTGCCGCGACCAATGCCAAATAGAGCTGGTCAAGAACCTTGATGGCCGCATCCGGGGCGCGTGACATTCCATGTGCGCGAAACCAGTCACTCCAGGCATTGTTCTCGATGCGCGTGACCAGCAAGGTCGCACGTACGAGGGCCTGGGGGCCGTTTAGATGGTTGCGGCGCCGGTATTCGGGGCTGCAGACCGGCACCGACCGGCCATCGAGAAAACGCACGCCGCGCAAGCCGCGCGGCACTACGTTGATACGCCGAATTGCCGCGTCATAGTGGCTGGCCTCAAAATCGACCGGCTCGGTTGATGTCGATAATTCAATGCCTAGCCGAGTGTGTTCATTGTCCAGTGCGCTTAGACGCGGCATCAGCCACCACATTGCCAGAGAGGGCGGTACGGACACCCGCAAAGAGGATTCCCCCTGGTTCGCACAGTGCAATGTATCACTGACCGAGCGCAATACATCAAAGGCCCGCCCGGTTGCCTGCGCGAGCCGCTCGCCTTCCGGCGTCAGCTTCAAAACCCTCTGGCCTCGCGCGAACAAAGTCATATGGAAATGACCCTCGAGCGCGGCAACCTGGCGGCTGACAGCACCATGCGTAACACACAATTCTTCTGCGGCCCGTGTGAAGTTCAGGTGTCTGGCTGCCGCATCGAAGGCCTTCAAGGCATTCAGTGGCGGGAGTTGTCTCATACCCTTCGAACTTATTCTATATATTAGCTGTGATTTTTTCTCACATTGTAATCCGAAAACTCGATTGTCCATATTGAACAGAACCACATAGAATTTCTCGCTAATAATTAAACTATTACGGAGACACGCAATGAGAAAATCGATTACAGAGCCCCGAGTCTCCCGCCGCACGGTGTTGAGCCTTGCGCTCATGCTGCCGGCGGCGCGCGCATGGTCCGCGCCTTCCCCCAATATCGAGGGGCCTTTGAAAATCGTGCTGCCGTTTGGCCCTGGCAGCGGCACGGACATTTATGCCCGGCTGATAGCGGAAAAGCTCGGGCCTGAGCTGGGCGTGTCCGTCATCGTCGAAAATAAGCCCGGCGCGAGCGGCATCATCGCCGCCGAATCCGTGGCGCGGGCCAAGCCTGATGGCAACACACTGCTGTTTACGACAAATACAACACATGCCGCCAACCCCAGCATGTTCAAGTCACTGCCATACGACCCGGTCAAGGATTATGCCCCCATCAGCAGATTGGGGGACTTGACGTTCTTGTTGGTGGTGGCCGCGGATTCACCGCATAAGAAACTGGACGATCTGATCGCGGCCGCACGCAATAAACCGGGTACTGTGTCATATGGTGCCTCAAACAGTTTTGGCACTGTCTCGGGTAGCAAGCTGGGCAAGATCGCCGGGGTTGAATTCCTGCTTGTTCCCTATCGCAGTTCGCCGCAAATCATCACCGACCTGCTTGGGGGGCAAGTGCAGTTCGCCTTCATTGACGTGGCGGCCGGTGCTCCGATGCTGAATTCCGGCAAGATGCGCGCGCTCGCCGTATTATCGAACGATCGCTTCCCGACGCTTTCTTCCGTGGCCACCATGAAAGAACTGGGTTACCCACAGTTTGACGTAGTAGCCTGGTTCGGCATGTTCGCGCCGGCCGGAACGTCCGACGCGATCGTGTCCGAATTAAACCGGAAGCTCCGCACCATACTCGAAGACGCCGCACTGCGGAAACGCGGCGCGGAACTCGGCCTGGACATCTTCGGCAGCACACCTGAAGAACTGGCCCAATACGTAAAGTCGCAAGTCGATCTCTGGAAACAGCTCACCAGCGATGCGGGGCTGACTCCCCAATAAGCGCCCATGGAATGCCCGCTTAGATCTCCGCGGGCATTCCATGGGCGCATGCGAAGATGCATCGGGGCCTGCAAATCCCCGATCCGCTTGCCGGGATCGCCCTGCCTGGCCCACGCATGAAAAGGGGCTCAATGCTTGGGCCGGTGGTCGACGACTCGCACCGCCTTGCCTTCGGAACGCGCCAGCTGGCCGGGTTCGTGCAGTTTCGTTCGCACCGTTACGCCGAGGTAGGCCTTCACTCGCCGCACGAGAGCGGCCGCATGCGCATCCGCCTCTTCCCTGCTGGAGCCCGGCCGCGGTTCTATGTTCAGCGTCAGGTCGTCCATTGATCCTTCACGCCGCACTTCCATCTGGAAATGAGGCGCCAGGCCCTCCACTTTCAATAACTGTTCTTCAATCTGGGAAGGAAACAGGTTGACGCCGCGGATGATGAGCATATCGTCCGAACGCGCCATGACTTTTCCGAGCCGCCTCATGGATGGTCGGGCGGTGCCGGGCAGCAGGCATGACAGATCACGGGTGCGGTACCGGATCACCGGCAGCGCCTCTTTGGTCAGACTGGTAAGCACCAGTTCACCCGTCTCACCATCCGGAAGCACCTCCCGGGTTTCAGGGTCGATGATTTCCGGATAGAAATGATCTTCCCATAACGTCGGCCCATCTTCCGTCTCGATGCATTCCTGGGCCACACCCGGCCCCATGACTTCGGAAAGCCCATAAGTGTCCAATGCCCGCATGTTCATCCTTCTGTTGATTTCATGCCGCATCGACTCCGTCCAGGGCTCGGCCCCAACCACCCCCGCCCGCAAACGCAGTTTCGATGTGTCGACGCCTTGGCGTTCCATGGCTTCCGCCAGGTTCAACAGATAGGAAGGCGTGATCATGACCAGATCGGGGTCGAAATCCTGGATCATCTGGACCTGCCTTTCCGTTTGACCCGCCGACATGGGAACCACCGTGCAACCAAGGCGCTCCGCGCCGTAATGAGACCCCATGCCGCCTGTGAACAGACCATAGCCATAAGCGATATGCACCTTGTCGCCCGGCCTTGCCCCGGCCGCATACAGGGTACGGGCCACCAGATTCGCCCAGGTGTCGATATCACGGGCGGTATAGCCGACAACCACCGGCTTTCCGGTGGTCCCGCTCGAAGCATGAAGACGCGCCACCTTTTCGACGGGTACGGCAAACATGCCGAACGGATAGTTGTCGCGGAAATCCTGCTTGGTCGTGAAAGGAAACCTGGAAAGATCGGACAATTGGTGAAAATCGTCCGGATGCACGCCCTGCTCAATGCACTTCGCCCGCCAGGGCTTCATGTTCTCGTATGCATGCCGGATCGAACGTTTCATGCGATCCAGTTGCAGCGCGCGGAGTTCGTCGACACTGGCCCGCTCCATCGGATCGAATACATCAGGCCCCACGCTCGATTGATACGGCATATTCATGCAATCACCTTTACCGGAATATCAGCCAGCTTCTTCGCCAGATTCTTCTTTTTCTCGACTTCCATGGTTCGCAGGAGCTGAATGCGCTGCGCTTGCGGCGACCCCGCGCCGTGCATGGATTCGGTCAAGTATCCCACTGCATTGCGGCCCAGCGTCATGCTTTCTATCAGACGCAGAATACGCACTCTCTGCTCCACCGGGATATCTTCCCGGCCCTTGAAGTATTTTTGGAGCAAAGGGCCGGCCACTTCATGATTGAAATCGGTTTCGGAAGGCAAGGTCACCATTGCGCCTCCTGCAAGGTCTTGCGCCAATCGGGCGATTTCATAGGGAAAACGCGTAACGTTATGCTTGCACACGTTGGCCAGAGTCGCATCGTTGATGAAGATCCCCGAAGGCAGAGCCTCGGCCTCGTGCGACGACGCGATACCTGAAGAATAAATCGTTTCGTTCAGATGCGTCATCTCCACGAGCTTGTCCTTTATATGCGACACAGCCTCCACCCCGTTGTATTCCGCTATCGTCGCAGCCGCGCCTATCATCACATCACCCAGCCCCGTCTTGCACACATAGCTGGCACGATGATAAGCCGTAAAGCGGGAGACCATGTCCTGGGCGAATTCATATTCGCCATCCATGAACACATGTTCCCACGGGATGAACACATCGTCGAAAACCACCAGCGTTTCCTGTCCCGCGAACTGCGCGTTGCCCTGATCGATCTTTCCGGACTCCAAGGCCCGCGTATCGCAGGACTGGCGGCCATAAATGAACGTCAATCCCTCGGCATCCGCCGGCACCATGCCCACCACGGCGTAGTCGCGGTCCTCGGCCATGAGGTTCATGGTCGGCATGACACAGATCCAATGCGAATTCAAGCCACCGGTCATATGCGCTTTCGCACCGGAAACATACAGCCCTTCGGGTGTGCGGCGAGTGACATGCATGAACATGTCCGGGTCCGCCTGCTCATGCGGACGCTTGCTGCGGTCGCCTTTCGGATCCGTCATGCCGGCGGCGATGATCACGTTATGCGCCTGGGCCTGCTTGAGGAACTCCAGATAGCGCTGATGATAGTCAGTGCCATACTTGGCATCGATATCGTAGGTAATCGAGTGCAATACGCTGATGGTATCCAATCCCGCACAACGCTGGAAACAGGTGCCCGTGATCTGGCCCAGGCGCCGCTGCATCCGATTCTTCCGCACAAGATCGTCAGGGCCCTCGACGATATGCAGGAATCGGTTGACGCGCGTACCCGTCAGCGGCGACAACGCCGTCGCCAGTTCGGGATCCTCGATCGCCAGATCGTAAGTCGCCTTCAGTGCGTTGATGGAAGGACGTATCAGCGGGTTGTCCACGGGTTCCGGTACCCGTTCCCCGAAAAGATAGCAGGTAATGTTCCGGCCTCGCAGGCTGGCAAGATAGTCTTCGCCCGTCACGATGGGCTTGAAGCGCGCCCATCGGTCACAGGCCGACTCGACCGCAGAGCCAATCATGGTGTCTGGTAACTGAGCCATAAGGGTCTCCTTGATATGCGTATTTCTGATTGAAAGAAAAACCGATCGATGAGATGTCCGACCAAACCGTCCGCCCCGCCTGCCCGACCATGGAAGCCGGTACGGACATCGCCTTCTCCCGGCTCCGGGCACATGCCTCATGCATGGACCCGTTCATGAGGATTCCAGCCCGCCGGTTCAGAGCCTGTTCACGCTAAAAGGCACCTTGGACTGGCCGGGCTCATGGGTCACTCGTCTTCCCGGGCGCACTCGATGGCCCCGCTCCGAAGCAGGTCGGTGATCTGTTGCGCTGAGTAGCCGAGGCTTTCGAGCACGCTTTGCGTATCCTGGCCGGGCATGCGCGGTGGACGCGGCCGGGACGCGGGCGTGCGGCTGAAGCGAGGCGCCGGTGCCGCCTGCCTGACCCCGTTGACATCGATGATGGTCTGCCGTGCCGCATTGTGCGGATGGTCGGCTACGTCAGCCAGGAACAATACGGGCGCGAAACACGTATCGGAGCCCTCGAGCAGCTCGCACCACTCAGCACGCGTGCGTGTCGCAAACAGCTCGCGCAGCCGGGCCTTCATGGCTGGCCATGCGCCCCGCTGGTACTGGGCGCCCAATCCATCATCCGTGATGCCGAGCTTTTCAAGGAGCTGGACGTAAAACTTGGGCTCGAGCGCTCCAATGGATATATATTGCCCGTCCCGGGTCTGATACATTGAATAGAACGGCGCGCCGCCATCGAGCAGATGAGTGCCTCGCTGTTCGCTGAATTCGCCGTTGGCCATGAACGAATAATATTCAGCCATCAAGGCCGAAACACCATCGATCATCGCGGCATCGATGACCTGCCCCCGCCCGGAATGCGCCGCTTCCCACAAGGCGCACATCACGCCGAATGACAGCAGCATGCCCCCGCCGCCATAGTCGCCAACCAGATTCAGCGGGTGAACGGGAGCCTGCCCCGCGTGGCCGACAGCATGTGCAACCCCGGTCAGAGCGATATAGTTCAAGTCGTGGCCGGCCGTATGGGCAAGCGGGCCGCTTTGCCCCCATCCGGTCATCCGGCCGTATACCAGTTTCGGATTGCGTTGCAGGCAGATGTCCGGCCCCAGGCCCAGCCTTTCCATGACGCCGGGCCTGAAGCCCTCGATCAGGGCATCGGCCCGCCCGATGAGATCCAGCGCAATATTCTTCCCTGCCGCTGTCTGCAAATCCACGACGATGGAGCTTCTGTTCCGGCACAGAACGTTGTTGAGCGCGGGCGTGGCGCCGGGCCTTTCAACGCGGATGATCCGCGCGCCCTGATCCGCCAGCATCATCGCGGCAAAGGGAGCGGGCCCCAGCCCCGCCATTTCGATTACGGTTATGCCTGAAAGAGAGCCCACCACGCTTCCTTTTATACCCATGATTCCAATGCATGGGTATATTTAAGCCAGAAAGCGGGTCTTGAAACAGGTCCAAAACGCTGCAAAAAAATCACCGGACTGGTATCCGGCAAGGCCATGGCGGCAGCGTGCCGAGAGGCGGTCACCGTCTGGTTCCGACTCTCGGCGCTTGCCCGAAGACTTGCAGCCCCTACCGGATCAGCGCCAGCGAAAACGCCGGCACATAGGTCACCAGCATCAGCACGACCAGCATCATCATGATCTGCGGCCAGATCGCCCTGGCAACCGACAGCAGGCTTTCGCCGCTGATGGCCGTGCCGACGAACAGGCAATAGCCGATGGGCGGCGAGGCCATGCCTATCGCCACGTTGGTCACGATCATGGCGCCGAAGTGGATGGGGTCGATGCCGAACTGGTTGCCGATGGCGATCAGCATGGGCCCGAAGATCAGCATGAGCGCGATCTCGTCCATGACGGCCGCCAGCAGGAAGAAGCCCAGGTTCAGGATCATCAGCATGATCCACTGCTCATGCACGGTCTCGGCAAGCAGCACGGCCAGCCGGGTGGCGAGCTGCTCTTGCGCCACCAGCACGCCCAGGCCGCCCGAGACTGCGACGATGCCCATGACGATGGCGCTGACTTTCATGGCACGCACGATCACTTCAGGGATGGCGCTGAGCTTGAGCTCTTTCTCGATGAACACCCCCACGATGAAACTGTAGAGGCAGGCGACGGCGGCGGCTTCCGTCGGCGTGAAGACCCCCCCGTAAATGCCGCCCAGCACGATGACCGGAGCCAGCAGCGCCCAGATCCCCTTGCGCAGCGCCTGGCGGACTTCCGCCCCGGTCGCCCGTTTCATCTGCGGAATCTTGTCACGGTGGGCCCGCCATATGACGAGCGTCGACAGGCCTATGGCCATGAACAGGCCGGGAATCACGCCGGCCAGGAACAGCTTGGCAATGGACTGTTCGGCAATGACCCCCCAGATGATGAAGGCGATGGACGGCGGGATGAGCGGCGCCATGACGCCGGCGCTGACCGCCAGCGACGTGGCATAGGATCTGGAATAGCCCCGCTCGGCCATCGCCGGAATCATGGCGCTGCCGATGGCGGCGGTCGTTGCCGGCGCCGAGCCCGAAATGGAGGCGAAGATGCAGGCCGCCACCACCGTGACATGCCCGAGCCCGCCCAGCAGATGGCGGACGAACACGTCGGCTACTGCGATCAGCCGTTTGGACAGCCCGCCGGCCGACATCAGTTCGCCCGCCAGCATGAAAAAGGGAATGCCCAGCAGGCTGAACGACTGCGTGCCCGCCAGCATGGTCTGCGGCAGCAGCATCGGAATGATGTCCGCCACCCAGAGCACCGCGACGACGGTGATCCCGATGGCAAAGACGAAGGGCACGCCCAGCACCACCAGGGCGGCGAAGCCGGCCGTCATGATCCAGATATTGGCATTCATGGATTGTCTCCTGCCACATGACGGGCCAGCAGCAACTCAAGGCTGTAGATGAAGATCAGGACGCCGCTGACTGGCGCCGCGCTATACAGGATCACGATCGGATAAGCCATCGCCGCCGATGTCGCGCCATACATGTCCACCGCATAGGTAACGCCGGCCCAGGCCAGGTAGCCGCCGAAGCCCGCGATCGCAACATCGATGACCGCGTGCAGCAGCCGGCTGCCGGCTTTGGGCAAGAGCACGACCAGTATGTCCATGCGCACATGGAAGGTTTCCCGGACACCCACCGCCATCATCAGCAGCATGGACCAGCTGAACAGCAACAGCGCCAGTTCCTCCGTCCAGGACGGAGGCCTGTTGAACACATAGCGCATGCCTATCTGCCATATGATGGCGCACACCATCACAATGACCATGAAGACGACGATTACCTTTATCAGCCGGGTAATGATGTCGTTGCATCGAGTCAGCGCTGTCAGCAGCGACCGCATTTACTGCACCTGGGCCAATGCTTCGTCAAGCAGATCGCTGCCGATGTCCTTGCGGAACCGCTCGTATACAGGCTTGACCTTCTCGCGGAAAGCGGCCGGGTCTTCGATCTCGTTGACTTCCATGCCCTTTTCCTTCAGTGTGACCGCGACTTGCCGCGCAAGAGCGTCACTGGTTTTGCGCTGTTCCAGGGTCGCCTTACGGGCGGCGTCCAGAACGGCCTGGCGTTTTTCCGTATCCAGCCTGTCCAGGAAGCGCTTGTTGAATACCAGCTCGATGACCGAGAAGGTATGGTTGGTCAGGGACAGGTATTTGGTGATCTCGTACGACTTCGTGGAGTCGATGACCGACAGCGGGATCTCAAGGCCATCGAGCGCGCCCTGCTGGACCGCGGTATAGGTTTCCCCCCAGGCCATCGGCACCGGGCTGCCCCCCAGGGATTCGTACATGCCGATATAGATGGGGCTTTGCATGACACGATACTTGACACCTGATACGTCTTGCGGCGTCACCACCGGCCGGACGTTGTTGATCATGTTGCGGAAGCCGCCGCCCATATAGCCCACCACGCTGATTCCCTTTGTTTCG
The DNA here is from genome assembly GCA_013416455.1 of Alcaligenaceae bacterium. Classification (GTDB taxonomy): domain Bacteria; phylum Pseudomonadota; class Gammaproteobacteria; order Burkholderiales; family Burkholderiaceae_B; genus Yanghanlia. The sequence continues at coordinate 47,750 of JACCES010000005.1, read as the reverse complement.
AGCTTCTTGGCCAGCTTTTCGCCGACGGAGCCGTCCATGAGCTCGTAGGCCTGCTCTTCGGAGGCGAACAGGAAGGGCAGATCGTTCAGAAGAAATGCGGACTCCATTTGCGCAACGACCGCGTTGGTGATGATGCCGGACTCCGCCAGCCCCATTCTCACGCCTTCCAGCAGGGCTTTCTCGTCGCCCAGCTGGCGGTTGGGATAGAACTGCACATCGAAGGACTGGCCGTTGGGGTCGGCTTCGAGAGCCGCCTTGAAGGCCCGCGCGCCGATGGCGTACGGGTCCTGCGGGCCATCGGTGGTGGTCCAACCGAGCTTGATGACCTGCTTGTTCTGGGCCTGGACGGGTGCGATCAGCATCAGGCCGACCACCGCCGCGCATAAAGAATTATTGAGCCATGCTTTCATTGTTTGTCTCCTGTGAATAAAAAAATCTGGTGGATGCGGCCGCCTGTGGAGCGGCTTCAATCCGACCAATAGAGCCGCGTCGGATTGTCGACCAGCACGGCCTGCCGGCTTGCCTCGTCGGGAAGCCAGTCGAACACGAGATCCACGAGGTCGCCGTCGTTGGGCATGGGCCCGTGGATACTGGGATGAGGCCAGTCCGTTCCCCAGACGGCTTGCGCGGGATTGGCATCCATGAGCGCATCCACCAGCGGCCTGACTTCCGGATAGGTTGGTGCCTGGACCGACAGGCGATACGGTGCTGAAAGCTTCACCCAGGCTCGGCCATCGCGCATCAGCGAAAGCAGATTGGAGAACCCCGGGCTTCTGATGAGCTGTTCAGGTTCGGCATGCCCGATATGATCGATCACGACCGGCACGCCACGATCGACGACATGGCCTGCGAGGTCGGCGACTTTCGTCAGGTCCGCGAACAGCTGCACGTGCCATCCGTGCGGCTTGACCTTGTCTATGATGGTGTCGATGTCGCTGAGCGACGGGCCGCCCGCAAACAGCACATTGACCCGGGTTCCCTTGGTGCCCAGCCGATTCCAGCGTTCGATCTCCGTGTCGGTGCTGCCCGGGTAGGCGACGGCGACACCGCGCAGCCAGCCGGCGTTCTCGGCCAGCAGGACTTCGTAGCTGGCGTGATCCGCGCCATAGACGCTGGGGTGCACCAGAACGGCGCGGTCGATGCCATAGGCTTCGCGCAAGGCCTGATAGTCGGCTTCGGTGGCCGGCGTGGGGGCATAGGTGGCGGACGCCGCCAGCGGATACACCGACGCCTTGTCGAAAATATGGAAATGGCAGTCGCAAGTGCCCGCGGGCAGCCTGGCCCGGGCCGGTTTCAGGGTTTTGTCGAAGGGAATGTAGCTCACGAGCGCGACTCCCCATGAACGAATGCGCCGGGCGCTTGCGGCCCCGCCTGCGGTCTCGCCGTGCGCAGAAGCCCCACGGTGAATTTCATCTGGCTACCTCCTTGTATGCGGTATGAGTGACTGCCTGCCTTCTTGCTGCGATACTTCGCCACGCCACCGCGCCCGATGGCCATCGGGCGTTCATGCAACAGGCATATTCCATTTTTCAATACGGAACCCGTTCGCAGCCGCGTCGACAGCGGGCCCGCCGAACCGCCGGCCCGACACGGGCCTGTGGACGCCCGTGAACCGGACAGCCTGTGGACCCGGCCTGACTGTTGCCGCGCGCCGGCGAAAACCTTGCCTGTAAAGACGGAAGGCGCCATGGCATTGCGCTTATAGCCAATATGCTTTGAACAGGCGCGGCCGTTACCGTGCGCACTTTCTTTTATGTTGTTGCTGGTTTCCATACGGGCGGGGCGATGACGGCCATTTCTTGTCGTGATAAAGGGTAAGACTGCCGGCTGACAGCCATAGCCCACGACATGGAAACATAGTAATAAATAATGTTCAATGCCGAATCAGAGATTACCCTGGGAAGAATTTCAGCCATTGAAACATTGCTTCGTGGCACGCCCGGGCGCCCAACCGGCCGCCGAGCCGGATATTCAATGAAGCAAGATTGATTACCGCATTTTTCAATTATCCACCATAGTAAAAACCCCGATTGGGCGGCAGCCGCAATCCCATCCGCCGGCCGGGCTCGCCGACCTGAAAAGCAGTGTATTGAACAATTCGAGCGACAAGCATGCGGCGCGGTGACTTGTTCAGAGCTTCCTTAATGAACGGAATGAGGCCATGGCATATTCGTATGGCGGATGTGGATTATCCCCTGATTTCCGAAAAGCATTACGCCGGAAAAAATCCGACGCGTTCTTCTCATATATTCTTTTAAAAACGCTTTCGACAAATCGGCGCGCGATCCCGTCTACCCCGGTATGCTCTGAATAATTCACCGCGGGGCATGCGGGTTCAGGCCAATTTCCCCTTACAGAAACCGCGGGATTTGAGATAATGGGCACTCGTTTTCCCGCAAATTCTGTCCGGGGTTTTCATGGGTCCAAGACCGTCAATGCCGAAAAGTGGTCAACCATCCGGTTATTCCATACTTGGGCGTCCGCACATGCCAAGACTGCCGCGGGGGCTCCCCGCCGTGGCGGGGCGAGGCCACCCTTGATTCGCCATGGCGGTGAAGAGGCCGCGCGGCCACACTCGGGCGCCGATACGCGCTGGCTGCTGGAAAAACTGCCGCGCCTGAACAGCTTCGACCTGTTATCCGACCATTCAAGAAAGGCGCTCGCGAAGATCGGGCTGACGCGGTCCTGGCGTGACGGCGAGGTGATCCAGCGCGCCGGCGACCCGGCGGCCGCGCTGCTGCTTGTCAGGCAGGGGCGGCTGCGCCTGAACGCAATGTCCATCGGCGGCGCAGAGGTCCATTGGCCCTTCGTCGGGCCAGGCAAGCTGGTTTGTCTTTACTCGATCATCGGCGAGCTGCCGTTTCATTACACTGTCACCGCCTGCGGCGATTGCATGCTGGATCACTTCGAGGCCGGGCGCGTGCTCGCGCTGATGGAGCAAGATGGCATTATGGCGTGTGACATCGCCAAGCTGCTGGCCCGGCGCTTCTGGGGCCTGATGGATTCGCGCGTCGAAGGGCATCAGACCTCGGTCGCCCATCGCGTCTACACGGCCTTGCAGATCCTGGCCGCGCAGCGCGGGGTCGCAAGGCCCCAAGGCATGGAAGTGCGCATTTCGCAGCGGGAACTCGCCTGCCAGGTGGGCAGCTCACGGCCCCACCTTAACGCCTGCCTGCAACAGCTGCAGGACGAAAAGCTTATCCTGCTCGGATACCGGAGCATCCTCGTGCGGGGTCTCCCGGCCGACAAAGGCTGATGCAGGCACGACGGATACTGTCAATGGACGCACACGAAAAACACTTCCATCTTCTCGCAAAGCCCGCGGGCGCGGCCTGCAACCTGGCCTGTACGTATTGCTTCTTTCTATCCAAGGAAAATCTCTACCCTGACCAAAGCTATCTGATGGACGACGCCACGCTGGAAGCGCATATCCGGCAACTGATGGAATCTTCGCCCGGCCCCCAGGTGGAAGTCTCCTGGCAGGGAGGCGAACCCATGCTGCGCGGACTGGATTTCTACCGGCGCGTGGTGCGGCTGGCGGCGGAATACCGCAAGCCGCATCAGCAAGTGCTGCACACGATACAGACCAACGGCACACTGATCGATGACGAGTGGGCGCTGTTCTTTCAAGAGAACCGTTTTCTCGTCGGGGTCAGCATCGACGGGCCGCCGGCCCTGCACGACGTATATCGGGTGAACAGAAAGGGCGGGGGAAGTTTCGATCAGGTGCGCCGGGGCTGGGACCTCCTGCAGCGCCACGGCGTCGACGCCAATATTCTATGCACCGTCCACGCCGGCAATGCCGGGCACCCGCTGGAGGTGTATCGCTTTTTCCGGGACGAGCTGCAGGCGCAATATATTCAGCTGATCCCGATCGTGGAACGGGCGACCGAGCAGACGATCCGGCTTGCCAATCAGGGCTGGGGCGGCATGAAGGGCAAGAACAGGCCGCTGTATCGACAAGAAGGCTCGCTGGTCACGTCGCGCTCGGTATCGGCGGATCTGTTCGGCGCCTTCCTCATTGCGATTTTCGATGAATGGGTACAGTGCGACGTCGGCCGCGTTTACGTGACCACCTTCGATGTGGCGCTCGGCAGTTGGCTGGGCCAGCACAACAGTTGCCTGGTCGCACCGCGATGTGGCGCGTCGCTCGCCCTCGAACACAACGGCGACGTGTATTCCTGCGACCATTTCGTGGAACCCGGGCACCTGCTGGGCAACATCAACGAGCAGCCGCTGAAGGCGCTCATTGCGTCCGAGCAACAGCGCCGCTTCGGCGACGCCAAATTCGACACACTGCCCGACTACTGCAGGCAATGCCCGGTATTGTTCGCCTGTTATGGGGAATGCCCCCGCAACCGCTTCATCCGCACTCCGGATGGAGAAATGGGCCTGAACTATCTGTGTGCCGGCTATAAGGCCTTCTTCACGCACATCGATGGGCCGATGCGGGCGATGGCCGGCCTGTTGCGCGCCGGCCGCCACGCCGATGAGATCATGCGGGAGACGGCGCCGGCCGGCGACTTTACTCCAGCTCCACCACAACCCGGTGCAAAGTGCCCGTGAAGCGGCTGCCTGCGATGGTGTAATCGTCGTTGACCGGTGTCAGGCTGTCTTCGCCGATATCCAGCCCTTCCCACATCCAGCGTCGATGCGTGTACTCGATCCGCCCGGAAACCAGCTCCTTGCCGTTGTCGCTGATAGTCAGCGTACCGCCGCTCCCCAGCTGAGGTCCATCCGACACGAATCGAGCCTCCAGCCTGTGCGGCCCGGCGGCCAGCGGCTCGGCTGCACGAATCGGGTACTGGCGCCCACTGGTGCCGTTGTAGTGAAACACTGGCGCGCCATGGTGCAGGTAGAAAGCGTAGCCCCCGCCGAAGCCGCCGTGCGTGATCAGCACCCCGCTGGCGCCACCCTCCGGAATCTCCACGTCCGCCTGGATCGTGTACGAGCGTCCGAAAATGCCGGGCGCGAAGCTCTCCGGAATGCGTGTCATCCCGGCATGGAAGACAAAGCGGCTGCGGCTGGCAAGAGGCGTGGGGCAGCCTTCGGCGCCCTCGTTGTTCCCGTGGATCGGCAGAATATTGCAGCGCGCCGCTTCTTCCAGGAAGCGCTGACGCATGGCGTCGAGACGCTCGGGATGCTGTTGTGCCAGGTCATGCGCTTGCGAGAAGTCGCCTCGCAAATCGTACAGTTCCCAGGTGCGCGTGCGCGGGTCGGTGCTGGAAGCGAAGTGGGCGAGCCAGGGCACATTGGCCGGGCGCGTGCCGGCCCACCAGCCGTCCTCGTAAATGGCCATGTTCTGGTACATCTCGAACACCTGCGAGTGGCTGGCATCCGTCGGCGAATCCCGCCTGAATGAATCCGCGAAGCTGCTGCCGTCCAACGGCTTCTGTTCCACGCCATTGAGCACGCTGGGCGTTCTGATCCCGGTCGCCTGGAGGATGGTGGGGACCACATCGACCACATGGGCGAAATGCGAACGCAGCCCGCCGGCGTTCTGGATGCCCGCCGGCCAGTGCACCACCAGCCCGTTGCGCACACCGCCCAGGTGCGAGGCCACCTGCTTGTAGTACTGAAAGGGCGTGTTCATGGCCCAGGCCCAGCCGGCGGGGAACTTGCTGTAAGAACGAGGGCCGCCGATATCATCGATGTGCGCCAGCGCGTAGGCGAGGTCTTCATCCATTTTGTTCAGCTGGGCCTGTTCAAAGAATGCGCCGGTCAGCCCCGCGGCGGCGTCGCTGCCGTTGTCTCCCTGGATGAAGAAGATCAGGGTGTTCTCCAGCTGACCGCTGGCGCGCAAGTGCTCGAACAGCCGCCCGATCTGGTGGTCGAAGAACGCCAGCATGGCGGCGAAGGCCTCCATGTACCGCGCGAACAGACGCTGATGCTCGGCGGGCAGGGAATCCCACGCGGGCAGGAAGTCGGGCCGGGGAGTGAGCTCCGCGTCCGCGGGAACGACCCCCTGGGCCTTCTGCCGCGCGAAGACTTCCTCGCGAACGCGGTCCCAGCCCTGGTCGAAGGCGCCGCGAAAACGCTCGAGCCAGTCCCGGGGAGCCTGGTAGGGCGCATGGGCGGTGCCGGGCGCGTAGTACATGAAGAACGGCTTGCCCGGTGTCAGCGCATGCTGCTCGCGGGTCCAGCGGATGGCACGGTCCACAAGATCCCGGTCGAGGATGTAATCGGGATCACCGGCCGGGGGGGTGATCGCCGTTGTGTTCTCGACCAGAGCGGGCGAGAACTGGTCGGTATCGGCGCCGAGGAAGCCGTAGAAATACTCAAAACCCTGGCCGGTGGGCCAGCGATCGAAAGGCCCCTGGCTGCTGGCTTCCCATTCCGGCGTGAGATGCCACTTTCCCATCGCCGCGGTGCTGTATCCATTCTGCCGCAGCGTCTCGGCCAGCATACCCGCCGACTTGGGCATCGCGGAGGTATAGCCGTCGTAACCGGTGGCGAAGTGGCTGATGTTGCCCATGGCGACCGCGTGAGGATTCCGGCCAGTGAGCAGCGCCGCGCGCGTGGGCGAGCACATGGCGCTGGTGTGGAAGCGGTTATAGCGCAGCCCGCCCGAGGCCAGCGCATCCAGCGTCGGCGTCGGAATAAGCCCGCCGAACGTGCTGCAGGCGCCGAAGCCCACATCGTCGGTCAGGATGATCAGCACGTTCGGTGCGTTTGCGGGCGCACTGCGCGGCTGTGGCCAGCGGGGGGGATCTGACTCTTGCGCAGTCAACCCCAGCTTTTGAGTCGAAGGCTCTTCAATGGGGGGAAGGACGTCTGATGCTTCATCTTTATTCATGGCTGCCTGGTGGATATATGCGGCGTTGTCGCCTTTGCGTTGGCTGGATTGGAATACGACCCGCCATCATGCGCCGGGTATATGGCTATTAGATTCTGGACGCGAAACCGACATTGTCAGAATGCGGACAATGCAAGGGAAATCCTCAAGTTTGCGTTTCCGGGAAGTGTGCCAACGTTGCATTTACGAATAAATGACAAGGAAATTCTCGTTAATTCGAGCGGCAAATTTCATCAATTCATAAACCTTTTTTTATTCCCCGCGAATTCTCTCAAGGGAAGCTCTGAATAATTCGAGCGGCGGGCGGAGGCCCCGGGCCGGGATGGAAAACCACCCGGATCCGGGGCTGTATGCAACGCGGCGAGTTGTTCAGAGCTTTCCAAACACTTCGGAGACGGCCAATTGAACTCAGCAAATCGTAGAATCCCCCGCCAGGTTGACGGCGCCCGACGCAATATGCTCAAGGCATCCCTTGCCCTCGGCCTGTGCACATCCGGTCTCGCCCGCGCACAGACCTTCACGGACAAGCCGGTCCGCCTGATAGTCGGCGCATCGCCGGGGACTGTCCTGGATCGCACGGCGCGCTTTTTGTCCGAACCTTTACAGCAGCGTCTGGGAACGCCAATCGTCGTCGAAAACAAGGTGGGCGCCGGCGGCATCATTGGCGTTGACTTCGTTGCCAGGGCGCCCGCCGACGGACATACGCTCCTGCTCTCATCCATTCCGATCTACACAAACCGGTGGCTGTCAGAAACGCCATTGCCCTATGATCCGATCGCGGATATCACGCCTATCGCACGACTGAACAATGCCGCCGTCGTGCTGCTGGTGCCGACGGCTTCTCCATACAACACGCTGGCGGACCTCATCGCCGACATGCGCGCGCGGCCCGGGGAAGTGACCTACGCGAGCGCCGGCACCGGTACGGCGCCACATCTGGCCGTCTCGGTGCTCAACGATATGACGAACACTCAGGCTCGCCACATTCCGTACAAGGGCGCGGCACCCGCCGTTACGGACACCGTCAGCGGGCAGGTGGCTTTCACTTTCCAGAGCGCGTCGTCGGCGCTGCAGCTCGTGAAAGCGGGGCGGCTGCGCGCGCTGGCGGTGAGCGGAACCGAGCGCCTGAAGAGCCTGCCGGACGTGCCGACCGTCGCCGAAGCAGGCGTCAATGGCTATTCCGTTACGGCGTTCGTCAGTGTTTTCGGTCCATCGGGCATCCCGCCCGCCACCGTGGAAAAACTCTCCGCCGTGCTTCTGGATATTGGGCGGACGGAAGCTTTCCAGCAGTTTTGCGATGAGGAGTCCGTGACGCTGGATCTGGCCGACACCAAGAGCTTGAGTGCCGATGCGCCCAAGGAACTGGAGCTCTGGCGTCAGATCATCGAGGCTTCGAAGAAGACGTGAAGCAAGCTGGCGCGCCGAGCGGCCGGTCGTCACCGGAAAGGGTTTTCGCACCTGCGCCGAACGCGATGGCGGACAAGAACGGCAGCCTTTGACGCCAATAAAGAGCGCCCATTCAGCTGGGCATGAAATATGGCGGCAGGTCCCGCTGAAACGCGCCCAAAGCAGGTTTTCAGGGCGGGACTGCTGCGATGAGCTCGTCAGAACCAGCCAAGCGCCGATACCGCTCTGGTTGCCATAAACCTTGCCGCCGCTTCCCGCTCGTGCGCGCATTCCGGCGTGGGCGGCCGGGCCAGGGCCTGTTGACACTAATCCGCCAGCGCCGCTCTGGCCGCCTGTTCAGGGCTGAACCCGTCATAGAACATGTCGGTGAACCAGTCGGCCTCATCCTCGATGTACTGCTGGGCTTCCCGCAGTGGCACCCCGGCCGCCACAAAGAATCCTTCCACGACCGTGCACCATTCGATCAGAGCGACTTCATCGGGGTCCGCTTCCTGCCGTTTGCGCGACATTTCTGTACTCCTGTCGGATGGGAGTGTTCATCATACGTCGGGAAGGCTGTGCCCACACCCTGTTTTCGTCTGGAAAGTGTCTCAGGCGGCGATTCTGAGACACGGGCGATGATACACCTTGTGTCTCACGCGACACCCAAAAATTCCATAAGCCATTGATTTTTAATACCTAAAGAATCCGGCATGGAATTGGCTCAAAGGTACTGCAATACGAGCCGAAATGGCTTGGCATAAGACCAGGAGACAAATGTATGGGTGTACCAAGCCCCAATCCCCCCTTTACACAGGATCCGTCCGGCGGCTTCCGCGAAGCGATGCGGCGGCTTGCCGCCTCCGTCACCATCATCACCGCCCGTGACGAAGAGGGCCGGCCTCATGGCATGGTGGCGTCAGCCGTGATACCCGTGTCCATGGAACCGGCGTCAATGCTGGTGGCCGTAAACCGGAGTGCCAGCCTGCACCCCGTGCTCGTCCGCACACGGCGCTTCTGCGTCAACATCCTGGGATGCCAGCAGGAAGACCTGCTGGCGCCCTTCTCGCAGTCCGCGCTCCGGGAACACCGGTTTCGCTCAGCCGATTGGCACGGCGCGACAGGCGCCGAGCATCGAGTTCTCCCTTGGCTCCGGACGGCATCCGCGGTCATTCACTGCGATGTCGACTGGACGGCCGACTATGGCACCCACACCTTGTTCGTCGGCCTGGTTCAAGCCGTGCAATGCCCCGAGGCCGCCCATGAAACCTACCCGCTCGTCTGGCTGGCAGGCCGGAAAGCATCCATTACCACAGCAGCGTAGCTGCGATCAACGCGCCAACAGCGCTTTTGCCCACTATAGGAGACAACAATGAAACTCGGTCTTTTTGGCATGCCTCTTCACCCGCCCACTCGTTCGATCGCGGAACTCTACGAGGAAGACGCCGCCAGGGTGATTTACGCCGATGAAGTGGGATTCGACGAGGTCTGGATCGGTGAGCACATGTCCTGCACGACCGAGCCCATTTCCTCGCCGCTTATGTTCCTCGCCTCGTTGCTGCACCGTACCCGCAATATACGCCTGGGTACGGGCGTGATCGCGCTGCCCAATCACCATCCCGCCGTTGTGGCGGCCGAAGTGGCTCAGTTCGACCATCTGAGCCGGGGCCGGCTGATGTTCGGCATCGGTCCGGGCGGCCTGGCCAGCGACATGGAACTGTTCGACGTGCTCGATGGCGCCGTCCGCAATGACCGGATGATGGAGTCGATCGACACCATACTCAAACTTTGGGAAGGCGACCCGCCTTACCATATTGAAGGCAGGCACTGGAAAATAAAGATCGCCGACACCGTGATCCCGGAACTCGGCGTCGGCTATATCGCCAAACCATACCAGCGGCCACACCCGCCGATCATGATGACGGCGATGTCGCCGTTTTCCGACAGCATGAAGACCTCCGGCATCCGCGGCTGGGGTCCGATGAGCGCGAATTTCTGCCCGGAGTATGTGATTGCCAGCCACTGGAAGAAGTACCAGGAAGGCTGCGAGGCCGGCGGCCATGAAGCCAGCGGAGAAAATTGGCGTGTGGCCCGCAATATCGTGCTGGCTCGAAGTGATTCGGAAGCACTCGATCGTGTGATGGATCCCAAAGGCAGCAACTACTATTATTTCGAGTACCTTTGGAAAGTGCTGCGCACGGCAAACTACACGGCGGTGATGAAGGACGACCCGAAGCAGCCCGACGATGCGGTCACCGTGGAACAATTGATCGACAGCATGGTGATCTATGGCTCTCCCAAGACCGTAACGGAAAAGCTTCTGGCATTCCGGGAACGCACGGGCCCGTTTGGAGGCCTTCTGATGGCCATGATGGACGGCAGCGGTGTCAATCGGGCACGTGAATTCGAGTCAATGACATTGCTCGCGCGAGAGGTGATGCCCGCCATTCGATCCGCGCTGGGTCGATAGCCATTCGGCGCGGCATCCGGTGCCCCGGGTTGCCGACGCCCGCCCGGACGACATGGGTCATCGTCCGGGCGGCGCGCTGCGTGTCGTTCCGGGATATCCAATAAGCACTTGATATCAGTGTAAAACATTGATACCTTGAGCAGCAGGACTTTCGAAAAACACTTGCCGGATACATGCTTCCGGGAGGTTGCCGGCTGATTCGGCGGCATCTTTCCGCAGGGCGTCCCCGGCGCCGTCTTCACCTGACCTCGCCTGGCCCCGCTCAGCATGCGGGGTTTGTACTTGTGGGCCTCGGGGACGACGAATGAGGTTCCTCATGAATCATGCCCATTTGGTGATGGACACGCTGCAGAAAGACGATGCGGCCGCCATGCTTTCCCCGGACAGCGGTATTCGTGCCTCATGGAAACGCAGCGCCGCCGACCACGGCCTTGTGCCGGACCGGATCGGGCACCCGGAGATCCTGACCCACGCGGAACTGCTCGTGCGGCGCGAGCTGATCGAAGACCTGTATGTACTGTCGAATCCGGAGGTCGACCGGCTGTATGAACGCCTCGCCGACCATGCCCCGGTCGTCATGCTGACCGATGCACAGGGCGCGGTCATTCAGTATCGCTGTCCGGCATCGGTCATGGATGAATGCTCGCGCTTTCGCTTGTTGCCGGGCTCGATCTGGACGGAGGAAACCCAGGGCACCACCGGGATCAGCCTGTGTCTCAAGGAACAAAGGCCGGTATCGGTGCTCATGTCCGAGCACTTTGCCACTAAATTGGCGACGATCAGTTGTACGGTGGCCCCCATTTTCGGGGAAAACGGCCAGTTGGCGGGGACACTGAATGTCTCTTCATTAAGACCCACCGACCATGCGTTCCACAGTATTTTGCGTGAACTGGCGGCAAGTTCCGCGCGCCGGATCGAAAACCTGTGCTTCGATAGACGGCATGCGCGCCACTACGTATTGAGATTGTCGCGCCATGATGACTTTTGTGACGGCGCCGCCGAAGCAAGGCTTGCGATCGATGACAGCGGCCGCATCATCGACGCCACACCGCTGACCCATTGGCTGCTGGCCGCCAGCGGAGTCGACACGGACAGGCTGGTCGGGCAGCGCCTCGGTGCTCTTGAAGGCGTCGAGAACGTTGACCACCTTCTGAGCTCTTTCGCCGGCACCCTCGGCAGTGCAATGAAACCCGTGCATGTGAAAGCGATCAGGCCCGGGCCCGGCGCTCATGCTTCCGCGTCGGTTCATGCTCCCATGCGCCCGCGCTCGGTGCCACGGGCTCTGGCCGGCGGGCCTGGCTCCCCCGCCCACCACGCAGGCCCGGCCCGCGCTCCGACGCTGGCTGAGATGGTGGGTCACGACGATGCCATGGTGAAAGCGCTGCGAGTGGCGCAGCGGCTGCACGGCCGGGGGCTGCCCCTCCTTCTGCAGGGGGAAAGCGGTAGCGGGAAGACGCAACTTGCGCGCGCGCTCCATGCACAGGGCCCCCACCGGAAAGGCCGGTTCGTGGTCATCAATTGCGCGGCGATTCCGCACGAGCTCATTGAAAGCGAGTTGTTTGGCTACCGCGCCGGCGCCTTTACCGGCGCCGCGAAACAGGGATCTCCGGGGCGGCTGGCCGGCGCGCATGGCGGCACGCTCTTCCTCGACGAAATCGGCGACATGCCGCTGCCCTTGCAGGGGCGACTGCTGCAGGTGCTTTCCGATGGCGAGTTCGTACCCGTCGGGGCCACCGAGCCCGTCCGGATCCGCTTCGCCCTGATTTCGGCGACACTGCATGATCTTCAGGCGCTTGTCCGTGAGGGCCGGTTCCGGGAAGACCTTTATTACCGGATCAGCGGCGGAACCCTGTGCCTGCCGGCGCTCAGAGAACGCTCTGATCGCATGGCGCTGATCGAGCGCGCTTTTGAATCGGCCGCGACGGAAGCGGGCCTTGGATCATGCACGCTCTCGCCGCAGACCCGCGGCGTTCTTGAAAACCACGGATGGCCAGGCAATGTGCGCGAGTTGCTGCATGTGGCCCGTTTCGCGACGGCGGTCACAGAGTCGCCGACGGTGGAATTGCATAGCTTGCCCCCGCCTTTGGGACGAGCCGAAGGGGAATTTCCGCAAGGCGCTTCTGGCGCAAGGGTGGACTCGCGCGCGGACTCCGACCCCGCCGCGCTCGCCGCGGCGTTGGAGCGCCATGGATGGAATGTTTCGGCGACGGCGAAGCAGTTGGGGGTTTCACGCGCAACGCTTCACCGCAGATTGCATGAATTCGCCCTGTCTCGCCCCGGCAAGAGCGGGTCTGCATGAACAGGCAGACCTACCCCCTCAATTACGGCTCTGCGCCTCGGGTTGTAAAACCTCAAGCGTAATCCGCGTCGCTTGAGCTGCGGTAGGTCAATACATTGTGTCCAGGGCTTTGTTCAAGCCCCTGATTCCACGGGCGTGAATTCCACCAGAAGCTCCTTGGATTCCACGACATCGCCCGGCTGCACATGCACGACGGCAACGATGCCGTCGCGCTCGGCGCGAATCATGGTTTCCATTTTCATGGCTTCTATCAGCACCAGCGGATCCCCCGCCCTGACGCGCTGCCCGGGCTTGACCGACACGCTGGAAATGGAACCCTGCATGGGCGCGCCCACATGCAGCGGGTTGCCCTCTTCCGCAAGATTCGACTTGCTGCGCGCGCCCCCCGAGCCCGCTTCCAGGATGCGTATATTGCGCGCCTGCCCGTTCAGCTCGAAGAACAGCCGGTGCTCTTCGTCCTCGTCGGACACCGCCCGCCCCATCAGACGGATCGCCAGCGTCTTGCCTTTTTCGAGCTCCACCGCGATTTCGTCCTGCTCCTGCATGCCGTAGAAGAAGACCGGCGTCGGCAGGCTCTCGGTGTCGCCATGCTGACGGACGTGGGATGCATACTCGGTAAACACGTTGGGATACATCAGATACGACGCGAGATCCTGTTCCGTGCCCGGCCCTCCCAGGATCTGCTCGACTTCGCCACGGGCCGCGTCGAGGTCGGTCGGCGGGAGGCTGGCGCCGGGGCGTTCCGTCAGCGCGGTCTGGCCGTTGAGCACGCGTTGCTGCAACTCGCGCGGGAAGCCTTCGGGCGGCAAGCCGAGATCGCCACGGAACAATGAAATGACCGATTCCGGGAGGCTGAGTTCACGGCGCGGGTCGCGCACGTCCTCGGGTGTCAGGTCGTTGGCCACCATGAAAAGCGCCATGTCGCCCACGACCTTGGAAGTCGGCGTCACTTTCACGATATCGCCGAACAGCTGGTTCACGTCGGCATAGGCTTTGGCGATGTCGGGCCAGCGCTGTTCGAGGCCCAGGGCACGCGCCTGCTCGCGAAGATTGGTGTACTGACCGCCCGGCATTTCGTGACGGTAGACGTCCGACGTCCCGGAACGCATGTCGGCCTCGAACGGCGCGTAATATCGCCGCGCGCCTTCCCAGTACTGGGAAATCGACTGCATGGCGTTGAGGTCCAGGCCCGGATCACGCTCCGAGCCGCCCAGTGCGGCGGCGATCGCGCCCAGATTGGGCTGCGACGTCAGGCCGCTCATGGCGTCCATGGCGCCGTCGACCGCGTCCACGCCGGCCTCGACGGCGGCCAGCACGCTCGCCGCCGAAATGCCGCTCGTATCATGCGTATGGAAATGCACCGGCAATCCGGTTTCCTCCCGCAGCGCCTTGACGAGCGCGGCCGCCGCCCGTGGCCGGCATACGCCGGCCATATCCTTGATGCCCAGCACATGGGCGCCCGCGCGTTCCAGCTCCCTGGCCAGATCCACGTAATACTTGAGATTGAACTTGGGCCGGCCGCTGTCGAAAATATCGCCGCTGTAGCAGATCGCCGCCTCGCATACGCCACCCGACTCGTTGACCGCGTCGATGGCCACGCGCATGTTTTCCACCCAGTTCAAGGAGTCGAACACGCGAAAGATATCCACGCCGGCCCGGGCGGCCTGCGCCACGAAATGGCGCACGACATTGTCGGGGTAGTTGGTGTAACCCACCGCATTCGAGGCGCGCAGCAGCATCTGCAGCGGGATGTTGGGCATCGCCTCGCGCAGGCCGGCCAGGCGCTGCCACGGGTCTTCCTTCAGGAACCGCATCGCCACATCGAACGTCGCGCCGCCCCAGCACTCCACAGAAAACAGCCCGGGCAGCATGCGTGCGTAGTACGGCGCGATGGCCAGCATGTCCTTGGAGCGCATGCGCGTGGCGAACAACGATTGATGCGCGTCGCGCATGGTCGTGTCGGTGAGCAGGGTGCGCGGCTGTTCACGCATCCAGCGCGCAAAGCCGGCCGGGCCCAGTTCGAGCAGAATGTCGCGCACGCCCGCCGGCGGGGGCTGTGTGAGATCCACCCCCTGCGGCACGGCCGGCGCCGCCATGCGGTGAGCCGGCAGTTCGCGCCCGCACATTTCCGGGTTGCCGTTGACGACCACTTCGCCGATGAAACGCAGCAGCCTGGTCGCGCGGTCCTTGCTCTCGCGGAACTGGAACAATTCAGGCGTATCGTCAATGAAGCGTGTCGTGCACTCGCCCGACTGGAACAAGGGGTGGTTGATGACGTTTTCGAGAAAGGCCAGATTGGTCGACACGCCCCGTATCCGGAACTCGCGCAGAGAGCGGTCCATGCGGCATATGGCCTCGGCGGCGCTGGGCGCCCAGGCGGTGACCTTGACCAGCAGCGAATCGAAGTAAGGCGTGATGATCGCACCGGTATAAGCCGTGCCGCCGTCCAGGCGCACACCGAAACCCGCCGCGCTGCGATACGTCATGATCCTGCCATAGTCGGGCGCGAAACCCTGTTCCGGGTCCTCGGTCGTCACCCGGCATTGCAGGGCATGGCCATTCAGGCGCAGATCGGCTTGGGCCGGCACGCCGGACACTTCGTCGCCTTCCAGGACACCGATACGGCCGCCCTGGGCAACACGGATCTGCGCCTTGACGATATCGACGCCGGTGACTTCCTCGGTGACCGTGTGCTCGACCTGGATGCGGGGGTTGACTTCGATGAAATAGAACTTGCCGGTATCGGCGTCCATCAGGAATTCCACCGTTCCCGCATTGATGTAGCCCACTTCGCGGGCCAGGCGCAACGCCGCATCGCATAGCGCTTGCCGGGTGGCCCCGTCCAGATAGGGGGCCGGCGCGCGCTCCACCACCTTCTGATTGCGGCGCTGCACCGAGCAATCGCGCTCGAACAGGTGAACGATGTTGCCGTGCGTGTCGCCGATGATCTGTACTTCGATATGGCGCGCACGCTGCACGAGCTTTTCCAGATAGACCTCGTCGTTGCCGAAAGCGGCGCGGGCTTCCCCGCGGGCGACACTCAGCTGGTCGATCAGATCGGCTTCCGTACCGATTGCGCGCATGCCGCGCCCGCCGCCGCCCCAGCTCGCCTTGAGCATCAGCGGGTAGCCTATTTCGCCGGCCACGCGCCTGACCTCATCGATATCGTCCGGCAGCGCGGCCGTCGCCGGCATGACCGGCACCCCCGCCGCCGAAGCCGCCGCGCGGGCCGAAATCTTGTTGCCCAGCATGCTCATGACACGCGGGCCGGGCCCCACGAAGAGTATGCCCTGGTCGGCACAGGCCTGGGCGAATTCCGGATTCTCGGACAGAAAGCCGTAGCCGGGGTGGATCGCATCGACGCCCGCTTCGCGCGCGATGCGCAGTACATCGTCGATATCCAGATACGCTTCGATGGGCTTCTTGCCCTTGCCCACCAGATAGCTTTCGTCGGCCTTGAAGCGATGCAGGGAAAACCGGTCTTCATGAGCGAAGATGGCGACGGTTCGAATCCCCAGCTCGGCAGCCGCCCGCATGACGCGGATGCTGATTTCGGAACGGTTGGCCACCAGGAGTTTTCGAATCGTCTTCATTTGTCTCTTCGCTGATATCAATACATGAGGGTTATACGGAACATCGCGCTTGGGAAGCGGCCCGGTCCGGCCTTGCGCGGCGGCCGCATCCATGATCGACTCGCCCGCCACGCACGCAGCATATTGGACCGGAGCCGTTCCGGTCCAATATTATTTCCATCATCAACGATATATCTTCGATATCAATAAAGACCTGTTCTGATACTTTTGACTCATGCGGAACAGGCGCGGGCCGGCGTGCTTCACTACCCGATGGGGCGAATGCGCCCCCGGGCCAGCAAACTCTGATAAGTCGATTGCCAGGAAGGAAGCTCCTTCCGCACCTTGTCGTGGAATGCCTCCGGGCTGGAGGGCAGAAACGACATGCCGGCCTGGTTGAATGCATCGGTCAGGGCGGGGTCTTTTCCGAGTGTCAGCAGCGTATCGCTGACCGCATGGCTGAACGCGGCCGGCGTGCCGCGCGGCGCCACCAGACCGAACCAGACATGGGCGGTGAACCCCGGAATGGTCTCGGAAGCCAGGGCCAGGTCCGGCAGGACGGGCTGGCGGGCATGGCCCGTATAGGCCAGCCCCTTCACCCTGCCCGCCTGCAGCGCCGGCAGCATTTGCGTCATCATGGCCGTATCGACATGGCCGGCGATGAGGTCCTGGACGACGCGCGAAGGCCCGTTATAGGGAACATGGATGAGCTTTATGCCGGCAAGCTCGCTCAATTGTTCCATGAGCAGATGCGGCACGGAACCCACCCCCTGCGAAGCGTAGCTGACCTCCCCGGGATGGCTGCGGGCATATTCGATGAACGAGGGCAGCGAATCGTACGGCGCGTCGGGCCGCGCGGCGATATAGAAAGCGTTTTCGATCAGATGGCTGACATAATCGAAATCCGTCAGCGGATCGTACTTGATGTCTTCCCGCGTCACCGGGTTGATCACGAAGGTCGAACTGCTGCCTATCATCAGGGTCTGCCCGTCCGGCCGCGCATTGATCAGCGTGGACGCCGCCAGCACCGTCGTTCCACCCGGCTTGTACTCCATCACGAAGGGCGTGCCCAGCTCTTTTCCCAGGCCATCGAGCAGCCGCCGGACAATCCCGTCGAGCTCGCCGCCGGCCGCCCATGGGAAGAGAACACGAACCGGCTGGCCGGCGGCAAACGGATTGGCGGACACCAACCGTGGCGCGGCGAGGGGCAGGGCCGCGGCGGCCGCCAGCAGACGGCGCCGCGTGGAATTTACGTTCTTCATTTGAAATGATCCTCGGTGTGGCGTTACAGCGGAATAACCAGCAGAACGTCAATGGCGCGGGAATCCAGCACGACGATGCGGGATTTGATCCGGCAGTCCTCATCCCCATCCGTGTAGCGGTCGATGTATTTGCCGGTGGCGAAGACATCGGTCCGCCCGTCCTCGAAGATGCGTGTGACGATGAAGCGGGTCTCGATGACTTCCTCACCATCCGTCTGCTTTCTCTGCGGCAGACTCAATACATGACAGTAGGTGTGCGGCTCATAGATGTTGGCATTGCGCAATGCGGCGATGCGGTCTTCGAGCATGTGCCGCCCCTCGCAATGAATGATCGATACGGGGTAGCCCTTGCGCAGGCTTTCCGCGGTGGTGACCCTGTAAACGGCGTCTTCCTCGAACAGTTCCACCCATTGTTCGAGCTGATCCTCATCCAGATAGCTGGCGCTGCGAACCAGAAGGTCCTGTACTTGTCGATCTCGTTGCATCACTGGTCCCCCTGGAAGCCCATCAATTCCCTATATCCGGACCAGAAGCCCCGGACCGCCGTCTCGGTGGCGCGAGAGCACCGGTTGGATTCCGCCTCGCGCCCGCCCATTTCGATGAACGACGCTCTGTCGGGAAATGCCGCCGTGCCCCGCTGAACGAACTCGTTGATGCAGCCATCTTCCAGGGCCACCAGGCCGGCTGCGCCGGTCAGATTCGCCTGCAATACGCGCATCTTCTCCTGCTCCGGCGTGTCGGATTTCCGGCCCAGAAAGATCCAGATCAGTTCAGTCTTGCGCGGCCCCTTGGGCAGGTAGATCCGTACCGCCAGGGAATTGAGTGTGTATTGGGAAACCAGCGTGGGAAATACCGTCTGGATGCTGTGCGTGACACCGTCTGGGCGCTCGTCCCAGGCTTCGAGCAATTGCTTGCCTTTGAGTGTCGCTTCATATTTGGCGGAGTGGACTTCCGCCGACTGATATTCCGCGTTCTCTGAGAAAGTCCGCCGCTTGGAAAAACTGATGGCATTCAGCAGGGACGGCGACAGGAGAATGCCGCCGTCCATGTCCAGGCGATTGATCTTGAACGAGGTGTAGAACGTATGCAGCAGCGTGGCGTGGTACGTGTCCCGCACGTTCTCGGCGTACAGTTTCCAGTTGTTGTGGATGATCTGGCTGTGGGTGCCGATGATCTTGAGCTCCCCTGTCATGCTCTGGCTCAGGAAAGCGCTTGCCTCACTGCCCAGGTATTCCTCGATCGGGGGCGTGGCCGGCGAGAACGTGCCCCATACGATCCCCGCGAATACCGTCACTCGGATGCGATCCAGCGAGTGATCCTGCAGCCGGAAATCGTCCGGCATGCCGCCGCTTCCATTGACGCCGTTGCGGAAGGCGACACCCTTCAGCGAGCCATCCTTGTCGTACGACCACGAATGATAGACACAGGTCAGCAGTTTGCCGGTTTGCTCGCGCTGCAGCTGCACAAGCGCACCTTTGTGCGCGCAGCGATTCACCAGCGCATGGATATTCCCGAGCCTGTCCTTCGACACGATGACGGGAATCTCCCCGATGGTGGCGGTCAGACTCTTGTCGCGTTCCTGCAGCTCTGTTTCAAGGCACAGATAATTCCAGGTCGGCCCCTGGAAGATTCTTTCTTGTTCCCGCGCATAGATCGCGGGATCGGAAAACACCTGATACGGAACCCTACAGGCCCCCTCGGCAGGCCATTGCAAGCCATCAATACTCATCTTTCGTCCAGGTTTCAAGCAAAACCCCCATGATGAATATCAACGGGCCGATCTGAAACTAAATCGTGGTTATGAGCTTATCTCCTGTGGTCACCTTGGCCGAGGCTGCGACCTCGTGGCGGGGTCGGCGGCGGGAAACGGCTCCCAGCAGCCATTGTCGATGGCGACCACATCTCTTTCCAGCACGCGCCCCCGGACCGACCCATCATTCCAGATGTCCAGTTCGAGCGTCTCGCCGGGAACAACGGCGGCGGAAAAGCGCAGCGATAATGTTCTCAGCTCACCGAGCCCCTGGCTGCTCAGGATCTTTCGCAGTGCTTGCGCCACCACGCCGAAAGTGCAGAGCCCATGGAGAATCGGCCGTTCATAGCCCGCCTTGCGGGCGATTTCCGGGTCGCTGTGCAGAGGGTTGTAATCACCGTTGAGCCGATAGAGCAGCGCCTGTTCGGGCCGCGTGCTTATGCGCACCCGCCCGTCCGCCGGCCGGGAAGGAATCCGGTGCGCAGGTCTGGCTTGCGTGGGAGCGCCCGGCATGCCCCCGTCTCCGCGCAGCACGTGCGTCGCGAACGTACGGGCGAGCAGACGCCCGGTATCCAGATCGGTCAGCCGTTTCTCGGAGTACAGAAGCAGGCCCTTGTCCCCTTTGTCCACGGCCTCCGTCACGCTTGTCTTTCCGGAGACATGACCGCCCGGCGGCAGCGGTTCAAACAGCTCCACGCCCTGCTCTCCATGCAACAGGCGGACAGTGTCCGCACCGATTCCCGGCGTTTTCAGCCAGAAACCCGGGTAGCCCAGCACCACCGACATCGACGGCAGCACCAGCGGCCCGTACCGTTCATCGATATAGCGCAGATCATCGGCGTCCATCGGGTCCTGGCCGACACCCACCGACAGGGCGTACAACTGGGCATCCCTCGCGGTATAGCTCTGCCGGACCTCCGGAATGTCATAGTCCAGCAATTGCCCATAACTCAGCAGCATGTCTAAACCCCCTTGTGAAAACCCATGGCCACGCGGCGCGGCGCGCGCGCCATCATGACGGAGGAGCACCGGCCCGCAGGCCGGGGCCCGTCACTCGCCACGATCTCAGATCGGATCCCAGCACATGACTTCCGGCGATCGTTCCAGCGGATAGAAATGCGCCCGCATGGCCGGAATGGCAATTTCCGATATCAGCCCCGGGGTCCAGCCTTCACCGCAATGCACGGACCGCAGCGGGCGAGACTGGCTCATCAGCATGATTTCGTTCGCCCTGACGGCGAACACCTGCCCTGTGACCTGCGCCGCCTGGTCGCTGAGCAGGTAGATCGCCATGGGCGCGATCTTGCCGGCCTCCATTTTCTTGAGCTTTTCGACACGTTCGCGCTGCTGGGGCGTATTGACCGGAATCGAGCTGGTCATGCGGCTCCATGCCGACGGGGCAATGCAGTTCGACCGCACGTTGTAGCGCTGCATGTCCAGGGCGATCATCTTCGACAAGGCAACGATGCCGAGTTTGGCCGCCCCGTAATTGGCCTGCCCGAAATTGCCGATCAGGCCGGATGTCGACGTCATATGGACCATGGCCCCGCTTTCCTGCTTCCGGAAGTGCTCCGCGGCGGCCCGGCTTACAAAAAAGCTGCCGTCCAGGTGCACGGAAATGACGGCACGCCATTCGTCCTCGCTCATCTTGTGGAAAGAACGGTCACGCAGGTTTCCGGCATTGTTCACCACGCCATCGATGCGGCCGAAGCTATCCATTGCGCATGCGATGATGGAGTGGGCCGAATCCCAGGTCGCCACCGAGTCCTGGTTGGCGACCGCCGTTCCGCCCGCCTCGATGATTTCATTCACCACGGCCTGCGCCGGCGCCACACCCGCATCCAGCGCTTCGCCCGCAAGCGAAACACCGATGTCATTCACGACCACCCGGGCCCCCGCCGCCGCCAGCTGCAGCGCCACCTCGCGCCCGATGCCGCCGCCCGCGCCCGTCACGACGACGACCTTGCCTTCCATCATGCCTTTCATAATCCTTCCCTCTCCGGCGGTGCCGGCATGAAGGCCGGCACCGGTTCAACGGTCACTGAATAGTGAGATTTGCGCTGCGGACCACATCGCCCCATTTCTTCGTTTCGCTGGCGATGAACGCGGCGAATTCTTCCGGCGCTTCAGGGTGGGGAATCGCGCCTTGCGAACGAATGGTCTGCTGCATGTCAGGATCATTGATGATCTCGACCACCGCTGCGTTGAGTTTTTTCACGACCTCGGGAGGCGTGCCCTTGGGAGCCCAAAGCCCGAACCAGGACATGACCTCGTACCCTTGGACACCGGCCTCCGAAACCGTTGGAACGTCGGGCAGCTGCTCCGCGCGGGCCGCCGACGTGACGCCCAGCGCCTTGAAACTGCCCGCTTTCACATGAGGCAGCGCCGAGGGCAGGTTGTCGAAGATCATGGAAATCTGCCCCCCGAGAAGATCGGCCACCGCGGGCGAACTGCCCTTGTAGGGCACGTGCACCATGTCCACGCCCGTCATCATCTTGAAGGTCTCGCCCGACATATGCAGGGTGCTGCCATGGCCGGACGAACCGAAAGTCAGCTTGCCCGGATTGGCCTTGCCGTACTCGATCAATTCCTGAACGGTGCTGTAGGGGGCATCCTTCTGGACGATGAGCGCATTGGGCACCATGGCCGTACGGGTGATGGGTTCGAAATCCTTGACCGCATCGTAGGGCATGTCCTTGTACAGATTCGGGTTGATGGCGTGGGTGCCGATGGTGCCCATCACCAGCGTATGGCCGTCGGGCGCGGAGCGGGCCACCTGGGCCGTGCCGATATTGCCGCCCGCTCCGGGCTTGTTCTCGACGACCACCGAAACGCCCCATTTCTGCCCCAGCTGCTGGCCGATGGCCCGTGCAAGAATGTCCGTCGTGCCGCCCGCCGAGAACGGAACATTGATAATGATCGGTTTCGTCGGGTAATTCGTAGCGGCCGCGACAGCGGGGGTCGCGGCAATCATGACGCCGGCCGCCGCGGCAAGCAGCCTGCCAAGCAGGCCGGTTGCGGGGCACTGCTTGTGCGTTCCAAGTTTCACTGTAGTCATATTGATCTCCCTTTATAGTTTTGGTCACGCCCCCAACGCGCAAGCCCCGTCGTTCACGACGAGTCAGGCGGGGGCAATCTCAATGTGGCGCCAAAGGCGCCCCCTGCATCGTGACAAAGAAACTCCGGCCGGCAGGCCGGAATTCTTCATGCGGCTCAGGCCAGAACGGCCAGACGCTGCCCTTCTTCGATTTCATCTCCCACACCCACAAACAGCTCAACGACTCTTCCGGACTCTTCACTTTCGACCGGGATCTCCATCTTCATGGATTCGACCATCAGCACCTCGTCGCCCACAGCGATTTCATCGCCGGCTTTCACGTTGCAGGCGATCACCCGCCCCGATATATTCGACAGCAGCTCTTTCATATATTCCTCGCTACACTACCTGGCCGGCCGCTTCGGCCAGCACATGCCTCATGGCGTCGACAGTCATCGCACCGTCGCTGAAACGACCTGACTGAAGCACTTTGACGATCGCCGGGATATTGGTCTTGATGCCCTCCACGTTCGCCGCCCGCAACACCGCCGACAGCCTGGCAATGGCTTCGTCCCGGGTTCCGGCGTGCACGATCACTTTCGCAACCATCGGGTCGTAGTAACTCGACACGCGGCAGCCTTGCGCGTATCCGGTTTCCACCCGTATGTCCGGGTCACCCTGGCCGATGTCGAAAGCCTTCAATACACCCGGCGACGGCATGAAGGACAAGGGATGCTCAGCATAGATCCGGGCCTCGATCGCATGCCCCTTCAAAGAGGGACGCTCGGGCACGGCCTCGGACAGCGGCACGCCCGCCGCCAGCTGAATCTGCGCAAGCACGATATCCACGCCCGTCACCGCTTCGGTGACCGCATGCTCCACCTGAAGCCGGGTATTGACCTCCAGGAACGAGAAACCCGTTGCAGGGCTATATAAAGTCTCTACTGTTCCGATGACGTCGTAACCAATGTCCGACAGAATGCGGCTGAGCCTTTCCGCCATCCTGTCCAGTTCTTCCCTGGGGATGCGCGGGGCCGGCCCTTCTTCGATCACTTTCTGATAGCGGCGCTGCGTGGAACAATCGCGCTCGTACAGCGACATCACGTTGCCATAGCGATCCGCGAGAAACTGGAATTCGATGTGGCGCGGCTCGAAAATGAACTTTTCCAGGTAGAGCGCCGCATCGGAAAAGGCCTTGGTCGCGATGCTGGCCGCTTTGTCCCATGCCTCGGCGAGCTGCCCGGCGCCCTCCACCGGAATCATGCCGATACCACCGCCGCCCTTGGCCGGCTTGATCAGGACCGGGTACCCGATGGCCGCGGCCGCCTCCGCGACCGCCGAGGGGTCATCCAGCGGCAGGACGCCCGAACTGCTGCCGATCGGCAGGCCATGTTCACGCATCAGGGCGGTGGCCGCCGCCTTGTCTCCCAGGCGTTCCAGCCAATACGGAGAAGGCCCGATGAAGCATTTTCCGGCCGCTTCAACCTTGCGGGCGAAGCCCGCGTTCTCGGAAAGGAAACCGTAGCCGGGATGGAGCGCGTCGGCGCCGGATCGACACAGGACATCGAGGATCCCTTCCTGGTCGAGATAGCTCCTGAGCGCCGGCCCCGGCCCGATGCAATAGCTTTCTTCCGCTGCCCGGACGTAAGGCAGTTCACTGTCCGCTTCCGAATACACGATGACGGTCTTCATCCCCAGCGCTTTGGCCGCCCGGTCGATGCGTGTCGCGGCGGCGCCCCGATTGGCAATGAGAATCTTCTTCATATCGTCATCCTCACGGCCGCAGGCCCGCCGCGAACTCGCGGGGCCTGCGGAACTTCGCGCTCAGGTTCGCAAACTCGACCAGGCGTGCCCGGGTTTCCCGCGGATCGATGATGTCCTCGATGACGAAGGCTTCGGCGCTTCTGAACGGCGAAGTCAGGCCGCGCACGCGCTCCTCGATTTCGCGGCGCTTGCGTTCCGGGTCTTCCGCGGCTTCGATCTCGGCGCGGTAGGCCACATCCAGCCCCCCCTCGATGGGCAGCGAGCCCCATTGCGCCGAAGGCCAGGCGTAGCGGAAATTGAAGCGGCTCGAATTCTGATGACCGCCGGCGGCCACGCCGAAAGCCCGGCGCATGATCAGGGAGAACCAGGGCACGGTTGCCTGGGTGACGGCCGTCAACGCCCGCACACCCGCGCGCATGACGCCGTCCTTTTCAGCTTCCAGGCCGATCTGGAAGCCCGGGACGTCGACCATGTTGACCACCGGCAGGCGGAACAGCTCGGCGAGGTCCACCAGGCGGATGAATTTCTCGGCGGTGTGGCGATCCCAGCCGCCGCCATAGTGGTAGGGATTGCTGCCGACGAACACCACTGGCCAGCCATCCACCCGCGCCAGCCCGGAAACGATCGCCTTGCCCCAATGCCTGCCGATCTCGAAGACCGACCCTTCGTCGAACAGGGTCTCGATGATCGGCCGAATCTTGTAGACCTTGCGCGTATCGTGCGGAATGGCGTCCCGAAGCCAGGACTGGTCCGGCACGCTGGCCGGTACGGCCGCCCTGGACACTGTCTCGTCGGCGGACGGCGGCAGGTAGCTCAGGAATCGGCGCGCCGCCGCGAAGGCTTCTTCTTCCGAGGCCACTTCATCATCGACCACACCGTTGCGGGTATGGATCGCGCTTCCTCCCAACTGGTTCTTGTCCAGATTCTGGCCGATCTTCGCCACCACGGGAGGCCCGGCGATGAAGAGCTGGGACGTATTCCTGACCATGACGGAATAGTGGCTGCCCGAGACCCGCGCCGCCCCCTGCCCCGCCACCGAACCCAGCGCCAGGGACACGACGGGGACATGGGAAAGATTCCGCGCGACGGAGGCCCAGATCTTCATCTTGGGCAACAGCGCATGCCCCATCTTTTCAATGTTCTTGACGGAGCCGCCGCCGCCCGTACCGTCCACCATGCGCACGATCGGAATGCGCAGGTCGAAGGCCATCTGCTCCGCGAATATCATCTTGTCGCCCACGGCGCCGTCGTTGGCGCCGCCGCGAACCGTGAAGTCGTCGCCGATCACCACCACGGGCTGATCGTCGAGGCTGGCCCGCCCCATCACCACGTTGGACGGCACAACCTTCTTCAGGCGCCCGTTCTCGTCGTACTCCCCGCTGCCGGCCAGGCCCCCGACCTCCACGAATGAACCCGCATCCACCAGCCCTTCGATGCGTTCACGAACGGTAAGCTTGCCATTGTCATGCTGGCGCCTGATTTTTTCCGGCCCGCCCATTTCCAGGGAAAAGGCCTGGCGCTGCGCCAGCTCGTTCAACTCCGCGGTCCAGCTCATTCGATACTCCTCGACTTCTCGAAATCGGTACTACGCTCAAGTACACGGCAATCAGAGGCAAGCCGAAGCGGCACTGCCGTGCGGTTCTGCAATTCATCGAAATCCAGGCCGTCGAGCATTGCCCGCACGACCAACCCCGAGGATGTGATGTCAATGACGGCCAGGTCCGTGTAGACACGATGTACCGCTGCGCAACCGGTCAGCGGATACACGCATTCGGGAACGATCTTCGGGCGGCCGTCGCGATCCACGTGCTGCATCATCACGAACACGCGCTTGGCGCCCACGACAAGATCCATCGCGCCGCCGACGCCGGGAATCGAGTCGCTGTCACCGGTATCCCAATTGGCGATATCGCCCCGGCCCGACACCTGGAAGGCCCCCAGCACCGTCAGATCGATATGGCCGCCGCGCATCATCGCGAAGGACACCACATGGTCGGAGACCGAAGCGCCTTCATCCAGCGCCACCGGCTCTTTGGTGGCATTCAGCATGTCGGGGTCGACCGGCTCCCCCTCCTTCAATGCGCGCATGCCCAACAAGCCGTTCTCGCTGTGCAGGACGATGCCTTTCCCCGCCGGCAGGTAATCGGCCACCAGCGTCGGCATGCCGATACCCAGGTTCACGTAGGAATTGGCCGGCACATCGTCAGCGACGAGCTTCGCCATATCGTGGCGAGTCAAAGTTTCAATCGGCATTGCCATACTCCACCACCCGCTGCACGAAAATGCCCGGCGTAACGATATGCTCGGGATGCTGTTCCCCCAAAGCCACCACTTTGTCCACCTGCGCCACAGCGAGACGCGCCGCCGTGCACATGACGGGCCCGAAATTCCGGCTCGCATAGCGGTAGGTCAGGTTGCCCGCGGAATCCCCATATCGCGCCTTCACGAAAGCCACGTCACCATGCAGCGGTTCTTCGAGCACGTATCCGCGGCCGTCGATCACGCGTGTTTCCTTGCCTTCAGCCAGGCGCGTACCGTAGCCGGTGGGCGTAAAGAAGGGGCCGATGCCCGCGCCGGCCGCCCTCAGCCTTTCCGCCAGCGTGCCCTGGGGGACCAGTTCAAGCCGGATCTTCCCTTCCCGGTACCAATCGGCGAACGCCTGGGCATTGGGTTTCCTGGGATTGGAGGACCGGGCATAGGAACAGATCATTTTTTCCACCCGCCCCGCCCGTATCAACTGGCTCAACCCGATCTCGCCATTGCCGGCGTTGTTGTTCACTACCGTCAGGCCCTTCACCCCGGCATCCAGCAAAGCCACCAGCAGAGCCTCGGGAACCCCGGACGCACCGAACCCACCAATCAACAATGTAGATCCGTCCTGGATTCCGGAAACCGCATCCTCCAGCGAACCGACAACCTTGTTCAACATAGTCCTCACCTATCGTGCGAAAACGCGCGCGCCACCGTACCCGACATGCTTCCGCCTCCGGCGCGAAGAACGGAGTTTGCGCTTCGTTCCATGGTCACGATGCTTCTTGCTTTGGAATCAAAGCGTTTCAGCGGTTCCCAGCACTGCCGTGGATTGACTGGACAAGGTGCCGCCATTGCCATGCACCACCGCCAGCCTGGGATCATCGAGCTGGCGCGCGCCGCACTCGCCGCGCAACTGCCGGACCGCCTCGATCACCAGATACACGCCGTACATGCCGGGGTGGATGCAGGAAAGCCCACCGCCGTTGGTGTTCACCGCCAACCGGCCGCCGGGCGCCACGCCGCCGTTTGCGACGAACGCCCCGCCCTCGCCCTTCTTGCAGAAACCGAGATCTTCCAGGAAGAGCAGGGTATTGATGGTGAAAGCGTCGTAGAGCATGGCCAGATCCATATCCGCCGCCCCGTAGCCCGCCATATCGAAACAACGTGCCCCCGATTCGACGGCGGAAGTGACGGTCAGGTCATGCATGGAAGAGATCTGCCGATTCCAGACCGCCGTGGCATTGCCCAGCACATAGACCGGCTTGCGCGGAAGATCCTTGGCCCGATCCGAGCGGACCAGCACGAAGGCCCCGGCGCCATCGTTCACCATGCAGCAATCACGCACGGTCAAGGGATCGCTGATCGGACGGGCCTGAATGACGTCTTCCACGGAAAGATCGGATTGCATCAGCGCTTCCGGATTCAGTTGCGCCCACTTGCGCGCCGCCACCGCGACTTCCGCCAGTTGTTCCCGCGTCGTGCCGTATTGATGCATGTGGCGGCTTGCGGCCAGCGCATAGGCCGCCACCGGCAGTGGCGGCTCATAGGGCATCTCGTAGGGCTGCGGTTCGAGCACCTTGCGCACCTTGGTCAATTCCGCCCGGTTGAACTGCGCGGTACGCTGAGTGCTGCCATAACACACCAGCACCGCGTTGCACTGCCCCGATACGAGCGCCTGAATGGCCGGCATGAGGTGAGCCACGTAGCTCGACCCGCCCAACATGGTGCTGTCTATGAACGCCGGCCGTATGCCAAGGTACTCGATCACCGGCAAGGCCCACATGGCCGAAAGGGAACTGCATGTCGTGATGCCGTCGATATCCCTCAAGCCCAGCCCGGCATCCTTGATGGCCGCCATGGCCGCAGCCGTCAATATTTCAAGTTCCGAATAACCTTCGGCCTTGCCCAGACCGGCCGTACCCACGCCCGCGATGGCGACCTTGCCCCTGAACTGCTTCATGTCAGTCTCCCCGCCCGCTTTCGAATACGACCTTGGCATCGCCCCCGGCCCCCTCTACACGGGCCGTCACGCGCATGCCGATACGTACGGACGCGGCCGGCACGTCAACCACCCGCGACATCAACCGCACACCTTCATCGAGATCCACAAGACAGACGTTGTAGGACTGGCCGGCGTCTTTGGCGGGATGGACCGTAGTCGTTGCGTAGACCGTTCCCTTGCCCGTGGGCTCGAACCAGCCGAGGGACTCGCCGCCGCAATGGGGGCAGACGCTGCGCGGATAGAAAACAGCAAGACCGCATGTGTCGCAGCGCTGAATCAGGAATCGCCCCGACCCAAGGCTGTCGAAATAGAATTTTTCGGGGCCGACTTTTGCCTCTGACAATGAACCCACGCGCACTCCAATCGACATATATAAAAAAAAGACGCATCAATAAAATAAACCGGACAAAATACGAACACGATATTCACCCGATAAATCAAGTGGAGAATATGATTTTCGGCCAATTTATAATTGCAGAATGCGCCAACCCGATAACGGAATTCGATAATGGAAAGTGTACGCGCGGCCTTCCCGGGGATAAACCGGCATATACAAAAATCACTTTTAACTTTAAGCTAACAATCGACCCTCCATCCCATCTCATACCACCATGTCCACGCTCATCAACAACTTCAAGCATGTCGTCGTCTTCGCGCGAGTGGCGGAATGCAGGGGTTTCACCGCCGCCGCGAACAGGCTGGGCACCTCTGCCGCCGCCGTCAGCAAAAGCGTTTCATTACTGGAAGCGGAACTGGGCGTGAAGCTGCTCAACCGGACCACGCGCAGCATCTCCCTGACGGACGAAGGGGAACTGCTGTTTGAAAAGTGCCGGGCCATTCAGCTCGAAGTCGAAACGACCGAAGGGCTGCTCGTCGGGTCGAACCAGCAGCCCAGGGGGAAACTGAGAGTCCATGCCCCCTTGGCGATGGGGCGCGTCCTGATCATGCCGGCGCTTCTGGCGCTCACAAGAAAATACCCTGAACTTTCCATCGATGCGGATTTCAGCGACCGCACGCCCAATATTGCTGAAGAAAACTTCGATGCTCTCATCCGGATCGGAAACATACCCGATTCCCGCCTCATCGCAAGGCCGATTTCCAACCTCAGATATATCACCTGCGCAAGCCCCGGTTATCTTGAACGGCACGGCACGCCTTCCACGCCTCGTGAACTGGTCAATCACAACTGCCTGGCCTATGCGCAATGGAATACCGGCCGCTACCACGAATGGAATTTCGAAAAGAACGGGAATCGATATACCCACGTGCCCGAAGGCAGTCTGAACGTCAATCATCCGGAAGCGATTTTCGACGCCGTTCTCAATGGGGCGGGCATTGCACGCATGGCAAGCTACGTTGCCGCGGCGGGTGTGCTCAGCGGAAGGCTGAAGGTGGTATTGCAGGACTGGACTCCCCCGGGCGAGAAAATCCTGCTCATTTACCTGCCCAACCGCCAGCTGTCCCCACGTATTCAAGTGCTTTCAGAGGAATTGTCCTGGGCCATCCCGCCTTCACTGCCGTGGGAAACCGAAATGGCATTTCCCGCCGAACATGCACACTGATCAAAACGGGGAAGCTGCGGCTTGCTTCCATGTGCGCATGCCATTGATCCGCCTGAGATCCATGGCCGCGTAGCCCCTCGAGAAATTGCCGGGACCCTGGCGTGGGCCAGAACGCACACGGACCAGGCAACCCGCAGAAAGCTGATGCCGCTGCCCGGCGGCGCCGCCACCCTGCCAAGGCAGGGTGGCTCAGCGCCCACCAGGCCCGCACTCAATTCACCTGTGCCAGTGCCTCATCAAGCAGATCGCTGCCGATGCTCTTGCGGAACTGCTCGTACACGGGCTTCACCTTTTCGCGGAAGGCTGCAATGTCCTCGACTTCGTTGACCTCCATGCCTTTTTCCCTGAGGGTGGCCACCACATGTGAGGCAACTTCGTCGCTGGCCTGGCGTTGTTCCTGGGTCGCTTTGTGAGCCGCATCCAGAATGGCCTGGCGCTTGTCCCCGTCAAGCCTGTCCAGAAAACGTTTGTTGAACACCAGGTGCAGAACCGAGAAAGTATGGTTGGTCAGCGACAGATATTTGGCGATTTCGTAATATTTGGCGGCATCGATGACCGATGGCGGGATTTCCAGGCCATCGAGCGCGCCCTGCTGGACCGCCGTATAGGTTTCCCCCCAGGCCATCGGCACCGGGCTGCCGCCCAGGGATTCGTACATGCCGATATAGATGGGGCTTTGCATGACGCGGTATTTGACACCGGATACGTCTTGCGGGGTCGCCACGGGCCGGACGTTGTTGACCATGCTGCGGAAGCCGCCGCCCATGTACCCCACCACGCTGAGCCCCTTGGCTTCCAGGTTCTTCTTCAGTTTTTCCCCGACCGGGCCATCCATGAGATCGTAGGCCTGTTGCTCGGATGCAAAGAGGAAGGGCAGATCATTCAGGAAGAATGAGGATTCCGTCTGAGCCATGAGCGCATTGGTGATGATGCCGGCTTCCGCCAGCCCCATTCTGACGCTTTCCAGCATGGCTTTCTCGTCGCCAAGCTGACGGTTGGGATAGAGCTGTACATCGAAGGACTGGCCGTCGGGATGGGCTTCAAGAGCCGCCTTGAAGGCTCTTGCGCCGATGGCGTACGGGTCCTGCGGCCCGTCGGTGGAGCCCCATCCGATCTTGATGACCTGCTTGTTCTGGGCTTGGACGGGTGCGATCAGCATCAAGCCGGCCACCGCGGCGCATAACGACGCATTGAGCCATGATTTCATATTGTCTCCTTCTTCGAATAAAGCCCTGGCCCCTGTCTGTCACCGCCAGGAATGTGGGGAAAGCTGCTTTACGAGAACGGCTGAATCTTGTTTCACGGACGCCGCCCACCCAGTGTACAAGAGACCTTCCGCGCCTCAGGCTGTTTCCGACATCCTGAGCGTTCTGATCAACAGCTGGTACAGTCTGCCCGACAAGGCTAAAGCTGTTGTAGACGCTTCACGAAACACCCCTTCAACGCCCACGCATCGATGGCCGAGCAGCGGCCCCGCCGCCGAGGGCACTTCTAACTGGAAACCCGATCAAATGACTGACAACAACCCGATCATTGTGGAAGAAGAACGCGGCGGCGTGGTTCGCGTGAAGTTCAACCGGCCGCACAAAGGCAACGCATACACCGGAGACATGCTGGTGCAAATGGAGCGCCTGCTCGATACCCTGTCGGCCCAGGGCCGCACCCGCCTGCTGGTTGTTACCGGAAACGGGCGCCACTTCCAGGCCGGCGCCGATCTGGACTGGGTGGATGAAGTGTCCAGGGGCACGCCGGAAAGCATTCTTCAGGTATCGCTGACAACGACGACGGTACTTCACAAGCTGAACCTGGCGCCCTTCCCCACCGTCGCCCTGATCAACGGCGCGTGCTTCGGCGGTGGAGTGGGCATTGCGGCGTGTTGCGACACGGCCATCGCTTCCAGCACGGCAAGCTTCGCGATCTCCGAAGTCCTCCATGGCCAGGCGCCGCTTCCTATCGTGCCGCAACTCAATTCGGTGATCGGCCACAGGAATTCCCGGCGGTACGCCTTGACCGGAGAGCGTTTCGACGCAAATACGGCCAAAGAAATCGGGCTGGTGCACGAAATCGTCGCACCGGATCGGCTGGAAGATCGCGGCAACGAGATCATCCACGCCTATCTGCGGGCGTCGCCTTCAGCCATTGCCAGAACGAAAGCATCATTTTTGGCATGTGAGTACGGCGGCGAGCCCGCCACTGATGTGGCATCGCTTGCACAGGGCGCGGCAGCCCAGAGGCTGAGCAGCGAAAGCGCGGAAGGCTTGCGCGCATTTACTGAAAAGCGCGCGCCGGCCTGGTATTCGGCGCAACCCTTATAAGCGAGACCACCGTTTCCGCCGGTTGCTTGCGGCCCCCAGGCGGCCGGCAAGAGCAAACAGCGGTGTTAACATCGCCAAGTCGCCTGCCTACCGGCCGGTATCGTCAGAAATCACTCACGGAGCGCCAACCTTGAAATACCGCAAACTTGGCAATACAGACATCGAAGTCAGCCTCATCGGCCTGGGCACCATGACGTGGGGCGAACAGAACACGGAAGCCGATGCCCACGAGCAGATCGATTACGCCTTGTCGCGAGGGGTGAACCTGGTTGATGCCGCCGAAATGTATCCCGTGCCCCCCAAGGCCGAGACCCAGGGCCGTACCGAAACGTATATCGGCACATGGCTGGCCAGAACGGGCCGGCGCAAGGACATCATTCTGGCCAGCAAGGTCGCGGGCCCTTCCACCGATCCGAAACGCCCCGGCCATATCCGCGACGGCCAGACGCGTCTGGACCGCAAGAACATGACCGAAGCGCTGGACGCCAGCCTGAAGCGCCTGCAAACCGATTATCTGGATCTTTACCAGCTGCACTGGCCAGACCGCACCACAACCACATTCGGCCGCCCCCGCTACCCGTGGAAGACCGATGCTTACACGGTGCCCATCGACGAAACCCTGGAAGTGCTGCAAGACTTCATCAAGGCCGGCAAAGTACGCCATGTCGGGGTCTCCAATGAAACCCCGTGGGGCGTGGCGCAATACCTGAAGTTCGCTGAAACGCGGAACCTGCCCCGCATCGCATCCATTCAGAACCCCTACAACCTGCTCAACCGCAGCTACGAGAACGGCCTGTCGGAATTCAGCCACCTGGAAGGCCTGGGGCTGCTGGCCTACTCGCCG
The DNA here is from genome assembly GCA_013416455.1 of Alcaligenaceae bacterium. GTDB lineage: Bacteria > Pseudomonadota > Gammaproteobacteria > Burkholderiales > Burkholderiaceae_B > Yanghanlia. The sequence continues at coordinate 14,438 of JACCES010000005.1, read as the reverse complement.
CTGGCCATGGGTGTGCTGGCGGGCAAATACCTGAACGGTGCCCGCCCCGAGGGCGCCCGCATGACACTGTTCACACGTTTCGACCGCTACAACAAGCCCCAGGCCGAACTCGCCACGGCCGAGTATGTGCAGCTGGCGCGCGATCACGGGTTGTCGCCCGCGACCATGGCACTGGCCTTCGTGAATCAGCAGCCTTTTGTCATCAGCAACCTGATGGGCGCAACCCGTCTCGACCAGTTGAAAGAAAACATCGACAGCGCCGACGTATCCCTGCCGGAAGAGGTGATGGACGCCATCCAGGCCATCCACCAGCGTTATCCGAACCCGGCGCCCTGATCATCCTCTTCCAATGCCCGGCGCAGGCATACGGATGTCTGCGCCGCATTTCCCCATAGACCTGCCTCAAGCCGGGCCTACGGCCGGGCTCTCACTGCCTCCCAGCGGTGCGAGCCATTGACTGTTCCATGCATCCGGTCGTCTTGGACTTCGCCCAAGTACAGATCATCGCCCACGGAGAACTGGATTTTCCGGCCCGCCATGCGGCCGTCGCTGATCGACTGTCTCGTGCCGTCGTCCCGCAAACTTCCCCTGAGCATCTGGAAAGTCTGTCTCAACTGGAGTTGCTTGCCATCCATGACCCAGGTGCCGGCGACCTGAGCCGGGACCAGCCATTTGTGGGCGCGGCAATAGCCCACGCAGCCATCCTGGACGATGGCGGTCTCATCAGGACGCCACTCTGCCATGTCGAAGGTATTGGACACCACCCGCGTACCCGGCTCCATGGCCAGCAAGGTGGGTCTCAGACGGACATTCAGATCCGTCAACAGGAAAAGCGTGACGACGGTGGCATCCGAAAAATCCGATCTGAAGATATCGGCCTGCTCAAAGGTCGCGCGGTCCGCGACGCCTTCTTCGATAGCCGCCCGCCTGGAAAGGGCAACCATATCGCCGTTGAATTCGATGCCGCGGGCGGTGGCGCCGCGCTTGGCCGCCGTAATGGCCAGGCGGCCGTCGCCGGAACCCAGATCGACCAGCCGGTCATCCGGGGTGAGCTCAGCCATATCGAGCATGTGGTCGACCAAGGCCTGCGGGGTCGGCACCCACACCACATCCTTTCCCCCCTGCCCGACCGAAGGGGTATAGCTGCCATCGGCCATCTGCGAGCCCGACAAAGTACAGGCGGCGCTCCCGAGCGCCGCAAGGCAGACCGCGGCAATGGTGAAAGTTCTACGCAAATACGGCATCGTTGTCTCCTGTGGGATGGGCTTCTATTCAGGACGGCCTTCTGAGGCACATGTAGCGGGGCCCGCTCGACGTGCTTGGTGCATCAGATTCTTCTATGCACACGTCGCATGCCAGTGAAGAACTCCGGCCTGTCGGCCGGAGCTTGCCCACCTCGCGGCCCGCAGCCCGCGATGTGGAGAAGCTTGCGCTTTGGCGCGTGGTCAAAAAAATCTACGGAACTGAAAAAATCACTACTTGCAGTCACTATTCTGAAAAAATCCCCTACAGCTGCTGATCAATGTATTTGACGAAGTTACGAGCGACGACCTCCTCGATACGCCCCACCTGTTCATCTGTGAGTTCCTCGACGAAGTTACGCTTGCGCCGGGATAGCGAGCCGTGGCCTTGTACGATGATATCGATAAGCGAATTCAGTTTCGATTGACGCATGTCCAGCCAGGTTTCGAGTTCACGCACTGTCTGGTCATGGCTGCGTAGATATTCCACTTCTGACGCCAAGTCTTCCTCGACACAAAGCTTGCAGCACTGGAGCACGAATTCGCAGATCTCGGTGGCGTCAAAGTAGGCATAGAGCCATAGGGGCTGGGGTGTTGTCACACAGATAGTGGCGCTGTCGCTGTCCAACCGATAGTCCAATAGCTCAGTGCGAGGCTTCGAATAGGACTTCAGCAACGACGAGTAGCGGTCCAGTTGCTTCAGCATGCGAGCCGAAATGGGCAGCACCACGCCGGCCGGCGTAAAACCTGACTGGCGCAGAACGTGGTGCAGAAGAAAGCGGTGCAGTCGTCCGTTTCCGTCGAAGAACGGATGCACGAAAACCAGGCCGAAGGCTGCACAGGTCGCGGCCACTACCGGGTCAAGCACCCCTTCTGTGGCATATGCCGCCACCCGACCGACGGCTTCCATCATGGGGGCCACCTGTTCGACCGGTGGCGGAATGAAGTCGGCAATATTGCGCAACCGCCCTGGGCGCGACAGCCAGTTTTGAGACGTTCGATAACTGGATTCGGCGCTCAGCGGCGTCACAATGAGGTTCTGCCAATCACAGAGTTTCTCTTCACTGAGCGCGCCAGGCTCTCCAGCCATTTCAAGCAGTTGCCGGAACTTGGCGGCACGATGACTGTTGGGCACCTCGTCTTCGAGGCCATAAGTCGAGCGGGTTTCGGAAAGGTACAAGTAGTCCGCCGCCCGGCCGAGCATCTCCGGTTCAATGGCATCCATTGCCTTGTCCACTTTGGTACGCAGGTCTTCGGCCAGCAACTCCCGCAACGTTCCGGTCTTTCGCACAAGCGGGCTGAACTCCCGTCCGCCGAGCAGATTGTTGACCACCGCGAACTGCGGGCTGGACGTTTCCGGGCCCACTAAATAGTCATCGGAGTTCAATAACCGCACGCGCGGGGACCCGGCCGGTGCCCGATACTCAAAGTCGGCGCCGGCCAGCCAGTGAGCAAGGTATCCCGCTTGGCGAGCATAGCCGGACGTTGGCCGACGGGTCAGCCATTCCTGGATTTCCGTGAGAACTTGACGGTGCTCGAAAAGTGCACCCAGCACGGTCAAGTTCAAGTGTTCGCGCTTTAACGCGAAGGTGAGCTGTTCTACCGTCGATTGCCTGGCGGACGCCCGCCCGCGAGGCAGCTCAATGCGTTCGGTACCATCGAGTGCCTGCGTGCGAGTCTCAGCCGCCCGCACACCCAGCCAGAAGGTCTGGCGAAGCGGCGGTACCGCCAAGTTAAAGCGGGTAATGAGGGCGTTGTAACCGAGCGGAATGGCCATTGCCGGGCTGAGAAAATTTCTACGGAACTTGAATTTTTTCTATAATAATCTTACTTTTTAAATAAATATCTATTTTTTTTGTAAAACGAACAGAAAAATCTATCCAAAAGTGCCCGGTGAGTGGCCATCGTGGAACAGCAGCTCGTTGCCCTCCGGCACACAAGTCGTTCTTACCGAGGTCACGTGCACTGCCAAGCTCCACGAATCCGGCACAGATTTGGCATAAGACCCTTTCCGGGCGCCCCAATACAAAAAGCACGGCTTTCACCGTGCTTTTTGGCCCCTTGATTTACAAGGGTTTTCGACCATTGTTTTGGTCGGGGCGAGAGGATTCGAACCTCCGACTCCTGCGTCCCGAACGCAGTACTCTACCAGGCTGAGCTACGCCCCGATTCCGTGCTTTTTGCCTGCCCCGTTGCCGCCCTGAAAGCACCTATTGGCGCCGCCCGAACAGGCCCCGAAACAGGCTTCGGGAAATTTTCTAGCGATCCCGGCTAACCGAGAAAGAGCATAATTCTAGCAAAGAATCGAGGTGCGTGGAAGGTGGGTAAGCTGAAAGCGCCTTCCGGGCGAGGCCGGCTTCCGCCACGGCGGCATTACGGGTGTATTCCAGCGCATCGGTTTCCTGTACGGCGCGCGCAACGGCGGTGAAATCGCCGTCGCCGTGCATAATGGCGTCCTGCACCAGAAAGCGCTGCGCCGGCGTGCCGACTTCCATCACGCGGATGAGCGGCAGAGTGGGCTTGCCCTCGCGCAGATCGTCACCCACATTCTTGCCCAGGGCCTGCACATCGCCGCCGTAGTCGAGCACGTCGTCCACCAGCTGGAAGGCCGTGCCGATATGGCGGCCATAGGTCGCCGCCGCGGCTTCCTGTTCCGGCGTACCGCCGGCAATGATGGCCCCCACCTGTGCGGCGGCCTCGAAGAGCTTGGCCGTCTTGTAGCGCACCACCCGCAGATAGCGTTCTAGCGATACGTCCGGATCATGCACGTTCAGCAGCTGCAGCACTTCGCCTTCCGCGATCACCGTGGTGGCCGCCGACAGCACCGTCATGGCGGGCATGGAGCCCGATTCCACCATCATCTCGAAGGAGCGTGAATACAGGTAATCGCCCACCAGCACGCTGGCGGCATTGCCGAAAACGGCATTCGCGGTATGCCTGCCGCGGCGCATGTCGGATTCGTCCACCACGTCATCGTGCAGCAGCGTGGCCGTATGGATGAATTCCACCACCGCGGCCAGCAGATGATGCAGGTTGCCCTGGTAACCCAGTGCGCGCGCAAGCATCAAAAGCATGGCCGGCCGCATGCGCTTGCCCCCCGCGCCAACGATGTAATCGCCGATTGTGCGTATGAGGACGACTTCGGAATCGAGGCGATCACGGATGACGGCATCGACGGCCTTCATATCGTCTGCGATAGGGTCTAACAGATCGTTGAGGTTCAAGGCAGGCCCGACGGAAGTGACTGTGAAAAAGGTTTACGGCAAAGAGAGGGATTATACGTGACCGGATGTTCCTGCTTTCGGGCCCGGCGTGTGGCGCGCACCCGCCGGCGCCGGGGAGCCGGCGGCTCCTCATTGTGGCCGGCCGGCCCGTGCTCGCGGTGAAGTCCGGCGCCGGCGCATGAGTGCCGGCTCAAATTGGCGATAATGAAGGTTTGCCCACGACAGAGGATCTGGAGACATCCGTGACCACGTATGAACTGAACACGCTCTTGGAGCGGGCCGAGCGTGTGCTGGCGCAACTGGAAGCCTGGCTGCCCCCCGCCCCGCCGCCCATCGATTGGCAGGCGCATGCATTCCGATGGCGCAAGCGCGGTTCGCGCGGCTGGCTGGACGCGGTGCGGAACATCGCCCGGATCGAGCTCGGCGACCTGCGGCACATCGAGCGCCAGAAAGCGGTGATCGACCGCAACACGCTTCATTTCCTGGAAGGCCGGCCGGCGAACAATGTGCTGATGACCGGCGCGCGCGGCACCGGCAAGAGTTCTCTGGTCAAGGCCATGCTGGCCCAGTACGGCGACCAGGGGCTGCGCCTGATCGAAGTCGACAAATCCGATCTCGCCGATCTCGGCGACATCGTCCAGATCGTCGGCGACCGGCCGGAACGCTTCATCATCTTCTGCGACGATCTGTCCTTCGAGGAAGGCGAGGCCAGCTACAAGGAACTGAAATCCGTGCTGGACGGCTCCGTCAGCGCCGCCGGCGACAATGTGCTGATCTACGCCACCTCCAATCGGCGCCATCTCATGCCCGAATACATGAGCGAGAATCTGAGTGCCAAACACCAGTCCGATGGCGAGATCCATCCGGGCGAAACGGTGGAGGAAAAGATCTCGCTATCTGAACGCTTCGGCATCTGGCTGTCCTTCTACCCCTTCAAGCAGGATGATTACCTCGATATCGTGAATCACTGGCTGCGCGAGCATGGCTGCTCGCCGGAATCCATCGAGGCCTCCCGCACCGAAGCGCTGCAATGGGCGCTGGAAAGGGGCTCGCGATCCGGGCGGGTGGCCCGGCAGTTCGCACGCGATTGGGCGGCGCGCCATGTCTAAGCCCTTCATCGACGTGGCGGTCGGCATCCTTCTGCGGCCCGATGGCCGGATACTGCTGGGGCAGCGCCCCGACGACAAGCCCTGGCCGGGCTGGTGGGAGCTTCCCGGCGGCAAGATCGAGGCGGGCGAGTCGGTACTGCAGGCCCTGGCGCGCGAGCTGGACGAAGAACTCGGCATCCGCGTCGTCGAATCGGCGCCATGGGTTACCTACGTGCACGAATACCCCAAGAATATCGTGCGCCTGGCCTTCTGCAAGGTCACAGCCTGGGAAGGTGAACCGCAGGGCCTGGAAGGCCAGCGGCTGGCCTGGGCGGACCCCGCCGCGCCGCTGCAGGTGGGCCCTGTGCTGCCCGCCACCGAGCCGCCATTGCGCTGGCTCACCCTGCCCGATCGCTACCTCGTCAGCAATATCGGCTCGCCGGAAGGCCTCGAAGCCTGGCTGCGGCGCCTGGACGCCGCGCTCGCAGGCGGTGTCCGCCTGGTGCAGTTCCGCGAGCCGGAATGGGAAGCCCGTGTCCGCGATGATGATGCCGGATACCGGCAACTGACGGCCGCCTTCCAGACTGTGCTGGAACGTTGCCGCGCGGCTGGCGCCCGCTGCCTGGTGAACGCGGCGCACCGTGAATCCTGGTGGCCGCGGGCGGACGGCGTGCATCTGCGGGCGGCCGACATACTGCTGCGCCGGGCGGTGCCGCCCAGGCCGGCGCTGCGCGCCGCTTCGGTCCACAACGAAGAAGAGCGCCAGGCCGCCAGCGACATGGGGGTGGATTTCATGGTGATGGGGCATGTGCTCGACACGCCCTCGCATCCAGAAGCGGCCGGCATGGGGTGGCAGCGCTTCGAGGCCCTGGCGCGGGATGCCGGCTGCCCGGTGTATGCCATCGGCGGGCAGAGCGCCGGCACGCTGCGCACCGCGCAGAAACACGGCGCGCACGGCATCGCGTTCATGCGCGCTACCTGAAGCCGCCCCCCAGCGCCGCCATCAGCTGGGCGCTGGCGCTCAGGCGGTCGGAGAGCAGGCTCAGCGCGGCGCGTTCGGTGCTGAGCGCCGTCGTCTCGGTCTGTACCACGCTCAGGTAATCGATGAGCCCGGCTTCGTACTGGTTCTGCGTAAGACGCAGTGCTTCGCGGGCCGATTCGAGTGCGCGGCCCTGGGTCACCTGTTCCATGCCCATCACCCGCAATTGCACCAGCAGGTCCTCCACTTCCTGAAGCGCGGCCAGGACCGTCTGGCGCCAGCTCAGCGCCTGTATGTCGAAGGCGGCACGCGCCTGCCCGACCGCCGCGCTGCGCGCTCCGCCATCGAAGAGCGTCAGGGCCAGCGCGGGCCCCAGCGCCCAATAGCGGGCGGGTGCGGTCAGCCAGTCGGCCCATTGCCCCGAACGGAATCCCCCCTGGGCCCCCAGGGTAAGGGCCGGGAACCAGGCGGCCTGGGCCACGCCGATCTGGGCATTGGCCTCGGCCATGCGCCGCTCCGCCGCGGCCACGTCCGGGCGCCGCTGCAAGAGCTCGGACGGGATGCCCACCGGTATCGTGGGCAGTTGCGGCACCTCGCTGCCGGCGGCAAGCTCGAACGACGCCGGCGTCTGGCCGAGCAGCACGGCTGCCGCATGTTCCAGCTGGGCGCGCTGGCGCTGCAGCGCCAGCAGCTGGGTGCGCGCATTCTCGAGCTGGGTCCGCGCCGCCGCCACATCGGCCTGCATGGCCACGCCGGCTTCATAGCGATTGCCCGTCATCCGCAATGAACGCTCGTAGGCCTGCACGGTCTGTTCCATCAGGCTTATCTCGGCATCGGTCACGCGCAGGGTGAAATAGGTCTGCGCCAGAGCCGACTGCATACTCAGGCGCACGTCGCCGATATCCGCAACGCTGGCGTCCAGCGCCGCCTGGCCGGCCTCCACCGTGCGCCTCACCCGGCCCCACAGATCCACTTCCCAGCTCACCGAGCCCGACAGCGAGTAGCTGTTGCTGGCTCCCCCGCCGAAGCTGCCGCTTCCGCCGCCGGACCCGGAAGCGGACCCGCCGCCGCTGCCCGAACGTTCGATCGAAGCATTGCTGCCCACGGTCGGAAAAAAGCCTGACCGCGCCGATTGCAGGGAAGCCTGCGCCTGCCGATAACGCGCTTCCGCCAGGCGGATATCCACGTTCTGTTCCTGCAGCGTGGCCATCAGATCATTCAGCATGGCATCCCCGTACGACACCCACCAGTCCGCACGCAGCTCGCTGGCCCCTGGCCGCGCCTGCACCCAGCCGGCATTCGCCTGAGGGTCGGCCGCCACCGAGGCCTGCTTGAAACGCTCGCCCACGTCCATGTCCGGACGCTGGTAGTCGGGGCCCACCGCGCAGCCGGCCAGCACCAGGCAGGAAATCAACCCGGCGGCCGCAGGCCGCCATGGCCTGCGCCTCTGGCTTGCGCTTGCCTTGCATGCCGGCGCCGAGGTGGGGAGACTTGCGCTTAGGCTCGTGGTCATCGTCTTCATCATGTTGCACGCCCGCTCGGGGCTCCCCTCGCCGCTTCGCCACGGTGGCGTCGCGCAAAGCGCAATCGCAGGCGATCAAAGTAAAGGTACACGACCGGCGTCGTATACAGGGTAAGAATCTGGCTCAGCAGCAGGCCGCCGACAATCGTGATGCCCAGAGGGCGGCGCATTTCCACACCGGCGCCCGTGGCGAGCACCAGCGGCAGCGCCCCCAGCATGGCCGCGAGCGTGGTCATCATGATGGGCCGGAAGCGCACGAGACAGGCCTGGTAAATGGCATCGCGCGACGTCAGGCCATCGCGCCGCTCGGCCAGCAGGGCAAAATCCACCATCATGATCGCGTTCTTCTTGACGATGCCGATCAGCAGAAACACGCCGATGAGCGCGATCAGCGTGAACTGCTCGCCCAGCATCATCAGGGCCAGCAGCGCGCCTATGCCCGCCGAGGGCAGGGTGGAAAGAATGGTGATGGGGTGGATGTAGCTCTCGTAGAGCATGCCCAGCACCAGGTACATGGTGACCAGCGCCGCCAGGATCAACCAGGGCTGCTGCGCCACGCCATGCTGCAGCGCGGCCGCGGTTCCCAGGAAGCCCGCCTGGATTTCATGGGTCGGCATGCCCGTGCGCGCCACCGCCTGCTCGATGGCGGCCATGGCCTCATCCAGCGCCACACTCGGCGCCAGGCTGAAGGAAATCGAGTCCGCCGCCAGCAGCCCCTGATGGTTCACGCTGAGCGGCGCGCTGCCGCGCTCCAGCCGGGTGAAGGCCGACAGCGGCACGCGCTGGCCATCGGCGCCGATCACCTGCACCAGCCGCAGCGATTCGGCATCCTGGGCATAGCGTTCGTCTATACCCATGACCACATGGTACTGATTCAGCCTGCCGTAGATCACCGACACCTGCCGCTGGCTGAAGGAATTGTTCAGCGTCGCCGCAATCATGCTCATATCCACGCCCAGGCGCTTGGCGGCATCGCGGTCGATCACCAGCTCGACACGGCGCCCCTTGTCCTCGACGTCGGTGTCGACGTCCACCAGCTGCGGCAGCCCGGCCAGCGCCTGCTGCACGCGCGGCATCCAGGTCTTGAGCGTGTCCAGATCGCCGCTCATCAAGGTGTAATCATAGGAACCCGAACTCTGCTGGCGCCCGCCCACGAAGATGTCCTGCTGCGGCACCAGAGTCAACCGCGCGCCCGGCGTGCGCTGGAACTGCGGCCTCAGGCGGTTCACCACCTCCATCGCGCTTTCCTTGCGTTCGGTCTTGGGCTTGAGCTCTATCATCAGGAAGCTGGAATTGCTGCCGCCCCGGCCGCCGGCGTGCACGGTCACGCTCTGTATCGCCGGGTCCTCCAGCAGCTGCAGGCGGAAGGCCTCCAGCTTGGGCATCATGGCGTGGAAGGACGTCCCCTGGTCCACGCGGAAGAAGCCCATGAGCTGGCCGGTGTCCTGCTGCGGGAAGAAGCCCTTGGGCACGATGGTGTACAGATAGACGTTCAGGCCGATGGTGGCGAACAGCACCATCAGGGTGATGCGGCTGTGCGCCAGCGCCCAGTTGAGCGAACGCTTGTATCCCGCCCAGAACCAGTCGCCCATGGCGCGCAGGGCGCGGCCCGGCCGGCTGCGGCGCGGCGGCGCGGTAGCCGGCCCGCCGCCGTTGCCCCGCCGGGGGCCCACCTTGAGCAGCCGGGCGCACATCATGGGCGTCAGCGTCAGTGAAATCAGCAGGGACACCAGTACGGCCACCGACAGCGTCACCGCGAATTCGCGGAACAGCCTGCCCGGCAGCCCGCCCATGAACAGCATGGGAATGAAGACGGCCACCAGGGAAACGCTCATGGCCACCACGGTGAAGCCGACCTCGCGGGCGCCGCGGATGGCGGCGCGCAGCGGCGGCATGCCCTTTTCCCGGTAACGGATGATGTTCTCCAGCACCACGATGGCATCGTCCACGACGAAGCCGGTGGCCACGATGAGCGCCATCAGGGAAATCGTATTCAATGTATAGCCGAACAGCAGCATCAGGCTGAAGGTGGTGATCAGCGAAGCCGGCACGGCGATCGCCGGGATCAGCGCCGCGCGCGCGTTGCGCAGGAACATGAGCACCACCACGATCACCAGCGCCACGGCGATCAGCAGCGTGAGTTCGGCTTCGTGCATCGATGCCCGGATGCTGGGCGTGCGGTCCTGCGCCACGGAAAGCGTGACATCCGCCGGCAGCATGGCTTCGAGCACGGGCACCTGGCCGCGGATGGCGTCCACCGTCTTGATGATGTTCGCATCGGCCTGGCGGCGCACAATGAGCAGCACGGCGCGCCGGTCGTTGTAGAAGCCGATCTTGTTGCGGTCCTCGATGGAGTCCTCCACCGTCGCCACGTCCCGCAGCCGGATCGGCGCGCCATTGCGCCAGGACACGATGAGCGGCGCGAACTGTTCGGCGCGGTTCATCTGCCCGCCGGTGCTCACCAGCCAGTTGTGGCGCTCATTTTCCACCACGCCATTGGGCCGCATGGTATTGGCGTCATTGAGGGCCCGGCGCACTTCATCCAGGGCCACGCCGGCGGCGTAAAGGGCCTGGGGATTCAGAGTGACGCGGACGGCCGGCAGCGAACTGCCCCCCACTTCGACTTCGCCCACGCCCGGCACCTGGGCGAGCTTCTGCGCCACCAGGGTGGAGGCCAGATCATAGAGCGTGCCCTGCGTGGCCACCGGCGACGTCAGCGCCAGCACCATGATCGGCGAAGACGACGGATTCACCTTGTTGTAGGTGGGGTTGCTGCGCAGGCCCGAAGGCAGCATGGCGCGCGCGGCGTTGATGGCCGCCTGCACATCCCGGGCGGCGCCGTCGATATCGCGGTTCATGTCGAACATCAGCATGATGCGCGTCGAACCTTCCGAACTGCGCGAACTCATCTCGACCAGGCCCGCGATCGAACCCAGCGACTGTTCCAGCGGCGTCGCCACCGTCGAAGCCATGGTCTCGGGGCTGGCCCCCGGCATGCTGGCCGACACGGTGATCATGGGGAAATCCATCTGCGGCAGCGGCGCCACCGGCAGCAGGAAATACGACAGCGCCCCGGTCATGACCATCGCCAGGCACGCCAGCGTCGTCGCCACGGGACGCATGATGAAGACCCCGAACCACCTCATGCGCCGCGCTCCGCCACTGTGGCTCCACCCCGTCCTCGCCGTTGGAACCGGCGCGCATTCCGATCGAAGAACAGATAGATGACCGGGGTCGTGAACAGGGTCAGCACCTGGCTGCAGATCAGGCCGCCCACCATGACCAGCCCCAGCGGCTGACGCAGTTCGGCGCCCGAGCCCGTGGCGAACATCAGCGGAATGGCGGCGAACAGGGCGGCCAGCGTCGTCATCAGAATGGGGCGGAAGCGCAGCAGCGCCGCCTCATGGATGGCCTGTTGCGGATCGAGGCCGCGTTCCCGCTCGGCGTCCAGCGCGAAGTCGATCATCATGATGGCATTCTTCTTGACGATGCCGATCAGCAGAATAATGCCGATCACGCCGATCATGTCCAGGTCGGTGCCCGTCAGCAGCAGCGCCAGCAGGGCCCCCACCGCCGCCGAAGGCAGGGTGGACAATATCGTCACAGGATGGATGTAGCTTTCATACAGAATGCCCAGCACGATGTACATCGTCACCACGGCCGCCAGGATCAGCCAGAGGGTACTGGACAGCGAGGCCTGGAAGGCATGGGCCGCGCCCTGGAAGGTCAGTTCCGCGGACGCCGGCATCCCCAATTCCGCCTGCACGGCGCGGATGGCTTCCACGGCATCCGACAGCGCCACGCCCTGCGCCGTATTGAAGGAAATCGTGGTGGCGGGGAACTGCCCCAGGCGCTCGATGGACAGCAGCGCCGTGTCGTGCTCGATCCGGGCAAAGGCGTTCAGCGGTATCGGCGTCTCGCCGCTGCCCCTCACATAGATGCCCGTCAGCGCGGAAGGGTCCTGCCGGTACTGCGGCGCCACCTCAAGCACGACCCGGTACTGGGCCGACTGCGTGAAGATGGTGGAAATCAGCCGTTGGCCGAAGGCGTCGTACAACGCATCGTCCACGGCGGCATTGGTCACGCCCAGCCGGGCGGCCGCATCCCGGTCGATGCGCACGATGGCCTCGCGCCCGTAGGGCTGCAGGTCGCTGACCACGGTTTCCAGCTCCGGCGCCATTGACAAGGCATCCACCAGCCGGGGCGTCCACTCCATCAGCACACCATGATCCGGGTCGGAAAGCGTCATCTGGTACTGGTTGCGGCTGATGCGGTCATCGACGGTCAGATCCTGGACCGGCTGCATGAATACTTGTATGTCGGGCAGGTCTTCGAGCGCGGCGCCCAGCCGCCGGATGATCTGCGCGGCACTGCTGCCGCGCTCGTTCAGAGGCGTGAGGGCAATCTGCATCCGGCCGGTGTTCAGGGTGGAATTCGTGCCGTCGATGCCGGTGAACGAGGTGACCGAGGCGACGTCGGGATCGGCCATGATGCGCTCGGCCGCCATACTCTGGCGGGCCACCATCGAGGCAAACGACACATCCTGCGGCCCCTGGCTGATGGCCTGGATCAGACCGGTGTCCTGCTGGGGAAAGAAGCCCTTGGGCACCATCAGGTAAAGCAGACCGGTGAAAACCAGAGTCGCCACCGCCACCAGCAGCGTCAGCCCCTGGCGGCCCAGCACCCACCGCAGCCCCCGGTCATAGGAGGCGATCAGCCGGTCCATCCCGCGTCCGGCCGCGCGCTGGAAGGCGCTCAGCTTTATTTCCGATTCAGGACGCAGCATCCGGGCGCACATCATCGGCGTGAGCGTCAGCGATATCGCCAGCGACAGCAGAATCGCCACCGCCAGCGTGACGGCGAATTCACGGAACAGCCGGCCGATCACATCGCCCATGAACAGCAGCGGAATCAGCACGGCGATCAGCGACAGCGTCAGGGACACCAGCGTGAAGCCGATCTGCTTCGCCCCTTTCAGAGACGCCTGCAAGGGCGGCTCGCCCTCTTCGATGTGCCGCGCTATGTTCTCGATCATGACGATGGCATCGTCCACCACGAAACCCGTGGCGATGGTCAGCGCCATCAGGCTCAGCGTATTCAGGCTGAAGCCGCTCAAGTACATGATGCCGAAGGTGCCCACGAGCGACAGCGGCACGACCACGCTCGGTATGAAGGTGGCCGTCCAGCTGCGCAGGAAAACGAAGGTCACCAGCACCACCAGGCCGATGGCCAGCATCATTTCCGTCTGCACGTGGCGGATCGCCTCGCGTATGGTTTCTGTGCGGTCCGCCGCAATGGCGACGTCGATGCCGACCGGCAGCGATGCCTGCAGCGACGGCAGCATGGCCTTGACGCTGTCCACCACCTGCACCACATTGGCGCCGGGCTGGCGCTGGATGTTCAGCAGGATCGCCGGCGTGAAGTGCTGCTGCCCGATGGCCGCTCCGGCGCCTTCCGCCGTGCCCACCCAGGCGGCCTGTCGCACATTCTCGGCGTCGTACACGGCCGTGGCGACATCGCGCAGGCGCAGCACGGAACCATCCTGATACTGCAGGATCAGGTTTTCGTAATCTTCGACCGAACGGAGCTGATCGTTCGCATCGATGGTCGTCGACCGTTCCGGGCCGTCCAGATTGCCCTTGGGCTGATTGACATTGGCCCCGGTGATCGCGGAGCGCACGTCGGCCAGCGTCAGCCCGCGGGCGGCCAGCGCAGCGGCATTGGCCTGGATGCGCACGGCGGGGCGCTGCCCGCCGGCGATGCCGACCAGACCCACCCCGGTGATCTGCGACAGCTTCTGCGCCACCCTGACATCGATCAGGTCGCGCACCTGGTGCAGCGGCAAGGTGGGCGAGGTCACAGCCAGCGTAATGACCGGCGTATCCGCCGGGTTCACCTTGTTGTAGACGGGCGGAGCGGGCAGATCGCCCGGCAGGAGACTGGAAGCGGCATTGATGGCCGCCTGCACTTCCTGTTCGGCCACGTCCAGCGCAAGGTCCAGGTCGAACTGCAGCGTAATGACCGACGAACCGCCCGAACTCGACGAAGTCATCTGGGTGAGCCCCGCCATCTGCCCGAACTGGCGCTCAAGAGGGGAAGTGACGAGCGCCGTCATGACGTCGGAGCTCGCGCCCGGATACAGCGTCGTCACCTGTATGGTCGGGTAATCGACCTGCGGCAGCGCCGACACCGGCAGCAGGCGGTACGCCAGCACGCCCGACAGCAGCAGCGCCACCATGGCCAGTGTGGTGGCCACGGGCCGCAGAATGAAGATGCGCGACAGGTTCACGGTGCGCCCTCAGTGGCCCGCGGGGGCGGCCGCGGCACCACCCGCCGGCCCGCTGCCGCCACCGGCCGGCGCCTGCGCGGAGGCACCACCACCCG